>CACJNS010000001.1 GCA_902594855.1 uncultured SAR86 cluster bacterium
AATAAAAAAGAGGATAATTAAATACTTTTTCATAGTTTTTTAAGTAACAAAGAAAAATCGATAGATTTGATGTTTTTCGTTAATTCTCCAAGTGAAATAAAGTGAATATTTAATTTTGATACTTCTTTGAACTGTTGCATGTCCAAAATACCAGATACCTCTATCTTTGATCTATTTCCAACTATATCTATACCCTTTTTTATGTCTTCAATTGAAAAGTTATCAAACATAATAACATCTGGAAAATGATTTAAAGCTGGCTCGATCTTATTTAGCGTATCAACTTCGATTTCCAAAAATTTACCTCTATCTATGTCATCCAGCACTAATTCATCCAAGCTATTAAACATTGATATGTGATTTTCTTTAATCATTAGTGCATCATATAATCCAAACCTATGGTTGCGTGCTCCTCCTATTTTGGTTGCATATTTCTGAGAATATCGAAGACCAGGTATTGTTTTTCTTGTATCCAATAAATCAATCTTTTTATTTTGCAAAAGATTAACTTTTATTTGAGTGTTGGTTGAAATTCCAGATAAAAATTGAACAAAATTGATTGCAGTTCTTTCTGATTTAAGAATTGAATTTATGTTACCTTTAATTTCAACAATTTCGTCGCCATTCTTAAAAAAATCACCATCGTTGAATTTCCACTTAAATTCAATTTTTTTATCTATTTGCCTAAAAGACTCTTCAAACCAGTCTCGACCACAAAAGAGACCATCATCTTTTGCTTTCAGGAAAGCTGTTACTATTTGATCTCTAATAATTCCATCAGAAAGATCTTTATCTCCTAAGTCTTCTAATAGAGCGAGTTGAACATCACTTTTATAAATCTTTTTGTGATTAAACAAAATCAATCATCCTTTTAACTGATTTTTGAGCTTTATCTAAAATATTTTCCTCTAATGATATTTCGTTATCTTTTTTTACCAAGGTATCTCTTAACTTAAGTAAATCATTCATACCCATCCAGGGACAATATGCACAAGAAATACACGTAGCTCCTTTCCCAGATGAAGGAGCTTGAAAAAATTCTTTGTTTGGATTTTGCAATGTCAATTGATGAAAAATCCCTGCATCAGTTGCCACAATGAATTTTAGGTTATCTGTTTTTTTTGCAAAATTTAAAATTTGTGAAGTAGATCCTACAAAATCTGAAATATTCAAAACTTTATCTGGACATTCTGGATGAGCCAGAATTAAAGCATCTGAATGTAAATGCTTAAGGTTCATGATTCCCTCTAATTTAAATTCTTCATGAACTACACAGGATCCATCCCATATGATCATGTCTGCACCTGTTTCTTTTTGTATGTAATTTCCTAAATGCTTATCCGGAGCCCAAATAAATTTTTTGCCTTCAGACATAAGCCTATCCATGACATCCAAGGCGATGCTTGAAGTAACAACCCAATCTGCAATAGATTTTACTTCTGCGGAAGTATTAGCGTAAACAATAACTTCTCTATCAGGATACTGATCCTTAAGCAGTTGTATATCCTCTGCTTTACAGCCTAAATCAAGTGAGCATGTTGCTTCTAGGGTCGGCATGAGAACAGTTTTTTTTGGCGATAAAATTTTTGCAGTCTCTCCCATGAATTTTACCCCGCAAACAACTAATGTATCTGATTCTGAATTGGCGCCAAATTTAGCCATATCTAAAGAATCGGCAACGCATCCATCAGTATCTAAAGCTAAATCTTGTATGGCTGGTTCTGTGTAGTAATGAGCTATCAATGAAGCATTATTCTTCTTCAAAAGATTTCTAATTTCTGACTGCAACTCATACTTTTCCTCGTCTTCATATCTTAATCCAGAAATTTTTTTTAAATGCTCCTGCCTTAGCGACTTGGAAATAAAATTACTACTGTCCATGTAATTAATTGTATTTTGCTGTTCCTGCCCCCATTATAAATCAGTAATATGATTTTGAATAAATGAATGATTCTTTGAGAAATAAATTCCTATATTATTCACCTGCGGAATATGAAGATAAAGACTATTTTGCTGATTCATTAATATATGTATGTGAGAATAATGAAGAAGGATCCTTAGGTCTAATCGTCAATAGGTCAATAGATGTTCAAATTGCAGATAATTTTTTAGATGTCAAAGAAAAGAAACATCTTAATCAGAAAATAGCTCTAGGTGGGCCAGTAGAGTCCACTTCTATCTTTGTCCTTCACACAATAGATAAAGTTAATAAGCCCGATATTCGGATTACAAATGAGATAGGTTTTTCATCAAATAAACAGGTGATAGAAAATATCCTTAAGGGTAAGTTTCCGGATAAATTTATAGTTTCTTTTGGATACACTGGATGGGGTCCAAATCAGCTAGAAAATGAAATAGCACAGAATGCATGGGAAATAACTGATGCCCATCAAGAAATTCTTTTTGATACGCCAAATAATTTAAAAATTAATAAATTATCTGAAGTTAATGGTTTTGATCCTAGAATAATTAATCAAACTCAAGGTAGTTCATGAAATTAAAATTTTTCATTCTAATTTCGCTTTTCTTCAGTTTGCTTACTCAGGCAAAACTATCCATAAATGACAGCCATTCAAAACTAAATTTCTACCCTGAGAGTATTGAAATTAACGCCAATTCAGAAAATATATTAACTATAGAAATTAGTATGGATAAAGGTTGGCATACTTATTGGATCAATCCAGGGGACTCAGGTGATCCTGCTGAGTTTGAATGGGAACTTCCTGAGGGATTTCAAATGAGTGGACCCATATGGCCAAGTCCGGACAAAATTCCTTTCCCACCTTTAATGACCTATGGCTTTGATGATCAAGTAATTTTGCCTTTTATTCTTAAAACTCCAAAAATCATTCCCAAACAATTCGAAATAGGTCTAAAAGCAAATTGGCTTGTTTGCAAAGAAATATGCATACCTCAATCTGGATCAGGGAAAATCAAATTCCCCTATCAAAATGTAAATTCTCTGAGCAACGACCAATTAAAAGCAATTAAAACGCGAACCGTCCAAAAGATAAACCTTAAAAACTTTAAAGTTATTTCCGATAAGAGTTTTGAGACATTCAATTTATCTTTTGACTATCCATCAAATATTTATGAGTCTTATTTTTTTCCTTATGAGTATGGATTTATAAATTATGCTGAACCACAAAATTTATCGAAAACTAATAATTCTTATAATTTGGAAATTCAGAAAGCTATTGAAAACAAAGAACTTAATTTGTTATCCGGGGTTTTAAGTATTAAGACTCAAGATGGTGTTTTTAATTATGAAATCATAGGCGATAGCAAGGTCTTTCTTCAAGAAAGTAACATTAATGAAATCTCTTTTTTTACAGCTCTATTGTTTGCATTAATCGGTGGGCTTATTCTGAATTTGATGCCTTGCGTCTTTCCTGTGCTATCTCTAAAGATATTTAACTTTATTGAAAAGTCTGATTCCCCGAAAGAAGTTAAAGCTCATGGATTAATCTTTGCATCCGGAGCAATACTCACATTTTTATTAATTTGTAGCCTAATTTTATTATTCAAATATTTTGGAGTTCAGGTTGGCTGGGGATTTCAACTTCAATCGCCTATTTTTCTTACCTTGTTGATTTTCTTATTTATTTTTTTATCTGGTTTTTTTATTTCTTCTCTAAATCTTAATGTGGCTTTTTCTGGTAATGCAGTTTCAGGTTCATCTGGATACTCAGGTAGTTTCTTTACAGGGTTCCTTGCTGTAATAGTAGCAACTCCTTGCACAGCTCCCTTCATGGGTTCGGCGCTTGGTTTAGCGCTGCTTCAACCTAGTTATCAAACTTATCCAATTTTTTTGTCTTTAGCGTTAGGTTTTTGTCTCCCTTATCTTGTTCTTAGTTTTAATCCTAGGTTAATTTCATTTTTACCAAAACCAGGGCCTTGGATGGAAAATCTGAAACAATTTATGGCTTTCCCAATGGGATTGACAGCTATTTGGTTGTTCTGGATATTGTCAGCTCAGCTGAATAGATTTGACCTATCTCTAGTTTTAGTTGGATCTTTAGTCACAATTTTCATAGTTTGGCTTTCCAATCTAAAAAAATCAGAAAGACAGGTTCTAAATTATGTAAAAAATTTACTAATTATTTTATCGATCATTTCATTAACTTTTTTTGTTCCTATGAGTTCAAGTTCTGAGGAAAGCTCAAAAGTTGAAACAATAATTGATACGAATGATTTTGAATTTCAGAATCCTACTTTTGTAAATTTTACAGCAGACTGGTGTATTACTTGTAAGGTGAATGAGGCCAGAGTATTAAAATCTCCCACTGTTTTAGAATATTTAAATACAAATAAAATTGATTACATTGTCTACGATTGGACTGAAAGAAATGAAAATATTTCAGCTGTTCTTGAAAGTTATGGAAGAAGCGGTGTTCCTTTGTATTTATTATTTAAAGGCGATGGAACTGATGCCATAATACTTCCAGAAATTCTTACAGAAACTATGGTTTTAAATGCTTTGAGAAAATTATGAAAAAACTTATCATTCTGCTCTTTCTTGTATCTTTAAATGTTTCAGCTTTTAATATCAATGATATAAATTTTATAAATTCAGAGGGAAAAGAGGTTGATCTTTCTCAAATAGACTCTGAAATCATTTTTGAATGGTCAAATCTAGAATGCCCCTACGTCAAAAGACATTACGGATTGAATAATATGCAAACTACTCAAAAGTTTGCCAAAAGTAAAAACGTGATTTGGATTACAGTGATTTCGTCTGCTGAAGGTAAACAAGGATATATTCAACCAAACGATGCAGTGAATACTTTTGCATCTTTTGGAAGTTTTCCTGATCATATTTTAGTTGATGAGAATGGTGACTTAGGTAAAAAATTTAATGCAAAAACCACGCCTCATATTTTCATTGCTGATAAAAATAAAAATATTGTTTATCAAGGTGCGATTGATGATGCTGGAGGTTCAAGGTTTTGGACAACGGACTTAAATCAATCTACTAATTTTGTAAAAAAAGTTATAAATGATATTAAGTCGAACAAACCCCTGTCTGTTTCAAAAACGAGACCTTACGGTTGTTCAGTCAAATACGGATAATTTAGGCAACTATATACTCTCTCCACATATCGTCTTTATATTCGATTTGAGAGTTCTGGCCTTTTAATAGTGCTTTATAACTTGGTTTTATTGCCACAGGCGAAGGATCTAAAGATTTATCCGCTTTAGCAATATTGCAATCTTTGCATGCTGTAACGACATTCTCCCAGCTCGATCCCCCTCCTTTTGATTTTGGAATTATGTGATCTATGGTTAATTCCTTTCTTTGAAAGACTTCTTTGCAATATTGGCATGTGAACATATCCCTGAGAAAGACGTTGGATCTTGAAAATTTTACGTGATTTGTATACTTGTAATATTTCCTCAACATAATAATGCTTGGAACTTTGAGTTTCATGCTGGGTGAATGAACAAACCAATCTTGATGCTCTCTCACAATTATTACGTTTCTGGTAACGACTAACTTGATAGCAGTTTTCCAATCTACAACAGATAAAGGAAAGTAGCTTATTGGCTTTCCATTTCCATTGAGTAGCAAGCAATCCTGTGACATTGATTTAATATGTCATAGTCAAGAAAATTTGCAATAGTCTCATCTTGGAATATTCAAAGAATTTAAAATCTTTCAATGTTAGAATACTTTCATGGAGTTTCTTGGCAATCATATCCTCTCCATAGATCAGTTTGACAAAGACGATATCGTTAAAGTTTTTTCAATAGCTGAAAAAATGATCCCATATGCTCACCGAGAGAAAAAAACTAGAGTCCTTCAGGGAGCTATTCTCAGTAATATGTTCTTCGAAGCCAGCACAAGGACAAGAATTAGTTTTGGAAGTGCTTTCAATCTTTTAGGTGGAGAGGTAAGAGAAACTACCGGCATTGAAGCTTCCTCTCTCGCAAAAGGTGAGTCTTTATACGACACTGCCAGAGTATTGAGCGGCTATAGCGATTTAATTGTCATGAGGCATCCTGAAAAAAATTCTGTCCAGGAATTTTCCGAGGCCTCAAGAGTTCCTGTAATCAATGCAGGAGATGGAGAAAATGAACATCCTAGTCAAGCTTTATTAGACTTATTCACCATCAAACTTGAACTGGAATCTAAAGGTAAGTCCATCGACGGAAGCAACATTGCTCTTGTTGGAGATTTAAAATTTGGAAGAGCCGTTCATTCACTCTGTAAGGCATTAAATTTATTTGAAAATATATCCTTCAACTTAATATCGCCTGAACAATTAAAACTTCCTCCTGAAATTAGACAAGGTCTAGTCTATAACGGAATGAAAATAAATGAATTCAATTCGATAGAGTCTGGTATTGGTGATGTAGATATTATTTATATCACTAGAGTTCAAGAAGAAAGATTTGATTCTCCTGAAGAGGCTAATAAATACAAAGGCCTTCTTAAACTAAATCAAAATATCTACACCGAAAATTGTGAGCCAAATACAGTCATCATGCATCCGCTTCCAAGAGACTCTCGCCCTGATGCTAATGAGCTTGATACTGATATGAATGAAAATCCTAACCTAGCCATATACAGGCAAACGGACAATGGTCTTCTCGTTCGTATGGCTTTGATCTCTCTTATTCTTGGGATTGATCAAACTCTATCGGATTATGACGAAGATATTTCGTGGGTATCTAGCAAAAAATCTAACTGACTTTTGGAAGATCGTTCCAAGAAGTTGTATATCTAGGTGATTGGATCTCCCTCTTCATTGACCATTTTCTCTTAATCCCCTGAGCTAAAAAATAAACCGGCGGTAATCCCTTCTTATTTATTTTATCTATGGTATTCATGAGTTGATCGCTGTGTAAGGTCCTTTCTTTAGAGTAAAAAAAATCATACTGCTGAATTTGATCATCGTAAAAATCTGAAAGTAATATTCCTGCCTTTATATAATTAAAACCCGATCTATATATGGCTCTGAGACTCTTTTTTGCATTTTGAATAATATCTCTAGTATCGCTAGTTGGAGCAATCAGCCTAGTTGTTCCTGAATTTCTATATTGCCGATCTTGCGCCCTGAAAGGATTTGTTCTGATAAAAACAGAAACATAAAGGCATCTTCTATTTTCTCTCCTAAGCTTAGCTGCTGCTCGTGCTGCATAGTCGCTTACCGCCTCTTCTAAAGTTCTCAAATCATCTACCCTTTTACTAAAGGTTCGACTAACCACAATTTGTTTTTTTGCAGATGGTTGATCTTCGAGGCCAATGCAAGGTTCTCCCCTAAGTTCTCTGACTGTTTTTGCAAGAACTATGTTGAAGTTATTTCTTACATATTTTGTATCTATCATTGCAAGATCTAGGGCAGTCCTAATACCAATTTGGTTTAATCTTTTGTGAATCTTTCTGCCTACCCCCCAGACTTCTTGGACAGGCACCAAATTTAATAGTTTTTTTTGTCTTTCCGGTTTAGATAAATCCACTACTCCTTGCGTGGCTGGATAATATTTGGCTCCATAACTTGCTATTTTAGATAAAGTTTTAGTTGGAGCGATACCTACTCTTACAGGCATTCCCGTCCATTGTTTGATTGTTTCTTTGCATTGCATTCCAAAATCCTGCAAATTTTGACAATTATTAACTCCCGTTAAATCTAGAAAGGCTTCATCAATGCTATAGATTTCTATGTTAGGAGATAGTCGCTCCAACGTTGTCATTATGCGTGCCGATATATCGGCATAAAGCTCATAATTAGAAGAAAAGGCATAACCTCCTTTTTTGGTATAAGAAGACTCAATCTGATACCAAGGATCACACATCTTAATGCCAAGCTTTTTAGCCTCCTTTGAGAGAGCCACTACACAGCCATCATTATTTGATAAAACGACCACTGGTTTATCTTTTAGATCTGGTCTAAAAACTCTCTCGCAAGAAGCATAAAAACTATTGCAATCTACCAAAGCAAACATCTCTTAATCAAAATTGATTGATGGCAGCCAATACAACGCCAATTATTTCAAAATCTTCCTTTTTATCTATTTTAATGGGCGGATATTTAATATTTTCTGCGACCAGTCTAGGCTCAGGATAAAGTTGTAACCGCTTACAGGTATAGGATCCGTCGACCGAAGCGATGACTATCTTACCATCAGTTGGCTCGATACTTCGGTCGACTATTAAAATCGCATCGTTATGTATACCCACATTAATCATAGAATCGCCAGCGGCTCTTAAAAAGTAGGTTGCAGCTGAATTCTTTACCAAGTACTCATTTAAATCTATTGATCTCTCTACATAATCATCTGCAGGGCTAGGCCAACCAACAGCAATTTTGTCATTGAAAAGAGGCAGATTTACCCTGCGCTTTTGATCTTCGGATATCATTCGCAAAAATAAAAAAATAAATTAAGTACTGTATAAATATACAGTATATTGCTTAATAATAAAAGTGGGCTTATCTAGATTATTTTTGCTACTTTAACTGCAGACGAGGATCCCCATCCTACAATTTTCATCCAGAAGTTTAGAAGGAATCCAGGAGCAAACCTTTTTTTAATTGCGGACTCATTTTTATGCTCAATCTCATCATCTTGGCAAGATTGGAGAAGATTTATAAGAGCTTGGTCAGGAACATCCTGTGCCCTTAAGTATTTGAGTTGTTCTTCGTAATGATCTTCTACAAAAGACTCAACTGCTTCGATTGTTGCAAAAACTATTCTGGGTCCAAGGAGAGAAGGAAGAAAACCAAGAAGATAGCCAGCAACTTTCCAAATGCCAACTAACTTGCTTCTTTTGCTTAGCGGAAGAACTTCTTCTATCTTTCGTAAATGTTCCTTTTCTGTCTCTAAATGTCTTTTTGAAAACTCAACCAAAACCGGATCTTTAGCAATGGAGAGAATCCCTTTATAAATGTAAACAGCGCCTACTTCACCAGCATGATCAGAACGAAGAAAAGATTCGAGCAATTTATTCATCAAGAAATAATATCTGTAATTTGTCTTATAAGATAATTCTAAAATGGTAGACACGCCCGGACTCGAACCGGGGACCCCTACCATGTCAAGGTAGTACTCTAACCAACTGAGCTACGTGTCTATATATTTCTGGGAACGAATTCTAGCACAGTTGCATTGATGCAATATCTGGGAAGTCCATTAGGCCCATCCTGAAAAACGTGTCCAAGATGAATTCCTGAAGATTTAGATTTAATTTCAACCCTAGTCATTCCATAACTGTAGTCCATGTGCTCTGTAACCGATCCATCTACTGGTTTAGTAAAAGATAGCCAACCCGTTCTAGAATTAAATCTATCTTTTGTATCAAAAAGAGGAGCTCCACTGAGCTTATCAATGAAAACTCCCTCCGGAGTATCTTTAAATAACTCATATTCTTTACAAAAGACTGGGTCCGTTCCTTGATTAAAAGCAACGTTATAAGATTCACTTTCTCCTAATTTAAAAATACCAAGGGCCTTATAGAAGTTTTCTCTTTGAACAAATCCTTGAAGAGAAAATTTCTCAACTCCATCTTCAATAAAAAAGATAGTTGGTGTTGCCCAAGTTGGAGATGATAATTGAAGATCATGCAAATCTGAGGAATATCTATAATGCAAGGGAATTGAACCCTCATAATCAGACAAAACTTCATTTTTGAGCTTAGTGCAGTAGGGACAAAATTCTGAATCCAAAACTAAAATGTACTTGCCAGCAAGTAAATAACTGTTATCAATCTTAGGTTTTTCAACTTCTTTAAAAACAATACCGGTTGAATGATCTGGACAGTAGCCATTAGGATTCTTAACTAAGTAATCTTGATGATATTCTTCTGCAGGATAAAACTTTTTCAATTTCTTTATATCTGTAACTATATCTCCATAACCCTCTTTTCTTAGCAGTATTTGATAATCATCTTTAAGCTCGATGGATAACATTTTTTCGGATTGATCATTAAATAATATTAGAGATCGATACTGAGTTCCTATATCGTTACCTTGTCTATTTTTTTGCGTTGGATCATGAAGTTCAAAGAAGAACTTAATTAAATCGGTTAAGGAAATAGAATTCTTATCGTATGTAACCTGGACAACTTCAGCGAAGTTATTAGGATTAAATTTATTTTTAAATTTTGTTATTTCAGAGTACCTTGGTTCAATACCGATGCCATCAGCATAACCGGATTCTACGTTTATCACCCCTGGTAATTCTGCAAATTTTTTCTCAATACTCCAAAAACAACCTGCTCCAAAAACAATTTTGTCTTCATGAATGGTTATATTTTTTGAAGAAAAAGCCGTAGATGCAAAAATAGCTATAACAAGAAGAAAGGGCTTAAAGAGATTTGGCAAGCAAACCATTTGAGAAAAAGAAAGTTATCCTTGCTCTTCTGTGATTGTTATTACAGTTGGAGAGCAGTTGTCGATCTGTAAGGTTTCTATTTGTTCGAGTAATAATTGAAGTCTTCTAAATTCGTAAACAGCTGGATCAACTGATTCAGAACCTACACCAAAATAATTTTTACCTGTTAGTGGGTTGTTTGTCCTAAACCCAAAAAAAACAGAAGATACATTTCTATCTGCCTCATTGATTAGCTTGTCTGCAAGATCTTCTACAATATTAGAGACTCTTACAGACTCTTCGGATAACTCTATGCAATTTAAAAGGGTTGGATCGAAATCAAAGTGAAGATTTAGAGCTTGAGGTGTCTGATACCAAAAAACGGGTTTTGCACAACCAACAGCAAAAGTTAATAATAAAAGTAAAGAAATGCGGAATGGTTTTTTCATAAATCCTCAATTGACATTATATCTAATTTAATAAACTTGAGAACAGAGAATGTTACTTTTTATCCTCAGCTTCATTATTGATTAAAGCAGAAGCATGTAAATCGTTTTCATCCATAATGCCATCTGAGCCGCCTGATTCCACATATATTGACCTTGAAGGGAAGGCAAATTCACTTCCACTGGATCTAACTATATCAATTACTGAATATACAAGATCTTGCTTTATGGTTGAGAACTCAGTGAAATTGCAAGGATTTGTAAAACACAATATCTGGACGTCGATAGAGCTTGAATTAAAAGCGACGGTTTTTGCAAAGGATTCTTGCTTTACGTTTTCCACCAGTCCTTCATAGTCCTTTATAAACTCATCAATTTTCGAGCATATTTCTTTGAGTTGCTCGAGTGTTGTTGAATAGACAAGGTTTATTTTCCAATCTATTCTTCTGTGATACATCTCGCCGTGATTAATTACTTTTACATCAGATAAATCTTTGTTGGGAATAATCATGGGAGAGGTATTGAAAAGTCTTATGACTGTTGATCTAAATCCAATTTTATCAACCATTCCGTGAAGATGACCCTCAACTTCAATTCTATCGCCTGGCTGAAATCTATTTTCAGCAATTATTAAAATTCCCGAGATTAAATTCTTGAAAAGATCTTGAGCTCCTAATGCAACAGCAACTGAGAATAACCCCAAACCTGCAATAATGGGCCCTATTTGAATTCCAAATATATCTAAAATTATTGCGAAGCCTATGACCCAAATTAAAACTCTTATGGCTTTCTCAAGCCACATTGTCATTGCGGCAGTTAAAAAGCTGGTGCCAGTAAGCATGGAAAAAAGCGGTGAAACACTGTTGGTAAAAACGCTAAAAATTGTGAAAGCTAGCGATGCTTTGACTAAATTTTCTATAAATAAACCCAGAGATCCTGATAAAGGCAAATAAATACTTATTAAGTAAAGAGCAAGCGTTATAGGAACATATCCCACAGGTTTCCTGAGGGACTCAAACACAACATCATCAACTTCTGTTTCTGTGTTGTCAGCAATTGATTCCAACCACTTAAAAAATCTACTGACGATGAAAGCTCTTAGCAAAAGAGCAATAACCAAAATTCCGATGGATATAAAAAGTTCTGTTAGACCGATTCCTAAGAGGCCCTCTTCCCAGACTTCTCTAAAAATATTAAAAAATCCGTCCATTAATTCCTCAAGACTAATGCACCGTCATCAATTTTTTTGAATTTAATATCAAAAAGATCTTGGAAGTAATTTTGATTATTTCTCCAAGGAGATTTTTCACCTTGTTTTGGAAATAAATGCATTGACCTCATCAAATAACCTGAAGAAAAACCATTTAACCAATCATCCTCAGTAACTTTTATATCTGGATCTGGTAATGAATGAGTTATGTTATTTTCATCCATATAATTTATTAACTTGCACATGAATTCACACGTTAAATCCGATCTTAATGTCCATGATGCATTAATGTATCCAAAAGAATTAATCAGGTTAGGCACGCCTGTGTACATCATTCCTTTATATGCAACAGTATTTGGCATATTAATTTCTCTGTTATCAACTTTCACATCAGCTCCGCCCAAAAATTGCATTTGCAAGCCTGTCGCAGTAACAATTATATCTGCTTGGATTTCTTCTCCTGATTCCATTTTAATGCCTGTCTCTGAAAAAGAGTCTATATGGCCTGTAATAACAGATGCTCTTTTTTCGTTTATGGCATTAAATAAATCACCCTCCGGCAGAGCACAGATTCTCTGATCCCATGGATTGTAGGTTGGAGTGAAATGTTTATCCACGTATTCATCAGGTAAATGTTTTCTCACTTCATCTAAAAGAAGATTCTTAACTCTTTCTGGATTTTTCTTGCTATGTTTGAAAAGTGTTTGCTGTAGCCAAACGTTCCTAGTTCTCACAATTTTATATGCCAACGAATGGGGCAGGATCTTTTTTAGAAAAGCACCGAATGCATTAACTTCAGGCACAGGAAAATAATAAGTTGGCGATCTTTGGATCATGTAAACATGATTAGCTTTCTCAGCTACCGCTGGAACAACAGTTGCAGCCGTGGCGCCACTTCCAATGACAGCAACAGTTTTATTTTCATAGTCTAAATCTTCAGGCCAATGTTGAGGATGGATTTTTATCCCTTTATACGAATCTGATCCTTTAAAATCAGGAAGATACCCTTGGTCATAGTTGTAATATCCAGTGCCCATAAAAACAAATTTCGCTTTGATCTGCTTTTCTCCTTCAGGAGTTACTAAGTCAAGCGTCCAACAAGCTTCATTAGAATTCCAATGTAGAGACGTCAGTTTAGTGTTGAAGCTAATTTTGTCTCTGAGATGATATTCATCTATTGTCTCATCCAAATATCTTAGGATTGACGATCCATCAGCAAGGGTTTTATCCTCCTTCCATGGTTTGAAAGAGTAACCCATCGTATACATATCGGAATCTGATCTAATTCCTGGGTATTTGAACAAGTCCCAAGTTCCACCAATATTTTTCCTTGATTCGATAATTTGAAAACTCTTATTTGGACATTTCATTGTCAAATAAGAAGCTGCGCCTATCCCAGAGATACCTGCGCCTATAACTGCTACATCAATCATAATATTCTCTATCTAGTATTAATCCTCTATGGGAAAACCTGAAGACTGCCATTCAGAGATTCCGCCTTTCAAAGATGAAACTTGATTATACCCCATACGTTTTATGCTTTCGCAAGCTAAAACCGACCTAAAACCTGACTGACAATAAATAATAAGCTTTGTGTCTCGATCGGGGATGTTTGCTTCAACCATTTTTTCGATCAATCCTTTACTCATATGAACTGAATTAGGAATTCTAGAAGCATCCCATTCTTCCCTTTCTCTACTATCGATTAGAATAAAATCCTCTTCGTTATCTTTGGCATGTTTTAGTTGAATACAATCCACTTCATCAACGTTAACCAGTGCTTCTTCCACTATATCTAAAAATGATTTTTTCATTTGAACCAACAAATTTTTGCAGCTTGTTCCTCAGATTCTACGACACAACCATCTTCGTGAGAATAAATAATCACACCTACAATAATTCCAATGGAGATGGAAAGTGCTATGGCGATGGATTTACCAAATTTCCTCGTTAGGTAGGTAACTAGCATGGAAGTGACCAACACAATTCCAATACCAAGAATTAATCTAATCATTTATGTATTTTCTTTTCAGTACTCGAACCAAATAGTAGATGGGAGAGAGGATTAAAAAGCATATGAGAAATTCCAAAGTAGCATTCAATGTCATGAAATCTCTAAAAGCTTGAATAAAAAATAAACTGCCAAAGCCCATAATTCCATAGATGAAAAAGAGAAGGTAATCTATTTTTTTTAAGAAACTAAATAAACTCGACATAAGAGTTATTTTACCTGTAAGTTACTAACTAGAATAAAAAATTACAGAATTATTATGAACTTAGAAAAACTAAATGACTTGGTGTTTGAGTTAAAAGATCATACTGCCTATATAAAAATAAATAGGCCGCCAAATAATTTTTTTGATGCAGAATTGATAGGCGAAATTGCCGATGTCCTTGAAGAAATGGACAAAAATGATGAATGTAGATCAATCATACTTTATTCCGAAGGCAAACATTTTTGTGCGGGAGCAGATTTCACCAGTTCATCTATGAAGGAAGAGTCAGATCCTTATGAAAAGTTGTATCAACAAGCTGTCAGATTGTTCAGAACAAAGAAACCAATTATTGGAGTCATTCAGGGTGCTGCCGTTGGAGGTGGGCTTGGCGTCTCTTTGGCATGTGATTTTAGAGTTGCCTGTCCTGAATCAAGATTTAGTGCAAATTTTGCAAAGTTAGCTTTTCATCAAGGCTTTGGGACGACGATTACGTTGCCAAGAGTTGTAGGTCACCAAAAGGCTGCTCTAATGTTGTTAACTGGTAGAAGAATCACTGGAGATGAGGCTTTTGATATTGGATTAGCTGATTATTTAGTATCCAAAGAAGAGTTAATGTCTTCAGCAGAGAATTTAGCTCATGAAATTAATTCGGCTGGTCCGCTTGGAGTTCAGGCCATAAGGTCAACAATCAAAGAAGGTTTGGCTGATGAGATTGAGAAAATTACTCAGTGGGAACTATCTGAGCAAAATAGATTAAGAGAAACTGATGATTTCAAAGAAGGAATAAAAGCATCTCTCGACAGGAGAGAACCTATCTTTAAATCTAAATAATTGACTTAATTTTAAGCTTAATATCGAAGGGATAAGGGGCACTTAAATCATGATCCTTTTTCATGTCCGCCATAGTTTTGAAAATTTCATCTGACATTTCAGATGATTTCCTAATCGACATATCAATGTGAATTTCAACAGTTTCCACCAAAGCAGCAACCTCATCATTCTCTTTACAGATAGCGCAGACATAATGATAAAGCTTTTTATTAACGTTCAGCATACGAAAACGAGGAGTTAGTACCTCGCCTTTGAGACATTCTTTAAGGTAACTAATATTTTGTTCGATAGTAAATGAAGAATATCCCTTGGAAATATAATCTTCTCCAAATCCAAGGCTATGATAAAAATTACCTTCGTAGTCCATGGGAATTGTTTGATAGAACCTAACGTTCATATGACCATTCATGTCGCACATTTCATCAGTGACTGTTACTGATCCACCAGGGGTAGGAAAAATATCTTTCATAAAATTATTACGTTAGTTAAAAATGAACCGTTAATATTACGTGGTGCAGAATAATCTATTAATTGTCTTAGGAAATCAATTATTTCCGTTGGAAGAACTAGAAAAAAATAACTTTAATCATGTATTGATGATTGAAGATTATGATCTATGCACTTACGTTAAGCATCACAAATCAAAAATTCTAATGTTTTTAACCTCGATGCGTGAATATAGAGATTCTCTTCTCTCATTGGACAAAACCGTCCATTACATAGAGTTAACAGAAAATAAAAAAAGTTACTTAGATAACGTCACGGATGTAATCAGGAAAAATAAAATTGAGAAGTTATACTTTTTTGAGCCTGCAGATAAAGCATTTAAGGAACAACTCTATGCATTTTTAGAGACCAAGAATTTGGATTATGAAGAACTACATAATCCTATGTTCATTCTTCAAAAAGGTGAGTTCAAAGACCTCATGGACGGTAAAAGACTTTTTATGGCTGACTTTTATAAAAAAATGAGAAAAAAGCTGAATATTTTGATGAGTGACGATAAGCCTATTGGAGGTAAATGGTCGTTTGATGAAGAAAATCGTAAAAAGTTACCTAAAGGTCTGTCCATTCCAAAAATTCCAAAAATAAAAGATTCAATTTATAAGGAAGAAATAAAAAATATCATTATGGAAAATTTTTCTAATCATCCTGGGAAGCTGGATGGTATGAAAATCCCCTGCAACAGAAACGAAGCAAAAAAATGGTTGAAATCTTTTTTAGAGGAGCGGTTTTCACTTTTTGGCGATTATGAAGATGCAATAGATACAAATGAAACTTTTTTGTTTCATTCTCTGCTTAGCCCCCTTTTAAATATCGGCTTGATAACTCCTGATGAAGTTGTAGATCAGTCTTTAAGTTACGCAAAGAAAAATAATATCCCATTAAATTCTCTTGAAGGATTTATCAGACAAATTATAGGTTGGAGAGAATTCATAAAAGGTGTTTACGACTTGAAGGGTGTTGATCAAGAGAATTCTAATTTCTTTAATCACAATAAAAAATTAAAAGATTGCTGGTATGAAGGTTCAACTGGAATTGATCCCTTGGATAAAGCAATTAAGGATTCTATCGATCATGGCTATACCCATCATATAAACAGACTCATGGTTATCGCTAACATCATGAACCTAGCAGGAGTGTCGCCTAAAGAAATTTACACTTGGTTTATGGAAATGTACTTAGATTCATCAGAATGGGTGATGGTTCCAAATGTTTTTGGAATGAGTACTTATGCAGATGCGGGCATTATGTCGACTAAACCTTACATATGTGGTTCGAATTATCTTTTAAAAATGAGTAATTTTAAAAGAGGAAATTGGTGTGAAATCGTGGATGGTTTATATTGGAGTTTTATTTCCAGGCACAGCGAATTCTTTAAATCTAATCCTAGGTTGTCGTTGATGACAAGATCTTTGGATAAAATGAACAAAGATAAAAAAGAAAGGATTTTTAAACTTGCTGAAGACTTTATCAGCTTAACGACATATTAGTTTCTTGAAAAAACCTCTCCCAGAAAAGATATGTAAAAGGTGCAACAAGCCTTTTTCATGGAGAAAAAAATGGGAACGTGATTGGGATAACGTAGTCTTCTGCAGCGAGCGCTGCAGAAGAACTAAAAAGACTAACTAGGCCTTCCTACGTATACGTCTGGCGAACCATCTTTAGCTGCTTGGGCTTGATGCTTACCAAGTTCTAATCTGGCAACGGTTCTTCTGTGAACCTCATCAGGACCGTCTGCAAGTCTTAAGGTTCTCATGCTTGCGTACATTCTGGCTAAAGGCGTATCTTGAGAAACTCCCGCTCCGCCATGAATTTGAATTGCTTTATCGATAACTCTTAAAGCCATATTTGGAACAGCCACTTTAATTTGAGCAATTTCACTTTTGGCAATTTTGTTACCTACGGTATCCATCATATGAGCAGCGTTAAGAGTAAGTAATCTGCAGCTGTCGATTTCGATACGGCAATCGGCAATGACATCATAGTTTCCTCCTAACTCAGCAAGAGGCTTACCAAATGCCTCTCGATTTGTAGCTCTCTCACAGAGAATATCTAAAGCTCTCTCAGCAACACCAATTGTTCTCATGCAGTGATGAATTCTTCCTGGACCAAGTCTTCCTTGAGCGATTTCAAAACCTCTACCTTCTCCTAAAAGTAGATTTTCTTTAGGTACTTTCACGTCTGTAAATCTCAAATGACCATGTCCATGCGGGGCATCATCTGATCCAAAGACATTCATCATTCTTAAGATTTCGATTCCAGGAGTATCCATAGGGACAAGAATTTGTGATTGTCTCTGATGTTTCGGATTGTCTGGATTAGTTACACCCATGAAGACAAGAATCTTACAGCGAGGATCCCCTGCACCAGAAGTCCACCATTTTTCACCGTTGATGACGTAATGATCTCCAGCATCAACAATTGAACTAGAAATATTAGTCGCATCAGAAGACGCAACATTTGGCTCAGTCATGGCAAACGCTGATCTGATCTCACCGTTAAGCAATGGCTCGAGCCATAATTTTTTGTGCTCATCATTTCCATATCTTTCTATGACTTCCATGTTTCCTGTATCAGGAGCCGAGCAATTAAATACCTCAGAAGCAATGCCGCTTCTACCCATTAATTCAGCCAAAGGCGCATATTCAAGGTTAGTCAATCCAAACCCATAAGAACTCTCAGGTAAAAAGAAATTCCAAAGCCCTTCTGCTCTAGCTTTCTTTTTAAGTTCTTCTACAATTGGAACAACTTGCCAAGGATTGCCTTCGTCTCTAAAAGCCTGCATTTGTTCTGCATAAACGGATTCTGCTGGATAAATATTGTCATCCATAAATTTAGATACTCTAGCTAGTAAGTCTTTTACTTTGTCAGAATGTTCAAAGTTCATTTTTTTCTCCTCATAAAAAATATATCATTGTTAGAGTATACGAAAATTGAAATCCTGACCACTGCTCATAATTAATGATTAAATCGATAGATCACATTTTAATAGCTGTAAAAAATCTTGAAGAATCGTCTCTTCAATATGAAAAAGTTTTAGGTCTCAAACCCACTTGGCGCGGTAAACATCCTAGTCTTGGAACTCAAAATATCCTGTTCCCTTTGGAGAATCTTTATTTAGAGTTGATTGCTGGAACTTCAGAAGGATTTTTAGCAGATCAAGTTAACGACCATATCAAGGAAAATGGAGAAAGTATCTTTGGAATAGCATTGGAAGTTGAAAACATTGAAGAAGTTTTTCAATCTAAGGAATACTCAAATTTCCAAAATATAAAAATTACATCTGGCGAGGGAATCAATTTAGATTCAGGCGCTAAAAGAGAATGGAAAAATATTATGCTCCCAAAAGAATCTACTCGTGGAGTCTTTACCTTGTTAATTGAGCACACCTCAGGGATTCTTCCGAAATACGAATCCTTTGAAAACGATCAAGTTGAGCGTCTCGATCATATTGTTATCAACTCCAATGATCCAGATGGATTAATAGAGCTTTACAGAGATACTTACGGAATCAGACTCGCTTTGGATCAATATGTTGAAAAATGGGGAGGAAGAATGTTGTTTTTTAGAACGAATCAAACGACGATTGAAGCAATTGGAATTAATAACGATGCAGATAAACCTATTGATAAAGCTTGGGGTTTAGCTTGGACAACCAAAGATATAAGAAAAACGCATGCTAGGTTGGTATCGGAGGGAGTAGAAATTTCAGATGTGAAGGATGGCAGAAAACCAAAAACCCTAGTTGCGACTTTAAAGTCTCATACTTGCAATGTACCTACTCTTCTAATAGAGCATTTGAAGTAAATTTACTTTGGTGCGGATAGAGGGAGTCGAACCCCCACACCTTTCGGCACTAGAACCTAAATCTAGCGTGTCTACCAGTTCCACCATATCCGCGTAAAAGTTAATATAAATTATTTATCTTCTAAAGCAATCTCTAAACTGCTGAGGTCTGCTTGAATTCGAATTAATGCCTCGCTTATCTGTTCTCTGAAAGCCATATTAGATTTATTTGCCTCTTCAATTTCTGATATTTTGGATTCGAGTTGATCAAAGGAATTATCAGCGCCTGATATTCTTGCCACGAGTTTTCTTGTTTTATCTAGAGATAATGCAAGCCTTTTCAAAGACTCCTCATTCAATTGCGATTTTTTGACCATGTCGTCTGATTGTTCTTGGAGTGTTTCCAGAGATTTCATCGTAGTTTCTATGTTTCTTCTGTTTCTTTTATTACTTAAATCCCAGAGTTTTCTAATTTCAAAGTTTGCATCTTTTAAATTTTGCTCCAGAGATTCCAGTGTTATCTGAGAAGTTTCTCCAAGGTCTGCCTGATTTTTTTCCATAGTTGAAAGCCTTAGGTTAACGTCAGATATCTCTTTTTGGAGTTTGTTTTGGTTTAAGCTTATGAAGACTGTGCTTAAAATTACTACAACTATAAGTATTAAAGGAACTAAAAGACTCGATAAACTTATCGAAGAAGATGCAGAGATCTTCCTTGAAGACAGATCTTTATAAGGTCTAATATTTTTAGAATTATTTTCCATATATAAGTTATATGGGATTACATTCTAATGATAGATGGTTACAATGAAATGTTTTTTTTGAGAAATATGGAGGAGATATGAATTTTGAATTTTCTGATGACCAATTGGTCATGAAAGAAGAAGTGAGAAAACTTTTTGAAAAAGAAGATTCCGTAAAAAGGAATAGAAATATTTTAGAAGGCGATGAAAATTTTGATAAAGATCTATGGAATAAAGTTGTTGAGATGGGTCTTACAGCTATAACAATTCCTGAAGAACACGGTGGTATTGGGCTTGGATTTCTTGAGCTTTGTGTGGTCGCTGAGGAAATGGGAAGAGCAATAGCTCCAATTCCATACTCTTCAAGTGTTTATTTAGCTACCACAGCGATAATAAACTCGTCTAATGATGATGTAAAAAAAGAATATCTTCCAAAACTTGCCGCTGGAGAGATGATCGGAACATTTGCACACTCAGAAGAACTAGGAACACCCACATCTGATAATGCTAAAACAACTTTTCAAAATGGAAAGTTAAGTGGAGAAAAAATAGCGGTCCCGGACGGAGATATTGCCAATCTTTTTGTTGTTTCAGCTAAATCTGGGGATAAGGTTGGACTTTTTTTAGTGGATGCTGACAGCAAAGGTGTAGAAGTTTCAAAAGCCGAGTGTTTTGATGGTTCGCGTTCCTATGCAAACATAAGTTTTAAAGATGCAGATGCTGAAATTATTGAAGATTCTTCTTCAGAAGCAATAGATAAGCTTTTAAATCAAGCGGCTGTCTTGTTTGCATTTGAACAAGTTGGTGGAGCTGAAGCATCAATGAATATGGCAAAAGAATACGCTATGGGAAGATACGCCTTTGGTAGGCAAATAGGTTCTTTCCAAGCAATAAAACATAAACTAGCTGATATGTATATTTCCCTTACTCTGGCTAGATCAAACTGTTACTTTGGCGCTTGGGCTTTAGGTAACGACGCGCCAGAACTTCCTGTTGCTGCTGCGACTGCAAGAGTAAGTGCAACTAAAGCTTTTTATGAATGTTCCAAAGAAAACATCCAGACTCATGGTGGAATGGGTGCAACTTGGGAATTTGATTGTCACCTCTTTTATAGAAGAGCAAGATTATTATCTGCTAACATAGGCGGACAAAGTTTATGGAAAGATAAGCTTGTTTCTTCGATTGAAAGAAGTAATTTACCTCAATAATTTAGGAGTAATAAATGGATTTTAATGATACCGCTGAAGAAGCAAAATTTAGAAAAGAAGCCTCTGATTGGCTAAGTGCAAACGCAGAAAAGAAAGAGCATTCTCGTGACGTTTACCGTCCAGCAGAAATGACTGGAGAAGGTGGTGAATCAAGTGCCTTACAAGATGCCAAAGATTGGATGACCAAAAAATATGAAGCTGGCTGGGCTTGTCTTCATTGGCCTAAAGAATACGGAGGTAGAGATGCTACTGCAATAGAGAGAGTAATTTGGGCTCAAGAAGAGAGTAAGTATAAAGTTCCTGGAGGTTTCCATGAAATCGGACAAGGTATGGCTGGTCCTACCATGATGCTTTATGCAACTGAAGAGCAGAAAAAACAATATCTTCCGCCAATGGCAAAAGGTCAAGAAATATGGTGTCAGCTTTTTAGTGAGCCAGGTGCAGGTTCAGACCTTGCTGGAATTAAGACCAAAGCTGAATTGGATGGTGATACTTGGACAATAAATGGTCAAAAAGTATGGACATCAGGGGCTCATTACAGTGATTATGCAATTCTTGTCACAAGAAGTGACTTCAATGCTCCGAAGCATAAAGGATTGACTTACTTCTTTTTAGATATGAAATCTCCTGGAATAGAAGTGAGACCAATAAGACAAATCACCGGTGGAGCTAACTTTAATGAAGTTTATTTCACTGATGTCAAAATTCCTGATTCTCAGAGATTAGGAGAAGTTGGAGATGGATGGAAAGTTGCTCTTACTACTCTTATGAACGAGAGATTAGCTGTTGGAGATGCGTCGGGTGTCGATTTTCAAGAGATTTTTGAATTGACTAAAGAAAGTGACTTTAACGGTGAGAATGCCATCAGTAACGGTGGAGTTCGAGAAAGACTAGCAGATTGGTACTGCGAGTATGCTGGATTGAAATATACAAAAATGAGAAACATCTCTGCCCTTTCAAGAGGTGATACTCCTGGTCCAGATGCTTCTATAACTAAAATCGTTAGCGCGAATAAACTTCAAGATATAGCAAATTTTGGAATGGATCTCATGGATAACGCTTCTATCATCAAATCAGATGACAAAGATGATATCAGAGCTCTTTTTCAAGGCAGTCTACTTGGGGCTCCGTTAATTAGAATTGCAGGCGGTACAGATGAGATTCTCAGAAATATTATTGCTGAGCAAGTTCTAGGCATGCCTCAAGATGTCAGAGTTGATAAGACTGTACCATTCAATGAAATCCCGTCTGGTTCGAAAAACTAGATGGTTATAGAGATATTCAGCTCTTTGGATAAGAGCTGAATATTCTTTCTACTGCTTCGTCAATCACACCCTGATCAGAAGAATAAGATTTTGGTAATCTTGTAGAACCATACCAAACTACCTCCTGAGAACTAAATTCTTTCACATAAATAGCAAGCCTAAACTCTTTGGAAGGCACGTAATTGTAAAAAGTATCATTGTAAAAGGGATGCCTTCTATATTGGAAACCAAAAGATGTAGGTCGATATCTGTAATCATCCTTTGAACCGTAAGCAAAAGATATTTCAAGATCTGGATTTGCTTGATCTTCATCTAAAGAAAGGTTTTCTAAAGACCCAAGAATGGACCTAGATATTCTAGTAAGTATTACTGGATTTTCTGAAATATCAGAGGTGTCTGAAAATGGCTCAGGCTTGATAAATCTAAAGGAATCATAAGAGCTAGGATCAAAACTCTCAAATTGATCTGAATACACAGGAACAGTCATTGAACAGCTAAGAGTCACTAGAACAGTTATTAAAGCTAAAAATATATTTTTAAAAATCATACGAGAATATTATCTTATTTCATGCTTTTTTAAATAAGTAATAAAAAGGATTTCTTAACTTATTCTTGCAACTATTAAATTGAGATTTATATCTATTAGCATTGTTTTGAACTGTCGTTGCAACATCAGTAAGCCAAGGTTTATTTCGATAGCTACCCTTTTTATAACCCCCTTGCCCCTCATGATAAGCAAGATACAAAAGTCTTGCATTATCTCTTGGGATTCCAATTTTTTTGTGACTTAAATTATTGTACCAAGCGATGAAATCAATAGAATCATCAAAATTCCTTCTGTAAGCGAAAGTTTTTTTAGCTTCTTTTTTATATCTTTCCCATGTTCCATCAAGAGCTTGGGCATACCCAAAAGCAGAACTTTTCCTTTTCCATGGAATGAAACCCAATAATTTTGTTCTTTCGGGTTTTGCTCCCTGAATGTATGAAGATTCTTGCAAGATAAAAGCCATATTAACTTCAAGAGGAATTTTCCATCTCTTTGAGGATTTAATTGCGGCTTTATACCAAGACCGTTTTTCTAAGAAAATTGAACATATATCGTTGGGTTTTTTTGGAGGTGAGACAGCACAAGAATTTAAAATAAGAATTAAAATAAAGCCAGATAACAAACTTGCTCTTTTAAAAATCATCTTCGGTAAGAATATCTATTTTAAGTTTTCGAGCCTTTTCTAATTTGCTTCCAGGATCCTCTCCTAAGACCAAATAATTTGTTTTAGATGAAATAGACCCAGAAACCTTACCTCCCTTTGACTCTATAATGCCTTTTAATTCATTTCTAGAAAATTTAGAAAATTTGCCGGTAATTACAAAACTCATCTCTTGGAATTCATTCGAAGATGAAATCTGCTCTTCATGAGAAATATTAACTCCTAAGTCCTGCATGGTTTTAATTTTCTTAATAACTTTTTTATCAGAGAAAAAGATGCTGATATTTTTTGCAACTACCTCTCCAATATCATTAATCTCGACGAGCCTATCAGGTGATGGGAAAAAAAGATTCTCGATTGATTTATATTCTGCAGCTAAGTTTTTTGATGTCACCTCACCAACTTCTTTTATTCCGAGCGCATAAATGAATCTACTCAAAGAGATATCCATACTGCGTTTAATAGAAGAAATTAATTTATTAGCAGATTTTTCTGCAAAACCCGGTAGATGCTCTAAGTTATTTTTATTAAGCCTAAAGATATCTTCATTTTGTTTTAATAGCCCTTTATCAATAAACAACTCGATATTTTTTGCTCCCAGACCATCTATATTAAAGGCAGCCTTAGAAACAAAATGATCCATAGATTCTTGGAATTGATGTCTGGAAAAACAATTTGAATCAATTGCATCATCCATGCTAAAAATAATTTTTTCTTCGAAATAACTCACCTTTCGCTTACAGCTCAGGCAAAATTCTGGTGCTGAAACTTTTACTTTATTTGTTGATTTTTTTTCAATAACTTTTGTAATTTTAGGAATTACATCTCCAGCCCTTTTTAAACTGACTATATCCCCTTCCTGAACCCCTAATCTTTCTATCTCATCAATATTATGCAAGGTGGCATTAGAGACTGTTACGCCTCCAACTTGAACTGGATCTAATTGAGCAACAGGAGTTAATTTTCCTGTCCTTCCCATATTGAAAATTATTTTTTTGACCTTGGTAGTAACTTCTAAAGCCTTAAACTTTCTTGCTATAGCCCATTTTGGTGACCTTGCATTTAGACCTATTCTTTCCTGAATTTTTAAGTCATCAATTTTGATGACCATGCCATCAATTTCATAATCCAAACTATCTCTTAGCAACGCAATCTCATTGAAATAAGATTCGCAATCATTTATCGAGGCAAATTCTTTAACTAGATCATTTATAGGCAAGCCCCACTTTTTAAATTGTTGAATCATAGATGAATGAGACTCAAAGTAAGATTCATCTGATATAAAACCTATGCCATGGGCAATCATTTTTAGAGGTCTTCTAGCAACTATTTTTGAATCTAATTGTCTTAAGCTTCCTGCTGCAGCGTTTCTAGGATTTGCGAATTTTTTTTCTGCAAGCTGCTTATTTAATTCATTAAAAGAGGAGAGTTCCATATAGATTTCTCCTCTAACATCGAAGTCTTTGGGATCTTTAGTAGAAAAATTTTCAAGTTTTAGCGGAATCCCTCGGATAGTCTTCACGTTTTGAGTTACGTCTTCGCCAATGCTTCCATCTCCTCTGGTTCCAGCAGAATGGAAAAAGCCATCCTTGTACCTTATTGAAATAGCAACGCCATCCATTTTTGGTTCACAAGAAAATTTCAGATTATTGAATTTTTCTTTCGGATTAACTCTTTTATTGAAATCAGTAAGATCATTAATTGAAAAAGCATTATCCAAAGATAACATTTTCTTTCTATGGGAATATTTTTGAAATTGATCTAACGGAGAGAAACCAATTCTTTTGGTGGGTGAATTCTCAGTGTCCAGAAAATCATTATTTTTTTCAAAATCTATTAATTCTTTGAATAAAGAATCGTATTTTTCATCGCTAACCTCTGAGATGTCATGTCGATGATATGATTCATTGAGCTCTAATATCCGATTTTTTAAATCTGTATATTTTTTATGAATTTCCTCCCTGGAAACCATCAGGATAGCTTAATTTTTTTTAGATCTGTTTCCTCGGCCTGTTGCATATAATGATCATACATCTGCTTAGTCAGTTTATTTCTATCTGAATCAAGCACATTTGCAGATAAATAGGCTGCTAACTTATAAGACATCTCTGCCATACCCTGAAAAGCTTCAACGCAATTATTTTGCTCATCTGTAATGAGAATCATTGTAATGATGGACGTCGAATCTATCCCCTCCTCAGGAAGAAATTTCCCTGGTTTCAATCCATTAACCAGCGAAAAATTATTTGAATCATCTAAATATATCTTAAGCCAGCCACCTTCATCGGCTAGATTGATATCATTGTTATCAAAATAACTTAGAAGATCTTTATATTGAATAGAATTGTTTTGATCGGATTCTATATGCAAATAAATTAAGTTATCTGAGGAAGATTTAGGTTCAGGCGGCATATCATCGTCTATGAAATCTTCTTCCGAGAAGTCTTCAAGTTCAACCTTTACTTCATCGCCATTAGCAATGGAAATCTTTTGTGGTTTCCTATTTGGACTTTTTCTGTAATTTATTATTTTTCTAAAAGTCAGGATTATTGTTACGGCAAGAAAAAAGGAAATTAGTAGAACTAATATTTCTCTTAAATTCATTCGTTAACCGCAAGGCTTAAAGCTTCCTCTACATCCACAGATACAAGTCTTGAGACTCCTGCTTCTTCCATAGTTATACCCATAAGATGTTTACTCTTCTCCATAGAGATTTTGTTGTGAGTAATGTAGATAAATTGAATCTTTTTAGACATTTCTTCAACCATGGAAATATAACGGAAAGTATTTAAGTCATCTAATGGAGCATCAATTTCATCTAATATGCAAAATGGAGATGGATTAAGAGAAAAGAAAGAGAATACCATTGCAATAGCGCTCATAGCTTTCTCTCCACCAGAAAGTTGAGATACTGATACATTTTTTTTACCTGGCGGCATTGCTTTCAAAACCACTCCAGACTCCAAGACGTCCTCTCCGGTTAATTCCAGTTTTGCATGCCCTCCTCCAAAAAGTTTAGGAAATAATTTAGCAATTTCTAAATTCACACTATCTAAAGTATCTTGGAATTTTGTTCTAGATTCTTGATCAATTTTTTTAATAGCGCTCTGAAGGGTTTCAATTGCTTTATTCAGTTCGTTGAGTTGACTTTCTATTTCCTGATTTCGTTCTTCTTCAATCTTAAATTCTTCTTTTGCTGCCAGATTAATTGGTCCAATTGATTCTATTTGTTTATTAAATCTTTCAATCTCATTTTCAATGAAAGCTAAATCAAATTCAGGTTCTAGTTTGTCTAGAACTGTTTGTAAATCTCCATATTCAGATTGGATCTGTTTTTGTAATATTTCTGCTTCGGTTATAAACTTTTGTTTTTCAACAACAGAAGAATTTGAAAGTGATTTTAATTCTTCAATCTTAATTTCTCCTATATTGAGATTTTTTTCTAACGTTCTTATTTCTTCATTTGTTCTTTCAAAATTGTTTCTCAAAGCAGTTAATTCATTTTGATTTCCAGATCTTTTGTCTAAAAGGGGTTTAATTTCTTCTTTTATTTCATTTATGGGAATCATTAGTGACTCTCTAGATTCAGAGAGTTCTTTGGTCTTGCTTTGAAATGTTTCTATTTCTTTTTGTTTTGAATGAATAGCACCTTCTAGTTTGCTTATTTCTAGGTTTTTATTTGCAACTTCTTGGATAGCTTTTGTGTATTTCTCTCTTTTTTCGTTTAAAACTCCTTTCTCGGCATCGCTTATATTTTTAAATTCTGCCTTATATCTCGAAAGACCGCTTTGAATGTTTGTTGAATCACTAAGAACCTCTCTGAGTTCATTGTCAAAATTAGCGCTTTCAGATAAATTTTTAATTTTTATGATCAGGTTTCCAATATCGTTTAATAATTTATCCAAAAATTCTTCTGGTGAACTTGAAATCTGAAGTCTTTCAAAATCATTTTTGGCCTCTTCCAGAGCATTTGTCTCTTTTTCTAATGAAGTCCTGATTTGTTCAATTGCAATTCTTTCTGAGTTTATATTTGAATTTAAAGCAATAATTTTTTGATTAATGGATTCTATTTCATTATTTGTTAAAACTACTTTCTCTTCCAATGAAATTAACTCTTGCTCAGATTTTGATATCTCTGCTCCACTGCTGTAGAAAGATTCCTGCATTTTTTCAATTTGTAGAAGCAAGTTAGATTGATTATTTCTTGTTTCTTCTATTTGAGTATTTATTTTTTCTTTCTCAGAGATTTTCTTCTGTATCTCTATTTCCTGCCTTTTCTGATTAAGTTCCATTTCTTTTACTTTTTCTGAAGAAGCAAGCCAGTTTGATGCAAGTTTTAGAGATCTAAATTTTTTTAAATTTTGTTTAGCTAAATCATACTTTTCTGCTGATTTAATTTGTTGTTTGAGCTTTAAGAGATTTCTATCAATTTCTTTTTTTAAATCATTGACACGATCTAAATTTTCCTTAGTTTTCTTGATTCTGCTTTCGGTTTCTTTTCTTCTCTCTTTATAAACTGATATCCCAGCAACTTCCTCAATATGTGAGCGTAATTCTTCTGGCTTTGAGCTAATCAGTTTTGTTGCCATTTCTTGCTCAATGACAGCATAACTTCTGGGGCCAAGCCCAGTACCTAAGAAAATATCGGTGATATCTTTTCTTCTGCAAGAAGAACCGTTTAAATAATAAGAAGATAAGCCCTCATGATCCACTTGTCTTTTCACAGAAATTTCAGAGTAGCTAGAATATTCTCCTCCGAGTCTGCCTGAAGAATTATCAAAAACTAATTCAACTGATGCTCTCGAGGAAGCCGGCCTAGCAACAGACCCGTTAAAAATAACATCTGACATGCTATCTCCTCTGAGATTTTTTGCTGAGCCTTCGCCTAAGACCCATCTGACCGCATCGATAATATTTGATTTACCGCATCCGTTGGGACCAACAACCGCTGACATATCTGAAGGGAAAGGTATTCTCGTGGGATCCACGAAAGACTTGAAGCCAGAAAGGCTAATGTGCTTAAGCCTCATCTATTAAAAGAAAAGTTTCTATATTTTATCTAATTTATTGCCTTAATTGTATGTTTTATTTAGTCTTCAAGGGATTTCAATTGTTTTAAAGCTTTGCTCATTCCCGCCATAATTATTCTTTTTTGATCTGCATCATCTGAGTATTCGAATGCAATTGACCATGATTTAAGTGCATCCTTGTAATTTTCATCCAAGGTCTGTTTAAGGCCCTTTAGAATTAAAGCTCTTACGTTTGCAGGATCTTTGAGTAAGGACTGTTCAATTAAACTTTCAATATCAGCATTGAAAATTTGATTATTGGATAAATATTTAGTTTCTGCTGTTAAAGCCATTACTTCAGCATCAGTATCGTTAGGGAAGTTTAGAGTGAAATGCTCAAGAGTTCTGGAAGCTAATGCATACTCAGATTTATCAAATAAGTAGTTGGCTAAAAAGTAAACTTGAGCAGGATTGTTGCTAGAGAGATTGATGATGCTATCTATTTTATTTTTTTTCTCCTCAAAAGAGGCATTGTCAATAAAATTTTGTTGTAAATCTTTCTGAAAATTTAGTTTTTGAAAATTTTCTTGGCCAAAAAGAAAAAAATAAATTACAGCAGAAAATGCTAAGGACAATCCAAAAACCTTATACTTTTTGATCATTTTTTTTAAGAAAGATTCTTGCAGCAAATATAATTAATAAAAAGAAAATCAATGGAAGAAGCCATAGAAAAATATTGTTTTCAAAAGAAGGCTTATAAGTTACTTCTTCACCAAAAATATTTCTTAAGTTAGCTAAAATTTCTTCATCAGATTTTCCTAATAATATTTCCGTGTAAATTTTGTTTTTGATGTCAGATGCTATAGGAGCGTTTGATCCAGCAATACTAGATCCTTCACATAATGGACAACTAACCTCCTTTTGAAGGGAATAAAATCTTTTTTCATCCGAATCATTTATGAAAGAAAAAGTCACAAATTCATCTGCACCATAGACTGACTGAGAAAAAAGCAGAATCAGTAAAAAAGTCTTCATTTTTTAATCAATGGAGCAAATTTATTTTTCCATACCTCTTTGTCTAGAACCCCAACGTGATGCATAACAATGGAATCTCCATTCTTAATTAAAAATGTCTCTGGAGCACCTGATACACCTAACAAAAATCCTACCTCTCCTTGATCATCAAATATATTTTTTACATAAGGATCTCCAAATTGATCAAGCCATTTAAAAGCTTTTTCTTTATCGTCTTTGTAATTTATTCCAATGATGGATATTCCTTTTTTCTCTAACTCCATTAAGTATGAGTGCTCTAATCTGCATCCCACGCACCAAGTTGCCCAAACATTGAGCAGCGAAAGAGAATCGTTTTTAAGTTGCTCACTTGTAAAAGAATCTCCGTTAAGTAGCTTTGACTCAAAAGGAGCTAAACTCTTTTGATTAAACTCTTCAACATCAGAATTAAAAAATAATTGAAAAAATAAAAGCCCAAAAAGTGATATTGCTAAAAAGATCGTTAAAAGAGGATAAATTTTCATTTAAATTTAAAATTAGTTCTTACTAATAGTCCTGCTAGAAACATAATTATTGCTCCAAGCCAAATAAAACGTACCAGAGGTTTGATTTGAACCTTGGCAGCCCAGGCATTTTCACCAATTTTCTGCCCCAAGGAAATATATACGTCCTTATAAACAGAAGGATAAATTCCTGCTTCTGTAGTTTCCATTCTAGATGCCGGATAAAATCTCCTCTCTGGGTAAAGCTTCAGAATTCTATCTTCCTCTTGGAAAGAAAATGTCACCCTATCACCGTAATAGTTATCTTCTTGAACTGATTGGGTATTTTCTAATGTGATTTTTGAAGAACCCACTAAAACTGATTCATTTTTTTGTAAAACGAATTCCTTTTCCACAGAATTTAAAGAAGAGATAGTAATGCCGAAAGTAAGAATTGCTAATCCCAGATGTCCTGCAATCATAGAAAAGTTAATTTTACGTTGAGAGTGAAAGCTCTTGAAAGCTAAAAAACCTAGCGATTGAATTAACATCAAGACGATTGCATTGCCGACAAATTCGTAAAAAGAAAAAGAAAAGAATAAATATGAGACTAAATAACTCAGGACAATGCTAGAAATTATGATTATTCCAATTGAATTTAAATTATCTATTTTATTTCCTCCCCACTTAGTTAAAGGCCCGATTGCTTGAAAGAATAGTAAGACCAAAGCAAAAGGAACGGTAACCATATTGAAATATGGAGCTCCAACAGTAATTTGGTCTCCACCTGAAAAAATCTCATAGATAATTGGGTAAATGGTGCCAAGCAAAACTATTGCCGATAAAGTCACTAAAAAAGCATTATTTATAAAAAACATAAACTCTTTGGAATAAATTCCCATGTCAGTTTTTAAACCTCTACTATGACTTTTCAAAAAAAATAAAGAAAATCCAAGAATAACTATCACAAAACAAATAAATAACAGAAAAATACCTCTGTCAGGATCCAGTGCAAATGAGTGAACAGAAGTAATAATGCCCGACCTAACAAGAAACATCCCTAATAGGCTGCCTGCTAGCGAGAGGATTGTTAGGGCAAGAGTCCAATTGATAAAAATTTGTCTAGCGTTGGTTGCTATCGATGAATGAATTAAAGCAGTGCACAACAACCAAGGTACTAGTGCAGAGTTTTCTACCGGATCCCAAAACCACCAGCCTCCCCATCCAAGTTCATAATAAGCCCACCAACTGCCTAAGGAAATTCCCAGAGTGAGAAAAGACCACGAAACAACAGACCATGAGCGTATTGGTTCCAGTTGTTTAACCTTTTCCTGATTTAAAAGAAAATTCATAGCTATACCGAATGGAATAACTAATCCAGCGTATCCCATGTAGAGCATTGGAGGATGAATTGTAAAGGCAAAATCTTGAAGCAATGGGTTGAGATCCGAACCAGATATTGAAGAAATGGGCAGCAACCTTTCGAATGGATTGGAAAGAAAAACCGTGAAAGCAAGCAACGCAAATAAAACAATGTTCATAAAAGCAGATGAATATTTTTGATCTTCATTAAAAAAAACAAAGACTAGGATCCATCCAGCCAAAATAAGAAGAAATAGTAATAATGATCCTTCATGTCCGCCCCACAGTGCAGCGAATTTGTAATAAATTGGTAAATTAGGATTCGAGTTAGTGGCTACATAAAGCACACTAAAATCATCAGTCAAAAAAGATATTTCAAGAGCTATAAAACTCAGGAAGATGGCTAAAAAAGTAACCAAGCTGGCTGATAAAAAAAATCTTTTGTCTTTTGGAGGGTAGATAAAGGCAATACTGATTAATAAAAGGCTATTAATCATTGAGAAAATTAAAAGAAAATTTCCAAGCTCAGGTATCATTTACAAGCGCCTTTTTTACTTCTTTTGGAATGTAATTTTCATCATGTTTGGCCAATATTTCTTTGGCATAAAAGATTCCATCAGAATAATCATAGAAGCCTCGAGCAATAACACCTGAGTTTTCTTTGAATAAATTAGGAAGAATGCCCTCATAATAGACTTCTATAGAATTTTCTAAATCTGTTACAAGAAAATTCGTCTTTAGACTATCTTTACTAATCTTTATTGAGTCTTCTTGGACAAGACCCCCTATTCTCAGACTATCTTTATTAATAATTTTTGAACTTGTTAGATCTGATGGCGTGTAATAGAAATCTACATTTTCATTCATCGCTAAAACTATGAAAATAAAGGCCACAGATAAACTAGCAACCAAAGAGGACACGAAAATAACTCTATTCCTTCTTTTTGTTCTCATTTTATTTTTTCTTTGAATTTATTTAATCCAAACAATGCGATTGAAGAAGTAATCAAAAAAATAATTAAGCTCACAATCAGGACTATTTGTAGTTCGAAGATCATCTCTTTTCTATAAAAATTTCTTTTACCCAGTTATGTGAAATCTCTCTTTTAAGAATTTCAACTTGCATTTTGCGCATTCCAATTGCCGTCACATACAAATAAAAACCAAATATAGAAATCAGCAACGGAATCAACATTTCATTATCAATACTTGAACCCGACAAAGTCATAGAAGCAGACTGATGGAGAGTATTCCACCATTCCACTGACAACTTAATAATTGGAAGATTAATTCCTCCAATCAATACAACAATAGACACAGCTTGATCAGTGGAAGCTCTCCTATCGAAGCTAGAAAAGAGACTGATTATTGCTAAATATAAAATTAATAAAATTAGGGTTGAAGTTAATCTTGCATCCCAAACCCACCAAGTCCCCCAAGTGGGCTGACCCCATACTGCCCCAGTAAATAGAGCTAAAAAAGTGAATATAGCTCCTAAAGGGGCCATAGAAATCATGAACACACTCGCCATCTTTATTCGCCATATAAGATATGTGATTGAAGCAATAACCATTGTGTAATAGATAGACTGAGCTACTGAAGCTGCAGGAACATGAAGGTATATGATTCTGTAAACCTCACCTTGGGTAACGTCTACTGGCGAGAAGAAAACTCCCCAAAGAACTCCGAGAAGTATTACTAAAATAGATAACAGAAATAGATAAGGAAAACTTTTTTGAGCGATCTTAAAAAAATAAGGGAATGAAATTAATTGATTAAATAATTGTTTCATTTTACTCAAAGTGAAGTCTGATGGCTCCTAGGCAAGAAGCGATAAGAATTGGGATGGAAAAAAATAAAAAGGCGGCAAGTAAAAAGATGTAAAAGAATAATTCTTCATTTTTATAGGACTGTATAGCAAGTATTCCTAGAATTAATGCTGGCAAACACATCGGGATAACAATTGATGATCCAACAATATTTCCTCTTTCAAGAGTCAATGCTCCTGCTAAGGCGCCAAACATAGATAGTATTGGGGTTCCTAAAAATAATGTTAAAGCCAGAATCAATGCAGCATCGTAAGGAAGATAAAACATAAAAGAAGTTAGTAAAGATAAAAAAATTAAAGGAAGCGATGAGAAGTACCAATTTACAAAAATTTTAATGCTGGCCCAGAGAAATAATGATTTTCCAGATGCTAGAACTAAATCAAGCGATCCGTCTTTGTAGTCCTCATTAAAAATAAATTGATGTGACAATAAGTTTGCTAATAGTATCGATATCCAAATAATTCCTGCTGAGAGTTCTGCAAGCTTCTCTTCATCGGATCCAAAAGCTAAAGGATAAAGTGTAATCGTAATTAAAAAGAATACGATTGGTCCTAGAAAAGAAGACGATCTAGACAAATATACTTTTGAGTCCCTTTGGAAAGTTTTAAAATAAAAACTCTTCATAGCACTAGCTCCCTGCTTGAAATATTATGATCCTCGTGAGAAGTAAAAATAACAGATGATCCTCTGTTTTGATGGTGTCTGATAGTATTCTCAATCAATTCAATCCCTTTTTGATCTAAGTTTGCAAATGGTTCATCTAGAAGAAAAAGATCATATTTGGATAAGAATAGCTGCACCAAGGAGACCTTTTTTCTTTGCCCTTGGGAGAGATTAAATAATTTAGTTTCTTTCATTGAATTCAATTCAAATAATTTCAAAGCTTCGCTTAATGAATCAACTTCTGAATTAAAACGATAGTCTAATAAAAGGTTATCTTTAACTGATAAAGAATCTTTTAAGCCCAAGTTGTGCCCTAAAAAAAATACATTTTTAGCTGTGGAAAGGACTTTTCCTTGAAAGTTGTTTAATATTCCGCTTAAGATTTTTAAAAGAGTTGATTTCCCAGATCCATTTTCACCCTTCAGATGGATAATTTCGGAGGGATTTACTTCGAAATTAAGATTTTCGAGTAGAGGAAAATCATTGAAAGAATAAGATAAATTTTCAACTTTTATCAATTTTTTATAACCAAAATAGCTTAAATAGTTGATAATTATAACGATTTTGTAAATTTAGTTCATATGATGAAAAATAAATTTGGAAAGAGAATAAGTATAGAACAGGTAGAAGAAGGAAATTCTTTAATGCCTAAGTTTGATGACAACGGTTTGATACCGGTAATAACGGTAGAAAGCGGCACAGAATTGATACTGATGCATGGTTATATGAATGAAGAATCGCTTGATTTGAGCATCGAAACAAACTTAGCTCACTATTGGTCAAGAAGCAGAAAGAAGATATGGAAAAAAGGAGAAACTAGTGGCCAATTTCAGCATATAAAAGAAATATTAATCGATGATGATCAAGACTGTTTAATAATAAAGGTTGAATTAGATGGTCTTGGAGCAAGTTGTCATGTCGGCTATAAGTCTTGTTTTTACAGAAAGGTTGATAAAGATTTAAGTCTTGAATTTATTGAAAAAGAAAAGGTTTTTGATCCTGAAGAAGTGTATGAAGGAGAAGAAAACCCAACTATTTTATAGCCCTTGTAGTTTAATTGGATAAAACGGCCGCCTCCTAAGTGGCAGCTCTAGGTTCGATTCCTAGCAGGGGCACCAAGTGATTTCCATAAAAAAATCCCTCTTAATTAAAAAGAGGGATTTTTTTAGGCAGCTTAAGATGCTTTGTCTAAAGCTTGAGAAATGTCGGCAATGATATCGTCTACATGTTCAATACCAATTGAAAGCCTCACATATCCGGGGGTAACCCCAGCAGACAATTGCTCCTCAGGGGCTAATTGACTGTGAGTTGTTGTAGCCGGATGAATTGCTAAAGATCTAGAATCACCAATATTAGCTACATGGTACAAAAGCTCTAAAGAATCGATAAATTTACTTCCAGCTTCTTTACCTCCAGGAAGTTCAAAGCCAATCAAAGCTCCATAACCGCCTTTCATATATTTGTCAGCCTTTTCTCTTTCTGCACCCTCAAAAAGTCCAGGATAAGTAACAGATTGAACTTTGTCGTTATTTTCTAAGAATTCAGCAACAGCTTGCGCATTCTTTGCGTGTTCACGCATTCTTAGTGGAAGAGTTTCTAAACCTTGAATAAACATCCAGGCACTGAAAGGACTCATAGCTCCACCGAGATCCCTTAACAAAGTAGTTCTTAGCTTTAGGAGGTATGCAAATGGCAGCCCCATTGTTTTGGTAACTTGCTGATCCCAAACTACTCCTCCGTAACATGGGTCAGGGGTATTTAGTGCAGGCTGTCTATCAGCTCCTGCCCCGCCCCAGTCAAAATTACCTCCATCAAGGATGAGGCCTCCAATAGTAGTACCGTGACCACCTATATATTTGGTAGTTGAATAAGTTGTTACCGCAGCACCGTGATCAAAAGGTCTGCATAAAACTGGCGCAGCAGTGTTATCAACAATCAAAGGTATGCCATGCTTTCTACCAATGTCAGCAACTTCTGCAATCGGAAATACCTGTAATTTTGGATTAGGTAGAGTTTCAGCAAAGTAAGCTCTTGTCTTATCATCTGTAGCTGACTCAAAATTATTAGGATCAGTTGGATCAACAAAACGAACTTCAATACCCATTTCTTTCAAATTATTCTTGAATTGATTATAAGTACCGCCGTATAAGTGCGCAGATGAAACAATGTTATCCCCTGCTCTGGCAACGTTTTGAATTGAGTATGCAGAGGCAGTTTGACCAGAAGCAACCGCTAAACCAGCAACTCCGCCATCCAAAGCAGCCATTCTTTGCTCAAGAACATCGCAAGTTGGATTCATTATTCTTGTATAAATATTTCCAAACTCTTGTAATCCAAATAAGCTAGCTGCGTGAGCAGTATCATTGAATTGATAACTTGTGGTTTGATGAATTGGAACAGCTACTGATCCAGTATTCTCATCGTTTCTCCATCCAGTGTGAAGAGCTATGGTTTCTAAATTTTTTCCTTCATAAGACATTTTTATCTCCAAAAAAAACCTGCTTGTTTTGCTAAGCAGGTTTCAAAATCCTGTTTAGCTAATATTTAAAGCGTCAGCAAGTCGGTTAAATCAACGCTATGCATTCGATGATACACAATTTTATTTATAAAAGGTATATTTAATTCTATGAATAAAGAAACACTAAAAACAGAAAAAATAGATAAATCATTATTAATTACTTTCACTAGACCAGACGAGATGAATACATTCAGTGGAAAAATGATGGTTGAAATTATGGAAACTTTAGACGAAGCAGAATCTGATGATTCTGTGCGTTCTGTTATTTTTACCGGTTCGGGGAGAGCTTACTGCGCTGGTGCTGATCTTTCTGAGGGAGAAAAAACATTCGATTGGTCCAAAAGAGATTCAAAGGTTAATGGAGTGGCAAGAGATACTGGAGGGATGCTCACTTTAAAATTGTACGATTTTAAAAAACCTATCGTAGCAGCAGTTAATGGATCTGCGGTTGGTGTAGGAGTCACTATGACTCTTCCAATGGATGTTCGAATTGCATCCGATAACGCAAAGTTTGGATTTGTCTTTGCAAAAAGAGGTATTGTGCCTGAGGCTTGTTCCTCTTGGTTTTTGCCAAGAATTGTTGGCGTTAGTCAATCGCTGGAATGGATGATGTCAGGAGAAGTATTTTCTGCAGAAGAAGCTCTTAAAGGAAAATTAATTAGAGAAATTACAAGTCAGGACAATCTTGTACCAAGAGCATTAGAGATAGCACACAAATTTTCAAATAAAACTTCAGCCGTTTCTGTCAGTTTAACCAGGCAAATGGTATGGAAAATGTTAGGAGAAAAACATCCTATGTCTGCTCATAAAATAGACTCAAGGGGAGTCTATTATTTAGGGAGAAGTAATGACGTTGCAGAAGGAATCTCTTCTTTTCTAGAGAAAAGAGACCCTGAATTCTCAGATACAGTTTCCAAAAATATGCCTGAATATTATCCATGGTGGCAGGAAGAAGAATTTGAGTAAATGACATGAATTGGAAGAGCGATGTTGAGGAGCTTAAGCTAAGAAATAAATTAGCTAAATCTCAAGGCGGCACAGAGGCAATAAAGCTTCAGCATGCTAAAGGTAGATTAACTTTAAGAGAAAGAATAGATCTTTTATTAGATAAAAGTTCTTTCGATGAAGTCGGAAAAATAGCTGGGGATGCAGAAAAAGACGATAAAGGAGAAATATCAGATTTCACTCCCTCAAACTTCGTTCTTGGATTTGGCAAAATAGATGGCAGACAAGTTCTAGTCGGAGGAGAAGACTTTACCGTCAAAGGCGGCTCACCTAATCCGGTTGGACTTAGAAAAAGTGTTTATACAGAAGATTTAGCTCTTCAATATAAGGTACCTCTAATAAGACTCCATGAAGGAGGCGGAGGATCGGTAAAAGGATCTTCAGGAAAGAAATCTTACGGTGATCCGGTGTTCTCTAAATCAAGATTCTTATCTGTAGCTAAAACATTAAAAGAAGTTCCTGTAGCAACCGCTGCCTTGGGTCCAGTCGCAGGACTTCCTGCTTCTAGATTCGTTGCATCACATTTTAGAGTGATGACCAAAAAAACTGCGCAAGTTCTTATTGCAGGGCCAAAAGTCGTCGAAAGAGCTTTTGGTACTGAGCTTACCAAAGAAGAATTAGGAGGGTCTGAAGTTCATAAATCAAATGGAGTGGTGGATAACATTGTAGATACCGAAAAAGAGGCGTTGAATCAGATAAGGAAATTTATAAGTTATTTTCCTCAAAACCGATACGAAATAGCCCAGCGCGTTCTAAATGAGGATGATATTGAAAGAAAAGATCAAGATCTTTTGGATGCTATCCCTGAAGATAGATCCAGAACCTACGATATGAGAAAGATTCTTTCAGGAGTGGTTGATAGAGATAGCTTTTTTGAGATTACCCCCTATTTTGGAAGAGGCATGATTACAGCTTTTGCAAGACTAAATGGATTTTCTGTAGGAATCTTTGCAAATGATCCAAATTTTTATGCTGGGTCAATGACTGCAGATAATGCCAAGAAAACAACCAGATTTATTCAAAACTGTAATAATTTTAATATTCCAATTTTAACTTTTGTTGATGAGCCAGGATTTTTAATAGGTCCGGAAGCTGAGAAAAATGCTGGAATACTTTATGGAACTGAGACAGTTCTTACGGCCGCAGAGACAACTGTTCCTTGGGCAACTATTATGATAGGGAAATCCTTTGGTGTTGCTGCAGCTGCTCATTTTGGTCCAGATCCTTATGTGTTGGCATGGCCTTCTGCAGAATCAGGTGCTCTTCCATTAGAGGGAGGTGTTGCAGTTGCGTTTGCTAAAGAAATAGCTGCTGCAGAGGATCCTGAAGCTAAAAGAAAAGAAATTGAAGATTCTTTAAGAAAAGCTCGCGATCCTTTTGCTAGAGGAGAGTCCTTTTCAGTGCACGAAGTTATTGACCCCAGAGAAACAAGAAAGTATCTTTCTTTGTGGGCTGAAAGAATTCAGACCCAACTTTTAACTAGAAACTATTTAAAGTGAAAACTTAAGAGAGGAAAAAATGAAAGAATATCATCAGTTTTATATTAATGGATCATGGGTTGATCCAATAAATGGACTTAATAAGCTTGATGTTTTAAATCCAGCTACTGAAGAACCCATAGGTTCTATTGCTTTAGGATCTTCTGAGGACGTAAATGCTGCAGTGGATGCTGCCAAAAATGCTTTTGCCAGCTTTAGTTCTTCTGAAAAAGAGGAAAGAGTTGGTTATTTAGAGAAAATAATAGAAATTTACATGAAAAGAAGCTCGGAAATGGCTGAAGCTATTTCTTCTGAAATGGGTGCTCCAATGTCATTAGCTTCGAAAGCACACTCACCCTCAGGTTTAGGTCATTTTATGACGGCTCTTGAGACTCTTAAAAATTATGACTTTGAACAACAAAAAGATGAGTTGTTTATTAGAAAAGAAGCAATTGGCGTGGTCGGTATGATTACTCCTTGGAATTGGCCAATAAACCAAATTGCTTGCAAAGTTGCGCCTGCTTTAGCAGCTGGTTGCACAATGATTTTAAAACCAAGTGAAATTGCTCCTTTCAATGCAATGCTCATGGCTGAAATAATTCATGAAGCGGGAATTCCTGATGGAGTGTTTAATCTTGTCAACGGTGATGGACCGACGGTCGGTGAAGCTATGTCCTCTCATCCCGACATAGACATGATGTCTTTCACAGGATCAACTAGAGCTGGAATCCAAGTTGCAAAAGGTTCTGCTGATTCAGTTAAAAGAGTTCATCAAGAATTAGGTGGAAAATCTCCAAATATTATTTTAGATGATGCAGATTTTGAAAATGCTGTTATAAGAGGAACCAGACATATGTTCAATAACAGTGGGCAATCGTGTAACGCTCCATCGAGAATGTTAGTTCCTGAGTCAAGGCAAGATGAAGCAAAAGCTGCTGCTAAAAAAGCTGCAGATGAGACCAAAGTGGGTGATCCTAATGCTGAAGATACTGTAATTGGTCCTGTGGTAAGCGAAGTTCAGTTCAATAAAATTCAAGGTCTCATTGAAAAAGGTATTGAAGAAGGAGCAGAATTAGTCTGTGGAGGTCCAGGAAAACCTGACGGTCTCAATCAAGGTTTCTACGTTAAGCCAACTGTATTTGCTAACGTAAACAATGATATGACTATAGCCAAGGAAGAAATTTTTGGACCTGTTCTGTGCATTATTCCTTATAAAGATGAAGATGAAGCTATTAAAATTGCGAACGATACTCCTTATGGATTAGCAGGCTATGTTTCCTCAGAGAACATAGATCACGCAGTAGAAGTAGCCAGAAAAATTAGAAGTGGAAATGTTCACATAAACAATGCTCCTTCAGGCTTAACTTCTCCTTTCGGTGGTTTTAAGCAATCCGGTAACGGAAGAGAATGGGGAGAATTTGGTTTTGAAGAATTCTTAGAGATTAAATCTGTTTTAGGTGCTGGAGCTGCTTAAGGCTAAATGAGCACAGTCAAATACTACGATTGGTCTTATCACCAAGCTAGAACTAGACCGAACAAAGTTGCTGTAAAAGAAGTTTCTACCGGAAGAGAAACTACTTACGGTCAACTTGAGGAAAGATCCTGTCGACTCGCTTCATGGCTGCAAAATAAAGGCGTAAAAAAAGGTGACAGAGTTGCCATCTTAATTCATAACTGTACTGAAGTTTTTGAGCTGGAGTTCGCTTGCGCAAAAATAGGTGCTATAGAATTACCTCTCAATTGGCGTCTTACTAAACCTGAACTTGAATATATTCTTAATGATAGTTCTCCAGAAGTCTTAATTTATGGCTCGAATTTTGCAGATACAGCGAAAGCTCTCACAAAAGATTGTTCCATTAAAAATTCATTGGAAATAGATGATGAGGATCAGAATAATGAGTATGAACAAGCACTAAAAGAAAATATTGATTTTGATGTTGTTGAAACTACACATGATGATCTGATTATGCTGATGTACACATCGGGTACAACGGGCCATCCAAAAGGTGCGATGATCACTCATGAAATGCAGTTTTATAATATAGTTAATCTAGCTGGATCTGCCAGAGTAACCGATAAAACAGTCCAACTTATAGTTCTCCCTTTATTCCATACGGGGGGCATGAATTGTTATGCAAATCCTATTCTTCATTACGGTGGTCAGATCGTTTTGATGAAAGAATTTGACCCTGGAAAGGCATTGGAAATCATTGATGATCCGGATTATGGCATCACACATTTTTTTGCAGTGCCTGCTCCTTTTCAATTTATGATGCAGCATCCAAATTTTGATACAACTGATTTTTCAAGAATTGAAGGTGCCGGAGTTGGTGGAGCTCCGTGCGCAGAGATTATTTTGAAGTCATGGCAAAGTAAAGGTGTCGAACTTTGGCAAGGCTGGGGTATGACTGAGACAAGTCCGGGAGGTATCGGTCTTGCCGGCGAAGATGCTGCGAGAAAAGTTGGTTCAGCAGGTAAGCCTTTATTACATACTGAAGTAAAAATTGTGAATGAAGATGGCAATGAAGTCGATCAGGGTGAAGTTGGTGAAATTTTGATAAAAGGCCCAAACGTCACTCCAGGGTATTGGAACAATGAAGAGGCTACAGAAAAATCATTCGTTGATGGCTGGCTCAAAACCGGAGACGCGGCCCAAATGGATGATGAAGGTTTTATTTATATAGTCGATAGACAAAAGGATATGTATATCTCCGGAGGGGAAAATGTATATCCTGCTGAAGTTGAAAACGTTATCTATCAACTTCCAGAAATTGCAGAAGCAGCAATCATAGGTGTACCAGATAAAAAATGGGGAGAAACAGGTAAGGCATACATTGTTTTAAAACCAGACTGTAATTTATCGGAAGAAGATATCATCAATCACTGTCTTAAGAATCTAGCTAAATTTAAAATTCCTGCGTCAGTTGATTTCATAGCTGCTTTACCCAGGAATGCTACTGGGAAGGTTCTTAAAAGAAATTTAAGGGAAGAAGTTGTTGGAAGCGACGCTCCCGCAATTACTTAAGAATATATTATCTCTTTAAATCGCTGTTCTAGAGATTCGAAGTGCTGTTCCGAAGGATTTCTCCAAGATTGCTGGATGCAGTAAATTTCATTTAAATAATCAAGATATTTTCCTATCTGACCTAGGTCTAACTCCCAGCTATCTATTGAATTTATGCATTCCACAAGTTGGTCTCTTGTTTCAGGAAATCTTGTTATGCCTTCGATCTTAAAACAACTCTCTCCGAGAAGAATTAGTTTTTTTCCCAGAATAAGTGATTCAAGCCCTACAGTAGAGTTCAAAGTTAATGTGGCTAAAGATTTTTCTATGAGATCTTTTGAGTCAAAATTTCTGAAAAGAATTCTCTCGTTTACTTTATGGAGATGTTTAAATTTGGTTGAGTCACTTGGATGTTCCTTGATTACAAAAAATAAATCTTTATCTTCAATTTTTTTAATCGAATAATCTAACCATTGAAACAATTCACCCATGGAATTTACTCTCGGAGAATTTAGCAAAACTTGACTATCGTGATTAACTTGAAAAGGGACATAGATGAACTTTTCAGGTAATTCTTCATATAATTCTGGAGATTTGCTGTATCTTTTTTTGCTTTTTATTGCTGCTCTTTGTTGGATCTCAAAATCTAAATTTTTTCCGCTTGGAACATAATTTTCATAAAACTCTTTTTCACGCGGAACGCTATTTAAATCATTCACACCATTAGGATCCACAGTTGTAGAATCAGGAAGCAAACCGTTTTCAAAAAAAGCTAGTTTAATATTATTTTTTTTGGCGATTAGTTTTATTGCATACTCTGGTAACCTGTGTCCATTCCATATACAAATCAAATCAGGAATCTTTTTCGACAACACAAAAGTAAATCTTCTGTAATAAATAACAAAAAGTATAGACAGAAAGGCCTCATAGAATGACCAAAAATACTTAATGTAAAAGTATTTTCTTTTTTTTCTAGCTAACTCAAAACTTATTCCTTTTTGAATTTCATCTTGGGTTAAATCAATGCGGCCAAGTTTAAAAAAAATGAAAGGAAAAAAACCCATTACGGTGGAGTCAAACACGGTATTTCTTTTAATGTCTTGGAAATATCTATACATAGACCCTTTATAAGAAATAAAAAGAATTTTTGAAGATTGATCCATTATTCGCTAATTGTTATTGAAATATATTATCCTATGCAAAATTTTTTTTAGAGGATTGTTATGTTTGAGATTAATCTTTTTAATTCAGCGCAGATATTTGATCAAATTTTTGCCTTTGTTTGTGTTTATTTACTTACAAGTCTAAGCGCAAAGGTAAGATTCTATGGTTTTGTAGTTGGAACTATTGGTTTCGTTCCTGGTATTTATTTGCTCATTGAAACTGAGCTTTGGTGGTTGCTTGCAGCAATGCCTCTTTGGGTTTTCATAAACTACAAAGGGCTAGTAAATAATTGGAGAGAATTTAAGGGAGAAGAAACTACAGCTTAACAACTTCAAAAGCTGCCCTAGCAATATCCTCAACTTTTTTCAGATGCTCATCTTCGTGAGCCACTGAAATAAAATGATTGTGATAATCAGTGAGATAAAGACCTTTGCTCAAGCAAGCATCAACCCATCTTGAATGGAGTGTTTTGTCTTCATCCTCAATTCGAAAGTAAGGCATAGCTGGGACTCCGGAAACAATCATCTTGACATCAAAATCTTCCGCAATCTTGACTAGACTTTCTTTTAACAAGTTACCAAAATTATTCATCTTCGTAACCGCATCCTGCTTAACTAATTCATCGATTGTTGCTTTTGCAGCAGCCATTGGGGCTGAGTTTAAAAATTGAGTCCCAGTAAAATAAACATTCTCAGCTGATTCTTTTAACGAGTCTTTTCCTACCAAGGCAGATATTGGATATCCATTCGCTATGGCTTTCCCTAAACAAATTAAATCTGGAGAAAAACCAAAAAAATTATTTGATCCTTTTAGATCAATTCTAAAGCCAGTCCTGACGTCATCGACGATTAAAATAATGTTATTTTTACGACAAACCTTCTCGATGTGTTTCCAGTATCCTTCATTCGGATAAACATTATTTTTGAAAGTTGGATGATGATAAGGGCTTGAGATAAAACATGCTATGTCATCTCCATGATCTGAGATTGCTTGATTAAATCCATCTAAGTCGTTCCAATCGATGGAGATAACTTCTGCGGAATCTGAATTAATGATGCCAGGACTATTGCGTCTTTGCATCCAGCTATTTGAGCCATGATATCCATCGTTTATTTTTAATATTTTTTGCTTGCCGGTTTCTTGTCTGGATACCATCACCGCAAGAGAAGTACTATCAGCCCCATTTTTACCAAACAAACTCCAATCGGCAATTGATACTAAATCAACTAAGGTTTCAGCTAATTCAATCATCACAGGAGAGGCGATACTGACAGTATTACCAAGATTTAATTGTTTTCTAGCTGCTTCATCTACTACGGGATTGTTATAGCCGAGAATCATAGGGCCCCATGCACAAACCAAATCTACGTACTCATTTCCATCAACATCCCAAAAATACGCTCCATCCGCTTGAGAGAAAAATTTGGGCCCATCTTTCCTAATAGCATATTTATAATGCCCGAATATTCCTCCGGGAATTACTTCTTTTGCTCTATCAAGGAGTAAATCTGACTCAGATTGAATTAAAAAATCTTTATCCTTCGGATTATGCATGAATTTATTGTAAATGATTTTTATTTAAGAGGTAATTTTCTAATTAATGGCGGAGAGGGAGGGATTCGAACCCTCGATGCGGGATTACCACATACTCCCTTAGCAGGGGAGCGCTTTCAACCACTCAGCCACCTCTCCAGGATTTTTAAGATGCTTGTCTTATTAAGTCAGCAGCTTTTTCAGCAATCATAATTGCCGGAGCATTAGTATTTCCAGCTATGAGCGTAGGCATTATAGATGCATCTACCACTCTCAATCCATCTATACCATGAACTTTGAGTTCATCGTCAACAACGCTCATTTCATCATTACCCATCTTGCACGTACTCACTGGGTGATAAAGTGTTTCTCCGTTTTCTCTAATCCAATTATCTAATTCTTCATCATCATCAATATTGATTTCGGGTCCTGGCTTCACAGGATCTCCTCTGAATTCATCAAATGCTGGCTGCATCAATATCCTTCTTGTTTCTCTCAGAGCATTTCTAAGATCAATTACGTCCTCCTCTTCAGAAAGGTAATTTGGATATAAAAGAGGTTCATCTTCAGGATCAGCACTCTTAAGAGTTAAATAACCTCTGCTTTGTGGTCTGCATATATAAGCAATACAACCAAAACCATGATCTTTACTAATTTCAGTTCTAAAATGCTGATCTTCACCTTGAACAGAAACATAGTGAAGCTGAGTGTCTGGTAAATCTTTTTCTGGACTGGATTTTATAAAACCTCCCCCACTGCATGGAGGGTAAGCAGCATCGCCTGTTCCAAACAATAAGTATTTTATTCCAGCTATCTGAGTTTTAATCCAAGATGCAGATCTATGCAGCGTTACAGGTTGAGTGGCGTAAAATGAACTGGTCACGCCATAATGGTCTTGCATATTTTTTCCAACGCCTTTCAACTCGTGCACTAATTCTATGCCATGTTTTGTAATGTCGTTTGGATCTCCAATACCGCTTCTCATCAAAATTAAAGGAGATCCAAGAGCACCTGCAGATAAAATAACCTCTTTGTTGGCATAGCATGACTTTCTTTCACCTTTCTTGTTTATATACTCAATGCCTTTTACTTTTTTTCCATCCATTATTAATTTATCAACTGTCACATTGATTTCATTGCTTAAATTCTCTCTTTCTAATGCAGGATGCAGATAAGCTTGAGCAGAGCTCCATCTTCTTGGTCCTCTTGGAGTATCATTTATGGTGTGTTCGTACCTTGAAACACCTTCCTGTTCCTTTCCATTGAAATCTCTTGTGTAGGGAAAGCCCGCTTCTTGACCAGCTTCAATAAATTTATCTAAAAGTAAATCGTCTGTTCTGTCAGATTTTTTAACATGCAAAGGTCCTTCGTATCCATGGAACTCTTCATCACCATCCCCATGAAAATTTTCTGCCTTTTTGAAATAAGGAAGCACATCATCGTATGACCATCCTTCATTGCCTTGTTGTCGCCATAAATCATAATCATAGGAGTGGCCTCGAATATAAATCATTGCGTTTATGGAAGATGAACCGCCCCAACCTTTTCCTCTTGGCCAGTAAAGCGGTCTGTTATTAGTAGTAGCTTCTGGCTCTGTCTCAAAACCATAATTATTATCATTCTTGGTAGGAACAATTTGCGAGTATCCAGAAGGCATATGAATAAACATATTTGTATCCTTGCCTCCTGCCTCAAGAATAAGAACGGTATCAGTACCGTCTTCACTTAACCTGTTTGCCATTACACAACCGGAGCTTCCAGCTCCTACAACAACATAGTCAAAAGTATTTTCCATAGTAAATCTCCTCTAAAGTGAGATTATCAATATGATATCTATTGTGCAATAAATTAATTCTTATCTAACTCAAAAGCATCATGAAGGGTTCTTACAGCAAGTTCCTTATACTTTTCTTCAAGAACAACTGAGATTTTGATCTCTGAGGTTGAAATCATTTCGATATTTATTGCCTCATCTGCCAAGGCTCCAAACATTTTACTTGCTACACCTGCGTGAGACTTCATTCCGTTTCCAACAACGGATACTTTGCAAATATCTAGATCAACTTCGATTTCACCGCTACCTAACTCTTGACGTAACTTTTCTAAAATTTTTGAAGTTTCATCCGCAAAATCTTTATGCACTGTGAAAGTGAAGTCGGTTGTATTATCAGATGCCACATTTTGGACAATTACATCTACCTCAATTCCAGCATCGCTTATGGGAGAAAGTATTTTTGCTGCAACTCCAGGAATGTCAGGAACTTTTCTGATGGTTATTTTTGCTTCATTTGAAGTAAACGCAATTCCTGATACTACAGCCTCTTCTAAATTATCGTTACTATTTATCAAAGTTCCTCCTTTTGACCCAAAACTTGATAAGACTCTCAGAGGTAATTTGTATTTACTTGCAAATTCCACAGATCTTATTTGTAAAACTTTAGCTCCTAAAGAAGAAAGTTCCAACATTTCTTCGTAAGTTAAATGATCAAGTTTCCTGGCTTTATCGTAAATATTTGGATCGGTTGTAAATACCCCATCCACGTCAGTATAGATCTGACACTCCTTAGCATTCAAAGAAACTGCAATTGCTACTGCAGAGGTGTCCGAGCCGCCCCTTCCTAAGGTAGTAATGTTATTTTCATCATCAAACCCTTGAAATCCTGTGATTACAGGAACAATATTTTTTTCTAATGCATCTTGAAGAATTTCCTCTGAAACTTTTCTAATTCTTGCTCTTCCAAAGGAGGAATCCGTTTTAAACCCCATCTGAAAAGCATTGTAAGATTTTGAGTTATAACCTTTCTTTTTAAGAGACATAGCAAGCAACGCTGCAGAAACTTGCTCTCCAGAAGAAACAACAGCATCAAATTCTCGAGGATCAGGTTTCTTTTGAATTTTCTTAGCTAGATCAATCAGTCTATTTGTTTCCCCTGCCATGGCTGAAACAACAACAGCGACAAGATTACCTGAGTCAATTTCCTGACCAACAATCTTGGCAACTGCTTCAATTCTTTTAGGGCTAGCAACAGATGTCCCTCCAAATTTTTGGACAATAATGTTACTCATACCTTTTAAAGATTTTGAATATATTTTGTAGCTTCAGAAAAAACTTCTTTAAAGTTTTTAACTTGACTACCGCCTGCTTGTGCATGATCTGGTTTACCTCCGCCTTTACCGCCTATCAATGAAGCGAGGGATTGTAACAAATCATTTGAACTGAAAACATCTTTTGGAATTGATTTTGAAGATGAAACCAATAAGCTTGATTTATCACCATCTTTTGAAGCAAGAACACAAATTAAGTTTTCGTTTTTATTTTTTAGTTCATCTATGAAAGATCTTGCTGAACCTAAGTTAATTCCTTCAAATTCCTTTAAGATAACTTTATAAGAATTAATTTGAATAATATCCTGTTCAAGGCTCTTTATTACTTCGCTTAATTCTTTTTGTTGCGATGATTTAATCGATTTTTCTAACTCACTATTCTTTTCCATCAACTCTTTAATTTTTGAAATAAGACCCTCTTCATTCACGTTCAAAAGTCTCATTGCTTCTTGCCCAGAATTTTGAAATTTATTTGAGAAATCTTCCGCATCTTTTCCACTGCAAGCTTCAATTCTTCTAACGCCTGATGAAATACTTGATTCACTAGTTACTTTTACAAAACCAATATCCCCTGCTGAATCAACATGAGTTCCACCACATAGTTCAACAGAAAAGTCTCCACCTATAGAAAGTACGCGCACTTCATCTCCATATTTGTCTCCAAAAAAAGCCAGCGCTCCTTTATCTTGTGCCTTCTTAAAGCTCATAGTTTCTATTTTAGTAGAGATATTATTTCTAATTGTTTCATTAACTAAATTTTCAATTTGTTTTACTTCTTCAATTTTTAAGGCAGCATCATGAGTAAAATCAAATCTAAAATATTTATCTGAAACTAAGGATCCTTTTTGCTCGACATGTTCTCCCAATACATTTCTGAGCGCGGAATGAAGCAGATGAGTAGCTGAATGATTTCTAATAATTTTATTCCTTCTATCTACATCAATAGTACTCTCGCATTGACTTCCAACTTTAAGGGTTCCTTTTTGCAAATTACCAATGTGAATAAATTGATCTCCTACCTTCTGAGTATCTTTTACTTCAAAAATGAAGTCTTCACCTGAAATAGAACCTTGATCGCCAACTTGACCTCCTGACTCAGCATAAAAAGGTGTTTTATTTAAGATTAATATTGCATCTGAATCGCCCTCTAATGTTTCTTGCTCTTTTTGATTTACAAAAATCTTTAGCACTTTAGATTTACATTTGCTTTTGTCATATCCGATAAAGTTAGTTGGCTTATCTAAGGAAATTGATGATGGCATCAAAGAATCAAAATTAGATGAGGCTTTCGCAAGATCTCTCTGTTGTTCCATCAGTTCCTCATACTCCTTTATGTTTACTGAAATATTTTTTTCCCTTGCAAGATCTATGGTCATGTCTAGGGGAAATCCAAAAGTATCATAAAGTTTGAAAGCGAGTTCACCAGATACTTCATTTACATCCTTCGGTGTCTCATCCTCAAAAATGCGCATACCATTTCTTAGAGTTAGGGAGAACTGTTGTTCTTCTTTTTCTATGGTTTTTTCTATGATTTTTTTATTTTTACTTAAAAGAGCGTGCTCTTTTCCCATTTGGGATACTAACTCCTTCACAAGACCTGAAAGAGGTTTTTCATAATCAGGATTCAACTTATATGCGTGCCTCAAAGCTCTTCTTATGATTCTTCTAAGGACGTAACCCCTGCCTTCATTAGAAATGGAAAGGCCATCAGCTATCAAATAAGAACTGGATCTTAAATGATCTGCGATAACTCTAAGAGATGGATTTTCAAGATTTTGTGCACCCAAGTTCGATGCTATTTTTTTTATTAAATCTTTGAACAGATCAGTTTCATAGTTGTCGTTAATGCCTTGCAACACCGCCGTGATTCTTTCAAGGCCCATACCGGTATCAACGGATGGTTTGGGCAAGGGAGAAAGTTCCCCATCAGGGCTCCTATTGAACTGCATGAAGACCAGATTGTATATTTCAACAAATCTATCTCCAGTATCAACGCCTTCTGCCGGTGACTCTCCTGAAAATGCCTCTCCATGATCATAAAATATTTCACTGCAAGGCCCGCATGGTCCTGAGTCCCCCATTGACCAGAAATTATCGTCATCTAGCTTTGAAATTCGATCTGGTTGGATTCCGATTTCATTTAACCAAATCTTTTCTGATTCTTGGTCTTCTATATGAACAGTTATCCATAGTTTTTCAGGAGAAATTTTGTAAATTTCAGTTAACAGTTCCCAGGCATATTTGATCGCTTCTTTTTTGAAATAGTCTCCAAAACTAAAGTTTCCTAACATTTCAAAAAAAGTATGGTGTCTTAAGGTATACCCAACGTTTTCTAGGTCGTTATGTTTACCACCAGCCCTAATGCATCTTTGGGCCGAAGTTGCAGTTAAGTAGTCTCTTTTTTCTGCACCTAGAAAGACATCTTTAAACTGGTTCATGCCAGAATTAGTGAATAAAAGGGTTTGATCATCTAACGGTAAAACGCTAGAACTTTCGACTATTTGGTGTCCTTTAGAAGAAAAAAAATCAATAAATTTTTTTCTAACTTCTGAAGAATGCATTTATGAGAAGACCTCTTCAAGAAAATCCATCAGCAACATCCAAGATCTTCTATCAGCCTCTTTTGAATAAACTGTCCCAAAGTCTGGATTATTTGCTTCTGGATTTGTAAAAGAATGCATAGAGTCGCCATATATATGCAGCTGCCAGTCAACATCTTTTTCACTCATCTCTTTATAAAAAGATTGCATTTGATCTTCTCCAACCATTGGATCCTTCATGCCGTGCATAGCTAAAATTTTAGCTTTTATTTGTTCATTGATCGGTTCTTCAGGTCCAGCTAAGAATCCATGAAAACTTGCACTTCCTCTCAAATCAACACCAGTTCTGGCTAAATCTAGGGAAACTAACCCACCAAAACAATACCCAAAAACTGCAATCTTTGACTTGTCTACACCTGGCAAGGAAGAAACTTTGTCGTAGGCTGCCTTAACTCTTTTTGAAAGTTCTTTTCTATCATCCAAAAGTGGCTGCATGCGAGCAGCATTTTCTTCATTAGTTTCTCCAACAATACCATCGCCGTACATATCGAGTGCAAATCCAAGGTAGCCATTCTCTGCAAGTTTTTCTGCCTTTTCATCCACAAATTGATCTCTTCCAGACCAAGTATGAGCAATGATTACTGCTGGAAAATTCTCTCCATCAGGAAAAGCTGCATATCCCAGAAAATCTTTTCCATCTATATCGTAATTAATAATTTCAGTTTTCATCTTTTAACATCCCTTTTTTAAATCTTTTGTAATTTTCGACGTAGTGAACAGCTGAAGCAAGCAAAAAATCTTTCATTTCAGGACCTAAAGTTTTTACAACCTTTCCAGGAGAACCTAAGAACATAGAATTATCTGGAATTACAGTATTTTCGGTCACTAACGAGTTAGCTCCAATTAGACAATTTTCTCCAATCTTCGCACCGTTTAAGACCACTGCATTTATACCTATCAGTGAATTATTTCCAATTTGGCAACCATGCAACATGACTTTATGTCCTACAGTAACATTATCACCAATAATAGTTGGGCTGCCCGGATCTGCGTGTATTACGGATAGATCTTGAACGTTTGAGCCCTGACCTATGACTATGTCTTCAACATCACCCCTGACAACTGCGCCAAACCAAACCGATGCATCTTTTTTTAAGGTTACTCTTCCAACTACTGTTGCAGTCTCTGCAACATAAAAATCGTCGCCATCTGTAGTGACTTTATGATCATCTAATTTATAAATCATTATTTCCTTGTTAAATCTATTTCAATATCAAGAAGCTTTAAAAACTCAACAGTCATATAAGCTGTGAGTCCCCATACCATTTTATTTTCAAATTCAAAAAAAGGAAAAAAAACTTTTTTATTATCCCAGTTTTCAGATTTTTGTTCTTTCTGCATATTATTTTTAATAAAATTTAAGGGCACACTGAAAACTTCCGCAATTTCCTTCCCATCAGCTATTAATGTGTTACTTTTGAGTATCCCAATATAAGGAGTTACGCTTAATCCAAACCTTGATTGCACAGAACTAATTTCTCCTAAAACTTCCACGTCTTTTAATTCCAGATTTACCTCTTCTTGCGCCTCTCTCAAAGCTGTTTCTCTCAACGTTTCATCTTTTTCTTCTCTTTTCCCTCCGGGAAAAGCAACCTCACCAGCATGAGTAGGAAGATTATTAGATCTCAAACAGTAAATTACATTAAGATCTTCGCTTGTCTCATGAAGGAGAATTAATACTGCTGCTTGTGGTAATCCTGCTATGGGGCCTGAGGGCTTATATGAGCTTAAGTTTTCCTTAATTTTAGGTATCATACATATTGAGTATCTCATAAAAAATACCTTCAAAACTAAATAAACTTAAATTGAAATATTGTAGTGTCTGCGGTGGAACCGTCGTTTTAAAAATCCCAGAAGATGATAATAGGGAGAGATTTTGTTGCGATTCCTGTGGAGCTATCCATTATGAAAATCCAAAAGTGGTTGTTGGCACTCTTCCTTTTTTCGAAAATAAAGTTCTATTATGCAAAAGAGCAATTCAACCCAGATTGGGCTTGTGGACTCTACCGGCAGGTTTTTACGAAAATGGTGAAACTCTGATTCAAGGCGCTTTAAGAGAGACAAAAGAAGAAACTAATGCTGACGTTGAAGCTGGAGAACTGTATGGTATTTTTAATATTCCTCAGATCAATCAAGTTTATATGATATACCTCGCTAAGGTAGGTCCTAATGATTTCAGTGTAACTTCAGAAAGCTCTGAGATTGGATTATTTGATGAAGAAGAAATTCCATGGGACATTCTTGCATTTCCTTGGGTAAATTCATCTTTAAAAAATTTTTTTGCTGACCTAAAGAGCGGTAATTTTATCTTGAGAACAGAAGATATTATTAGACGTTAATTAATTGCCTTTCTAGCATTTAAAAAAATCATTTTCCAAGGACTGAATTCATCTTCAGCATCTGTCCACGAGATCTGTCTATTTAGAAATGCTCTTTCAGGATGAGGCATCATTGCAGTGATCCTTCCATCTTTTGAAGTACAGCCAGCTATTGCATCCTTTGAACCATTTGGATTGAGCGGATAATTTTGAGTAGGACTACTTTCATCATCGCAATATTTTATAACTGCAAGTTTCTCTTCAGAAAATTTATCGAATGATTTATTGGATTCAAACTGTGCTCTCCCCTCTCCATGAGCAACCGGTACAATCAGTCTTGAGCCAGCCATACCATCAAAAAAAACAGATGATGATTTTTGAATATTTACCTGAGTTAATCTTGCTTCAAATTGATCAGAATAATTTTTTATAAAATTTGGCCAGTTTTCAGCTCCAGGAATTATTTTTTTTAGACTTGATAGTATTTGGCAACCATTACAGACTCCCAAAACTATCTTATTTTTATCAAAAAAGAATTCAGAAAATTCATCGTATAAAAAAGAATTAAATAGAATTGAGTTTGCCCAACCCTTTCCTGCTCCGAGGACATCTCCGTAGGAAAATCCTCCTGGAAAAACTATCCCTGAAAAATCTTTCAAGTTTTTTTCTTTCGTTATTAAATCTGACATGTGAACGTCGTAGGGATCAAAATAAGCTTGATGAAATGCTGCAGCCATCTCAGTTTGCCCATTTATGCCTTGCTCTCTTAAAATTGCAATCTTCGGTCTGGATGAATATGAATCTGAGGGTTGTCGAAATTTGATATCTTGACTTAGTTTCCTTTTTTTTGGGTTTAAAACTGATCGAAGTTCTTCTTCCGCAACTTTAGGATTATCTCTTTCTTTTTGTATTTTATGAGATACCTTCCACCAATTTTTCATCATTTCTTTATAAGAGAAATTTATTTTCTCCTTTTTAGTTGAAATGATTAATTGATTTTCCTTAGTAGGATTTCCTAATTCAATAACATTTGCACCATAATAAGAATCTTTTAGAGTTTGTTTTATTTCTTTAGCGGTATCTTTTTCAACTTGTATTACAAGGCCTAGTTCTTCATTAAATAAAAAACTAGCAACCTTCTTTTCATCCAAGAATCCAATATCTATTTCTGCTCCCATTTCGCTACACAAAACCATTTCTGACAGACAGGCTGCTAAACCGCCATCGGATCTGTCGTGTAAGGCTAAAATTTGACCTTTCTGAACTAGAGAAGTTATGTAATTGAAAAATAGAGGTAAAGTTTTAATCTGCTCAACATCTGGAGTTCTTCCTAGATCCTTTTGCAATACTTCTTCAATAATTGATCCTCCTAATCGAGACTTCTCATTACTTAAATCCAAAAGAAGTAACTCAGTATCATTTATATTTTTAATTTCTGGAGTAATAGCTTTTGTAACATCTTTTATTTTGCAGAAAGAAGAAGCTACTAGGCTAAGGGGTGATACCACGATATCTTTTTCATTATTCCATCTTGTCTCCATAGACATTGAATCCTTTCCCACAGGAACTGTGATTTTCCAAATTTGGCAAATATCCTCAGATAAAGATTTAACTGAATTAAATAAATCACTATTGGATTCATTTTTGTTTGGGTTAGCCATCCAGTTTGCTGAGATTTTCACATCAGATAATTTGTTAACTCCGCTTGATAAGATATTTAAAATTGATTCTGATAAAGCCATTCTTACTGAAGCTTCTGCATTTTTTACAGCGATTGGAGATTTCTCTCCCATTGCCATAGCCTCTCCGCCCAAGCCTTCAAAAGAAGAGAGTGTTACAGCGTTATCTGCGACTGGCATTTGATATTTTCCAACAAATTGATCCCTGTAAGTAAGTCCACCTACGTTCCTGTCAGCAATGGAAATTAAAAAATTTTTAGAACCTACTGTTGGATGACTCAGAATACTTAACCACGTTTTTTTGATATGAATGTCTGGGAGATTATCTTGCATCTGATTGCCAGGGACTGTAGAAAATTCCCTTTTTAAATTTTCATTTGCTCCAAATAAGAGTTTCATCGGCAAATCAATTGGTTGAATATCTTCATCAGGTGAGTTAAGAGTTAATTTTTTTTCCTCAGTCAGTTCACCAACTACTGCAAAAGGACATTTTTCTCTGAAACATATATCTTTAAAGGCATGGAGATTACTTTCCTCGATGAGAATTACATATCTTTCTTGCGATTCATTACACCAAATCTCTAATGGAGATAGAGATTTATCAGCTACTGGAATCTGAGATAAGTCAATTTTCGCTCCATAACCGGCATCGTTTGCAATTTCTGGTATTGCATTTGATAGACCACCTGCTCCAACATCGTGAATGAAAGATATAGGATTTTTCTCAGCCATTGCCCAGCAGGTGTCGATAACTTCTTGGCATCGTCTTTGTATTTCAGGATTGCCTCTCTGTACAGATGCAAAATCAAGCTCATCATCAGATTGTCCAGATGCAAGAGAAGATGCGGACCCACCTCCTAAGCCAATTAAATAACTTGGGCCTCCAAGGACGATGACTTTTGAGTTAACCGAAACATTCTTTTTAAATGAATGCATAGGCCTTATGTTGCCTAGACCGCCAGCAATCATAATAGGCTTATGAAATCCATAGTGAGTATTCTTTGTTTTTCTTTCGAATGACCTAAAGTATCCAACAATATTGGGTCTTCCAAACTCATTGTTATAAGAAGCAGCACCAATTGGGGCTTCTATCATTATCTGTTTTGGAGAAGCGATCCTTTTTGGAGACTTGCCTTCAAATTCCCAAGGCTCAACTTCATCAAGCCTGAGGTAAGAGACAGAATACCCAGTTAAACCGGCCTTAGGTTTAGCACCTCTGCCTGTTGCCCCTTCATCTCTAATTTCTCCACCAGATCCAGTTGCTGCTCCTGGAAAAGGAGATATACCTGTAGGATGATTATGTGTTTCTACTTTTATGCAAAAATTTACTTGCTCATCAATAAATGAGTATTTTTTAGATTTCTGGTCTGCAAAAAACCTTTTTTTACCTATTCCCTCTATAACTGCGGCATTATCTTTATATGCAGAAATTACTCCATCTGAATAATTAGTAAAAGTATCCTTAATAAAGCTAAACAAGGAAGCATATCCAGATTCACCATCAATTGCCCACTTTGAATTAAAAATTTTATGTCTGCAGTGTTCCGAGTTAATTTGCGAAAACATCATTAACTCACAATCAGTTGGTCTTCTTCCAAGATCCTCATAGTTTTGTTTTAAATATTCAATCTCAAAATCGTTTAGTGCTAGACCAAGTTTGGCGTTAATTTCATTTATGTTTTGATTGAGATCTATTTCTTTAAGAAGCTTTTTTTTATTTTTATAAAATAAATTATTTAAATTTTCTTTATTGATTTGTTCTTCTGTTAATGGGTCAAATAGTTCTGAATCGTTAAGTTCGTTAACGCCTTCAGTTTTATAAAGCCTTAATTTTTCAATATTGAATAAATCTTCAACTCCGCAACTAATAAAAATATCTTTTGATTTGGATGCCCATGGAGATTCTGTACCTCTTCTGGGGCATATAATTATTGAATTCTGATCGATGTCCTTAACTTCCCTTGCATCCAATAATTTTAAAATTTTTGACTTGTTGGATTGATAGGATTTTTGTGTGATTTCTAGGACAAAAAGATCAGTAATAGATTTTATCTTGAGAGAATAATTAGTTCTCTGAAACTTTATTATTTTCTTTGTTTTAAAAGAAGAAAAAGTGCTTTTTCCTAATAATAATACTTGATGCTTAGAATTTTCTTTTGAAGGCATTAAAGTTTGCAAACCTCATTATAACTTTTTTTAAAAGCAATAATTAAGCGGCAATTAATTTTTCTTTCAATACGGATATCTGGTCTCTAATATTTGCAGCTTCTTCAAACTCCAGCTTGTTTGCGTGTTCTAACATTAAAGATTCTAGTTCATCAATTCTTCTAGCCAGCTCCTTGGGAGAGGAATAGTCTTCCTCAATTAATTCTTGCGCTTCTTCAATAAATTTTTTACCCGGAATATTTCTTGCTCCCTCCATAATATCACTGACACTTTTAAGGATACTTTCCGGCCTGATATTATTTTCTTTATTATATTTTTCTTGGAGGTTTCGTCTGTGTTCTGTTTCTTTTATTGTCCTCTCTATTGAGCCGGTCATTTGATCTGCATATAAAATTGCATGCCCGCTTTTATGTCTAGCTGCTCTTCCTATAGTCTGAATTAACGAAGTTTCAGATCTTAAAAAGCCTTCTTTATCAGCATCCAAAACAGCTACTAAAGATACCTCTGGAAGATCAAGACCCTCTCTCAACAAATTTATACCAACCAGAACATCAAACTTTCCAAGTCTGAGATCTCGCAATATCTCAACCCTTTCGACGGTATCAATATCAGAATGCAAATATCGAACATCTATGTCTTGTTCATACAAGTAACTGCTTAAATCCTCTGCCATTCTCTTAGTTAAAACAGTCACTAAAACTCTTTCCTTCTTCTTAATTCTCTGATGAATTTGGTCAAGAAGATCATCTACTTGATTTTCCGCAGGTTTGATTTCTATCGTAGGATCAAGCAATCCTGTTGGCCTTACAATCAGATCAACTGTTTGTCCTGAATTATCATTTTCATAATTTCCAGGAGTAGCTGAAACAAATATTCTTTGACCGGATAAACTCTCCCACTCATCGAATCTTAACGGACGGTTATCTAAAGCACTTGGAAGTCTGAAACCATACTCAACTAATGTTTCTTTTCTTGATCTATCTCCTCTATACATTCCGGTTAGTTGAGGCAAAGTAACGTGAGATTCATCAATAAATACTAGCGCATCCTCTGGCAAATATTCGTAAAGCGTAGGAGGAGCCTCACCTTCCTCTCTTCCAGAAAGGTATCTGGAGTAATTTTCAATTCCGCTGCAAAAACCTAATTCCCTCATCATCTCCAAGTCATATTTTGTTCTTTGCTCAATTCTTTGGGCTTCTACAAGTTTATTATTAGCTTCAAGATAGCTGACCCTTTCTTTCATTTCACTTTTTATCTTATTAATAGCATTCGCAATAACTTCTTTTGATGTTACGTAATGAGTCTTTGGGAAAATTGTTACTCTAGGCACTTCCCTAAAGATTTCTCCCGTAAGAGGATCAAAAAACTTTATGGCTTCGATTTCACTATCAAAAAGTTCAATTCTCACGGCTTCCTTATCTGAGTCTGCTGGAAAAATATCAATCACGTCGCCTCTGACTCTAAAAGTAGCTCTTTTGAAATCTACTTCATTTCTGGAATATTGAAGCTCAGCAAGTCTTCTAAGAATAATTCTTTGGTCTATTTCGTCCCCTACATCTAAATGAAGGACCATTTGCAAATATGATTTTGGGTCACCCAATCCATAGATAGCTGAGACTGTGGCGACAATTACAACATCCCGTCTCTCCATAACAGCTTTTGTTGCTGAAAGTCGCATTTGTTCAATGTGTTCATTTATAGAAGCATCTTTTTCTATAAAGGTGTCTGACACTGGGACGTAAGCTTCAGGCTGATAATAATCGTAGTAAGAGACAAAATATTCAACTGCATTGTTTGGAAAAAATTCTTTAAACTCGCCATAAAGCTGTGCAGCTAAAGTTTTATTATGAGCCATGACGATGGCGGGTCTTTGAAGATTTTGAATAACGTTCGCCATAGCGAATGTTTTTCCTGAGCCAGTTACTCCCTTTAATGTTTGATTTAATAGACCCGAATTAATTCCTTCCACCACTTTTTGAATAGCAACTGGTTGATCTCCAGAGGGCTTAAATGCTGAAACTATTTCAAATGGTTTACTCATATTAGATGTTTTTGCTTATAATACCCTCTTTTCCGCGATAGCTCAGTTGGTAGAGCAAGTGACTGTTAATCACTGGGTCGCAGGTTCGAGCCCTGCTCGCGGAGCCAGAATTTTATGCCATTATACGATCCCAGATCTGACAAACCTTATAAATTAAGTCGTAGCAGAATTGAGAATTTTTCAAAGTGTAAAAGATGTTTTTACTTAGAAGAAAAATTAGGAGTAAAAAAGCCAGATTCTTTTCCATTCAATTTAAATAATGCAGTTGATCAACTCTTGAAAGATGAATTTGATTCTTACCGAGGTACAGAAAACAATCATCCATATCTCATTGAATCTTCTATAGATGCTAAACCTTACGATCATCCTGATATTGAAATTTGGAGAACAAGAAATCAAGGGATTGGCATCGAATTAAAAGAGCTGAATCTATACATTTATGGGCTCGTTGATGACGTTTGGATTAATACTAAAAATGATAAATTGATAATTGCTGACTATAAAGCAACTTCAAAAAAAGGGGATGTAACTATAGATGCTCCCTGGCAAATTTCATATAAAAGACAAATTGAAATTTATCAGTGGCTATTCAGGCAAAACGGCTTCGATGTAGACGATATGTCTTATTTTGTTTACTGCAATGGTATAAAAGATTCAAAGGTTTTTGATAATTGCTTAAATTTTGAAGTTAAAATTTTGCCATACAAAGCTAATGATTCATGGGTAACTCCTGCTTTGAAGGAAATAAAAAATTGTTTGAATAGCGACGAACTTCCAGAAGAGTCAGATAGATGTGACTATTGCGCTTATAACAGAAAAATTAAATTATTTGGTTAATGTCAATATTAATATCATTTATCTTTCTTTCTATTGGACTAGCAGGTCTCATTTGGGGTGCTGACAAATTCATATCAAATTCTTCGATATTGGCCAGAAAAATTGGCATTAGTGATTTAATTATTGGTTTAACTTTAATTGCTCTTGGAACGTCAGCACCCGAAATATTTGTTAGCATTTCATCTGTGCTTAACGATACTCCTGAGATTGCATTAGGAAATTCAATTGGATCAAATATCAGCAATATAGGTCTTATATTTGGATTGAGTTGTTTTGCTTTAGCCTCCAAAGCTATACCTCTTGATTTAAGAAATATTTTTCTATTCATTTTATGCACCCTCATTGCAGGTTATTGTCTTTTCGACTTAAGGCTGAGCATAGGGGATGGAATTTTATGTATTTGTCTAATAATTTTATTTGTATTGAATTTATTAAGATCTGAAGAGGCTGATATTGAGGTCAGTAATCAAGATTCAGGGTTAATGAAAGTAATTTTCTTTACCCTTTTGAGCCTTTTGGTACTAATAATTGGTTCGGAACTCACTGTGACTGGAGCTGAATCGATAGCAATTTATTTTGGATTATCTGAGGTAATCATTGGACTAAGCATCATAGCTGTGGGCACAAGTCTCCCCGAACTTGCGGCAACCGTTGCCGCAATAAGACAAGATAAATCTTTGATAGTCATAGGAAATGTTCTTGGATCTAATTTTTTAAATATTGTGGTGGTGTTTCCAATCATTGCATTTGGCAGCAATGAAGTATTTGATGGTGTAATTTTCACAAGGGATTTCTTGATTATGAGCGTTTTCAGCGCGTTGTTTATTCTTGCTCTTATGGTTGGTAGACAAAAAGATGGTCTTTCCAGAATTCTTTTTTACGGCTTTGGATTAATTTTTATTTTAGGGTATTTAATTTATTTGCTTAATTTATTCATCTAAAGTCACCCTTTTCCAGATAGTTTTTTCTCCAATATCTTCAAGATTAATTCCCTTAGCTTTTAAATCATCTCTAATCTTGTCTGACTTAATAAAGTCTTTTTGATTTCTTGCAAGATTTCTTTCAGTTATTAAATCTTCTATTTCTTCCTCCGTTATAAGTACTTCAGATGAAATAAATTTAAAATACTCGTCTGGCTTTGATTGAAATAATCCCATTACACTCCCCGATGAAATAAGAAGATCAGCTATAGATTTAGATTCATTTTTATTATTAAGAAATGACTTATTTAATTTATCTAATATCTTATGCAGAAAAGAGATCAATTTAGGAGAGTTGAAATCATCTTTCAAACTTTCAATGACTCCCTCATCGAGAGGAATATTTTTATTATCAGATAAATCTACTTTTCTTAAAGCATCATAAAATTTATCGAGTGTTTTTTTACTTTCATCAAGTCCATAAAAAGAAAAATTCAAAGGATTCCTATAGTGAGTAGAAAAAAGAAAAAATCTAATCACCTCCGGGTGATATTTTTTCAAGATGTCTTTGATTGTAACGAAATTTCCTAGAGACTTTGACATCTTCTCTTCCTCTATAGTTAAAGGTCCAGTGTGCAACCAAAAGTTAGCAAACAATCCATCATGGTTGCATTTAGATTGAGCATTTTCGTTTTCATGATGAGGAAATTTAAGGTCTAAACCTCCTCCATGAATATCAAAATTTTTTCCCAAATAATCTCTACTCATAGCCGAACACTCAATATGCCAGCCAGGTCTTCCTTTCCCCCAAGGTGAGTTCCAAGAAGCCTCATCAGAGGAGATTTTCCAAAGCGCAAAGTCAGCTGGATTTTTTTTAGTATCATCTATATCAATTCTTGATCCAGAAACCATATCTTCAAGATTTCTATTCGATAACTCTCCATAATTTTCAAAAGACTCTACGTCAAAAAAAACATCTCCGTGTTTGGTTGTATAAGCAAAATTCTTAGAGATTAAATCATCTATGAAGGAAATTATGGAATCCATGTGTTCAGTAACTTTTGGCTCAACGTCTGGTGACAGCATAGACATAGAGGAAAAATCATCATGCATTTCCTGAATATACTTTTCTGAAATAGCAGAAGGAGAGGTATTTTCAGATTTTGCTTTAGCAATTATTTTGTCATCTACATCAGTAATATTTCTTACATAATGGACATCATAGTTAAGAGCCCTAAAGGACTTAACTATAAAATCAAAGGATAAAAAAGTTCTAAGATGTCCAATGTGGCAAGAGTCATAAACTGTCATTCCACAAACGTAAAGTGATACTTTTCCTTCTTTTAATGGATTAAAACTTATCTTTTTAGAACTTTTTGAATCAAATATCTTCATTTCAGAGAAGATCAATTATAGATTAGAATGACATCTAAAGAGGAAATTATGAATAATATTATTGTAGTTCTAGTCACGACAATGGGCACTTTGGAAATTGAACTTTACGAAGATGATGCGCCGATAACAGTTAAAAACTTTGTGTCTTACGTTGAAAGCGGTTTTTTTGAGGAAACAATCTTTCATAGAATAATTCCAGGTTTTGTTGTCCAAGGAGGCGGTCATATTTCTGGAATGGAACAAAAAGAAACTCAGGAACCAATACAAAATGAAGCCAATAATGGTTTAAAAAATGATAGGTATACATTATCAATGGCCCGAACCAATGATCCTCACTCAGCAACTTCACAGTTTTTCATTAATCTTCAAGATAATATTAGTCTAGATTTTTCCTCTGAAACTCCAATGGGATGGGGATACGCTGTCTTTGGAAAAGTCGTAAAGGGTCAAGAAGTTGTCGATGAAATGGCAACAGTGCAAACAGGAAGCTTTGGACCTCATCAGGACGTACCAAGAGAAGATATAAAAATTCTGAGTGCATCTCTAAAACAATAACTCATTCATGAGTGCGGTTTTAATATCTGATTTACATTTACATGAATCGGACCTTGCTTTGTATGACAAATTTGAGAGGTTTTTATCCTCAAAAGTTAATGGATTTGATAATTTATTTATCTTGGGTGATTTGTTCGAAACTTGGATTGGTGATGATAATGAATCCGAGTTTAATAAAAATGTCATTGAAATTTTAAAAAAAGTATCGACTGGTGGAATAAAAGTTTTTCTAATGCACGGTAATAGAGACTTTTTAATTGGAGAAAATTTTTGCTCATCTATAAAAGCGAAACTTCTTTCTGATTATCATATTTATGAAGATGGATCTTCTAAGATACTCCTTCTTCATGGAGATACCCTTTGCACAGATGACGTTAGATATCAGGAATTTAGAAAACTTGTTAGGGATAAGAGTTGGAGAGATGACTTTTTATCTAAATCTTTACAAGAAAGATTTGATATTGCATCTGGTTTAAGAGAAATGAGCAACGAAGAAACTGGTAATAAAAAAAATGAAATTATGGATGTTAATCTTGAATCTGTCTTAAAAATTAGCAGTGAATTTAGCATAAACAAAATGATTCATGGACATACTCATAGACCCTTCATCCATAAAGATGAAAACCTTGTAAGAGTGGTCTTAAGTGATTGGGAAAATGAGGTTAACTATGCAACGGTAATTGATGGAGAGATTTCTCTAGAAACTTTTTAAGCTTTTTTCTGCTCGAGAGGATCTTTAAAGTACTTTGAATAATGTGCATCAGATAAAGCTAAAAGTTCTTCTTCTAAATCTCTCTTAAGTATTTCTAGGTTCATGCTTTCATCATGAAAAGTTATTCCAAAATCACTCAGATCTTCAAAACTTTCACTTACAAGTTTAATTAAATCAAAAATTTGGCAGTACTCATTAAGATCTGTTTTTATTTTTAAATCTAATTCGGCGATTTTTGTAGATAGTTTTTTTGAGTTTATTTGTTTTATTTTTGAATAAATAATTTGAGTTTTTAAAGATTCCAATCTCGTCCAGATTGCATCTTTTTCATCTTCGTCGTATTTATTCCAGTTGATTACCTCGAAGTAAAACCTTTTGCACCCCCTACAAACTTCGTCTCCATATGTCGTAGAACATATTCCAACGCATGGGGTTCTAGTCTTCTTCTGCATAAAGGGTATACTAGCAACTTTTTTAGGGGTTTATGTTAGAAGCATATAAAAAAATTGAAAAAGAAAGAGCCGAACTTGGCATTCCGCCAGAACCACTCGATGCTGAACAAACTGCTGATCTTGTTGAGCTAATCAAAGAGAACTCTGATGACGGAGAATTATTACTAGATCTATTAATCAATAGAGTTCCTGCTGGAGTAGACGATGCTGCCTATGTAAAAGCAGCATTTCTTAATGATATCGCCACAAAAAAGATCACATGTGATTTGATTGATCCCACAAAAGCTACTTTTTACCTAGGAACTATGCTCGGTGGTTACAATGTTGAACCTCTTATTAATCTTCTCGATGATGACGAATGTGGAAATGAGGCTGTTAAAGCACTTTCACAGACTTTATTGGTTTTCGATGCATTCAATGACGTAGCAGAAAAATCAAAAGATTCTTCGAATGCAGCAAAAGTTTTAAAATCTTGGGCAGAAGCAGAATGGTTTACATCCAAACCCGAAGTTCCCCATTCAATAACTACGACTGTTTTTAAAGTTCCTGGCGAAACAAACACTGACGATCTTTCTCCTGCACCGGATGCTTGGTCAAGACCAGATATTCCATTGCATGCTTTGGCGATGTACAAAATGCCAAGACAAGGTTTGTCTAATGATCCTCTTGAAGAAATAAAAAAATTAAAAGAAAAAGGTCATCCTGTATGTCTGGTAGGTGATGTCGTTGGTACTGGATCTTCTAGAAAATCGGCTACAAATTCAGTCTTATGGCATATGGGAGATGATATTCCTTTCATCCCAAATAAAAGAACAGGAGGCATATGCATAGGAACCAAAATAGCTCCTATTTTCTTTAATACAATGGAAGATGCCGGCACTCTTGTTTTCGAAGCAGATGTTGAAAAAATGGAATCTGGTGATGTGATAACAATATTTCCTCACGAAGGAAAAATCGAAAATGAGAGCTCTGAAAACATATCGTCTTTTGAACTTAAGTCAGAAACTTTTCTAGATGAAGTAAGAGCTGGCGGAAGAATACCGCTGATAATTGGTAGAAGCTTGACTGATAAAGCCAGGGACTTTTTGAACTTGCCAGCAACAGATGTATTTGTTAGACCGGGGAAAGCAGATGAATCAAACGACGGCTATACTCTTGCTCAAAAAATTGTTGGTAAAGCTTGTGGTGTTGAAGGCATCAGACCTGGCACCTATTGTGAACCAATTATGACTACAGTTGGTTCTCAAGATACCACTGGACCAATGACTAGAGATGAACTTAAGGAACTAGCTTGCTTGGGTTTCACATCTGATTTAGTTATGCAGTCTTTTTGTCATACCGCTGCATATCCTAAGCCTGTTGATATAGAAACACAGCACACTTTGCCAGAATTTATCAAAACGCGTGGTGGAGTTGCTTTGCAACCCGGAGACGGGATCATTCATTCTTGGTTAAATAGAATGTTACTTCCAGATACTGTTGGAACTGGGGGAGATTCTCATACTAGATTCCCAATAGGAATTAGTTTTCCAGCTGGATCTGGACTTGTAGCATTTGGAGCGGCTTTAGGCGTGATTCCTTTAGATATGCCTGAATCTGTCTTGGTAAGGTTTTCTGGAGAAATGCAACCTGGAATAACTCTTAGAGACCTTGTAAACGCTATTCCTTATGCAGCTATTCAAAAAGGTCTTCTTACTGTTGAGAAAGAAGGTAAGAAAAATATTTTCTCTGGTAGATGTCTTGAAATTGAAGGATTACCAAATTTAAAAATTGAACAAGCTTTTGAGTTGTCCGATGCTTCTGCAGAAAGATCTGCATCTGGATGTACTGTTCTTTTAGATGAAGAACCAATTTTAGAATATCTAAAATCAAATATAGTTCTTTTGAGGTGGCTGATCTCTGAGGGATATGGAGATGCAAGGACCTTGGAAAGAAGAGCTCAAAAAATGGAACAATGGATTCAAAATCCTGTCTTACTTAAACCGGATAATAATGCCAAGTATGCAGCCACAATTGAAATTAATCTAAATGAAATAAAAGAACCTCTTTTAGCTTGTCCAAATGATCCAGACGATATAAAAACACTTTCTGAAATTGGAGAAGATAAAATTGATGAGGTATTCATCGGTTCTTGTATGACAAATATTGGCCATTTCAGAGCTGCTGGAAAACTTTTAAAGGATACCTCTTCTCTTCCAACAAGATTATGGATTTCTCCTCCCACCAGAATGGATAAATTTCAACTTGAACAGGAAGGCTTCTATGATATTTTCAAAAAAGCTGGGGTAAGAACTGAAGTTCCCGGATGTTCTTTATGTATGGGCAATCAAGCAAGAGTTGAACCTAATGCAACCGTCGTATCAACCTCAACAAGGAACTTTCCAAACAGACTGGGTGATGGCGCTGATGTATATCTCGCTTCGGCGGAACTTGCAGCGATTTCATCTATTCTTGGAAAACTTCCCACCAATGATGAATATCAGAGTTTTATGTCTGAAATAAATACTATGTCAGCTGACATTTTTCGATACATGAATTTTAACGAAATCAAGAGCTATAAAGATGCAGCTGATAATGCAAAACTTCCAGCTGTGACGATTGAATCTAATTAGATTTTATTTGAATCAGATCTCAAGACCTCGAGATTTTTCAAGTAATCAGAAGAAACTTGATCATCTAAATATTCACCATCAAAGATAGAAGTTTCAAAATTTTCTATCTCTTTATTTCCTTCTTTGGCGCTTCTTATAAGATCTTCTAAATTTTGATAAACCAGCCAATCGGCTCCTATATATTCTGCAATTTGATCTTCATCTTTTTGATGAGCAATCAACTCGGTAGTTGCAGCCATATCAATTCCATAAACATTTTGAAATCTAATTGGAGGTGCTGCGGATGCAAAAAAAACTTTTTTTGCTCCAGCTTCTCTAGCCATTTCTACTATTTGCTTACTTGTAGTTCCCCTAACAATTGAATCATCTACAAGAAGAACATTTTTGCCTTCAAATTCCATAGTAATTGGATTAAGTTTTCTCTTAACAGATTTTCGTCGCATCTCTTGTTTGGGCATGATAAACGTCCTTCCGATATATCTGTTCTTCACAAAACCCTCTCTGTAAGGTAAGCCAAGTTTCTTTGCTACTTCGTTTGCTGATGTTGTGCTGCTTTCAGGGATGGGTATAACTACATCTATTTCGTGCTCAGGATACAGACCAAGTATTTTTTCGCCAAGGTAGGTACCCATTCTTTGTCTAGCTTTATGAACAGATACCTTATCAATAACTGAATCAGGTCTAGCTAAATAAACGTATTCAAAAATACACGGGCTATGCTTTGCTGCCTTTTGACTATTGGATCTGCTCATTTTTCCTTCTTTTGAAATAAAAATTGTTTCACCAGCCGCAATGTCATCAATGATTTTAAAATCAAGTGCGTCAATTGCCGCGCTTTCGGAGGCAATCATATATTCTGCCCCCATAAGATCCTCATCCCTCTTACCTATGATTAAAGGTCTTATTCCGTGGGGGTCTCTAACTGCTACTAATCCCACATTGTTGATCATAATTATTATTGAGTATGCTCCAGATAATCTTGATTGCATCCTTGTAACAGCCTCGAAAATTTCTTCTTTAGAAGGTTGAACACCTCCAATCTGTTGCAGCTCATGAGCAAAAATATTAAGGATTACTTCTGAATCTGAATTTGTATTTAAGTGCCTTCTATCTGTCTCAGCAAGTTCTTCGCATAGAGAATCTGTATTCACTAAATTGCCATTATGAACAATACTTATACCATATGGTGAATTTACATACATAGGTTGTGCTAGCTCCCTTGAAGCCCCACCGGCAGTGGGGTATCTAACATGTGCAATACCAATTTTCCCAGTGAGTGACTGAATATGATGCTCTCTAAAAACCTCTCTAACTAGGCCAAGTTGTTTTCTTGAATTTAATCTTTTTTCCTCTGAAGTAGCTATACCAGCTGCATCTTGCCCTCGATGCTGAATTACTGTGAGAGCCTCATAAAGATCTGAAGCAACCTCATTTTTTGAGACAATCCCTACTACACCGCACATTTTTATTGAATCTTTTTGTTTATAGAATCTAGATTTTCTTGAAGTGGAAATTTTACCCCTTTAATTTTTTCAGGAACATCATATTCTTCAATTAATTTTGAAATTTCGATGATATGGTAAGAAAAATAACTTTCCTCCCACCATTCTTTATTTGCTAACTCTTCCTTTGAAATCAAAAAAATAAATACTAAAACAACTAAGGCTCTCAATGCTCCGAAAGCTGATCCTAAAAACCTATCAAAAAATGAAAGACCGATAAGCTTCATTCCTTTTGAAATAATATTTCCAATAAGTCTGAATATAATAAAAGCACAAATAAAAATAATGATTGAACTTAAAATTTCTTTAGTGAATTCATTAAGGTTATTTAAAGGCAATACCGAAGATAAATTTAGTCTAAAGAAATATGCAAGAAAAATTGAACCTACCCACTCAACTACAGAAAATATTTCTTTTACTAAACCTTTAAAAGTTCCTACAACAAGAGAAAAAATAAATATTCCTGCCAATAAGAAATCAATCCAATTTAAAGAAATATTTCCTTCAAGAATATCCATGATTGATTCTACATCATACTAAATTTGATTCTAGAAACTCTCCGACTAAATAGAATGATCCATAAATAATTATCGCATCGAATTCATTTTTATTTTTTATTTTCTTATAAGTAACTTCTAGACTATCACCATGAGAACCGATACTTTCATTATTTACTGAAGCTAAGAATTGCTCTGGATTCATTAATCTTCTTTCTTTACATCTAGGAAAATGCCAACAGTCAATTATTTCTTTAAGAGGAGAAATAAGATCATAACTATTCTTTGAAGATGCGAAAATTGCAGCAGTTTTTTTACCTTCAATTTTTTTTAAGAGTTCTTTTTTTAATTTCTCTAATGCAGACAAGTTGTGGCAAACATCTAGCAAGATATAAGGATCTTCTGAAATAACTTCACATCTTCCTTTAATAGAAAAAGAATCCAAAGCTTTTTGAATTTGGTTTTCTGAAATCTTGAATCCTAAACTTAAGAATGACTTTATAGCTATCGCTATAGATGATGAATCTATATTTTGTTTATCTTCAAATTTGAATTGATTCTTTTTATCAAGATATAAAATGCTTTCTTTGTTTATCTTTACTTCGAAATCTTTTTTTAAAAAAGATGAGTTAGCATTTTTAATTTTGATTTCTTTTTTTAGAGAATTCGGTACATGGGAATTGCCAAAAATAAATTTTTTATTTTCTTTAATGATTCCAGCTTTTTCTTTTGCAATATTTTCTATTCCTTTCCCTAAAATTTCTTCATGATCAAGTTGAACGTTTGTAATGATAGATAGATCTGCATTTAAAATATTTGTGGGATCTAGCCTTCCTCCAATGCCAATTTCTATAATCCAGAGATCAATATTCTCATCATTAAAAATTTTCATCATAGCTAAAGCTAGGTACTGGAAAAAATTAAGTGGGATATCTCCTTTGGCTTCTTTCACAGCTTCCAGGGAGTTCAAAAATAAGTCATCCGATATTGACTCACCATTTATTTTTATTCTTTCGTTAATTCGAATTAAATGAGGCGAGGAAAAAGTACCGACTTTTAAACCTTTCTGTAAACCAAGTTGAGTTATTATTTCACCTGTGGTTCCTTTTCCATTGGTGCCTGAAATGAGAATAATCTTTCCTCTGGGTTGGATGTTGAGAAGATCATAGACCTTCTGAGGATTTTTAAGACCCTTTTCAGAGTTATCCTCAGAAAAAAGGAATTTGCTTATCCAAGCTTCAAGCTTCGTCAATCTTTGGTGATAATTTTGATACTAAATTAAATATTTTTTCTTTTAGTTCAGTCCTAGGCACTATCATATCGATCATTCCATGCTTTAAAAGAAATTCACTTTTTTGAAAACCATCAGGCAGTTTAACTCTTACAGTTTGCTCAATGACTCTAGGTCCAGTGAATCCGACCTGAGCTTTAGGTTCCGCTATATTTACATCTCCCAACATGGCGAGACTCGCGGCAACGCCTCCATAAATTGGATCGGTTAGTACTGATATGAAAGGCAGCTTTGCTTGCTTGAGATCATTGAGAGCTGCTGCTGTTTTTGCCATTTGAAAGAGAGAAACTAATGATTCTTGCATTCTTGCTCCTCCGCTAGTAGAAAAACAAACAAAAGGCAGTTTCTTATCAACAGCATAATATACTGCATCAGTAAATTTTTGACCTACCACTGAACCCATCGATCCGCCCATGAATCTGAATTCGAATGCTGCGGCGACCATTTCTCTATCTTTGACTTTACCGTAAGCGGAAATGATGGCTTCTTTCTCATTTATTTTATTAATAGATTCTGAGATTCGATCTTTATATTTTTTAGTATCTTTAAAATCAAGCCAGTCTTTAGTTTCAATGCTTTCTGAGATTTCTTGATACTCATTATTATCAAAGAAATAGCTCATTCTATGTCTCGCACCTATTCTTATGTGATGCCCACAGTTAGTGCAAACATAATGATTTTCCTCTAGGTCCGGCCCATAGATTATTTCATTGCAGTTTGGGCAACTCTGCCAGAGGCCTTGTGGGATTGGACTAGGTCTCTCTTCAGGATTTTGTCTTATAAAAGAAGGAAGAATTTTATCAAACCATTTTTTCATTTTTTTCTAACATCTCTTTTAAATGTTTTCAGAGACTTTTCTAAAAAATTAAGTGAGTCATTCAATCTAAAATTCTTTTGTTGAATAATATCAATTAATCTACTTCCAACAACTACGCCATCAGATATTTTTGACATTTTTTGAGCGATCTCCCCTTCCTTTATTCCGAATCCTACCACAACCGGAATTTTTGTTTTTGATTTGATGTATTTAACCTTGTCTTGCACTTCTTTAAAATTTGAAAGTTTGGCGCCTGTTACTCCTCTAAAAGAAACATAATAGAGAAAGCCACTAGAAAATTTAACTATTTTTTCGATTGTTTTTTTTGGAGTTGTGGGAGAAATTAGCCTGATTAAATCCAAATCAATGTCTTTGAGTTTATTATAAAAAAATTCACTTTCTTCGTAGGGTAGATCCACAATTATCAGTCCATCAACTCCTGCCTTTTTTATTTTTTTGAACAGGTTCTCTCCTTGTGAGAGAAAATTATTCATATAACCCATGAGCACAATTGGCTTATCTTGATTATGGATTCTCAACTCCTTAACTAAAGATAATATTTTGCTGAAGGTAATATCGGAGCTTAATGCTCTCTCGTGAGAACGCTGAATAACAGATCCTTCAGCCATAGGATCTGAAAAAGGAACTCCTATTTCGATGATATCTGCATGAGATAATAGTTTAAGAAAAACTTTTTTTGAAAAGTTTAAATTATTATCGCCAGCTACATAGTAGGTGATTAGTGTTTTTGACTCTTGATTTCTTGCCCTTTCAAAAGAGTCTTTGATTCTTCCCATTTTAGATCAAAAATTAATTCCATCAGCTTTGGCCACTGATTGCATGTCTTTGTCTCCTCTACCAGATAAATTGACAACCACGATGTCTGATTTTTTCAATTTCTTAGCATTCTTGGATACCCAAGCTAAGGCATGTGAAGTCTCTAACGCTGGCATTATTCCTTCAACTCGACTTAAATCGTGGAAAGCTTTAAGAGCCTCTTTGTCTGTAGCTGCTTCATAATGCACTCTGCCCATATCTTTCAAGAAAGAATGTTCAGGACCTACTCCAGGATAATCTAGCCCAGCTGAAACTGAATGAGTCCCCAAAATTTGACCATCTGAGTTTTGCATTAAATAAGTTTTCATTCCATGCAGAACTCCAGGAGATCCATCGCTTAAGGGTGCAGCATGCTTACCTGAACTTAAGCCAGATCCTGCGGCCTCGACTCCAATTAAATCTACCTCTTTGTCCTTAATAAAAGGGTAAAAAATTCCCATGGCATTAGAACCCCCTCCAACGCAAGCGACTATTTTATCTGGATACTTTCCAAAAAGGATTTTTGATTGTTTTTTTAGTTCTGTTCCAACGATTGAATTAAAATCCCTAACAATCATTGGATATGGGTGAGGGCCGGCTACACTGCCAATAATATAATGAGTGTCGTCTATGTAGGAAACCCAATCTCTCATAGCTTCATTCATTGCATCTTTTAATGTCGATGTCCCTGAAGAAACCGGACATACTTCTGCTCCCATTAATTTCATTCTATAGACATTCTGGGCCTGTCTTTCGATATCCTCAGATCCCATAAAAATTATGCATTCTATTCCATGACGCGCGCACACAGCTGCAGTTGCAACGCCATGTTGTCCTGCTCCGGTCTCTGCAATAATTCTTTTCTTGCCCATTTTCTTTGCTAAGAGAACTTGGCCAACAGTATTATTAATTTTGTGAGCCCCTGTATGATTTAAATCTTCCCTCTTTAGGAAAACTTTGGCTCCATTGAGTTTATCGGTCCATCTCTTTGCAAAATATAGAGGCGAAGGTCTACCTACAAAGGTTTGCAGATCATTGGTTAACTCTTCCTGAAATTTTTTATCGTTTTTAATCTTTTTATATAAAGATTCTAGTTCTTCTAATGCAGAAATTAAGGTTTCAGAAACGTACCTGCCTCCAAATGAACCAAATCGTCCATTTTTGTCAGGATAATTGTAATTATTAGTTTTATTTGCCATTTTTTTTCAAAACCTTAAAAAAAGTCTCAATTTTTTCTATATCTTTTATTGCTTCCTTCGACTCTAGTCCAGAATTTACATCAATTCCAAAAATATTATTCTTTTTACTTAACAAATCAGAAACGTTACTAGAATTAATGCCTCCTGCAATGATTATTTTTTCTTTTTCTGTTTTTGGAATAAGCTTCCAATCAAAAGCAATCCCTGTTCCACCCTTTTGAACTGAATTACCCGAATCAATTAAAAAAGCATGAGCACTAGAGTACAAATCCATATAGTTTTTCCAATACCTTAAGTTATAGGCATGAAATGCTTTAATGTATTTTCTACCAAATGATTCACAAAACCCAGCCGGCTCCTCTCCATGAAATTGAATTATTGAATTAGGAAATTTTTCAATAACTGTTTTAACTTCTTTCTCACTGGGATTAACAAATACAAAAACTATATCAAGTTCCTTATCTAAACTTTCCTGAATTTTGAGCGGTACATCCAATTCAACAAACCTGGGTGATTTTTCATATCTAATAAACCCAAGCGCATCAGCTCCTAAATTTGAACAAAGCAATCCGGATTCTATGTCATTTATTCCGCAAATTTTTGTATAGATACTCATGTTTTCAAAAGATAAATGAACTATGTTCAAAATTAATATAGGGTATCTTCATTTCTTTAGGATATTCGGGGCCAAAATAAAATAAACCTTTGGACGTAATTGTTTTACCTGCAAAGTTTCTGTCTTTAGCAGCTAGGATTTTTTTCATGATATCAGGATTTAAATTATCATCGGATATCATAATTAGGGTACCCATAATAATTCTTATCATATTATGTAAAAATGCATTCCCGGTAATATCAAAAAAAATAAATTCTCCCTTCCTTGAAATTTTAATTGATTCAATATTTCTAAAAGGACTGTGAGATTGACATGAAGATGAACGAAAAGAACTAAAATTATTTTCTCCAATCAAAAATTTAGAAGCTTTTTTTAACTTACTAACATTAATTTTCTTTTGAACAGATAAAGAATAATTACTCGAAAAAACAGAGCCGGTTGATCTTTCTTCAATGACGTACCTATACCTTCTTTTAATGGCTGAAAATCTTGCACTGAAATCTTTATCAACTTTTTTTATCCAAATCGCTTTAACTTGAGGACCCATTAAGGAATTAAGCCCCTTGAGGTAAGATTCATCAGTTCTACTTTTGCTTGTCTCAAAATGTACAGTTTGATTCAGCGCGTGGACGCCGGAATCAGTCCTTCCTGAGCAAATTGTTGATATTTTCTGATCAAGAAATTTTGATAGTGATTTTTCAACGATATCTTGTACGGTTGTGTGACCCTTTTTTTGTCTTTGCCAGCCTTTTAAATTTGTACCTATGTACTCTAACCCAAGCGCGTACTTCTTAACTTCCTTGATCATTTATCTTTTGAAGAAGAGAGTCGGCTTTATTTTTTTGTTCAAAATTAGGACTTAAATCAAAAACCTCATAAATGATAGCTTTTGCATCGTATGCTTTCCCCATTTCGATATAACTAACGGCTAGATTTAATCTTGCATCAATAGGGTCGCCAACCTCTGCATACTCATCATTGAGCAGTTCATGCGACTTATTTTTAATGAGCGAAGAAAGGATTTGGTAACTATTCCAAGCTGCTCCTTTTCTTAAATTATCAGAGACAATCCAAAAATTTGCTCTATTATCTTTCCATAAATCCTTTCTTAATCTGCCAATAAAAACTTCATTGGATTTTTCAGCATGAGTAACTGGAGTTGGGAAAAAATCTTCATCGGAATCACACAGTATGAGTCCATTTTGATTATTAATTGAATCTTTAACTTCTTCTAGATTAATTTCTTTTTCTGTTTCCAAGTGTATGACCTCTCCATGACCTCTTTGAACTGGAACTCTTACGCATGTTGCTGATACCTCAATGTCGTCAGAAAATATCTTCTTTGTCTCGGTCGTAAGTTTCATTTCTTCTTCTGAATAATTATTTTCTAAGATATCGCCAGCAAGAGGCAATGCATTGAAAGCTATTTGCACTGGGTAAACATTATTAGAATGTTCTTCACCATCGAGAATTTTTCGAGATTGTTCTTTAAGTTCTTCAGAGGCTGATTGTCCTGTTCCTGATACTGATTGATAAGTAGCGACGTCTACTCTTTTTATCTTAAATAGATCATGGAAAGGCTTTAGAGCAACTACCATTTGGGCAGTGGAACAATTCGGGTTAGCAATTATTGCAGGCAAATTAAGATCTTCTAATCTAGATCCATTTACTTCAGGAACAATGAGTTCAAGATCGTCTCTGTTTCTAAAAAAGGATGAATTATCTATGACAGTGCAACCTTTCTCGATAGCTTGAGATGCGTGAGATTCAGCAACTGCTGATCCGGCTGAAAAAAATGCCACGCTAGCTTTACTAAAATTGAAAAGTTGAAGATCTTCAATTTCTATAATTTTTTCAAAATATTTAATTGCTTTGCCTGCAGATTTAGATGAAGCAACCAAAAAAAGATTTTCAGCGGGAAACTGCTGTTCTGCAAGGATTCTCAAAAATTCTCTTCCAACCGCGCCCGTGGCACCTACTATTGCTAACTTAATATTAGACATGATCGATAATTATTTTTGTTAATTCTCTAGTTGAACAAATTTTACTATTCTTATCAGCAATATCTTTAGTAGCGTATCCATCATTAAGAGTATTTGAGACTGCACTTTTAATCTTTTCTGATATTTCTAATTGATTAAGTGAATACCTAAACATCATACCAACTGAAAGAATCATCGCGATTGGGTTTACTGTTCCTTGTCCTGCAATATCAGGAGCACTGCCATGAACTGGTTCATACAACCCTTTATTTCTGTTATCCAAGGAAGCAGAAGGAAGCATTCCTATAGATCCAGTAAGCATTGCAGAAATATCAGAGAGGATATCTCCAAATAAGTTGCTTGAAAGAATGACATCAAATTGTTTAGGGTTTTTCACAAGCTGCATGGCAGCGTTGTCGACAAGCATATGACTTAATTCTATATCTGGATAATCTTTTGATACATCTAATACAACTTCCCTCCAAAATTCAGACACTTCAAGAACATTTGATTTATCAACTGAACAAACTTTTTTGTTTCTTAAGGATGCAGAATCAAAAGCAACCCTAGCGATTCTTTCAACTTCATGCCTTTCATAAATCATTGTATTAAAAGCAGAAAATGATTTTTTTTCTCTAGGCTCACCAAAATATATACCGCCAGTGAGCTCTCTTACGATAAGCATATCAAGATCTTTTATGATATCGGGCTTTAAAGATGATGCTTCCAAGGAACTATCAAATAAAATTGCAGGCCTTAGATTTGCAAACAGGCCTAGTGAAGATCTTAGTTCTAACAAACCTTTTTCAGGTTTTTCATTAGGAGGAAGTGAATCCCATTTAGGACCTCCCACTGCACCAAATAAGATTGAGTCTGCTTGAGATGCTTGATTCAAAGTTTCATCTGATATCGGTAGTCCATGAGCATCAATTGACGCTCCACCGATAAGACCTTCGATCAAATTGAAGTTAATCTTGAAACTAGATTGGATTTTTTCAAGCAATGAAATCGCACTTTCCATGATTTCTGGACCCACGCCATCACCGCTTAAAAGAAGTAAATCAATGTCTTTCATTTAAACAACCAAGGTACAGTTTTTTTATAATTTTTCTCAAAATCCTCTATTTTATTCTGATGTTGGAGTGTAAAACCTACTTCATCAATTCCATCTAAAAGAAACTTTTTCTTAAAGTCATCCAATTCAAACAGGAATTGCTTTTTCTCTAGGTAAATAAATTGATTATGAACATCTACTTCAATGTTAATTGTTTTTTTCTCTGTTATTTGTTTAAAAATTTCATCAATTTTTTCTTCATCTATTTCAATGAGTAAGAGACCATTTTTATAGGAATTATTTTTGAAAATATCAGCAAAAGATGGAGCAATGATAGTTGTAAAGCCGTAATCAGTTAAAGCCCAAACAGCATGCTCCCGACTTGATCCGCAACCAAAATTTTCTCTGGTTATTAAAATATTGCAAGATTTATAAAGATCATGATTAAGAATAAAATCGGGATTTAATTTTCTTTTTGAGTTATCTGAATTCAAATCACCTTTATCAAGATATCTCCAGGCATCGAATAAATTTGGACCAAAGCCAGTTCGCTTTATAGATTTTAAAAATTGCTTGGGGATTATTTGATCTGTATCCACATTGGCTTTATCCAAGAACACTGCCTCTCCAGAAAAAATATTTGAAATAGATTTATTCATGACGAGATATCAATAAAATTTCCAGCTAAAGCTGCAGCTGCTGCCATAGCTGGGCTTACAAGATGAGTTCTACCTAAGTGGCCCTGCCTGCCCTCAAAATTTCTATTAGAAGTAGAAGCGCATCTTTCTTTTTCTCCTAATTGATCTGGATTCATTCCTAAACACATAGAACATCCAGGCTCCCTCCACTCAAATCCACTAGAGATAAAAGTTTCATGCAGACCTTCTTCTTCGGCCTGTTTTTTAACTAATCCTGAGCCTGGAACAATCATAGCTCTCTTTATCTTCTTAGAAATCACATTGCCATCTAAAATTTCTGCTGCTTCCCTTAAATCTTCAATTCTTGAATTAGTACATGAGCCTATGAAAATTTGATCAAGTGAGTAATTCTCTAGAGAGTCTCCAGCACTTAAGCCCATGTAGTCCAAAGCTGCCTCAAAGTTATTTCTTTCAGTTTGTGAGGTGTAATCCTCCTTAGATGGTATTCGATCTTTTACTCCTATCACCATTTCAGGTGAAGTTCCCCAAGTAACTTGCGGTTCAATTTCTTCAGCAAAAAAGTTATGAACAGTATCAAAATTGGAGTTTTCATCAGAATGAAATGTTTTCCAGTATTCAAGAGCTATTTCATATTCATTGCCTTTCGGGGTATGAGGTTTACTTTTGAGGTAATCAAATGTTTTTTGATCAGGAGCGATCATCCCAGCTCTTGCACCTGCTTCTATAGCCATATTACAAACAGTCATGCGTCCTTCCATAGAGAGACTCTCTATTGTAGATCCATCATATTCAATAACGTGACCTGTACCTCCTGCTGTACCAATCTTTCCAATTAAAAACATTGTTAAATCTTTAGCAAAAACATTTTTTTTCAAAGGCCCATTGATAGAGATTCTCATATTTTTTTGTTTGTTCATGACTAAGCATTGTGTTGCAAGAACGTGCTCAACTTCGCTTGTTCCGATTCCCATTGCAAGACATCCAAATGCACCATGAGTTGAAGTATGTGAATCACCACAAACTATTGTCATGCCTGGTTGCGTAAAACCTTGCTCTGGGCCGACAACATGAACAATTCCTTGATTCAAATCATTTAGGTCGATTAAATCTATTCCAAAATCATGACAATTAATCTGCAGTGCCTGAATTTGATCCCTACTAATGGTATCTTTTATTCCTCTTAATCCTTCAGATCTGTCTGTTGTGGGTACATTGTGATCAACTGTCGCAACAACAGAATCTACTCTTCTTGGACTAATACCTTTGATCTTCAACCCTTCAAACGCTTGCGGCGAAGTAACTTCATGAACCATGTGAAGATCGATGTAGAGTAAATCACCGTTATCAGATCTACTGCCGACAAAATGAGTATCCCATAATTTATCGTATAGGGTTTTAGGATTGGGATTATTCACTTGTAGGAATCATAAAAGATGAGTTTTCTACGTCATTATTTTGAGCACGATTTCTCAGATAGTGATCCAATAAAATTATTGCAACCATGGACTCAGCTATTGGGACAGCTCTCAGGCCAACACATGGATCGTGACGACCAATTGATTGAACAGTTGTTTCTTTTCCAGATTTATCGACAGTTTTACCTTCGGTGCTGATACTCGATGTAGGTTTTAAAGCAATTGCAATATCTATTGGCTGGCCTGAAGAAATACCGCCCAAAATTCCGCCTGCGTTGTTAGATGCAAATCCATCTCGATCTATCTCATCTCTATGTTCGCTTCCTTTTTTTGAAACGACATCAAATCCTAGCCCTAATTCAACTCCTTTAACTGCATTAATACTCATTAACCCGTGAGCCAAATCAGCATCCAACTTATCAAATACTGGTTCTCCCAAACCTGCTGGAACGTTATTCACATTAATTTTTATTTTTGCACCGACAGAATCTCCTGCTTCTCTCAAAGAGGCAATAAGATCTTCTAAAGATTTCAATTTTGTTTTGTCAGGAAAAAAGAAAGCATTGTTATTGATCTCTTTAAGATCAATTTGATTTGCAATTATTTCTCCTACTTGTTCGACATAACCAGTTATTTCAACTGCTAGATGATCTTTCAAATATTTTTTTGCAATGGCTCCGGCCGCAACTCTCATCACGGTTTCTCTTGCAGAAGCTCTACCGCTGCCTCGGTGATCTCTCGTTCCATATTTTTTTAAATAAGTGTAGTCAGCATGAGACGGACGAAAAACGTCTTTCAAATTATCGTAGTCTTCACTTTTTTGATCCTCATTGAAAATAATCATTCCAATCGGGGTGCCTGTAGTTTTCCCTTCAAAAATACCTGAGAGTATTTGAACCTTATCCTTTTCAACTCTTTGCGTTGTAAATGCATTCGAGCCTGGCCTTCTTTTATCAAGTTCAACTTGAATGTCTTGTTCAGAAATAGTAATCCCTGGAGGGCATCCATCTATGATACACCCCAGTGCTTTTCCATGACTTTCACCAAAAGTAGTTACGGTGAAAGATTTACCTATACTATTTCCACTCATTGCTTAAAATAAACTGCACGATTATACGCTTATACCCTTTAAAAACTGAAATGATAGACAAAAAATTTAAGGCTGTATTTTGGGATTTTGGTGGAGTAATAACTTCAAGTCCTTTCCAAGCTTTTTCTAGCTTTGAGAAAGAAAATAATTTGCCAAAAGATTTTATCAGGAGAGTTAATTCAACAAATCCTTACGAAAATGCATGGGCAAAACTAGAGTCCTCAAAAATATCTTTGGAAGAGTTTGATAAATTATTCGCCTTAGAAAGTGAGAATCTAGGCTTTAAAATTGAGGGATCTAAAATTCTTGAGCTGTTGCAAGGTAGTGTTGTTCCTGAAATGGTAAAGATGCTTGAAGTACTTAAGGAAGAGTCGTTTTTGTTGGCTTGTTTGACAAATAATTTTAATGCGAACGAAGATAAGTCAGCCCTAGATAGCAACAATCAAGAGAGGCAAAGAATCCTTGGACTATTTGACTACATTATTGAATCAAGAGAAGTTGGAGTCAGAAAACCAGAGGATAAATTTTACGAAATCGCTCTTACGACAACAGGATGTAACCCTGCAGAGGTAATTTTTCTTGACGATCTGGGAATTAATCTTAAACCAGCAAAAGCTTTAGGGATGACTACCATAAAGGTTGTTGATCATATTGAATCGATTAAAGAACTTTGCGAATATTTAGAGATTAGTAGCGAAAGAATTATTTAGCCAACATCTTCATGAATTCATCTACAGGAGTATCCAGAAGCCTGTCTTTATCCTGGCATAACTCAAAAATCTGGTTTGATTTTTCTTCATCAAACTGAGTTAGTAGATTTCTTTTGAATTTGTCTAAGAGAATTGGAATACCCTCTTCTCGCCTGAATTTATGACCAATTGGATATTCAACCTCAATCTTTTCTGTTGAGCTTCCGTCTTTGAAAATGATTTGCAGTGCATTAGAAATAGATCTTTTATCGGGTTCATGATACTCAGCTGAGTATCTTTCATCCTCTTCAATCAGCATTTTCTGTCTCAACTCATCAATTCTAGGATCGCTGGCAACATCATCTTCATAATCCTCAGCAACTAGATTTCCCTTCAACAATCCAATAGCAGTCATATATTGGAGACAATGATCTCTATCAGCTGGATTATTCAATTCACCTTCTTTGCTGATAATTCGAATTGCTGACTCATGAGTTGTGATTTTGATTTGTTCAATTTCTTCCAATTTGTCTACGATTTCTGGGTGAAGTTTTACGGCTGCTTCAACTGCAGTCTGAGCATGAAATTCAGCTGGAAATGAAATTTTAAATAAAACGTTTTCCATTACGTAAGAATTTAAGTCTTGTTCAACAATCAAATCTTTACCTTCAAATAAGACATCTTGGAAACCCCATGTCTTTGCGGTAATGGCACTTGGATACCCGATTTGACCTCTCATTGTAAATAAAACTAATTGCATTGCTCTGCTAGTAGCATCTCCGGCCGCCCAAGATTTTCTTGGACCGGCGTTAGGTGCGTGACGGTAAGTTCTTAAACTTTGACCATCAACAAAAACCTGTGAAATTGCATCTAAAGATTGTTCTTTAGTGAGTCCAAATAATTTTGCTATCACAGATGTGGAGGCTAGTTTGACTAGAAGAACGTGATCAAGACCCACTCGATTAAAGCTATTTTTTATTGCTAACACTCCTTGAATTTCATGCGCCTTAATCATGCTTTCTAAAACAGCCTTCATCTTAAGAGGTTCCTTATTATTTTCTCTGTTTTGCTGAGAGATATAGTCGGCTGCAGCCAATATTCCACCTAAATTATCTGATGGATGGCCCCATTCAGCAGCTAGCCATGTATCGTTGAAATCTAACCACCTTATAATCGCCCCGATATCCCAAGCACCTTTAACGGGATCAAGAATAAAACTTGTTCCAGGAACTCTCACACCATTTTTAACTTTTACATCATCTGCAAAAGGACCAAGCATTTTTTTACAGTCATCAAAAGTGAGCGCAAGAAGACCACAACCCAATGTATCCATCAAGCAATGTCTTGCTGTTTCTATGGCAAGGTCATTAAACTCAGTATCGCTTTGTGAGTAGTCAGAAATCTTTTGAATTAATTCATCAAAATCTGGACGTACATTTTGATCTACGTTTGAAGACATAAGAAGTTTATCTATTTTCTATATCGACCCAATCAGATTTTTCAGGGCCAATGTATTCTTCGCTAGGTCGGATAATCCTATTATCAGCTCTTTGCTCTATGACGTTTGCAGACCAACCAGAGGTTCTGCCTATGACAAATAAGGGAGTAAAAATTTTTGTCGGAATGCCTAAATACGAGTAGGCAGAAGCCATATAAAAATCAGTATTTGGAAAAAGATTTTTTTCATCATCCATGACCTTATCAATCTCTTCGGAAACTTGGTAAAGAGTATCATCGCCATTCTGCTTGCTTAATTTTTTTGCCCATGACTTGATAATATCGCTTCTTGGATCTTCAGATGAATATACCGCGTGACCGAATCCCATTATTTTCTCTTTAGCCTCTAGCATTTTTTTCACGCCAGCATTAGCCTCTTCTCTAGATGAAAATTTCTCGATCATTTCCATTGCAGCTTCATTAGCTCCTCCATGCAGAGGTCCTCTGAGAGTGCCAATAGCGCCAGTAATGCATGAATGAAGATCGGATAAAGTTGAGGCACAAGTTCTTGCGGTAAAGGTCGAAGCATTGAAACCATGTTCAGCGTAGAGAATTAAAGAAACATCTAAGCATCTTGCGTCATCTTCACTTGGCTCTTTTCCCGTAAGCATTGAAAGAAAATGGCCTCCTATGGAGTCGTGACCTGTGGCGGTTTCTATAGATACTCCATCGTGCGAATAACGATACCAATAACACACAACTGATGGAAATATAGATATCAACCTATCAGCAATATCGGTTTGATTAGAAAAATCTCCTTCTGGTTCTATGTTTCCTAAAAAAGAACAGCCTGTTCTGAGGACATCCATCGGATGGGCGGAAGCAGGAATCAGTTCAAGTACTTTTTTTAATTCTGACGGAAGCTCTCTGTATTTTTTTAATTTTTCTTTATACTCGCTCAGTTCTGATTGGTTAGGTAAATTCCCATACAAAAGCATGTAGGCAACCTCTTCAAATGAAGCTTTCTCAGAAAGTTCCTCAATTGCATATCCTCTATAAGTGAGTCCTTTTCCTTCTTTTCCTACGGTTGAGAGAGCTGTTTGTCCAGCTACCTGTCCGCGAAGGCCAGCACCCTCTAGTTTCTTTTCAGCCATTATTATTTAATTTTTTTCGAAAAGTTTATCAATTTTCTCTTCGTACATATGATAGTCCAGGACATCATACAATTCATCTCTTGTTTGCATTTTTTCTAGCAAACCTTCGTGGTCCCCTCCAGAAGCTAGAGTAGCATATACTTTTTCTGCAGCTTTGGACATAGCTCTGAAAGCAGATAAAGGATGCAGAACAATCTTTACGCCTGCCTCAGCAAGTTCGTTGTGTGAAAAAAGAGGAGTCATACCAAACTCAGTAATATTAGCCAGTATGGGCTTGGATACATTTTTTGATATTTCTTCATAATCTTTTAAAGTTGAAATTGCTTCTGGAAATATAGCTCCTGCTCCTGCCTCTATAAAAGCATTTGATCTATCAATAACTTCCTGTAATCCGCCTTTTGCAAATGCATCTGTTCTTGCCATGAGCAGAAAATTATCATCAGTCTGAGCATCTTTTGCTGCTTTGATTCTATCGACCATTTCTTCACAACTAACTATTTCTTTATTAGGTCTATGACCGCACCTTTTTTCACTTACTTGATCTTCAATGTGAACACCCGATGCGCCCGCAGATATCATTTCTTTTATAGATCTTGAAATAGCAAGTGCCGATCCCCATCCGGTATCTATATCTACTAATAAGGGAAGTTCTGAGGCTGATCTTATTCTCCTTACATCTTCTAAAACATCTTCTCTAGAAGTCATAGCTAAGTCAGGAAGTCCATAGCTGGCATTGGCTACTCCTCCTCCAGAAAGATAAATAGCTTTAATGCCCGCCCTTTCAGCTAGAAGGGCAGAATAAGCATTTATTGTGCCTGTTATGACAAGAGGTTTATTCTCTTTTATTAATTTTTCCCAGCTCATAAGTAATTCTCTAACTTACGTTTAAGTTCATTATGATCTTTTATAGTTTCTAAATGTGGATATTTTTCTTTAATATGCGAAGGAGCTTGAAAAAAGAAACCTTGATCAGCGGTATTCAACATGTTGATGTCGTTATAAGAATCTCCAGCAGCAAAAACTTTAAATTTCATTGTTTCCTTAATGGCCTCAATTACTTTTTGTTTATTGTTATCTTGCTTAAGTTTATAGCCGGTAATTTCAGATCCATTGAGCTCTAAATGATGACAAATCAAATGTGGATAATTTAATTTTCTAACCAAGGGCCAACATAACTCATAAAAAGTATCTGAAACAATGGAAACCTGAAAATTATCTCTTGCCCAAGATAAAAAATCAGCAGCACCATCCATGGGTTCCATCTTTTCTACAATCTCCATGATGTCATGAATTGTAATGTTATTATCGGAAACTAATTTAAGGCGAATATCCATTAGTTCCTCATAGCTTTCAAGATCTTGTGTTGTTAGCATCAGATCTTCAATCCCAGTTGCCTTAGAAACTTCTTGCCATATTTCGGGTATTAAAACTCCTTCAAAATCTAGGCACAAATAATCCAAACTATCTCCTTATGAGTTTGATGGATTCAAATATTTTATCTAATTCTTTCTTTGATTTGGTTGCGCAAGCCTTTGCAATTAATTCTGTTTTTAAATGTGGAGCAAACATCTGAATAAACTCATATAAATGACTTCTCAGATACGTCCCTCTTCTGAAACCAATATATGTGGTCCCTGAATCAAAAAGGTGATTGGCGTTAATAGCCACTAGGTCTTTGTCTTCTTGCTCATTAAAAGCCATAGAAGCAATGATTCCAACTCCAATTCCTTGTTTGACATATGTCTTAATTACATCTGCATCGGTTGCTGTAAAAACTACATTTGCTTTCAAGCCTCTCTCAAAGAAAGCCCTATCTAGGTCATTGCTACCAGTAAACCCGAAAACATATGTAACTATAGGAAATTCAGCTAGATGTTTAAGTTTAGGTTTGGCTACATCAGAAAGAGGGTGACCTTTAGGGACTATCAAACTTCGTGACCATTTGTATGCAGGGAGTTTAATTAATGTTTCACCTTTTTCAGATGTTTCTGTCCAAATCGCTAAATCTACTTCGCCTTTGGCTGCCATCTCCACAGATTCATCTGGAGTGCATTGGTTCATTTGAAATGAGACGTTGGGATATTTTTTAACAAATTTATCCACCACAGGTGGCAGGGTAAATTTTGCTTGAGTATGCGTTGTTGCAATAGCTAATGAACCGTAATCCTCATTAGAAAACTCTGTGGCAGCATGTTTTATGCCATCAACAAGAGCAAGGATTTCTTCAATCTGTTCCAATATTCTTTTGCCAATAGGAGTTATGGCAACAAGGTGCTTTCCAGATCTTTCAAAAAGTTCAATCCCTAATTCTTCCTCGAGTAGTTTAATTTGCTTGCTTATTCCAGGTTGCGAGGTGTAAAGATTTTTTGAAGCCTGAGAAACATTTAAATTACTTCTAGCAACCTCACGCACATATAGTAATTGTTGAAATTTCATAGATTTATTATATAACCTAAAATTATAAAAAAAAGTGTATTTTGATAAAAAATTATATATAGTTTTTTGATTTTTCCAATTAATACTGTATAAATACACAGTATGAAAAACCTAACAAAGAGACAATTTGAAATTTTGACCTTTATTTCAGAGGTAATTTCAAATGAAGGCATGCCCCCTACAAGAAAGGAAATAGCTTTAAAATTTGGCTTCAAATCAGCCAATTCTGCGGAAGAGCATTTGAAAGCTCTTGATAAAAAGGGATATATTGATCTTCATGGTGGCACTTCCCGCGGGATATCCATTAATAAATCTTTCCTAGGAATTCCTATAGTTGGATCAGTTGCAGCAGGTTCCCCTTTGTTAGCAGTTGAAAACGTTGAAGAAAGAATTGAATTTAACGGTAATATCTTTTCTGATTCTGTTGACTATTTTTTGAGAGTTAAGGGCGATAGCATGAATGAAGTAGGTATTGTTGAAGGCGATCTTATTGCAATTAATAAAAGAAAAGACGTAAAACCTGGCGATATTGTTGTTGCTAGAATAAATGATGATGTAACAGTTAAGACTCTCTTTCACTTAGATAAAAGAAAAGTTATTTTGAGACCTGAAAATAAAAACTATAAAGATATTGAAATTAATCCTTCAATTGAAAACTTTGACATAGAAGGAAAATGTCTTGGGGTTCTAAGAAATTATAATTAGTTTTATTCTAGAAAAAATATTTTATTTGGCTTAATAGCTGATATTACCAGCTCTCTTTGCTCGTCTTCATCAAGCTTATAAAAATTATCTGGACATTCAAATTCATCTTCTCCAAGTTTAATTACTTTTTTAAATTTAAATGCTTTTCCCAATTTTTTTATCTTTATTCCTATAGGTATCTTTGATTCCTCCTCAAATCCTAAAATCCTTAGAGCTTTCAAAACCTTGATTTGATCTCCTTCATCCTGATAATTAAAAGTATCAGGGTCATAAGTGACTCTTCCCTTAAGTTTTGTAGCCTTATTAAATCCATTGAATTCAGTGTATTCTCCAAATCTTCCATTTTTTAAAGTCACAGCAATACCACTGTTTGGTTCTATAAACAAAATATTCTCTTTGTTAGATCTATCAATCAGTTCAAGCGCTCTATTGAGTCCGATTTCGAGAATATTCTCATCCTCATCTGGTGTTCCAAATATCTTTTTTTCCTCATTCAATGTCCAAATGCAGGGACCATTTATGCTAATATCAGCAAAAACAGACTGACCCGTATCAGGATGAGCGCCAAGATCTTTTGGTAGTTGAGCATATGTTTCAAATTTTATTGATTTCTCAAACACTGGCTTTGTCCATTGACATTCTCCACATCCAACAAAAAAACCCCATCTTCCATGTTTTATACTAATTTCACTAGAACATTTAGGACAATTACTAACAACAGCATCTTTATCATTTTTTGGAAAAGCTCTATGTCCGATTTGCTCATTAAGCAAATCTAAAACTTCTCTAGTCCTGAATTCTTCTATTTTTGAAATATGTTCCAGCAGTTTGGCAAAAAAATCATCCAAGACATCCGTCCAAAGGATTGAGCCTGAAGATACCTGATCCAGGCTTTTCTCTAACTCCGCAGTAAAGTCTATTTCGATAAAGAAAGATTCATATGCTTTTGATAAATATGAAACCAAAATTCTGCCTAAATCAGACGGATTAATGCTTTTTGCACCAAAAGTATATTTCCTATCCCTAAGATTTTTTACTGTATTTGCATAAGTTGAAGGTCTTCCAATTCCTTCATCCTCCATATTCTTTATAAGTGATGCTTCCGAGAATCTTCTTGGAGGAGAAGTAAACTTCTGTTCAGTGATAACATCGTTAATTTCAAGCGATGAATTTTGATGGATCCTTGGTAATTTTTGAGATTCTTCAGAGCCCTCATCATCATTTAGTACTTTTTCAAAACCATCAAATATGATTTCTCTTCCACTCGTTCTGAATTGAAACTTTTTTTCTTGATCTTCAATCAAGATTGTTTTTCTAAGATATCTTGAGTTTTGTAATTGGCTGGCAACGGTTCTTTGCCAAATCAAATTATATAGATTCTGCTGATCCTGATTTAATCCATTTGTATTTTCTGGTTTATTATTAATGTCTGTTGGTCTTATTGGCTCATGCGCTTCTTGTGCGTTAGCTGCTTTTGATTTGTATATTTTAGGGCTTTCAGGCAGATAATCTTTTCCAAATTCTGACGAAATCAAATTCCTTATTTCATTTAGAATCTCTGTGCTTATACCTATTCCATCAGTTCTCATATAGGTTATCAATCCAGCTTCGTATAAAGATTGTGCCACTTGCATTGTTCTTTCAGGATTAAAAAATAATTTACTAGAAGCAGCCTGCTGAAGAGTAGATGTTCTAAAAGGTGCCTTTGGGGAATATGAAACTTCTTTTTCTTTAATTTCAAAAATAGAAAATTTTGCTTTCTCTATTTCCTCTTTCAGATTTTTAGCATCTACCTCAGATTTAATTGGAAACTTTTTTAAATCATCTCCATTGTTTTTAATTAGATCTGAACTAAAAATGCTATCTTCAGTTTTGAAATCAACCTTGATTGGCCAAAATTCTTCTGGACTAAAAGCATCAATTTCATCTTCACGATCACAAATTATCCTCAGCGTTGGAGACTGCACTCTACCTGCTGATTTTGCCCTAGGCACATGCCGCCACAATAGTGGACTAACTTTGAATCCAATTAAGTGGTCTAGAACCCTCCTTGCCAGATATGCATCAACAAGAAATTGATCAATTTCTCTTGGATTATCTACTGCGAGTTTTATTGCAGATTGAGTTATCTCGTTAAAAGATATTCTGTAAATTTCTTTCCCATCTATAAGTTTTTTATCTTTTAGGTGGTCTAAAATATGCCAAGCAATAGCTTCGCCTTCTCTATCTGGATCTGATGCTAGATATATTCCTGAAGAATTTTTAGCATATTCTCTAATTTCTTTAAGAGTCTTTTTTCCTTTCGATGTAGATTCCCATTTTAGATTTGACCAATCTTCAGGATCCACTGCGGATTCATCATCTTTCAAATCTCTAACATGGCCTAGACATGCGTGAACTTTCCATTCATTAGCAGGAAAACTCTTTTCTAAAAAGCCCTGAATTTTTTTTGCTTTAGCTTGTGATTCAACTATTACTAAATTATTCATCCTTTTTTAGTATCGTTTGAAAATGAAATTTTTGTCAATCTAATTTAATAGATCATCCAAAATCTTTGGGCCTTGGTAAATAAAACTTGTATAAATTTGAATAAGTTTTGCACCATTATCTAATCTTTCTTCTAAATCCCTTTTAGTTGTTATCCCTCCCGAAGCTATCAACAATAAATCATCATTTATTAAATAATTAACCTTTTTAAGAAGGCTTAAAGATTTATCTTTTAATAATGGACCACTTATTCCTCCATTTAAGCCTTCATATGTGCCTTCTGTTGTATTAGAAAGAATAAAGCCAGAAATTTTTTTTTCGCATGAGACTTTAATAATTTTTTCTAAATTTTTATCTGACTCATCTGGAGAAAGTTTTAATAAGAGTGGCACTTTTTTTTGATGTTTTTTTTCCAAAGATTCATAGCAATTATTTATTTCAACTAATAAGTTTTCTAGATATTCCTCGGAAGATAATCTTCTTAAGTCTTCCGTATTAGGAGACGAAATATTGATTGCAATATAATCAGAAATTTCAAAACATTTTTCTAAACAAAATACATAATCTTTATGAGCTTCTTCGAGTTTTGTATTTTTATTCTTGCCAATACTAACTCCCAAAATTCCTTTAAATGATTTTTTGTTGGATCGTATGTTTCTAACAGCTTGTAAAATGCCTGGATTGTTAAAACCAAGTCTATTAATGAGAGATTTTTCTTTATTGATTCTTTTTATTCTTGGGCGATCATTGCCCGGTTGAGCTACAGGAGTAAATGTACCAACCTCAACAAAACCAATACCCAAAGATCCTAAGGAGGCAAAATATTTACCTTCCTTATCAAGTCCAGCACCTAATCCAAGATAATTTTTGAATTTTAAGTTCCCGTAAATGATAGGTTTTTTGTAAAAAGAATTACTCTCCTTTATGGTAATTTTTTTTTTAGTAATCAGATAAGGAAAAAATCTAATAAATTCAAGACTTATTTTTCCTGATACTTCCGGAGGGAAAAATCTTAAGATTTTTAAACAAAATTTAATTAGAAAATTTCTCAATTTACATAAAATCTCTTAATAAAAGCCAATTTAGCAAAAAAAAGTTCAAAAGGCTTTGCATATCAGCAAATATATATATATTATTTCCAGTAAATATTCCTTAAGTAGGAAAAAATTTTCGAGGTAATTATGAAAATATTCAAAGTTTTATTAGTTTCATTTGCTCTATGTCTTAGTCCATTAAGTTTTGGTCAGGCTGGAGGCTCCAGTGCTGCTGGCTCTGCAGGTACACTTTCAAGTGGTGTGATTGCTGCAATTGCTGCCGCAGTTCTAGCTGTAGCTGCTATTGTCGATGCGCAAGACGGTGATAAGGTATCACTCCCTGCGCCTATCGAGGCTGATGATTCTTCTGATGATACTGCTGCGGCAGATGACACAGCAGATGATACAGCAGACGACACCAGCTCAACTTCTACAAGTACAAGTACAAGTACAAGCACTAGCACTAGCACTAGCACTAGCACTAGTACAAGCACTAGCACAAGTACCAGTACAGCAACTGCTACTTCGTAATAAGTTTAAAATAATAACCTCATCAAAAAGCTCGCTAACGCGAGCTTTTTGTTCTTAATCCATGACATTTATCATCTTTATATGAATTTCAGGTAACTTAGGATTTACATTTTGGATTATTTTGATAATTTCATTAGATTCTAAATCAACCCAGTAAAAATTTTTAAACTCCCATCTTATTAAGTTTTCTAAGCTTTCTTCCACAAAAAGCATACATTTTATATCTTTATCAAATATTGAAACTTCTTCTATTTTTAGAAATGTAAATTTGGTTTTTATAGGTAAATTAAATAAATTGGGATTTTTAAAATTATATTCCGAAGTGTAAATTTCTGAGTCAATATTTTTATAATTTTTTGTTTTGGATGGATGGTTTTCATCGTATTCAATAGAATCTATGTCTACTTCTAAACCAGATACCTTAGTAATAATTCTATTTTCCGTATAAATCTTAATGAGATTTGATGAAGTCCATTTATATGATTCATTATTAATTTCTTCTAAAACCAGGATAGTGTTATCAGATCTTCCCAATCTTACCTGTATAGTTGAGTAAGGTATTTCTGCAAAAGCTTCTCGAGGTAAATCTTTAGGAGAAGTGAAAACTAAATCTAGGGCTTGAATTAACTCTCTATATATTCCAGAGTTCGAGCAAGAAATCAAAATAAGTGAAAATCCAAATAAAATAATATTTTTCATTTAGTTTAATAATCCATCTTGATAGAAATCCAACAAATGATTTGAAGTTCCATCTATAAAACCCTCTAAGTCAAGGCCACCACCTAAAATAGCTCCTCCATCTTTTGTAAGGTTTCTCCAAATGAAGCGGGCATGATTTTTTTGATAATTTTTTGAGACAATATCCAAGGGTATAGAAAAATAAATTCCTTTATCGAAGCTTCCTTCTCCAAACTCATATGCAGAAATATCGGTTTTCGTAGCAAAAGCACCCAATGTAAAACCTGATTTAAATGTCTTTGAAAGGTTCAAAGTTATGCCGCTATCTTTCGCTAAATACCTACCTCCTGTCAAAGAAAGTCTCGTCCCCTGCAATGGAGTTTCCCAAACAAAGCTTAAGTGACCTGTAAATGTTTCATATTTTCTAAATGAAAATCTCTGATTAAATTCTCTTTGTTTAACCCAATAAAAATTACCTGTTAAGAACCATGGTTTGGAAATATTTCTATACAGAAAGGCTGATCCAATACCTCCATACATTTCTTCAAATAGTCCAAGTTTTGCACCTGAGATCAACATTGAATCATTACGATAAAAGGTTTTAAATAATTTGGTATATGTCAGGCTAGATAATGAATTTTTATTCTTCAAATATTCTCTTATATCTGATCTAACTTTTGGTAATCTTGAATAGGCAGTAAGCCTCAATTGATCCATATTGCTATATAGGTTCAATGATATTGAGCCATCTAAAGATGAAGATTTGTCAAAAGATATACCTCCATTTACAAAGAATCCTAATTGGCCCGAATAGAAAGATTCAGGAGCACCAACATGATTTCTTAAATTTGGAGTTATCCCCCATGAAAAAATAGGAAACTTTATATTACCTTTAAAAATTCTATTTGTATTATCCAAAGCATTAAAAGTTTCGTTTGATAAATGTTTTTTAATTTCTGGAACAGAATATGAGTTATCTAAAAAACTAATAAATTTTTCTAATGGGAAACTTACTACATTTGTAAAAATATTTGATTGCTCATAGACAATGGAAACTTTCTTGATATCTCTTTCTTGGAGAATTTTTTTAATTATCTCAATTGTTCTTTTTGTTGCAATATTCTGATTTTGATATTTTGAATTGTTAATTATAAGAGTAACCTTTTTTTCTTGCTCATCAAGATAAATTTCTTGAGTAAATAATCCATACGGAGATAAAAGAGCATTTATGGTTCCGGAGAATACATCGTCTCTCTGCCTCAAAAGTTTTTTATCTGAATCACTAAAATAAACTTCTGGTATGAATTGATTCTTGTTAATGAGATTTTTTGAATAATTCGCTTTATAGGAAATTCCAAATCCTATATCAGTTCCTCTATGTCTAAATAGGTTAATATCTATAAAGTTAGATGCTGGGATAGCTATTCCAAAACTTAAGTTGCTTTTTTTATCAAACTGGAATGGATTAGATTTATCGAAATCCAGCTTGAATCTTAAACCAGAATATTTATTTACATATTCTACTCCATAAAATGATGAAATTTTCCTACCTGTAAACCATCTGTCATATCTTATTTCGCCCCCCATCCAGTATCCGCTATCTCTTGATTGGAAATCTTCACTCAAATCAATAAATGGATTTTTTAATCCATCACTTGAAGACAATGATCCCCAACCTACTCCAACGGTAAAATCAAAATCTCCAATTTTTTTTGATGAAACTAAGTATTCACCAGAGAATAAACCAGTTCCAATTAAATCTCTAAAGCCAACAGATAATTCAGGAAAAGTTTCTGTTTCTTCTATAAGCCTTATCTTTAAATTAAAACTTTTATCCTTATAAGTCTGATCCCCAGAAAATGAAGGGTATGGACTATACTTTATGGTATTTATATCACTGTATCTCAAAGAAACTTCCATCCAATCAAACGGGGTAGATGTTATGAAAAGTGAATTTATTGGATCAGAATTTACTAAGTGGAGCTTTAAATTGCCTTCTTCAAGTATCCTCGAGGAAGGAATATTTATTAATCCAATTTCACCATGAACGTTAGAAGTAGCACCTATGTCAGAATATAAATAATCTTCAATGGATGAAAAACTAGCAAAACTAGTGAAAAGCAAAAAAATTAAAAAAAATTTAATTGTTATTCCCTAATGCAGCAATTGCTGCTGCACTTGTTGCAAAATTAGAAATAATTGGAAATAGAACTTGAGAAAAAACTAGCCAATCAAATGGATTTGGATCTCTAGGGACAACCAAAGTTGTTCCTGGAGCTAAATCAGGAGAATTTGGCCAATTTTTTATCCTGGAAGCTCTCCCATTAGGATAGATCACTAAAGTCCTTGCTTTATCTGCATCTTCGGAATATCCACCAGCAAGATCAATATAATTTCTTACTTTAAGTTTTGGATCAAAACTAAAGCTAGTGGGAGATAGAACTTGGCCTGAAACTGTAATAGTCGATGATCTTTCAGGTATAAAAATTCTATCACCTCTTTCAAGCAGTAAGTCCTTTTCAGGCGATCTTTCTAAGATATCAAGATCAAATTCAGTAACAACTCGTCCAATGGGCTCAATATCCTCTAAATTAGATATAAGTCTTGATATTGAAGTTAGAGCCAAGGTAGGGTCTCCGCCAACTGAAGAAATCCTTCCACTTGAAATAGCTGTAGCTATAGACTCTTCTAACTGATCAGCAGATTTTAAAAAAGCTATTTTCTCTTTTTCTGCAACTGATTTTCTCGCTAGTATTCCTCCATAAGGATAAGCATTTTTTTTATACCCGCCAGCTCTTTTTATAACATCAGATAATTTTTCTCCTTGTTTAGCGCCATAAATCCCAGGAGAAACAAAAGCTCCCTCTAAACTTATAGAAAAGACTTCATCTGAAACTAAAGATGAAATATTGGCATAGAAACCTGCTGATATACCTAGTGAAGCAAGATCTGTATTCTCATCTAAATCTATCTTAATCGATAGCCCTTGATCTGAAAAAATATCCATTTTATTTGATGCTCTCTCAGACTTTCCTCCTGCAAAAGATAATAAATCAGAGGGAGACGAAACATTCCAAGAGGGATAAATTCCAGGATTTCTTACTTCGCCGCTAATAATTGATGCATTTTCCAAAGTGAATATTAGCAAATAGGGTTTTTCTTCAAATATAGCTGGACACGAATCAACAAACTCTAGTTGATCAATTGGATCTATTTTAGGGTTTGGAAGATATTTTGACTTAATGAATTTCATAGAAGAAGATTCGGATTGCTTTGCTAAAAGTTGCAAAGATTTGCACTGATATCTGGATAAATTATTTATCCCAAAATAATTAGACAATTTTTCTGAATCCTTCTCTCCAAGCAACCCAAGGGAGTCTCCCACAAGAATAGAGTTAATAAACTCTATATCCTTTTTTGATAAAATATATACAGAATCATTAGGTTCTAGCAAGATCTTTGAGTTACCTAACAAATTAGCTCTGATAAGTGATTTAGAGCCTAAATTATTTTCTCTTTCTATGATTGCGAAAAGTGTATATGTGGATTCTAAAAAAGATTCTGGTTTAATTATCTCCGATACAGAAAGGTTTTTTTCGAAGGCGATAGATCCTTTTGAAGCAGTTTCTCCAAAAATCTTAATGATATTTCTCGGAGTATTTGGCATCTTATGAATGTATATTTCATCTCCATCTTCGAGTTTAATTTCAGAAATTTTGTCATGAGGATAATTTTTGAAAATTCTCTCGCCATTTTTAGCCAATCTACTTAAAGTTATTTTATTTTTATCAGCATTAGTAGCAAAACCAGAAGAAAACCTTAAAAGATCTGAAAAATCTTCTTTCTCTAATAATTCATATTTTGCTGGATTTCTTATTTCTCCCATTATTTTCACAGACTTCCTAATTGGATTTATAACCAACACATCATTTGACATTATTTTGAGCTCTGAACTAATATTTCCATTGATCAATAAATCATAAAAATCAAAATTTCCAATAAGAACTCCATCTCTTTTAAGAGATATTTCTCTGAGCGAGCCATTTTCATTTGGACCTCCTGAGAAAAATAAAACATTTGTAATGTTAGAAAGAGAGCTAACTGTGTATGCTCCTGGATTAAGAGCATTTCCCAAAACAAAAATTTGAATAGACCTGACTTTTGTCAAGGAAATTTCTACGTTAGTTCCTATCAAAGAAGCATTAACTAAATTTTTAACTTTTTCATTAAGGTCAGAAAACTTTAGTCCGCTTGCTTGAATTGATCCAATCTCAGGAATGACTATATTTCCTTCCCTGTTTACTTTTATCAATCGGTTTATATTTTCAGTTCCAAATAGTTGAATTCTCAATTCATCCCCGGGCCCAATTACATAATCTAAGGGGGCTGGGGCAAGATCAACAGGAGCAAAAGTTGTCGGAGAATCCTTAAAAATATTCAACCCAAAGGTTTCTATTTTAGTATTAGAGTTAGGAATCTCTTTTAATAGAGAAGTATTTGATGTAGAACTTTGGAAACGCGGCTCATCGAATGAGTCCACGACCACTTCATCATTAATTGGTTTTCCAGTTTGAATCCCAAGCCTCTCAGCAATGGATTGAGACTGATTGGAAGGCAAAAGATCGAGGTAACTCAAATCTTCTTGTGTTTGAGATTCTAAAATGCTCGAGCTAAATAAAAAGCTCAAAATAAAGAGAAAAGATAAATTGGAACTTTTTGCACTAATCATTTTTAAATTTCTCAATTGGCAAAGCCCAACCCAGCTTTGTTCTGCATGCTTCAAAGTAATTATAGTCTTTTGGATGATAAAGTTTAAAAGTTTTTTTAGTATTTGAAATTTTAAGTCCACTTTTGGAATATTTAAGGTTTTTTTTGCCATCCATAAATATTTGAACCGTGTCTGTATTTTTATTTTTAATTTTTAAATTAACCTCTTCTTTGTTTGATAGCAAAAGGCTATGAGAAGAAGAACTATGAGAGAACATAGGCAACAAAGATAAAGCATCTAATTTAGGAGAAATAATTGGACCTCCTCCTGAATAAGAATAAGCAGTTGAACCTGTACTCGAAGAGACAATTAGACCATCAGCCTTAAGGTTGTAAATGACTTGATCTTTTATACTTAGTTCTAAATCAAGCATTTTTGTCACTGATCCAGAGTGAATGACTACTTCATTAAGGAATATCTCCTTTCTTCTAGAGGAAGTAGAAGCCTCAAAAATCGGTCTATTTTCTGTTTTATAATTTCCTTTCAAAATATGAATTAGATTATTGATCTTACTTATTGATAAATCAGTTAAGAAACCAACTGTTCCAGAATTGACACCCAAGAAAGGAATGTTTAGAGAATGAAGACTTCTAATTGATCCAATCATGGTTCCATCACCGCCAAATACCAAGATCAAGTCTGCTTTGGATATTTTATTCAGATCTGATGATCTGATTTGATTCACATTAACGATACATACTAATTCTGAATCAGCTTGTTTTATTATTTCCCTTGCTTCAACCAAAATTTTGTCAGTTTTTCTTGTTGCAGAGAAAACAATTGCAATTTTTTTAATTTTTTTCATAAGATGGAGTCCAATTTCTTACAAAGTAAATAAATATTGTATCTAACAAAGCAATTATGACCTTAAAAACATATTTAGTTAATGCTATTGAAAGAGCTACAAAGAATGATAGCTCGCCTGCTATTACCCATACAAAAGTGTAAATAAAAGTATCCAAAGCTTGAGAAGATAAAGTTGAAACATTATTTCTCAACCATAAATGTTTGCCGCCCGTGATATCTTTAATTTTATTGAATATCCATACATCAAATGTCTGGCTTATCAAATAAGCAGAAATTGACCCAATGACAAAAATTGGAGAATAAAGAGCCAAGGTTTCAATTGCTTTGTGAACTGAATCTGAGGATGAAGCAATTTGGGATGGAAGATAATAAGTGCTTAAAACCAGGGTAAACATAATTACAATGTTTGAGATAGCTCCGAGTATAACTGCAGTATTGGCCTCAGCTCTTCCATATTTTTCACTTATTAAATCGGTAGCAAAATATATCCCTGAATACATTATAGCTCCCATACTTACTGTAAAAGTTTGGCCAAAAAGTGATAAATCACTTACTTTTCCTCCTTGTAAGTTTGCAAGCATAATTCCCAAAGTAACAGCAATATAAAGCCCTCTTAAGCCAAATAATTTAAATAAAATTACTGTTATCGTTAAGTCATAAAATACTGTGAAAACCCATAAAAATTCAGGATTTTGTCCCAGAAATGAAAAAAAATTCATAAACTTATTATTGTTAGCTTGCGTAGCATAGATTATTCTTAGTGTTTGTACATATAAAAAGAGGTACTTATGTCAGATTTAAATGCTTTTAGAAATGAAACAAGGGACTGGTTAGAAGCAAATTGTCCAGAGTCAATGAGAACTCCTATGTCTCAAGGTGATGTTGTATGGGGTGGACGAAAAGTTGAATTTAAGGATCCTGATCAAAAACTTTGGATGGATAGAATGGGAGAAAAAGGATGGACTTGCCCTACTTGGCCAAAGGAATATGGCGGTGGTGGACTAAATTTTGAAGAAAATAAAGTTCTTCAAGAAGAATTGATGAGAATTAAAGCAAGACCAGCTTTAAACAGTTTTGGTATTTGGATGTTAGGCCCAGCACTTCTTGAATATGGAACAGAAGAACAAAAAATGCAACATATTCCAAAGATTGTTAAAGGAGAAATTAGATGGTGTCAAGGTTATAGTGAACCAGGCAGTGGTTCCGATTTAGCTAGTCTTAAAACTAAGGCTGAGGACCAAGGTGACGAATATTTAATTAATGGTCAAAAAGTATGGACTTCATATGCAGATGAATGCGATATGATTTTTACCCTTGTAAGAACAGGTCCATTGGAGCCTAAACATGAAGGAATAAGTTTTCTCCTTATAGACATGGATCAAGAAGGTGTAACTACAAAACCAATCAAACTAATATCTGGTAAATCTCCTTTTTGTGAAACTTTCTTCGATAATGCTACTGCTCCAAAAGAAAATCTTGTTGGAGGCTTAAACAAAGGATGGTCTGTTGCTAAAAGATTGCTTCAATTTGAAAGAAATATGATTGCAGGAATGGGTTTTGGTTCGGCATCTTCTGGATCTTCTAAGAAATCAGATGCTAAACCATCTTCTGGCCTGGCAACAATGGCAAAAAGATATGTCGGCGAGAAGGAAGATAAACTTAATGATTCTGGTCTAAGAAACAAAATTATCGATCACGATATGAATTCACAAGCCTTTGCACTTACTTTAAGAAGAGCGGCTGAAGAATCAAAAAAATCTAACCAGGGTCCTAGCGCTGCTTCATCGATCTTTAAGTACTATGGAACAGAGCATAATAAACTTAGATATGAAATTATGCTTGAAGCTATGGGAACAAACGCTTTAGGTTGGGATGGTGCTGAATTTGGCCCTGAAGAACTTGCAATCACAAGAGAATGGCTAAGAACAAAGGCTAACTCTATTGAAGGTGGAACCTCAGAAGTTCAATTAAATGTGATTTCTAAGAGAGTTCTAGAACTTCCGCAATAAGACACTGCTCAGGGGGAAAAATGTCACTTGTACTAAATGAGGAACAATCTTATTTAAAAGATACCGCTAGAGATTTTGCAAAAAACAAAACTCCTGTTAGCCACTTCAGAGGCGTTAGAGACTCAGAAAATCCTGAGTGCTTTGATCGTGAGATTTGGAAAGAAATGGCCAATCTAGGTTGGTCGGGAATACTAATTCCGGAAGAATATGGTGGTTCAGATTTTGGAGTTGCTGGAATAGGGGTTATTTTTGAAGAACTCGGAAGAACTCTAACTCCCTCTCCAATGTTTTCCACTGCTGTTGTTTGTGCAAGCTTAATCAAAGAAGCTGGGAATGAAGATCAAAAAAAAGAGTATCTAACTAAAATAGCATCTGGAGAGATGACGCTTGCTTTTGCTTTAGAAGAGTCAAGCAGACACTCTCCTACTAATCTTGAAACAACTGCAAAAAAGGATGGAGATTCATACATCATAAATGGTAAAAAAACATTTGTTCTTGATGGCGGTTTTGCTGACTTTTTAATAATTGCTGCTGATACTGGTAAAGGAACTTCTCTTTTTATTGCCAGTAAAGATGCAAAGGGCATTGATATAAAGGTAACCCCCATGGTGGACTCAAGAAATGCTGCTAATATTTCATTCAAAGACTTAAAGCTCTCTTCGTCTAACCTAATTGGTGAAGAAAATGGCTCAGATCAAATTATCGAAGAAGTACTAGATATCTCAAGATCAGTGATTTCTGCTGAGATGTTTGGAGGAATCCAAGAGGCCTTTGACGTTACGTTAAATTACTTAAAAGAAAGAGATCAGTTCGGAACAAAGATAGGATCCTTTCAAGCCTTACAGCACAGGGCAGCGATAATGTTCAGTGAAATTGAGCTATGCAAATCATGCGTATTGGAATCCCTAACGTCATTTGATGAAGGTTCAAACGACATACCTAGATTAGCTAGTTTAGCTAAAGCAAAAATAGGTGAAGTATTTCATTTAGTATCTAATGAAGCCGTGCAAATGCATGGTGGTATAGGTGTAACGGATGAATACGATATCGGTTTTTATCTCAAGAGAGCCAGAGTAGCTGAGCAGATATTTGGCAACGTTCAATTTCATAAAGATAGATACGCAGAATTGACAGGCTATTGATGGCAAACATAGAAGATGTAAGTCATCTCATGGAAGTCATGAAGCAACTTAGAGATCCTGTTAAGGGATGCGCATGGGATCTTGATCAAGACCATGACTCTCTTATCCCATACCTTAAAGAAGAATCACAGGAACTAATAGAGGCTATTGAGTCCAAAAACTCAGATAATATTAAGGAAGAACTTGGCGATGTCCTTCTTCAGGTGATTTTTCACTCTCAGATAGCACATGAAAATAAGGAATTTGACTTTTTTGATGTAGTAGAAAGTTTAAAACAAAAGTTAATAAGAAGGCACCCTTACGTTTTTGATAAAAGTAAAAAACATACCAAAGAGGAACAGACGGCTATGTGGGAAAAAATTAAGAGGACAGAAAAAGGAGGATAAAATTTCACATATTAAAGCCGCATTTTGTTTTCTTCTTTTATGCATCAATACAGCTACTCTCTCAATTTTCTTAATATTTGCGGGAATTATTAAGTTTGTTCTCCCAATTCAATACTTAAAGCTTCTTTTAACGCGTTTCATAATCAAAGTTGGTGAATTATGGATAGATATGAATAACCTCTGGATTCATTTTATTCTTAAACCTAGATGGACAGTTGAAGGCTTCGAGGAAATGGATAAAAGATCCTGGTATTTATCATTATCTAATCATCAATCTTGGGCTGATATATTTATTGTCCAAATGATTACGAATAGAAAAGTTCCTATGCTTAAATTTTTTATGAAATTTGTCCTTATTTATGTTCCTGTTATTGGAATATGTTGGTGGGCATTGGATATGCCATTTCTTAAAAGATATACAAAAGATCAACTAGAAAGAAATCCTTCTCTTAGAGGTAAAGACTTTGCATCCATGAAAAGATCTTTTAAAAAGTATAGTCTTTATCCAATCTCTGTTTTTAGTTTTACCGAAGGTACGAGATTCACAGAACAAAAGCATAAAGATCAGAATAGTCCCTTCAATAATCTGCTAAAACCTAAAGAAGGAGGATTAGCTGCAGCGATATCAACAATGCCTAGACTCGATAAGATTATTGACTTCACAATTATTTACGAATCAAAAAAGATGAGCTTCTGGGATTTCTTGAGGGGAAATATGAACAATGCACGAATATTTGTGCAGTCATTGGATATTCCTGATAAATTCAAAAATGAACAACTTCATGAAAATGATGGACTAAGAAAAGAATTTAAAGATTGGCTCAATGAAATATGGCACAAAAAAGATAAACTAATAGATGAAAATAAATTTTAAATATGGTTCTTGAGCGTTTATTAATTTTTACTGCTTTTTTTCTCACTGCGATACTAACAGTATCTGCTCAGGAAAAATCTTCCCTTTACATAGATACTTTAAATGAAGTTGATAAGATCCTTGGCGAACATCATTTTTTTAAAAATACCACTTTTGAAAACTCTGACGTCATAGAGGAATTAATTTCGAATATAGATCAACAAAATTTGATTTTTACCGATGAGGAGGTAGGTAACTACATTTCCTTGTCTAAAAACAATTTTGATCTCGGTGATGAAGAATTATTAAAGATTGGTTTTGATATTCTTAATGATTACAAAAAACGGTATGAAGCTCTTCTTGCCCATCAGAGTCAATATATTATAGAGCTTAATGAGATTGATTTATTTAGCTCGGAAAGAATTCACAGAAATAGAGAAGATCAAGAAAGATTTAATGCTCTATCGATGATAAAAAATTATTATGAATCTTTGGCTAAGAGCGAATTAATCTCAATAATGATTAAGGAAGAAGAATTTGAAAAATCAGTCAATAAACTTAAGAAAAGATTAAATAGAAGATTAAAAAATCTAGAGCAGCTTACTGAAGATGATTTATTTTCTTGGATAATGAATTCAAAAACTTCCTTATATGATCCGCATTCAAATTATATGTCTCCAAGGGTGACAGAAGATTTTGAGATCAACATGAGTTTATCTCTAGAAGGCATTGGTGCGATGCTCACCTCAGATGACGGAATTACAAAAATTACAAAACTTATTAAAGGAGGTCCTGCAATGAAGTCAGGACTGATAAAAAATAATGATCAAATTGTGGGAGTTGGTACAAGAGAAGATAGTCAAATAGTTGACGTGCGAGATTGGAGAGTAGATGAAGTTGTTAAACTTATAAGAGGGCCTAAAGGAACAATAGTAAAATTAGAAATTCTACCGTCGTCATCTCCTGCTGAAGCCGATGGGAAAGTTATTGAAATCAAAAGAGATCTTGTGAAATTAGAAGATCAAGCTGCTAAAAAACAAATTATCGAGGTCAATGATATTGAAAAATCTTATAAGTTTGGAGTTATCGACTTGCCTGCATTTTATATGGACTTTGAGGGATACCAGAAAAATAGGTTTAATTATCGTAGCGCGACAAGAGATGTTAAAAAACTTATTAAGGAAATTGATAATGAAAATTCTGATGGTGTGATTCTAGACCTAAGAGGCAATGGTGGAGGATCTTTATATGAGGCCTACAGCCTTGCAAAAATTTTTCTAGGAAGAGGCAATGTACTTCAGGTGATGACTTCAAATGGCTCTATATACCCTCTAGGCCACTCTATTGGTATCCAAAACTATTCAGGGCCGGTGTTAATATTGGTTGATAAAATGTCTGCTTCAGCATCAGAGATATTAGCAGGTGCAATTCAAGATTACGGAAGAGGTTTGGTTGTTGGAAGTCAAACATTTGGTAAAGGTACCGTACAAAGATTGAGAGAACTGCCTTATGGACAACTTAAGTATACCGAGCAAAAATTTTATCGAGTTACTGGGGAGAGTACTCAAAATAAAGGCGTCACACCTGACATTGAATTGCCTTTTGTTTTTAATAGCCAAGAAGTGGGGGAAAGTTCATATGATAATTCTCTTGAAGAAGATTTCATAAAACCTCTAAGGGTGACAGACTTTAGGCAAGTTAAAAACATTAAAAGAACAGATACAAACTCAAAAAATAGGAACAACACTAATTTTTTGACTTCTTATGTTGATAAGAAAAACGGTCTTTCTGAGGATAGAGATTCAAGAGAATATATTGATCTTGATCTGGCTAAGAGAATTGATGAGCAAAATGAATACGAAAGTAATTTATTATCCCTTGAAAATGAGTTGAGAATAAATTTGGACTTAAAACCATTTAAAAATTTCAATGAATATTTGGATGCAGATGATGAAGAGAGAAATAAGAAGTTTAATGATCTAGTTCTTAAGGAAGCAGCAAAGATTTTAATAGATCAAATAGAGTTTAATGCTGATCAAAGCACTAACTTGTTAACAGTAAATTCGAACTAAATTGAAAGTAGTATCTTTTAACGTTAATGGAATTAGAGCCAGAATTCATCAACTGGAAAAATTAATAGACAAGCACTCACCAGATATTATTGGTCTACAAGAAACCAAAGTTGATAATGAAAATTTTCCTCTCGAGACTATTAAAAATTTAGGCTATGAAGTGATCATTAATGGTCAAAAAGGTCATTACGGAGTTTGCTTGATGTCCAAAAATAAACCTGTAAATCATGGTATTGGAATGCCAACAGATCCTGAGGATTCGCAATGCAGACTTGTATGGCTGGAATATAAGACAAAAAAAGGTCCCCTGTTTGTATTTAATGGATATTTTCCTCAAGGAGAAAGCAGAGATCATCCAATTAAATTCCCCTACAAAGAAAAATTTTATAAAGATCTCATAAATTATCTTAAAAAAGATTTTGATTCTGAAAGTCACTTAATTGTAATGGGAGATCTAAATATTTCACCTGAAGATATTGATATTGGAATTGGAGAAAATAATAGAAAAAGATGGCTGCAGACTGGAAAGTGCAGTTTTCTTCCTGAAGAGAGAGAATGGCTAGAAAATTTGAAAGATTTTGGCTTATATGATTCCTACAGATGCATGCATCCTGAGGAAAATAACACTTTTAGTTGGTTTGATTACAGAAGTAGGGGTTTCGATGACAACCCAAAAAGGGGGCTAAGAATTGATCACTTATGGGTTACTGAAAGCTTAAAAGATTTAATTAGTTCTTCCGAAATCGATTATGAAATTAGGGGAATGGAAAAACCTTCTGATCACGCACCAGTTTGGACTAAGTTCAACATTTAGATCTTTTATCTTTAAAAAAGCTTTTAATTAGCTCTGAGCACTCTTTTTCAAGTATCCCGGAACTGATATCTAGTTTATGGTTCAACCACTCATTTTCGGCTAAATTATTCCTTGAGTTTATGAATCCTGTTTTTTCATCTGGAGTTGCATATACCAACCTACTAATTCTTGCATGAATAAGTGCACCGGCACACATCATGCAAGGCTCAAGAGTCACATACAATGTTGTTCCTATAAGTCGGTAATTATTAAGAACCTTTCCTGCCTCTTTCAAACATAAAATTTCTGCATGAGCAGAAGGATCATTTTTTGTAATTGATAAATTATGCGCTGCTGATAGAACTTCATTATTCTTAACTAATATAGCCCCAACCGGCACTTCATCTTTTTCATAAGCTAAATTAGCTTGTTCAAGGGCTTTTTGCATAAAAAATGCATCCGAAAAGCCTGCCATCAAGGAAATAATTTTTTAAGCTCTTTGAGGGAAATAAGCATCCCTTGATGAATTCCTTCGGCGAAAATTTCAGGATCAATTTCTGTTGTCCAAGAGAATTCACAATTACCATTTTCTAAAGGATATATCTGAATGGTTGCTAGATGATGCTCGATTGGAACAGGAGTTTGAATAGCAGAGTACTGAAAAATTTTATTATCGTGATCAATTTTTAAAATTTTTTCTTTTAGCTCTCCCATGCCCTCCATAGAAAAGGATCTGACGTCCCCATCTAAAGAAATCTCTTCAACGGTAGGCACCCAGCTAGAATCTGTTGGATCAGAAATAACATCCCATATTGTTTGAGCATTGACTGGAAAAATCTCTTTTTCTTTAATTGTTTTCATTTAATTCCTTATCTAAAAAAGCCACAACGTGATTGTTTACATGAAAATCAGAATTTAATGGCATTATCTCATTAAATATAAGTCGTTTTGCAACTCTAACCATAATTACTGAAAACTTAAATAAAGCTAATATCCGATAGTACGCAAAAAATTCGGTTGATAGTCCTGTTTTATTTTCCCAGATTGTCCTGCCCTCTTCTTCATCCATAGTTCCTTCTAATTTTGGTACATTCAACGCCAGACTATTTGCATCATCTATTGCAAATCCCCACGCTAAATCCATTAAGGGATCGCCAAAGTTAGCCATTTCCCAGTCAAGCAATGCTTTTGCTGAGAAATTTTCATAAAGAACATTTCCAGGTCTAGCATCACCCCAACACAAAGTTCGTTTTTGAAGTGGCGGTTTATTTTTAACAAGCCAATCTAGAGCATTTGAACAAATTTCATGAGGTTCGCCTTCCATGCCCCAGTTCAAAAAACTTTGATAATAATGTAAATGCATTCCCAAAGGATCTTCATCTATGTTAATTTTGCAATCTCTCAATTCATCGCTCGAAAATTCTAAATTATGGAAATGCGATAAATGATCGAGCCATTCCATCCACACCTTATGCCGTTCAGTGGGAGAAGCCCTTCCCATCATTCCCTCCATATCCATATGATACGGAGGATTATCAGTAGGAGCAGAGCCATTGATGCTTTTCATAATATAAAAACCAGAACCTAAAATATTATCGTCATAATTTTCATAAACAATTTCAGGAGTAAGCATATTTTTTTCTCTCAAAACCTTCATTATTGATGCTTGCATGGGCAAATCGTAATTTGGAAAAACTTGATATTCCGTTGGTTCGAGTCTTAAAACCAAGGTCTCCACTGAATTCTCCTTCTCTAAATCAAAAATAAAAGTTTCATTGGAAAAACCTGAAGCCATAGAGGACTCATGAGGAGTTAATTTGAGGGAGCCTTCTTTAGAGGCAAGCCAATTTTCAAGTTTTTCAATCTTAGATTGAAAATCCTTCTCAGTTGAGACTGGCATTAGGGTTTATCAAAGAGATCTTTAAAGCCGCTCGGTTCGTGGGGACCCAATATGAGTTGCTCTAGAACACCCCGACCTATCTTACTTTTATCTCCTATCTTCATCGTCACATTTGAAACAGATTGCACATGCAGAAAGGGGGGATCTCCAGGGTCATTATTTAAATCATAATCATCAAAATAAGAGGCTAATTCTCCTTTATCATGTCCGTGACCCCACTCAGGGTGCATATACCCTAAGCCGCACATAAAAACCTGCATACCACAATCAATTGAAATTGTTATGGGTTTAGCTTGATCATCAGTTCCAGATATCTCCATTTTTTTTACTCTTCTAGTACCAGGATGATAAGAAACAGATTTTTTAATGTCTTGAATTATGAATTCATCTTCGTACTCAGGACCTTGTGCAATAGCAATCGTTGAGCTGGCATTACCCTTCTCGTCTTCGACAAAATAAATATGTGCTGCTGAATCATCAAAGTGAATTGGAGCCCATAACCAATAAAACTGTGGCATTGAAAAAGGAACCGTCGGTTGACTATCGTAAGCTCCAACGGGTCTGACGCCCCAAGATCTATCCCTGGTTCCTATAAAAGAATCATTATCAAGACTAATCTCTTTTTTATTATGGACAATTTTTCCAGACCATGATCCTTGCTGCGTCATTCTGCATGTATCCATAATCATTCTTGGTCCATTGAAAAGTTGCATTTGGGGTTCTCTCATAGGAGCAAATTTGCTTGTAAATTCTATGGAAACGTCTAGGTCGTTTTCTACGTCAGCTAGTATTACTTTGAGTTTATTAAGTGGCTCTATTACCTCCACGCTTAGAGGGCCCACCTTGGTGTCAAGACGTTCTAAGTTCAGATATCTAGATACCCTTGAATTATATTGCTTACCTTCATATGCAAGAGTAAATGAGCCATCCATAATATTGAGATTTGGATATACACACAACACAGCACCGAAGTAAATGTCCTCATCTTTTGAATATCCATTAAAAAAATATCTATCATAAAAATTTCTTTCTGTTCCTGTTTCAGCAACTGGTTTTGAAATCTGATGGATTGGAAAATCGTCTGCCTTTGTAATCATAATTAGAAAATTTTTATTTTTGCGATATCTAACTCTACCTCGTGATCTCTTCCATAAGCTTCAATACCTAGAAGTTTTATTTTTTTTGGATTTATGGATTTATTGAAAGTCCTACTATTACTGTAACCAACAAAGTCTTCAATGTTTAGAACGTATTCCTTCCAATCTTTTCCAACTTTAAATTCTTTAAGATGTCTGACCCATGGTAAGACTTGCCCCCTCGACTTTATATGAAAATAGTATTTTTCATCATTTCCTCTAGCCAAAAAACTTATCTTTGAGAATTCTTTTAAATCCTTTTTATCTATTTTAGATCTGAACATAAGAAATCCACCACCATCTGTGTTGACATTTCCTCTGAAAGAAATGAAGTCAAAACCTTCCGTATTTAGAAATTGTATCGAACCTTTGGATTTTCCTCCCATCACACCATCAGGTGTAAATTCCCAGATATTTTTTGAAATTTTAATATCCATGGAATAAACCGAGATGCTAATTAAGGGTAGAAAAAAGAGAATAAAGCGCATTTTTTTAAAAGTCAAAGAATTAAAAATCAATGATACCATCTTGTTTGAGCTGAGCTATCTCTTCTTCATCTTGACCTAAAGAAGAAAGTATTTCTTTTGTGTGTTCTCCCAACTTTGGAGCTTTCGTAGGAATTTTTTTTGATTCATTTTCTAAAAAAATAGGACTATTAACTGTCAAGAAATCCTCATCAAAACTACCTTCATCAAAATTTACTAATACTTCACTTTCGATGAATTGTTTATCTTTCGAGTGGTCATTTGAATGACTTAGGATGCCAAAAGTAACTTCTGAGAACCTTAATTTTTCAGTAATTTCTTTTAATGAATATTGTATAAATATCTTTTCGAGCTCCTCATATAAAATAGTAAAGTTTTCATTCATTTTTTTGAAGGTTGAAAATCTAGGATCTTCGTTTAAATATTCAATATCAAGAGCTTTTAATAATTTTGGCCATTCCTTATTTGCATCGATAATAGCAAGAATCAAATACCTATTATCTTTTGTTTTGTATCTGCCACCAAAAGGATGAAGTGGAGATGGTTCTTTTCTCTCAGGAAACTTTGCTCCAAATAGTCCAGCTTGGATAAACGATCCGTTGGACCATGCTCCATTTGCCATCAAAGAAGTATGTACTTCGCCTCCCTTGCCAGTCTTTTCTCTACGGTAGAGTGCCGTCATTATGCTAGCGAATAGCGCCACGCCTGTGGGTTGATCGCCCATTCCAATGGGAGGATTTGCAGGGGGAGAATTCTCGGAAGGTCTAACTATATCCATTAAACCGCTTCTTGCCCACCAAGCCATTGTATCAAAAGCAGTTCTGTGTGAATCAGGGCCTTTTTCGCCGTAACCAGTAAGAGATCCATATATTAATCTTTCATTTAATGGCAATAAATCAGAGGAGTTGATTTTTAATTTTTCTCTGATCCTTTGAGGCATATTAGTCACAAAAACATCTACTTCTTTGATGAGTTTGTGAAGTATTTCTTGGCCTTTTTCTGAACCTAAATCTAAGGCTAAACTTTTCTTATTTCTAGAAGTGAGTTGCCAACAATAATCTTCTTCGGCGCTCGGATTGACTCTTTTTGTTCTCTCTATGAGATGTCTAAGGCTATCTCCTATTTTGGGTGGCTCGATTTTAATTACTTCAGCTCCAAAATCAGAAAGAATAGTTGTTGAAACTGGTCCAGCAATAAAGCTTCCTGCATCAATGACTTTTAAGCCTTTTAATAATAAATTATCTGACATTCGATTTAAGTTTTCTATTTTGTTCAATAAATTTAGTATAATTAGTTTATGAATAAAAGTAATTGGTATGTAGTAAAAGAAGACGACAGATACGTTGTTTTGGATAACAAGGAATTAAACAAACTTGTTCCAAGCATTACTAAATTAAATCCGCATAAAGCCACTAGTGGTCACAGTCATGATGGTCAAGAAGAAGTGTATGTTTTTACTTCTGGGTCTGGGATCATGCAAATAAATGACCATAAATTTGAAGTTAACAAAGGGGATGTAATTCCTGTTCCGGATGGAGCATTCCATAGAGTTTTCAATGAGTCAGATGAACTTCTAGAATTTGCGGCTGTGTTCAACGGTGAAAGGCATACCGAAGATAAGGTTAAATAAATTTATTCTTTAAGGCCTTCAATATCACCTTCCTAGTATCAGCAGGATCTATTACAGCATCAATTTCTAAATGTGCAGCAGCTTCAATAGCCTTACCTTTCTCGTAAGATCTATCAACTAATTTATTATAGAGATCTTCTTTTTTCTTTGGATCTGTTTCTGCTTCGAGTTCTTTCCTGAATCCTAGCTTTACAGCTCCTTCTAGCCCCATTCCTCCGAATTCTCCTGTAGGCCAAGAAGCAGTGTAAATAGGATCATGAAAACTACCCCCAACCATTGCCTGTGCTCCTAACCCGTAACCTTTTCTTAAGAAAATTGCTATATGTGGAGAAGTTATTTTTGCCCCAGATACTAGGAGCGTTGCCATTCTCCTCACGGAACCTTCAAGCTCACTATCAGGGCCTACCATAAATCCTGGGGTATCAACCAAAGATAAAATTGGTAAATTATGTGCGTTACATATTTCAATGAATGCAGCTGCTTTTTCAGCTGCCTCGGAATCTACTGCTCCTCCAAGTTGCTGGCAATCGCTGGCTACAAGACCAAATGGTTTACCTTCAATTCTTATGAACCCAGTAATAACACTTCGTCCATAAACTTTTCTAAGCTCCAAAAAAGAGTCTCTATCTGAAAGAATTTCTATTACATCTCTTACAGGATATGCCCATCGTCGATCTTCAGGAATTATGTCTCTTAGTTTGGTTTGGTCATCAATAGACCAATCAGATAAATTACCTTGAAAATAAGAAAGAAGTTTTTTTGCAATATAAGTTGCTTCTTTTTCATCTTCAGCTAGATAATCAAGAACTCCATTTTTGTATTGTTCTTCAGCAGGACCTATTTCTTTGGGATCATAGACTCCTAGTCCTCCTCCTTCAATCATTGCTGGTCCAGCCATACCAATCCAGGATTGTTTGGTTGCAATCATAAAGTCCGAACATCCAAAAAGGACTGCATTTCCTGCAAAGCAATAACCATTATTGACTGCAATTTTTAAACATTTTCCAGTTAGTCTTGCCCAAGTAGAAAATGAAGGAATATGAAGCCCAGCTATCTGAGTAGTGACATCTGTATCTCCAGGTCTACCTCCTCCACCTTCTGTAAAAATTACGACAGGCAAAGAGAATTCTTCAGCTTTTTCACAAATCCTATCTAGTTTTTGATGATGAAAAAAACCTTGGGAGCCTGCTAAGACAGAATAATCATAAATTATTGCTGCTGCATGAGAATTATCTTCTCCCACCTCGTCCTCATTGATATTACAAAATCCTGTCAGTATGCCATCGGCAGATGTCTCAAGTTGTAACTCTTCATAATCTCTTCTATTCCTTTGCGCAGCAACTGCAAAAGCTCCAAATTCAAGAAAGCTCCCGGGATCTACTAGATCATCAAGATTCTCTCTGGCTGTTCGAAGACCTAAACTTTTTCTCTTCTTTGTAGATTTTTCTCTTACAGAGTCTTTAGTCTTCGCTAGCCTATCTACAAATGTTCTGTAAGCAGAATGATTGGACATTATTTATGAAGCCTTAATATTGAAGTTCATTATATTTTCAAAATTCTTAATGCCTTGAAGAACTCCCAAATCATCTTGCTGAGAACCTATGACTTGTATACCAATAGGTAAGCCTTGAGTGCTCAGACCGATTGGAAAGGTTCCAGCTGGATTTCTAGTCATGTTAATTCCATAAGTAAAAGCAACCCAAGCAGGTGTTTCTTCGCCATTAACAATTCCCTGTTCGTATATTTTTGGTGTTAATCCGCAAGTAGCTGGTGAAAGAATTAGGGGAGCTTTTTGAAATCTTTCCTCAAGTTTAAGGCTCAGATAATGACATTGGTCGAAAGCAGCTGCATAATCTGCAGCACTAAAATTATCCATACCCCATTCAATTTGCGGTCGAAGATCCGCATCAATTCTTTCCCAGTCTGGAGTTCCTCTGAGATGTCCTTGAGCCCTTCCTCTTGCCCCAGTCCAGAAAACTAACCAAGAACTAACTGGATCTTCCTTCCATATTTCTTCATCCCGAATGACTTCACAACCTGCTGATTCTATTTTGGATATTGCTTCTTCACATTTCTCTTTAATTTCTTTATCAACATCTGCGAAACCAAAAGTAGAAGTCCAAATGATCCTTTCTGGAAGATCAGCCTTTAAATTTTCATACCAACTTTCTTTAGGTTTTGGTAATGAAAAAATATCAGAAGATTCAGGACCAATGCAGTTATCCAATGAGTAAGCTGCTTCATCTATTTTATTAGTCATCGGACCTTTAACAGTTAAAATGCCCGAGCCAGGAGGTGTTGGACCACCATTAGGAACTCTACCTTGCGAAGTTTTTATCGCGCTCAACCCGCATAACGCTGCTGGAATTCTAATTGACCCCCCTCCGTCTGATCCAGTAGTAATTGGTACCATGCCTGCAGCTAAAGCGGCCGATGATCCACCAGACGACCCTCCAGGGGTATATTCTTTATTCCACGGATTTTTTGAAGCTCCAAAAGGAACATTATCGGTAACTCCTTTATAACCGAATTCGGGGGTGTTAGTTTTTCCTACAACAATTGCTCCTGCAGCACGAAGCCTTTGTACAAGAATTGAATCTGTTTTTGCTGGTTGATCATTTGTATGGAAGTCAGAACCATAAGCAGTAACGTAACCTTCTGCATCTTCCAAATCTTTTACCCCTAAAGCTAAACCTGCAAGTGGTAAGTTCTCACCTTTAGAAATCCTATCATCTACTTTTTTTGCTTCCTTAATGGATAGTTCAGGATTTATAGAACAAAAAGCATTTATATCCTTATCTACGACTTCGATATTTTTAAGGGAAGCTTTTATAAGTTCTTCTGCACTCAATTCTCTTGAGTTAACTTTTTTTGCAAGTTCAATCATTGAATGGTCTCTGTAATCTAATTCCATCTTTCCTCAATTCTCTAGAATCATTTTTACTCCACCCAACATAATTTCATCTTTGGTAAGAAGAGCCATTTCGTCAGCTCTCTTTAATACTTCATCTTTATTAGAAGTTTTAATAACAAAAGCGTTTACTCCTTCGCCTCTACCATCAGTACTTTTTAAAAAAGATATTTTAGAGCTATCAAGTTCGATGGCTACTTCATTAGAAGATTTTGTTTTGCCCAATGCTTTTTCCCATTTAGAACATAGATTATCAGGATCATCTGACTGAAGGATAACGCCGGTGAGGCAGTCGACTAGAGATGTACTAATATCTTTCCTCCAATTCGTTCCTGCCCATAACCATGCATCTTCTGGGATCATTTTATCTAAGGATAAAATAGCGCCGCCAGTCTCTTTGGGATGAAGATGAATTGCTCTAGCATGTATATCGTCTTCTTTTCTATCGGCATTCCACACAATAGATATATTTTCATCCTCAACTCTTCTCTTTTCGGCCTCAAAATCATCTACATCCAAGATGACCATATAGCCCCCGTCCCCTCCTCTTTTATCAAGAAATCTCTCTGCGGTGGTATTTTCTTGAACTGGGGTTACGATTTCTATGAAAGTGTCATTTAAAGGAATAAGAACATTTTCTAATCCAAAATGAATAATTCCAGGATCGTTAAACGTTTCTTTTAATTGAAATAGATCGCAAATTTGTTGGGCTAATTCATCTCTTTCTCTTGCTACAAAAACTAACTGTCTTATCCTCATAATATTTGTAGAATAACAAATAAAAATGGAGTGAGGAATAAATGACAACAATTGATACTGGAACAGAAGATTTATTAGCAAGAAAAGAAAATGGAGTTGGATATCTTGTGATGAATCGTCCCGAGGCAAGAAATGCAATGTCTCAAGAAATGAACAAAGCCATGCAAGATACTATTGCCGCTTTTGAACTGGATAACGAAGTCAGATCCATTGTTTTGACAGGCGAAGGTAAAGGCTTTTGCGCTGGCGGAGATGTCAAAGGAATGGCTTCAAGAGGTGATGGAACTGTCGGTGATAACACCATAGATGCAGCAATCCATAAACAACGAGATCACCAAAGAGGCACCTCAGGAAAGCTTTTTAAAATGCCAAAACCCACTATTGCTTCTTTATCTGGGGCTGCAGCTGGAGCAGGACTATCGTATGCTTTGTCTTGCGACCTAAGAATAATGTCCTCTGAAGCTTTCATGACAACAGCCTTCGCGAAAGTTGGTTTTTCAGGAGATTACGGAGGAAGTTATTTCATGACTCAACTTATTGGATCTGCAAAAGCGCGGGAATTATATTTTCTATCAGATAGGATTTCTGCTGAGCAAGCTCTTGAGCTTGGTTTAACTAATTGGGTAGTTGAGCCAGATAATCTTGAACTCAAAACAAAAGAAATTGCAGAAAAACTTGCCTCTGGGCCTGCTGTTGCATTTAGATACATGAAAGAAAACCTTAATAGAGCTATGCATGGTGATGTAGATGATTGTCTGGATTTAGAGGCAACTCATCATATTCATTGCGGTCAAACTGATGATCACAAAAATGCTGTCAAAGCGTTCGTGGAAAAGAGAGAACCCGTTTTTGAAGGAAAGTAATTAACCTTTCTTTTCTAGTCTCTCGATTATTTCAATAATCTGGTGAGCATAGTTGCCTAAAATAGGAATAAATTCTATTTGAGCAAGAATTTGTATGAGAATAGTTACTAATAAGGTTGCTCCTACAACAGATCCCAGCCCGATGGCCAAACCCCTTAGTAAGTTGTAATACAAAAATTTCCAAGCGGACTCGTGGATTCTCATGAAATTATGTTCTTTTAACTCTTCAAGAGCATCCGCAAGTCTTTTTTGATCGTCGTTTAGTTCACTCATTTATATATTTCCCGCTTATTCGCCATCAACTTCATTAGCTGAAACGTTTATACATGAAGCTGCATTATAAATGACAAAAATACTAATTTATGAAATTGTTTAATTATCAACTTTATTAGAGCATTTAGGAGGGAGGTTAATTGTTGGATTTTCATCAAAAAAACCGACTGGAATTAAATGAAACCCACAGTATTCAACTGGCATTACAGGCCAATCCTCAGGCCTTGGAACGTGGGTTACTCCGAATGTGTACCAAGTTACAAGATCACAATTACTTATGTCCCTATTCCCGGATGTAATATCATCCAAGCCTCCCTCACCAGAATGCATTACTGAGTTTGCTCCTCCGGCGGCGTATTCACCATTATTAAATGGCGTTCCCCAAAGGTTATATTTTCCAAAAGAGGCTCTTTTGGCCGGCGGAGAATCATCCCGTGCAAGCATTTTAGGAGTATTTCCTGGCAATAATTTATAAGCAACCGGAAGGCCTATTGCATTTTTTTTCTGCGGATTAACCACTTTCCATACTCTACTTGTTGCTGGAGAAATATCTCTTTTAGCTTCATTTTCTGTTTTTAAGTGAGTTGAAACTGATTGAAATTGCATACCATGCGGATTGCTGTCATCTTTAGCTATTAATTCAATTTCGCTCTCAAATAATTGATTATTTCCTCCGTCTAAATTCCAGTCTAATCGCATACAGAAAAGATGTTGGTGCACTGGGGAAACCAGTTCCTTTGAAATTCTTAAGTCTTGATTAGGATTATGTTTCTCTTCATTGTAAGCACTAATACCAACAATACCGGTCAATTTAACTTCTGCCTCAATAGTGCCATCTAAATATAAGTACCAAAATAAGCCATAATCATAATTACCTATTGTTGAAATCGAACTGATCACAAGCCTTCTAGATCTTCTTACCTCATTAGGTGCTCCCATTCCATCGTTATGCTTCCATTGAATCCCATAATCTTCTTCATGAAGACATATCGCATTCTCTATAACTTCAACTGAACCATCAAAAGATATCCCGCTGGAATTAAAATAATGGATTTCTCCAAGGCAATCACAGCCCAAAGTAAGAGAATTTGAAAGCCGTCCAAAACCGTATTCAGTACCATCATGAACCGCTTTCCAAGAATGCATGGGATCTGCAGATCCATAGGGCACAACCATATCTGACATTGCTGCCCGAAATAAGATAGGCCTATCATTAAGTGAGAGTTCATGCAGTACAACTCCTTCATCAGGAGTTAATGAGACTCTTACATCCCAACCCTCCCAAGATATTTTATTCCTATCAACACTGAAACCAACTCCATCAGGTTGTGAAATTTTTATTTCTTTTGGATCATCCCTCAAGATCTTTTGCGATGCTGCGTCGTAATTAGACTTAACTTCTGGAATAGGGTCTACTCCAAAATCTTCAATGCAGACAACTTCTCCAAGCGTTAAATCAACGTGACCAATTACTCCATTGATGGGTTTTGCATATGGATTGTCTCCAACTTCTTCCTTAAAAAAAGATATGCCTTTAAGGGCCCTATGTCCTTGTTTTATTTTTTCATGAATAATCCCGCCAGCTGGCCAAGGATCGATCTGGACTTTCTCCATATCAGTAATGCCTCTTTTTTTCATAGCTGACTGATAATCTGGATGTTCTTTAAGAAGAGTCATGGCTGTAAAAATATCTTGTACGGTATATTGAACTTGTGCTGAATCTGAGACTCTTTCGACATTAAGAGTTTTATTTGACAAATTAATCTTTGCTACAAAGCCTCCATCAAAAACTGAGTCTCTTCCAATAAGTCTTACTTCCCTTTCAAAAGGATCGCCTGGTTTAAAATCTTTTAGAAACTCTTTTGGAGGCTCCACTAAAGAGATTTGACTAAAATGAGTTGCTTCATCATAACCCTCTGATGTTTTATATATGTCATATGCCAGAGAAATTTCCTCTGTTGATAGCATTTCTAAAGGATGTTCTAGTTTTGAAGTCATATGATGAATGGGATCACTTTAAATTTTACCTTTTTTAAATAATCTTGATAGCCGTCTAACTCATTTATCAGTGTTTTTTCCTCTACCCGAATTCTGAAATAAAGACCTATAGTCAGAGCTACTATTGATATAACAAATGAAAAGTATGTTCCTAACCAAAGATTTGTGCCTAGAATAAAAAAAATAAACCCTGTATACATTGGATGTCGCACATAAGCATAAACTCCAGTATCAATGACCTTTTGTCCTCTGTCATCTTGGATATTTACTGTCATTTCTGCAAATTCGTTGGCAAGCATCGAAGCTAGTATGAAGAGATAACCTATTACATAAATTCCTAAACCTGATATTTTTAAAATGCCCTCGAAAGATGGTGTAATTTGAAAATGAAATGCATCTAAAGGAGAGAAAATTAGTCCAATCGCGATAGCAGAAAACATTAAAGAAGTCGCAATTTTATCTTCTCTTGGCTGGCTGCTAGGTTGCACATTTAATCTTGCCTCTAAGCTTTCAGGCTTATAGATCAACAAATAGATGCATGAAAAAAATGTCATGATGTAAAAAATGCCAAACCAAATTATTGCGTCTTCCCAATACCAGGTCCATGCAGGCAAATAAATAAAAATTCCGAGAAAAAAAGCTTGAACAGTTATTCCTAATAATGTTTTCACCCAAAGCATAAATGAACCCCCTATCTTTATGTATTGTTATTTAATGTAGTATAAAGAAAAAAAAGGAGTAAATGATGGAGAATACAGTACCAAATTTTTCAATTGATCTAACGGGCCAAGTAGCTCTTGTTACAGGAGCTTCCTCAGGTTTGGGATACAGGTTTGCAAAAGTATTAGCAAAATGTGGAGCCAAAGTAGCAATTTCTGCTAGAAGGATTGAAAAGTTGGAAGCCTTAGCAGAGGAAATAAAAAATGATGGAGGAAAATGTTCGGTTGTTCCCATTGATATGATTGATAGAGAGAGCATCAGAACTGCAGTTCAGTCAGTTGAATCCGAGCTGGGAACCATTGATACTTTGATTAACAATGCAGGGATTCCGGATGCTCAATGGGCCATAAAACAATCAGATGAATTAATCGATAATGTCATAGGCACTAATTTAACTGGGCCTTATCTGCTCTCGATAGAAGTAGCAAAAAGATTAATTGAAAAAAACATGCCTGGAAGGATGGTGAATATTGCATCTATAGCTGCCTACAACACAACACCACAGTCTGCAGCATCTTTATATTCCATAACTAAAAGAGCTATTGTTAGGATGTCAGAGGCTTTGGCAGTTGAATGGTCTGCAAAAAATATCAATGTCAATGCAATTGCACCTGGAGCTTTTTCATCCGAAATGATGGATGGCATGATCGAAAGGGTTGGTGATATTAGTCAGGCGTTTCCTCGAAAGAGGATTGGACTTCCTGAGCAAATGGATTCGACCCTACTTTTCTTAGTATCTCCATCATCAGAATGTGTTACAGGTACATGTATCAAAATAGATGATGGTCAAGGTTCTAGGTAACTAGATAATTTTTTTTAGCTCTGCATCAAGATCATAGCTATGAATATCTCGAACCATAAAATTTGCTATAGGTAGATAACTCAAAAGTTTATTTCTTAAAAAAGTTAATAATGGATTAGAAATATGATTTAGCTTGGCTTGTCTTAGGGATCTTTTAAAGATATTTTTGCATCTTGATAGCCTCAAATCATCAAATAATTTTTTTGCATCATAGATAAATTCTTTTTTATCTATAATTTCTGCAAGACAATAACTATCTTCTATTGCCAAGCAGGAACCTTGACCTAAGAACGGAACCATTGCGTGAGCACTGTCACCTAAAAGGAATATATTATTAGTCGAAAAGCTTTCTAAAGGTGACCTATGGAAAATTCCCCATTTGTAAAGCTTGGAATCTGCAAGATAAGTTAATAATTCACTATTCCAATCTTTAAAATCAGATTGAAACTGATCTTTAGTTCCCTCTATTAGCCAAGATTCCTCTATCCAATCACTAGACTTAATGATGCACGTTGCGCTGTAGGTATTTTCTCCAATTGGATATGTAACGATGTGTGAGTTTGGACCTAAATAAAAATTTATATCTTCCCCATTATTTTTTTCAAATGGAGATGAGAATTCCTTAATACTTCTCCATGCTATAAATCCAGAAAATAAAGGAGGAACAGATTTAAATTTTTTTGTTCGTAATGAAGAATTAATTCCATCGCAACCAAGAACCAACTCTGAGTCGAATGATTTATCTTCAATTGTAATGTCCTTATTTTTAAAATCCTCAATCTTGTTATTGAAAATAACTTCGCCGCCATGCTCTAGATATTTGTCATAAAGTAAACCAATAAGTCTTTTTCGATTAAGAGTTAAATACTTTTCATCGCCCATATTAACTTTATAAGAGCTGATCTTTTTACCTTTGTGATCTCTGAAAACCACTTTAGATGGCTGATGACCCAGAGAAATTAAATCTTCAAGAACTCCAATTTTTTGTAAAAGATTTGTAGCGTTTGGAGACAGATTTATTCCAGCTGAGATATCAGATATTGCAGAGTTTCTTTCATAAATTACTGAGGAAATATTTTTTTTTGAAAAACAAATTCCCGCAGTTAGGCCAGAAATACCCGCTCCGATGATTGAGACTTTTGGTGACAAATTAGTTATGCAGTTTTCATCTGTTCAAGCATGTTTTGCATTTGCTCATGAAGCTTATTAACTGCTTGAAGAGGTCTAACGATTACTTTAAATTCAGTAATTTTTCCCTCATCATTCCAAGAAACTAAATCTATTCCATTTATATAAATTCCATCAATTGTTGACTCGAATTCTAAAACTGCAGAATTTTTATCAATAACTTCTTTAATGTATTTAAAAGGCTTAGATTTGCTTTCTTCCCCTTTGGTAGGCCCTTCTCCAAAAACACCGCCAGCAGCCATTAGATACATTTTTGTCATCTCTCTACCTTCAATTGGAGTGAAAACAACGGGAGAGTAAAAAGTACAATTTTCATCCAATAATTCATCAAACTTATTAGGATCGTTTGATTTAATCAGTTTGTGCCATTTTTCTATAGGGTGCATATTTTCCTCTTTTAAAAGAATAGTTTATAGGTTAATAAAAATAAAAAAAATTATTTCTCATATACCCCAATCATTTTTGAGTTTGCTTTAAAAGGAAGGTTGCTTTCAAAATGTTTATCTATGGGTAAATCCTCTTGCTCCCAAAGAGGCATCCAACTTCCATTTCTGTGCAATAAATCTTTAAGAATTGATTGGGAATCTTTTGAAGCTTCTTGAAAATGTCCTCTCAGCTCTTTTAAACACCAAACTCTATATAACGAATATCGTACATTTTTAAAGCTAACTTGATCATTTATAAAATTAAAAGTTTTTTCATTCTGTCTGACTGCATTCACGTTTTCATTTAAATATGGTAAATAAGTTTTTCCAATCTCTTGGATAAGAGGCTCCATGTCTTGTGGAATGTAATCCAGCCACTCACCATCGTCTGATGACAAGCGATATTTCCATAAGTTGCTGACCCAAGACAGAACGTTTGGTGCTTTCTGTTTAATAATTTCTAGAGGCACAGGATCTAAAGCAAAATGCCTAAAAAATGGCCCTGACAATCCAATATCTCCAAGAGAAGGTTTGCCACCAAATAGAAATTTTCTTGAAGAAAATATATCCTCCAGTATTTTTAAAAGGCTAAGAAAGTCTTGCTCAACATATTTAAAATTTAAGCTATCAATCCCATCTCCTGTCGTATACCCATTTCTCTGTCTCCTTTGAATGTACCTACGTTTAAACCATATGGGCAAACGCATACCTCCAAGCACTTCATTTGCTAAATGCCAAGAAGCAAATCTAGCTCCTTCTTCATAAAACCAGCGATAATGCATTGCTGGCCTCCACCACCATTCATCAGCCCAATCTTCAATTAAAAAACATAGAAATGCTTGCGTTGAGTCATCCGGGATGATTGGATGCTCTGGATATTTGAATTCAAACCATTGGATCATCTTTGTTGTATCTGTCATCCAGCGACCATCTTTCAAAACAACTGCTGGCATCTGCTGAACCCCAACTTTTTCAATCATAGTTTTCTTAAATGAAGGAAAGAGCATTGGCTTAAATGAATAAGGTATTTCCTTCACCTTAAAGTAGTTTTCCATCTTTCCTGTGAAATATGAAATGCTTGAACCGTATAGAGTTACAGGATGAAAATCATTCACTGCCAGTAATATTGGATATGACTATATTGCCATTTAAAAATTCTTGAATTTCTTTTTTGCTGTAGTCTGCTTGCAATAATATTTCTTCAGTATGCTCTCCTAGTCTAGGAGCCGGTCTAACTATTTCACTTGGCGTTTTTGTAAATCGAGCGGCAGGTCTCGCTTGTCTTACTTCTCCTAAAGATTCATATTCTGTTCTCAAAATTGAGTCGTTAGCTAGTATTTGTTCATTTTCAAGAAGCTCCATTCGATCCAGCAAAGGAGCGCAGGGCACGCCTTCTTTTTGAAATAAGGCCAGGATTTCTTCACTTTCCCATTTAGCAATTTCTTCCCCAGTAATTTCTTTTCTAATCTGTGAATTGATAACTCTTCCTGCAGGAGTCGAAAATCTTTCGTCTTCAATTAGATCTTCCCTGTTTAAGGCTGTGCACATGCCCTTCCATTCAGCATCAGAGACAGCTCCTGCTGTTATATATCTGTCTTTTGCTTTATAAATCAAATCTTGAGAGCCCTGTAATTTCCTGACATCAGTTTCTTTCTCAGCAAAAACAATTCCTGCCATTCCCTCTGGCCAGAAAAAGGAAAGCATGCAATCCAACATTGAAAGTTCAATGTGTTGAGCAATTCCCTTTTTTTCTCTTACATATAAAGCTGATGATGCTGCCTGCGCTGTAGTCAATGAGGTAACTTTGTCAGCAATAATAATTCTGAACATCTTAGGTCTTCCCGTATCTCTATCGGCTTGTATGTCTGTTGCCCCGGAAAGAGCTTGAATAACAGGATCGTAAACTCTTGATGCTGAATAAGGACCGTTCTTACCAAACCCACTTATCGAAACATAAATAATATCTTTATTAATTTTTCTTAAATCTTTCTCACCAAAACCCATTCTTTCAATAGCGCCTGGACGAAAATTTTGCATAAAAACATCTGCTTCAGAAGCAAGTTTTAATAGTATCTCTTTGCCTTGTTTTGTTTTCAGATCTAAGGCAATTGACTTTTTACCTCTATTACAAGAATAGAAAACTGGATTGAGTCCATTATGATCTGCGGCCATATGTCGAACCAATTCTCCATTTAGTGGCTCAACTTTGATTACCTCTGCACCTTGATCAGCTAGAATCATTGCTCCCATAGGTCCTGAGACCATGCTGGTAAGATCGAGAACTTTTATTCCTTGAAGTGGTCCCATTTCTTTTATCTAGAATAGTTTATATCCATAGCTTTTTTGTATGCTGGCCTATTAATAATATCGTCTCTGTATTGAGTCATATTTTTAGTCAATTCAAACTCATAAAATATAGCCCAATCTAAGCATGAAATTAAAAAAATATCACAAATTCCAAAGCCTTCTTTCATAATGAAATTTTTGTCTTCTAAATATTCTTCTATTACCTCAAATTGTCTTTTTAAGTAGTCTCTACATGCATTTGTAACTGTCTTTGATTCACCATAAATTTCTTTAAGATCATAATGTCGTCTCATGACATAAAGTGATGTCTCATCAATCTCACTTAAAATAAAGCAACACCATTCATCTTCTTTAGCTAGCTCTACATCTGAAGTTGGAATAAATAATCCTTTTGATGGGAATGCTCTTTGCAAATATTTACATATTGCTAGACTCTCAGATAAGTAAAAATCTCCAATTTGCATTAAGGGAATTTTTTGTTTTCTATTTAAGCTGGTAAATTCTTTTGTTTGAGTTTCACCCGTTCTTGGGCCAATAGGATTCAACTTGTAGCTTAATCCTAATTCTTCTGCCATCCAAATAGGACGAAAAGTCCTGGCCGTTCCAGCTCCCCAAAAAATTATTTCTTCATCATTACTCATTGGTTTATCTTAAATTGAAAAAACCAAATCCGTATGCCTGGAATACATAATAATCATTCTCTGTGGATAGTTTATTTGATGGAAAAGCTGAATTGAATTGATATTTATTTTTTTCAACTGTTTTCGTTTCATTATCCAAGTTAAAAATGCAAATAATTTTTTTAGAACTTCCTTTAGAGAAAATAAGAAGATCATTTGATGTGGGGATGAAGTCGAAATCGTAAATTTCCCTCTTAAAGTGCTCTTTTCTAGCCTTAATCATCTTTCTATAGAAGTTAAGGACAGAATCATTTTTATCTTCTTGAAGGTTGACAGATTTTTGTTTTTGCTCTTTTTTCACGGGTAACCAAGGTTTAACCTCTGAAAAATCAGCATTTAATTTTTGCGAGTTCCAAACCATAGGTGTTCTGCATCCATCACGACCTGCTTCTTCTGGCCAAAATTCTATTCCAGGAGGATCAGTGAGTTCCTCAAATTCTAGTTTTGTCTCCGTTTGGCCTAACTCTTCCCCTTGATATATACAAACCGTACCCTTTAAGGATAGAAGTAAAGCACAAGATATCTTTGCAAGATCAGCAAGATTACTTTTATCTCTAGACCACCTAGAAATATGTCTCTTTACATCGTGGTTTGAAAAACTCCAACAGGGCCATCCGTCTTTTGTTGATGAATAAAAGTAATCAATACTATTCTGTATAGTGTCTGTGGATAATTCTTTTCGGAGTAACTCAAAGCTATAGGCTAAATGGAGCTTATCACCGCCTTCAGTATATTTAATTTGTAGATCTTTGTTATCTATCTCGCCTAAAAGAATTGAGTTTTTGTATTTCTCAGAAACTTTTCGTAGCTTTTTCATAAAGCTAAAATTTTCTTTTTGATTTATAGAATATTTATGATCTTGCATTCCGTATGGATTTGCAAAAGGGATTTTTATATTTTTTCTTGATGGATTGTCTCTTAATTTAGAATCGTGAAAATAGTAGTTTGCCACGTCTAGCCTGAAGCCATCCACACCTTTTTTTAACCAGAAATCAGCAATAGATAAAACCCAATTTTGTACATCAATGTTGTGAAAATTCAAATCTGGCTGAGACTTCAAGAAATTATGTAGATAATACTGTCTTCTTATAGATGACCACTCCCAGGCTGATCCACCGAAAACAGATAGCCAATTATTTGGTGGGCCGCCGTCTTCTTTTGGATCAGCCCAAACATACCAATTGGCCCTATCATTTTCTTTATCCTTTTTACTTTGTTTGAAAAATGGATGCTCATCTGAAGTATGCGAATAAACCTGATCTATAATCAATTTCAATCCATTTTTATGACAGATATTGATTAATTCTTCGAAGTCATCCATGTCTCCAAACAAAGGATCGATATCAAAATAATCAGACACATCGTAGCCCATATCATTCATAGGTGACTTAAAAACTGGAGAAAGCCAAATAGCGTCAACTTCAAGAGATTTCAAATAGTCTATTTTTGAAATTATCCCTTTAATATCTCCTATCCCATCTTTATTTGAATCAAGAAAAGATCTAGGGTATATCTGATAAATTACTGCGTTTCTCCACCAGTCTTTATCGGATTGATGCATAAAAATTAGAATGAATTATTAAACTTTCACTCCAGCATTTTTTAATTCTCTTTTCAGTCTGCCTGTGAGCAATAGGAAAACCATATGATGATCGCCTATCAGTGACCAAAGAGGATAAGTAAAGGTTGCTGGCTTATTTTTTTCATAAAAAAAATGACCTATCCACGCTGGACCATAACCTGCAAATAAAACTAAAGGGAGGAATAAATAGTTCTGACTGAAAATTAAAACCCAAAACAAAAGTTGGTACCCAATGGTTCCTGAATAATGGAGCATACGCGTACTTCTTTTACTATGTTCGCTAAGATAAAAAGGGAAAAAATCAGAATAAGTATTGTATTTTCTAAAATTCTCTTTCGCCATTGATTTCACATTTTTTTAAGTTTTTCCAAAAATTTACCTAATCCTTTTGCCATTATGAGAATTTGAATGAGAGGTGAAAAGACTTTTATTACCATCATCAATGATTTTTGAGGAAGCATCTAAGACATCCAAACTTTCGTAACAACTATGCCATATTAAATCAAATTTACTTAGCTTATGATCTGATAACGGCTTTAAAAAGGCCATGAGAGTTGGTCCTTTAATTTTATTTGTTGAGATAGAATTTTGATACTCTTGCTCAATAGGTAATATTTCAGAAAGGTGATGATTTTTCTTTAAAGAGCAATATTTAAACTCTTGAAAGTAATTTGATTCATCAAGCGGCTTTAATTCTCCTCTTAAATAGGCTTTGAAATCATAAATATTAGAAGTATCAAAAGTTAAAATTGAATCAAATTCTTTATTCCAGTTTTCTTCGTGATCTTTTTTCCAAACATTCCAGAAATTGTCTCTATCTTTTGTCCATAGCTCTTGTTGCCAGAGAAAATCATAGTCTTCAGTTTTTTCAATGGGTTCAAGAATAACTGCCATTAATATTTCAAATCCTTCCTGATCTATTTTTTTATTCCATTTATCTATTAGGATTGAAAGATTATCGTTTGTAAAATTGGGGCCTTTTTTGCAAGGGATAAATTCTACCATCCAATCTCCGTAGTCAGAGTTTTCAATCCAAACTTCTTCGACCATAGTATTTAAAGATTCATAATTTCTTTAGATAGCTTTTTCGCAGGCTTATGAAATCCTCCTTTTAAATACCTAAAGTCGGTTGTGTAACCCTCTAGAGACTCCTTCAAGTCTTTGGATGCTTCTCCAAGAACAGCAAAATTTTCGATAGAAAATAACTCTTCAAATTTACTTTCCCATTTGCTACCACGGAAATTTTTGACGTGCTCAATGGCAGCTTCATTACTTTTATACACTTCATATAGGAAGACTTTTTCTTCTGAGTCAAAATAGTATTGATAAATGACCGTATCGGGCTCCATTTTCATGACATTTTTTGTAATATCGTATGTAAATTTTTCTGCTTTTTTTATTTTTCCATCGTTAACTGACAAATCCAGCATAAATATAATTGGATCAAGCTTTTTATGATCATCTGAAAAAATGTGGATTGAAAAAACTAATAGTATTGATAAAAAGATTTTCATTTCTCTCTCCTGTTAGATTAAATAAAGATTAGCAGGTATTTTTTCTTATCCCAACTAGTAAGAAACTAAAGTTTGAATATTGTATCCATCTTTAATAATTAGATCGCTGCCACCTAGCTTAGGTAAATCTATTACACCTAAAATAAGAATATTTGATTTCTTAATTTTAAAGTTTTCAGTTAATAGTTCTGCGCAAGCAATTGCTGTTCCACCGGTTGCAACTAAATCATCGACAATAACAACCCTATCTGAGCTGTCGAAATTTGTATTTTTTTGAATTTCAATTGAAGTGTTCCCGTACTCTAAATCAAAGTTTTTTTTAAACGTCTCATTCGGTAACTTTCCTGGTTTTCTAGCTAAAACAAAAGGAAGGCCTAGTTCAAAGGATATTGATCCTGCAAAAATAAACCCCCTGCTCTCAATGCTCGTTACTACAGAAGCACCAAAATTTTTGGTTGCATGTATTAATTCTTTGCATGTAATTTGAAAAGCCTTTGGATTCTCAATAAGGCTAGTAATATCCCTAAAATTAATTCCTTCAATGGGGAAATCCTTAACTTCTCTTATGTGTTTTTTTATATCTAGTGGATCGCTCATTTTCCTCTCCTTTTGAAAATTTTTTTAATGAAAATCTTCAAATTCAAAGTAATTTACTCCGTTTACTCTTGATAAAGAGTAATTAATAACAGAGCTCGAAAGTTTTTTAACTGAAATGCTTCTGAATTTCTTTAAAGGACCGTGCAAAAAAGGATCAATAACAATTGAAACTAAGTCAGCAAAAATTATATCAAGCCTGAGCTTATTTCCTCTTAAATGTCCTGGTTGAAATATGTTTGTAGTCTCAAAACCGAGTTTAATGATTTCCTTTTCGAGCATTCCCTTGGTTTTCAAATAATAGTTCCAGGAATTAGAATCTGCACCAGATGCTGAAATAAGAGTAATACTTTTAGCTCCGGCTTCTTTAGCTTTTCTGGCTATTTCTAGTTGATATGAAAAATCTACTTGAAAGAAATCTTTTTTAAGGTTTTTAGACATAAAGCCCATTACATTTTGATAATACAAAGGATAGCCTAGAGAAAGATAAATACGATCTATTTGAGGAAATTTTAATTCCGAGAGCTGATCAAAATCAATCAGCAATTCTTCTATCTTTTCTGGCAAATTTGGGATGGTCCTTCTGCTTAGTGCAATAATATCTTCGCTTTTAGAATTCAGCTCTAAAAGAAGATGGTTACCCAAAAAACCTGTTGATCCAGCTATTAAATTCATTTTTAAATGGAAATTATTTTCATTTTAATCTAAAAATATTGATCTACTTCATAACTTATTTCTATGAAACCACAATTTTAAAAAAATTTTGTACCTAGTTGGCATAATTTTTTTGTATAGTGTTTCAATCAAAACCTTTGAGAAAAAATAATTGTGATTAAACTAGAGAAAAAGGAATCAATTTATTTTTTAAAGCTAGCTGCCAATGAAAATCGTTGGAACACTACTTTTGTAAGAGAAATCGCCAAAGCACTTGATGAAATTGAAAAAGATGAAGGTCCAGGAGCTTTAATCACCTCATCCGAGAATCCTAAGTTCTTTTCAAACGGTCTGGATCTTGATTGGATGCAAGACCCCAATAGCAATCCTGATGGAGGCGACAGAGATGTTTTCGGAAAAGAATTCATGCATCTGATGGGACGTTTTATAACTATGCCTATACCTACTGTCTGTGCTGTAAATGGTCATGCTTTTGGAGCTGGTTTTATGCTTGCTCTTACTCATGATGTAAGAATAATGAGAGAAGATAGAGGTTTTTTATGCGCCAATGAAATACAACTTGGTTTGTCCATTCCAAGACCCGAACTATCTTTATTCAAACATAAAATTCCAGCAAATGCCTTCTATGAAACTGTTCAATTATCAAAAAGATGGACTGGAACTGATGCGCTTAATGCTGGGATTGTTCAAGCAACAAGCTCGTTTGAAGAATTACCTGAATTGGCCGTAAAAAAAGCTGAAGAGTTGGCACCGTTGGCAACCGATAGAAAAAACTTTGGCTATCAAAAAGAAATGTTATTCGGTGAAAATGCAGCCATAAATCTCAATCATGGTCCTGCTCACATGCTCAAAAATTCAGAAGATTTTAAAAGTTAATACAACTTCTTTATTCACCCACAAAACCAGGCCAAGCTCCCATGTACTCTATAAATTTATCGCTTAGCCCTTCTTTTTTTAAGTAAGATCTTGGAGCTGGAAGCTCTATGGGTTCAAAGCCTGAGTTTTCTATGACTTTGAGAGGAAAATCATGATGGAGAATAGCCGCTCTCCCCACAGTGACAAAATCTACTTTATTATTAAGTATCTCGTGAACGTTTTCACCTGTTCTTATGTTGCCCGCTACCGTTAACTGAACATCTTTGAAATCTAGTTCTGTAAAATGCTCCAACAGATTCTTACCCTTGTGTTCTTCTTCTACCGGCTCCTTAAAAGAATCCCAAAGTGACATATCTAAAAAATCTATTTTGTTGGTGTCGATAAGTTTCTTACATATTTCTTTTATTTCTCCCAATTTTATCCCAAATCTTTCTGCAGATAATCTTACTCCCAATAGAAACTCAGGACCGCATTCATTTCTAATGCCGTCTACTATCTCAAAAATGATTCTGGATCTGTTTTCTAAAGTTCCTCCGTATTCGTCGTCTCTCCTGTTAATATCAGAACTTAAAAATTGACACAAAATATAGCCATGGGCTCCATGAATTTCTGCCCCTTCATACCCTGCCTTTTTTGCTCTTACTCCGGCCTCAATGAAGTCATCTCTCAATCTTTTAACTTCATCAAGTGTCAAAGCTCTTGAGTTTGTCTCCTCATCATTTGAAGGGCAGACAGGTTGTTTTCCAATAATATCCTCGGGCGATCTCATTCCAGCATGGTGTAATTGGGCAACGGCTAAACTTTCATGAGACTTTATTTCATTGGTTAATCTTTTTAATCCTTCTATGTGTTTATCGTCAAAAATACCTAATTGGCCAGGAAAACCTTTACCAATTTCCTGAACATGCGAAGCACAAGACATTGTGAGTCCAAAACCACCTTTGGCTCTCATGGTTAACCAATTAAACTCATAGTCAGAAAGAACTCCATCTTCTTGACTCTGAGTATTAGTTAATGGAGCGAGCATAAATCTATTTTTCATAGATAAGCCACATGGAAATTTAATTTCATCTTTTAAACTTTTCATAACTTCATTTTAGTATTTTTAAATTCCACTAAAAATAACTGTGGTTATCAGAATGGTTGGAAATACCCACCATACCCATTAAGAATCAAAAGGATCAGCATTTAATAAAGATCAAAAAATTTAAATTAAGGCTTATATATAGCCCCACATCTTTTTCCGATGATAATAGGTTCCACTCCTAAGTCCGAACAAAATTCCATATAAGCTTGATAAGATCCATCCATCCATCCTTCATCAATTACATCATCTACCAATATAACTCCTCCGCTAATTGTTGCTTCATAAATTTTTGGAAGAGCATTTTTTGTGGGTAAGTAAAGATTTACATCCAAAAAGGACATTTTTATTGGCCCTATTGTGTTGAAGTCAAAAGTGGAACAATCGGCTTGGATTGCTTTTACAAAAGGAAAATCTAAGAAATTTTTCTTCCAAATGTTAAAGTCATTGTATCCATAAGCATTTAAATCTGATGAATGTTTTCCCCTGTTTTCAATTTCAAAATTAACATCTTCTTTTTGAAAATTTGAAAAGATATCTAATGCATAAATTGATTCTTTATTTTCCAACTTTTCTACCATTATGTGTTCTGCTAGAAACCTTGTAGTCATTCCTCTTGCAACACCTATCTCTACTATAGATCCTGATTGAGATTTTAGTCTTTCGAATTCAACTATCAACTGTGCTAGTTGTGATGGGTCTAGCAAAAAAGGATAATTCGGTTTTCCAATTCTTAAATATCTAAATGCAATTAGTTTTAAAAATTCTAAGAGTTTTTTTTGCATAAATAATGTTTAAGTTTCAGAACGAATATCCAATTATATCATCAATTAACCATCCTATAATCAGCTTGAATCCAAATACTTTTTAGACTGTAAAAAAAACATAATAATTTTACCATTTCGCAATGGCAATAATGAGCTCACTTAAACCTTCCAATAAACAATTGTGAACTTAATTCTCGATAGACCATCCAAGAGGTATCTGTTGTTGAGGGTTAAATACTTTTGGCCCATACAATGGTTGAGCTTTAGAGGCCTCAAATATCTCTTGCTCAGATAGAAACTGACTCGGGGATAACCTAAATACATCTAGACCTCTAGATATTTCTGTTCCGTAAATATAACCATCATAGTAATAAGCCGACCAATAACCACCCATTACTAGTAGTTCATCATCTACAGGACCTCTATCAAAAAAAGCTATTTCTTTTGGATCCGCAGAATCAGTAAAATCCATTATAGATATTCCTCCCTGGTACCATGCTTGAACAAAAATGTCTTTTTCAGGAATTGGAATTAAAGACCCATTATGTGCAACACAGTTTTCTGTTTCTAGCTGTGGCGCTGGCATTTTGTAATGACTCCTAAATTCTAATTTATTATTTACAATGTCATAAATTGCATTAGCGCCCCAATCAAGTGGATCCCAAGCCCTGCAGCGGGCTCTTCCGCCGCCGCCCCATTCATCAGTAAAAATTACTTTAGTTCCTTCGTTATTAAAGGTAGCAGAATGCCAATAAGCAAAACCTACATCAGTGACGACATCTATTCTTTTTGGGTTATAGGGATCTGAAATATCAAAGAGAATCCCATTTCCTGAGCAAGCTCCAGCAGCTAAACTTTTTGATGGAAATACCGTTATGTCATGACATTGATCGGTACGACTTGTCTCTTGGGTATCATCTCCATGGTCTCCACCAGTCCAGAGACCGCCTAAAGCTCCTGTTTCAGGATCGGCAAAAACAGTTGGGCTACTTACTATTTTTGACTTAGAAGGAGCTGCAATAGGAATTTCAATTACATCTATTCTAAAAAGTGCTGTTCTATTATCGCCTGGTATATTCCCTATGCATTCCTCCATTTCCTCTTCATCTCTTACTCCTTGAGTCCCAGAGTTGTAGACGATAATCTTTCCATATTGATCTGGACCTGATACTACTGAGTGAGTGTGAGAGCCTCTGCAAGTTTGAACAGCTCCAACTTGTTTAGGTTCATATAAATTTGAAATATCAAATATTCTTATTCCTCTAAATCGATCAGGGCTTGCTTCTTTAGAAACACCTTGTAATCCACAGTCTATCCGACTTCTAGTTTGTTCGACTGACATAATTAATAAATTATCCACAATCGACACATCACCTTGCCCGCCAGGGCAAACTATAGATGAAAGAAGCTTTGGAACTCCTATTTGATCAATCTCATAAATATTAAAACCATGATAGTTGCCAGCTACAAGAACATTATCTCTGAAAGCCATATCAGTATTTGCAAAACTCAAAATAGGTGACCGAAGTGATCGTGATTTGTCCTCAATTGTTTTGTCCGTATTGTTATTTTTATCCTCTTCCTCTGGATTTTTTATACCTTTTGATTTGGGATTATTTGGATTGTAGAATCCAATAGGCTTTTTAAGGGATGCAACTTTCTCCAAATTTAATATAGCTTCTTCTGCGTCATGGTGACCAGCACTTAATTTGGATCTTGGATCGTCGGATAAGTTCACAGCAATAATATTCATTCTCTCAATTTCAATGCTTTGATCATTCACGAGATCGGAGACAAATTCATTCAAGATAGGATCGTAAGCTGCGCCTGGGTATTCTTTTAAATCCTTAACCATCTTTAAAGCGCCATCATGATGGGAGATCATCAGTTGTAAGAACAACTTATCAAAATCTGTACTTTCAGAATTTTCAAGTTTCTTTAATTCATCTTCGCTAGCCATTCCAGCCATACCAATGTGCATATGATGACCATCATGGTTAACTGATGTATCTTCATCTCTAGAATTAAGCCAGTTTTTCATGAAACTAATTTCATCTTCTTGAGAAGCATCGATTCTATTCGCCAGATCAACTATCGTTTTATTGTTAGTTCTTTTATCTGCCATATTGGACATAACTATGGCTTGTTGATGATGGATTATCATTCCCTGAAGGAAATTCACATCCGCATCCACATAGGTGGAAATTGCAATATTAGTAGCTACTTTTGGATCAATTAACTTTGAATCTTCTCCTGGGGCGCCAGGAAGGATGATAGGATGCTTCAAAGACTTTTCTTCAACGCTAAGCTCATAAGATAAGAGTAAATCTTCAGTTTCAGAAATTTCTGATGACTGAGGTTTCTTATCATAAGAGCATCCATGAAAAAAAAGGACAATTGAAACTAATGATAAAAATTTCATATTTTTTATTTTAGTATTTTTTTTCACACCATTACTCCCACTCAATAGTCGCAGGAGGTTTACTCGAAATATCATAAACAACTCGAGAAACCTTATCTATTTCATTCATTATTCTTGTTGAAACATGATTAAGGAATTCTTGTTTGAAAGGAAACACGTTAGCCGTCATGAAATCTAGCGTTACTACCGCTCTTAGAGCAATTACATATTCATACCTTCTCGCATCACCCACCACTCCAACTGATTTAACCGGCAGAAAAGCTGCGTAGGCTTGACTGATTTTGTTGTAAAGCTTTAGCTTGATTAATTCTTCCATGAAAATTGCATCTGCTTCTCTTAATATCTCTAACTTACTTTTGTCTATCGCACCTAACAATCGAACACCTAACCCTGGACCTGGAAAAGGATGCCTTTCGATTAGATAAGCTGGCAACCCTAATTTTCTTCCTATCTTTCTAACCTCATCTTTAAAAAGAAATTTTAGCGGTTCAACAAGGGGAAACTTTAATTTTTCAGGTAATCCTCCAACGTTATGATGCGATTTTATGACATGCGCTTTACCGCCCTTTTTTCCTGCTGATTCAATGTAATCTGGATAGATAGTTCCTTGAGCTAAAAAATTTATATTTTTTATTTTTTTTGCCTCTTTTGAAAATACATCTATGAAAGTTCTACCTATTATTTTTCTTTTTTCCTCAGGATCTGTCCTTTCTTTTAGTTTTTTCAGGAATATATCTTCGGCATTTACCGTCGTAATCTTCAAACCAAGACCTTTTTTTAAATCGCGATTAACTTGGATGGATTCATCTTTCCTTAAAAGTCCATTATCGACAAAAATACAATGCAATCTTTTACCGATAGCTTTTGAGATGAGAGCGGCTACGACACTGGAATCCACACCGCCCGAAATTCCTAAGAGAACATGTTTATTTCCAACCTGCTCTTTAATGTTCTGAACCAAATCATCAATAATATTTTTTGAAGTCCAATTTTTCTTACATCCACAAATATTCAATGCAAAGTTACTTAATATTTTTTGCCCTTGATCGGTGTGAGACACCTCGGGGTGAAATTGCACACCGAAGCGTTGTTTGTCATTCGAAGCAAACGCTGCAATTTTAGAATTTGTCGACGAGGCAATCCTTTTGAATTGTTTAGGAAGTTTCACAACTTTATCGCCGTGACTCATCCATACATCAATTTTTGTTTTTTTTCCACTTACTCCTTTGAAAAGAATATTTTTGTTAAATGCTAATTCTGAGTGACCGAATTCTCTTTTTGCTGATAAATCTACTTTTCCATTATATTGGTTCGCTAATAATTGCATTCCATAGCAAATCCCTAAAATAGGTTGTTTTATTTCAAGAATCTTAGGATTAAATTTAGGCTTAAACTTGGAATTAACAGATTCTGGACCGCCAGAAAAAATAATGCCTTTTGGATTAAGTTTCAAAAGTTCTTTTGGGGATATTTCACACGAGACGATTTCAGATAAAACTCCTATTTCTCTTATCCTTCTGGCAATCAGCTGTGTATATTGCGAACCAAAATCAAGGATAACTATCTTATCTTGATCAATTTTCAGCATTTATATTATGTAATTCGGTAATTTGGCGCTTCTTTAGTGACGCTTACATCATGCACATGACTCTCGCTCATTCCAGAAGTAGTGATTTGAATAAACTTAGGTTTAGTTTTCATCATATCGATGTCTTTACATCCGGTGTAACCCATGCTTTGTCTAAGGCCACCCAACATTTGATGAATAGTAGTTTCTACCCAACCCTTATAGGGAACTCTTCCTTCTATACCTTCGGGCACCAGTTTATCGGTCTGTTGATTGTCCTGAAAATATCTATCCCCTGAGGAGGATTCACCTGACATCGCACCAACAGATCCCATGCCTCTATACGCTTTATAGCTTCTGCCTTGAAAGAGTTCTACCTGACCAGGGGCTTCTTCTGTTCCAGCTAAGATGCTACCGAGCATGACACTATCTGCTCCTGCAGCAATTGCTTTGGCCAAATCACCAGAAAATCTGATTCCTCCATCTGCAATGACTGGAATTCCTTTTTTCTTCATGCTTGATACTACATCTGCAATAGCTGTTATTTGTGGAACACCAACTCCAGTCACAATTCTCGTAGTGCAGATAGAACCTGGCCCAATACCAACTTTTACTGCATCAGCACCAGCCTTCATCAAGGCAGAGGCTCCTTCAGCTGTTGCAACATTTCCACCAATGACATCTATACTTGGATAATCTGTTTTTACTTTTTTTACTCTCTCTAAAATGCCTTGTGAATGTCCATGAGCGCTATCGACGACGAGAACATCGACACCGGCTTGAATGAGTTTTTCAGTTCTTTCGTCTGTATCGGTGCCGTTACCGATTGCTGCACCAACTAGAAGTCTTCCTTCTGAGTCCTTAGTTGCAGATGGATAGTCTTTTGATTTATTAATATCTTTCAGAGTTATAAGACCTTTTAGACCAAAAGCATCATCCACGAGTAAGATTTTTTCTATTCTGTTTCGATAGAGTAAGGTTTTTATATTATCAATACTTTCATTCTCTTTAGCCGTAATAAGTTTTTCTTTTGGAGTCATAATTGAACTTACGGTAGCAGTCATATTGGATTCATTACGGAAATCCCTCGAAGTTACAATTCCAACCAGATTGTCATCATCCACAACAGGCATACCAGAAATATTTAATTCTTTAGTTAGCTGAATAAGGTCTCCAACTGTACTGCCGGATGAAATAGTGGTTGGATCTCTTACAATCCCACTCTCAAATTTTTTCACTACCCTGACTTCATTAGCTTGATCTTGAATACTTAAATTCCTATGTATAACTCCGATACCTCCAACCTCTGCCAAAGCAATTGCCATTCTGGATTCAGTGACAGTATCCATAGCGGATGAGATTATGGGGATGTTTATGTAAAGGTTTTTTGTTAAGCGTGTACTTAAATCGACGTTATTTGGTAAGACTTCCGAGAAATCTGGTAGCAACAAAACATCATCAAATGTAAGAGCCGTCTCTTTAAGTCTCAACATTTATAGATTATACAGTAACGAAAAAAAAATTTTAAATAGAAATACAAAAATAAAACTATCTGAATTTATACCAAAGTTTTCTGGCAAAATTTTGTGCAAAGGAAGGCATCAATGAAACTAGACTCCACAATAAAAATGAAATAGAAGCTCTTATAGGGAACTTAAAATCAAAATATTTATACCTTAAAAAAGCATTTGCTCGCCAATGACGGGTTCTAGATGATTGATTAGTATTAATTACTCTTAGTTTTAAGAGATCTTCTTGAAGATTATGAAATATAGCACCCATAGATAATGCTCTTAACCAAAGTTCCAAATCTTCAGGAGAAAAATCTTCAAGATAATATCCAAATCTAGAAAAAAAGTTTCTTCTGACCATAATCGAAGAATGTGCAACAGGAGAAAAAAATAAGGAATGTATTTTTATATCAAAATGGTTTTCGGGAAATTTAAGGTTTTTTATTTTATTTCCTTCCATATCTATCTTAATACAGTTTGAACCTACTAAGTCTATGTTTGGATTATCTTTTAAAAAATTTATCTGTTTAATAAGTCTGAATGGCATACAGATATCATCACAATCCATTCTTGCAATGAAATCTGCAGAAGAATTTTTGATTCCAAAGTTTATGGATTTAGCTAATCCTAAGCTTTTATCCGATTTAAAATTTTTAACTCTGATATCATCAAATTTTTCTAATAAAAAATCATAATCAACCTCATTATCACTATCATTGATGATAATTAACTCAAAATTACGCATCTCCTGATTGTAGATAGAATCTAAACACTCTTTTAATTGAGAAATATCAGGATTGTAGATCGGTAAAATAATTGATAAGGAAATTCTTGAATCCATAACCAAAGTACTTTAAATAAAATTATTTAAGTTTTAACCTAAATATTAAGCTCAATTAAAGATGCTCCTTTTTCTTCTAAGTCAAATTCTAAATTTTGCAAACCCAATTTCTTCATCTCTTTTTTCAATCTTTGAGCTTTGTCGGTAACTAGGAGAAGAAACCCTGACCCTCCTGCTCCCACAAGTTTTCCTCCGATTATAAGTTTTTTTTGATAAAGGTGATCGTATACCTGATTAATACTTCCTAGGGTAAATTGTTTTTGTCTTTCCCTTTTTTTTATCCAATAGTCATGCATACAATTCCCATAATCGTCAATATTTGCATCCACTAAGGAGGAATACATATATTTTCCCATTTCAATAATATCTTCAAATTCTTCAGAGTTAGATGATTTAGACATTTCAGCTTTCTGAGATCTAAGAATTGTTGCAGCATCCCTAGAAAAATCAGAAAAATAAAGAAATAAATTATTGGAAATTAAGTCTAAAGTTTTTGACGAATTAACATTTTTTGATGCTTTCACTTTTCCGTTTTTTTCAACAATAAACTCAGTTAAGCCTCCAAATGATGCAATGAATTGATCTTGAAGTCCTATTGGTCTTTTGAGGATATCCTTCTCAATATAAGTAGAATCTTCAGCAAGAATATATTCATTAATTGATAGATTTAAGTAAGATCTGAGTGCAAGCTGTAAAGCTACTCCAAATGATCCAGAAGATCCTAGGCCAGTGCCGCCAGGAACATCAGAAGAAGTTGTTAATTCTATGCTAGATATTTTTGGGGCAAGCTTATTTAAAGTACTTTTAATTATTGGATGTTTTATTTTTGATATTGAAGAGACTTCTTCCTTTTCGAGATACCTTATTAAAATTTTTTTTATAAATCTTTCATTAATAGAAACGTACACATGCCTGTTTATAGCCATTGAGCTGAAGGTTGTACCATTATTTTTTTCGTAATAGGAAGGAAGGTCTGTACCTCCGCCACCAACAGAAATTCTCAAAGGTGCTTTAGCTATTATCATCACTTAAAATAAACTTTATTGCTCTTTGAATAGCTTCTTGAGAAGAATATTTATTACTCCAACCCATTTTTCTTATTTTATCTGAAGAAAATCTTACAATAGGAACATCTCCTACCCATCCAAATGAATCCTCGCCATAGTTAATTTTAACATCAGACAAATTCATCTCCTTTATGACTTCTTTAGCAATATATCTAACATCTATATAATCTTGCGTAGAAATATTGTAGACGTCGATGTTGGTAACTTGTTTCTTTATTGCTAACTCAATTCCATTAAATATGTCTTCAACATCAATATAAGATTTACTTTGCATTCCATTTCCCAGAACTTCTAAAGTTTTAGGCTGAATCTTAAGTTTATTAACAAAATCATAAGCTACTCCATGTGTTTGTCTCATACCAACTACATTTGCAAATCTAAAAATGAAAGCTTTAAAACCACTCATTCCACAAAAGCTGGAAATCATAGCTTCTGCAGCAAGTTTTGATGCTCCGTAATAAGAGACCGGCAACAAAGGACCAAAATCTTCACTTAGTATAGTTTCTTTTTGATCTCCGTAAACTCCGCTACCAGATGAGAAAACAATTTGATTTACTGATGCTTTTTTCATTGCATTAAGAACTTTTTGAGTGCCTCTAACTGTAATATCAAAGTCAATGTTTGGATTATTTACTCCTTCAGAGATTTTAGAGTTCGCTGCAAAATGATAAACAATATCGATATTCATAAAATACTCATCGATATCTGAAGAAACAATATCTACGTTATGTATTTTAATATTTGGTTTTGTTAAAAGAATATCCTCACCAGAAAGAGAAAATCCTGTCTTATTATCAAGAATTATTATTTGTTCTGCAGAATTTGATAGTTTTTCTGCAAAATAAGATCCTATAAAACCTAATCCCCCTGTAATTAAAATTCTCATAATTTAGAGTAGATATTTTCAACAAGTTCCATTACTTTTATTCCGTCTCTCAAGTTTGAATTAATCAATAATTCAGGTTTCAAGCAGAATTCTTTTGTCTCTTGCATAAAAGATTCATCTTTATTTCCAAAATTTTTGTCCTCGGGCACTGAATCTTGATTTAACCAAAACCACCTGGGAGTACTTTTAAATGAAAAATCTCCATAATTTCCACCTCTGCCAGATAATAGAACTTCATTAGACTTACCATGAACCTTTATTTCAAAATTATTTTGCCAGCTAAAAAGGTTTAATTCGAAATTAAAAATAATTTTCTTTTCTTTGTCTTCAAGAATTAAAAGAGCGTAATCCTCAACATCACAATTTTCCCAAAACATGCTTCTCATACTGGTATTTACAATTTCGACATTTGGATCAAACAAATAAAACATTAAATCAAAAAGGTGCACGCCTGGATCAATTATTACTCCGCCTCCTGCCTTTGACTTTTTGAGTTTCCACTCTTTTTCCATGCCAGGCCTTCCTCCATGAGATAAAGAAAAATTTACTGACATAATATTTTCTAAATGACCTCCAGCTATAAATTTTTTTAATTCTTGAATATGACTGTAATGCCTATAATTAAATCCTGAGGATATTTTAAAATTCTTTTCTTTAACAATTTTTTCAATCTCTTTTGCTTCAGAGAAATTAAGTCCCAATGGCTTTTCAATCAGAATATGCATTCCCGATGAGATTTCTTTTAAATAGTTTTTTACTAAAAAGTGAGGAACAGCTAAAAATACATGAGAAATGCTATGTTTCATTGAAAGAGGAACTTCATTAATATTTTCAAAAACACTATATTTTTTATATAAAGAATCCTTGGGGTTTATATCTGGATCAACAATAAAAGAAATATCTAATTTCAGTTTCTCTACTGCATCTAATCTTTTTTGGCCAATCAAGCCCATGCCTATAAATGCACAATTGATCAATCTTCAATTCTCCTCAAGGTAAATAAATCATCATTAATATTAAAATCGATATTTACATAATCATCTCTGCTATGTATGAATTTTCCATTAATTTTGTTATTTTCATTAAAAATTAAAAAATTTACTAAATTTACGGGCTCTTCAATATTTACTTTAGTTTTGACGTAACCCCCTTTTTTTATAAGTTCTTTTAACATATCAGTTTCAACTGCACCGGGCGCAATTACATTAGCAAAAATATTATCGTATCCTCCTTCCTCAAGTTCTTTGGCAATATTCTCTGTCATCCTTACAACAGCAACTTTAGAAAGTGAATAAGGCATGAATTCTGGGTAAGGATAAGCAGCTCCTCCACCAGCAAAATTTATAATTCTTCCAAAATTGTTCTTTTTCATATCTTCGAGCAAACATGAGATTATTTTTAAAGAAGATAGGAAATTTATATTAAAGACCTTATCGTAGTCTTTATAATCTAAGCTTGAAAAATTTCCGTGCTCGCCAAGAATGCCAGCGGCATTTATTATGACATTAGGCTTCTCATCAAGTTCATTTAAGATTTTGCAAAATTCATTCACAATTTTTCTATTGGATAAATCAACTTTATGATGAACTATTTTATTATTATTCTTATTTAGATCTCTAGATACTCTATTTATCTCATTGGAGGAACCAAGAATATGAATAACAGAAATTTTGTCATCTTTTGATAGCCTTTTAGCGATTTCAAGACCTATTCCTTTTGAACCTCCTGTTATAAGTACTTTGTAAGTAGACATCTATGTTTTAAAAAAAATTTTCGTTTAGTTATTTTGGGAAAATTGAGGAAGAAGTAATATTTTTTAGGTTTTTTTATTCTCTTATGTTTAAATCAAAAAATACCTTAATTTAATTAGTATTTAATTCACAATTTAATAATTTTTCAATTTTAGGCCTTAAGCTCATGATTAAGTTTAATTATATATTAATGAATTAGGTTTTCTAAATTGATGACATGAGTAAAGAGAAATTTTTTGGATGGAGGATGGTTTTTACTGGTCTCACTGTTGAGTTTACTGTCATAGGATTCCTTTTTTATAGCTTCCCAGTAATTTGGCCTTACCTTATATCAGAGCTTGGCATGACTGAAAGTCAGCTAGGAATGGTTTCTGCTTTCTACTTTATGCCTGTAGCAATTTTAGCAATAGTTATCGGCCGAGCTCTTGATAAGTATTCAGTTAAAAATTTTATGCTGATTGGAGCTGTCATTTATGCCATAGGACTTTTCTCTCTAAGTTTCATAAATTCTTATTGGTCGCTACTGACGATTTATCTTACTATTCTCGCTTTAGGTTCTATCATGATGGGAAATTTAGCAGTAGCTAAATTGATCTCGAATTGGTTTGATAAAAATGCTGGCAGAGCTCTAGGAATAGCTGCAGTTGGTATTTCTTTCTCAGGCGTTGTGCTTCCTTTAGTTGTTGATCCTCTTCTTGACTTGGTAGGCTGGAGAAATGTTTACGTGATCTTTGCCTCAGTAATTCTATTCATTATTTTACCTCTTATCTTTTTTACTGTGATTGATGATCCAAAGAGCGTTAATCAATTCAAGGATGGAAATAAAAAAGATAATGAAGAAGAATCCTTACCTCAAGAGATGACTGCGAAAGATTTATTATCCAAAAAAGTTTTTTGGATAATTTCATTAGCTTTTGCTTTCCAATTTCTCTCCATGATGGGTGTGCTTTCTTTTTTACCTATTCATGCAAGCAAGATGGGATTGGATGAAACTTGGAATTTTTGGGGCCTACCTGTCAAACAATATGTTTTTGCTTATGCATTGTCTGCTTTTGGCGGAGTTTTGGGGAAAATTTTATTTGGATATCTCATGGATTTGATGAAGGCATCATATCCCTCAATGATGGCAATGTTTCTCCAAGCAATTGGAATCTTTGGGATTACTTATTTCAATGAACCAAGCATATTTCTTTTAAGTGCGTTCATCTTTGGTCTGGGTTTTGGTGCTGCGATGCCTCTTATGACTGCATGTTACTTGAGAATTTTTGGAGCTCATAATCTTGGCACAGCTAGAGGTATTTCGTCTCCGATAGTTTCCCCCCTTCAACCTATTGGAATTTTGATTACAAGCATCTTGATAGGTTTCCAAGATACTTATTTTATGGCCTTTAATATTATGGGCTGTGTTGCATTAATTGCAGTCGTTTTAGCCAGTCAAATTCAAGAACCCGAAAAAATCTGATCCGTCTTTGCAGCGGCTATAAAATCATTTTTGTGAAGACCTTTGATCTTATGTGACCACCAAGTTACGGTGACTTTTCCCCATTCAATAAGAATTTCTGGATGATGATCTTCCTGTTCCGCCAAATCTGTAATTTTATTTGCAAAACTCACGCCTTCTTTGTAGCTAGAGAAGGCAAATGAGCAAATGAGCTTTCTCAATTGATTAATTTCAATAATTTCCCAAGAGGGAACTAGAGGCTTGAGTTCTTTAATTTCCTCTTCAGTAACTTTTGGAGCATCGGCCCTACATGCTTCACAATTTGATTCTAAAAGGGAGTCAACTTTCATTGGATCCCACCCTTTGCCAGCTTAGCCGGATCTAATAATTTCTTTAATCTTTCCAAGGAAAGATTTGTCTCTTGAGCGGCAACATCAATGATCGGTCGATTCTCTTTATAGGCTTTTTTAGCAATTTCTGCGGCTTTTTTGTAACCAATAATTGGATTGAGGGCTGTTACAAGTATTGGATTTTTTGCTAAGGATGATTCCAAATTCTTCTCATTCACCTTGAAGGTTTTAATTGCTTTGTTTGCAAGAACATCACAAGCGCCTGAAAGTAAATTTATGCTTTTAAGCAAGTTATATGCTATAACGGGAAGCATCACATTTAACTGATAATTACTTGCTTGTGCTGCAACGGTAATGCTTACATCATTTCCTATGACGTCAGCAGAGACCATAGCTACAGCTTCTGGAATGACTGGATTTACCTTCCCAGGCATAATACTGCTTCCTGGCTGCAAAGCCTGAAGTTCTATCTCTGATAATCCTGCTAAAGGTCCGCTATTCATCCATCGTAAATCATTTGAAATCTTCATTAAGGCAACAGCTAGGTTTTTTAGTTCACCGGATAATTGCACAGCAGTATCTTGAGAACTTAACTCATGAAAAAAATTATCGCTTGCAACACTTTTATATCTGTTTCCTGATAAATTGGAAATTTCTTGAGCAAAGACTTTCGCAAATCTTTTGTGAGCATTAATACCTGTTCCAACTGCTGTTCCACCTTGAGGTAGCTCCAAAAGCCTCCCCTCAATAAATTTAAGAGCTTTCAAAGAAGTTTTTAATTGACTAGACCACGCAGATAATTCATCCGCTAAATCTACTGGCATTGCATCCATAAGATGAGTTCTTCCTGTTTTTATTATCCCTTTGACAGAGACTGCTTTTTTATCAATTGTATTGATAAGGTTTTCTAGATTGGGATAAAGCTTTTTAGTTAAATCCGTGTGTGAACTAATTTTTATGGCAGTTGGTATCACATCATTGCTACTTTGAGACATATTAACGTCATCATTAGGGCTGACTTCTTCACCAGAGAAAGCTGATGCTAAATTAGCTATAACCTCGTTTGCATTCATATTCGAACTGGTTCCAGATCCTGTTTGAAATACATCTATAGGGAACTCCTCATGATGTTTTTCTTGCCATACCTCTTTAGAAGCTTTGGATATTGCTCTGGCCTTTTTATTGGAAAGAAGCTTCAATTTATTATTAGCTCTAGCTGCAGCATCTTTAATTATTCCTAAGGAGCTAACGAAAGATTTTGTAAAAGGAAAATCCATTTTAATGCCACTTATAGGAAAATTGTTTATGGCTCTTTGAGTTTGTGCGCCGTATAAAGCTTTTCGAGGAACGTAAACTATTCCAATGCTATCTGATTCTTCTCTGTAACCTTTTTTTGCCATAGAACTTATGTATATTTTATTGATTAGTTTAAACTAGTAAAATTGTAATATGGAAATTAAGAAGGTAGGAGAAATATATGACAAATAACCTTAATATTGATGTCTCTAAGGGAAAATTAGATCAAAAAGAAAAAGGTTCTTTACTTCCAATAGAATGCAATACCATTGAAGAAACAAGAAGATATAACCTAGAAAGATTAGCCTCAGGTTTTAGAATGTTCGCTCATTTTGGTTTTGATGAAGGTATCGCTGGTCACATTACATACAGAGACCCTGAACATGAAGATCATTTTTGGGTGAATCCATTTGGAATGCATTTCAATCAAATTTGTGTCTCGGATTTAATACTCGTAAACAAAGACGGTGAAGTAGTGCTAGGAGATAAGCCAGTAAATACGGCTGCATTTGCAATTCATTCATCTCTTCATGATGCTAGACCAGATGTAAATGCTGCAGCTCACTCTCATTCTATGTACGGTAAAACTTTTTCAACTTTTGGAAGGCTTCTTGAGCCAATAACTCAAGATTCATGTGCTTTTTTCGATAATCACGTTCTATTCGATGATTACACAGGTGTAGTTTTAGAAGGAGATGAAGGAAAGAGAATTGCTGCAGCTTTGGGCGATAAAAAGGCTGCTATTCTGAAAAATCATGGTCTTTTAACTACCGGCGGGACAGTGGATGAAGCACTTTGGGCTTTCTTATCAATGGATAGATGCTGTCAATCTCAAATCTTGGCAGAGTCTGTTGGACAGATGGAGAGAATTCCAGACGATGTAGCTATGTTAACAAAATCGCAAGTTGGGTCTGATATGGCAATGTGGGCAAGTTATCAGCCCTTATACGATTTAATGCTTGAAAAAGATCCAAGCTTTCTAAATTAAGATATGTTTCTAATTTACCTTCTTGGGGTAGTACTTTTTTTTTCCTTCCTCACAAATTTTGCGTTCAGGAAAATTTTTAAATCTCTAAGCTGGGTAGATAAACCTGACGGAGTAAAGAAACTTCATAAAAATGATATTCCTCTTTCCGGCGGTATATCTTTTATCGCATCATTAATTTTTGCAGTACTAATTTTTAATTTCTTTGCAGGAGTTAATTTCAATTTATCCTGGAATGGATTTTTTGTTGATGACTCTCTTAAACAAGATAATTTTTTAAATCAAAATCTTGATAATAAAGTTGATCTTATTGGTAATGACTCTTTTGAGATCGATGTTATTAATATTGATGAAAATTCTCAAGCTGTAGTGGTCATCAATAAGAAAACCTTTGAAACTGAGTTGATGGAAGTTTATAAGGATGAATCTGGTTCCTTCAATGTAAAAGGTAATGGTTTCGAGGCCATGTCAAATTATGTCCAAGATACACTATTACCTCCAAAAGTTACTGTAAACATCAATGGTAACGAATCAACTTATTATCAAAAAATTAATGTTAATGTTCCTCCCTTTTTTATCTGGATGCTAATAACAGGAATTTTTCTTGCTCTCATTACTCTAATTGATGATTTATGGGGATTAAGCGTTCCAACAAGATTTGTATCTCAAGCTCTTGCTAGTTTAATCCTTATCACTCAGTCTGGTTTATATATAGATAATCTGGGAAATTTATTTGGTTTAGGTTCTATTGAACTCAATCCAGCTCTAGGAGTTTTATTCACAATTTTTTGCGTAATAGGAATCCTGAATGCTTTTAATTGGATTGATGGTTTTAATGGAGGTTTGACCAGCCAATTTCTGGTAGGTGTCACTGCTCCTTTAATTCTTCTATCAAAGAATAATTCCCTTTTCATTGAGCAAATTTATTTATTTCTTGTTATTTGTTTCCTTCCTTATGCACTTATGAATCTGAAAGTCATAGGCAAAAGATTTGTTATATTCATGGGAGATCATGGTTCAATGTTTTGTGGATACATTGTAGCTTGGTGCTTAATATATTTTGCAATGGAAACTGAATATATGAACCCTATTACAGCGGTTTGGATAGTTGGTTTTGTTTTATTCAATGCTATATCAACAATAATTATTCGAATTGTGAATAAAAGATCTCCCTTAATATCTGATAGAAGTCATATTCATCATGCTCTTGATAGAATGGGGTTAAAAGGGCTCAGAGTTTCATTCGTTGTTTTAGTAATATCTTCTATGCTCGCACTAACCGGTGTAATGCTTGAATTAATTGGTGCATCAGAGTTAGTTTCCATGCTCCTTTTAGTTTTTATAAGCTTAATATTTCTGAGGTATAGATTTAATTTAGAGAATTCCTAAAAATTTTTAAATATACATTTCCTCCTAAGGCACCAAGAATAGCTCCATAAATTGAACCAGCGAAAACCTGATAAGGAAAGTGTTTTACAAGATAGATTCTAGATATAGCAACAAGGCAAGAAATAAAAAGAAAAAATAGAGAATATCTATTAACTTTAAAAATAATTAATAAAAATAGTGAACCTGCAAAAAAATTGGCTGAATGATTTGAAGGCATCCCTGTTAGAGTTGCAGAACATTGATTCAAAAGTTGACCTTTACTATCTAAAAGATATGAATAATCAGAAAAACATGGCCTAAAATCTAAAAAATAACTTTTTAAAAGATTTGCGCTAAAGTCGGTAATTCCTAAAGTCAAAATCCAAGCTATAAAAACCCAAAACAATTTCTCTTGAGATTTATAGAAAAAATATGGGACAGCAAAAAAAGCCAAAAACAATCCAAACAAATTATTGCTTAGGATTTGCATTAAACCCTCTAAAAGGTTGTTTTGACCTCTAAGAGAGTTAAATAATTCTAGGAGATCAAAATCCACAAGATTTACTTTAGGATTTCCTCCTCGACTTGCCCTAACCTGTCTTTTCCAAAAAACATTTCATTGCCAACAAAGAAAGTTGGAATCCCAAAAACTCCTCTTTCTACAGCTTCAGAAGTTTTATCCATTAAGGAGGATTTAATTTCAGGATCATTCATACCGTCCATTAGTAGTGATGAATCAAAGCCCCAATGATCATATTCAGCTTTGATAACCTCAGGGTCATCCATCTTCTTTTCTCTTTCCCACATGGATCTTGTAATTTTTTGTACGTAGTCCATAAGGAAACCCTCTTTTTCAGCTACAACAGCTGCCCTCATAATCTTTAGAGTAATCACTGGAAAATTTGGATTCATTTTAAAATCTGAAAGATTATGCTTGTTTATGAATCTCTGCATTTCTACACCGTCATAATCAAGTTTATTTTTGATTCCTGCAAAAGCTATCATAGGAGGTTGATTATTAGTCAATTTAAAAATGCCTCCTAGTAAAGCCAATTTAATATTGAATTTAAAACCTAACTTATCCTCAAGCTCCTTACCAGCTATTAACGAAAGATAAGCATTTGGGCTAGCAAAATCAAAATAAAAATCTACTTCCTTCATAAAAACTCCTTTTTACTTATTATTCTTTCAATTCTTGCAGCTTGCAAGGGCAATGATAGAATCTTTGTGAGGAGACAAATTATGGATATAAAACCGATACCTACACTTTCAGAAGAAGTAAATGACATAAGAACTAGAACAGCAAATATTGTTGCTGAACATATTATTCCCAATGAAAAAGATATTTATTCTGGCGGAGACAAATCTAAATCCCTCCGAGAGGATATTAGACAAGAAGTTAAAAAAGAAAAGCTATGGGCGCCTCATCTACCAGAAGAGTATGGAGGAATGGGAATTGGCTTCATTGCTCATGCCTATATGAATGAAATTTTGGCCTGGTCTCCATTATCCAACAGACTTTTTGGAGTGATAGCTCCTAATTCGGGTAACCAAAAAGTGCTCCTTAAATACGGCTCTGAGGAGCAAAAGAAAAAATGGCTGCTTCCATTAATAGAAGGAGAAATGGAGTCATGTTTTTCAATGACCGAGCCAGACAATGCCGGTTCTGATCCCAGATCAATCAAAACAACTGCAAAAAAAGATGGTGATCACTGGGTCATAAATGGTCATAAAGTTATGACGTCTAACGGAATCAGAGCTGATTTCGCTATTGTCATGTGCAGAACAGAAGAGGAAGATGGATCTGGAGGCGTGAATTCAAGAATGTCTCAAATTATTGTCCCTACAGACTCAGAGGGATTCAATATTGTTCGATCAGTTCCCATATGGGGACATACCGGGGGAGATCACGTAGAAATTAAATACGAAAATGTCAGAGTTCCCATAGAAAATACTCTCGGCGCAAGAGGATCAGGTCATCAGGCTGCGCAAGATAGATTAGGTGCAGGAAGGGTTTTTCATTGCATGAATTCTATAGGGCAAATGTGGCGAGCTTTTGATCTGATGCTTAAGAGAACTATAGAAAGAGAAGTTCATGGAGGAAAATTAGAAACCAAACAACTTATTCAAGGCTTCATTGCCGACTCATATATAGATATTCAAACAGCTAGACTAATGACTATCCATTGTGCTGAGGTTATGGAAGCTGAAGGCAACCCAAGAGTTGATATCTCTGCACTAAAAGTTTACGTGCCAAATGCTATGCACAAGGTCGTGGACAGAGCAATTCAAGTATATGGTTGGAAAGGTGTTTCATCAGATCTACCTCTCGCAGGCATGTATCAAGGAGCAAGGACATTGAGACTAGCTGATGGACCTGATGAAGTTCACAGAGTTTTAATAGCTAAGGAAATCTTAAAAAAATATCACGAAGGTCTTTCTTGGGACTTTGGTTTTTAAATTATTTTCTTACAGTATCTTTCATCTGCTTCAGGTATTTTTTATTAATGTCTGCCATTTTTGCTGTGCAAGTAGCTGAAGCAATCAATTTATCGTCTTGAAATAATTCTGAAGAGAGAAATCCAATTGATTTTCCGATCTTAGTAACTTTTGCTCTAGCTAAATATTTGCCAGGAGCACCGGATGATAAATAATTGATATTCATATCAATTGTCATGGGAGATTTTTCATAATCCGTTAGCTCAAATGCTAGAAAAGCCATTGAACAATCAAGCATAGTGGCAACGAAACCACCTTGAAGGATTCTTCCGCCGGTGTGACAAAAGTCTGATGAAGCTTCAAAGCTCATAGATAGAGTTTCTTCAGTCTTATCTATTTTCTCAACTTTGGCATTGAATATGTCAAGATAAACGGGTCTATGATCTGAGTTATTTGATTGATTTGAATGCATCTATTGCTCTAAGTCTTGAAAATTTCAAGTCTACAATCATTTCTGGATAGTTTAAAGATGATCTAGTTTCTATAGAGGGGTTATGTATCTCATTAGATGGACAGTCAATTAGCTCAGGTACAAATTTTTTAATAAATTTACCGTCAGGATCAAATTTTTCAGACTGAGTAATTGGATTAAAAATTCTAAAATAGGGAGATGCATCAACTCCTGTAGATGCGCTCCACTGCCAGCCACCGTTATTTGAACAAAAATCTCCATCTATTAAATTTTCCATGAAATATCTCTCTCCTTTTCTCCAATCTATGAGTAAGTTTTTACTTAGGAACATTGCTGTAATCATTCTAAGTCGGTTATGCATCCATTTTGTCTGATTCAACTGCCTCATAGCTGCGTCAATAATGGGAATTCCAGTTTTACCTTCACACCACTTGATGAAAGAATCTTCATCTTCTCTCCAAGAAATTAGATCATATTTAGGATTAAAGCTCTTCCCTTTAGATACGTGAGGATAATGATAGGTAATGTACTTATAAAATTCTCTCCAAATTATTTCGTTTACCCATGCAAACTGACCTGTTCCGGTTCCATCTGAGTTTGAGAAGACTTGATTTATAGCTTGTTTAGAAGTAATTAGACCAATTGCGAATGAAGAAGATAAGTTGCTTGTTGAAGACAGGCTTGGAATATCTCTTAATTCTTTGTAATCTGAAATAGAAGTTTCAACAAACTCTTCAAGCCTTTTGGCTGCTGATTTTTCTGTCACAGGATAATTATCGATAGAAAAATTAAACTCTTTGTCATAAGTATCATTAAATAAAGGAATCTGATCTTCATCTGTTATTTTTTTGTCCTGTTTTAAAGGCTCAGGTTCTTCTTGAAGCATTTCTGGTTTTAATAAAGTCCTAATTTTTTTTGAATAAGGTGTAAAAACTTTAAAAGGCTGTCCGGAATTATTTTTGACCTCAGTTGGATCAATAAGCTGAGAGTCAAACATCTCAAGATTGATTTCATTTTTATTGCATAACGTTTCTAGTTTCTTATTTCTTTGTTGTTCATTGAAAGGATATTCAGAATTCAGAAATATATTCGTAATTTGATGTTTTTTACAAAATCCTAAAATTTCTTTTGGTTCATCTTTAATATCTTGCGAATGAAGAATTTTAATTGGGATATTTAGAGAAACCAGAGGATTGCGTAATTCAGCTAATGCAAGAAGTTTAAGTTTTAATTTAGCTAAGGAGTCTCCATGTTCTTCATTTTTTCCTTTATTAATTATGTATAGGGCAATTAAGCCTTTCTGTTCTAAAGAAGCTTCATAGAGTGCTTTATTGTCTCTAATTCTTAGGTCTTCAGAAAAAATAAAAAGATTCATAAATGTGGTGGTAGATCAGCGAGAATATTTCGCCCAACCTATTAAAATTAATACCCACTAACCTACCATAATTTGGCGGGTCTATTAAACCCGCCATGTTCAGGAAATAGGAGAGATTATGGGGGAGAAAGATTACCTGAACAAAAGGGATTCTATATAAAAAAAAGGAAGGTAGCGGTTATAAAGTGCTAATCTTTAGTTATTAAAAACTTCTTCAAATTTGATACCGGATTTGCTTAACCTCTCAAGCAAAGCATTACCAAGACCGTAAGCAGAGGTTAAAACTCCTCCAGAATTTAAATTATCGCAAATTGCTAACGTAATAGCAGACTCGCAAACCATTTGGGCGGTAGCTTTATAGCCTGGATCTCCATCTCCGTAAATTTGAAAATATTTGACCTCGCCATCCTCAGCTTCCACTTTAAAAAGTCCTCTGAACCAGCCATTTTCTCTTGTCACCTTATCTGGACCTTCTCCGGGTTTAGGTAAGAATCTTCTAACAATATGTCTTAGAGGAGTGGAGATTACTAAAAAAGCTAAGATCAATCCAAAACTGGCTAATCTTGCCGATCTTTTTGAAGGATAGCTTCCAAGTTCTCTAAAGATAAAATCAGAGCCATAGTTTTTTTGATCAGCATCATACAAAGCTGAACTTCGCCTGACTACTCTTGTATTTGCAAAAGACATCAAGCCTATTCCCGAATAAGAGTCAGTATTTTCAATCTTTTTAATTTCAAACCCATCTTTACTTAATTTCCTTTGTTTTTCAGAAACGCTGTTTTCTGGGTTCAAAAGAAAAGTGTCTCTTTTTTCTTTTGGAAGAGGTCCAATAGTAAACATTGTTTCTGTTGTGCCCCCGCTTACTCCTCCTTGACCTGAATGATAAACAGTGACCTTTTTAACGGGCTTTCCCATTTGTTGAACAGAGTAAAAAACACCCATATCAGAAGGTATAGAATCATAACCGCATGAGGGTATTATTCTTGTTCCCTCTTCGGAAGCTTTTTCATGATGATCGTCAATCAAATCTTTTACCCAGTGATTCTCTCCGGTTATATCTGTGTAATGAGTTTTATTTTCTACGCAAGATTTGACTATTAAATTACTATATCTGGCAAAGGGACCAGCGGTTGATAAGACTACTCTGGTTTTGGATACAAAGTTATCAATGGATTCTTTATCATCGCCAGAAGCAACATAAATGTCGCAATTTAAATTTAAAGAATTTTTTAGATCATTTAATTTTTGGTTATTCCGCCCTGCGATAGCCCATTTTATTTCAGGGTAATTATCTTTTAGATATTCCGCACAAAGCTTTCCGGTGAAACCGGTAGCTCCGTACAAGATTATTTGATATTCCCTATCCATTAAGCTTGGTCGGGACGGCTGGATTTGAACCAGCGACCACTTGACCCCCAGTCAAGTGCGCTACCAGGCTGCGCCACGCCCCGAAAATATTACTGGGCAATGGTACAGACAATTTCTCCATGATCAACACAAGGATTTCCATCGTTAAGGAGTCCCGTTTCAGGAGCTGGACCAATAAAAGCAGAGTCATAAACTGATGGTTGTTGATCATCCAATCCTGCAGGGTTAGTTGAATAAATATTATTACCTACAGCACTAGCTAGTGGTTTTAGAAAATATTCCCCCCTTAAGAATTTAGATTTAAGTTCGGTTCCATCCTCAGCTGATAAAATACTTCCATCAGGAACTATGTACTCTGGGAAACCTCTGATTGCCTGTCTTTGAGTCTCAGTTAGTGTATTCCAATCTAAATATTCGTCGACTTCTACCCAGTCAACAACATTAAAGTTTATCCAGTCCATTCCCCAAAGACGTCCAAAGCCCGCGTATTCAAGGGTTTGCTTTCTTCCTGCTTTCTTACCAAACTTTGCTGCATCATCAGGGATATCAAATGTCACTCCCTCAGGTCTGGATATCTCCACCAATGCACCGTTTGCATCAAAGGCTTGATAATTGATCCATGTATCCCAATTAACCTCGTAATATTCGGTCATTTGCCAAAGTTTATCGCCGCAGTATCTAAAGTTCTCTGAAGATTCTACAGTTGAATCATTGTGACGCTCATAGGAATCTAATGTTCCATCTCCATTAGAGTCTCGAGTTTTTTCACACTCAACTTCAGAAGCATTATCCATATCAAAAAGCGTCATATGACTTTGCATATAACAATCGCGATCAACTCCGTTTGGATTGAGGTAACATATTTTATCTCTGAATTTATCCCAAGGATCGTTCACTTCATACATTGCTGCTGGTAACGCAATCGGAACATTAGTGATTGTATCTGCCAAGGTATCTCCTGAAGCTTGATATTGTAAAAGTTCATCAGAGAGGACTCCTTGCTGGGTCCAATATCCTTTGTTGGAGCCGCTTCGTACGTATGGTCCTGTTGGAACTGCGTTAGAATCTCCTTCGAGTATTTTCCGACCGGAGTAAGGAGTAGGAACAGTTCCTTCTGCTGGACTATCAGCAGTACCCTGAGAAATTAGTGCTAATGCTCCATTATAGTAGGCTGCAAAGCTATCACCTGAAAAACACCTTTCTATACAACCTAGTGTTTTGCCAGCAATTTCGGCTGTAGAAATATCTTTTTCTGTTCTTCTTCTTACCTCATTGGCTGCTGGATCTTTTAGGGCAGCTTGCCTGATCTCATAACCTTGACCACGTCCGTGCGCCCAAATGTTTCTCCAGACTTCGTATCCGTCACCTGCATCTAAATTTTCATCCCAAGCAATCAAATACTCCTCTGGGGTAAATGTGAATGGAGTAATCTCATCATCGCTAATCCATCTTCCAGAAGCATTTGTTGTTACTGCTCGATCGAAGACAAAAGCTCCAACCGGGGTAGACCCACCTGAAGCGTAAGCTGCATCCCAGTAACCTAAAAAGATTTTTTTACCTGAATCAACAGGGACTCCGAGAGATTTCCATCTCTCTTTTCGACATCTATCGTCTTCCCCATTCGAATCGTTATCTTTGATATCATAAATTGGAGTTGTTCCCGAGTAACCTACAATTCTTGGGTTTTCATTCCACCAGCAGTCTGAGCCGACTTCTGTGAGGTCCCATTCGATGTGTAAGTCTACTTCGGTTCCAGACAGACTATTAAGAGAAACATTATCAATGGACATTTTTCTCAAGTTCATCTTCCTTTGCTTTAAGAAATACTGACCGGTGTCATCAGAATTTACTTTTTCGAAAGCCAATGTATCAGTTACATTTTCTCTCCATTCTTCCCCGATATGAGTACCCCAATAATCTGCCCATGCATATATAGGCTCTGTTCTGTCTTCATCCCAAGGGCTTTGAAATTCAGTTAAAGACTTAAGCTCAAACCCAGGATTTTTTAAATCATATCTTTTTCCATCGGAATTGGTGTAAAGACCGTACTCCCAAACAGATAATTTTGCATCATCTGCATTGGTAGATTCACAAGTTTCATTAATACCTGCAGCTGGTCCATTTTCCGATCGCCAAGGGTAGTTTTCCAGATCGAAATCAATTGCCTTCCATTCCGCTGTGACGTCAGTGGTGGTATCCCCATCCTCGCCAGGGGTTCTTCTGTTTACTTTGACAATTTTTTTACAAGAAGCTTTTGTGGTCTCATCAAATGAAAAACCAAGGATCACATCAACTTGCCACCAATTTGAATTCTCACGTTCATTGGGACCGCAACCTGCTGCATCGGCCTGATTCCATTCAATAAACTTATTATCCATAATGCAATCAAACCAACCTTGTTTCCATATCCCATCTCTTCCATTGGGGTTATCCGTCAATAGTATGCTTCTACTATTTGGACCTAGAAAAAGAACTTTGCTATCCACAGTATCCAACCTTCCAGATCCCATTTGATAACCTATGGGAGGACACTTCCAAAATTGGTCCGTAAAGCGCCAAAATTCATTTTGCCCTTCAACAAGACCAGCTTCTTCTGCAGCTGTTCTGGCAGCTTCATAGGAGTCATACGGAGCCTTTTGACAATTAGATTCAACTACAAAATCTAATTCTATGTCTCCATTTGGGTCTTCAGCTGTTGCACCCGACCATACCTTAGTTAATGCATATATAAGTTGGTCAGGTTGAGCATCCCACATACCCTCATAATCTGCCTGTGCTTCTGAATAATCACCTTCTTGGTAATACCAAGATTTGACTTCTATGTAGTCTTGATTGTTTACTTCACTAAAAGCTGAAACTACGTCAACTATCATTGTACTTGCGACCTCAATTTCAGGAGCGCCTGCTTGTTGGTTCCCTCCTGAAGCTGCAGCTTGAGCATCTGCTCTTGCGCCAGCTACATCACATCTATCCTCATAAACAGTCGCTTTATAAGGTCCTTTATCAATGAATTCCTCTACCTTTAACTTTGAAATAATACAAAGAATATTGTTTGCAGTATTAAGAGTTTCTTCGACCTCATTATTAGCCATGTAGATCTCTGCCGTATCTTCATCGTATGTTTGAGTAAAAACAAACGGCGCAAAGATAATTGCAAATGTTAATAACTTTTTCATAATTCTCTCCTAAGGATTTTTTATTCAACTTTGATGGCCTCTACTTTATTCGGTAGAACAAAGTTAGCGGGATCAATATTGCTCGAGGTTCCAGTAGAACCTGAACCAGTTCCAGTTCCTGATCCTGAACCTGATCCTGAACCAGCTGATGAGCCTGAGCCTGTTGAGCCTACGGAAGATGGAGATCCTCCACCCCCGCCTCCACAAGAAGCAAGAATTAAAAATGTAGTTATTAGAAATGTTGACCCAAATCTTTTCATAAATCTCTCCTCATATCATATCGATAATACTACTTAATCTAGACTTTGCTAGCTTTTTTAATAAGATTCTTAATGTTTATTAATTCTCTTTTTATGTCTAAATGATTTGGTTTTTTAATTTTTTTATTTGATAAATAAAGACTTATTTTCGCTGGTTTTATTCCTTGGTCTTTGATGAGCTTTTTTATCTCTACTAAAAGTCTTAATTTTTTTAAGTCATAGACCCTAGTAATGCCTTTGGACTTTAATTTCGGTTCAAATTTTTCCCAATATCTAATTTCTGTCTGCTTGATTTTAAGCAGAGATGAGACTTCTGAAATTGAATAATATTTTTTATTAGGTAATGAAGAAAAATCAATATCAGACAATTTTATCCCTTAATTTTCGACCAGGCTTAAAAGAAATAGAAGTTCTTGCAGAAATCGTATATTCTTTGCCGGTTTTAGGGTTTCTCCCTGGACGCGCTTTCTTTTTTAAAAGTGAAAAATTACCAAAACCGCTTAATTTAACTTCTTCGCCTTTTTCTAAACTGTTAGAAATCTCATTAAAAAAAGAATTAACAAAATCTAGGCAGTCTCTTTTTGGTAGACCCATTTTTTTATGCAAGTGCTCAGCTAATTCTAGTTTCGTTATCGCCATTGTTACGATCTCAACTTTGCCTTAAATATTTTGGCCGCACGTTTAATTTGACTCTCAACATATTGATCTACTTCTTTATCTTCCAGTGTGGCTCCAGTCGCTTGCCAAAAAAGTCTAAACGTCATACTTTTTAAAGTTTCATCTATTCCTTTGCCTTGATAAACATCAATCACTGAAACAGACCTTAAATTTGTGCCTCCGGCTTTTTTAAGCTCTTTAATAAAATCATTAGCAGGTATGTCCTTTGAGACAAGAAAAGACAGATCTCTTTCGCTTCCAGGAAATTTTGGCGGTTGAGCAATCATATTAATTTTTGGTAATTTAATAGCGTCCAAATTTATCTCAAACAAAACTATTTCCGGCAACTTAAGTTTTTTTTGAATCGCAGGATGCAAGATACCAATATTTCCAATGAATTTTGTTTTCATTTTTATTTCTGCTGATATTCCTGGATGCAAATGAGTTGTGGAAGCTTTGTAATAAACGGGCTCCATATTTAATCTCGAAAAAAACATATCTAGAATTTTTCTAAGATCGTAAAAGCTATTTTCAAAAGAACCAGACCAATCAGATGAAGATTTATCAAAATAGAGCAGCCCAGCAAGACTCTTCCAACTTTCTTCTTTATTAAAGACGTTCCCAACCTCAAAGATTTTGAATTTTTGAGCGCCTCTGTTGAAATTATATTCAAAGTTATTTAACAATCCCGGAACAAGAGAGGGTCGCATTACATCCTGGTTGCTGGACATAGGATTGGCAATCTCAATTGAATCGTTATTTAACCCGAGCATTTGAATAAAAGATGAATCAACAAAAGCGTAATTAATTACTTCATTAAAGCCAGCATTAACAAAAATATCTTTACTAAACTTTTCCTTTTCAATAGATGTATCTTCTGGGGAGGAAGCTAGCAATTTCAATCTTTTGCTAGGTAAATTATTGTATCCAATTATTCTCGCTATCTCTTCGATAATATCCTCTCTAATTTCAATATCGTAGCGATGAGAAGGACAAGTTATCTCTAAATAATTCCTTTTTGATTCAACTTTAAATTCTAACGCCTTTAAAAGTTTTATAAGCTTTGTGCTAGGAATTTCTGTTCCGAGCCTTGAATCAATGAATTCTTTACTTATCAATATTTTCTTTGCTTTATAATTTTTAGATTGTTTAAAGATCTTTGAAAAGTTTCCTCCAAAGATTTCAGCATAAAGTTGTGCTGCAAAATTAATTGCATACTCTTGGATTTCTTTATCAACTCCTCTTTCGAATCTTAATGATGCCTCAGATTGAAAGCCTAACTTTCTTGCATTTCCTCTGATGCTTGCAGGTTCAAAACAGGCTGACTCTAAAAAAATTTCTTGAGTGGTTTCATCCACTTCAGAATTAGCACACCCCATAATTCCAGCAAGGGCTATTTCCCCTTTTTCATCGGATATTGTTAGGTAGTCTTTAGTTATCTCATGGGAAACACCATCCAAAAGTTTCAACCTAGTTATTTTGGAAGGAAATTTGACATAAATTTTTTTGCCAATCTTTTTATTATCAAAAGCATGTAAAGGTTGTCCGGTGTGGAGCATTACATAGTTCGTAATATCAACTATTGGATTAACTTGACCAATATCAGCAGCCTTTAACGTTTTTTTGATGTATTGCGGAGTTTTGCCTTTATTCTTGAGTTTGATGATTTGGCCTATATAACTTGAACAGGCGCTCTTATCTACAGAAATAGTTTTTTTAGAATCGTGATTTTGTTGTTGCTTCTTAAATTTTGGAAGTTTTAATTTTAAATTATTTACTGCACAAACATCTCTAGCTATGCCTATCAGACTAAAACAGTCCCCTCTGTTAGGAGTTAGATCTAGTTTGATTAATAAATCATTTTTTTCTTTTTTTGATTGGTCAACTTCAAGTCCCAACTCTGTAAGCTGTTCTAAAAGGTCAGTATCGGAAATCGATCCAGATATATATTGAAGTAGGTCGGATTTATAAAATTGCATTATCCTTTTGTGACAAACCTTAAGTCATTCTCAAATAACATTCTAATATCAGATATTTGATATCTAAGCATGGTCATTCTTTCTATTCCCATACCAAAAGCAAAACCTGAGTAAATTTCTGGATTTAGCCCAACGTTTTTCAATACATTTGGATGAACCATTCCACATCCCATTATTTCAAGCCAGCCATTCTTACCCTGAATATCTACTTCTACTGAAGGTTCTGTGAATGGGAAATATGAAGGTCGAAACCTAACTTTTGGATTATCTTTGAAAAAAGATGCGACAAACTCCAAAATTTCATTTTTTAGATGTGCAAAATTTATATCTTTATCGACAACAAGACCTTCCACTTGGTGAAACATAGGCGTATGAGTCTGATCTGAATCGCATCTAAATACTTTGCCAGGACATAATATTTTTAAAGGAGGAGATTCTAATTCCATAGACCTGATTTGAACGGGAGAGGTATGAGTTCTTAAAAGGTTACCATCTTCAAAATAAAAGGTGTCGTGCATGTCTCTAGCAGGATGATTCTCAGGAATATTCAATGCAGAAAAATTGAAATACTCTGATTCAATTTCAGGCCCTTCACGAAGAACGTAACCTTTGTTTTTAAAATATTTTGAGATTTCTTGAGCTATCATAGAAATAGGATGGTAACTTCCTACGTCTGGACTTAATGGCAAAGAAACATCAATTGCTTCTTTAGATAATTGTTCATCCAGTGCAGATTGTTCAATTTTTTTTAACGAAGAGCTGATTGATTCTTCGATTAGAGATTTAAATTCATTGATCGATTTGCCTAAATTAGGTTTCTTTTCAGCTGGAGCATTAGATAGCTGGGACATTAAAGATGGAAGAATACCTTTTTTGCCAAGGTATTCAATTTTTAGAGTATTAAGAGAATCTTGAGAATCTGCTTCTTTAAATTTATTTAAGAAAGTTTTTTTCTCTTGGGCTAAATCCATAGCCCATTATGCAGCAATATCTTTAACCTTTGAAACTAGAGATGCAAAACCTTCTTTGTCTTCTACAGCCATGTTGGCTAAAACTCTTCTATCCAAATCAATGTTAGCTTTTTTCAGACCGTTCATGAAAACACTATAGCTCAGACCATGCTCTCTAACAGCAGCATTTATTCTTATGATCCAAAGCGATCTAAAAGTTCTTTTTTTAACTTTTCTGTCTCTGTATGCATATTGACCAGCTTTCAATACAGCTTGATTTGCAACTTTAAAAGTCCTACTGCGCGCCCCTCTAAAACCTTTGGCTAGTTTAAGGATTTTCTTATGTCTTTTTTTGGCTTGAACGCCTCGTTTTACTCTACTCATGATTTTTCTCTAAACATTCTTTTTACTAATTTTTCATCACCAGCAGCCAGTTGAGTTGTACCTCTGAGTTGCCTTTTTGATTTTGTCGACATCTTAGTAAGAATATGTCTTTTGTTAGCTTGTTTTCGTTTGAGTCCAGAGCCTGTTTTTTTAAAACGCTTGGCAGCTCCTTTGTGTACTTTAACTTTTGGCATTTTTAATTTTTCTTTTTAGTTGGTGACATAACCATTACAAGCTGTCTTCCCTCTGACTGTGGCTCTTGCTCAACAACAGCCTGGTCAGAAAGGTCCGTTTCAATTCTTTTTAAAAGCTCAAGACCTAAATCCTGATGCATCATTTCTCTGCCTCTGAATCTCATTGTAATCTTTGCCTTATCTCCATCTTGAATAAATCTAGTTATGCTTTTTAACTTTATTTGATAATCGTTTTCTTCTGTCCCAGGTCTAAATTTTATTTCCTTAATCTGTGTTCTTTTTTGTTTTTTCTTTGAAGCAGATTTTTGTTTTTTCTTGTCAAAAAGGTGTTTACCGTAATCCATTAGCTTGCAAACGGGATGTTCAGAATCGTTTGCTAACTGAACCAAATCAAGGCTTGCTGCCGAAGCTTTTTTCATAGCTTCTTCTATCGCAACTATTCCCAACTGTTCCCCTGTTTCAGATATAAGCCTTACTTTTGAGGCGGAAATTTGTTGGTTTACAAGTTGTCTTTTTTTGAAAGACGTCTGCCTAGGTCTTGGAGAAGCTATTTTAAACCTCTAACGAAAAATTTTAACAATCAGACCTCCTTGGATCTTATTTTTCTCAAAACCATTTTTGAGAAGTCGCTCTCTGACATTGAAGATTGATTTTGAGATTCTCTATCTCTAACGCTAATAGAACCCTCTTCAATCTCTTTGTCACCTATTACAATTTGATATGGTATCTTTTGTATAGAGTGGTCGCGGATTTTATAAGTGATTTTCTCATTCCTCAAGTCTGAAATGACTTTTATTTCATTTTTTTTCAATATCTCAGTGATCTCAACAACTCTATCAGTATGTTTTTCTGATACATTCATGACAACTGCATGAATAGGGGATAGCCATAAAGGAAAGGATCCATCATACTGCTCAATTAAAATTCCTATAAATCTTTCAAAAGATCCCAGAATTGCTCTATGCATCATGACTGGCCGATGTTTTTTGCCATCCTCTCCTACATAAGAGGCATCAAGTCTTTCAGGTAAATTAAAATCAGCCTGAAAAGTCCCGCACTGCCATTCTCTTTTTAATGCGTCGGTTAGAACAAAATCAATTTTTGGACCATAAAAAGCACCATCACCTTCTGCAATCTCATAATCAATGTTCAGTGCTTCTATAGCGTTCTTGAGGGCTTTTTCAGCTTTATCCCAAATATTATCAGAACCAACTCTTACTTCTGGTCTTGTTGAGAGCTTGATATCAATTTTTTTAAACCCAAAATCTTCATAAACATCATAAAGAAGAGAAATAAATGAAGCAGTCTCATCCTGAATTTGATCCTCAGTGCAAAATATATGTCCATCGTCTTGTGTAAAGCCTCTAACCCGCATAAGTCCATGCATAGTCCCTGAGGGTTCGTATCTATGGCAACTTCCAAACTCTGCAAATCTAATCGGTAGATCTCTGTAAGACTTTAGAGATTGATTATAAATTTGAACATGGCCTGGACAATTCATAGGCTTAAGAGCATTGGTCCTTTTTTCATTTGCATGTTCTTCATCAATTTCCGTGATGAACATATTTTCTCTGTATTTTTCCCAGTGGCCAGATTTCTCCCATAGTTTCCTATCAATTACTTGAGGAGTTTTTATCTCCGAGTAATTTGCATTGACTTGCTTGTCTCTCATATATTTTTCAACCGCTGTGTAAATGCTCCATCCTTTAGGATGCCAAAAAACCATACCAGGAGCTTCTTCTTGTAAATGGAATAAATCATATTTTTTACCAAGAAGCCTATGGTCTCTTTTGGATGCTTCCTCTTTGATACGCAAATAATCATCAAGTTCTTTTTTAGAATTCCATGCCGTTCCATAGACTCTTTGGAGCATTTTATTTTCCGATTTACCTCTCCAGTAGGCTCCTGCAACTTGCGTAAGTTTAAAAGCTTTAATAAAACTCATATTTGGTATGTGTGGACCCCTGCACATGTCTACATATTCTTCATGATGATAAAGAGCAACATTTTCTGATATATCGATATCTTTAAGTATTTCGAGCTTGTAATCTTCTTTTCTACTTTTAAAGACTTTTACTGCCTCTTTATGCGGAACTACTTTTTTTTCAACTATGTATGATGAAGTAGCTAACTCTTTCATGCGTTTTTCAATCTTTGCAAGATCTTGTTGGGTAAGTTTATGGTCTAAATCGATATCGTAATAAAATCCATCCTCAATTATTGGTCCAATTGCCATTTTAGTTTTAGGAAAAATTTGTTTTATGGCATGACCAAATAGGTGCGCACAACTATGTCGAATAATATCTATGCCCTGTTGATCTTTGTTGGTTAAGATGGAAACTTCTGAGTCTTTTTCTATTAGATCACAAGCATCATGCTCTTCCCCGTTAATAACGCCAGCCAAAGTTGCTTTGGCTAAACCAGGGCCGATATCTTGAGCCAATTCAAGTATGCTAGGAGGCTCATCAAAATTTCTCTTGGATTTATCAGGAAGTGTAATTTCTATCATTTTTTGACCTATACGAGGGGCCTTGATGTTATTTTACTTAATTATCATTATTTTTTAAGGAGAAAGGTAAGATTTAATCCACTTTTTTCCTTCTGATTTAAAAAGTGTTCTTTCATGCCTCCGGAATTCTCCTTCTTTCCAAATTTCAATTTCCTTAGGTATGATTTTGTACATGCCGCAATGATCTGGAAGTTTTATATCCTTCTCATCCAACGTATTTATAGCTTCTTCAACTATTTTTTGAAAGCTTTCAAAAGATTCAATTTCTTCACTCTGTTTTGAAACAATAGCCGAAATTCTTGAACCTTTTGGTCTCGAATTAAAATATTCTTCCGATTCTGGTCTGGAAGCTTCAAATATTGATCCACTGATTCTGATTTGAACTTGTAACTCTCTCCACCAAAAATTTACTGAAACATTGTTATTTTTTGAAATATCTTGACCCTTTTTACTTTTGTAATTGGTATAAAAAAATAAACCATCATCGGTAAATTTTTTTAGTAATACGACTCTGGAAGAAGGTCTTTGATCTTCATCGACGGTTGAAACGGTCATTCCATTCCAGTCTCTTAAATCTTTATCTCTTGCCTGCTCAAGGAAATATTTTACTTCAAGAAGAGGTTCTTGAGAGATGGAATCAAAATTCATTTATTTTCTTTGGACCCAAAAATCTAGCGATAAATATTTACCTGGACCAAATAATAAAATGACTAACGTCACTAGGAAATAAGTTACTGACATCTCATAACCTCCAGCGTCTGCATTCCATCCGTTTGGAGAATGATAATAAGTAGCCACAATCATGCATACTAAAATAGGCACGGTTGCCCATCTCGAGAAAAGGCCTATCAATAAGAGGACTGCACCACCTGCTTCAGCAATGATTGTTAACCAGGCAAATAGGTCGGGTAGAATTAAATTTAGATTATCTTTTCCTCCCGGACCCAAAAACTCTGAAAATCTATCAACATTTGGTATGCCATCTTCCCACGCTATTTTTCTCACGCCAGCGTTCCAAAATATGAAGAATAAGTAGACTCTCAAAAAGAATAGGCCAATGAAGTCAAAGGCTTTTAAGTTACCTAAAAAATTATCAATTTTTAAAATTAATCTAATCATTTTTTTTCTTTTTCTATTATCTCAAATGCTGCTTGTATTTCTATAAATTTTTCTTTAGCTTTTTCAATTAGTTCCTCAGGGAGACCCTTGGAAATAAGTGCATCTGGATGAAATTCTTTTCTTTTAACTCTATAGATTTTTTTTATTTCTTCCAAAGTCATGTTTTTAGTAACCCCCAGAATTTCATAAGCATCTGAAATTTTTCCAACATATTTATTGTACAAATCTTTGTAAACATTTTTATCAAACCCAAAGATGTTAGGGATTTTTCTTAACAGTCTCTCTTCATTTTCATGCATTTCACCATCTGCCATGGCTAACTCAAATAAAAGCTCATAAAAAACCAAAAGTGAATTTGAACTAGAGCCTAAAAGTTGATAAAGCTGTTTTGCATATGCGTCAAAGGAGACTCTATCTGATTTAGCTTTTTGAAAAATGTTTATAGCAAAATTTCTTTCATCCTCACTAAAATTAAATTTGTTAGAGATAAAACTTTCTATTTTGGAAACTTCCTCTTCGCTTACTCTTCCGTCTGCTTTTGCTATTTTTGCAAGGCATGCAAATAAAGCTGTAAAAAAAGCTACTTGATGATCTAAATTACTTGGAATTCTTCTAGATTTTGCTTGCCTTGTCATTCTTGAGCCCATTACGCTTCCAACAAGAGCACCAATAGGTCCAAGCAAAGTGAAGCCAATCATTCCGCCGACAATTCCTCCAATTAAACTCATTTTTTCTTAATTTTTATGCATTGCTATGTTTTAATAATTGTACATGGTTAAGTTTTATCGGGGGAAACATGTCTGAATCAAAGCCTCTACCTGTGGTAGATTTCTTAAAAATTCCTGAAAGTGGGGATCCATATTTAGAAGGCTATCGTTGTAAAAAGTGTGGATCAACCTATTTGGGTGAAAGAACTGTGTGTTCAAAGTGTTTTGCAAGAAATGAGATGGAAGTTATCAAACTATCCGAAACTGGAATATTGCATAGCTACGCAATAGTTTTTAGATCTTTTCCCGGAATCGATGTCCCTTATATCTCTGCAATAGTGGATCTTGACGGTGGAGGAACAATTAAAGGAAATTTAATAAATATTGATCCAGATCCTGATAAAATAAATTTTAATATGCCAGTAAAAATAACTTATGGCGATGCGTTAGGCAGAAAAGATAAAGATGGAAATTCTTATCTAAGTTATTTTTTTGAACCAGCTTAAGTGAGGATAAATTATGAGTGATGTTTATGTAATGGGTGTTGATATGATTAAGTTTGGAAGATTTCCAGACAGAAGTGTTCCTAATATTGGAGCAGAAGCAGCTTTAATGGCCTTAGATGATGCTGGTCTAGGTATCCAAGATATGCAAGCTCTTTATTGTGGAAATCTTGGTCAAGCTAATGCAATGGTAGGTCAAAGAATTCTTCAGGAAATTGGACAAACTGGCATGCCTGTAGTGAATGTTGCCAACGCATGCGCAACTGGTGCAACAGCATTTAGAGAGGCATGGATGTCTATAAAAGCTGGTATGTATGATGTTGTTTTAGCTGTTGGAGTAGAACAAATGGGAAAAGGCTTACTCGGCGGAGCTGGAGGAGGTGATGGTATTCCCAAAGAAGGCTTATTAGGTTCAGGAACAATGCCTTGTGTTTTTGCGGAAGCTGGAATGGAACATACCAAAGAATATGGAACTACTTTTGAACAATTTGCAAAAATCTCAGTTAAAAATCATCATCATTCAACAATGAATCCAAAAGCCATGTATCAAATTGAAACTCCTTTAGATGAAGTAATGAATGCAGAAATGATTTCTTATCCTAATACCAAGCTTATGTGTTCAGTTAATGTTGATGGATCTGCTGCAGCTGTTTTAGTTTCTGAGAAAAAAGCAAAAGAATTAGGAATGTCCAGAGCTGTAAAAGTAAGAGCATCTGCTATGGCAAGTGACCCTTATACTGACAGAGATCTGGTAATGCCTGATGTTAATGCATGCACGAGACTTGCTGCAAAAGATGCTTATGAGCAAGCGGGAATAGGTCCTGAAGATGTAAATCTAGTAGAACTTCATGATTGTTTTGCAACTGCTGAAATGCTCCATTATGAAAATCTTGGACTTTGCAAAGATGGAGAAGCAGGAAGAATGATCGATGAAGGTCATGTTGAGCTTGGTGGCAAAGTTCCGGTGAATGTTTCTGGAGGTCTCCTTTCTAAAGGTCATCCTCTGGGTGCTACTGGAATAGCAAATATCTACGAGGTATGTACGCACCTACGAGGTGAAGCCGGAAAAAGGCAAGTCGAAGGAGCAAAGATTGGAATGACTCATGTAATTGGTCTAGGCACAGCTTGTGGCATACATATCTTAGAAAAGGTTAATTAACTGCCTTGAAATTTGGTCTTACCGGAGACACACATAATAATTTAAAAAATATTAAAATTATTTGCGATATTTTCAATAATGAAGATATAAATTTTGTCGTTCATACTGGCGATATTACATTGCCTAAGTCTCTAGAAGCATTCAATAAACTAAAAATGCCACTTAAAGGTGTTTTTGGAAATAATGATCAGGAAGAAAAAGAATCACTAAGTTTAGTCTGCGATAAATTTGGTTTTGAATTCGATGATGGGCCAAAAAAACTTTCTCATGATGGAAGAGATATCTACATTGTGCATGATCCCTTAGATATAGAAGATTATTTCTATGGAAGAAATAATATTATTGTCCATGGTCATACGCATCGCTTTAGGGATGAACAGATTCATGAGACGTATATCTTTAATCCAGGAGAGTGTGCAGGAATGATGAAGGGAAAAAATAATATCGGAATAGTTGATTTATTTAAAAATACTATGAGGATTGTTAACTTCTAAGCTTTCTTACAAGAATATAGTCTATTAAAAGGACAATTAGAAATATTGTCATAAAAGGTCTCGCCAATCTTAGATAGTTTAAACCTTGAGTTTCAAAAATATCCATGATCAATATTGACAAGATTGGAGAGAAATTTTCAGACCCTGGAAAACTAAACCATACGGATACTAAACTACTGAGTATGGCAGCAAAAAAAAATTTTTTTATGTGATAACTTTTAAAAACTGATCTAGCTAAATACGATAAAAACAGAGCAAAAAAAATATAGATAATCCATGATAAATAAATCATTTGAATTCACTTAAAAAACTTTCTCTGGATTCATCATTCTTTATTATCCACATGCATTCTTGGAAATTTCCTTTTCTTATAACATCTGCAAGTTTAGGCAAGAAACTATTTTGAACTATATTATTTGGAGGCAAGTTTTTTTCTTCGGCTTGAAGTTCTCTCCAGATAAAAATTTTTTCATCAAGGTTCGATAAATTTTTTTGATTCTTTCTCAACCTTCTTAATCTGGATATAAAAAATCTTTCTTCACCATTTTCTTTTTCTTTTTTAATTGTCTTATATAAGTCCTCTTTAAGCCCCTTTTTTTCAATTATAGAAGACTGTATTTTCATGATATTTATAAGAAACCTCACATCATTTGCTGCATATAAAATTTGACCTTGATCCAGAGGTCTCTTACTCCAATCTGAATTTGTCTCTTTTTTTGAAATCTCTCTTAAATAATACTTCTTTATCAATGCTTTATAGCTTATTTGATTGATATCATCTGATTCAATTATGTTTTCTGCAATTTGTGTGTCAAAAACATTATTTACTTGGATATTTAAGCAATGTTTTAGAACAGAAATATCACTTCTAATGGAATGGAAAATTTTTTTTACATCTTTTCTTTCAAATAAAATTTTCAAATTTTCTAAATTAAATTTTTTATACATATCGAAAATATAAATATTTTCTTTATCTGCTATTTGAATAAGACTTAATTCTGGATAATAAGTTTTTCTCCAAATAAATTCGGTATCTACAGCAATTTCTGATGATTTTGATAGTAAACCTATAGCCGCATCAAGATTATCGTCTGACTCGATTAATCTTATCTTTTTAGAATCAAAAAGTGAGGAGATGTAGTTATAAAATTTATTCAAGAATTTCTCTAGTTAAATTTTTTAAAATATCTCCTAATTTATTATCTTTATATGCAAAGGAAATAAAAGCTTCAAAATAACCTACCTTATCTCCGCAATCAAAATACTGTCCCTTGCTGGTAATTGCATGAATCTCATGTTTAGCATCGATTAGATCTTGCATTGCATCTGTAAGTTCAATTTCCTTAGATTTCCCTGAAGGTTTATCAGGAATATGATCAAAGATATCTGCAGTAAAAATATACCTTCCAACTGAGGCCAAATTAGAAGGAGCCTCATTTTTAGATGGTTTTTCAATAATTTTTTCAACTATAATAAATTTGTCTGATATTTCTTTTGGCTTAATTATTCCAAATTTATTTACATCTGATTGAGGCACTTCAGAGACTAAAAAGCAATTTTTTTTATTCTTAAGAAAATGCTTTTTCAATTTTGCAAGATTATCTTCTTCTTGATTGCAGTTGTATTTATCAAGAACTCTGTCTGGCAAAACCACGGCGAAAGGTTTTTTACCTACTATTGTACTTGCACATTTTATAGCATGACCTAATCCTAAAGCTTCTCCTTGCCTTACATACAACAGGTCAATCTCTTTGTCGGAAATATTCTTTATTTCTTTTAGCTGAGATCTTTTTATTCTTTTTTCTAGAGTAGCCTCTAATTCAAAACTCTTATCAAAATGATTACCAATAGCATTTTTACTGGAATGAGTGATGAAAATTATCTTTGAAAAACCAGCACTCTTAATCTCCTCAACCACATGTTGAATAACTGGTGTATCAAAAATTGGAAGCATTTCTTTAGGAATTGATTTTGTTGCAGGAAGCATTCTAGTACCCAAGCCTGCAATAGGAACTACAGCATATTCTAAATTTTTATCTATCAATTAATTTTCCCCAAAGATATCTCTAGTAAAAATTTTTACATCACTTTTTTTCAGCTTATCATCAGTCCTATTTGCAATTACTATGTCGCAACTTTTTATAAAATCCTCATAATTGTTTTTAATTTCAATATCCATATAAGATTTATCTTTTATCAATGGTTCATAAATGTAAACCTTGATTTTAGTTTTTAAGATTTTTTTTAGAATTTCTATTACAGCTGCTTCTTTAAAATTGTCAGATGCTGATTTCATTTGCAGCCTATAAATTCCTACTGAACTAGGCTTTAAATCAATAATTTTTTTAGATATGAATTCAAATCTTGCTTGATTTGATTTATCAATGGATTTTATTAGGTAGCTTGAATCAGAATTTAGTTGTGAAGAAAGTTGCTTTAAATCCTTAGGAAGACAATAACCACCAAACCCAAAAGATGGATTATTGTAATAATTACCTATTCTTGGATCAGAAGAAATTCCTTCTATTATTCGCTTCATTTCAAGGCCTTTTTCAAAACTAAAACTATCTAGCTCATTAAAAAAAGCCACTCTCATTGCTAGATAAGAATTTGAGAATAACTTCACAAGCTCAGCTTCGCTAGATTCCATTTCTATAAGAGGAGGATTATTTTTAGAGAGCGAACATAAAAATTTAATCAAATTCTTCCTATGTTTTTTTGATCCCCCAATTATTATTCTTGAGGGATTTAAATTATCTTCTAATGCCATACCCTCTCTTAAGAATTCTGGAGAAAAAAGGATATTTGAAGATTGAAATTTTTTATTTTGAAGATCTGTAAATCCTACCGGAACTGTAGATTTGATTAATATTGGAATTTTATTATTTAAGTTTTTTATTCTTTTGATCTCTTTTTCTAAAATGGAGGTATCGAAACCTTTTTTATGGTCTTGATAATTTGTTGGTAAACATAAAATACATAAATCACAATCTTTCAATGTGATTTTTCTGTTTATTTTAGGAAAAATATTTTTTTTATTACTTTTTAAAGTTTTTTGAAATAGTTCATCTTTGATAGGAGATATGTTTGCTTTTAATAAATTAATTCTTTCTATATCAATATCATATAAATCAACTTCATATTTGTTGCTAATTGTCCCTGCAAGAGCGCAGCCTACGTAACCTGCCCCAAAAATTGAAACTTTTTTTATCTTATTTTCTTTCATTAAGTTTAGATAATAAATTTAGATTCATTTTCAATTTATTTAAATCATTTAGATATTGTTTATTTGTACATGAATTAAAATATTTAAACATTTCTTTGAATTGATTTTCTGGATCGAATTTTATTGTTGAGATAAGTTCATAGTTCCTAATAATTTTAATATCTATTTCTCTGCCCTTAGGTTTAGAGAAAAACATTTCAGCGAGTAAGTGAGCATCCTCAAACCAAAATTCTGCCTGATTTTTATATGCCGCTCCGAAAAACCAATTAAGCTCGATTATGAAATTATCGTATTTCAGAAGAATAATGCCAGATGTGTCTACTTCAAAACTCTTTTCATAGAAACTGTCAGCAGATAAAACTTCATATTGGAGACCAAATAATTCATGAGCAGCTGAGATTACATAAATACCAGCATCAAATTTTGCCCCGCCTTTTAAACTTTTTTTATATCTAATATTATTTTTATTTAAATGAGGGAATCCAAATGAAAAACTTGCTTTTTTTAGACCGCCATAAGTATCGTTTTTCAATATTTCTTTTATTTTTTTAAACTGTGAATGATGTTTATACATCATGCCTTCATGGAGGAGTAAGCCATGCTTTTTACTCGAAGATATAGATTCATTTGCTTCATATAAATCAACGAACATTGGTTTCTCAACGATTACAGATTTCTTTGCGTTTATGGCCTTAGAAATCTGATCATGATGGATGCTATTAGGGCTTGAAATATAAACAAATTCTGAATCTAAATCTAAAAAAAGCTCTTCTTCTTTCAAATATTTTTTGCATTTAAGACTATTGCTGAATTCTTCATTTAAAATTTCGTTTCTTGTGAAAACTCCTATAGGTTCTATAAAGTCACACTCAAGAACTGAATTTAAAATATTTTTTTTAAAGTGATTTCCAAGGGATAAAAAAGATATTTTCATTTTGTGATTAAAGACTTGAAATAATGCTTCTTATGTGAGGATTAATCCATGAATTTTCCTTAATAAGTTCCTTTATTTGAAACAATGAAATAAACCTAAAATTTTCTTTTATATCTATTTCAAAGTTTTCATCCAATTCTAAAAGCACACCTAGATTTCTTTTTAAGTGAAGCCTACCTCCATCCTCAGACATCCACTGACAAAAATGAATTTTTTCATTGTTTGAAACTGAAAAATCTGATTTTGCAAATTTTTCAAAGAAATCAGAATAATTAGGTTTCCTTCCTTCGTGTGCCATCTTTAGGTTGGAGAATGTGGCTTGAAGAGTAGGACTAATTTGAATTCCATCTGGATTGCCTGGTTCAGCCTTTGCTTCAATTAGATAGTGAGGCACTCCTTTTATTTTCTTCCTTATCAATCCTAATATGCCTCCATTGAATCCTACTTGGGTAATCATTGGCTGATACCATCCTTTACCTCCAACTTCCCTAGAACTCGCTGATGATATCTTTAAGCCCTGCAAGAAAAAAAATTCGCCAGAGGAATGAGAAAAATATCCCTTTTCATCAAATTTCCATTCAAGACAATCCTTGAGAGGAATGTCTTCTAGTTTAAGAGTTAATTTTTTTTGCTTTTTTTCGAACCAAATTTTTAGGTCATTAATGTCGCCCGTTAAAGACCAATCTTTTAAAGATTCTACAAATATTTCTGATTTAAATTTTAAATATTCTGATCGTTTCTCATTTTCTTCAAGCTTAATTGATTCCTTTATCTTGAAAACAAGATCATTAAATTCCATCATAAAATTCTTCTATTACTGAACAAACGTATTTTACATCTTTTAATTTCATATTATTGTGAAACGGAAGCCTAACTACTCTTTCAGAATATTTATTTGTTATTGGTAAATCTTTTTTAAAATTTCCCAATCTCGACCCCATTGGTGATGAATGTAATGGTATGTAGCCAATATAACTTGAAATTTTTCTTTCTTCTAAGAAATTTCTCAACAGTAAATTTTGATGCGAATTCTTCGTTAGGATGTAAAAAGAATGATAATTGGATGAAAGCTCAGCAGGTAAATCAGGAAAATAAAGCTTACCATCTGTCTTTAAATCTCTCAAAAACTCATTATATTTTTCATATAATTTTTTTCTATAGGATATATTTTCTCTGACAAAATTTAATTGGCTATCCAAAAAACTTGCTTGAAGTTCAGAGGGATAATAACTTCCACCAATTTCCCTCCAGGTGTATTTATCAGTAAGGCCTTTCAAGAGTTCTTGCCTGTTTGTTCCTCTCTCCCAAATCATCTGACATTTTTTAAAATAATTATTCTTCTTTATATAGAGAGCACCCGATAAACCAGCATGCAGGTTTTTTGTTTCATGAAAAGAGAAACAACCAAAGTCACCAAATGTTCCAGCTGAATGGCCATTAAGTTTTGATCCAAATGCCTGAGCGGCATCTTCTATTAAAATTATTTTCTTTTTTGAGCATATTTCTTTTAATTTCAGAATATCACCTAAGAATGATCCGTAATGAACCATAACAATGGCTCTAGTATTTCTATTAATTCTTTTTAGTACATCCTCAATCGATATTGTCATATTAGTATTTTGAATTTCTGCAAAGACAATTTTAATTCCAACTTTTGCAAATGCATTGGCTGTAGATGGAAAAGTATACGATGGCATAATTACTTCCCCAGAACCTATTTCATCCCTAATACAAAGAGCGACAATATCAAGAGCAGAGCTACAGCTGTCGGTCAAAAGTATATTTTTTTTGCCAAGTATTTCAGTTATTTTTTGATGACAATTTTTTGTAAAGACTCCATCTCCATAGAATTTATTTTCCTTAAATACTCTTTTTATATTTTCTAACTCATTACCAGTAATGTAAGGCTCATTAAAATTTATCTTATTTTTCATAAACCCTCCGAACAGAAGTTGTATTTCGACCCAAAATAAAATTTATTGAATCTGATAAAAAAGATAAAAAAAGCCAAATATATAGATTGCTATATGAGCTTTTGGAAAATTTTATTTTCTTGAGATCATGAGATTCTAGAAATTCTTTAGAAACCAAATTAATATCTAATTTTTCTACCATCCTATAATTATTTTTAAAAGATAAATTGTTCACTTTTTCTGGATCATTATAAAATTCATTTATTAAGTTCTTAATGCCAACTAATTTGAAGTTTTCAGGGAAACTAGACTCTGAAAAGTTATAATCTTCTAAATCATGTAAGAACCCAGGAGATAGAAATTTATGTTCTTCTAATGCGATAATGCTGGGAATTCCTGATGACGATAAATAAGTTAGAGATGTTCCTGATGAAACTATGATATCTGAATCTTGAATTAGAAGTAGAAGATCTTTTTTTTCCACATTACCTAAGAAACTAACTCTTTCTTCCAAAGAAAGATTTTTGCATTTTTGTTCTAAAGTTTTTCTGTAGGCACCATCTCCTATGACATCTATTTTGAGATTTTTATTGCAAAGATCTTTAAGTATTTCAATTGTTCCAAGTATGAACTTTTTGTATTTCTCTAATCTTCCAACTATCACAATTTTATTATTAATATTTTTTTTTCTCAGCGGCTCAAGTAGTTCTATTCCTGTAGGAACGCATATAAATTTTTCTGTATTTTTGATCTTATTAAATGTTACAGCATCCTTTCTAGTTTTCTCCGGGCCGAAAAATATCAAAACCTCATCATTAAATAATTTTTTTCTAAAAAAGGTCTCAGGCAAAGTAAGATTTCCATCTCTTCCCCAACTTAGAAAGTTAGCATGGTAAACGCCATAAGAAATTTTATTGAGATTTTTCTTTGGTAGTAAATTTTTTAAAACGAAATAAGTAAAGGGGCATGTAACATGAATCTTTTGATTTGATAAAAAGTCTTTTATTTTTGATCTATTGATCCCGAAAAAAGGAAAAGAAGAACTAATAATTCTAGGGATAAAGAAATTACCGAAATCCGATAAAAAATTGATTTCGCAATGAATTGAATATTCTCTTAACATCTTGTGATCAAGATCTTTTTTTCTCATGACTAAAACTTTCGAGTTTATGGACTGTTTTTTTAGAGCTTTAACTAGGGAGAGAATATAATATTGTGTTCCTCCAGTATTCAATCTAGACAATAGAAAAATCATTTTTTTATTAACTTAGTAAATATGATTAACATTAAAAATGAGTAAAGAACATATGAAATTGAATAAGCTCTATATACAGAAACTAGAGATGCATCATTGGATATAAAAAGTGTGGTTATACAAATTAGTAAAAAAAACTGAATCAACTCTAGGGGTAAAATATACCAAATAAGTGCTCTTGAAACAGCTACCATTCCTAGGGAGTAAGCTATGACTTTCATAAAATCTCCAAAAAATTGATAGGGAAGAAAATCAGCTATAAACAAAAACTTATCTGATAATAAAATTGGAATAAAAAAGTTAGAAAAATAGTAAAATCCAGAACTTAAAATCACAAAAATTGGAAGAATAAGCTTGAAATATTCCAGATATAGCAACTTAATTTGAGCTTCTCTTGAAACTTCCTTTAACCTAGGTAATAAATAGAAAGTAAAAAAACTCACATAAAAAGAGAAATGAGCAACTGAAATCCTATTTACTGCTTGCCAATATCCTGCATCTGCATATCCTAAAATCCTTATTATGATTTCTCTAATTATAAATTCTATTAATGGAACAGATAATGCACCCATCAGGAATATAAAAGAATATTTAAATGAACTCCCTAAAATATCTTTTTTTAAAGAAATCTTTCTAAATATTACTGGCTTGCGATAACAATAGTGAATAAGGATCGGAAAAATTAATGAAAGAAATCCAAAAATAAAAGCAATTAGAACTCCATTAAATCCATAAGAGTTAATTAATATTATTGAAATTATTATGGAAAGAAAGTTTCCAAAAATTTGAATTAACGAGAAATCATATGTCTTTAACAATCCATTAAGAAAAGATTGATAAAAATTAATATATGAAAAAAATAGAACAGCAGATGCAAGTATATTTATAGACCAGAAGTATTCTTCGCTTTTAAATAGTAACAAGGATATATTCTTTGAAAAAATAAAAATAAGAAGTGAAATAAACAATGAACAAAAAAGGCTAATACTTTGAAAATTATCTGAAAGATCTTGCAGTAAAGTTTCATCATTCTTATTTTTGCTTGTAAGTGTGATTATTCCATTAGAAATTCCCCCGCCTGAAAAGGCAAAAATCAAAGAAACAAAAGAAATAAAATGTCCTATCAAACCTATTCCCTCCGGACCAAGATTTGAAGCACTTACTTTTATAAAAACTAAAGAAGATAATAACTTAGAAAAATTAGCTGCAGAAATTAAAAGGAATTTTGTTGTCACAATTTATCTTAGTATATTTTTAAGATATGAGTGATAGTCCGAACCTTTAAATTTTTGAGAATTTTTCAAAATTGTGTCTTTATCTAACCAACCATGATTGAAGGAAATTTCTTCGAGACATGCTATTTTAAATTTCTGTTTATCTTCAATATTTTGAATGAAATTTGAAGCATCATTGAATGCATCAAAAGTTCCAACATCAAACCAAACGAATCCTCGATTTAAAGTTACTGCACTCAATCTACCTTCTTTCAAATAAAGTTTATTTAAATCAGTTATTTCTAACTCTCCCCTTGAAGAAGGAGACAACTTTTTAACTAAATTAACAACATCGCTTTTATAAATGTATAAACCAGTTGCAACTTGATTAGATATAGGATTTTTAGGTTTTTCTGTTAACTTCTTTACTTGACCTTTTTGATCATATTCAATAACACCAAATCTCTCAGGATCTTGAACGTCATAACCAAAAATAGTTGCTCCTTTGTTATTTTTAACCGCTTTCTCTACTACTTGATATAAGTTGTTGCCATAAAAAAAGTTATCTCCCAAAATAAGAGCAACGTTATCTTCAGAAATAAACTCTTTTCCAATTAAAAAAGCTTCCGATATACCTTTTGGACTATCTTGGATTTTAAAAGAAATAGAAATCCCAAAATTACTACCATCACCTAATAATGATCTAAAAGAATTTAAATCTTTTTCATTACAAATGATTAGTATGTCTCTTATTCCAAGCAGCATTAAAATCGACAATGGATAATAAATCATTGGTTTATTGTAAATAGGAAGAAAATGTTTATTTATTACGCTACTTACAGGAAAGAGTCTTGAACCTGTTCCACCTGCGAGAATTATCCCTTTATTTAAATTCATTTAGATACCAATCAACTGTGGTTTCAAGCCCAGAAATAAGATTAAATTTTGGCTCCCATCCCAAAACTTTTTTTGCTTTATCACTATTAATAGAATATCTGAAGTCATGTGCTGCCCTATCTTTTACATATTTTATTTTAGCAGAGATACTTTTTTTAATTTTTTTAGAAAAGATATCTTGAATTAGATTTATTATTTCGATGTTAGAACATTCTTGATTACCACCAATGTTATATGTATTACCAACCTCTCCCTTTTCAGAAATTTGGATTAAAGCATCAACATGATCTTCAACGTAAAGCCAATCTCTAATTTGATTTCCAGAGCCATAAACAGGTATTTCTTTTCCATGTTGTAAATTAAAAATTATTTTTGGTATAAATTTTTCTTTATCTTGGTTGGGGCCAAAATTATTTGAACAATTTGAGATAAAAGTTTTGATTCCAAATGTCTTATTCCAAGCCCTTACCAAATGATCTGATGAAGCCTTTGATGCCGAGTAAGGAGAGTTTGGAAAAAACTTTGAATTTTCAGTAAATGATTTATCACTTATTTCTAAATCACCATAAACTTCGTCAGTAGAAATATGCTGGAAAGTAACTTTATTTTCTAAGTTATTTTTTCTTATTGATTCTAGAAGATTAAATGTGCCAATAATATTTGAATCAATAAACTCTCTAGGGGAAGCTATTGATCTATCAACGTGCGATTCTGCTGCTAGATGATATATGTGATCAGGATTAAAATCTTTAATAACTTCGTGTACTAAATCATGATTTTTTAAATCAATCTTTGAAAAAAAATAATTGTCATATTTTTTTATAAATTTCCTATTTGAAGCATAGTTCAGTTTGTCAATATTCATAATTATTGATGAATCGTTATCGATAAGCTTATTAATCAAATTCGATCCAATAAAACCTGCGCCTCCAGTTACAATGATTTTTTTCATAACAAAAAATTTATAGTTGATGGATTAAATATAGTAGGCAAAGCCAGCATAAAACTAACTATGAAATAAGACATTATTCTAGAAGGAGAATGCTTGATATTACTTATTATCACCAGGATAAATGGGGTAAGTATCATTAAACTAAATAAGGAAATCCTTTCTGAGAGGACAGAAGGCAAATAAGTTGAATTAAAACTTATTATTAGACAATAAATACCAAAGCTTAAAATGGGCCTTTCATAATTAAAAAGAACCTGAGATAAAAGAAAAAATAGAGTAATCATTAAAATAAGAAATACATAGTACTGACTGTAATCTGCTCCAACTGTAAGTTGTATATCTGAATATTCCGTATAGTTCTGAAAATAAAAAACGAAAAAAAACGAAGATAAACCAGCTATAAAAAGACTTGTAATCTTTAAAAGACTATTTGCTCTGCTATTAGAAAAGAAAAGTAAAGGCAAGAAAATAATTGATGAATTATGAATTAAGATGGGTATTAAAGATAATAATAATTTTTTCAAGAAACCTTGATTGTAAAATCTCAGTAGAATGTATGTAAAAACCACTGCAGCAAATAAACTTCTATAAATATTTTCAAACCCAAGAAAAAAGGGGAAAAATATTGTTATTGGAATTAGGAAATAAATTGGCAATTTTAATATTTTAAAATTTTGATAAAAGAGAAATAAAATAATGTAATCAAGGATTATTAATGAAAAAGGTGGCGGAATTAAAGAAGAAATAATATTAAGTGAAAACCAAAATAAACCTTCTCTCAAATAGTAAAGCTCAAAAAGATCTGAAAAGGAAAGATTGTTTATACCTGTATAAACCAACATATCTACTTGGACAGGACCGAACCTCAAAAAAAAAGGCAACGAAATTAAGTAAAGACTAGATATGAAGAAAGAAAGTCTTCTATCAAAAGGAGCAAGGTAAATAGCTGCAATTAAGAAGAATAAAATGAAATATAGTTGCATCAGCTGATACTATTGATCAATTATCCTAAAAAAAAGCGTGTATAAAAAAACTACAGTGTTGAAAATTAGAAGAGAAATCAATATAAATAAAAAGAATCCTATTTTTTGTGACAAAGGATTAAAATATGGTTTCTGTATGGTCTTTAGGTAATATTCTTCTCTAGATTCTGCAAGTGCAATTACTCCGTAAGATTCTGCTGCTAAAGAAGAGAGAACCTCTTTAATTTGAGAAAGATTTTCTGTGCTTAGCTTTGCTTTAACAAATTCCAACTTTTTACGAGCTTCTTCTAAATCCTTTTCTCTTATTTTGGAATTTGCTTTATCAATGATTTTTTGAAGAGTGCTCTGAGACAGTCCAGGTGATGAAGATGTGATTTCTAGATCAAATGTATTGAAATCCTCATCAAAATCAACATGAAACCTTTTTTTAAATCTATCATGAGCCAAAAAAATATTTTTAGAATTCAAATTATCTTCTAAATTACTCCATATGGATTTAGCTTTCCTAGCTCCAATCAGATCACTGAGTAAATCGGGTTCAAGCACTTCGATGAAAAAATCAATTGAATCGAATAGTTTAAGACAATATGAAGCCTGATTATCCATTTGAGATAGATTTAAATTGAATCCTCCTAAGTCAGCCAATCTATCAAACGAAGATGAATTCATTGATGAGGATTCAGAATTAGTGGTATACAAAACAGAAGAGGATTCATAAAAGTCATCATAAAAAAAATAAGAAACAGAACTTAATATTAAAGAAATAATGGATGTGAAAAAGAATAACCTTTTGTTTTCAATTAAAGAAGAAACAACTGACTTAATATCTATTTCGTCACTTTTTATATCCTCTGAAGACATCATTATTAAATATCAAATCCTGCGGAAACCGCATCGTCGTAAAACATTTTTACTGTTTCAAGAGAAAACTCCTCAAGATCTTTATTGAAAGTTTTCATTGCACTTAATATGTCCGGAGTGACTGTAATTATGTCACATCCACAATCTTCAGCTTGGATTATATTCAGAGCTTCTCTAGGACTTGCCCATAATATTTCTTTCTCTGGATTATCTTTGGAAAGGTCAACTGCATATTTCATAAATGGAATTGGATCTAAACCAGTATTTGCAATCCTGCCAGCAAATATCGAAATTACTGCAGGAGTTTGATCAACCACAGAATCGATGACCGTTTTAATTTGTTCTTTTGTAAAGATAGCAGTTATATTGGTTTTTATTTTTGATGAAGACAGCTTTTTTACAAGCTCAGAAGTACTTTGACCAAGTGTATTAGTTACTGGAATTTTTACATAAACATTCTCTCCTAAACTAGCCAATATTTCTGCCTGTCTTCTCATATCTTCAATGTCGTCTGAAAATACCTCAAAAGATATTGGTAAATCTTTAATTTCTAATAAAACATCTTTAGCAAACTGAAGGTAATCTTTTATGCCAGATTTTTTCATTAAGGTTGGATTAGTTGTGAATCCTGAAACAGAGCCTGATTCGTAGGCTTTTATCATTTCGTCAATATCTGCTCCATCGGCAAAGACTTTAATTTTCACTTAGTTGACTCCCATTTCATTTGATTTTCTAGTATTTTCGGATGAGAAACTAATAAGTGCCATATCACAGCTTGCCACCCTTCAGTATGCGGAGTGACCAAAGTTTCTTCTAAAGTTGGAATGACTATAACTAGATCACTTGATTGTTTTGTGAAGCCTCCGTCTCTTCCAACAACGCCTAATATTGGCGAGCCATTCTCACGAGCTAATTCGATACATCTAACAAGATTTGGGCTAATATTTTTTTCTAAATTTCCGCCTCCCACTGAGAAAATAAAAAGTCCATCATTTGAGGAAAACTTACTTACTTTCAGCCAGTTAGAGTAAGAAGTATCCCACCCGTCATCATTAACTCTAGCTGTTAATTCAGAAACATTATCAGAAGGCGTATAGCATTCTAAATTTGATATTTTCCTAAAATCGCAAACTGCATGACTAGCATGGCCCGCGCCTCCTCCAGATCCAACAAAAAAAAGCCTTCCTCCAGATGACTTTATTTCACTAATTGAATCAGCCATTTTTTCTATGATGTTATCATCCAAATATTCAGCTATTTGGATAGTTTGTTTCAGGTATTGAGTGGAAAAATTCATGGGCCTCCTATTTTTAAGGTGTAATTCTAAACTAATTCAGTCAAAGAATTTACAGAAAATTTAGAAGTGACCTCCTGATTGTATTTTGTTCTTAACAAAATAAATTCAACGTTAGCTCTTTCTGCAGCAACTAAATCTTTGATGGAGTCTCCAATAAAAATTGATTCACTTCTTGATAAATTATATTTTTCAATTAATTTGTTGATCATTCCAGGTTTAGGTTTTCTACAGTCACAATTATGATTATCATCATGAGGACAAACAGCAATCTCTTTCAGCTTTATAAAAGAGATAATTTTACTATGCATTTCTTTTAAAATTTCTATATTGAGAAGTTTTCTGGAAATATCAGGTTGATTAGTGACTAAAAAAATATTTTTTTCATTAGGAATTTTTTTTGTGAAATCTAAAAAATCTTCTCTTAAAAAAAATTCTTCAATAACTCTTGGAGAGCTGATTACTCCCTCTCTTTCTATTACCTGATTCACTATACCATCTCTATCTAAGAAGATATTTTTAAATTCATTTAAATTGATCATTACTCATAATAAAACTTTTAAATTCTTCAATCCCAATTATGCTTCCTATTTCATAGAATCTTTTTTTAACCAAAAAATAAGATAATTGTTTTTCATTGCTAAATTTTTCTTGCGCAAGAGATAGATCAAATTTATCTGGAAAAGAATCTAGGTTTTCTTTAGAAAAGATTGATAAACCATAATCAATATACCTTGCCTTATCACACAGTTTATTTTTTGAATAACTAAAGGAACCTAAGCAATCACATACATTACTTTGGTCATAGTAATTTTCGTTTTTAAAAATTGTCATTAAAGGATTTTTTGATTCTAGATAATGCGCATAAATTTTTGAATAATCAACTCTCAAATATGAATCTCCATACATGACAAAAAAAGGTTCGTTTTGATCTTCATTTTTTAAAGCGTGCTTGATTGCTCCTCCAGTTCCTAATGGATCATTTCCATCGAAGGAGAAGGATACTTTGATCTTTCCCTTGTATTCATGATTTATATAGTTAACTATGTCTTCAGATAAATGCCCTAGACATAGTTTAATTTCTTCAAAATTAAACTTTTCTAAATTTTTTAAAACATATGACAAAAATGGTTTTCCATTAATATTTATCATTGATTTGGCTTTATTTTTTGATAAATGTCCAAGTCTTGTTGCCCTACCACCTGCAAGAATCAGTATTTTCATCTTTGTTTTAATAAATTATTTCTGGATGATAAAAAAGCCATTCATTTTAGATGGAAAACAACCATATAAAAGCAGCAGAAGATTAAGAAAAATTAAATAAATGGAAATTTTTTTGGATAGAAATCCGCTGACTAATCTATTAATTACTATAAAAGAAGCTAGTTTGAAAAATCTAGACAATAATAAATCGTAAATGAATGATATCTTGTAGACTATTTTCATGATTTTATATGATCCTCTCTATATCTTCTTCAGATGTAGCTTCTCCGTACTGAATTTCTATAATTTTACAAATTGAATTTGAATCATTAATAATTTGGTGCCATTTTTTTTTGGGTACTTCGAATGAGTCATGTAAATTTAAAGCTAATTCTTTGCAATTATCATCTGGATGATCAGCATATTTAACTTTGCATTCTCCTTCGGAGATAAACCATGTCTCACTTCTTAAAAAATGTCTCTGAAAACTCATTTTTTTCCCAGGATTTATGACTAATTCTTTAAGTTTTACCCCTTTAGATTCAGAAAGATTATAAAAAAACCCCCATTCTCTCTCTTCTCTATAATTTAACCAATTCTTAAGTATTACTGAGCTTGAGTTTTCTTTAACTGAAGATCCAACTGAAAAAAGAAATTTAATATTTTTTAGTTTTAACTCTGGAATATTAGAATTAGTTCTATCACCACCATTGCAGAAAATTATTTCATCTTTGGGATATTTTTTTGATACCTTTTCAATACCGTTTATACAACTTCCTAATTCATCATCTTTAAATGAAATCACTTCATCAACGTATTTTATACTTTCCAAAATACACTTTCTCTCAGCGAAGGGCAGAAAAGGTTTTCCCTTCTTTTTAGCAAGCCAAACATCGCTATTAAGACAAACAACTAGTTTGTTTGAAATTTCTGAAGCCTCCTTTAGATAAGAAATATGTCCAGAGTGAATTGGATCAAAACCGCCACTAACAACTGAAATTTTCATATTAACTTGGTACCCAGGGCCGGACTTGAACCGGCACGAAGTTGCCTTCGAGGGATTTTAAGTCCCTTGTGTCTACCAATTCCACCACCTGGGCACGATTGTTGAATGATTATATAGAAACATAAGAAATGTACCATGACACAAACTCTTCTAAACCCTCGTCTAAGTTAACAGATGGATGATAATTTATCTCTTTTTCTGCCTTTTCCAGATTTGCATGTGTATAGAAAGATTCAGTCTTTGATGAAACTTCATTTATTGTTGCTTTTTTGCTAAGTTTAAATTCAATTTTTCTCAATAAATCAATTGTTTTTATGGGGTCATTATTTCCTAGATTATAAATTCGGTAACCAAGATTGTTTGTTTCAATCAAGTTTATAGATGAAACTATGCCCTTAACAATATCAGAGATATGAGTCATATCTCTTGCCATCTTTCCTTTGTTAAAGAGAGTAATTTCTTTCCCTTTGAAAATATTATCCGTAAATAAATAATAGGCCATATCTGGCCTGCCCCAGCTACCGTATACAGTAAAAAATCTCAATCCGATAATATCTGTATCAAAACTATTAGAGAAAACTTCAGCTAAATTTTCATTATATAACTTGGTTGCTGCGTATAAAGATCTTGGAGATAATTTTTGATTTTCTTTAAAAGATTTATTGCTTCCATCTCCATAAACAGAACTGCTAGATGCAAATATTATTTTTTTAATATTTTTGAATTTACAAAAATCTAAGAAATTGTGGAAGCCCGTTATATTTGAATCAAGATATCTAAAATTTTCTTTCCAATCGAGCCTTACTCCTGGCTGAGCAGCCAAATTAATTGCTAAATCAAATTGCACGTTTTCTAATGAGCTTATTTTAGATAAATCAAGTTGTTCAAAAGCGAAGTTTTTATATTCTTTTTTAATTTTTTTTAACCTGGCTTCTTTTAATTTTGTTGAATAATAATTGTTAATGTTATCAATACCATAAACTTCATGTTTTTGTTCAAGCAAGGCTTTTGTTAGGTGATAGCCTATAAATCCGCAGCAACCTGAGATAAGAATTTTCATGAGCTACTTTCTCGAAAAATTAAATAAAACTTCATTAATTATTTCTTGATCTAAAACTTAAGTGAGTAAATTTAAAAATGCTTTTTGATATAATACATTACACTTATGTCATATTCCGAAAATTTAGATCTTCATCCAGTAGATATTAATAAAATTGAAAAGAAGAAGATTCTTCTCAAAACCTTACGTGATCTTACCTTCCATCATCATGAAAATTGTATGGAATATAAGAAAATTTTAGATTCTTTTTCAATCGATCTTTCGTTAATAAAAAATTCTTCTGATTATCCTTTTTTGCCTGCAAGAATATTTAAAGAATACTCCTTATCAAGCGTCAATAAAGAGGATCTAATAAAAACTATGATGTCCTCTGGTACAACAGGTAATAATCCTTCAAAAATTATGTTGGATAAGAAAACTTCAGCTAGACAGACTAAAGTTTTGGCTAAAATAATCAATCAATATATAGGTTCTAAGCGCCTACCAATGATCATAATTGATAATGAGTCGACAATAAAAAATAGAAATAAATTTTCAGCCAGGTCTGCTGGAATTTTTGGCTTTTCAATGTTTGGAAAAGATAAATTATTTGCACTTGATGACCAAATGAATTTGAGGGTAGATGAAGTAGAAAAATTTATAAAAAAACATAAAGATTCTCAGATTCTTATCTTCGGCTTTACTTACATTGTTTGGAAATATTTTCTTGAATATATCTTTGTGAATAAGATTTCATTTGACTTGAACAATGGGATTCTTTTCCATGGAGGAGGTTGGAAAAAAATTGAATCTGAAAAAGTTTCAAACCAAAAATTTAAATCAATTGCAAAAACTTTACTTAATTTAAATCAAGTACATGACTATTATGGAATGGTTGAACAGACTGGATCAATTTACGTGGAATGCTCTGAAGGATTCCTACACACTAATCTATATAACGATATTTTCATAAGAAGACCACAAGATTTTTCCATTTGTGAAATTGGAGAAAAAGGGATGATTCAATCAATATCTTTGATTCAAGAGTCTTATCCTGGCCATTCTATTTTAACTGAAGACGAAGGAATTCTTTATGGGGAGGATGATTGTAAATGCGGTCAAAATGGAAAATATTTCAAGGTTCTTGGAAGAATAGAACAAGCCGAAATAAGAGGATGTAGTGATACCTTCTCTGCCTAAAAAGCTTCCAAAGGTCTTCTCTGGAACAAGGGACTTTGAATCCTTGAAAAATGAGAGAGCATTTCAAGCTTTTGATCCTATGATATTAGATTTTTTAGATTATTTATCTAAAAAATTACTAACGAAGAAGTATAAAGATTTTTCTGATATTGCAACTTTTGCTTTTTTTATCAGAAAAGCTAATCTCTCAAGAATAAAAAAAGGTTATGGATCATCATTAAATAGTTTAATTGGTAGAGGGTTATCTTTTCATATTGCCCCGTCCAATGTACCAATCAATTTTGCTTATAGTCTTATTACAGGATTATGTTCTGGAAATAATTGTATTGTAAGACTTTCCTCAAAAGACTTCATTCAAAATAAAATAATAACGGAAGAAATTAATGGTCTTTTAGAATTAAAAAAATTTAAAACCCTAAATGAAAAAATTTCAATTGTTCAATATGAAAAAGATGAAGAGATTAATAGGTATTTTTCAATAATTACTGACGTAAGAATCATTTGGGGTGGAGACGATACCATCAATGAGTTGAGAAAATTTCCTATAAAACCAAAAGCAACTGAAGTATGTTTTCCTGATAGATATTCAATCTGCATCATAAATAGCCATGAATATCTTAAAGAAAATATTACATTCAAAAAAATAGCTCATAATTTTTTTAATGATACTTACTTCTTTGATCAAAATGCATGCAGTTCCCCAAGATTAATTTTTTGGTATGGAAACGATAAAGATACAAAAAAATCTAAGGAAATTTTTTGGAGTCATCTTGAAAGCTTTTTAGTAGAAAAGAAATATGAAATTTCCTCCTTCATTTCATCATCAAAATTGTTGTCGAAATGTATGGCTTCTATAGATTTAGATAACATCCAAATATCAAAAGATTCGTCTAATCTAATTGAAAGAATCCAAATTGATTCTCTACATAAAGGATTAGAAAAATATAATGTCCCAGGAGGATTATTTTTTGAGTTTATCTCTGAAGAAATGTTAGATCTTAAAAGCTTCGTTGATGAAAGATTACAGACTATTACAACTATTGGTATGGATAAAAACTTAATAAAAAATTTTGTTATTGACCATGGATTAAAAGGCATAGATAGAGTTGTCGAAAACGGTAGAGCTGCTGAGTACAGCTTTAATTGGGATGGGTATGATTTAATTTTTCAGCTTACTAGAAAATTAGACTAAGTAAAAAATGGAGATCAAAGAAGCTTTTTGGGAAAAAAGAAATCTAGGAATAGATGTATGTGAAATTATTATTTCAAAAAGTGATACAGAAGAAAAAATTTCTAACAACCTTGATAAGCTCAAATCAAATTTTAAGTATTTAGTTGCAAAAGTCCCAATAAATAACATTGACTCTTTGTTCCTTTTACAAAGGAAAAATTTTAAATTTATTGAGCAGATTTTTATTTGCTCTCACAATTTAAATGAGCCTAATTTTTCTTCTCTTCAAAAAAGAGTCTTGGATCATGTTGGACATGAAATAATGAAAAAATCTGAGAAGAAAGAACTACAAAATTTTATACTCGATGGACTATTTAAAGAGGATAGGATTTCCTTAGATTCACACTTTAAAAAAGATTTATCAAATAAAAGATATCTAGGTCTAATTGAAGATGAAATTTCGCAAGGGGCTGAAATTTATTCTTTAACATTTAAAGGGAAAACATCAGGCTTTTTTGTTGCTAGGGAGCTAGAGAATAGGATTTTATTTGCCTCGATCGGAGGAATTTATCCAAAATTTCAAGGCTTTGGTCTTGGATTGGGTTTGAATTATCAAGAAATAATCTTAGCAAGAAATCATAATTTAAGAAAAGTTAGAACTATTTATTCGTCAAATAATATAGGCGCTTCCTCTGTTCATCACCAACTTGCTTATGATATTGAGAATCAGTATTATGTACTCATAAAACATGTCCCTTGAATAACCTTGTCTGGAGAAAGTTTTGTCCAAATTAGAAACTTATGTCAAATGCTTTATAGAAAGCTTTCTCGTAGAAGAATCAGAATTAGAAGACCTTAAATATCAAGACATTGAGGAGTGGGATAGTGTTGGTCATATGAACTTAATGTCCCTATTAGAAGATGAATTTGAAATTGAACTTGATATCGATGACATAATTGATTTTTCAAGCTTTGAAGTTGGTAAAGATATATTAAAAAAATATAAAGTAGATATTAAGTAATAATGGCTAATGATAAAACTCTTACATTTGACTTGCCTCAAATTAAAGACTCCCAACAAAATAGATACCCTCTTTTATTCATTGATAAAATATTAGAAGCCGTTCCTGGAGAAAGAGCTACTGGATTAAAATGTTGGACCTATAATGAATGGTTTTTTCCAGCTCATTATGAAGACGAACCAAACGTACCCGGATTTATTCAAGTTGAGTCTCTTGTTCAAACTTTTATTATGACCTTCCTTTCATTTGAGGAACACAAAGGCAATAAAACAAATTTTGTAAGTATGGATAAAGTGAAATTTAAGAAAAAAATCGTGCCAGGCGATGTAATGTTAATCGAAGCAATATTAGATTCCTTCAAAAGAGGAATCGCAAAAGGTTCTGCAAAAGGAACGGTGGATGGTGAGCTAGCATGCTATGCAGAATTTGTTGTTGCTCTTCCGAGTGTTTTTGAGAATTTTAAACCCAAAGGATAATTTTTTAATTTCTCACTATGAGGGTTAGTGACTACATTGCAGATTTTTTATCTTCCAAGGGCATAGAGCAAGTATATTTAATAACCGGCAGAGGATCACTTTTTCTCACAGATGGAATTGCGAGAAATAAAGACTTAGAACCTATCTGTCTTCATCATGAACAAGCTGCTGCTTTTGCTGCTATTGCAAATTCTGAAATTTCTGAAAAGCCTTCTGCTTGCATGGTTTCTACTGGTTGTGCATCAACTAATGTGCTTACAGCAGTGTTATCTGCATGGCAGGATGGAATTCCCTGCATATTTATTTCAGGCCAGAATGTCCTCAATGAAACAACAAGATATACAAAAAGTGATATTAGAACATTTGGTCAACAAGAGGCTGACATTGTAGAAATCGTAAGATCGATAACAAAATACTCTAAAATGATAGAAGATCCTAAATCTATAAAATTTGAGATGGAGAAAGCTTACGACATCTCTATGCAAGGAAAAAAAGGACCTGTTTGGATAGATGTACCTTTAGATATTCAAAGCACAAACATAGATGTAAAAAATTTATCTTCTTATAAAAAGGTTTCAAAAAATCCTTTGAATGAAGTTAAAAAAAATAAAAAAAATGCAGGGATAATTAAAAATCTTATTAATAAATCATCCAGACCAGTCCTTTTGGTGGGAGCAGGAGTCAGATCTAGTAATGCTATAACAGAGCTAAAAAAACTTTCTGAAGATAACAATATTCCTGTTACCTTTACGAGTTCGGGAGCAGATATTTATGGATCTAAAAATAAACTATCAATTGGGTCTGTTGGATCCCAAGGATGTAGTAGGTCTGGTAACTTCACAGTACAAAACTCTGATCTACTTATCGTCATTGGCTCTAGAATGACATCCTTAAATACAGGGATCGACTACTGTAAGTTTGCAAGAAATTCAAAAGTCATTCTAATTGATCAAGACCTTAAAGAACACGACAAAGAAGGTATTAAATACACTAAAAAAATTGAGACAAATATTAAAGATTTATTGCAAGAAATTAATAAACTTAAAATCAGAAAAACAAATCAAAACTGGGTTAAAACTTGCCTAAGGTGGAAAAGGAAATTTAAAAAATTAAACAACTTTTCGTTAAGTAAACAAATAGATCTTTATGAATTGGCAGATACATTTTCGAAAACTTTGCCGGCAAAATCCTGTTTTGTTTGTGATTCAGGATTTATTGATGTGATCATGCCAACAAATATAAATTTTAAAAATGGACAAAGGTGTGTTCATCCAGTATCCCAGGGTGCTATGGGATTTGCTTTGCCTGCAGCTATTGGATGCAGCCATGCATTTAGAGGTCCTATTATTGCAGTAATAGGTGATGGTTCAATTATGATGAATTTACAAGAATTGCAAACAGTGGCTCATCACAATATTCCTTTGAAGATCTTTGTGATCAACAATAATGCCTATGCAATAATAAATAGAAGGCAAAAAGAATTATTCAGAAAGAGAACTATTGGAACGAATCCAAGTGATGGACTATCAATTCCTGATTTTAAAAAAGTAGCTGATGCATTTAACATTAAATATCAATCAATTAGAACTAAGAATAATTTAGAATCAAAAGTTAAGAAAGTATTACAAAAAAATGGTCCGATTCTTTGCGAGGTTTTTGCAAGAGAGGACCAGTCATATATTGAAATATCTCATGCCAGAGATTCAAATAAAAAATTTGTAAGAAGACCTCTCGAGGACCAAGCACCTTTCATGGATAGAAAGATATTTTTAGAGGAAATGATCATTAAGCCTATAGACCAATGAAATTTAATGATGGCAAATTGATAGAAAATTATGGAAGACCTTACATCATAGCTGAGGTTAACACTAGTCATTTTGGAGATATAGAAAAAGCCAAGGAAATGATCCAAGAAATTAAAAAGGCAGGTTGTGACTGTGTAAAATTTCAATCTTGGAAGTCACATACACTTTATGCTGAGAGTTATTTTAAAGAGAATCCCATTTCAAAGAGATTCTTCGAAAAGTTTTCAATGGATGAAAGTCAGTTAGAAGAAATTTCTATTTATTGCAATTCAATAGGTATATCCTTTGCTTCTACTCCGTACTCAAATGATGAAGTAGATTTATTGGTTAAGTGTAAAGTACCTTTCATCAAAATTGCTTCGATGGATATTAACAATTTACAGTTTCTTGAATATATTGCGAATAAAAAATTACCAATAATTTTGTCTACTGGAATGTCAACTTTCGAAGAGATTGATCAGGCTGTAAAAGTAATTAAATCCACTGGGCATGAAAAATTGGCTATTCTTCACTGTGTATCAATTTATCCCACAAAAGATGAAAATATAAATATCAACAATATATCTGGTTTGATGAGTAGATTCCCAGATATTCCTATAGGATTCTCAGATCATACAACTTCAACACATATTCCAGCAGCTTCTGTTGCTCTTGGAGCATGCATAATTGAAAAGCACTTTACCTTAGACAATTCAAAAATTGGAATGGATAATCAGATGGCTTTGGAAAAGGATGAAATGGCGATTTTAGTAAAATCTTGTCACTCAGTTTATAAGTCATTAGGTATTAAAAATAGAGTAGTATCTGAAGAAGAGGAAATTCAAAAAAAAGAAATGAGAAGAAGCATAATCTCTTCAAAAGAACTGTCTTCGGGCAAAATCTTAGAGCTGGAAGATGTTTTATTGAAAAGGCCAGGTAATGGGATTCCAGCTGATAAACTTGATACTGTATTAGGAAAAAAAATAAATAAAGATATTGGAAAAGAACACGTATTTAATGAGAAAGATTTCTTTGATTGATTATTTATTTATTTGTGTTTGATTTAAGTCAACAAGATAGGTTTTTTCTATTATCTGAATCTCGCAATATTTCTTTTAGAGAATTGTCCTTATATTCTCAAGAACTCAAGGGAATAATAGGCGAGAGAAATATCATTATTTGCTTATCCAAAAATAATGTTAATTATCTTTGCGGATATATCTCTATGTTGTGCACAAACAATGTACCAATTTTACTCGAAGATAATCAAGATAATGATTCTCTCAAAGAATATGAAGATACTTATAAACCTAATTATTATTGGGCTCATAAAGAAAGCCAGCAATTTGAAAACCTAAAAAAAGTTTTTTCAATTGGAGATTTTGATCTTTTTGAAGTTTCTTCTAAAAAAAGAGAGATTCATAATGACTTAGCTTTATTACTGTCAACTTCAGGCTCAACAGGAAGCAAAAAACTAGTTAGATTAAGTTATTCAAATATTTCATCAAATGCATCTTCTATAGCCAAATATCTAGAAATAAAAAAAGATGACATCTCTATATCTAGCTTACCCCTTCACTATACTTATGGATTATCAATTGTTCATTCCTTTCTTTTGAGGAATGCCAAATTTTTCGTAACTAATTTAACTTTTCTTCAAAGAGAATTCTGGGAGATCATGAAAAAAAATAAAATAACTCACTTAAGTGGTGTTCCTTATTCATACGAAATGCTCAAGAAGTTAAAATTTTTTGATATGGATTTACCATACTTGGAGACATTGACTCAGGCTGGCGGGAAATTAAGTAAGGAATTACATGAAGAATTTCATAATTTTTGTGTAAAGAAAAATAAAAGATTTTTCATTATGTATGGTCAAACAGAAGCAACTTCAAGAATTTCATATCTCCCTTTTGAAAAGAAATTAAGAAAGTTGGGAAGTATTGGAATACCAATTCCAGGTGGATCTTTAAAAATCTATGATAATAAAAATGAAGAAATTAAAAAACATAATAAGACTGGTGAAATTATTTATGAAGGAAAAAATGTAGCGCTTGGATATGCAGAAAGTATAGATTCATTAAAACTGGGCGATTGTTTTAAAGGAATACTAAATACAGGCGACTTAGGTTACTTTGACAAAGATAATTTTTTTTACATTACTGGACGAAAAAAAAGAATAATAAAAATGCAAGGCACAAGATTAAGTCTGGATGAAATAGAATCAAATATTCAAATTAATCAGGAATTTGCAGAATTTACTTGTATTGGTGAAGATGATCTTCTAATTGGCTTTACTACGAATCTTAATTCAGAAGAAATTTTGAAAAAAAAGCTAGTTAAAGACTTCAAAATTCCTTCAAAATGCATAAAGCTAATTTCAGTAAAGGAAATCCCCAAAACAAGCTCAGGGAAGAAATCCTATGAAGATCTGAAAAAAATTTATATTTCTCTAAGTGCAGATAGATAGAGAACAATACAAATTTTTTGTTTCAAAAGTCTTAGAAAAAATTTTATAACTAACATCGCTCAGAACTAACATTCCTGATTCTCTTTTAAATGAATAACTCTGTAGATCATCCTTTTCAATTTGTTTACTCTTGAATGACGACTCAAGTAAGCACAAATACTCTAAATTTTTTAGATTTAATTTTTTTGCTTTATTTCTTATTCTTTTTGAAAGAGATTCATTAAGAAATCTTTCTTTGCTTTCTATATCTATACCCAGTTTCAAATTATCAAAAGAAAAACATATGGCGGCATCTTCTTTTGAATAGGATATGGAAGATGAACATGGCATCTTATTAAAATCTTTAGAAATTTCTTTAAAAAAAGTTTTTTTTATTTCAGCTCTTTTAGAATAAGAAAAGTTTAAAATTTCTAAGCAGGAATCAGAATCTGAAGCAAAAAGAGAAAAAAATATATCTCCTTTTAAAGAATGGACTTTATATTTCAAAATTATATTTCATTGGAGGCTGAGGTCGGAATCGAACCGGCGTACACGGATTTGCAGTCCGCTGCATAACCACTCTGCCACTCAGCCCATTATTCTGGAAATGATTGTATAGCATTAGCTATGTATTCTGTATCTTTTAAGCTTAAATGAGGCCCGATAGGAAGACTTAAAATTTGATTACAAGCTATTTCAGAGTTTTTAGCATGAACTTTACTCGTTAAAACTGTGTTACTGAATGCCTTCATCTTACTTAAAGGTTTTGGATAATAAATGCCACAATTAATACCCTTTTTCTTTAAAAAGGCCATCAATGGTTTTCTTTTTTTAAATAAAATTGGAAACTGATGAAATACAGAAAACTGATCTGATGATAATTTAAGAGTTTCAATATTTGATGATTTAATGGTATCAATTAAATGAGATGCTTGTTTAATTCTTAATTCGTTACATTTTTTTAAATTTTTAATTTTAAGATTTAGCACCGAAGCTTGAATGGCATCCAATCTAGAATTTCTTCCTGCAAGTAAATGGTCATATGTTGCTACTCTGCCATGATTTGCTATTTTTTGAGCCTTTTCAAAAATGCTTTTTTTATTTGTAACAATTGCTCCTGAGTCTCCAAATGCACCTAAGTTTTTTGTAGGATAGAAGCTAAATGTTCCAATATCTCCAAAATTACCTACAATTTTTCCTCTAAACTTTGCTCCATGGGCTTGTGAACAATCTTCAATTATTTTGATGCCATGCTTGTCAGTAATTTTTTTGATTTCTGTCATATTGCATGGGTTTCCAAATAAATGTACAACAATTAAAGTACTAGTGTTTTTTGTTATTAACTTCTCAAGAGATTCTAATGAAATTGTAAAATCATTTAGATTGATATCTGCCAGGACTAATTTATAGCCTCCTCTAACTACAGCCTCTGCAGGAGATAAAAAAGTAAAATTTGGGACGATTACTTCAGAGTTCTTAGGAATATCTAAACTTTCTAAAGCAATCTCAAGGGCATCTGTTCCATTTGCTACTCCAAGACAATATTTACTTTCATTGAATTTTGAGAAATTCTCTTCAAATTTTTTTACCTCGTCGCCTCCAATAAAATTTTTATCTTTAATTAGTCTAGAAATATTGCTGATCGTTTTATCTAAGTCTAATTTTTTTAAACTAAGGTCGATGAAAGGAATATTTCTAACTTTTGGCATATGAATAATTTAAAAGTGAAAGCCAGGATAAAGCAGCTGCGATTATTACTACAATCTCAACAATCGTGGAGAATTCGGTGTCCAAAAAGATTATTGCAATACCAATAGAGCAAATTTGAAAGAAGGTTTTAAATTTCCCAAGAAAATTAACTTTGATTTTATTTTCATTATTTATCTCCAATAAGTATTGTCGGATAGTTCCTATAGAGATTTCTCTGGCAATAATTAATATTGTCATCATTAAAAAAACCAGATTATCAAAATGAAAGGAGATAAAAATTAGTAAACTGCTTACAAAAATTTTATCAGCCAAAAGATCTAAATTTGCTCCTAGAATTGATTCTTGCTCTAAATATCTTGCAAAATATCCATCTAAAAAATCAGTAAAACTTGCTATCAAAAAAAATAAAAAAGCTAATTGAATATTATTGATCATTATGCAAAAGATTATAGGGAATATGAGAAATATCCTTGATAGAGATATTAAATTTGGAATCATGAAAATTCTTTGTCAATTATGGAGCAAATTTCATGACCAACAATGGTGTGCAATTCTTGAATTATTGCAGTCTCACTCGACGGTGCTTTAAAAGTAAAAAAAGACTTTTGAGATGCTCTGGATTCTTTTATTCCCGTAAAAGAAATTGTTTTTATGTTCATAGAATTAGCATAATCAATTGCGTTAAGAATATTTTTACTTTCGCCTGAAGTTGAATATGAAATGAAACAGTCATTTTCTTTTGCCAGCGCTTGTAATTGTCTTCTAAAAATATCTTCGTATCCGTGATCATTTGACCAGGCAGTCAAAAAAGAAGTATCAACAGATAAAGCAATTGAAGGAATGGGATTTCTTTTGTTCGATGTTACTAGAGTTCCAACGTACTCTGCTGACATATGTTGAGCCTCGGCTGCGCTTCCTCCATTGCCGGCAAAAATTAGCTTTCCTCCTTTATTTATAATCTCTATAAACTCTTGTGAAATAGTTTTAACAGATTCAGTTAAATAATCCTGATTTTCTTCAAGTATTTTTGATCTCTTCAAAAAAGTGTTTTTTTTCATTGTCCATTAAAGTGATCGTAAATTAATTTAGCTCTCATCGATCCAATGCCTTGGATAGATTTTATCTGATCTATGCTTGCTTTCCTAAGGGATTCTATGCCTCCAAAATGTCTTAACAGAACTTTTTTATTTTTACTTCCAATCCCTTGAATCTCATCGAGGGTTGAATTTGTAACATTTTTTCTCCTCTTTTTGCTCCTGGATAAAGCAAACCTATGAGATTCGTCTCTCACAAATTGAAGAAGGCGTTTGCCTTCTTGTTCAAGATCCATTGTTATAATCTTTCCATCATATAGATAAAGAACGTCATCGTATTTAGAATTTCTATCTGGACCTTTAACCAGTGAAAGTATTTTTGTGTTGCAACCTTCATACTTTTCAATTTCCTTGATTGCTGAAGAAAGTTGTCCTTTACCACCGTCTATGACGACTAAATCTGGGAAATTGTTTCCATTTTTTTCAAGCCTTTTGAATCTCCTTGATAAAACCTCCTTCATTGCGAGGTAATCATCATTTTTATTTATTTTTATATTAAAAGTTCGATATTGTTTTTTTTGTGGTCCTTCTTTATCGAATACAACGCATGAAGCTGTAACGTTATCGCCAGACAAATGACTAATATCAAAGCCTTCTATCCTGTTTATTTTTGATAAAGTTTTATCTTCAATTAAAGAAAACGCTTCAGTTATCCAAGGATAATTATATTGGCGTTGAAGGCCATCATCTGATTGTATTGAAGCCAACTCAAATATTTTTTTATTTTTATTATTCTTGTTCTCTAATTTTATTTTTTTATTTTTGAGCTGCGAACTTAAATTACTAAATTTAAAATCTGATAATAAAGTTAAATTCTCTAAGTTCTTTTCTATCAAAATCTTTGAAAGAAAGCTTTCCATAAGTTGCTCTTCTGAGACGTGCTTATCTTTTTTTGAAAAATAATTCTCTGCATTTGTAAGCCAACCATCTTTTATTTCTAAAATAGAAATACAATGAACATATTCATTAGATTTCCTAGTTATCGCAACCGCATTATCGTACATAGTAAAGACGGATTGATCTTTTTGGATATCTCTATAGGCTTTGATCTTATCTCTATAAAGTGCTGCTCTTTCAAACTCTTTTAGTGAAGAGTATTCATCCATTTTTGAGTAGAGGATGTTCAAAAAAGATTTATCTTTTCCTTCAATAAATTTGATAGCTGCATCAACTTCTTCAAGATAGTTTTGTTGTGATATTTTTTTCACGCAAGGTGCAGAGCATTTACCAATTTGATGCTGTATGCACGGTCTTGTTCGGTTTTGGAAAACCATATCTGAACAATTTCTCACGCCGAATAATGATCTCGTCAGGTCAATTGATTGTCTTGCTGCAGTTACATTTGCATAGGGACCAAGTTTTATACCTTTAAGTTTTTTATTTCTAGTTAAATAAATTCCTGGAAAATCATGACCAGAAGAAAAATAAATAGCAGGAAACGATTTATCATCTCTAAATTGAACATTAAAAGGTGGCTTAAGTTTTCTAATTAAGTTTTGTTCTAAAAGCAAAGCATCACTTTCAGTTTTTGTGATGAATATTTCAAGAAATTTAATCTTGTCAATTAGTTCATTTTTTTTTCTCTCTTTTGATAAAGAAAGATATGACTTAAGCCTGTTTGATAGGCTCTTTGCTTTGCCGATGTAAAGAATTTTATTATTTTCATCATAAAATTTATAGACGCCCGGAAGTTGTGGTAATTCCTTTTCTTTCGAGAAAATTTCTTTCGTCTTAGTGTACTGATATTGCTTTGCCATCTGGTCTTCTCAAGTCAGCAAAACCTTCGTATCTATTCTCATGAAAAAGTATAGAATGTGTTTCACCAATTCTTTCTCTATAAATAGTATCAAATCCTAATTCATCAATATCTTTTAAGTATTTTTCATTCTCGATAAATAAAACATCAGGCTTCCATTGGTGATGAATACGCTTAGCTTTAGATGCCTCATCAATTTCCATATTAAAAATTAAAACATTTAATAAAAGCTGAAGCACTGTAGATATAATTGTAGATCCTCCAGGAGAGCCAGTAATTAAAAAGGGCTTTCCTTCTTGAAAAACGATAGTTGGCGTCATAGATGAAAGCGGAGCTTTCTTGGGTTCAACCTTATTTGCATCTGAACCTACTAGACCAAAAAAATTTGGAAATCCTGGTTTTATTGAAAAATCATCCATCTCATTATTCATTAAGATCCCAGTTCCTTTTGCAATAATTCCCGAGCCATAAGCTGTATTTAATGTATAAGTATTTGAAACAGCATTTCCATTTGAATCTATTATTGAAAAATGAGTTGTTTCTTCACTTTCAATGAAATATTCTCCTGGGGAATCAATATCAACTTTGCTTTTAGAGTTCTTAATTATTGATGCTAGAGTTTTTGCATACTTTTTAGAAGTTATCTTGCTTATATCAAAATTATTAAAATCTGAATCGCCTAAAAATTCTGACCTATCTGCAAATGAAAATCTCATTGCCTCAGTTAAAAGTCTGTTGTAATCAAGAGAGTCATGGTCGTAAGAAGTTAAGTCGAAATTTTCTAGAATATTTAGAGATTGTGATAAGACAATACCTCCTGAGCTTGGGAGTGACATTGAACAGATATCGTAGTCTATGAAGGTTGAACAAAGAGCAGGCTTAAATTTGGACTGGTATTCTAAAAAATCATTAAGGGTAAAAATACCACCATTTTTTTTAAAATAACTAATAATTTTTTTTGCTGTCTCGCCTGAATAAAATTCATCTCTTCCAAACTTGGATATTCTTTTTAGGGTTTTTGCCAAGTCCCTTTGCTTAAAAAGATCACCTTTTTTCCACATATCCTTTTTAACAAAAATTCTCTTTGTCTCAGGATTTTTTGAAAATTTATCTCTATTATTATTAAAGTAATTCGCTTGAAATTTTGATAATGTAAATCCTTTTTCAGCAAGATCTATTGCAGGTGAGATTAATTTACTAATGGGGAATGATCCATATTTTTTATGGATCTTATACATGCCATCTACTGTTCCCGGAATTCCAGAAGCCAGGAAAGATGACGTACTTAAACCTTTTATAACATTACCATTTTCATCAAGAAACATATTTTCTTTAGCATTAATTGGAGCTCTTTCTCTATAGTCTATGGATTCAATAGTTTTCTTATTCGCATCATAAAGTAGTGCAAATCCTCCGCCCCCAATATTTCCTGCAGAGGGATTTACAACTGCTAAAGCGAAAGCAACCGATATAGCTGCATCAAATGCGTTGCCACCATCTTGGAGTATTTTTGAACCAACTTCAGTTGCTAAATGATGTCTCGTTACAACAACCGCATTATGTTTTGAAAGAGATAAGCTTGAAAAACTAATCAAAGAAATAAGATAAAGAAAAATTAATAAATTTCTATTAAATAAAGTAAGAATCAATTTCATTAATAACTCTAAGGGGATCTGAGGATGAAATTATTTCTCTCGCCACTACCAGGTAGTCTGCGCCTATATTAATGGCATCATGAATAGTTGAAGTTCTTTTTTGACCCCCGCTCTCTGCTTTAACTCTTATTCCTGGACAAACAGTTAAAAAAGAATCCATTTCTTCCTTATTTAAATATGCAAGGTCGTTGGGAGAGCAAACGATTCCATCTATTCCTCCCTTTTTTCCTAGATTAAAAAGAGAGATAATTTGATCCCTCAGCTCGTTGCTGACTCCAATATCTAATAAATCCTTTTGATCAAGGCTTGTTAAAACAGTAACTCCAATTAAAAGAATTTCAGATGAAATTGAGTTCTTTGCATTTACTGCGGCCTCAATCATTTTCATCCCTCCTGAAAGATGAATGTTTGTCATCCATACATTCTGTTTGCAAGCTTCTAAGATAGCTTTCTCAACTGTATTTGGTGTATCGTGATACTTTAAGTCTAAAAAAATATCAAAACCTTGCTTTTTTAGATCTTCTAATATCTTTGGCCCACATGCTGTAAAAAGTTGGCTTCCAACCTTTACTTTGTAATTTTCGGGATTCAGAAGCTTGGTTATTTCGAAAGCGCTTTGCGAATTATCAAAATCTAATCCGACTATTATTTGCCCCTGCTTGATAAATTTTTCCATTTAAAAAATTTTAAAAATTATATCAGTTATGAGGTCAATTTATTTATTCTATTTTTAATCAGCCTTGAAGGTCTAAAGTAAATTAAGGATCTACTATCTAGTTCTATTGCTTTTCCTGATTTTGGGTTTCTTCCCCTTATTGGATTTCTCTCTCTGACTGAAAATGCCCCAAAACCTCTTATTTCAATTCTTTGCTTTTCAGAAAGGAGGTTTGATAGATGATCCACTAGAGAATCAAGTGCAATTTTGGAATCGGAGGTAGAAAAAGATATATTTTGAGTAGTAAGTTTTTCAAGAAGATCTGATTTTTGCATAAATCACTTATCTTCAAGCTCCTCTTTGATGAGGTCACCAATTGAAGATTTTGAACTTTCTTCAATCTCTTTATTTTTCATTTCATTTTCTTTCAAAATTTCTTTTTCTTTACTTTTTTCAAGTGCTTTCATCGAGCCCCAAATTTTTTTCTCTTTTCTATCTATATTTGAAATCAAAAAGTTTATTTGATTGCCTTCTTCAAGTGCAGAGCTTTCGTCTTCAATAAAGTCTCTTTTTCTCATTAAAACAGAAATACTTTCTTTTACGGATAATTTTAAAATCTCATCCTCAATATTTGAGATTATTCCTGTAACAGAAGTTCCTTTTGGATGATCTTTAATAAAGTTTTCAACTGGATCATCTTGTAGTTGTTTAATACCTAAAGATATCCTCTCTTTTAACGGATCCATGGCTAGAATAAGAGCTTGAACATCTTGGCCTTTTTGAAATTTTTGAACCGCATTTTCTTCAGCTTCTGTCCAAGACAAATCTGAAAGATGAACTAATCCATCAATATCACCATCAAGACCGACGAACATTCCGAAATCAGTTATAGATTTAACAGAACCATTGACAGTATCTCCTACAGAATTTTTTTCGGAGAAGATCAGCCAAGGATTTTCCTGACATTGCTTCATTCCTAAGGAAATTCTTCTTTTTTCTAGATCAAGTTCTAAGACCATAACATCTATCTCATCTCCTGGAGATACAACCTTAGATGGATGAATGTTTTTGTTGGTCCAATCTATTTCAGAGACATGCACTAGACCTTCAGTATCTTTATCAAGCTCAGCAAAGAAACCATAATCTGTAAGAGTTGAAACTTTGGCTTTATGTACTGAATTTACTGGGTACATTGTTTCGATTGTCTCCCAAGGATCTGAAGACATTTGTTTCAATCCTAAAGAAATTCTTGATTTTTCCTCATCAAAATTCGTTACCTTTAAATTAAGTTGATCTCCAATATTGAGAACCTCAGATGGGTGATTAATTCTTTTCCATGTAATGTCTGTAATGTGAAGGAGACCATCAATACCACCAAGATCAATAAAAGCTCCATAATCTGTTAGATTTTTAACGGTACCTTCTATTGTCGAACCTTCTTGGATAGTTGCAAATAGCTTCTCTCTTTCCTCGGAATTAATATCTTCCTGAACAGCTTTTCTGGACAGAACTACATTAGATTTGTCTTTGTCTAATTTGATGACCTTAAAGTCTTGAAAAGTTTTTTCTAAGTGATCAAAACTTTCAATTTGTTTTGAATCTACAAGAGAACCAGGCAGAAAAGCTCTAACTCCTGCTACGTCTACAGTCATTCCACCTCTAACTTTGCCGGTTATGTATCCTTTGACAATTGAGCCTGTTTTGAGTGATTCTTCTAAATTAAGCCAACTTTCATCGTGCATTGCACGCAATCTTGAAACTCTGGTCTCACCATAACCATCTTCAACAGCCTCTAAAGTAACTTTTACTTCATCACCTATCTCAAGTTCCTTATCAGATTCATCTGCTAAAAATTCACTTCTAGCGAGAACCGGTTCTGATTTTAAACCTACGTGAACAGTAACCCAGTCAGGTTTCAGATCTACCACAACTCCAGTAATGATAGTTCCTATTTGAAAATCTAATGTCGATAAACTCTCGTCTAGAAGTTTTCCGAAGTTTGCTTGTTCCATAATTTAAATTAAATCCATTATTTTATTTACTACCTCATCTATTGATAGATTTGTGGAATCAATCACTTTTGCCCCTTTCGGAATCAAAAGAGGAGATACATCTCTATTTTTATCCTTTAAGTCTCTATCTTCTAAGCTTGAGATAAGGTTGCGCATGTTAACCTCCATACCCTTTTCTTTCAACTGAATTTGACGTCTTTTTGCTCTCTCTTCTATTGATGCATCTAAATAAATTTTTATTCCAGCTTCAGGAAAAACCACTGATCCCATATCTCTTCCATCAGCTATTAAACCTATATTTGGATCGTAAAAAGACCTTTGAGTGTCTTTAATTAGGTTTCGAATGTTTTGATTATGTGCCAAGTCTGAAGCCTTTACCCCTATTTCCTCTCTTCTAATAAAGTTTGTTACATCCTTACCGTCAAAAAAAAGATGGTATTGATCTTTTACAAGCTCAAAAAAGATACTCTTATCTTTTAATTCTTTTCCAATTGAATCTGGATCAGTTTTTTTGATATTTTCAGAAATCAGGGCAATTAATCTATATAGAGCTCCGCTATCTAAAATATTCCATCCTAATTTTGCAGCTAATATTTTAGCTACTGTTCCTTTGCCAGAGCCTCCTGGTCCGTCAATGGTTATTAATTTATCCATTTTTAAAATTAAACCCCAACATTTTTGCCTGATCGATGAATTCTGGAAAAGAGGTATTAATACAATCTACATTCTTCACTAAAAGGCCTTCAGAAGATCTCAGCCCTGCTACTAACATTGTCATTGCGATTCTGTGGTCTCCATGCGAATCAAATACTCCATCAGAAAAAATTCTATCCTTTTTACCACTTATTTTTAGACTATCCTTATTTAAGGAAGCTTCAACATCAAGTTCTTGCAAGTTGTTGATCATGATTGAAAGTCTGTCGCTCTCTTTATGCTTCAATTCTGATAAACCATTAAATTCTGATTCTCCTTCTATCAAGCTAGCAATCAAGAAAAATAATGGGAGCTCATCAATTAAATTAGGAACGATATCTTCCATTATTTTTGCAGGTAATAAGTCCGATGACTTTATCACTAAATCAGCTACTTCCTCGTTTCCTAGTTGTCTAATATTTGTAAGATCAATATTTGCATTCATATCTAAAAGACAATCAAGAAAAGCTTTTCTAGTCTTATTTATTCCCACATTTTTAATTTTTATTTCAGAATTTTCTGAAATTAAGCATGCACCTATAAAAAAGGCTGCTGATGAGAAATCTCCAGGAACTTCTATTTGCCCTGGAGTTTTTAAATCACTTCTTTCAATTTCAACAATCCCTTTAGAAAATGAAATGTTAGCTTCAAAAGTTTTCATCATCCTTTCTGTATGGTCTCTGGTTGGATATTTTTCTTTAACCTGAGTTTTACCTTCCGCGTTTAATCCCGCTAATAAAATTGAGGATTTTACTTGCGCACTTGCAATTGGCATTTTGTAAGTAATACCTTTTAAACCAGTTGATGGACTAATCTTAAGAGGAGGATTTTCTTTATTAGTAGCGGAAATTTTTGCTCCCATTTTTTGCAAAGGATCAATAATTCTCATCATAGGCCGATTTGAAAGAGAGGCATCTCCAGTCAATGTGGATGAAAAGCTTAACGAGCTCAAGAATCCTGCAAAAAGTCTCATACCTGTTCCAGAGTTACCAAAATAAAGATCTTTTGCAGGGGCAGACAATCCTTCTATACCGGGAGAATCAAGAAAAATGATAGAGCTGTTAACCTTAGTTTTGATTCCAAGAAATCTAGCTACATTAAGCGAATTAAGAACATCTTCGCTATTTTGTGAACCATGAATTTGAGTTTTTCCTCTGCTTAAAAGTCCAAATAAGATTGCTCTGTGAGAGATAGATTTATCACCTGGAATGACAATCTCTCCTGAAAGGTTTTTTTTCTTTGATGACTTTAATGATCTAGTCATTCAATCAATTATTTTTTTTCTTGCCTTGTTGGATTCAGCAATTAAATTTTTAGTTTTAGAGCGACTGCTTAAGATATTTTTTTCCATCACCTCTAATTCTTTCTTAAAACCTTTTATTGAATTTAAAATTTCCTTTTTATTTAGATCAAAAATATCGCTCCACATTTCTGGATCACTTGAAGAAATTCTAGTGAAGTCTTTAAGTCCTCCTCCCATGAGGACTTTATTCTTTATATTTGAGGATTTTTCGATATATCTCATTAAACTAAAACTAATTACATGAGGTAAGTGGCTTGTAGCTGCTAATATTTTATCGTGAGAGTTTAAATCCATTTTTATGCAATTAGAGCCTAAAGATTCCCATAATTTTTGGGCCTTTGTAATTGAATTTTTTGACGTCATTTTTAAAGGGGAAAGAATGCAGATTTTGTTTTCAAAAAGTTTAATGTCAGATGCATCTATCCCACTTCCTTCGTTCCCTGCAATTGGATGTGAAAGAATAGCATTTTCAATTTTGTTGATAAAAGCATTCTTTTTTATCTTATTTTTAGAGCTAGATGTCTCAGTAAATAGAACAGCATTTTTAATGAGATCTTTATTTTCGTTAACTAATTTATTGGTAACAATTGGAGGAGTTGAGAAAATAACTGAATAGGGTTTTGAAAGGTCTAAATCTGAGAATGTTCCTTTAATAATTTTATTTTTTATTGCATATGTGATTGTTTTTATACTCAAATCCTCTGCATAGACTCTAATTCCCTGTTTGCAAAGAGATTTGGCTATAGATCCTCCAATATGACCTAAGCCGAATATTAGTATTTGTTCTTTCAATTCCTTGAACCTTTAATCTTTTTTGTGGCTTCAATAAAAGCATCGTTCTCAAATTCCTGACCGATGCTTACTCTTACAAATCTATCCATATTGTATGATTTGAGAGATCTCAATATGATTCCTTCATTTAAAAAAGCTTCAAAGGCTTCATCAGAATCTGTATCCAAGCTAAAAGAAAGGAAATTACCCTGAGTTGGCAGATATTCAATATTTTCTTTATTAAAGAATTGCATTAATTTATTTTTTTCTCTTTGGTTTAAATCGACAGATTTTCTTAAATGCTCTTTATCATTTAAAGATGCAATGCCCGCTTCAAGGGCAAAAGAACTAACATTGAATGGCTGTCTAACACGATTTAAATAGTCTGCAATTTTTTGAGATGAAATGCAGTAACCAAGTCTATAAGCCGCAAGACCGTGCGCTTTTGAAAAACTCCTGGAAATTATCAAATTTTGATACTTATCTATTAAATCAAAAGGTAATTTGTATTGTTCATCTTCAATATATTCAAAGTAAGCCTGATCAAGAAAGACAATTAAATCATTCGGTAAATCATTTAACATTGCTTCAATTTCAGAGAATGTATTTGCTGATCCTGTGGGATTATTTGGCGATGCTATGAAAACTACTTTAGATTTTTTATCAACGAAATTTATTACCGAAGTTAAGTCTTGATGATAATTTTCAGTCACAGGCAATTCTCTTAAATCTGCTCCCGTAGCTAGGATGGCAAGGGGATATATTGCAAATCCATGTTTAAAATAAAGTGCATTATCTCCATTCGTTAAAAAAGCTCTCGCTGAAAACTCAATCAAATCATTAGATCCATTTCCTAACGTAATGCAATCAAGTGGAACTTTTTCTAACTTTGAGATTTCTCGTTTTAGTTTTGTGCCATTTCCATCAGGATATCTATGCGCTTCCTCAACAATATGACTAATTGCTTTGGTAGCTAACTTACTAGGACCTATAGGATTCTCGTTGCTTGCAAGCTTTATCAGCTTTTCTTTGCTTATGTTGAGGCTATCGGATGATTTTCCAGGTTGATAGGGAGTTATTTTATTTACGCCGAGATTTACTCTATCTTCGGGGAAAGTCTTTTTCATTAAATTCCTTTGGGATAGGACCCCAAAACTTTTAAATTTAGAGAAAGTCGTGATATTTTTTTTAGGGCAATGTCTACATTCTTATCACTCTTGTGACCGTCTAATTCTATAAAAAACATATACTCCCAGTTGTTCTTTTTGGTTGGTCTCGATTGAATGTTTGTAAGGTTGATTTTTTGTTCTTTAAACTTTTCTAAGATATCTGAAAGTGCTCCAGACTTGTTTTTTGTTATTATGCTTACGCTAGTTTTATCCTCTTTTGTAGCTGAGACATCATGATTTCCGACAATGATAAACCTTGTTTTATTATTTTTATAATCTTGAATATTTCGCTTTAAAACTTTCATGTCGTACTTTTTTGCAGCCTCAATAGAAGCTATAGAAGCGGAATAAATTGTTCTTTTTGACTGCAATACTCCTTGAGAATTACTTGTCACATCTTTTCTTATGACTTTGGGTAAATTTTTATTCAACCAAGATTGAGACTGTGCAAAAGCCTGACTGTGCGCAAAGATAGTTTTAATACTTGTAAGAGCAATGTTTTTCTTTGATAAAAGGCTTAAATTAATTGGAATGCTTATCTCGCTGCAAATCTTAAGATTACTTTCAATGATTTCATCTAAAGTTGAATTAACAAGGCCTTCAGTTGAATTTTCAATTGGCAAAACTCCGTAATATTCTGAATTATCTTCAACTGAATCTATAATTTCTCGGATAGATCCGCAGGAAACGAAATTTGTAGAAGACCCGAAATGTTTTTTTGCAGCTTTTTCTGAAAATGAACCTTCAGGCCCCAAATATGCAACCTTAATTTCAAATGCTGTTGAAAAACAGGCCGATATAATATCCTGAAAAATTGTTCGGATTTTATTATCCTCTAGCGACGAGTTATTCAAAGATTGTAAACGCCTAATAATTTCTTTCTCTCTATCTGGACGATAAAAAGGGCCTTTCGATGTATTTTTTTTTAAATTCTCAGCATCAATAACCAAAGAAACCCTTTCTTCAAGTAAAGAGAGCATCTGGTCATCAATTAAGTCAATTTTTTTTCGAATTAAACCTAATGATTTTTCTAATTTTGAGTTAGCCATACTTATTTGCAAATACATCCATAAAAGAAACTAGAGCATCTATAGCTTCTTCTGGCACAGCATTGTATATGCTAGCTCTCATCCCTCCAACTGATCTATGACCAGCAAGATTCAGTAAACCTTCTTTTTCGCTTTCTTTGAGGAATGAATCATTTAAGGAATCATCGTTCAATAAGAATGGAACATTCATGATAGACCTACTCTCGATAGATACATCGTTGTAGTAAAAATCACTGTTGTCTATGTAATCGTATAGCTTTTTTGCTTTTCTCAGATTAATTTCTTCAATTGATTTAAGGCCACCATTCCTTTTAAGCCAAGAAAAAACTTTACCTGAAAGATACCAAGCAAATGTTGGAGGCGTGTTGTACATTGATTCTGAATCCGCATATGTCTGGTAACTCATTAAAGCGGGAAGATCATCTCTTTTTTGAATTAAGTCTTTTCGAATAATTACAATTGCTAACCCAGCTGGGCCAATATTTTTTTGTGCGCCTGCATAAATGAGTCCAAACTTTTTTACATCTAGTGGTTCAGAGAGTATGTTGGAAGAACAGTCTGAAACTATTACTTTTTCTGGTAAGTCATCTAACGACCTACATGCAACTCCTTCAATTGTCTCATTCATCACCATATGTATGTAGGAGGAATCATCTGAAATATTCCAATCATTTATTGAAGGATATTTTTTGAATGAAATATCTTTTGAAGATGCGGCTATATTAACGTCATGAAATTTCTTAGCTTCAGCTATGGCTTTTTTAGACCACGATCCGACTTCTAAATAATCTAGTTTTTGGTTCTTAATTCCGAGATTCATTGGAATCATTGAAAATTGCAAACTGGCGCCTCCTTGAATAAATAAAACATCGTACTCATCAGGTATAGATAATAAATCAATAAAATCCTGTTTTGCTTTCTCCGCTATGGATACAAACTCTTTGCTTCTATGGCTCATTTCCATAACCGCTAAACCATGATTTTTATAATCTAAAGTTTCTTCTTGTACCTCCTTCAAAACTTCTTCAGGAAGAGCAGCTGGACCTGCACAAAAATTAAATGCCCTAGTCATCTGTATCTTCAATTATAGAAGCTAGTCCCACAAGCTTTTCTGAGTCTTTAAGTTTTATAACAGTTACTCCTTGAGTATTTCTTCCGATAACATTAATTTGATCAACTTTAGTTCTGACTAAGGTACCTTTGTTACTTATCAACATGATTTCTTGGTCTTCGATAACCTGATTTGCGCCAATAAGTAATCCATTCCTATCGGAGGTTTGCATTGCGATAACACCTTTGGCTCCTCTCCTAGTTTTTCTGAAGTCATCAACGTTTGTTCTTTTCCCATAACCGTTTTCAGAAACAGTAAAGATTGTATTTTCTTTCTCAGGAACAAGAAGAGATATAACCTGATCATCTTTCCCCAAATTGATGCCTTTAACCCCCCTAGCAGCCCTTCCCATTGATCTAGCTTCCTTTTCATCAAAAAAAACTGCTTTACCAGATTGAGAAACTAGCATGATGAATTTTTCTCCATCAGTTAAAGTTGAGCCTACTAATTCATCATCTGAGTCAAGTTTTATAGCTCTTTTTCCAACTTTCCATTGTCTTTTAAATTCTTCTAAAGAAGTTTTCTTTACCACGCCTTTTTTTGTTGCCATGAAAACAAATCCTGGCTCTTCAAACGATTCAACGTTCAATAAACTCGTTATTCTCTCTCCTTCATCTAAATTTATTAAGTTTATTAGCGGCCTACCTTTGGCAACTCTTGATGCTGCAGGGATTTGATAAACCTTAAGCCAATATACTTTGCCTAAATTAGAAAAACATAAAAGCGTTGAATGAGTATTTGCAACTATAAGCTGCTCTACAAAATCCTCATCTTTAACAGATGCAGCCGTTTTACCTACACCTCCTCTTCGTTGAGATCTATAAACTTCAAGAGACTGAGTTTTTGCATAACCCAGGTGGGAGATAGTAACAACCATATCTTCCTGCTTGATCAAATCCTCATCAGTCAGATCCAACTTATCCTCGATAGGAGTCTTTCTAGTATCTCCATACTCTTCTTTAATCTCATTTAGCTCTTCTTTGATAACGCTTATGAGCTTATTTTTATCAGAAAGAATTTCTTGTAATTTTTTTATCTGATCTAATATTTCTGCATACTCTTCTTTTAATGATTCTTGTTCAAGTCCAGTAAGTCTTTGAAGTCTGAGATCTAATATTGCCTGTGCCTGATGATCCGATAGTTGGTATTTATTTCCGGACAATCCAAAATCATTTTTTTTACTTCCGGATATATCAGCACCAGATGCTTTGAGAAGCTTAACCACATTAGAGGCTTTCCATGATTTCGATAACAATTTTTTCTTAGCTTCTTGTCCATCCTTTGATTTTTTAATCAAATCTATAACAGGATCTATGTTTTCTAAAGCTACGGTAAGTCCCTCGAGAACATGAGATCTATTTTTTGCTTTTTCTAGATCAAATTTGGTTCTTCTGGTTACTACCTCTTTCCTATGATCAATAAATACTTCAAGAATTTGTTTTAAATTTAAAAGTTTTGGGACGTTATTTATTAATGCTACGTTATTGATTCCGTAAACATTTTCCAAAGGAGTCAATGCATATAAGTTATTAAGAATAACTTCTGGAGATTGACCAGATCTAATTTCAATTACTATTCTGACGCCATCTTTATTAGATTCGTCTCTTATTTCAGAGATTCCCTCAATTCTTTTTTCTTTGGAAAGTTCAGCAATTTTTTCTACCAATCTTGATTTATCTACTTGGTAAGGAATTTCAGAAACTATGAGTTTGCTACGGTCTTTTTTGTCTGTTTCTATATCGGCTTTTGCTCTGAGATAGACTCTGCCCTTTCCAGTTTTTGCTGCTTCTATCAGGCCAGCTCTTCCATTAATGAACCCGCCGGTTGGAAAATCTGGACCAGGAATAATCTCCATAAGGGAATCAATATCAGCATCCGGATTATCAATAAGCAACAAGCATGCTTCTATAGACTCAGTTAAATTATGAGGAAGCATATTTGTAGCCATGCCTACTGCAATTCCAGAAGAGCCGTTAACAAGAAGATTTGGAATTTTTGTTGGTAGAACTTCGGGCATTAACTCAGTGCCGTCATAATTTTCCACAAAATTAACTGTATCTTTTTTTAAATCTGCAAGTAATTCATGAGCAATTTTTGAAAGTCTGACTTCGGTGTATCTCATTGCTGCTGGCGGATCTCCATCCATAGATCCAAAATTTCCTTGACCATCAACTAAGGTATAGCGAAGAGCAAAGTCTTGCGCCATTCTAACAAGCGTGTGATAAACGGCAGCGTCTCCGTGAGGATGATATTTACCTATGACGTTACCAACTATTCTTGCTGACTTTTTATAAGCTCTATTCCAATCATTGCCTTCTACATTCATGGCAAATAATGTTCTTCTATGAACTGGCTTAAGACCATCTCTGGCATCAGGTAATGCTCTTCCTACAATTACGCTCATTGCGTAATCCATATAGGAAGATTTGAGCTCTTCCTCAATACTTATAGTGGAATCTTTATCGTCAAAAATGTCTGTCATTCAATGAAATGATACTGAGAAAAATCAATAGAAAATAAGCTCAAAATACTAAATAAATTATAGCATTTCTGACGTATTTTTAGAGGTTTATTTTATGACTTAAACTCAGAAACTAAGCCACTTACAGACTCTTTTGCATCACCAAAAAGCATGCGAGTATTTTGTTTAAAAAATAAACTATTTTCTATTCCTGCAAAACCAGAAGCCATGGATCTTTTTAGGACAAAGACTGTTTTAGCTCTATCAACCTCTATGACGGGCATGCCATATATAGGGCTTGATTCGTCCTCTCTAGCATCAGGATTCACAACATCATTTGCACCAATGACAATGCATACATCTATGGTATCCATAATAGGATTTACATCTTGAGGCTCAACAAGAACATCGTATGAAACATTTGCTTCTGCTAACAGTACATTCATATGTCCTGGCATCCTGCCAGCAACTGGATGAATTGCATACTTAACTTCACAACCATTATCTTGAAGCAACTCTCCTAACTCCCTTACAGAGTGTTGTGCTTGAGAAACAGCCATTCCATAACCAGGAACGATAAGAACCGATGAAGCAGCCTCTAATATGAGGTAAGAATCTGCAATGTTGATAGGCTTTACATCACCTTGAACCTTTCCTTCACCCGAAGACGAGGAGGAGTCAGTCGCACCAAAACCTCCAAAAAGAACATTAAGCAATGATCTATTCATTGCCTTACACATTATATTAGTAAGGATCAATCCGCTCGCCCCTACTAATGAACCAGCAACAATCAATACATTGTTCCCTATTACAAATCCTGCTGCACATGCAGCAAGGCCAGAATAACTGTTAAGAAGAGCAATGATTACAGGCATATCAGCACCACCTATAGGTATGGCTAATAAAATTCCTAGTAAAAGAGATAATGCTATTAGAAGAATTAATGCATATTGCGGGTTAATCCAATCAAAACCAAAAAGAATTTCAGCAAAGAAAATACCCGAACAAAACTGAAAAAGTAATAGAAGAAGTAATAAAATTACTAATCCAGTGAGGATTTTTTGACCGATAAACAAATAAGGTTTGCCGGGCATAATTTCTGAAAGTTTCCCAAACGCTATTAAGCTTCCTGAGAAAGTTACTCCTCCGATGATAGTTGCTATTCCTATTGCAATCATTGCAACTAGATTAGAAGTTGTTAAAGCAAATAATTCTGCAGAGGCAACCAGAAGGCTTGATGCTCCACCGAAACCATTCAATAAAGCAACTAATTCGGGCATTGATGTCATTTTTATTCTTATTGCGGCAATTGCTCCAACTGCCCCGCCTCCAATAAGACCTATCAAGATAAATTGAAATGAAACTATTTCTTTGCTTAATAAAGTCACAACCACAGCAAGAAGCATCCCTAAAGAAGATACAAAATTTCCTCTTTGAGCAGTATCGGGTGAGCTCAACATTTTTAGACCAAATATAAATAAGACAGAAGCTAAGATGTAACTTAGGTTAATAAAAGTATTATTCTGAAAGGCTTCTAAAATCATTTTTTCTTAAACATTCTAAGCATTCTATTTGTAACTAGATATCCGCCAACAACATTTAGACTTGCCAAGAAAACAGCTATTGTGCCTAAGACAATAGTAATGCTTGAAGAGTCGCCCCCCGAAGATAATATTGCTCCAACAAGGGTTATTCCAGAAATTGCATTAGCACCTGACATCAAGGGAGTGTGAAGAGTAGATGGAACCTTATTAATGAGCTCAAAACCCAAAAATATTGAAAGGACAAGGACAAACAGTAGCAGCATCATTTCCATTAAATTAACTCCTTAGAATTTCTGATATGAAATTACCATCTTTTGTGACTATGCAGCTTTTTAAAATTTCATCTGATTCATCTAATTGGAGTTTTTTTGCATCTTTATCCCAAAACTCTTCAATTAAATTATAGATATTGCTTGCATATACTTGAGTGGAATGTTCCGGAACATACCCTGGAAGATTTTCATGCCCTATTATTTTCACCCCATTTTTTTCGACAGTCTCACCTAAGACAGAACCTTCGACATTTCCACCTGAGGTGACAGCCATATCAACGATAACACTTCCTGGCTGCATGCTAGAGATCATATCTTCAGATAAAATTCTGGGAGCTGGCTTACCAAAAACTTGTGCCGTAGTTATTACAATATCTGAGTATCCACAAACCTTTTTCATTCCTTCTCTTTGTAACTCTAATTGTTTCTCTGTTAATTCTTTTGCATAGCCTTGATCAGTCTCTTCAGTTTCACCGATATCTATTTTTATAAATCTTGCTCCTAAAGACTTCACTTGTTCTTCAACTGCTGGTCTGGTATCAAATGCTTCAACGCGAGCTCCAAGTCTTTTTGCAGTTGCCATAGCTTGAAGTCCCGCAACTCCAACACCAATTACAAAAACTCTTGCGGGAGAAATTGTTCCTGCAGCTGTCATCATCATTGGCATTGCTTTATTCATTTCAGATGAGGCCAACATTACTGCTGAATACCCTGCTAAATTAGCTTGAGATGATAATGCATCCATTTTTTGGGCTCTTGTGATTCTTGGAATTAATTCCATACTGATAGAAATGATCTTTCTTTGTTTTAGCTTCTCTAAAAATTCTTTCTCATTGAACACATCAAGAAAACTTATAGTTAAAGTATTTTCAGAAACTGAATCCAAGTCTGATAAAGGCAAATGATTTACTGAGGAAATAATTTCTGAATTAGATAAACCCTCTGACCTAGATTCGTTTTTGCATCCTATATCTTCTAAATCTTGATCTGCGATATCTATCTTTTGAGTGACTCCTGATTCAAACGAAACTTCTATTCCAAGATCGATCAACCTCTTAGCAGAAGCAAGATCCAGAGCAGATCTCGTTTCTTTTTCAGATTCCTTTGGAAAGAATATTTTCATTTCAAGTTTTAAATAAAAATAAGAATTAATTTTAAACAAAGTATTAAGCTTAATATAAATGAAGCTTTAACTTTTTTTTACAATGTAATTCAATATACTGAACTCAGATTGTCAGAAATATGAATATCGATCAAGCAGAAAAAGATAAGTTTAATAAAATAGCAGAAGAGTGGTGGGATCCTTCTGGAAAATTTGCACCACTACATAAAATTAATCCTCTACGTTCAAATTATATTAATGACAAAAAAAACGTAAATAATTTAGAGGTTCTTGATGTTGCTTGTGGTGGCGGATTATTAACAGAAGCTTTGTATGATTTTGGAGCGCAAGTCACAGGAGTTGATATATCAGAAGTCGCAATAGAAACAGCGAAACTTCATGCTTCAAAAAGCAACAAAGATATAAGCTATATTCTTGGGGAAGCTGAAAGCTTGCTTGCTGAAAAGAAAGCTTTTGATATCGTTTCTTGCCTTGAAGCAATAGAACATGTTCCCGATCCTGAATTGCTCGTTAAAACTTGCTCAGATTTATGTAAACCGGGCGGCGAAGTGTTTTTTTCAACTATCAATAGAAATCCAAAATCCTTTCTTTTTGCAATTATTGGTGCTGAATACATTCTTAATTTATTACCCAAAGGCACTCATGATTTTAATAAGTTCATAAAACCATCAGAACTTCATGGTTTTATGACAAGGTCGGGGTTGGAAGTTAAAGAAATCATAGGAATGAGCTACAACCCACTTTCAGGCAACTATTGGTTAGGTGATGATGTTACAGTTAACTATTTAGTTCATGCTCATAAACCACAGTGATATAGACTTGTACCTCTTTGATTTGGATGGCACCATTCTGGATACTGCTAAAGAATTTCATGTGTCTCTTAATTTTTTGCTTCAGCAAAAGAAGTTAATTAAAAAAGAATTTTCATCTGTACGACAAATTGTTTCTGAGGGTGCTGGAGCCTTGATTTCACTTGGATTCTTAATTTCAGATAGTGATGCCAATTTCGAAATTTTAAGGAAAGAGCTTATTGAGGAGTACGAAAAAATATGCACTGACTCCAAAACATTTGAAGGCTTTGAAGAACTCATAAAATTCATCAAAGATAATAAAAAAAAGTGGGGCATAGTTACAAATAAACCTAAATTCCTCACTGATAAAATCTCAAATTTTTATAAATGGGATGAAATAGCAGATATAGTTATATCTCCAGAAGATGCTGAGAACAGACGAAAACCCGATCCAAGCGGTATAAATTTAGCCATGAAGAAGTTAAATTGTTCTCCTGAAAATACTCTTTTTTTTGGAGACCATTTCAAAGATTTCGAGGCCTCCAAACGTGCGAAAACCCCATTTATATTTGCAGAATATGGCTATCATAATAATTCCATTAAAGATAAGGATTTAAACGAGGTTATTAAAATTAAATCCCTAAGAGAGATTCTTGATTAAGTTATCAATTTCTTTTTGGCTCAGTTCTTTATAGGAGCCCTGCTTTAACGTAGAGGGTAAAAAAATATTTGCGTATCTTACTCTCTTCAGGCGACTTACTTCGTAGCCCAATGCATTCCATAACTTTCTGACTTCTCTATTTTTTCCCTCTTGTATAACAAGAGCAAACCAAGAGTGGGATTTGGTTATCCTGCCTTCAACTAAATCATTGAATTTCATTCTATTTCCATCAATTTGAATACCTTTTTTTAATTTTTCTATATCAGCTGGCTCAACTTCTCCCCTTATACGAGCAATGTATTCTCGATCAAGCATTGATGAGGGATGCATTAGCTGATTGGCAACTTGCCCATTATTCGTAAGCAAAAGAAGGCCTGAGGTATTTAAGTCCAATCTACCTACTGATATCCATCTGAAGTTTTTTTCAGGTGGCAACAAATCAAATATTTTCTTCTTTGGGCTTTTTTCTGATCTAGTACATTCAAACCCTTCAGGTTTATTCAAAGCTAATATTCTTAACTTATTATTAACATTTAGAGTAATTTTTTTTCCATCAAGAAAAATTTGATCTTCTCTTGAAATTTTCTCTCCAAGCTTGGCGAGTCTGTCGCCAACAAAGATTCTTTTTTCTTGAATGAACTTTTCTATCTGCCGTCGAGATGCGATGCCTGAATCGGAAAGAACCTTTTGGATTCTTTCTTTCACTGGATTATCTCATTTCCCTCAATGGAATTTTGGTCTGGATCCTCCAAAGGTAATGGCATGGTAGATTCAGTAGAAATATTTATTTCAGGTAAAGAAGGCAAATCCGATAGTTTCTTGAGCCCTAAGTCATCAAGAAACTCTTTTGTAGTCCCAAGCAAACTTGGTTTTCCAGGAACATCTCTAATACCGACAACTTTAATCCATCCCTTTTCAAATAAATTCTTAATTAAATTACTGCTTACTGAAACTCCTCTAACTTCCTCTATCTCGCTTCTTGTTATGGGTTGCTTGTAGGCTATCAAAGTTATCGTCTCCATTAACGCTCTGGAATATCTTTGATTCTTCTCTTGCCAAATTTTAGCAATGTAAGGGGCATAAGCTTGATCAACCTGAAGTCTAAATCCACTTGCAACCCTAGATAAAGTAAAAGAATTATTTTTAGAATTTTGCTCAATCAAATCTAAAGCATCTTTAAGTTCTGAATGAGATGGTTTTTCTTCTTCGTCGAAAAGGTTAGTGATCTCTTTTTCGCTTAAAGGTCTACCAGACGATAGAAGTATCGCCTCAATAATTTTTGAAAGTGTGATCGTATTCATTTAGTGGACGCCTGTAATTTTTTTTGAAAGATGGATTTTTCCAAAAGGTTCATTTTGAATCCCCTTTATTAGTGAATCTTTAAGTAGCTCCATAATTGCTAACAAGACAACTGCAACGCCCATCTTTCCTTCTGACTTCTTTATCAAATCATTGAAAGCTATCAAGTCACTTTGTTGGAGTAATTCAAGAATTTCAGTCATCCTTTCTCTTGTAGAAAGTTCTTCAAAATCAATAACATGACTTTTATTAAGACTTATTCTTTCTTTAAGCTCATTAAAAATAAGCACTAAGTCTTCTCCTGTAATTTTTGGTTTTTCTTTTGATGCTTCAAATTCAGGTTTTGCTGCACTAGCGAGATAAAAATCACGGTTTACCATTGGAATATCGTTTAAGCTTTCAGATGCTTTTTTATATCTCTCGTATTCTTGAAGTCTTCTAATTAATTCTGATCTCGGATCGTCTTCTATCTCATCATCTTCAGATAGTGAAGGTAGCAAAATCCTAGATTTTATTTCTGCAAGATAAGCAGACATGACTAGGTATTCACCAGCCAAATCAAATTGAAGTTCTTCCATGAGGTTTATGTATGAAATATATTGATCAGTAATCAAAGAAACATCTATGTTGGCAATATCAAGGTTCTGCTTTTTAATAAAATACAAAAGGAGGTCTAACGGGCCTTCAAATGAATCTAAAAATATTCTTAGAGAATTAGGTGGGATGTATAAATCTTCGGGAAGGTCAGATATATTTTCGCCTTGCAATTTTAGAGGCAATTCTTGTTGTTCAGCTTTATTGATGTCTTTTATTATATCCACAGCTGTTTTGAGCGAATTATAGCTTAATTGCCTTCAAAAGCACAAAATGTAGTGATTTTTTCTTACTATAACCCTATATATTGGGTTTCCATGAATTGGTGATAGGATACCTTCTACCCTTGTCAAAATTTCTGTCGGATATTTTCACTCCCAATGGAGCCTGCCTTCTTTTGTACTCATTGAAATCAATAAGTCCGATTATTTTTTCTACAGTCTTCTCATCAAAACCTTCTTGAATTATCTCTTTTACGGAAAAATCCTTTTCTACGTAGAGCTCTATTATTGGATCCAATATTTCATAATCTGGCAGAGAATCAGAATCTTTTTGATCTGGAGCTAGTTCAGCGCTTGGGGGTCTTGTAATGATTCTTTCTGGAATCACTTCATTTAATCCATTTCTATATTTTGATAGTTCGTAAACCAATGTCTTTGATACATCTTTTAAAACTGCAAATCCTCCCGCTGTATCACCGTATAAGGTCGAGTAGCCAACTGCAGTTTCACTTTTATTTCCCGTTGTGAGAACTAATAAACCGTCTTTGTTTGAAATAGCCATCAGAGTCACTCCTCTGATTCTTGACTGCAAATTTTCTTCGGTTTTATCAATTTTTTTATTGTTAAAAATTTCAGAAAGCTTGCTCATGTGAGCGTCATAAACCTTCTCTATTGGGATTTCTTGATGATTGATTTTTAAATTCTTTGCCAAAAGTGCAGCATCATTGATGCTAATGTCTGCAGTATATTTAAAAGGCATCATTATCGTTCTAACTTTTTCTGAACCAAGAGCATCTGTTGCAATCGTTACTGTCAAAGCAGAGTCAATACCGCCGGATGAACCAATTAGTACTCCTTTGAAGTTATTTTTTTCTACGTAGTCTTTTGTAGCTAGGACTAATGAATCATAAAGATCTTTCAATCTGTTAGATGTTTTTTCGTTGATTGAACTATTATTTATTTCTTCATGATTAAATTGAATAGAGTCAGTCGCAAAGCTTTTAAGCTCAATAGTCACATCTCCTTGCTTATTGATTACTGAGGAAGTGCCATCAAAAACCAGTTCATCTTGTCCTCCTGTTTGATTTACGTATATCAGAGGTATGTTTAACTTTTCAGAGATCTTGGCAAAAACATTGCCTCTCTCTTCTTTCTTACTGGTGGTAAATGGAGAAGCACTAAGATTTATGAGAAGGTCTAGATTATTTTCTTTTTGCAAATCTATAAATCCTTCATCCCAAATGTCTTCACAAATTGAAAGTCCAATTTTGAGATCATTTAATTGAAAGAAGTTCTTGGAGCTGCCATTAGAAAAGTATCTCTTTTCATCAAATTCAATATAGTTTGGAAGAACATGTTTATCATAGATTTGAATGATTCCAGATTTATCGATTAAAGCAGCCGAATTGTATCTTTTGCCGTCTTTCTTTGTTGGCAGTCCAATTAAAACTTTTGATTTGTTTATTGATGATGACAAATTTTCAACACTTTTTTGTGCAGAAATAAGAAAATCTTCTCTCAATAATAAATCTTCAGGTGGATAACCTGTAATAAATAGCTCGCTAAATACAATGAGATCTGAACCAGATGATTCAAATTTCAAAATGTAATCTCTTGCTATAGAAGTATTCCCTTCTATATCACCAACGATGGGATTTTCCTGTACTAGAGAAATTTTCACTGTATATTTAGATTAAAACCTTTAAATTGAAGAGATTATATATAAAATGCTTTCACTTAAAGAATTATGCAATATTTAACAGACAATACTAGGATTAAAGGTCTTTTGGAGGTCACACCTCCAATCAAGCTAATTGATAAGTTACCCCTGTCTTCAAAAGCATCAAAACTGGTTTATGAATCAAGGAATGAACTATCCTCAATTCTTAAGCAAGAAGATGACCGTTTATTAGTTGTAGTAGGTCCCTGTTCCATTCATGACCCAAAGGCTGCCATAGAATATGCAAAAAAATTAAAGCCGCTTGCTGATGATTTATCGAAAGAACTCAAAATAGTCATGAGGGTTTATTTTGAAAAACCTAGAACCACAATTGGATGGAAAGGTCTGATAAATGACCCAGATATTGATAACAGCTTCAACATAAATAAAGGACTAAAAACTGCTAGAAAACTTCTTTTAGAAATAAATGAATTAGGATTGCCTGCAGGTACAGAATACCTCGATATTATCACTCCGCAATATATCTCAGATTTAATATCTTGGGGAGCAATTGGAGCTAGAACCACTGAGAGTCAGATTCATAGAGAGTTAGCTTCTGGGTTATCTTGTCCTGTTGGTTTTAAAAACAGCACTAATGGCTCAGTAAAAGTAGCCGTTGATGCTCTTAAAGCTGCTAGTCATTCACACATCTTCTTATCCATTACCAAAGAAGGTAAGTCGGCTATCTTCAACTCAGCGGGTAATGAAGATTGTCACGTGATCCTTAGAGGAGGAAGTGAGCCTAATTACAAAGATAAAGACATAAGAGAAACATCAAAAATACTTAAGGAAAATGGATTAATAGATTCTGTCATGGTTGATATGAGCCATGGTAATAGCAGCAAACAGTTCAAAAAACAGTTGATAGTAAATCAAGACCTTTGTAACCAGATATCATCTGGATCAAAAAATATCATAGGAGTCATGATTGAAAGCAATTTAATTGAGGGAAACCAAAGCTCCGATAATAAAAATAAGCTCAAATACGGACAAAGTATCACTGACGCTTGCGTTGGCTGGGAAGATACAGAAATTATGCTGAATTTGCTTTCAAGTGCTGTCAAAAATAGAAGACAGAATATGAAGGTTTCAGCATAAATGTCAGGGAAAAAATACTCTTTCTCAAAAGAAATTGCAGAATCTCTTGGAATTACTGAAGCAATCATCCTAGACTTTTTCCAAAACAATCGAGAAAACTTTTCCTTGAGTATTCTGAAGGATGAACTTCGGTTCTTGGATGTTTCACAAATAGAAAATTCTTATCAGAAACTTGATAATTTAGGCCTTTTCAACAATATTCCTGCTAAGGACAATGGTTCCAATCTAGATGAGTCCATGAATTTTTATCCTAGTGAAGATTTAGTTAAACAAGCTTGCAATTTAGGAATCGAAGAGGATTTCTTAGGAGATCAGATTCCAAGTTTTAATTTATTCTGGAAAGGAAAAGATTTAAAGCCGCATTTAAAGGAGTCAAAATTTCTTCAATACGCTTTGAAAAATTGGAGAGAAAAGGAAAAAATTGAATATCAAGAATCGAAGAAAGTTCTCATAGATAATAACTGGCAGCCCTCTGAGGATGCCAGGTCAATTCTTAAAGGTTTAGAAATAGGTGATTCTTTCATTGAAAGCCTTCTGCCAGAGTTTATTTTATTTTGGAAAGAAAAAAGGATTAAATCTAATTCTTGGAATTCCATTTTTTTAAATCATGCAAAAAAACAGTGGGCTAGAAAAAACTTTAAGCTTGATAGTGATAAAGAAGATCAACCTATGTCAAAAGATTGGCTACCCAGTGAGGATTGCATAAAGGTTTTGGAGGTAACTAATATTCCAGTTGATTTCATAGAATCAAAAATACCTGAATTTAGACTTTATTGGATTGATGCGGGAGAAATTTCGCCAAACTGGAACAATAAATTTATAAACTTTATAAAAAATTCTTGGGAAAAGGATTCAAAAAAAAGTTCCAACATATTGGAAAGGCTTGCTAATACCGAATGGGCGAAAAAGTAAAAATTCCAAATAATCATGTAGAGTTGGTTAATCTAATTTTTGCTCAATTGGAAATTACTTATCACAATCAATTTCATAAAGCTTTTAAGGATGAAGTTAGTTTAAATTTAGCAAAGCAATTGTGGCTAAAAAAGTTAGAAATCTTCTCTTTGGATTTAATATTTGAAGCAATTGATGAATTGACTTCAAAATCAAAATTTCTTCCGTCGTTGAGTCAAACATTAGAAGAAATTAAAAGTCATTACTTAAAAAAAGAGGGAATTCAGTCTATTGAATCTGCTTTTGCTGAGGCCTGTTTAGGGTCAGATGAACCTGAAAATTTCAAATGGTCACATCCTTTGGTATATGAAACGGCTAAAAACTTTGGTTGGGCTGATCTCAGGCGCTCTGAAGAAAGAATAGGTTTTGAAAAGTTTCAGGCTCTGATGTCCGATTCGATAAAGGACTATCTCAGCGATGCCAGCAATTTTTATCTTCCAGAATTAAACGCAATAAAAGAAAGTAAAACTAATTTGTCTCAGGAAGAACAAATTCACCTTCTTGAAAAGTTAAAAGAAAAGCATTCAAATTAATTATTGACATGCTTACTGTCATAAGATAAAAAAGCATGTAATACATAGCTAAGTTGATATAATCCCTTTCGTCTCCATATTAATTACATGAAATTTTTAAGCTCAATCTTAAAATCGATATTTTCGATTTCTAACCTACAATCTGCAGGAATCTTTTTATTTTTTGCATCGATCTGGATGATTTCAGGTTTTTTTGTGGAAAAGGAAATTCCTACCAAGCAAGTTGTCATTGAAGAAACGACTGTCAGAGTGATGAAACAGTCTGCTCAGCCTTTCGCAAGAAATATTATTTTAAAAGGTTCTGCGGAGGCAGATAAAAATGTTCAATTAAGAGCGGAGACCTCAGGTCAAGTCATTGGCCTTCCAGTTGCCCAAGGACAATTTGTCAAAAAAGGTAGTCCAATATGCCAAATTTTTGTTGGGGATAAAGACGAAGTAGCAAAGGAAGCTTCTTTGAATTACGAAACTGCAAAAAAATTATTCGATGAGGGACTTTATTCGAATAGCCAGCTACAAGCTGCGAAAGCCAGGTACGAAAGAGCCTTTCAGGATCTAGACTTCGCATCTGTAAAAGCTCCTTTTGACGGAATAGTGGACAGGATTGATCTAGATGTAGGAGACTTTCTGCCAAGACAAGGTATTTGTGCGACTGTATTAGATCTTAATCCAATTCTTATTTCGGCGGAGATTTCTGAAAACGATATGTCAGAAATTTCTCTCGATTCAAAAGCGAAGGTTGAATTGAATAATGGAAAAGTTTTTCAAGGGGATGTTAAATTCATTTCTTCATCAGCCAATCCAGTCACTAGAACGTTTAGAGTAGAAATTTCAGTTCCCAATCCAGAGTCTGAAATAAAAGATGGGATGACTTCTGAAGTAACTCTAAAAGGAACAGAAAGATTGGCTCATTTGGTTCCGGTTTCAGTTTTGCGTTTAGATGTTAATGGTGATTTAGGTATAAGAATAATAGACGGAGATGGTCTAGTAGCCTTTCGATCAATTGAATTAATTGAAGACACCAGCTTTGGAGCATGGATAACTGGTCTTGATACTATTTCAACAATCATAACGGTCGGACAAGATTACGTATCCCAAGGAGAAAAAGTAGGTATAGCTTTAGATAGCAGATTTACGGATTCTAATGAAAGGATTAATTGATTTTTTTGTAGATCGATACAGAACTACTTTAACAATGATGTTCCTCGTTTTAACGTGGGGAATTTTTTCTTATGGCCAAATTCCTAATGCCTCCGAACCAGATATAGATGTTCCCTTTGTGATGGTCAGCACCTTTTACGAAGGTGTTTCACCAGAAGATGCAGAAAGACTCATATCGAGACCACTAGAGAAAAGACTTTTAACAGTAGAAGATGTTAAAGGAGTTCAATCTTATAGTAGATTGGATTTCTCCACTGTGATCGTTGAGTTCCCTATTGATTTTGACCCAGACATCGCAAAAACAAATGTCCGAGATGCTGTAGATGAAGTAGCTTTTAAATTACCTACTGATGCTGAAGAGCCAATGGTCAGTAACTTTAATTTTTCAAGATTCCCAATAATGCGAGTAAATCTTGTATCCAACGAATTATCAAAAAGAGAACTTAATTATATTGCTAAAGATTTAAGATCAGATGTTGAAAGTATCCCGCTCGTACTTGAAGCAAATTTGGCTGGGGTTCCGGAAGACCTTCTGGTAGTAGAAGTTGATAGAACTAGATTAGAGAGTTTTGGTATAACAGCGCAAGATTTTTATAATGCAATCTCTCAAAACAATAGGGTAATTCCTGCTGGTTTAATAACAACAGGCACCGGCACATTTGCAGTTAAAGTTCCTTCGATTTTTGAAGATGTCAATGATGTAAGAAAAATTCCACTTATTAAAAGAGGAAACGCTGTAATAAGAATAGAAGATGTAGCTGAGATTCGAAGGTCATATAAAGATCAAGAAACTTATGCAAAGGTCAATGGCAAGAATACCGTTGCCATAGAAGTTGTAAAAAGAACGGATGCCAATGAGCTTGATGCAGTCGAGGCCATTAATAAGCTATTGGATAAGAAAAAAGAACTTTATCCTCCTTCTCTCGAAATAGTCATCACAGAAGATAGAACTGCCTGGAATACAGTCATGTTAGAAGAACTTATGGGTAATGTTGTTACTGCTTTAGTGTTGGTAATGGCAGTTGCTTTGGCTACTATGGGTATTAGATCTTCATTAATGGTCGGCGCTGCAATTCCACTGTGTTTCTTCTTTGGAATGATAATTCTAAATGCATACGGAACATCATTTAACTTTTTAGTCTGTTTTGGAATACTGATTTCTTTGGGAATGTTGATTGATGGAGCTGTAGTTGTAATTGAATTTGCCGATAGAAAAATGGCAGAAGGATTGGATAAAACAACAGCTTATAAACTAGCTGCGAGAAGGATGTTCTGGCCAGTAATAGCATCTAATCTGACGACTTTAGCCGCTTTTTTCCCACTCCTTTTTTGGGACTCTCTTTCTGGAAGCTTCCTGAGAACTCTTATTGTCACAGTATTTGCAGTTTTGGGTGGTTCGCTAATCTATGCTCTTCTATTTACTCCAGCCATAGGATCTTTGTTTGGCAGTATTGGAAATAGAAGCCAAGAGTCAATTCAAAACACCTCAAAGTTAGAAAACGGAGATCCTACAGAGCTTCCTGGAATAACCGGTGCTTATGCTAGATCATTGGACTTTATTCTTTCTAGGCCTATTCAAGTTTTATTCTTTGTAATCCTCCTCGTTTATACAATTTTTCTCCTACAAGCGAGACATGGTGCCGGCTCAACTTTTTTTGCAGAGGGTGAACCCACCTTCGTCAGCGTAAATGTTGAAGCAAGAGGAAATTTAAATGCGAATGAGAAATTAGAACTTATTGAGCAGATTGAAGATGAGCTTGTTCAAATTCCTGAAATTATAAAGTTATCAACCTTTACGGGTGGAAACTCTGCAGGAGATCCCCGAAGTAGAGGCTCGTCTGATGGCATCGGTGGATTTATGGTCGAGCTTGCATTTCTTGAAGAAGATGAAATTACTGGAGGTCTTAATGGCTATCAAGTGCTTGATCAGATCAGAGAGATAAGCAAAGAATTTCCGGGCCTTAAATTTAATGTGAAAAGAGAAGAAGGAGGACCACCTATAGATGCTCCAATTGAAATTGATATATCAGGACAAAATTCCAGAGTTGTTTACGAAGCAACAATAGCTCTTGAAGAATTCATGAAATCTTCAATTGATGGAGTAGATAACGTCAAAACAACAATTCCAGTTAGAAAAATTGAATGGGCAATGGATATTGATAAAGAAAAAGCTTCGTTGTTTGGGGTCTCAACTTCTGAAATTGGAGCGGCTGTTCAATTTGTCACAAATGGCCTCAGACTTGGAGAATACAGACCAGAAGACGTTGAGGATGAAGTTGAAATAAGAGTTAGATATCCTGAGTCTGAAAGAAGACTAGATCAACTTGGAGAATTAAATATTCCTACTCGAGAAGGATTGATGCCTCTTAGTAGTTTTGTTGAAGTGGTTCCAAAACTCGATGTTCCTTCAATAAGAAGAGTTGATGGGGAAAGAGCTTATACAGTAACAGCAGATTACTTGGAAAATGCAGTTCCTTCGAACGTGATTTCTCAGATTAATACTTGGATAGATGAAAATATCGAATTTAACCAAATTAGTTTTAATTTTGGTGGAGAGCAAGAGGAAACCGAAGAAGCTACTGCTTTTTTTGCTACGGCTGGAATGATCTCAATTTTCCTTATGGCTATGCTTCTTGTTACTCAATTAAATAGTTTTTATCAGGCTTTTGTCATTGTATTTGCCATAGTTCTATCAACTGCAGGTGTGCAGTTAGGCCTCTTAGTAACTCAATCTCTTACCAGCGTATTATTTACTGGATTATCAGTTGTGGCGTTAGCTGGAATCGTTGTTAATAACAATATTGTGCTTGTTGATACTTATAACGTTTTAAAAAGAAACTCTATAAATTTAAAAGAGAAAGACATCCTTATTAGATCCTGTGCTCAGAGATTAAGACCTGTTTTCTTAACCTCATTCACCACTATATTCGGATTATTGCCTCTAGCTAGTAGTATTGGTGTAGATTTTATTTCAAGAGAAATTGGTGTTGGCGGAAGAGTAGCTATTTACTGGCAACCCCTTGCCTTTGGTTTAGTTTGGGGCTTATCTTTTGCTACTATACTAACTCTCTTTGTGACCCCAGCATGGCTAATTTTGCCTTCGAGACTGAGGGAAATCTTTTCAAAATTTGAAATATTCAGTAAAAAAGTAAATGTCCAGCAACAATAAAAAAAAATCACTCAATTTTGAATCTACTCTCAGTGAAATAGAGAAAATTATCGAGAGCTTAGAAGAAGGAAACTTATCTTTAGAAGATTCAATAGAAGCTTATGAAAAAGGCATTTCTTTAACTAAAGCTTGTCAAAAGATGCTCTCGGATGCAGAACTGAAAATTAAAAAATTATCCTCTAAAGAAGGAGAAGATGTTTCTTTTGAGGATATATCAAATGATTGATGATTTATCTTTTCTAGAAAGAAATCAAAAAAGAATTGAAAAAGCTCTTAACAAAGCTTTACCTGCCAGAGATTTTTCAAACATTACAGAAGCAATTCATTATTCTGTTCTGGATGGTGGAAAAAGAATAAGGCCTCAACTGATATATCTAGTAGCTGATTCCCTTAATTTGGATCTAAAAGATGAAACCATTGATGCTATGGCAGCATCTGGAGAACTTATTCACTGTTACTCTCTGATCCATGATGATCTGCCTGCTATGGATAACGATGATTTGAGAAGAGGTAAACCTTCTTGTCATATAAAATTTGGTGAGGCCTCAGCTATTCTTGCAGGTGATGCTATCCAACCTTTAGCATTGGAGATAATTACTGACATTAATGATCCTAATTTATCTGCTGAAACCAAAATTAAAATTATTAGTATTTTTTCGAAGGCTTGTGGACCTTTTGGAATGGTAGAAGGTCAAAATAGAGATATCAAATCTGAAAATATTGATATCTCTCTTAAAGAATTGGATATGATTCATGTTCTAAAGACAGGCAAATTAATTTCTGCCTGCGTTCATGCCACTTGTCTTTTAAAGGAAGATTTACCTGAGCATGATATGAAATCATTCATTAGGTTTGCAGAGTGCATTGGTTTAGCTTTTCAAATAAAGGATGATATTTTAGATTGCACGTCATCAACTGAAGACTTGGGCAAACCAGCGCATTCCGACGAAAATTTAAAGAAAAATACTTACCCGAAATTAATTGGAATTGAAAAATCCCATTCAAGAGCCCAATCCTTATGCAATGAAGCAATTCAGTGTTTAAAATCTCTCCCTTACAATACTGAAAAGCTAATTAAATTATCAAAATTCATAGTTGAGAGAACAAATTAAAATAGAGTGAAAGTATTTGATTCCATTCCAGATAAATGTCCTGAAACTCCTTTACTAGATAGAGTAAATTCACCTTCAGACTTAAAACAGCTAGAGGAAAATCAATTGGAAGAGTTCTGTAACGAACTAAGAGAATTTCTTTTATACACAGTTGGACAGACGGGTGGACATTTCGGAGCTGGTTTGGGTGTTGTAGAGCTTACAGTTGCTCTTCATTATGTTTTCGATTCTCCCAAAGATAAGATAGTTTGGGATGTTGGTCATCAGACCTATCCTCATAAAATTATTACCGGTAGAAAAAGCTTAATGTCATCTATGAGACAAAAAGATGGTTTGCATCCCTTCCCCTCAAGAGAAGAAAGCATCTTTGACACTTTCGGCGTGGGTCATTCAAGCACTTCTATCAGCGCAGCTCTGGGTATGACAGTTGGTTCGAATGAAAAAGCTATAGCAGTTATAGGCGATGGGGCCCTAACAGCTGGGATGGCGTTTGAAGCTTTGAGCCATTCTGGGAATCTAAATAAAGACTTGTTGGTAATCCTTAACGATAACAATATGTCAATTTCGAAAAACATTGGTGGGTTATCTAATTACCTAGCAAGAATTTGGTCGAGTCGATGGTACACACAGATAAGAGAAGGAGGAAAAATGGCGCTAAGATTGATTCCTTCTGCAAGAAAATTTGCTAGTAAAGCTGAAGAGCACATCAAAGGCATGGTTGCACCAGGAACTTTATTCGAAGAATTTGGCTTTAATTATGTCGGCCCTATGGATGGGCATAACGTCAAGGAAATAATTAGAACTTTAAGAAATTTAAACGATACCTCAGGTCCTAAACTTCTTCATCTAATTACTAAAAAAGGAAAAGGATTTAAACCTGCAGAGGTTGATCCAATTGGATTCCATGCGATCACAAAAATGGAAAATCCAAACGCATCAAAGAATAAAAATGTAGGTATGAAATATTCAGATGTCTTTGGTTCTTGGCTAACTTCAAAAGCAAATGTTGATCCTTCCCTTATTGCAATTACTCCTGCTATGAAAGAAGGTTCGGGGATGGTTGAATTTGCGGATAAATTCCCATCACGTTTCTACGATGTAGCAATCGCCGAACAACATGCTATGACTTTTGCTGCCGGACTTGCCTGCGAAGGGAAAAAGCCTATTCTAGCCATATACTCTACCTTCTTACAAAGAGCATATGATCAATTAATTCATGATGTAGCAATTCAAAACCTTGATCTCTTGATTGCCATAGATAGAGCTGGATTAGTTGGCGAAGATGGGGCAACGCATTCTGGCATATTTGATTTATCTTTCATGAGATGTATTCCAAACTTGATCATTATGACGCCCTCCTCTGAAGAAGAATGTTGGAGGTTATTGGAAACTGGTTATAAATTTGAAGGCCCAGCTGCAGTTAGATATCCCAAAGGCTATGGATTAGGAACAGACCTTCCAACTGAATTTGAAGAAATTGAGATTGGAAAATCTAAAGAAATTAAATTTTCTGAGACAAATAAAATTTCTATCTTAAGTTTCGGTTCTATGTTGTCTCTCTCAGATGATATAAGTAAAGATTTGGATGCAAATTTAATTGATATGAGATTCGTCAAACCAATAGATACTTCTTGCATAATCAAGTGTGCAAATCATTCTGAGCTGATCGTGACTCTTGAAGATAATGTTGTTGCTGGGGGCGCCGGTTCAGCCATCAATGAATTTATTGCAGAAGAAAATATTAAAGTTAAAACAATTAATTTTGGAATTTCTGATCATTTCCCATCAATCGGAGGGATATCTGAACAGAGAAAAGACTATCAATTAGACAAGGATAAAATAGTAAAGAAAATTAAAGAGAGATTAAGTAAGTAATAAATAAAAACAAACAAACACAAGAAAACTCAAAAATCCTGCAATTAGATCATCAAAAAAAACTCCAAATCCATTTTTTAAATTTTGGTCTACGTAAGAAATAGGCCAGGGCTTGGCTATGTCAAAAGCTCTAAAAAGTGCAAAACCTATAAGATAAAAAAAGATTCCATCTGAAATCATACTCACCATGAATAAGGTGAGCAGCATTCCGCCCATTTCATCAGAAACTATTCTTGAGTCATCCTTTATATCTGCATCTCTAGAAGCAACTATGCATGAAATCAAAAATATTATTAACAAGGAAGTAATGAAAAAAAATAGATGCAAGAGATCATCGATAAAAGTCTCTGCAACAATAAATAAAATTAAGGCGAGAGTGGATCCCCAAGTTCCTGGAGCAATTCTAATTAGTCCTGAACCAAAACCTATAGCAATTAAGTGGAAAATGTTCTTTGTATTAGGAAAATTATTTTTTTCCATGGTTCCAACCCTTCTTTCTTGGAAATAGTACTTCGTCATTATCGAGAAGATATCTAATTCGACTATTTTTTTTAGTTTGTCCAAGCAAGGAAATGTTAATTCCGGAGTTATCAGAAAGTTTCATAATTTTCTTATGATATTTTTTATCAGCAGTGAAAATTAATTCGAGGTCATCACCAAATGTAAAATCTTCGAGAGATGACTTGTCAATTCTAGGAATCTTATCTAGATTGATTACTGCTCCTTGATTGCTGGGAATTAGAATTTTCTCCAAATCTGCAATAAATCCATCTGAAACATCAATGCATGATGAAGCAAACTGTGAAATGGAATTGGAAATTTCTAATCTCAGCTTAGGAAAAATAAATCTTTTGACATTTTTCTTTCTGTAAATATTTTTATTACAATTTTCTTTAATTTCCTCTAAACCTTTTCTGGCAAGTCCCAATTCTCCGGTTAGATAAATATATTGATTATGTTTGGCGCCAGATCTCGAAAGATGACTGTTTTTCTTTGTTTCTCCAGATACCGAGACAGTAACGGACTTCTGACTTGTTTTTATTAAATCGCCACCAATTAAAGGAACCCTTAATAAGTTTGATACTTTATTTAAGCCCCTTGAGAAGTCATTTATGAATTTCTCATCAAAATCACATGCCAGAGCAACACTAAACCAAAGAGGTCTAGCTCCCATAGCCGATATGTCGCTAAAAGAACGAAGCACTGATCTTGTTGCTATAAATTCGGGAGGTAAAGTTTTAGGAAAATGAATTCCTTCATAATTTTGATCAACCGAGTAACAAAGATTATTTGTGCTCTTGAAAATAGCTGAATCATCACCGGAACCTAGAATAAAATTTTTTTTAGATAAAAATTCTGATCCAATATTTTTAAAATATTTTTCAATTAAAAAAAATTCGTCTATCTGTGACATTTACAGATAGACGAATTTAACTTTTTTATTAAGAATTGTAGGCTTCAAATAGACCAGTAGCACCCATTCCGCCACCAACACACATAGTGACAATACCGTATTTGCCGCCTCGTCTGTTTAATTCCCTAGCGACATGTCCTACCTGTCTAGAACCAGTCATTCCAAAGGGGTGACCAATAGAGATAGAACCACCATTTACGTTGAGCTTTTCAGTAGGTAATCCAAGTGTATCTCTTATATATACTACTTGAGAGGCAAAAGCTTCATTAAGTTCCCATAAGTCAATATCATCGATAGATAGATTGGCTGATTTCAACAGCTTAGGTATTGAATAAACTGGGCCAATTCCCATTTCATCTGGTTGACAACCTACAACGGTAAACCCTCTGAAATAAAGTTTAGGTTCCAATCCAAGTTCCTTAGCCTTATCTTCGCTCATGACTAAAGTAACAGATGCGCCATCAGATAACTGAGATGAATTACCAGCTGTAACAGAGCCGTTTTCAGGATCAAAAACGGGCTTTAAAGATGAAAGACCTTCAATAGTAGTTTCTGGTCTATTGCAATCGTCCCTGTCTACAGTAACTTCTACATCTTTCTCTTCACCAGTTTCCTTGTTGACGAGTTTCATCACTGTATCCATTGGAATAATTTCATCATCATAAAAACCGGCTTCCTGAGCTGCAGCAGTTCTTTGCTGGCTGGATAAAGCATACTCATCTTGAGCTTCCCTAGTAACATTGTATCTTTTTGCTACGCACTCAGCTGTCTGACCCATGGCATGATAAATCCCTGGCACGTCCTCAGCTAACTGCTCGTTTACATACATATGCATGTTAGTTTGGCCTTGAGTAGTACTTATTGATTCTACTCCTCCTGCCATGATGCAGTCTGAAAAACCACTGGCAACCTGGTTAGCAGCCATTGCAACAGTTTGTAAACCTGATGAACAGTATCTGTTAACTGTTGTTCCACCAACTTCAATTGGAAGATTTGATAATACTGCGACATTCCTTGCTATGTTATGACCTTGGGCACCTTCAGGCGCTCCGCATCCTAAAATCATATCTTCTACCATTTCAGGTTTCAGTGATGGATTTCTTTCTAAAAGCGCATTCACTAAGTGAGCAGTCATATTGTCAGCTCTTGTTTGGTTGAACCCCCCTCTGAAGGACTTTGCTAAACCAGTCCTTACACTATCAACGATTACTACGTTTCTCATAAATTCTCCTTAAATTAATTGAACCGTAAAATAAAACAAATATAAATTTTACTTATTTTTATTTGACGAAAGCATATACTAATCTAGTTTTTAAGAAAGTATAAGTAATTCTTCCTGCAAATTTATGAATAGAAAACAAAGGGCTGTTTTTATTGCTAATAGGTTGCAAGAAATGTATCCCAATCCAAAAGTACCTTTAAATCATAAAAATTCATTTACTCTTCTGATAGCCGTCTTATTAAGCGCTCAATGCACTGATGAAAGGGTCAATATCGTAACTAAAGAACTTTTTAATGTTGCTTCTTCCCCCGAAGAGATGCTCTCTCTTGGTCATGACAAGATATACAGCTACATAAAAAGTTGCGGGCTTGCACCTAAAAAAACTAAGGCGATAGTTGAAACCTCAGAAATATTAATAGATCAACACAACTCTAAAGTTCCAAAAGATATAAAGGCATTAGAAGATCTACCAGGGGTTGGGCACAAGACTGCATCTGTGGTCTTAAATCAAGCTTTTGGAATAGAAACATTTCCAGTAGATACTCACATTCATAGATTGGCGCAAAGGTGGGGTCTAACAAATGGAAAATCCGTAGTCCAAACTGAAAAAGATTTGAAAAATCTCTTTGATAAATCACTTTGGGGAAAATTGCATATACAAATTATTTTGTATGGAAGACAATTCTGCACTGCCAGAGGGTGCGATGGAACCATATGTTTCATGTGTACCGAATTATTTCCAAAAAGAAAGAAGAAGGTTATAACCAATAAAGCTTAGAAAATATGCTGTAGAAGTTATAATTCCCTCATGTATACAGAAAATTTGTCTATTCAATCTTTTGATGAAGAACTTTGGAGTTCTTTGGAAAATGAAAAAAAACGTCAAGAAGAACACATAGAACTTATAGCCTCTGAAAATTATACTTCGCCAAGAGTCTTAGAAGCCCAAGGTTCAGTTCTTACGAATAAATATGCTGAAGGATATCCTGGGAAAAGATACTACGGAGGATGTGAATTTGTTGATGTAGCAGAACAGCTTGCTATTGATAGAGCAAAAGAATTATTTGGAGCTGATTATGCCAATGTACAACCTCATTCAGGGGCAAGTGCTAATGCAGCAGTTTTCTTAGCTTTATGTGACGCAGGAGATAAAGTGCTAGGAATGAGTCTTGATCAAGGAGGTCATTTAACGCATGGAGCTAAAGTAAATTTTTCTGGAAAAATTTATGAGTCATTCAGCTATGGTTTGGATGAAAGTGGAGACATCAATTACGATGAGGTGCAAGCTTTAGCTGAGGAACATAAACCCAAAGTTATTATCTCTGGGTTTAGTGCATTTTCTGGAATTATTAAATGGGATAGGTTCAGGGAAATAGCTGATTCGGTTGGAGCTTATTTACTGGCAGATATGTCACATGTATCTGGATTAGTGGCTGCAGGTATTTATCCCTCGCCAGTACCTTATGCAGATGTTGTTACAACCACAACTCATAAGACGCTTGTAGGCCCTAGAGGTGGACTTATCCTTGCGAAAGAAAATGAGGATATTCACAAAAAATTAAATTCAGCGCTCTTTCCCGGTTCACAAGGAGGGCCTTTAATGCATGTCATCGCGGCAAAGGCAGTATGTTTCAAAGAAGCAATGGAGCCTGAATTCAAAGAGTATCAAAATCAAGTTCTTAAAAATGCGCAACACTTAAGCAAGAAAATAATAGATAAAGGGATAGATATTGTCTCAAATGGAACAAACAATCATATGTTTCTTGTCAATCTTGTTAGTAAAGATCTTACAGGAAAAGAAGTTGACAATGCGTTAGGTAGAGCGAACATAACTGTTAATAAGAATGCAGTACCAAATGATCCAAAATCTCCTTTTGTTACCTCGGGAATAAGAATAGGAACTCCAGCTGTTACAAGAAGAGGCTTTAAAGAAGATGAAATGGATATTCTTTCAGATTGGATTTCTAATATAATTTTAGATGTGAAAAACGATAATTTAATAGAAAGCACAAAATCAGAGGTTAAGGATCTTTGTGCTGCCTTTCCCGTTTATGAATCATCTAAAATTAATCCATGAAGTGCCCTTTTTGCTCATACGAAGAAAGCAAAGTGATTGATTCAAGGCTGGTTGCAGACAGCAGTCAAATCAGAAGACGAAGGGAATGTAATAAGTGTAATGAAAGGTGGACTACTTTTGAGCTAGCAGAACTCCTTATGCCCAAAATCGTTAAACAAGATAAGTCGAGAGTCCCTTTTGATGAAATTAAACTTAAAGAGGGTATTTCGCGTTCCTTAGAAAAAAGACCAGTAAGTGAAGAAGACTTTGAAACGCTAATTGAGCAAATTAAAAGGGATATTAGAGGATTCGGTGAAAGAGAAGTTTCATCAAGAGTTATTGGCGAAACTGTTATGAAGCATTTAAGAAAAATTGATGAAGTAGCCTTTGTCAGATTTGCCTCTGTATACAGAAGCTTCCAAGATCCGCTTGAGTTTAGTGAGGAAGTAAAAAAACTTTCTAACGATTAATGAATAAATCAGCTTTGATGGAAAGAGCTGTCCATTTGGCCTTAAAAGGAAGTTTTACAACGAGAGAAAATCCTAACGTGGGATGTCTTATTTATAAAAACGGCATGATACTCTCAGAAGGATGGCATGTTGTCCCAGGCTCAAACCATGCCGAAGTAAATGCAATTCTCAACGCAGAGTCAAAATTTAAGGATTCGACAAAAGATGTCCTTAATGGTAGTTCTTTATTTGTAACTCTTGAACCATGTTCTACAGAAAAAAGAACACCGCCTTGCACAGATCTAATTCAAAAATATTCTTTTAAAGAAATTATCTATATGCAAAGCGATCCATCCCAAAAGGGATCAGATATTTTAAAAGAAAAAGGTTTTGGAATTGAAAAATTAAGTCTAAATAACTCAGTTCTAAATAACGGTTTTTTTAAACATTTAGCGGAAGGAAAGCCCTATGTTAGAGCTAAGATAGCTTGCTCTATGGACGGGAAAATTGCTTTTAAAAAAAATAATGAACAATGGATAACAACTCAAGCATCAAGGAAAGATGGTTATTTTTATAGAGCCATATCAGGTGCAATTATTACTGGATCAGGAACTCTAGAGACAGACAACCCTCTTCTAAATGTAAGGCTTGAAGAGGCAGTTAATGATCAAGACTTTAAGCAGCCTCTCAAAGCTTTGTTAACAACAAAATCATACATTGATAGCAATAAAAAGTTCTTTCAAGATAATTCCGGAAAAATTATTTTTACTAATAATGAAAATTTAGAAATGCAAATCTGCGAAACTTTAAATACAGAGATAGTTAAGGTTGAATCTGATGCTAATCAAATATCTATTCCTTCGGTGCTCAACTACCTTGGCTCTATAAATATTAAAGATGTTCTTCTAGAAGCGGGTCCCAGATTGATCTCAAGTTTTATTGATTTAAACCTTATTGATGAATATATTTTTTATATTGCGCCTAAAGTTTTAGGGAATAAAGCAAATAGTTTTTATACAAATAAAAATTTAGAAGGTATATTAAATTCTCCTGATTTAGAAATCGTTGAAGAAAAATCCATTGGAAGAGACCTTAAATTAGTGCTTAGAAAGAAAAATGCCTATTAATACTACAAATGAATTACTGTCTGACCTTAAAAAAGGAAAGATGGTTGTCTTAATGGATGATGAAGATAGAGAAAATGAAGGTGATTTAATTTTACCTGCAGAAAATGTCTCTCCTGAGGCCATCAATTTTATGGCAATGCATGGAAGAGGCCTCATTTGTCTTGCATTAACAGAAGAACATTGTGACAGACTAAAACTTGATCAAATGGTTAAGACTAATAAGAGCAAGCATGAAACTGCTTTTACAGTTTCTATAGAAGCCGCAAGTGGAATAACAACAGGCATATCTGCCAAGGATAGATCAAAAACAATTGAAGTCGCTTCAAACCCTCAAGCTCTCAGTACAGACATAGTTCAACCAGGGCATATCTTTCCACTTAAAGCAGAAGATGGGGGAGTTTTGAATAGATCTGGACATACAGAAGCTAGTATTGATCTATCAAGATTATCAGGATTCCATCCTGCCGCAGTAATTTGCGAGATAATGAATGAAGACGGCTCAATGTCCAGAAGACCTGATTTAGAGAAATTCTGCGAAAAACATGATCTTAAAATTGGGACAATCGCGGACTTGATTAACTACAGATTGACGAATGAAAAGTCTATTGAATTAATCAGTGAATCATCTATAAGAAATAAATATGGAGAATTCAATTTTTTTGTTTACAAAGATTCTCTTTTAAATGAAGTTCACTATGCTTTAAAAATGGGAGAAATAAAGTCATCTCAACCAACCCTTGTTAGAGTCCAACAAATTAATATTAAGCATGATATTTTTAAATCTAATGATTTTGGTGATAGATGGTCCCTTGAGGATGCGATGGAAAAAATATCTGCTTCTGAAAATGGTTTAATCGTATTAATTAGTTCAGATTTAACTCAGCCTGACGATGATATCGAAGAAAAAAATGATTCTTCAGATTCAGATAAAAGAAGGATAGGTGTTGGTTCACAAATACTTAAAGAGTTTGGCGTATCAAAAATTAGACTCCTTGGCGCAGAAGCTAAATACCCATCGCTATCTGGATTTGATTTAGAAGTTATTGAATTTATTTCAAATTAATCATGACTGATTTTAGTAAAACGGAAATTAACATCGATGAAAAAGATTATTCTAACTATCGCATTTTAATAGTCTCAACCTCTTGGAATCGAGAGATCATAGATGTCATGCAAAAGGATGCAATTTCTGAACTAAAAGGGTTCAACGTCAATCATATTGATAGTGTTGAGGTGCCAGGGGCGTTTGAGTTATCGCAAGCAGCGGAAAAGTTTATTAGTTCATACGATGCAATTTTAGCTTTAGGCACCATCATCAAAGGAGAAACTTATCACTTTGAGGTGCTTGCTCATGAAACTGCAAGGTCCTTATCTCAGGTAAGTATTTCAAACAAGAAACCAGTGATATTTGGAGTATTAACTACCGATAACGAATTGCAGGCAAAGCAAAGAGCAGAAGTCAAAGGATCTGAGTATGCGAAAAGTCTTCTTATGATGATTGACTTATTTTCTAAAGATGCCGCTGGTTAAAAAAAAGCTCTCCCCCACAAAGACAAGAGAGATTCTTTTACAGGCTCTTTACCAAAAAGAAATATCAGATATTTCTAATACTAATTTAATCAATCAATTCAAGAAAGCGTATAGAGAATTTGATATTTCCAACGTTGCCGAAAAATTAAAGGGAATAAATAAAAATAATGATTCATTAAATAAAAATATTGCTGATAATTCGAGCATTGAAATTAAGTCAATCGGTGAAATAGAAATTTCAATTCTTCGGCAATCTATCTTTGAAATTGAAAATTCAGATATTGACTATCCAATAGTCATTAATGAGGCTGTAAAGTTAGCCAAAAAATTTGGTCAAGAGGATAGTTATAGATTTATAAATGGAGTTCTAGACTCTTATATTGCTGCTAGATAATGTCGTTTTTAAATATGGTACTTTCTCTTTCTGGTCCAGTTGAAATGATATCAACAGATACGCCGCAAACCTCTTCGATTTTAGAAATAAATTCTATAGCTTCTTTTGGAAAATCATCCAAAGTCTTTAAACCATAAATGGGTTTTTTCCAACCTGATAACTCAATGTATTGAGGCTTTACGTGATCTAGATTAAGAGATTCCTCAAAGAATTCATCTGAATGATCATAGCTTTCGCAAATTTTAATACTTTCCATTCCATCAAAAACATCAAGTTTTGTAATACAAAGGCTTTTAACGCTATTAGATTGAATAACCTTTTTCATAGCAACAGCATCAAACCATCCACATCTTCTTGGCCTTCCTGTGGTCGCCCCTACCTCGCCACCTTTATTTGCAATATGAATACCAATGTCATCAAACAATTCTGTAGGCATTGGCCCCTCTCCGACCCTGGTAGTATAGGCTTTCGCAATACCTAAAATATTACTTACCGATAGCGGTCCTAAACCGGAACCAGAAGCAATACCAGCTGCAGATGAGTTACTTGAAGTAACATAAGGATAAGTTCCATTATCGACATCTAGTAATGCTCCTTGAGCACCTTCAAAAAGAACCTTCTTTCCATCATTGTTCATTTCTATAATAAGTTTTGAAATATCTTTCGTCATAGGTCTCAATCTTTCACCATAACTTAAGGCCTTTTCAAAGGTTTCCTGAAAACTTACCTCTTCAACTGAGAAAAGTTTATTGAACATAAAATTATAAAAATCTAAATTTTCTCTTAATTTTTCTTCCAAAATCTTTTCGTAAAAACAATCAACCAATCTAATTGCTCTCCTTCCTACTTTATCTTCATATGCAGGACCTATACCTCTCCCAGTGGTTCCAATAGTTTTAAATGAATTAGATTTTTCTCTGCATTGATCAAATATTTTATGATGATCGAGGATAAGAACGCAGGCAGAACTTATTTTTAATCTATCTTCGACACCTTCTAAAAAAGTATTGGCTTCTGATATTTCCTCAAATAAGTCATTGGGTGAAAGAACCACACCTTTGCCAATCAGCGAAAGAGCATCTTTTTCACAAATAGATGATGGTAGTAAATGAAGAATTAATTTTTTGCCATTCACAATAAGAGTATGGCCTGCGTTATGACCCCCTTGAAACCTACAAGTTGCATGAAAATTAGGTGACAAGAAGTTTACTATTTTTCCTTTTCCCTCATCTCCCCATTGAAGACCAAGAACTGCAAAATTTTGCGTTTTTGTCATTTACTTTGTAATTTTAAAATAGATATTAAATCTATATCAAAACCCATACCCTTTCTTTCTTTTTTATTTGCTTTTGAAAAAGGAGTTTTATACTGCCCGCCATTAATCAAAGGCACTCCTGTCTTTGGTTGAAAGATAGAAAAAACTATACCAGAGTGATACGAGTAACCAGGAAAATCTACCATATCAACTAAAACATTCTTAATTTTATTTTTTTCAAGAATATCAAAAGATTGTTTAATGCTTTTTAATTTTTTAGGATCAATTTTTAATTCCTTGCAAATTAAATTAAGGTTCTTAAATTCCTGTTCATAATCACCAATAATGTCGAGTAAATTCGATAAAATTGCTAAAGTTCTTTTTCCTATACCTTCTTGTTTTAGAAATTCAGATAAATCACTCTTTGATCTTGAGGATAAAATATCCTTTAGTTTATTTCTTTTATCTAAGGGGAATCTCAGTTTATCTAGTATTTCATCAAGAATAGAAATATCACCAATGGTGAGGACATAATCTTTGAGGCCTAATTTTTTAAGAGCTCCAGATAAGGCATTAAAAATATCCTCTTTGACGCCTGTCTCGCTATCATAAAAAATTTCCAACCCAACTTTCATGGTGCTAATTGCTTTAGTAAAAGAGCCAAGTGGTTTTTTTGTAACTTCGCCGTAGTAACAGTATTTTTTATTTTTTTCAGTTAAAAACCTTCTATCTATTCTAGCTACCTGTTGTGAAATATCGGGTCTTAAAGCAAGAGATCTTTCCGAGCTTGTATCTGAAAACTGAAAACTCGACCTTGATAATTCTTCATTTGCTAGACCTCCAATAGAATCAGAATATTCGACCAGAGGAGTAAAAATGAGATCAAAACCTTTGCTATGAAAATAATCTAGCAACTCAGTTTTTGTTTTTTCTAAGTTAGTGGAAAGAGGAGGAACGATTTCTTCGACTCCATCCGGGAGATTCCAGAAATCTGACATACCTATTAATTACCTTTTGAGCTATCCAAGTATTTGAAAAAATCGCTGTCGGGATCAATTAAAAGAACATCTGATTTGTTTTTAAAAGACATCTGATAAGCTTTTAAACTTCTGGTGAATTCATAAAATTCTGGATCTTCATTAAATGCATCTGCATAAATATTAGCTGCAGTTGCATCACCCTCACCTCTCAGTTCTTCTGAAATTTTATAAGCATTAGCTAGAATTATTGTCCTTTCTTTATCGGCAGTAGCTCTTAATTCTTCAGCAATTTCATTTCCTTGAGCCCTCAATTCTTGGGCTAACCTTTCACGCTCAGTTCTCATTCTGTTATAGACTGAGTCGTTAACCTCATTAGGTAATTCAATCTTTTTTATCCTTACATCAATTACTTCGATACCTAATTCATCACCAACTGTTTGGTTAAGATTTGTAGTTAGATTAGCCATTAGCTCATCTCTTTCTCCAGAAACAACCTCTTGGACGCTTCTTGTACCAAATTGGTTTCTTAAACCCTCATCAGCTCTTTGAGTCAAAAGCGCTCTCAGAGCTGAAAGTTGACCACCCGATGTAGTGATATAAAACTGTTCATCATTAGTAATTCTCCACTTAACAAAGTAATCAACAATCAATCTTTTCTTTTCAGCAGTGAAATAAGGCTGAGGTAAATTATCTAAAGTTAAAACTCTCTCATCGAATTTTCTAATGGTGTGAAGAATTGGAACTTTGAAATGTAACCCTGGTTCAATTGAAGAATCGATAATCTCACCAAATCTTAGCTTGATAGCCGTCTCTCTATCGGTGACAATATAGAGTGTATTAGCAAGAATCACTACAGTGATAACAACTGCCGATACGATAAATAAACCCAGCCTACTCATTATCTTCTCTCCTGTCTTTTTCTTATTTCTTCTATTACTTGATCTGTGATATCTCCTATGGAAATATCTTGTTCATTATCAGATGATGAATTATTTCTATCTGCAGCTACTGCTGCAGATGCAATCTTATCTAAGGGCAAATAGAGAATATTATTACCATCTTGTACATCGATCATAACCTTGGTGCTGCTGTCCATTACAGACTGAACAGCGTCTAAATAAAGCCTTTGTCTGGTAACTTCCGGGGCTTTTTTATATTCAACAAGTAACTGACTAAAACGAGAAGCATCACCTTCTGCCTCTGCTATCACTTTATTCTTGTAACCCTCTGCATCCTGAATAGTTCTTTGCGCATCACCTCTAGCTATTGGAACTACCTCATTTGCATATGTCTCAGCTTGGTTTCTCAATCTAACCTCATCCTCTCGTGCCTTTACTACATCATCAAATGCCTCTCTCACTGCATCGGGTGGCTTTGATTCTTTGACGTTAACTGTTACAACCTCAATACCAGTTAAATAGTCATCTAATCTTTGTTGTAATCTATCTTTAACATCGAAAGCAATTTGCTCCCTTCCAGTGGTTAGAACATCGTCCATAATATTACTTCCTACGACATGCCTTAAAGCAGCCTCAGAAGCTTGTGCGAGACTATCGTCTGGAGTTGAAGCTTCTAATAGGTAGTTGACTGGATTGGATTTTTTATACTGAACTCCAATTTCAACAATCACAATATTTTCATCCTTGGTTAACATTGAAGAAGTTGCCGTATGGGTGAACAATTTTTCAGTGTTCACAATAGTTCTTGTATCGATAATGGGGGGATTCCAATGTATGCCTGGTCCTTTGGTGTTAACGTACTCACCAAATCTCATGACAACTGCTTGTTCTTGAGCATCTACAGTATAAATTCCCAATGCTGCATATAAGATAGAAATAACCGCTAAGGTTGAAGTGAGAAATTTCCTTGGTTTAAAATCACCACCACCAGAACTGGATTTTTTCCCGAAAAGAAAACTGAATTGTTCTCTAAATTTTTTTAAAGCTTCATCAATATCCGGAGGGCCGTCCTTCCCTCCCCAAGGATCTCTTGATCCATTATTTCCGTTGTTATTCCAAGACATAAATCACATTCTAAAGATAAGATTAATATAAAGATACTCAATAAGATAAATATTCCATTATTTCATTTTTCGCAGTATCTGCACTTTGAAAAGCTCTCAAGTTAGGGATTTTTTTAATCCAAGTTCTTTGGTGCTTTGCTAATTTCTTATGGGCAAAAAATATTTTTTCAATAAGAGCATCCTTTTTAATTTTATTATTTAAATACATTGAAACTTCCTTGTAGCCTGCAGAATTAAGAAGGGGTAATTTGTTAGATTTGTAAATTTTTATTATTTCTTCTACTTCATCAATGAAACCTTTTCTTAACATATTTTCGACTCTATTTTTTAGCTCCTCATCAAAAATTGAACCTCTACCTTTATCAATCACTATAGGGAAAACATTTGAATTAGAATTTTCTTTCCTTTTAAAAAAAGAACTCATGGGTTTATTTGAAATTTCTAGAACTTCCAAAGCTCTAACCAGTCTTTGAGTATCATTAGGATGAATGTTTTTTGCCGCTTCGGGGTCTTTTGTTTTTAGCCTTTTATAAGCTGCTTCTTTTCCCTTTATATCAATGTCTTGAAGAATCTTTCTTCTGGTAACAGGATCAGACTTAGGAAGATCATCAAATCCAACAAGATATGAAAAAAAATACATCATCGAGCCACCAACTAAAAGCGGTACTTTATTTGACTGGACTGATTTATCGATAGTGCGCTTTAGGTCTTTTAAAAATTCACCTACTGAATAAACCTCATTAGGCTCTATGATATCGATAAGCTCATGAGGATATTTATTTTGAAGTTCCTTAGATATTTTATTACTCCCAATGTCTGCATGTTTATAAATTTGAACGGAATCAACACTTATCAAATCTGCGGATATTTCATCAAAAAGTCTCAGCGATAGATCTGTCTTTCCAGAATTCGTTGGTCCTAGAATGCAAATGATTGGGGATAAGGTTTTCAAAATATTTTCAAAGTGTTGTATTTTGGTTAATTATTATCTAATTTAACACTTCAAAACATAAGAAAATTTTTGGGGGAAATATGAACATGCATTTTGCATCTGTTTTTGAAAAAATTTCAAAAATCATTCCAGAAGAACCAGCTCTCGTTTGTGAAGATAAAGTAGTAACTTGGCGAGAATACGAAGATCAAGCCGCTAAGTTAGCGAATTACTTAGAGAAAAAAGGTCTTTCTTTTGATTCCAAAGTTGGACTTTACCTTCATAACTCAAATGAATACCTCATAGCTCAATTTGCCACTTTTAAAAATGAGTGTGTTCCCATCAATGTGAATTATCGTTATCAAGAAGATGAATTAATTTACTTATTAGATAATGCAGATGCAGAAGCCATTTTTTATCAGGCTTGTTACGCTGACAGAATAAAAGCCATCAAAAATAAACTTCCTAAAATTAAAGCTTTCATTCAAGTAATGGACGGCAGCGAGGATCTTTTAGAGGGGTCAGATGAGTATTCAGAGATAATTCAAAAAGAAGATAAACAAAAAGAGAAAGAAAGATCTGAAGAGAATTTTTATATGCTTTACACAGGAGGCACAACTGGAATGCCTAAAGGAGTTATGTATAAACAAGGTTTATTTCTCGGTTCAATGATGAAAACGGCTTTTGCCATGGGTTTTCCTGTTCCTGAAGATCTTGAAGATATTGAGTCATTGATTAAGGAAAAAGCCGCATCTAATGAATTACCGGTCAGTCTTGTTGGATGTCCTCTAATGCATGGGACAGGAATGTGGTTAGGAGCATTTTTGCCGCATCTATCAGGTGGCAGTGTTGTGACCATGCCTTCTCTAGGATTTGATCCAGATCGTTTATGGAGGGAAGTAGAATCTAAAAAAGCTACAAGCGTTGTTATTGTTGGTGATGCATTTGCAAAACCTATGTTGGATTCATTGAACAAAGCCTCAGCGGATGGTGATGCTTACTCTATAGATAGTTTACAAACAATTATTTCGAGTGGAGTTATGTGGAGCTCTGAAGTAAAAGATGGACTTCTTAAACATAAGGATATGGTTTTAATTGATACCATGGGATCAACAGAAGGTGGTATGGGTTCATCAATATCTTCCAGAGACAACCCAGCTAAAACAGCCAAATTTAACATCAATCCTGGAGTAATTATTGTTGATGATGAAGGTAAAGAAGTTTCGCCTGGCTCTGGTGTTAGAGGAAAAATAGGAACAAGCGGCTTGGTTCCAGAAGGTTACTATAAAGATCCTGAGAAATCAGCTGAGACCTTCAAAGAATTCAACGGAATAAGGTATAGCTTTCCTGGAGATTATGCTCTTCTTGAGGAAGATGGATCGATCACTCTATTAGGAAGAGGTAGTAATTGCATTAATACAGCAGGAGAGAAAGTTTACCCTGAGGAAGTCGAAGAAGCCTTAAAGCTTAATGCTAGCGTTTACGATTGTCTTGTGGTTGGCTTGCCTGATGAGAAATTTGGTCAAAAAGTTGTCGCAGTTGTATCTTCTGAGAAGGATAATGATCCCAGCGAAGCGGAACTAATTGCTTTTTTGAAAACAAATTTAGCTGGTTATAAAGTTCCAAAAAGTATTCTTCTTACGGAAGAAGTTAAGCGAGCACCAAATGGAAAAGCCAATTATAAATGGGCAAAGGAATTTGCTGAGTCCTCTTTAAACTAATTCACTAAAGATTCTTGTAGCTCTGAGTAGATAGATAATCAGAGGCTTGATAGTAAAAAATATTTTTAAATGGCTTCTTCGCCAGTCTCGCCTGTTCTAATTCTGATAACTGTTTCTAAATCGAAAACGAATAACTTTCCATCGCCAATCTTACCCGTGTTTGCAACAGAAGAGATTGCAGTGGTTACTTTTTCAACTTGATCATCTGGCACAGCCAGCTCAATTTTTGTCTTGGGAAGAAAGTCAGCTTTATATTCTGTACCTCGATAAAGTTCAGTTTGCCCTTTTTGACGACCAAATCCCTTAACCTCAGAAACGGTTAATCCTGCTACTTCAACATCCGCCAAAGATGATCTAACTTCCTCTAATTTAGCTGGTTTAATTATAGCTACGATGAATTTCATTATCTTTTTCCCCAAAAAAGTAAAAACAAATATTACTATAAAAATTTAAGAAATTGTCTCAATGTTCTGAAAAAAATTAAATTAATTTAAATTTTTCACAAATTTTTTGACTTATTAACTTTGAAGCGCCCCTGCTTTCATCTAACCAAAGATCAATCTCCTGCTTCAAAGGATCAGAGATAGCTTCCATATTTTCAATTGCATAGGTAATTTCATCTTTATTTGAGACAAATCTTAATAAATCTAAATCTTCTAACTTTTTTGAAATTTCTTCAAAGTTATATGTACTTCTTCCTGAAATAATTGGTTTATGAAAATAAGCTGGTTCGAGAAAATTTTGTCCTCCATGATCGACTAAAGTACCTCCAATAAAGACATAATCAGCAATCTCATAAAAATCTAATAGCCGCCCTATTACGTCAACTATAGTCACGTCACTCTTGTGATTAGGATTAGAAGAAATTTCAGTATAAAAAATGCTAGTTAATTTTTTTTCTTTTAATAATTCTTTGATCTCATTGAACCTTTCTGGATGCCGAGGTGCTAAAACTAAATGCTTATTTTCTTTTTTTAAATCTATGAAACTTTCAATGAGTATTTCTTCCTCTCCGGGGTGTGTACTTCCGCAAACGAATACATATTTTTCCTTGTAATAATTAATCTCATTTTCGTTAAAATTTTTTGGAGATGCTGAGTTCGCATCAAACTTAATTGAGCCGGTCACACTCATTGCATCTTCTTTAACTCCAGCCTCATAAAATCTTTCAAAGTCACTTTTTGATTGGACAAAAGCATGATTAATTTTATTGAAACTACTTTTGAAAAAGAAATTCAGTCTTTGATATTTCTTTAAGGACTTATTAGATAGTCTTCCATTAACTAAAACTACCGGTAGCTTAACTTCATTGAAGACATTAATGAGATTTGGCCAAATTTCGGTCTCTACGAGTAAGAGTATTGAAGGTTTATAAAAGTTAATGAATTTCTTGCAAATAAATTTTAAATCAAATGGAAAATAAACATGTATTAAATTTTTATTAAGATTTTCTTTAGCTTTTCTTGCTCCAGTTAAAGTTGTCGTTGATAAAATAAAATTTGGATTTTCTAAGATCTCTTCTAAATCTTGAATTAACTTTAGGGCGACATTCACCTCGCCGACTGATACGGCATGAATCCAGATTGATTTATTTGGGTTTTTATCTCCTTTAAAAAATCCGATCTTTTCAAGAGCTTGATATCTTTTTTCTCCGAAAGAACTTGCTTTTAGTATGTGCCTCACTAAAGCAAAAGGAATTATTAAAGAAATTAAAAAACTGTACAAGAAGAAAATAAAATGCTCCGAATCTTCGATTTATTCAAATGCTACTATAATGGGAAAAAATTTAAATGTCTTAAATGCTATATTTATTGAACTTTGTAGAATTTCTCTTTGCAAAATCTGTTGCATATCTCTTAAGGACTTTTGGAAATATAAGAAGGAAAATTGCTGATAAGAATTTAGAAGTTTGTTTTCCTGAATTAGATGAATTAGATAGGTCTAAAATTCTAAATAAGCATTATCTTCACCTAGGAGCCTCAATTTTTCAAAGTCTTAAAGCTTGGGTTCTGAATAGTGAAAATTTTAAGAGACTTCTGATAAATCTTGATCAATTTGATTTAGATGAGCTAAAAAAATCATCACAGGGTAATCTAATTTTAATTCCTCATACAACTGACCTAGAAATCACAGGTCGAGTAGCAGCAATGATGTTTAATGTGAATGCCATGGCAAAAAAACAAAAAGGAAGATTAGTAAATAATTTTATTTTTAGTTCGAGAGAAAAATATTTCAAACAAATTTTGTTTCCAAATGAAGTATTAAAATCTATGAGACTATTACAAAAAGGTGAAAACTTACTCTATTTACCAGATCAAGACTATGGATATGATCACTCAATTTTTGTGCCATATTTCAATATACCTACGTTAACCGTTAAATTTCCGTCAATTGCCAAAAAAAGAACTGGATGCAAAATTTATTTTCTTTATTTGGAGGATATAAAAAATAGATACAAAATAATTTTAAAGAAAATAGATATGAGCGGTGAAAATCTTTATGAAGACTTAGCTTTGCTAAATAAAGAAATTGAAATATCTATAAGGGAACAACCAGAAAGATATCTTTGGATACATAGGAGATTCAAACATCGACCTAAAAATACTCAAGATATTTATGATGAAAGCCTCTTACGAAAAAGGCTATATTGAAAAAACAATATTATCTATTAGTCTTGTATTTCCAATTTTTGCAGCAGTTGCTAAAACAAAATTACCTTTAAGGTGAGGACTTTCATTTATTGATTCCAAAGACTCTGCATCAAATAGATCAAAATAAATTACATTGATATTATTTTTTTTAAGATAAATTATTTTATTTTTTAAATCTTTTCTCTTAAAACCTTTCTTAAAAATAAGATTTTTCGTATCTACAAGCGTTGAATATATTTTAGCTGCCTGCATCCTTTCGGTTTCTGTCAGATAATTATTCCTCGAAGACATTGCTAACCCAGAATTTTCTCTTGCAGTAGGTATGGTTATTAATTTGCATTTGAAATTATGCTTGATGATTAGTTCCTTAATTACTAGGGTTTGCTGAAAATCTTTTTCCCCCATGATGATCGAATTAGGTTTTATAATTTCTAAAAACTTTCTAATAATTGATGCTACTCCGTTGAAGTGTTCTGGACGATCTATCCCGCAAAGAAAATTGTTATATCTTGAAGTTTCTTGATGAATTCCATTTAAGAGTTCTTTAGATCTAGGCAGAAAGAGATAGTCACATTCCTTACTTATGAGTTTTAATTTGTCTTCCTTTAAAGTTTTTGGATATGAATCAAAATCTTCATCTTTTCCAAATTGTAGAGGATTAACAAAAATAGAGACTATAACTTCATACTCTAATTTTTTTGCTTCAGAAACTAACTTCAAATGTCCAGCATGAAGGTTCCCCATAGTCGGAACAAATGCAAGTTTTTTTGAATTTAATGCTTCTAGTTCTTTATTTGATTTTATTATCTTCAATCTAAAAAAGTATGTTCTTTTGATGGAAAAATGCCTTCTCTTACCTCATACACATAAGAACTAATTGCTTCTTGAATAGAATTATTTTCAGCAAGGTAATCTTTAACAAATTTAGGTTTTTTTGCTAAGGGAGAAATTCCCAATATATCGTGCAAGACCATAATTTGCCCATCTGTTTTGGGCCCCGCTCCTATACCAATTGTTGGTATTGATAAATTATCCACTAAAGAATTTGTTAATGAATCAGGAATGCATTCAAATAAAATCATTTCGGCTCCCGCATCTTGAAGTTCAATAGCTTCTTTAAGTATTTTTTTCTTATCCTTTGGATCTCTTCCTTGAACAGAATAACCTCCAATTCTATTTATTGATTGAGGAGTAAGACCAATATGAGCGCATATCGGAATGCCTTGAGAGGATAAAGTTTTTGTAATATTCAGCATCCATTGACCACCCTCAATTTTTATAGAATTTGCTCCTGCCTGCATGATCCTAGAAGCATTTTCAAAAGCGAGATCTTCGGTTGCACAACTCATGAAAGGCATATCCGCCATAATGTGTGCGCTCAAATTTCCTTTTTTTACACATCTCAAATGATAAATAATATCATCAACAGAAACCGGAAGAGTTGAATCGTGCCCTTGTATAACCATACCCAAGCTATCTCCAACTAAGATCATCTCGACGCCATTGTCACTTAAAGTTTTTGAAAGAGTAGCGTCGTAGCAAGTAAGTGCAGAGAATTTAGTTTTATTCTTTTTGTGCTTTCTAAAATTTTCAATTGTAATTTCAGGAGATTTTACTGCACTCATAACTCAAGAAGATATTTTATTAATTATATTAGAAGTTGATTTTCCTTTGACAAGTTTAACTAACTTTATTTGACCTCCATAAGATTCGACAAATTCCCCGCCGACAACTTGTTCTTTTGTATAGTCTGCTCCTTTAACTAAAATACTGGGCTTCAGTTTTTTGATTAATTTAAGAGGATTTTCTTCATTGAAAATAATTACTTCATCAACGAATTTTAATGCTGAAAGGATTTTTTTCCTTTCGGACTGACCAATTATTGGCCTATCAGGCCCTTTTAATTTGCTGATTGATTTATCAGAGTTAAGACCAACAATTAGCTTGTCTCCGTAACTTCTTGCTTCTTTAAGTAAATCTAAATGACCAGAGTGGATAATATCGAAGCAACCGTTTGTAAAAACAATAACTTGTTCTTTATTACCTTTTGAGGCCTCCAAACTGGCAACCTCATCTTTGCTTACTGTAGAAGTTCCTAACTTAGAAACTGAAATAGATGCTGCTAAATTAGCGAACTCAGCGGCAGAAAAAATATCATTACCCTCAGATAAGGCTGCACCCAAAGCAGATATCGTTGTATCCCCTGCACCTGATACATCAAATACCTCTTGCGGATAAGCATTTATGAAGTCTCCTACAATTTTTTTATTAGATTTTGTTAGAACATACATTCCTTCTGAGCCTAAAGTTACTATTAGAGATTCCAAATTCAAATGCTCCAACATTTTCTTTGCTTTATTTACCAAATCTTTTTTAGAGTCCACCTTGCCCATAATATTTTCAAATTCAGATTTATTAGGAGTAATTAAATTTGCACCTTTGTACTTTGTAAAATCTTTTCCTTTAGGATCAATAAGGATCTTTTTCTTAAGTTTTTTGGCAGATTGGATGAGCTTTCTTGCGTTAAAAATAGTGCCCTTCCCATAGTCTGAAACTATTATTAAGTCTGTTTTAGCAATATTTTTAATAAATGTGTTAAATATATTGGTTAGCTTGCTTCCATGAAAATACTTCTCATAATCTATCCTTGCTAATTGCTGATTAGAAGACATCAATCTTTGTTTGCAGATGGTTTGAAAGCTTTTTTCTATTGATAAATTAAACTTTATTTTTTCTGCCTTTAGATGTTCTTTCAGTAAGGAACCAAAATGATCATTGCCAATAGCGCCTATAAGAAAAGGTTCGATTTCAAGATGCTTTAAATTATTTGCAACGTTTGCTGCGCCGCCCAATTGAAACTTAGACTCTTTGAAATTAACAACTGGTACAGGTGCTTCCGGAGAAATTCTTGAAGATTCTCCGTGGAGATACCAATCGATCATGACATCACCGATTACAGTTATTTTCTTTTTCATTTTTTTAATTCAAGATAAAAGATTCTATATCAGAACTAAGTTGATCGCCCTTTTCCATTGGCAGGAAATGTGAAGCATCGTATGGTTTAAGCCTAAAATTATGGTTTTTTTGGAGACTTTTTCTTGCACCATCTCCCATAGTTGATGCAATTAATGCATAGGGTACGAATACTTTGCACTTTACTTTTTTTATGTATTTCCATGTATCTAGAGATGCGGTATTGAATACTTCTGCCTCCCAATGAGGATGGCAGCTTAAATAAGCCTTATCCTGTTCAAGAATCATTCCTCCATTTAAGTAATCTTGCAAAATATCATCAGCCCAAGATTTATAGGCTCCTCTACCTTTAAAGTGATTGAATGCTTCTTGCTTCGATGAAAATTCGAACCTTCTATTTTTTGCAGCCAAAACCATATGAGAAGTTTTATTCAATCTAAAAAATTTTTTTATTCTTCCATAAGCAGAAAATTTGGGGCCTGGTAAAACAGGATCTATCAAAAATAATCTAGAAATTTCTGAGAACTCTGTTGAAAGCTTCAAAGCAATAATTGCTCCCATTGAATGACCAGAAAAATATAATTTCTTAGAGGAAAATTTTTGAACAAATTCCTTTGCGTCATCTACAAGTGAATTCCATGTAGAGAGTTTTCTGGGGTCTGCATTTGCTGAAGATAATCCATGCCCCCTTTGATCTAAAGAAATTATTTTGTAATTGTCGCCTAATTTTTTTGATAGATTGCTCAGAAAGCTATTGTAAGTCTCTGCATTGAAACCGGTGGCATGAAAGAAAAAGATCAAGTTTTCTGCTGCTTGGTTTCCATGGGTCAGATAGGAAAAATTTTCTCCTTTTGAATTCGTGTAGACTTCTCTGGTAAACATTTTTTAAAGTGAATTGGATTAAAAATTTTGATAATCATATAGGTTTCCTTGATTTTTCTGAAGCAGAAAGACTTTTTGAAATAGCATCAGAAGCCTCAAAAAAAGGTCCTTGCCTTGAAATCGGAACTTATTGTGGGAAGTCTTCGTTGGTCATTGCTGAAGCCTGCGCAGCTAATGATACTTATTTAATAACAGTCGATCATCATATAGGTTCAGAAGAGCACCAGCCTGGCGAAGAATATTTCGATAAAAATTTTTATGATGAAAGAATTGATAAATTTAATACTTATCCTGTTTTTAGGTCTTATATTGAGAATTTTTCTCACAAAGAATCCATATTGCCTGCAGTAGGTGATTCAAAAGAAGTAAGTTCACTTTGGCCAAAGAATTACGAGATTGGCCTTCTCTTCATCGATGGCAGTCACAGCAAAAAATCGGCGTTTTCAGATTTTAAAGCTTGGAGTGATTTCATTTGCAAAGATGGTTATTTGCTCATACATGATGTTTTTCCAGATCCTAATGATGGGGGTAGGCCGCCCTATGAGTTATTTGAATATGTTAAAGAAACAAATCAATTTAAATTCATAGAGCTATACAAAACTTTGGGGATATTAAAAAAAATTTAAACTATAACTTCTTAAAAAAGTCACCTGCCGAAGTAAATCCATTCAATGCATTCGCTGCAAGAATATAAGCTGCTGCAGTCCAAGTAGGTTTTTCAATTGGCCAAAATTTCCCATCATCAAAAACATAACCCATCCAGAAAATGTTGTCTTTGGGATCTTTTAATTCGCTTACTTTTTCAAAGAGATCCTTGGCTTTTTTGGTTTCATCTATTTTATTTAGCGTTATTATTAATTCCGCTGTTTCAGCTACAGTTATCCAAGGTCTGTCGCTCACGCATCTACAGCCAAACTCTTCATTGATAAAGATATTCCATTTGGAATTGATTTTTTTAATAGCCTCAGATTCATTATAAATTCCTGCCAAAACTGGATAATACCAATCCATGCTGTATCTTTCTTTTGAATCCCAATTCCTATCGAATCTAGATGTATTGTTTAAAAAAACTTTTCTTAGTGCCGTAAGTGAACTTTCTATTTGATCAGAGTTTTGACCTAACAAATCAAAAATTTTTTTATAGGCTTTCAAGCTCATAAAGATTGATGAGTTTCCAGTTTTTAAGGCATCGTCCAGCCATTTTCCATTTTCCATAGCCCAAGAGAATTCACCAAAATCAGTTTGCGCTGAGAGAGTAAACTTCAAAGACTTTTTAAGAGTTGGAAGCAGGTTTTCTAAGAAATTTAAATCTCCATAACTCTCGTAATTATGAAGTGCTCCAATTGCAATATATGAGGAGAAGTTCGATTCTTTTCTAGAAGAAATATTTTTGTTGGCTTGATACTCTGAATACCATGACCCATCATTCTCTTGATGATCAATAAGCCACTGGAAGCCTAGCAAAGATCTTTCCTTTTCTCCGAAAACGTCCAAAGCCATGCAGCATTCAATATGGTCCCAAGGATCAAGGATTTTATCTTTCTCCGAAGGAATTCCTCCCCATTCATCTTGACTCTCAACAATATATTGCGAAAGATGATTTAACTCAGATAAAGATTTCAAAACTAGATTCTAATTTTTCTCAAAATAAATAACTGTGCTTTTACCAATCAAAGGTTGCAATATTTTTTCTAGAAGTCTAGTGATGAAAGGTTTTTTCATCATATCCCACACCAGAAAATCATGATATTTATTCACTAGATATGAATTGTCTTGGTTCTTCCAGAATAAGCATTTTAACCACCAATACGGACTATGAAGCGCATGTTCACGATGTTTCTCTATGAATTTACAATTCCTTTCTTCAATCATTTTTCTTAGCTGCTTGTATTTAAAAATCCTTACATGTCCTCCTGGTGTTAATTGATAATCTTTACTCAGAGACCAGCAGACCCATTCAGGAAAGAAAGAAGGAACACTCACAGCAATTTTACCTTTTCGCTTGGTGACTCTTATTATTTCATCAACTGCACAATCAACCTCTGGAATATGCTCTAGCACCTCTGAGCAAATCAAGTAATCAAAAGTCTCATCGGCAAAAGGAAGTTTTGTGGCATCAGTACATCCAAAACTGCAACTTTTACTATCAGATTTTTCATCGAATTGTGGAAAATTATCTATTGCTTTCTGAACATCGTTTGAATTTAAATCAAAACCATAAACATCTAAATTCGCATGCATGTATGCACCAAAACAATGCCGACCTTCTCCGCAACCTAGGTCAAGAACTTTTGCATTATCTATAAGATTAAGTTTTTGAATATTTATTGTTTGCATGATTCTCTATCATTTGATGATAAATATTTTCTAGTTTTAAAGCAGCATTGTGCCACGTAAATTTATCTTTAACTCTAGAGATCCCTTTAGCTACAATATTTTTTCTTAAATCTTCACAAGAAAATAATTCATTTACAGCATCAACGATAGCATTTTCATCTCCAGGAATAACAACCTTTCCTGCTTCTCCAATGATTTCCTTTAAAGAACCACCATCGGATACCACTGCGGGAACTCCACAAGCCATTGCTTCTGCAGCAGCAAAACCAAAACCTTCATATAAGGAAGGAATAACAACTACATGAGATGAACAATATTGTTCTCTTAATTCTGAATGAGATAGACCTGATACAAAATTTATATCATCTTTGAGATCTAAACTATTTATAAGTCTTTCTGTATGTCCTTCCTCTCTTATTTTTCCTAAAACACTCAATTTAGCTTTCGGATAATTTTTTTTGATTTTTGGAAAAGCTTTAATCATGAAATCTAAACCTTTCATCGGTACGTCAGAGCTTGCTATAGATAATATTTTGTAATCCTCATAAGGCTGTTCAGAAGGATAGAAAAAACTTAAATCTATGCCGTTGTGAACAACTTCAATGCTTGCGTCTTTCAATGAAAAATCCTTAACAACATCTTTCCCAGAAGATTCAGATGGAACAACAATTTTTTTTAATTTTTTTGCAACCTTAATTTGAGTTGGAATAAATGAGTGCCATCTTTTTATAAGGAGTTTTAAAAAAAAATCATTAGTACTTTTTAGCTGAAATTCTAAATCTTTCGTAATTGGGTGATGGATAGTTGTCACTAAAGGAATTTTCTGTTGCAGAGAAATGAGTTCTTTACATAAAGTTTGATTGTCATGGATTACGTCAAATTGGCCAGCATGTTCTTCAATAAATTTCTCAAGTCTTGGACCAAAAGTATGTGGCTCAGGAAAACCACCAGTGTTTGCACTGATCCATTCTTTCAAGTTATTCAAATATAATAATTTAGAAAATTTAACGTCAAAAAACTTATTTTTTTTTGAAAATAAGTCAAGGCTGGGTATTTTAACTAGTTTGATATCTTTTCTTATTTCCGGATAAGGAGGACCAGAAATGACAGTGACCTTATGACCAAGATCCGATAAAGCTCTACTAAGATAGTTTATGTAAATACCTTGACCTCCTGAAGAAGGATTACCTCTATAAGTTATTAAACCGATTTTTAATTTTTTCTTATTCAAAACTCTCTTCCTTAAGCATCTCAATAATAAGAGAAGGATTTATTTCAGTCATTTCTGATTTCTTGATCACTTTTTGATGATCAAAAACTGGCCCTACTTTTGAAGGATCCGTAGGTCCAAATAAAAAAATTCCAGATAATCCTAATCCTGCGCATATATGAGTTAAACCTGTGTCGACTCCGATAAAAAATGAACATTTATCGAACTCTTCTTTGATCTCGTGAAAATTATCAGTTTCCAACTTGTAGGCCCTGGAATTAATTTTATTTATTTCTTTAAAAAAATTTAATTGATTCTCTCCATGGACAGGTATACAAATATCTAAATTAAAATTTTTTAAGTGATCCGCCAGTTTTTTCCAATAATGCAAGGGATATTCTTTATTTCTCCTGCTGGATCCATGAACGAAAATAATCTTATTTTTTTTATCTAAGCCTTCTTGCTTGAAACCATATTCATGTTCTTTATTTAGCTTGTAATTCAAACTTTCAGCTGCTAATTTTTTCATTCTCATTACAGCATGTTCGTCTTTCGTTACATTAATTCTTTTGTCGTATAAAAATGTTAAAAGCCCTTCTTTTGCTGATCCAAAGTTATATCCAATAAAATTTTTGGAACTAGATATTTTTTTGATTTTTGATCCTATAATTTGTGTCCTCAATAATCCTTGAAAATCAATTACAAAGTCATAAGAGATATTTTTAAATGATGAATTTATATCTTCATTCAAATTTTTTAATCTTTTCATAAAAGATTGATTTTTTGTTTCTCTTAAAGATATTGAAAAGAAATTGTCGATAGACTTATTTAGTTTTGCGGTACTGAGAAATGTGCTATCTACTAGAAAATCTACTCTAGATTCGGGGTAATTCTTTTTTATGTCTTCTATGGCTGGAAAAGAATGAATTATATCTCCCAGAGAAGAAGTTTTTATTATCAAGATTCTCAATTATCAGAAATATTAGTTAACCATTCTGGAAATAAAATATTCTCCCCTCTCACATGCTTGGAGTATTTTGATTGAAGAATCTTGGTAACAGGACCTCTTTGACCATCTGATATTTTATTTTTATCAACAAATGTTATTGGTAATACCTCTGCTGCGGTTCCTGTAAAAAACAGTTCATCTGCCTGAATAACCTCCTCCGGAGAGATTTTCCTTTCAATGACATCAATTTTTTCACTCTTAGCTAAATCAATGATGCTCTTTCTTGTTATGCCGTTGAGGGAAGCCTCAACATCAGGAGTGAATATTTTCTCATCTTTCACCATGAAAAAGTTTTCTCCAGAACCTTCAGCAACATTTCCTTCTGTATCCAACATCAATGCTTCATCAAAGCCTGCCTCGAGAGCTTCATTAAGAGCAACAATAGAATTAACGTAGTTACCGTTAACCTTGGATCTCGAAACTTTATTTCCTCTTTGTCTTGTATAGGAAGACAGTTTTACTTTGATTCCTTTCTCATAAAGCTCTGGAGAAAGGTAGCTTGGCCAGTACCAAGCAGCGACAATACAATGAACTTTAAGATTATCAGCCCTGAGTCCCAAGCCTTCAGAACCATAAAAGCACATAGGCCTTATATAAGCTTCCTCTAACTTATTTCTTTTTACGACTTCTATTTGAGCTTTATTTATTTCATCTTTTGAATAAGGAATTTTTAATTTAACTGTATCTGCGGATTCAAAAAGGCGATCTGTGTGGTCCTTAAGACGGAAAATCGTTGGTCCTTGCGTGGTAGAATAAGCTCTAACACCTTCAAATACACCTAATCCGTAATGAAGAGTATGAGTTAAAACATGAACTTTGGCATCTTTCCAGTCAACATACTGACCGTCAAACCATACAACGCCATCTATGTTTTCGAGGCCTTTTGAAGTATCCATATTTAAATTAGAACCAAATGCAAATTAATCAAAATATTTTTAGAGCATATGATATCAGAGGTATTGCTTCTAAGGACCTGAGCGATGAATTTGTTGCGTCATTGGGATCAGCTTTAAGTACTAAAATTAAAAAATTGGGTTTAAAGCAAGTTGTTGTAGCACGTGACGGAAGATTATCTGGAGCAAGAATTTGCTCTACCCTGATTAAATCATTCTTAGATAATGGCATAAACGTCAAAAATGTGGGCATGGTACCCTCACCTTTACTTTATTTTGCGGTCGAGAAATTCAATACTAACAATGGAGTCATGATCACAGGGAGCCACAACCCCAAAGAATATAATGGTTTTAAAATAATTTTGGGCGGTAAAACTATTTTTGGGCAGGAAATTCAAGATATTAAAAATGACATTCTGCAAGGCATACCCTCAAAAGAAATCAAGAAAGGTAATTTAGAAGAGATAGACATTTTGGATGATTATATAAATGAACTTAGAAATAATATCTCATTAGAAAGGCCCATGAAGATTTGTCTTGATAGTGGAAATGGTGTTGGAGGAGTAATTGCTCCACAAGCATTTAAAGCAATTGGTTGTGAAGTTATAGAACTTTTCAGCGAAGTTGATGGAAATTTTCCAAATCATCACCCTGATCCTGGAAATCCTAAGAATCTTGAAGACTTGCAGAGCAAGATAAAAGAATCAAATGCTGATGTTGGTATAGCCCTGGATGGTGATGCAGATAGAGTTGGAATTGTTGATAGTTCAGGGAAAATTATCTATCCAGATATCCAAATGATTCTCTATGCAGGTCAAGTTTTAGAGAAGAATAGAAATGCAACAATTATTTTTGACGTTAAATGTTCTAACGTCCTAAAAAATTTCATTGAAGAAAATTCTGGCATAGCCTACATGTCAAAAACCGGTCACTCCTACATAAAGAAAAATCTTTTTGAAACGAAAGCTCTTTTAGCAGGAGAAATGAGTGGGCATATTTTTTTTAAAGACAGATGGTTCGGATTCGACGATGCAATTTATGCTGGAAGTAGGATGTTAGAAATTTTATCTGAAAAGAAAAAAAGTTCATCAGATGTTTTTTCTGAACTGCCTCAAAATTTATCAACTCCAGAGATAAATATATCCGTTTCAGATGAAAATAAGTTTTCAATAATAAGTAAACTAATAAAAATACTGGAGAAAGAAAGTGGAGAGATTAACTCCCTAGATGGAATTAGAATAGATAAAGATTCTTGCTGGGGCCTTGCTAGAGCGTCAAATACTTCGCCAAACTTGGTTTTAAGGTTTGAAGGAAATTCTCCTCAAGATTTAGATGATATAAAAAATGTATTTAAAAAAGCTATTTCAAAAGTGGATAATACGATCAAAACAAACTTTTAATGATCAAAGATAGTAAATCAGCTGAATCACTGGCAAAGATGCTAAGTGAGGCCTTGCCTTACATACAAAAGTTTTCTGGAAAGATAGTCGTTATTAAGTATGGCGGCAGCGCTATGAAAGAAAACAAATTAAGGCAAAATTTTGCAAGAGACATCGCCTTGATGAGGCAAATAGGAATATTCCCTGTTCTTGTCCACGGAGGCGGGCCTCAAATTGAAAGAAATTTGAAGAGGAGCAATATAAAAAGTGTTTTTTTTGATGGACTTAGAAAAACAGACGAAAATTCAATAAAAATTATTGTTAAAACTCTAAAGGAAGTAAATGGAGATATTTCCGAACTGATCAAAACTTGGGGAGGTAGAACAAAAACATTTAATGATGTTAGAGAGAGTATTCTTATCTGTAAAAAAATTAAAACAAAGATAGATCTTGGTTTTGTAGGTGATATCACAAAAGTTGATGGTAGTTTGATCAAGAAAAATATTTTTAATGGAAAAATTCCTGTTATTGCTCCAATTGGTAGGGATAGATTTGGAATGCATTACAATATTAATGCTGATCATGTGGCTTGCAAGGTTGCTGAAAAATTAAAGGCTGAAAAGATAATTATGATGACGGATGTAAAAGGAGTGTTGACAAATACAGGGAAGAAAATTTCTGAAATGGATATCAAAAAAGCCAAAAAAATTGCTAAAACTATAAAAGGAGGAATGCTTCCAAAACTCTCATCTGTGATAAAGAGTTTAGAAAGCGGCGTGAAAAGTGCTCATATCGTTGATGGTAGAGTGCCGCATGCAGTTTTAGTTGAGATACTTACGAACAAAGGCGTTGGAACTTGGATAACTAAATAAAATGACCGAAACTCTGACAATTAGACAAATTAAAATTATGCAGACTTTGGTTTCCATGCTTGAAAGTAAGGAACCAATAAAAATTACTACTGCTGAATTGGCAAAAAGATGTGAGATAACTGAAGCTGCCATCTATAAACATTTTCCAAGCAAAAGAAAGATATATGAAGGTTTAGTTGATTTTTGTGAGGAAAATATATTTCCAAGAATATCATCCATCAAAAAAGAAGTTTCTAGTCCAGAAACTCCCTTTAATATTTGTACTTTAATATTAGCGTTTTGTGAGAAGAACAAAGGTATTTGTAAAATTTTGACTAGAGAAGTACTTACTCCAGATGAAATAAAAATTGAAGAAAAAGTAAATCATTTATTTGAGAGATTTGAGCTTGAAATAAAACTTGCCTTCCAAAATTACGAACAATCGAGCAAGGCAAAATTCAACTTAACTCCAACTGATTCAGCTGGATTGATCATTTCTGTTCTAGAGGGAAAGATTCAAAGCTTTGTAAGGTCAAATTTTAAAAGAAAAGTATTGGAAGAATGGAATGAATATTCTTCAAAATTAATGCTGACAATTTATAAGTAACTTAATTAATTTATAAGAAAATCAAAGAAGATATTCTTTTCATCCGGCCTGGCAATCTCACCAGTGCTTTTATTCAATCTGGCTGCAGATAAATTCTTAGGCCTTGGTTGCGTTCCTTTATCGATATTTTTCTCAACCTCGGAGACATAATTCATCCAAATAGGTAAAGCAGTTGTGCTTCCGAACTCTCTCTCTCCTAATGGTTTAGGTTGATCGTATCCAAACCAAACTGTTGCTAAGAAGCTATTATTAAAGCCTGTAAACCAAGTGCTCTCTGCATCATTAGTTGTTCCAGTTTTTCCTGCAAAATCATCTCTGGATAATTTATTTATATTTCTTGCTGTTCCTCTTTTTGCCGCTTCTATCAAAATGTCATTAATTACATATGTAATTCTAGGATCAATGATTTCTTCTTCATTATTTTCTTCATTGTATCCATTCCATAATCTTGACGCTCTTAAATCTAAAGTTTTAGTTTTTGAGAAATCTAATACTTCTGAATTAGGAAGAACGATTTTTTCAATATAATAAGGCTCTATAGATTTTCCTCCATTGGCAATTATAGAAAAGGCTTTTGCATTTTGTAGAGGAGTAGAACTATAAGATCCCAGAGCCAGAGACAAATCATTCGGAATTTCATCTTCTTGGAATCCATATTTCTGAACATGACTTCTTACTTTGTCGATACCTAATTCCTGAAGAAGTCTAACTGAAACAATGTTTCTTGATTGAACCAAAGCCTCTCTCAATCTTGTTGGTCCATAGAATCTACCGGATGAATTTTTTGGGCGCCAGACATCTTCTAAATTGTCATCTTCAAAAACTATGGGTGCATCGAGGATTATTGAGGATGGGTTATAACCATTTTCAAAGGCTGCACTATATAAAAAGGGTTTAAAGTTTGAACCAAGCTGAGGTTTTGCTTGAAAAACTCGATTGTAGTTGCTTGAATAAAAGTCATATCCACCGACCAAAGCCAAGATCTTTCCATCCTTTGGATCAAGACTCAGGATGCATGATTGAATCTCTGGATATTGAGAGAGTTCCACTTTTTCACTGCTTTTATTAATCCAAACGATATCTCCAGGAGAGAAGAAATCCGAAAATTCCTGAACCTCTCTATCTACTCTATTTTCATCTATTTTTGGTCTAATCTTTGTAATCAGGTCTTCTTTAAAAATTCTTATGAGCTCTAAATTAGAATTGATAAGAAATACAACTTGATCTTCAACTGAAAGAAATATGGCAGGGACAAAATCTTTGTATTTTGGGAGAGACTCATAAAGAGTTTCAATCTCCTTGAAAGGATGCTCATCCGTTTTTTCTATTCCATACTCATCAGAAAAATCTATGTCTTGATAAAAAAATTGATAGAACACTTCGGACTTATTAAGAAATTTATTTGGTATCAAATTTTCATAATTCTTTGGCTTTCTAAATCCATGTCTGTTCTCATAGCTCTCTATTCCAGTTTTAAGAGCTTTGTTGGCAGAGAGTTGATGTTGTGAATTTATTGTTGAATAAACTTCATAACCATCTTTGTATACTCCTTTTCCATAATTATTAACCATGTATTTTCTAATTTCTTCTGCCAAATGACCGGCTTCCACCTCAGGTTTGATTCCATAATTATCTGCTGTAAGAGGTTCAGATACATTTACCTCATAATCGCTTTCTGAGATGTATCCAAGATCTTTCATTCGTTTAAGTATCCAATTTCTTCTATTCAATGCTCTTCTTTTATTTGCCAGTGGATTCACCTCTGATGGTCTTTGCGTTGAGGCAGCAATCATTGCAAATTGGGCAATAGATAAATCTTGAAGAGGCTTTCCATAATAAATTGAGGAGGCTGCAACAATGCCATAAGCCCTGTTTCCTAAAAAAACTTTATTTACATAAAGTTCAAATATTTCCTCTTTTGTTAAGAAGACTTCAAGCATAAAGGCCGTATAAATTTCCTTCAACTTTCTTTTGTAGGTTTTTTCTTGGGTAAGCAAATAATTTCTTGCAACTTGCATTGTCAAAGTTCCACCACCGCTGCCTTTTTCTCCCGTAATTATCAACTCACTTAGCGCTCTAGCAAGAGCAGTAAAATCGATACCCGTATGAGAGAAAAATTCATCGTCTTCAGCTGCAAGATATGCATTAACTAGTCCCTCAGGTATGTCTTCAAAAATAATTTTAGTTCTATGGATTTCCCCAAACTCAGAAATAAGTTTTCCATCGCTAGTGTAAATTTTTAATGGAATTTGTAATTCTGCTTTATCAAGGTCACTAATTTTAGGTAATTCAGGATAAAGATATATGTAAACTCCAAGCGCCATTTGAAATGGCAAAAGAACAGTAATTAAAGATATTAGAAATATCTTTGACCTGATTAAAGCCCTAAAAAAATTTTTCATTTTCTAAAAGATAATTCTAATAGATATAATGAGTAGATGAACATTTTTCTTGTTGGGCCAATGGGATCTGGAAAATCAAGCTTGGGAAAGAAACTGGCTAAAAGTTTAGATAAAAAATTTATTGATACAGACAAAGAAATTGAAAAAAAAGAAAACAAAACTATTAATGAGATTTTTGAAAATGAAGGCGAGAAATATTTTAGAGAAAAAGAGAAAGAGTTTTTGATAAATATCCCAAATAACTTAAATATGATTATTGCAACTGGCGGAGGTATCGTTACTGATCAGGAAAATCGTGAGAAATTAAAAGAAAATAGAGTTATTTTCTTAAATGCCTCAGTTGAAAGACAGAGCAAAAGAACGTCTAGATCAGATAAAAGGCCTCTCTTAAAAAACGTAGATAGGTTAAAAAAACTTAGAGAACTCTACGATCAAAGGTTAGAGTTTTATAAAGAAGTTTCAAATTTTGAAATTAATGTAGATAAATATAAAAGCAAAGATATTCTCATGATAATTATTGAAGAACTAAATGAAAACAATTAATAAATTAAAAGTAAGCACGCCTAGTTCAAATTATTCCATTTATTTTGGTAATGATTTTATTAATAGCTTTCCCTTAAAAAAAATATCCAATTCAAAAGAAATTTTTTTTATTTTTGACTCAAAACTTCCTGATTTATCAATCAGAAAAGTTAAGAGCTTTTTAAGGAAATCAAAGCCTAGTAAATTTGAATCCTTTAGATTCATAGCAAATGAAAAAAATAAATCTTTAGAGACCTCTCAAAAAATTATAGAAAAATTAATTGATTTGAAATTCTCAAGAGATTCATTGATTGTTTCTTTTGGTGGCGGCATAACTACAGATCTCGCAGGTTTTGTAGCTTCTGTATATCTTCGTGGAATTGAAGTTATGCATATTCCTACTACTCTTCTGGCCCAGGTCGATGCTTCTGTGGGGGGTAAAACAGGTGTTAACAGTAAAAAATTTAAAAATATGATTGGAGCATTCAAGCAACCTGAAGCAGTATTGATTGATACATACTTTCTTAAATCGCTGAGCAAAAGGCATTTAGCAGCAGGTTACTCAGAAATAATTAAACATGCGTTGATTGAAGATAAAAATCTTTTATCAAAATTAGATAACTTTGATCAGAATATTGAAAAGAAAGGAAACATTACCGAGTTATCAAACCTTATTAGGACATCAACAAAAATTAAGGCAAATATTGTTGAGCAAGACGAAAGAGAGAAATCAGTTAGAGCTTATCTAAACTTTGGTCATACTTTCGCACATGCCATAGAAAGCGTTCAATCTTTTAAGGGATTAAATCATGGCGAAGCAGTTGGCGTTGGAATGGTATGTGCAACCAAATTATCTCTATTGTTAGGCAAAATAAATTCACAAGAGTTTGATAAAATTAAGTCCTTAATTAAAAAATTCAACCTTCCCACAAAACTTCCTGCTAATTGTGAACCTGCAAGAATTCTTAAAGCCATGCAATCGGATAAAAAAAGTAAAGACACAACTTTAAGATTCATTATTTTAGATGGAATAGGAAAGGCTAAAATAGTTGAAAACGTTGACAGAGAGAAAATCTTAAATAGCTTAAAAATATAAAAAACATTTCTCTTATAACATAGAATAAAAATTGGTCTTTTTTATTATTTTTTGGTATAAATAATTAAGTAAGAAATTAACATTCTTCCCTGAGATCTTGGGCTTAAGATCAATCGTTCATCCTTATTTGGGGACGGAAGTAGGTAAAAAATCAAACCGAAGGAACGCATCTTTCTATCAGGAAGGATGAAGCATTGACTCGATGGTAAAAGGTATAAATAAAAAATTAATAGAGCGTCCAAAAAAGAAAGGACTTTATGATCCAGCTAGCGAGAAGGATTCTTGTGGCGTTGGCCTAGTTGCCAACATTAAGGGAATACCTTCAAGAGAAATCATGGATGATGCCTACCTTATCAACTCTAGAATGGATCACAGAGGAGGATGTGGTTTTGAAGAAAACACAGGAGATGGAGCTGGCATTCTTCTTGCTTTGCCGGATTCTTTTTTTCAAGATCAGGCAAAAAAAATAAATATTAATCTTCCTGATTTTGGTTCTTATGCTGTAGGTAATATTTTTCTGCCACAGGATCAAAAAGAAAGATCTTTTTGTAAAAAAATCGTTGAACAGACTATTAAATCAGAAGGACAGAAATTTTTAGGTTGGAGAAAAGTTCCTATTAATCCTAAAAAGGCAGACGTTGGACCTGCTGCTAGAGATTGTCAGCCTGAGATAGAACAAGTTTTCGTTCAAAAATCTACCAAACTTGATCAGGAGGCCTTTGAAAGAAAACTTTACTTAATTAGAAAAATTTTCACTAAACGACTTAGATATCAAGAAAATTTGAGTCAAGCCTCTTTGTTTTATGCTTGCACCCTTTCATCGAGACTGATTGCTTATAAAGGCATGCTTACCCCAGCTCAGCTTTTCCCTTTTTTCCCAGATCTTGAAAATAAAAAATTCGAGACTCATTTGGCAATGGTTCACTCGAGATTCAGTACGAACACCTTCCCTTCTTGGGATAGAGCTCAACCCAACAGATATATGTGTCATAACGGCGAGATAAACACTTTAAAAGGAAACATGAATCAAATGTATTCTCGACAAGGTCTTGCGAGAAGTGATTATTTCGGTTCAAAAATTAATAAATTATTCCCTATAACGGAACCAGACTGCTCTGATTCAGGTTCATTCGATAATGTTCTTGAGCTACTAATTATGTCAGGAAGAGAACTACCTGAGGCTGCCATGATGATGATTCCTGAAGCCTGGCAAAATGACAATGAAATGAGCCCAGCAAAAAAAGCCTTTTATGAATACTCATCATCATTTATGGAACCTTGGGATGGTCCTGCATCTATAGTTTTCACAGATGGAAATTATGTTGGAGCCGTTTTAGATAGAAATGGACTCAGACCAAGTAGATTTTATGTAACTGATGACGACAAAGTTATCATGGCTTCAGAGGTAGGAGTACTTCCGGTTGATCAAGCAAAGGTTTTATCAAAAGGAAGACTTCAGCCAGGAAAAATGTTTCTTATTGATTTTGAGGAAGGCAGGATGATTCCAGATGAAGAAATCAAAAAAAGGGTCTCAAAAAAACTTCCCTATAAAGATTGGGTAAAAAATCAAATTATAGATATCCAAGATCTAAAAACATCCAAAACAAAATATAAAACAGACGATCTAATCTCAAGGATGCAGTCTTTCGGTTACACCACTGAAACACTTGAGTTCATGTTGCTACCCCTTGTAACTGAGTTGAGAGATCCTCTTGGATCAATGGGAAATGATGCTGCTTTAGCATGTTTATCTGATAAACCCAGAATGATTTATGACTACTTCAAGCAACTTTTTGCTCAGATTACTAATCCAGCAATCGACTCAATAAGAGAGGAAGTAATCATGTCTCTTGAATGCCTAATAGGTCCAGAGAGTAATTTGCTCGAATCTTTAGAAGAAAATGCACATCGATTAAGATTGAAGCATCCTATTCTTTCAAATGAAGAATTGATTAGTATAAAGAATAACAAAGATTATGGTTGGACTACTAAGACTATCGATATTACATACGAAAGAGGTAGTGGAGCCTCAGGTCTAAAGAAAGCTCTAAAAAGAATCTGCACTGAATCAGAGGACGCAATAAAGCAAGGATATTCTTTTGTGCTTCTATCTGACAGAAATCTGTCGAAAAGTAGAGTTGCTATAAGTTCATTGCTTGCGTGTTCCTCCGTCCATCATCATTTAGTTAGAAAAGAAAAAAGAACACAATTAGGATTGATTATTGAGTCTGGCGAAGCCAGAGAGGTTCATCATCACTGCCTTCTTATCGGATATGGGGCTGATGCAATAAATCCTTACCTAGCTTTTGAAGTTTTGGAGAAGTCTTTAAAAGATCAAATACTGCAAGATAAAAAATTGAGAAATACCTCAGATTTAGTTAATGCCTATAAAAAAGGAGTTGCTAAGGGTATGTTGAAGGTCATGGCAAAAATGGGAATATCGACACTTCAATCTTACAAAGGTGCTCAAATTTTTGAAGCGGTTGGTTTAGCTGATGAAATAATTGATTTTTGTTTCCCGGGGACTACTAGTAGAGTACAAGGGGTAAATTTTGAAGTTTTAGCTGAAGAAATAGAGAGAAGGCATGCAATAGGTTTTCCTGAATATGATCAAAATAAAGTATCTGTTCTTCCTAATCCTGGAGATTTTCATTGGCGTAACGGTGGTGATTCACACATGTGGGATCCAAAATCAATTTCCTCTTTACAACTAGCCTCTCAAGCCAATGACGAGAGTAAATATTGGGAATTCTCAAATCATGCAAATGAACAGACTACCAAAAACAGTACTTTGAGAGGCCTAATGAAATTCAAATATCCTAAAAAGGGAATTCCTTTGGATCAAGTTGAATCTGAAAAAGAAATTGTAAAAAGGTTTGCAACCGGAGCAATGTCACTAGGCTCTATCTCTACAGAAGCTCATGAATCGCTTGCATTGGCAATGAATGAACTAGGAGGTAAATCTAATACAGGTGAAGGAGGAGAAGATCCTATTAGATTTAAACCATTAAAAGATGGGAGATCTAAAAGATCAGCAATAAAACAAGTTGCCTCTGGAAGGTTTGGTGTGACTATGTGGTACCTGACTAACTCTGACGAACTTCAGATAAAGATTGCGCAAGGTGCAAAGCCCGGAGAAGGCGGTGAGCTCCCTGGAAAAAAAGTCGATCAATATATAGCAAAGATAAGACATTCCACGCCAGGCGTTGGACTAATAAGTCCTCCTCCTCATCATGATATCTACTCTATTGAGGACATAGCACAATTAATTCACGATCTTAAAAATGCTAACAGGAAAGCTAGGATAAGTGTGAAGCTGGTCTCTGAAATTGGAGTTGGAACTATTGCAGCTGGAGTAGTAAAAGCGAAAACAGATCATCTGGTCATTGCTGGTCACGATGGAGGAACAGGAGCCTCTCCATTAACATCGATCAAGCACGCAGGACTTCCCTGGGAGCTTGGAATTGCTGAAACACACCAAACTTTGGTGATGAATAATTTAAGATCCAGGGTGGTTCTCCAAACAGATGGCCAGTTAAAGACTGGGAGAGATGTTGCTATAGCAGCCATCCTAGGAGCTGAGGAGTTTGGTTTCTCAACAGCGCCGCTGGTTACTTTGGGGTGCATTATGATGAGAAAGTGTCACTTAAATACTTGCCCAGTTGGAATTGCTACTCAAGATAAAGATCTAAGAGAAAAATTTAAAGGTAAGCCAGAAAACGTTGTTAATTATCTTTTTATGGTTGCAAAAGAGCTAAGAATGATAATGGCGAAGTTAGGAATCAAAAATCTCAATGACATGATAGGAAGAGTTGATCTTCTCGAATTAGATAACGCAATCAATCATTGGAAAAAAGATGGCATTGATTTATCAAATCTTCTTACTCCTGCTGAAAAAGTATTTAAAAATACTGATGTATTTAAAACTCAAGATCAAAATCACAATCTAGAAAAATCACTTGATCTCAAGCTACTTAAAAAGATCAAACCATCAATATTAAGTAGAGAGAAAATTACAATAAATCAGAAAATTGGGAACACAAACAGAGTTTTTGGCACCATTATCTCTAATGAGATCTCTAAAATCTGGGAAAACAAAGGATTGCCTGAGGATACAATTCACATGAAATTAGATGGATCCGCTGGACAAAGTCTTGGAGCTTGGACTTGCAAAGGCATGACCATTGAGCTTGAAGGGGATGCGAATGACTATGTTGGTAAAGGACTTTCAGGTGGAAAAATAATCATCTATCCGGACAAGAGAAGTAAATTTGTAGCAGAAGATAATATTATTCTTGGAAATGTTGCACTTTATGGAGCTACAGGAGGGGAGGCATATTTCAGAGGGATAGCCGCAGAGAGATTTTGCGTGAGAAACAGTGGAGCTAAGGTTGTAGTAGAAGGTATCGGAGATCACGGATGCGAATACATGACCGGTGGAGTGGCAGTAATTCTTGGAGATACAGGCAGAAACTTCGGTGCCGGAATGAGTGGAGGAGTTGCATACGTTTATGATTCTAAAAACTCATTCAAGAGAAAATGCAACATCAGCACTTTTGAGTTAGAAAAATTAGAAAATGAGAATGATCTCAAAGAGCTTAAGCAACTAATAAAAAATCATAAGAAATTTACTGGTTCAGCTGTAGCGACTAGAATCTTAAAGGATTGGAACAATTCAATATCAAAATTCGTAAAAGTAATGCCTACTGATTACAAAAGAGTCATGATGGAATTAAAAGAAACAAAACTTAAAGTGAGTTGAGATGGGAAAAGTAACTGGCTTTAAAGAATTCTCTCGAGAAGTTGAGCCTTACAGGCCAGCTAAGTCTAGGGTTTTGGACTTTAAAGAAATATACACTGATCATGACGATAAGCTCCTGAATACTCAAGCAGCCAGATGTATGAATTGTGGTGTGCCCTTCTGTCAATCAGGTGAAGGCTGTCCTGTATACAATTTAATTCCTGAGTGGAATGATTTGGTCTACAACGAGCAGTGGGAAGACGCATTTGATAGGCTTTTCAAAACAAATAATTTTCCAGAAGTTACAGGAAGGGTCTGTCCAGCAGTCTGCGAAGGGGCTTGTGTTTTAGGCATAACTGAAACTCCTGTCGCCATTAAAAATCTAGAATTTGCAATCGCTGACAAAGGAATAAAATCTGGATGGCTTAAGCCTAAAGTTCCAGAAGTCAGAACCAATAGAAAAATAGCTATAGTCGGATCAGGTCCTGCTGGTCTTTCAGCAGCTCAACAACTAAATAGCGTTGGCCATTCTGTTGAAGTCTACGAAAGATCTGACCGCATCGGTGGACTAATGATGTATGGAATTCCTAACATGAAACTCGATAAATCAATATTAGATATGAGAATTGAGATCATGGAGAAGGAAGGGATAGTTTTTCATACAAATACTGATATTGGTGCTCCGAATTCACCCTCTCTTGAAAACCTTATCAACGAGAATGATTCTGTCCTCTTAACCACTGGAGCTACTAAACCCAGAGATCTGGCCATCCCTGGCAGAGAAGGAGATGGTGTTCACTTTGCCATGGAATTTCTTGGTAAAAACACTAAAAGTCTATTAGACAGCAAACTCAAAAATAACAATTTTATCTCTGCCAAAGATAAGAACGTAATTGTCATTGGTGGAGGAGACACAGGAAACGATTGTCTCGGGACATCATTAAGACACAAGTGCAAAAGTCTTCTTAATTTTGAAATAATGCCTGAGCTGCCAAAAGATAGAGCAGATAACAATCCTTGGCCTCTTTTTCCTAGAATACATAAAGTTGATTATGGCCATGAAGAATCAATCGAGGTATTAGGAAAAGATCCTAGGGAATATTCAATCTCTGGAAAAGAATTTTTAAGAGATGAGTCTGGAAAGTTAATAGGAATCAAAACGGTAATGGTTGATTCAGCTTTTAAAGAAATAAAAGGAACTGAAAAAACTTGGAAAGCAGATCTTATTCTTCTAGCGATGGGTTTTCTTGGACCAGAAAACTATATCAATCAAGAAGTAGATATAGATCTTGATGAAAGATCTAATTTTAAGGCAGATCACAATATACATAAAACCTCACATCCAAAAGTTTTTGCTGCCGGGGATTGCAGAAGAGGCCAATCACTTGTTGTTTGGGCGATAAATGAGGGAAGAGCCGCTGCTCGAGAAATTGATAAAGAATTAATGGGCTCTACTGCTCTTATTTAGAGTAATCTGAGTCTATTTTTCTCATCAATCCTTCTTGGATAGCTGAAGCTACCAATACTCCATCCTGTGTATAAACACTTCCTCTGTTGAAACCTTTTGCATTACTTGCGCTAGGGCTATCTGTTACATATAACAACCATTCGTCCGCTCTGAAAGGTCTATGAAACCACATAGCATGATCAATACTCGCAGCCATTACTTTTCTGTTCATGCCTCCCCAACCAATACCATGCGGAAGTTGTGCTGTACTGAGCAAACCAAAATCTGATGCGTATGCCAATATGTTTTGGTGGACAAGAATATCATCTGGAAGGTTTCCATTTGCCTTCATCCACGTATGTTTATAAGGAGGTTTTTTTTCACTATTTAATGGATTGAATTGCTCAACTGTTCTTAATTCAATTGCTTTCTCTCTAAGAAATCCATCTCTATACTCTTCAGGGATTTGATCCATCATTGACTCTCTTAATTCCCTTTCACTTTTAAGCTCTTCAGGCCCAGGAACATCAGGCATGTCGAATTGATGTTCGAAGCCGCCCTCATCCTTTTGAAAAGAAACAGACATATTAAAGATTGCCTCACCGTTTTGAATTGCATCAACTGTTCTTGTTGTAAAACTTCCTCCATCTCTTATTCTTACTACTTGATAAACAATGGGGATGTCTATTCTTCCTGGCCTCAAAAAATAAGCATGAAAAGAATGCGCATATCTTTCCTCTTCAATGGTGTTATAAGCTGCACTTAAGGCTTGGCCTAAAACTTGACCACCGAAGACTCTGCCCCATGCAGTTTTTTCGCATTCACCTCTGTAAAGGTTCTCTTCTAATTTTTCTAGATTAAGCGTTTGAACTAAATCATCTAAACTTTTTTGTGACGACATTAATTTTCCTCAATTGTGTGATCAACTTCAGTCCCAGGAGTTTTTATAGAAGTCTTACCAACTACTTTTGCTGGAACACCAGCAACTGTCATGTGCTCAGGAACATCTTCTAGAACCACGCTTCCAGCAGCTATTTTTGCACCTTCGCCTATTTCAACATTTCCTAAGATTTTAGCTCCTGAACTTATTAAGACTCCCTTTCTTACTTTGGGGTGTCTATCCCCTATCTCTTTTCCTGTTCCACCAAGAGTAACTCCCTGGAATATAGAAACATCATCCTCAATCACTGAAGTTTCTCCAATCACTATTCCAGAAGCATGATCAAGCATTATTCCTTTTCCAATAGTAGCTGCAGGATGAATATCTACGCCATAAACTTGCGAAGTTCTGCTTTGTAGAAAATAAGATAAAAGAGTTTCTTTTTTCCAATGATAATTAGAGGCCCTGTAGGCTTGCAAAGCTGAGAATCCTTTAGAAAATAAGAATGTCTCCAAAATGGTGTTTGTTGCGGGATCTCTGGAAATAACTGCATTAAGATCTTTTTCAATTGCTTTCGAAACATCTTTGGTATTAAGGGCCTGGAAAATACTAGGAAATAATTTTTTTTCAGAAAAAGACCATGCCTGAGATAAATCTCTGGATAATTTTAGGCTAATGGAAGAAATAAAATCATCATTAGATAAAACCAAAGACTCCAAAAAGTCTTTATAATCCTCATTGGATTTAATATAGTCCTCAGCCTCAGATTGAAGCTTTGTCCATATACTGTTATCTACGGCATTCATAAAAAAAAAGAAGTCTAGACGAAGTTAACAAAAAGTCATAGCTATATATTTGAAGTTTTAGGGTATAAAGGATAATAATTTATAAAAGAATAATATGACAATTTCAACTTCCCAAAATCTAAGCGCGACTCCAGATATTAAGGTCAGCGTTGGAAATACCTTTGGCTTTGACTCTAATCTAGAAGTACCGGCCTTTTCTGAACCAAGTGAATACGTTCCTGCCCTTGATCCCGACTATTGTTTTGACAAAGAGACAACCCTCTCCATTCTTGCAGGATTTTCGCATAATCGTCGAGTAATGATTCAAGGTTTGCATGGTTCTGGTAAATCAACTCACATTGAACAAGTCGCTTCAAGATTAAATTGGCCTTGTGTGAGGATTAACCTAGATAGTCATATCAGCAGACTAGACTTGCTGGGCAAAGATGCAATTGTTATTGAAGATGGAAAGCAATTAACAAAATTTGTAGAAGGCATACTTCCTTGGGCAATACAGAATTCGGTTGCGTTAGTTTTTGATGAGTATGATGCAGGAAGACCGGATGTAATGTTTGTCATTCAAAGGGTTCTTGAAGCTGAAGGAAAATTAACCTTGTTGGATCAAAATAGAGTTTTAACGCCTAATCCGTATTTTAGATTATTTGCAACAGCAAACACCGTAGGTTTGGGAGATAGTACTGGCCTTTATCATGGGACACAGCAGATAAATCAAGGACAAATGGATAGATGGCAAATCGTGTCAGTTTTAAACTATTTAGATGAGGAGCTTGAGCAAAAGGTTATCCTTTCAAAAGTAAAAGATCTAGATAACAAAGAAGGAAAAGAAACTGTCCTAAATATGATTAGACTAGCCAACCTAACAAGAAAAGGATTTGAGAGTGGGGATATATCAACATTAATGTCGCCTAGAACGGTCATTAGTTGGGCAGAAAATTATTCTATTTTTGAAGATTTGGTTAAATCATTCGAGCTGAGTTTTCTCAATAAGTCAGATGAAACTGAAAGACCAATCATTTCAGAATATTTTCAGAGATGTTTTGGTGCTGAAACCAATAGTTCCATAAGCTCTGAATCCAATTAAATTTTGTTAGAGAAATCTGATAAACAAACCATAAAGGATGCGCTTGCAGCTTCGGCTAAAGCTATTTCTGAAGATACAGAATTAAATGTAAATTTTGGAATAGAGAACCTTAGACAAAGTTCTTTGCCAGAACCGCTTCAACCAGTTAAAAACTTTAATGATCTCAGGGCAAAATCTGATCAATTGGCTCTCATAAATAAATATTCAAGTGATAATTTATTCACGCATAGAGATGCAAAAGTAAATGAAATCATAAAGAACCTAGACCTTACTAGAGTCGAACTGCTGGGGTCAAAAAAATTTCTAGGAGTTTCAAAAAACCTTGAATTTCTTTTTCAGAAAAATATTAATTCTTTGGATGCAAATGAAGACTCTTCTTCTGTAGCTATCTCGCATTGGTTGAGATCTGAACTTCTCGGACAAGAATTAGGACGTCCTGATTCAAAAAAATTTGAAGATCTTTATGAGAAACTCATTTCTTTTCAGGAGAAATACTTAGGGCAATTAGAAGAGTCTTTAGAAAGTTCGTTGGACTTTTCAAAAGTCATCTTTTCTTTACTAAAAGATCTAGAAATTAGCGTGGATGAGCAACAGCCTGAAGAAGAGAATGATGAGAAAAATGAAGAAGAAAATGAAGATGAGTCCAGCGAAGAAGAAAATCAGGAAGAGGAAGAAGAAACTGACTCAGAGGATGGACAAAGTGACGAACAAGATACTTCTATAGAAGAAGAAGAAGAAATGGATATCGAAGAAGGTGAAGTAGATGCTGATGAAGATTCATGGATTGAAAATAGATCAAAATTAGAAGAACTTCTAAAAAAAGTTGGGGAACAAGAGTATAAAGTTTACACAAAAGATTTTGATGAAGAAGTTAAGGCAGAGGAATTATGTGACTCAGAAGAATTAGCTAGATTAAGAGGAAGATTGGATCAATTAATGGAATCCAGTAAAAATGCTATAGCGAAATTAGCTAATAGACTGCAAAGATTATTGTTAGCTCAACAGAATAGATCTTGGGAATTTGATAAGGAGGAAGGTCAGCTAGATCCCAGCAAACTTCACAAAATTATAGTAGATCCTCTCACTCCATTGAGTTTCAAAATTGAAAAAGACTCAGAGTTTAAAGATACCCTAGTTTCTATTTTGGTAGATAGCTCTGGATCTATGAGAGGAAGATCAATGACTACTGCTGCGATATGCGCAGATATCATTGGCAGCACTCTTGATCGATGCAACATAAAAACAGAGATTCTTGGATTTACAACTAAGCACTGGAAAGGTGGAGACTCCAGAAAGTTATGGTTAGAGCAAGGTAAAATCCCTAATCCAGGGCGCTTAAATGACTTGAGACACATAATCTTCAAACCTGCAGATCAAGCTTGGAGACGGGGACGAAAAAATTTAGGACTGATGCTCAGGGAGGGGCTTTTAAAAGAGAATGTAGATGGAGAAGCATTGATGTGGGCTCAAAACAGACTAAACAAAAGACCTGAGCAAAGAAAAATATTGATGGTTATTTCAGATGGAGCCCCTGTTGATGACAGTACGCTTTCGACAAACTCTACTAATTATCTTGATACTCATCTAAGAGACGTTATAAAAAAAGTAGAAACCGCATCTGAGACGGAACTAATTGCAATAGGTATCGGACATGATGTTACAAGATACTATAAAAAAGCAGTCACCATTCACAGGGCAGAAGAGTTAGGAGGGGCTATGCTTGATCAGTTAACTTCGCTGTTTGAAACCTGATTTAATTGACCCTCGGCATTCAAAATGCTTTAATAAATTTTTAAAAAAGGTACACATATGGAAATTGTTAAAAGAAACGGACCACCTGAAGATTTAATATATTTTGATGACGAATTGCCTCTAGAAGAGAAGCATGTTCAAGATGTTATTGAAATCTTTAATACCCCTCTAACCGGGGCATATAACTGGGATTACACAGTAGCAGAAAATAGAATTAAAAGACTTTATGAATTAGGTAAAGAACTAAATTGGAACGGTTCTATTGATTTAGATTGGAGTTACAATCATCCTAAAGATAAGCCTTTAGTTGGTGGAGAATTGTTCGAGCCACCTCATGAACAATTAGATGCTTGGAAAAATCTATCTGATGAAGAAAAAATAGAATTCGACAGACACGAAACAGCTGAACTCCTATGTCAGTTTTTACATGGCGAACAGGGTGCGTTATTAGTTGCCTCACAAATTGCAAGCTGTGCACCAACATACAATGCAAAACTTTATGCTGCTTCACAAACTTTTGATGAAGCAAGACACGTTGAGGTTTTCAACAGATATCTTCAGGAAAAAATAGGTTTTCATTATCCTGTTAATGCAAACTTAAAAGCTTTGCTTGATAAAATTTTAACTGACGAAAGATGGGACCTTAAGTTTATTGGTATGCAAGTAATTATAGAAGGTCTTGCTTTAGCTGCTTTTACAAACTTAAAACTAGATACTAATTGCGTACTTCTCAAACAACTACTTCATTATGTAATCAGAGATGAAGCCAGACATGTCACCTTCGGGATTAATTATCTTGAAGAATATATAAAAACTTTAAGTCCAGAGGAAGTAGAAGACAGAGCACAGTTCGCCTATGAAGCATGTGTCATTTCAAGAGATAGAATTATTAACACCACTGCTATGCAGAAATTTTTGAAAATGTCTCCTGAGGAAGCTAGGCAATTTACTTTAGAATCAGGAGCCATGGAAACTTTTAGAAATTTCTTATTCTCAAGAGTCATGCCTAATCTATCAAAAATTGGTCTTTTGACAGATTCCATCAGACCGAAATATGAAGAATTAGGTTTACTTGAATATGAAAATGCTCCTAGTGATTTTGAAATTGATTGGGCTGAGATAACAAAACCTCTCGAAAGCTCAGAGCAAATCGTCAAAGAATCAAACGAGCAAGCCAAGGCTGTAGCAGAAATGCTAAACCAAGCTTAAGTTTTATTTAATTTTTAATCTTAAATAGAAAGTCAGGTTAGCCTGACTTTCTGCTTTTATGTTATTGAGATTCTCAACGAGAAATAATTTAAGTCCGAATTCGGAAAAATCATTGATTGGTGATGAATAATTCGCAGAAAGAACTCTTTCTCTATGGGCAGGCGCCAGGTTAACTTTCACTGTATCCACAGTGGAATTACCAAGATAGTTTCTTCCAGATATATATTGAAGGTCAGCTGTACCTTTTTCTACAGTTAAAGGAATTAAATAGTCCAATCTAAAACGATCTTTCTTATTGAAAATATCTTTACCAAGAATGCTTAGGTTTGTTGATGTAAGAAATGATGAATCCGATCTAATATTGATAAAAGAGAAATTTTCATAAGGTTCAGCTCTCATGCCTGTCAATGATATAAAGGCTGAGAAATTCTCATTAATAAAAAAATCTGAATCGACGGTTATTATTGAAGAATAAGAATTTTTTGAAGAACTTTGTCCATTTAAAAACATCATCCCAAGATAAGAAGAATCTTCCTCAAGGCGTCCCAATTTGATGGAAGTTTTATTATTTTTTGAGAAGATATTTAACTGAGTTGAAAAATACTTCGAATAAGCCTTATCTTGATCAGTCCAAGGATTCCAACCCTGGAAACCTTTAGAAAAACTAAAACCATAACCAAATCTTTTATTTTTGAATGAATATTTGATACTTGGCCCATTGGATACAAAATTTTTAATCGGATCGTAAGAAGTACTTAGCGATGAATAATAATTCTTCTGATTTAAAGATAAATTAAAGGAATTATAGGGATCTAAAGAAAAAGCATATGAAAAACCACTTTTCTGAGTAGTTTGATTAGATAAAAAATCATAATTCTCTATTGTGGAAAATAACTGTAAATATTCATTTTCTGATTTAGGTAATTGCGAGTTTTGGAATCTAGGTAAATAACTATTTTCTGGATTATTATTTCTTATGAGTTGACTAGCATTAATTGAAAAAGGGGCTCCAAGCTCATCAAAATAAGTTAAGAATAGTTTGTCGTCTAAGTTATCGAGACTTCCAAATAATGGCGAACTCAAAAAAATATTGGCCTGAGAAAAAGTGGTTACTTGGTTTGTTATGGGAGAAATAAAATAAGTTTGTCCAATCGGTTCTATAGCTTTTTTTAAATCAAGAAGACCTTGGCCGTAAATATCAGAATTTGAGTAAACTCCTTCCTTATTTGCTGTTACATAAATACGTTGAAGTATTTCTTGCCCAGTCAACTGACCCCTAAATTTTTCTGTTAGCAAAGCTATTGCGCCGCTGACGAAAGGGGCTGCGAAAGAAGTTCCTGAACCTGTTCCATAGTTATCATTTTCAGGATATTCATTCGTAACATAAGCCCCGGTAATATTCTCGCCTGGAGCAGCAATACAAAAATCTTTTGCTAGGCCACAACGATTAGAATGATCTGCAATCAGGCCTTCTTCGTTTACTGAAACAACTGCGACAGAGGTATCTTGGAGCTCTTCGATAAAATAGACCATTCCTGGAAAAATTTCAGGACTGGAGTTATCAACTTGTTGTTCTGAGTATCCTCCTGCATTACCTGCACTCCATACAAATATCGTTTTATTGATCTTATTCTGCTGCGCAATGGTTTCTATTACAGTAGGAAAAGATGCTCGAACTGCAGACTCTTCATAATCTGCAATGTTTCCTTGCATTCCATAACTATTATTCACTGCCGTAACATATCTGGATGTAAAGTCTTTATAAAAAGAGGCATATGCCTGGTCAAGACTGCTGTAATCCTCTGCATTATCTTCAGTGACTTCTACAGGTTCATAATTATCGTCAGGTTCTGCAAGAGGGATAGCAATAAAATGAATTTGGGCGTTATAAGCAACTCCTTGAATATCGTTAGGATTATTGCTTTCATCTCTATCTCCTGCAGCTATTGATGCAACAAAAGTTCCATGAGTTTTATCATCTGATGTAGGCGCCCTATATCCTGAAAAATTTGAATAGTCTAAAATACTATCAGTTGTAATTTTGTTCTGCGAATCAAGCTCTACGTGATTTGTTTCAATTCCACTATCCATTATTCCAATGGTTGTTCCGGCACCAGAAAGATTATTTGCATATGGTTCTGCAGCATTAATCATGGAAAGCCCGTATTGATTTATATACTCAACTGAACTGGTAAATTTAGTCATCAGTTCCACATAAGAAGCTGTAGAGTCTGAATTGCTCGAGTCTTGAGAAGATTGTGTTTGACTTGAATTTGATTGTGAGTTCTGAGGAGGAACGTCATTGCTTGGGGAGGAAGGCTGTGTTGAACTTCCCTTCCCTCCGCCGCCACAGTTAGCCAATGCAATTGCAAAAAAACAAATTGTAATAATTTGCTTAAAATTCTTCATGTATGATGTAAACAAAAAAAGTTCAATGAAAGTAGGAATTGATTTTGGTATAAGTTTCACAGATTTATCTATTCTAGATGAATCTAAAGCAAAGTTTATATCTTTCGATTCTAAAAGGTTATCAGTTTCTAATATTTCAAAACAAATTCATAAATTAGTTAATTTTGATGATGTCGAATTCATAGGTGTGACAGGGGGAAAGCACTATGATTTACCTTCAAAAATTGGTGGAATCGAGCTATCGCATGCAAATGAAATAGATGCCATCAGTAAAGGTACAAATTATTTGGCTAAAAATGATAAGAAAAAGTTAATTATCAGCTCTGGATCTGGTACGGCATTCGTCTTAAGCGACGGAAATATGATATCTCATGCAGGGGGAACAGGCGTTGGAGGAGGAACTATAGTTGGTTTGTGTAATCTAATTAATGATGAAAATAATCCAGACGTAATCAATAAACTTGCAAATCGAGGTAAGGTAGAAAAGGTAGATTTATTACTTAATGAAGTTGTATCAGGTCCAATAGGCGAATTACCCAAAGATGCAACCGCAGTAAATTTTGGAAAAGTAAGATATAAAAACAAATCAACTAAAGCAGATAAAACAGCTGCAATAATGAATTTAGTCGGACAAACTGTTGCCAGGATGGCTTCTGCGACAGCAGTAGCATTCAACTGCGAGAATGTTTACGTAGTTGGGAGAACGCCTCAATATGATCTATACAAGAGCGTTCTAAAAAGGTGGATTTCTTTTGCTGGATTAACGGCTGATTTCCCAAATAATGGAGAGTTTGCAAGCTCTTTAGGGACTCTTATTGATTAAAGAATTATCTCTTATGGATCTAAATTCGTTGTTTTCGTACCAATTAGGGAATTCTCTAGAATTTGCTAAATCCTTTGTCATTGAATAGAAGATATCTATATCTTCAGCTATTCCATCATAATTCCAATTTTCGTATACTTCATCTGCTACCTGATGATAGAGATTGCTAGTATATTCTGCTGCATACTTCATGCCTTTTTCCAAACCACCATCAACAAGGTCGTATCCCGGATCTGCATACAAAACAGGGATTCCTTTTTTTGCAAAACTTATGTGATCCGATCGATAGAAAAATCCTTTTTCAGGGAATAAGTCTGGCGTAATGACTTTTGAATATTTATTTAGATGTTTTTTGAGAACATCTTCTAATTCAGAGGCTCCATAACCAATAACTAACATATCTTTTGTTTTACCAATTGCGGGTATTCCATCAAAATTCATTCCTGCAACAATTTGAGAATAATCAAATGGAAAATTCTCTGCTAAATATGCTGAACCTAATAATCCCGATTCTTCAGCAGTTAAACCAAGAAACATTACAGACCTTTCTGTATCTTCATTTTTTAATCTTTCAGCTACGCTCATAATCAAGGCAGTTCCGGTAGCATTATCAACGGCTCCATTATAGATTTGGTCTCCATCTAAGGAAGAATCCTTACCAAGATGATCCCAATGAGCCATCAACATTATGAATTCATCAGGATAAGTCTTCCCTTTTTTTATACCCACCACATTATGAGAATTTGCATATTTAATTTGATTGTTAATTTTTGCGCTGACCTGAAAGCCTTCCAACTCGATAGCTTTAAAGTCTTTCTTCAAAGCAGCGCTTTTCATTTCTTCATAGGAAGATCCAATAAGAGAGAAAATTTTCTCTGAAGTCTCTTTGGTGATCCATCCTTCAATCTTTGCTCTATGGACATTCTTTGATTCTGAATATAAATCCAATTGAGGCCCTGTGTTGCTTGTCTCTACAACGTTCCATCCGTATGCAGCTGGAGCAGTTTCATGAATGATGAGCATCCCTGTGGCTCCTTTTTTTGCAACTTCTTCAAATTTATAGGTCCATCTACCGTAGTAGGTCATGGCTTTTCCTTTAAATATATTTTCATTTTCCAGCTCAAAACCTGGATCATTGATTAAAGCTACAACTACTTTTCCCTTTAAATCGACTCCTTCGTAGTCATTCCAATCGTATTCAGGAGCATCAACGCCGTAGCCTATAAAAACCATTTTTTGATTTTTTAGTTCAACTTCATTGACTTGCCTTTTTGTCCAAAAAACATAATCAGCTCCAAAGTCTATATCTAACTTCTTATCGTTATGAGAAATAGAAAAAGTAGATGAAATTTTAAGTGTAATTTCAGTTAATTTGACATCGCTAAGATAACTGCCGTTCAAACCTTCAAGACCAAATTCTGAAAACTTTTCCGATATAAAGTTCTTAGTTTTAATTCCTCCGGGTGTGCCAGGAGCTCTGCCCTCAAAATCATCTGAAGATAATGTTTCTACATACTCGATAAAGTTATCCATATATTCTGAAGAAACAGATGGAGTTTGAGTACAAGAAAATAAGAAAAGGAAAATAAGTAATGTAAAGATTCTCATATTGAGAATATAAACGAAAAGCTCGACGATGTCCTACTCTCGCGTAACAAAAGCTACACTACCATCGGCGCTAAGTGGTTTCACTTCTGAGTTCGGAATGGAATCAGGTGGGACACACTTGCTATTGTCATCGAGCAAAATTCGTTATTCGCATTGAATTCCAAATATTCTGGCTTAGTTTAGAAAAATTTCTAAATAACTAAAAATATACGGTTAAGCCTCACGAGCAATTAGTACAAGTTAGCTCAATGCCTCACAGCACTTACACACCTTGCCTATCAACGTCCTAGTCTTGAACGGCTCTTTAGGAACCCGAAGGTTCAGGGAGATCTTATCTTGAGGGGGGCTTCCCACTTAGATGCTTTCAGCGGTTATCCTGTCCGAACATAGCTACCGGGCAATGCCACTGGCGTGACAACCCGAACACCAGAGGTTCGTTCACTCCGGTCCTCTCGTACTAGGAGCAACTCCTCTCAAATCTCCAACGCGCACGGCAGATAGGGACCGAACTGTCTCACGACGTTCTAAACCCAGCTCGCGTACCACTTTAAATGGCGAACAGCCATACCCTTGGGACCTGCTCCAGCCCCAGGATGTGATGAGCCGACATCGAGGTGCCAAACACCCCCGTCGATGTGAACTCTTGGGGGGTATAAGCCTGTTATCCCCGGCGTACCTTTTATCCGTTGAGCGACGGTCCTTCCATACAGAACCGCCGGATCACTATGACCTACTTTCGTATCTGCTCGACTTGTCAGTCTCGCAGTTAAGCATCCTTATGCCATTGCACTCATTGCATGATGTCTGACCATGCTGAGGATACCTTCGCACTCCTCCGTTACTCTTTGGGAGGAGACCGCCCCAGTCAAACTACCCACCACACACTGTCCTTGATCCGGATAACGGATCTAAGTTAGAACCTCAAATGTATAAGGGTGGTATTTCAAGGACGACTCCACCAAAGCTAGCGCTTTGGTTTCAAAGTCTCCCACCTATCCTACACATATAAATTCAAAGTCCAGTGTGAAGCTATAGTAAAGGTGCACGGGGTCTTTCCGTCTAGCCGCGCGTATACGGCATCTTCACCGCAAATTCAATTTCACTGAGTCCTGGGTCGAGACAGTGTGGCCATCGTTACGCCATTCGTGCAGGTCGGAACTTACCCGACAAGGAATTTCGCTACCTTAGGACCGTTATAGTTACGGCCGCCGTTCACCGGGGCTTCGATCACAAGCTTCGTCCGAGGACTAACCTGATCAATTAACCTTCCGGCACCGGGCAGGCGTCACACCCTATACTTCCACTTACGTGTTTGCAGAGTGCTATGTTTTTAGTAAACAGTCGCAGCCACCTGGTATCTTCGACCTCTTTCCGCTTAGAAAGCAAGTTTCATCACGTAATAGAGGCGTACCTTCTCCCGAAGTTACGGTACCATTTTGCCTAGTTCCTTAACCCAAGTTCTCTCAATCGCCTTAGTATTCTCTACCTGATCACCTGTGTCGGTTTAGAGTACGGTTCCTTGCAATTTAAGCTTAGAAGTTTTTCCTGGAAGTAAAGCATCAATCACTTCTTTTTCATAAATGAAAAATCGTCATCAGTTCTCAGCATAAAGCATCCCGGATTTACCTAAGACACATGCCTAAGACCTTAAACAGGGACAACCATCGCCCTGCTGACCTAGCCTGCTCCGTCACTCCATCGCAATTACAAAAAGTACAGGAATATTAACCTGTTTCCCATCGACTACGGCTTTCGCCCTCGCCTTAGGGGCCGACTTACCCTGTCCCGATTAGCGTTGGACAGGAAACCTTGATCATTCGGCGGAGAGGTTTTTCACCTCTCTCTCGTTACTCATGTCAGCATTCTCACTTCTGATACCTCCAAAGAACCTCTCGGTCCTTCTTCATTGGCGTACAGAACGCTCCTCTACCATAGATGTAAACATCTATCCGCAGCTTCGGTTTATGGTTTAGCCCCGTTAAATCTTCCGCGCAGGCCGACTCGACTAGTGAGCTGTTACGCTATCTTTAAAGGATGGCTGCTTCTAAGCCAACCTCCTAGCTGTTTGTGCCTTCCCACATCGTTTCCCACTTAACCATAATTTGGGACCTTAGCTGGCGGTCTGGGTTGTTTCCCTTTCGACTACGGACGTTAGCACCCGCAGTCTGTCTCCCGTGCTCATACTTCTTGGTATTCGGAGTTTGCGTCGGTTTGGTAAGTCGGGATGACCCCCTAGCCGAGACAGTGCTCTACCCCCAAGAGTAATACACGAGGCGCTACCTAAATAGCTTTCGAGGAGAACCAGATATCTCCGAGCTTGATTAGCCTTTCACTCCGATCCACAGCTCATCCCCTCATTTTTCAACATAAGTGGGTTCGGGCCTCCAGTGAGTGTTACCTCACCTTCACCCTGGCCATGGATAGATCGCCCGGTTTCGGGTCTACTCCCTGCGACTCAACGCCCTATTAAGACTCGGTTTCCCTATGCCTACCTATTAAAGTTAAGCTTGCCACAGACAGTAACTCGCTGACCCATTATACAAAAGGTACGCCGTCACTCCGTATATCCGAAGATATACTTAGAGCTCCGACAGCTTGTATGCATACGATTTCAGGTTCTATTTCACTCCCCTCTCCGGGGTTCTTTTCGCCTTTCCCTCACGGTACTGGTTCACTATCGGTCAGCTGAGAGTATTTAGCCTTGGAGGATGGTCCCCCCATGTTCAGTCAAGATTCCACGTGTCCCGACCTACTCGATTTCACTTTGAAGAAGAATTCAAATACAGGACTATCACCTTCTGTGGTAGAGCTTCCCAACTCTTTCTTCTTTCTTCAACAAAGCTTAAGGGCTGTTCCGTTTTCGCTCGCCGCTACTAACAGAATCTCGGTTGATTTCTTTTCCTACGGGTACTTAGATGTTTCAGTTCCCCGCGTTCGCTTCATTTATCCTATGAATTCAGATAAAGATACTTGAGTTATCTCAAGTGGGTTTCCCCATTCGGAAATCTCCGGATCGAAGCTTAATTGCCAGCTCCCCGAAGCTTATCGCAGGCTTTCGCGTCCTTCATCGCCTTCAGCTGCCAAGGCATCCGTCGTATGCACTTAATTACTTAACCATATATTTTTAATTACTTAAAAATTATGAAAGTTTTCTGATTACTAAGCGCCAGAATTTGCCATTAGCATTCTGAGATAAATCTCAGAATATTACTTGGTGAATTATCAAAAAATTTTGATAAAACAATCAACAATTGATAACAAAAATTGTTGATCATGAATGAATAAAATTCATTCATATTTTGGAATTACAATACTTTTAAAGAACTCTTAAGATCTAAATAGTGTCAATTTAGCGATCTGTAGAAAATTCAAGTAATTCGAACGGACACTCACAATATTAAGTCGTGTATATATTTTAGGAGGTGATCCAGCCCCAGGTTCCCCTAGGGCTACCTTGTTACGACTTCGTCCCAGTCGCGTATCACACCGTGGGGGCCGCCCTCCAAAGGTTAGGCAAACCACTTCTGGTGCAACACACTCCCATGACGTGACGGGCGGTGTGTACAAGGCCCGAGAACGTATTCACCGTGACATTCTGATTCACGATTACTAGCGATTCCTGCTTCATGGAGTCGAGTTGCAGACTCCAATCCGGACTGAGGAAGACTTTTTGGGATTAGCTCCAGCTCGCGCTTTCGCAACCATCTGTATCTCCCATTGTAGCACGTGTGTAGCCCAACCCGTAAGGGCCATGATGACTTGACGTCGTCCCCGCCTTCCTCCGTGTTATACACGGCGGTCTCCTTATAGTTCCCACCCGAAGTGCTGGCAAATAAGAATAGGGGTTGCGCTCGTTACTGGACTTAACCATACATCTCACGACACGAGCTGACGACAGCCATGCAACACCTGTCATAGTGTTCCCGAAGGCACAAATCTATCTCTAGAAATTTCACTAGATGTCAAGGGTTGGTAAGGTTTTTCGCGTTGCATCGAATTAAACCACATGCTCCACCGCTTGTGCGGGCCCCCGTCAATTCATTTGAGTTTTAGCCTTGCGGCCGTACTCCCCAGGCGGAGAACTTAATGCGTTAGCTGTACCACTGAATCTAAGATCCAACGGCTAGTTCTCATCGTTTACGGCGTGGACTACCAGGGTATCTAATCCTGTTTGCTACCCACGCTTTCGCACCTCAGCGTCAGTGTCGATCCAGAGAGTTGCCTTCGCCATTGGTATTCCTCCTGATATCTACGCATTTCACCGCTACACCAGGAATTCTACTCTCCTCTATCGTACTCTAGTCTATAAGTTTTGAATGCAGTTCCTAGGTTGAGCCCAGGGATTTCACATCCAACTTGACAAACCGCCTACGCGCGCTTTACGCCCAGTAATTCCGATTAACGCTTGGACCCTCCGTATTACCGCGGCTGCTGGCACGGAGTTAGCCGGTCCTTATTCTGTAAGTTAAGTCACGGAATATAGGTATTAACTATATTCTTTTCGTCCTTACCTAAAGTGCTTTACAACCCTAGAGCCTTCTTCACACACGCGGCATAGCTGGATCAGGGTTGCCCCCATTGTCCAATATTCCCTACTGCTGCCTCCCGTAGGAGTCTGGGCCGTGTCTCAGTCCCAGTGTGGCTGATCGTCCTCTCAGACCAGCTAGAGATCGCGGTCTTGGTAGGCCATTACCCCACCAACAAACTAATCTCACGCAGGCTCATCTAACAGCGAGAGCTTCCAAGGATAGGCCCTCTTTCCCCCTTAGGGTGTATGCGGTATTAATTCGGGTTTCCCCGAGCTATCCCCCGCTGAAAGGTAGATTCCTACGCGTTACTCACCCGTCCGCCGCTTTACTAGCTACCGAAGTAACGTTCTCGCTCGACTTGCATGTATGAGGCTTGCCGCCAGCGTTCAATCTGAGCCATGATCAAACTCTTCAGTTTAAAAATGGACGCTCAATAAAATGAACATCAATTACGAGTGTGAGTTGTCGTGTAACAACTCATCAAATGAAGTTTTAAAAAACTTCTAAAAAAATTGCACGAACCTTAATATTAAAGGCAAGTGCCCGCACGAATTACTTGAATAAACTGTAAAAAAACACCCCTGCAAATGCGCAAAAAAAAAAGGATTTTTGGCGTTCGGGACGGTCAGTATACATTTGTTTAAAAAAAAACAAAGTACTATTTTTTTTAAGTTACCAGCTTGATTTTTAGATGCTTTCTTTTACCTATTTGGAAGTAATTTTCATCTCCCAAATTTATCAAAAGATCAGGATTTTCAACTTTTTTATTGTTCATTTTGATCCCTGATTGTTTTATCAATCTTCGACACTCTGACTTACTTTGAATAAATTCATTACCTAAATCCTCATGAGTTAGAAGTTCAACGATTGATATGCCTGAGGTTTCATTTATTTCAAAAACAGGTACTTCATTAGGTTCTAACTTGTTACTAAAAACATTTGTAAATGCTATCTCGGCATTCTCTGATGATTTCTTGTCATAAAACCTTTCAACAATTTCTGTGGCAAGTATCTTTTTAAAGGTCATAGGATTCTCTCCGTTTTTAACCTTATCTCTAAATGAAGCTATTTCATCATTGGATCTGAAGCTGAGTAAATCAAAATATCTCCACATTAAATCGTCAGATACGGACATAATTTTTCCAAACATTTCATTGGGCTCATCATTTAAAGCTATGTAGTTATTGAGAGATTTAGACATCTTTTTGACGCCATCTAATCCTTCTAATAAAGGTACGGTAATAATCACTTGCTCATTCTGCCCGAAATGTTTCTGAACTTCTCTTCCAACAAGGAGATTAAACTTTTGATCAGTCCCTCCTAATTCAATGTCAGCTTTCAGCGCATAAGAGTCAAATCCTTGAACGAGAGGATATAAAAATTCATGCAAAGAAATCGGCTTATTATTTTCATATCTTTTTTTAAAATCATCTCTTTCAAGCATTCTCGCTACAGTCATTATCGATGAGAGTCTTATAAATTCATCAGGTTTCATTTTTTTAAACCAGGATGAATTGAATTTAATTTTAGTTTTCTTTTTATCCAGAATTTTAAAAACTTGATCAGCGTAAGTTTTCGAATTCTCTGCTAATTTCTTTTCATCGATATTTGGTCTAGTCTCGTTGACTCCTGAGGGATCACCAATTAAGCCAGTAAAATCTCCTATTAAAAATATTACCGTATGTCCTAAATCCTGAAATGCTTTGAGTTTGTTTATAAGTACCGTATGCCCTAAATGTAGGTCTGCTGAGGTGGGATCAAATCCAGCCTTAACTGTGAGTTTTTTTTTAGATGTTAACAGTTTCTTAAAAGCATCTTCAGGTATGATTTCATCAGAACCTCTTTTGATAATTTCAAGAGCTTGTTTAGTATCTTTATCCATGATCTGTGTTTATGATAATTTAGATCAACACTATTTACCTATTTTTTTAATTTAAAATTCAATTAATGCTTAGTTTTTTCAAAGAAATTCGAATTTATTTAGGAATCATATTCTTATTAATAGGTTCTTTAATAGCTCTGATGTACTTCTCATTACCAAAAGGATTAGAGGAATTTTCTTTATCTTTACCTGCTGATGAAGAAATAAAATATGAGCGAGAAACAATAAAACTAGGGCAACAAGATGATAATGGAGTCATCAAGACAGATAACAAAAAGGTATACAAGCAGATAAAAGTTAAAAGTCAGGATAATTTAATAAAGATTCTAAGAAACGAAAATATTCCAGATAGGTTTATTCAAGCCTTAGTAAGGGCAAAAGGTTCAGAAAAAATGGCCAGAATCAAAGAAGGAGACTTTGTAGAAATTGTTCATGATTTTTTAATGAATCCAGCATCAATTTCAGTGACATCAAATTTTATGGATGGATACGAGGCAATCTTCAAAAATGGTTTATTTAGAATATCTAAGTTTTCAAGAATTCTTGATAAAGAAGAAATCTATCATTCAGCAACGATTGAGGATTCTCTTTTTATGTCCGGGAAGAAAAGCAATATTCCTGAAAGTATAATCATGGATTTAGCTTACATATTTGGCTGGGACATTGATTTTATTTATGACATAAGATCTGGAGATAGTTTTGAGCTTATATATGAGCAACTTTATTGGAAAGGCAACAAGGTAAGAAATGGGGACATAATTTCTGCTAATTTTTATAGGGGTGAAAATAAATTCAGTGCTGTTCGATATTTTCAAGATGGCAAAAAGGACTATTTTTCACAAGAAGGAAATAACTTAAAAAAGGCATTCTTGAGATCTCCCGTAGAATTTAGTTATGTGAGTTCAAAATATAACTTGAATAGAAAACATCCTATTTTGAATACCATAAGAGCTCATACTGGTGTTGACTATGCTGCGAAAACTGGCACACCAGTCAGAGCTACTGGTGAAGGAACAGTAATCTTTAGAGCAAATAAGGGCGGATATGGAAGATTAATTGAGATAAGGCATTTTAATGAATACACAACTAGATATGCTCATTTGTCAGGATATGCCAAAGGTCTTCAAGTTGGCTCTAAAGTTGATCAGGGAGACATTATTGGTTATGTGGGTAAGTCTGGTCTAGCAACTGGACCGCATCTTCATTATGAATTCCGAGTGAACGGGATGCATACAGACCCCTTGAGAGTTAAATTCCCCAATGCCAAGCCTATCGAATCAGAAAATAAAGAAGATTTTACGAATTTTGCTTTAGCTCTTGATTTGAAAATGAACACACTTAAAAAAAAGCTTTTCAGTTCAAATGAAGAAAAAATTGAAGAGTAACTTGTTCATCGGAGTCCTGTCTGGGACGAGTGCAGATTCAATAGATGCAGGGTTATTCAAAATTGATAAAAAGATATCTTTTTTAAACTTTGCTTCCACCAAATACGATGAAAAACTTAAAGATGCGATCTTAGATATATCAAGAAATAAGAAACTTCCTTCTAAAGGGGTTCTGAAAGATATTGATAATAAGGTAGGAGAAATTTCAGCCAAGACAATAAATAAGCTCATTAAAAAAACCCCTTTCGAGGCTAGTGAAATTTGTGCAATTGGATCTCACGGACAAACTCTTATGCATAAAAGACAAGGAAGGAAAACATTTTCTCTTCAAGTAGGAGACCCATTTTTAATAGGAAGAGAAACAAATATAACCACTGTGTCTGACTTCAGGCAGGCCAATATAAAAAATGGAGGTCAAGGAGCGCCTTTAACTCCATCCTTTCATAAGGAGTTTTTTAAATCTTCTACCGAAGACAGGCTCATCATAAACATAGGTGGAATCTCAAACATGACATTCCTTCCAAAAAAAGGGAACTCCTTTGGATGGGATTGTGGTCCAGGCAACTGTATGATTGACAATTTTATTCAAAAAAATTCTAAAAAAAAATATCAATTTGATAAGAATGGTCAATTGGCTGCTAAGGGAGATATTTATCCATACGAAATTGAAATTGAAAAATATCTTAAATCAAAATTATTTCAGTTTGAGCTGCCAAATAGTTATTCAATTGAAAATTTTGATTTAGAAAAATTCCAAGTAAAACTTGGAAAAGCTTCTTCTGCTGATCAAGCAGCTTGCCTAACAGAGATAACCGCTCGATCAATCTATAAAAGCATCGAAAATTTTTGTCCTATCAAAAAAGCTTCTGTTTACCTCTGTGGTGGCGGAGCAGAAAATAAGTTTCTAGTATCAAGATTAAAGATACTTCTTGGATCGTCGTTTCCAATAAAAAATATAAATACTTTGGGACTTAAGCCTAAATATATTGAAGCAGCAACTTTTGCTTGGTTGGCAAAAAAAAGGCTTAATGGGGAAAAAATTTACTTAAAGCTTTCTACGGGCGCTAAACCTAGCTTACTAGGCGAAATTAACAAAAATTAAATTGAAAATGATGCTCCGCAACCGCATTGAGTTGCTGCATTTGGATTATCAACAACAAATTTCGCTCCCTCAAGGTTCTGTACATAATCTATTGTGGAGCCGAATACATATTGCATACTCAAAGGATCTACGACAACGTCTGCACCATCAAAATCTACAAGGGTGTCCTCTTCATCTTTTTGATCATCAAATTTGAATCCATATTGGAATCCTGAACAGCCACCACCAGTAACAAAAACTCTTAACATAAGAGATTTATTTGATTCTTCTTCTCTCAGCGAGAGAATTTTTGAAATTGCATTTTCTGTTAAGAAAATTTCTTTAGGCTCAAATTTTTCTATCATTATCAATATTTTAGCGAATGAAACTCATCTATGTCATGCATAAGATTAAAGCACTGAACTGCTTGACTTGCTGCACCTTTAAGTAGATTGTCCAAGGCAGCATTTATAATTAATTTGTTACTGCTTTTTTTGGCACTAACGGCAATTTCGCAAGTTGGCATCCCACTTATATTTGTTATTTCAGGTACTGTACCTTTTTTTAAAACTTTTACTAGCTTTTCATGAGCATAGTAATCTTCGTAAATTTTTTGGAAATCTTTGTTTATGTCTTCAGGTTCAACATATGCTGTTATGTACTCCCCTCTGAAGTGAGGGAGTAAGTGGGGAACAAACGAAACATTAAACTTCTTATCCAAGAGTTTGTCTGCATAGTATTTGATCTCATCCTCATGCCTGTGAAAATCGGGGGAGTAAACTTTAAAGTTATCTTTCATCGACTCTGCGAGACCCCCTTCAGATTTTGCTTTTCCAGCTCCACTGTAGCCAGATTTAGCATCTATGATGATATCGTTACTTTTAAGCTGGCTCATGATCGGCATTAGTGATAAGAGACTTGCAGTTGGATAACAACCTGGCACCGCTACTAAGTTAGATATTTTTATGTCGTCCCTGAAAAGTTCTGGTAAACCATAGATGCTCTCCTTTAAATTTATGGGATCTTTATGATCAGTGTCATAATTTTTTTTCCATCTATCTGCATCATTGAATCTATAATCAGCTGATAGATCTATAATTTTGACTCCTGCAGATAATATCTTTGAAACATACTGCATAGAAAGCCCGTGAGGAGTACAAAAGAAGATGACATCAATATTAGAAAAAGACGCTTTATCGATATCTGAAATAATCAAGGTTTCATCTTCCTTTTTGACAGAAGATGATTCTTCCAACCTCTCTCCGATACTTGATGATGCATATACAGATACAATTTCTACATGCTCATGTGCATCCAGGATTTTTTTTAATTCCCTTCCAGAGTATCCCGTGACTCCTGCTATGGCGATTTTAATTTTTTTCATTATGTATATTTAAAAACGGCTGGGAATTATACTTAATTAAAATCAAAAAACATGAAAAAGAAAATTTTAATTATAGGGGGGCATGATCCAAGCGGAGGGGCTGGAGTGATGATGGATGCTAATATTTGTCGCCTTAATAAATGTCATCCACTGACTTTAATAACTAGTGAAACTGTCCAAAATTCACAGAAATCTAAAGATAATTTTCCTGCATCTGGGAAAGTATTTCATAAACAATTAGATTTCATTCTTGATGATATAAAACCAGATGCAATCAAAATTGGCCTGATTGGCAGCTATGATATTGCCAGAGTGATAAAGAATTTTCTAGTCAAAACAAAAGTGCCTATTGTAATAGATCCTGTAATTGGGCCAACATCAGGGAAGTCTTTTTTAAATAAAAAAGCTATCGAATTTATGAGAGATGAATTATTACCTCTAGCAAGTATCGTAACACCTAATGAAGATGAACTAATTAAATTAAGTAATAAAAACAATATAGAAAATTCAATTAAGTTCTTTTATGAATTAGGTATTAAAAATACTTTAGTCACTGGCAAAATTAAAAATAACAAGATTGTGAATTATTTATTTAGCGATGGATCTGATCCGTTTCAATTTAAGAATCATCTTTTAAAAGGATATTTTCATGGAACGGGATGTATGCTCTCATCTTTGTTAACTATTTTTTTAGCAAAAAAATTCTCTGTTGTAGACTCTTGTGAAAAGGCAAGCAATCAAACTAACTCATACTTGAAACTTTTCAAGAAAATTGGAAAGGGTCAAAAATTCTTATGAAAGGCATTTACGCAATTACTCCAAATGATATTGAAGAAAATGAATTAATAGAGAAGTCACAAGAATTGATTGAGGCAAAAATTAATTTTCTCCAAATCAGAAGAAAAGCTGACACATTAGACCAGATATATTCTGTGGCTAGCAAAATAGTTAAATTCACAAAAAATCATAGCTGTAAATTGATCATTAATGATCACATGGAGATTGCAAAAGATTTAAATGCTGATGGCGTCCACTTAGGGATGGAAGATTATGAGAACTTTCTTAAAAAACCTGATGACCAAAAAAAAGTATTTAGCTCATACTTTAAAGAAAAAGTCATAGGGCTTTCTTGCAAAAATAATCTAGGTCTCGTGAAAAATCCCCCAGCAGATTTATTTGACTGGGATTATTTAGCTGTTGGCTCAATGTTTAGAACAACAACTAAGACTGATACCGTTTTAGTGAATGCTAATCAAAGATCTCTTTTGATGAAGAATTCTTCTAAGCCTTTGATTGCGATTGGAGGAATTGATGAAAAAAATATAGGAGTACTTTTAAAGGATAATTATAATTTTTTTGCAATTTCGAAATTTCTTTTTAATAATGATTCGCCTTCAAGAGCTTTAAAGCAAATAAAAAAAGTTATTAAAGGAAGTTAAATGGCTAAATTCGATCTCATTGGACTTGGAAATGCCCTAGTTGATAGTGAATTTCACGTAACTGATTCTTTTCTAAAGAAAAAAGGTTTTGAAAAAGGGACTATGCATTTAGTTGATTCCGACGAACAAACTAATTTATTAAATAGTTTAGAAAAAGAGTATGGAAAACCCAGTTTAGCTTGTGGAGGATCTGCAACTAATACTATTTTTGCTGCCTCGATTTTAGGATCATCCTGTAGCTATATATGTAAGGTAGGAAATGACAAGAATGGTAATTTTTATTTAGACGATCTCTCTGATGCAGGAGTGAATATAGATCACTCAGTTATGCTAGATTCAAATATAAAATCTGGAACTTGCATAGTCATGGTAAGTCCAGATGCTGAAAGAACAATGAGTACCTGCTTAGGAATAAGCTCTGATTTATCTGCCACAGATGTAGCTGGTGAGATATTTAATGATAGTAAATTAATATATTTGGAAGGGTATATGATGAGCGGAGATGATTCTTATGATGCTTGCATGGAAGCCATAAGATTGGCAAAAAGTAAAAATGTTCAAATTGCTTTCACTTTATCAGATCCAAACATTGTGTCTACATTTAAGGAAAGGATGCTAAATGTTTTGAATTCCAAAGTTGATGTTTTGTTTTGTAACGATGAAGAAGCAAAAGTAATAACTGATTTAGAAAACCTTGAGCATGCAATAAAGAAACTTGGAGAGTATTCAAAAAAAGTTTTCGTAACTCTTGGCTCTAAAGGAGCTATGATCCTTGAAAATAGTGATATTGAGTATGTTGAAGGATACAAAGTGGATCCTATAGATACAAATGGAGCAGGAGATATGTTTGCTGGAGCCGTTTTAAATCGTTTGCTTGGAGGATGTTCAAATGAAAAAGCTGCGAAATTTGGATGTTTTTTAGCTTCAAGAGGCGTAACCGTTTTTGGTCCTAGGCTGCAAAGAGAAGACTATTTAAAGTACCAAAAAGAATTCAATTCACTTTAAAAAAAACTAGTAAATTAAAGTTTCTTTTGCTATCTTGCACAACCTAAATTTCTAATTGATGGCTACAGCAAAAAAAACAAAACCGAAACCAAAAGCTTCCTCAAAGAAAGCTCCTGCAAAAACAAAGTCATCAACTAAAGCAGCAAAGGCAGTAAAAAAATCAGTTAAAAAAACCGCTGCAAGAAAAGCTCCTGCAAAAAAATCTACTGCAAAGAAGGCTGCCAAAAAAACAGCTCCTAAAAAATCTAATGTAGATATTTCTGATTTTTCAAATTTTTCTAGCACCTTTCAGCCTTACAAATCTAAAAAAAATGAAAAATATATGAATGCTAATCAAAAGAAGCATTTTGAAAATATTTTACAAGCATGGAAAGATGCCCTTCACGAAGAGCAAGAAAAAACCGAAAATTTAATTCAGACTGATCAAGGTAATTTCCCTGATTCTGTAGATAGAGCATCTAAAGAAGAGGAATTCATGCTTGAACTAAGAAAAAGAGACAGAGAAAGGAAACTCATTTCAAAAATCGAACAGTCTATGAAGGATCTATCAGATAATTTTTACGGCTTCTGTGAAACTTGCGGTATTGAGATAGGAATTAAAAGACTTGAAGCTAGGCCCACTGCAACACAATGCATTGATTGTAAAACAATCGAAGAGATTAAAGAAAAACAACAGTACGGATAACAATGCCTAATGGATCTGATCAGGTCTACCTAGTTACAGGCAGTAATTCTGGAAATTCACAAAATTACCTAAAAAAAGCTATTCTTCTTATCGAGAGGATTAAAAACACAAAAATAATTACTGTTTCGTCAATTTATCAATCAAAAAGTTATGGTCCAATTAAACAAAGGGACTATTTAAATCAGGCCATCCATGTTGAAACAAAGTTAAATCCTTTTGAGTTACTCGATAAGGTCCTATCTATAGAAGATAATTTAGGTCGAGTTAGAGAAGAAAAATGGGGGCCAAGAATAATCGATATAGATATTGTTTTTTATGGCGATGAAGAAATCTCAACTCCCAATCTTACTATTCCTCATTATGATTGGGAAAATAGAGATTTTTTTATTGCATGCTTGGAAGAAATAAGTTGCCCTTACGTTAAGGGGAATGGTTTATCATTGAAAAACGTAAAAAAGCTAGTTTGAAAATGTCAGATAAGATCTTTCCAGTCCCAAAAAAATCAAATCTTGTTCCGCTTATTTCTGAGGAGAAATACAGTGAACTTTATAGACTCTCCATAGATAACCCAAAAGAATTTTGGGGTGAGCAAGCACTATCTAGGTTAGATTGGATAAAGCCTTTTAATAATGTGTTGTCTACAAATATGGAAAAAGCTGAGTTTGAGTGGTTTTCTAATGGAAAGTTAAATGCTTGCTTTAATTGCGTTGACAAACATCTTGAAAATAACGGCAATGACATCGCTTTCATTTGGGAAAGTGACGATGGCAGCACATCTAAAAAAATTTCTTACAAAAAATTATATGAAGAGGTATGTCGATTATCTAATTTACTTAAATCAAGAGGAATAAAAAAAGGAGATAGGGTGTGTATTTACATGCCCATGATTTTGGAGGCTATTTATTCAATGCTGGCCTGCGCAAGAATTGGTGCGGTACATTCAGTAGTTTTTGGGGGATTTTCTGTCGAATCATTGAAAGACAGAATTCTTGATTCTGATTGCCAAACGATAATTACAGCAAATGAAGGATTAAGAGGAGGTAAAAAAGTTCCTCTAAAAAACAATGTGGACTCCGCAGTAGAGCAATGTCCTAATGTTCACACTGTTATAGTTGTTAAAAATACAGATACAGAAATTAATATAAATCCTCAAATTGATGTTGCCTACTCTGACGTAATTTCAAATTTTGAACCTCACTGTGCATGTGAGCCGATGGATTCTGAAGATCCACTTTTTATTCTCTACACGTCTGGTTCAACCGGAAAACCAAAAGGGGTCTTGCATACAACTGCTGGATACCTTCTCTCTTCTGGAATAACTCACGAACTTGTGTTCAACTATAAAAAAGACAAGGTTTATTGGTGCACAGCGGACGTAGGTTGGATAACCGGTCATACTTATATTGTTTATGGCCCTCTGATGAACTGTGCTACCTCAGTTATTTTCGAGGGAGTCCCAACTTATCCAGATTATTCAAGATTTTGGAATATTGTGGATAAATATAAGGTAAATATTTTTTATACAGCTCCGACAGCGATAAGAGCATTAATGGCTCAAGGTGATGAGCCTGTAAAAAAAACTGATAGGGGATCTTTAGAAGTATTAGGAACCGTAGGAGAACCAATAAATCCAGAAGCTTGGGAATGGTATTTTAATGTGGTGGGTAATAGTCAATGTCCAATTGTCGATACCTGGTGGCAAACAGAAACTGGAGCAATGATGATAACTGGCCTAGCAGCTTTAACATCTCAGAAACCTGGCAGTGCTTCTAAGCCATTTCTTGGAGTAAATCCTGTGCTTCTGGATGAAAATGGCAAAGAAATATCTGGAGCAGGTTCAGGTAACTTAGCCATCAAAGATCCATGGCCCTCTCAAATCAGATCAGTGTATGGAGATCATCAAAGATGCATTGATACATATTTTAAAACTTACCCTGGATATTATTTTACTGGGGATGGGGCTAAAAGAGATGAAGATGGATATTTTTGGATAACAGGAAGGGTTGATGATGTTTTAAATGTCTCAGGACATAGGCTTGGCACCGCTGAAATAGAAAGTGCATTAGTCTTGCATGAGCAGGTCGCAGAAGCTGCTGTTGTTGGTTATGAACATGAAATAAAAGGGCAAGGAATTTACTGTTACGTCACCCTAATGGTAGGTTCGTTGGGTGAAGACTCTCTAAAGAAAGAATTAGTGGATTTGGTAGCTAAAGAAATAGGTGCCATCGCTAAACCAGACATTATTCAATTTTCTCCTGACTTGCCTAAAACGAGGTCAGGAAAAATTATGCGAAGAATTTTGAGAAAAATTGCTGCAAATGAGATCTATGATCTTGGAGATACAACAACCCTTGCTGATCCTAGTATAGTTGACCATTTGATCAACAATCGATTAAATAAATAAATAAATATGTTTTTTATAGATAGATCCAAAAAAATCCTAATGGTGAATGAGCAAAATTCTCTCCCTGGGAGAATTGATGAAATGCAGTTTAATGAAAGTCACTTTGTAAATAACTCATCAATGAAAGGACCCTTTCCTGAAGGTATGTCTGAAATATTTCTTGGGATGGGCTGCTTCTGGGGAGCTGAGAGACTTTTTTGGAATAAAGAAGGAGTTTATGTTACTTCGGTTGGTTATGCAGGAGGCTTTACGCCTAACCCTCTTTATGAGGAAGTTTGTAGTGGCCTAACCGGACATACCGAGGTTGTGCATGTGGTGTTTGATCCCAAAATTATCTCCTTGCAAGAAATACTTAAGATTTTTTGGGAGGGTCATGACCCTACTCAAGGGATGAGACAAGGCAATGATATGGGTACACAATATCGATCTGCAATTTATTACTCTGATGAAACTTTATTGGATCAAATCAAAAAGAGTGAAGTGAATTACAGCGAAGCACTTAAAAAAGAAGGATACCCTGAAATCACGACTGAAATTCTTCCATTAGAAGATTACTTTTATGCTGAGGATTATCATCAACAATACCTTGCAAAAAACCCAAACGGTTATTGTGGTATTGGGGGCTGCGGGGTAAGACTTCCAGATTAAAGTTAGCCCCAGATATAGATATCTTTATCTTTAGTTACTTTTTCTTCTTCTATCAACTTTATTAAGTGAGCCTCCAGAGAAGATTTTGCGATGCCGTGCAAGTGACTTCCAACATCATCATAAACTTTTGGCAAAAGTTCATCTATCGTGCATCGATTTAACTCAGATATTGCATCAACTACTTTTTTCTCTCTAAACATCCTATGGCTTACTATCCAGTCAACAACAGCATTAGCATCTCGCATGGTTTCACCATGTCCAGGTGCAATGGTTTCGATACCAAGTGCTTTCAGTTTTTCTAAAGAATCAATGTATTCCCTCATGTTTCCGTCGGGAGGAGAAATTACAACCGTAGATCCCTCCATGATGTGATCTCCAGTAAATAACATTTTCTCTTCTTCTAAGAAAAAACAAATATGATTAGATGCATGTCCAGGAGTATGAATAGCAATCAAAGTATGATCGACTTCTTTGATCTCATCTCCTTCTGAAAGTTCTTTGTTTGGTTTAAAAGTTCTATCTTGATGCTTTGGATACTTGGCATACATACCCATCACTGGAGCCGCAGTCCTTTGGTGAAGTAATTTTGCCCCAGGTGAGTGATCTGGATGCGTGTGTGTCACAAGAATCTGTGAAATATCCTCTCCACAAACTTTTACAATATCTTTGATATGTTCTTCAATGGCTGGTCCAGGATCGATGACTGTGAAATTTTCTTTACCGACTATATAAGTATTTGTTCCAGGTCCTGTAAAGACACTTGCGTTGCCTGCAGTTAATCTTTTTACTAAAGGTGATAGCTCAGTGATCTTCATAACCTTCATCCCCTGGCAAAAGTCCTACTAGCTTTCCATCTTCCATGAAAAATTTTGGAAGTATGGAGGGAGACTTTTGGTGATTATTTTTAGATTTATCGTCTAGTAGATCCTCAGTTGTTGAAAATCCTGAAATAGCTTCAAGATTTTTTATGGTTGGCATGATAATCGGAAAAGTTCCTTCAGCACCTTTTGTTAGTGCTTCCTCTGGAGTAATCCAAGTGCTCTTAACTCCCTCGCCACCATCGTGCTCTGCTTTTTGATGTTCCGGTGAAAGCGCGACAAAAAATCTAGTGTCGTACCTACGTTTTTCCATTTTTGGGGTAATCCAATGAGACAAAAATCCTAGATGATCCGTGGCAAGAGTCAGATTAAATTCTTCGCAAAGTTCATTTAAAACATGCTCTCCGTTATTTAACTTATCACGATAAGAATCAAGAATTTTTTGTTGCTCGACATCTGGATTGAATAGTTTCTTGTCTTCGGTATAGGCTAAAAGAACTCCGCATTCTTCAAAGCATTCTCTGATGCAAGCTACCCAATAACCCAAACCTGAGGATTCGATGCCCAAGATTTCAGAAGCTTTTTGATCATTTAGTCCTCCACATTTATCGTACAGGGACTCTTGGTAGTCTTCTTGATCTAACTTACCGCCTGGAAAAACCCAAGCGCCGCCAAAATTTGTTTTGGCTGCTCTTTGGATCATAAAAACCTCTGGGGTGGTTTTCCCATCTCTAACCAATAAAACTGTGGCGGCAGGCACTGGGGTTGCAGCCTCTTGATTTGGATCAGCAATGCTGTGATTTATTTTATATTGATGCTCTTTATTCGAATCTTTATCGGACATTGACTAAAATTATTTTTGAAAAGAAATAGAATAACACTATATTTACAAACATCTAATTGAAAAAATGGAAAATAAAATAAGGTCAATACTAAAAAAGCTGAAAAGAATTCCGAATGCTAATAAACATTCTTTCGGACATGTCTTAGTTGTCGCCGGAAACAAAGGATTTGGTGGAGCAGGAATTCTTGCATCCACAGCAGCTATATCTTGTGGCGCTGGATTAGTTAGTCTGGCCACTAGATCAGAGAACGTAACTGCAGCCTTAAGCTATTGTCCAGAGGTGATGGCAAAACCAGTAAACTCAGGTCAAGATTTGGATGATCATTTATTAAATCCTAACGTGCTTTGCATAGGACCAGGACTTGGAACCAATGCTTGGTCCGAGCAAGTTCTTTATAAATCTTTGCATGCTGCCAAAAAAAGGAATTTGCCCATTTTGATTGATGCAGATGGATTGAACCTATTACCTAAGATCTTAGACTTCAAGATTCCCAGAAAAAACTTAATCATCACTCCTCATGAAGGAGAGGCAACAAGGCTATTAAAAGCTAATAAAATTAGCAGTCATAAAAATAGACAGACTATGGCAAAAAAATTATTTGATCTATATCCAGGCACTGTTGTATTAAAAGGCAAAGAAACAATTGTTTATGATGGAGGCTCTTTTTCAATTTGCCCGGCTGGCAATCCTGGAATGGCTGTTGGTGGTATGGGAGATGTCTTAAGCGGCATGATTTCAGGTTATTTAGCACAAGGACTGTCTTCTAAGGAAGCATCTATATTGGGCGTTTTTCACCACGCGGTTGCTTGCGATAGCCTGCAAGAGAATTATGGTCAAAGATCTCTTAGACCAAGTATTCTTCTAGATCATCTCGTCGATTTAGAGTTGTAAGTGAGACAAATATTAATATAGACATTGGAAGAATTAATCGGCGAAAAGGAAACTGAGGACAAAGCAAAAAATTTTGCCTCTTTAATTAAAGGATTTAAAAATTCCCTTCTTATAAACTTGATAGGAAATTTGGGAGCAGGGAAAACAACTTTTGTAAGAGGATTAATTCAAGAGCTTGGCTTTGATGAATTTGTAAAAAGTCCAACCTTTACAATAGTAGAGTCATACGAATCTGATAATTTAAAAGTTTTTCATTTTGATTTGTACCGAATTGAAGACGATAAAGAACTTCAAGCTATTGGGGTGGAAGATTATTTAACTGAGGAAAATGCCATCACCTTGGTTGAATGGCCAGAAAAATCAAAGAGATATTTTAATAATCCTGATTATATTATTGAGTTAAATCATTGCGACAATGATGAAAAGAGGCTGATCAATATCATAAAGGATCTACGTCAATAGATAACCTAACTTTGTTGCCAATAATCTTATGATTTTCTAATACTCTATTGAGAGAGTTGTGTAGCAGAGTTCTATTTTTACTTTTTGCTGAAATTTGCCACCTAAAGATGTTTTTTCTTTTTTCAATGATGCATGGTTGAGGTCCAATCACATCAATGTGAGGATTTACAAACATGCTTCTAATTTTATTTAATTCTTCTTTGCAAGAGATATAAGAAGTTGATTCTGTTATTAAATTTATCGAATGATAAAAAGGAGGAAGCTTATTTTGATTTCTGTCTTGAAGAAGATTTTCCGCAAGAGTCTCGTAACTAGAATCGACAACCTTTTCAAGACTTGGATGCTCAGGCACAAAAGTTTGAATCAATACCTTTCCGGACTTGTTGCCTCTTCCTGATCTGCCTGATACTTGTGTGATTAGTTGATTCATTCTTTCCGTTGCTCTGAAGTCAAGACTGTAGAGGCTGAAATCTCCGTCTAAAATAACTACCAAAGTGATATCTGGGAGGTGATGACCTTTGGCAAGAATCTGCGTGCCAACTAGAATCATAGGATCTCCTTTTAACGGTTGAGCTAGCAAAGTATTCAGATCTTTTTTATATGAAATATCGCTATCTATTCTTAAGATGGGGAAATCAGGAAAAATAGTTCTTAAAGACTCCTCTAATTTTTCGGTTCCTGCTCCATAGAAAGATAGCTCGTTGTTTGGACAAACTTTGCATTCTTGAAAGTAATTTTCAGCATATCCACAATGATGACAAGAGTATTTATTTGTTTGTTTGTGATAGACCATTCTAACGTCACAATTTGGACAATTAGGCGACCACCCACATGACTCGCAAACAACTACAGGTGAATAACCTCTTCTGTTTTGAAAGATCATCACTTGATTTCCATTGGTAAGTTCTTTCTTAATTTCAGCTATCGTATTTGTGGCAAGCCCTGAAATAATTTCTTTACCTCGAAGATCAATTAACTCGAGTTTTGGCTTGCTAGCTTCACTTACTCTTTCCTCAAGTTTATTCAAAGCATATTTTTTTAGTTTGGCATTATTGAACGACTCTAGGCTTGGAGTTGCAGATGCCAAAACAACAGGACAATCATGCAACTTTGCCTTATAAATGGCTGTATCTCTGGCTGAATAACAAGGCATCTCATTTTGTTTATATGAAGAGTCATGCTCTTCATCAACAATAATGAGTCCTAAATCAGGAGTTGAGGTAAAAATAGAAGATCTTGTGCCTAGGATAATTTTTGCACTTGATGATTGAATTGACTTCCAAGATCTTTGTCTGTCTTTGTTAGACAAAGAAGAATGCATTGTGACTACCTTATTTCCAAATCTACTTTTAAGTGATTTTTCTAAAGATCCGGTCAAGCCAATCTCGGGAACCAAAACCGCAACTTGTTTATGATTTTCTAATACATCTCTAACAATATGCATGTACGTTTCAGTCTTACCACTTCCTGTGACGCCGAATAAAAGATGCACCTTAAAAGATCCTAAAGATTCTTTGAAAGACTCATAGGCTGCCTTTTGCTCGTTGTTTAGTTCAAGAAAGTTTTCTGTAGTTTCGTATTGAATTTCTTCTTTATATTTGATTTTCTTTTTAGAAATAAGCTCTTTCTTTATAAGCTCTCTAAGAATTCTCGAGTCATATGAAATACTCTTCAAGCCATGACGTGTGGCTGTTTTTTCTTTTCTGAAATAAGACAACATTTCAAGTTGCTTTGGAGATTTTTTTAATAGATCTTCGCTGTAAAATTCTCCTTTTTGAGTAAGCTCAAAAATCTCTTGCTCATCCGGAATTTCAATCTCCTTTCTCATTGATGGAGGGAAGAAAAGCTTAGCCACCTCTCCTATTGGAGTTTTATAGTAATTTGATAGCCATGAAATTAACTCAATATCTTTTTTGTTTAGTAATTCCTTATCATCTAAAACAGAATCAATAGACTTTAGATCCTTTTGAAAACTAGGTTTTGTAGATGAAGAAATCACAACTCCAATTAAAGATCTTGAACCAAAAGAAACCTTTACTCTGGTTCCAGGGAGAATTTGGTTTTTACTGAGATATGAAAAACTGCTCCTTACAGGTACTGGAACAGCTACTTCTACAACATTGTATTCAGAATCTTTCATGTGTTGATAATAAAAACTTCTCTGGTATCATGCCGTCACTAAATTTATTAAGCAAACAAAGTGAAAAGAGACATTCATCCAGAATACAGAGAAGTACTTTTTCATGATACAAGTGTAGATCAGTACTTTCTTATTCCTTCGACCATTCAAACGGATCAAACAAAAGAATGGGAAGGAAAATCTTATCCTTATTGTCCGCTTGATATATCTTCTGCTTCTCATCCATTTTATACAGGTAAGCATAAATTAGTTGATACAGGTGGAAGAGTTGATAAATTCAATAAAAGATTCAGAAAACCTTCATCTAAAGTTAAATCAGAGGAATCTCCTGTAGTTGAAGAGGCAGCAGTTGAGACTCCTGTAGTTGAAGAAGCAGCAGCTGAGACTCCTGTAGTTGAAGAGGCAGCAGCTGAGACTCCTGTAGTTGAACAGGCAGCAGCTGAGACTCCTTCTGGAGATGAATCTGCAGAAGAACCAAAGTCTTAATTAAAATTTATAAATCAGTTATTTTGATAATTCATCTCGTTACATGAATTCGGAAAATATTAGAAATATTGCAATTATTGCTCATGTTGATCATGGAAAAACTACACTCGTAGACAAGCTACTAGAGCAATCTGGAACTTTAGATAGAAAGGATTTAGGATCAGAAAGATTGATGGATTCTTTCGATCAAGAGAAGGAAAGAGGCATCACTATACTTGCCAAAAATACTGCTATTAATTGGAAAGATTACAAAATAAATATTGTAGATACTCCAGGTCATGCTGATTTTGGTGGAGAAGTGGAAAGAATTCTAACCATGGTTGATTCAGTTCTACTTTTAGTAGATGCAGTTGACGGACCAATGCCTCAAACAAGATTTGTTACTGAAAAGGCTTTTGAACAAGGTCTTAATCCAATATTGCTGATTAATAAAATTGATAGAGATGGTGCAAGGCCAGATTGGGTATTAGATCAGGTTTTTGATTTATTCGATCGTCTAGGCGGTAATGATGAACAAATGGATTTCGATGTTATTTATACATCTGCTTTAAATGGAGTTGCTGGATTAGAGCCTGATGAGATTAAAGAAGATATGTCTCCTTTATTGGACTTAATAATTGAAAAAGTCCCTTCTCCAAAAGTTGATGTGAGTAAGCCTTTTCAAATGCAAATCAGTGCATTAGATAGTAATGAATATGTTGGCGTAATAGGCATTGGAAGAATTAAAGCTGGAAAAATTAAACCCAATGATCCAGTAGTTATTATTGATTCAGATAAAGAAGAAAGAAAAGGTAAAGTTCTACAAGTGATGAGTCACAGAGGCTTAGAAAGAATTGAGGTATCTGAGGCAGATGCAGGAGATATTGTTTGCGTTTCAGGAATTGAGAAACTCTTCATCTCAGATACTTTATGCTCTCCTGAAAATATATCTTCACTTCCTCCTCTAAAAGTAGATGAGCCAACCGTAAGCATGACTTTTCAAGTAAATGATTCTCCATTTGCTGGTCAAGATGGAAAATTTGTTACATCAAGGAACATAAAAGAACGATTAGAACAAGAATTACTCAGTAATGTTGCATTAAGGGTTAAGCAAGGAGACTCGCCTGATAAATTTATTGTATCCGGCAGAGGAGAACTTCATTTATCAGTTCTCATAGAAAGCATGAGAAGAGATGGATTTGAGCTTGGAGTCTCCAAGCCTGAAGTTATTCAAAAAGAAATCAATGGCGAAATCCATGAGCCTTATGAACAAGTAGTGATCGATATTGAAGAGGAGTTTCAAGGATCAATCATGGAAGAGATGGGTCTAAGAAAAGCAGAATTAAGAGATATGGTTCCGGATGGCAAGGGAAGATTAAAACTAGAATTTTTGGCTCCCTCAAGAGGTATTATTGGTTTTAGGTCTCAATTTTTAACTTTAACAAGCGGGACCGGGATTTTTACAAGCGTATTTGAAAAATACGACAAAGCGAAAACAAATGAACTTAAGAATAGACAAAATGGTGTCTTAGTTTCCATGGCGGCTGGAAAAACACTTGCCTATTCATTATTTAATCTGCAAAACAGGGGAAAATTATTTGTTGGTCATGGTACAGATGTATACAAAGGACAAATTGTAGGTTTGCATTCTAGAGATAATGATCTACCAGTAAATCCTACAAAAGCAAAACAATTGACAAATATAAGGGCAGCGGGAACGGATGAAAATTTAATCCTGACCCCGCATATAAATCATTCCTTAGAGCAAGCATTGGAGTTTATTGAAGAAGATGAGCTGGTGGAGGTTACTCCAAGCCATCTTAGGCTGAGAAAAAAAGAATTTACCTTCTAAGCTAACTAGAAGCCAGAGGATCCAAAACCTTTGTCTCCTCTCTCTGACGATGAAAACTCTTTCACGATAGAAAAATTAGGATTCATAACCGGTAAGAAAACCATTTGAGCAATCCTTGCCCCAGGCTCAACTGTGAATGTTTCATCAGATCTATTCCATAAAGAAACCATGATCTCTCCTTGATAATCCGAATCAATTAATCCAATCAAGTTACCTAAAACTATACCGTGCTTATGACCTAAACCAGATCTTGGAAGAATAAAAGCAGCATAATCAGGATTATCTATGTGAATACTAAAGCCTGTAGGCACTAATACGGAGCCGTTTGGATTGAGAAAAATATCTTCTTCAATGCATGCACATAGATCTAGGCCAGCAGAACCAGCAGTCTGAAAGGTGGGCAATGGAAATTCTTTACCTAACCTTTCATTAAGAATCTTAAATTTTACATTTAACGGTAAGTTAGATTCCTTTTGATTTTTACCTGTGAAAGTTTTAATGATGTCAGGCAAAAGGAAGCCCAAAATTCTGACCAATAACCATCTAATCACTTTAAATTATCGGATATATATTTGATTATTTCTCTTGAAACTTTCTCTTTCGTAGATTTATTGATTTTCCTTGAATTTTTTTCCGAGATTAAATGCACTTCGTTATCATCGGAATCAAATCCAATCTCAGCATTTGAGACATCGTTTGCAATGATTAGATCAAGTTCTTTTTCAGAAAGTTTGAGTTTAGCGTTATCAAGAACATTCTCAGTTTCAGCAGCAAACCCAATTACCTTCTTATTTGGATGAGCTTTTTTAACGCTCGCCACAATGTCAGGATTTTCTTCTAAAAGAATGTTGTTTGCATCGAGTATCTGTTGTTTTTTGATTTTTTGATTTGAAGGATGAGATGGCTTGATGTCACAAACTGCAGCGGTTGCAATGAAAATATCTATCTCATCTATCATTTCATTTACTTTGTCATACATTTGTTTTGCAGTTTCAACATCATGTCTGAATATTCTTTCAGGAGTGGGTAAATTGACTGGCCCGGATATCAAGCTAACAAAAGCGCCTTCATCACAAGCTGCTTCAGCTAAAGCAAAGCCCATTTTCCCTGAACTACGGTTTGATATGAATCTAACAGGGTCAATCATCTCGCGCGTTGGTCCTGCAGTAATAAGGATTTTTTTTCCCGCCAATAGGCCTTTACTAAAGTTCAATGAAACTTGTTGAATTATATCCGATGGCTCTGTCATTCTCCCTGGGCCGGTGTCACCACAAGCTTGGGTTCCAATATCTGGGCCAATAAAAATAAAGTTTTTTTCTGCAAGGGTGGATATATTGTTTTGTGTCGCCCCATCTCTCCACATGGCCTGATTCATTGCAGGAGCAACAAAAATTGGTGCATCAGTAGATAGAGCAACCGCACTAAGAAGATCGTCGCCTCTGCCTAAAGCTAGTTTTGCAATTGAGTCGGCTGTGCATGGTGCTATGACAATAATATCTGACCACCTAGCCAATTCTATATGTCCCATAGCAGCTTCAGCTCCTGGATCAAGAAGATCAGAATGAATTGGGTTGCCGGAAAGAGCCTGCATAGTTAAAGGTGTAATAAATTCCTGAGCGGATTTAGTCATCAAAACCCTCACGTCAGAACCAGAGTTTTTGAATAACCGAACTAATTCAGCAGATTTATAGGCAGCAATGCCACCAGTCACGCACAAGAGAACCCTTTTATTTATTAGCTGATCCATAATGCGAAATATAACTTAGATAGGTTTTCATAACCATTAGTTTCTGGTATAAATCGTGCCTCAGATTTATTAAAAATATAGTTATGTCAAAAATTTGTCAGGTAACAGGAAAAAAGCCAATGGCAGGAAACAATGTTTCCAAGGCATTAAACAGAACGAAAAGAAGGTTTTTGCCCAATCTTAATCAACATAAATTTTGGGTTGAATCTGAAAATAAATACGTTTCTCTAACTGTTTCTGCAAAAGGGATGAGAATTATTGATAAGAAAGGAATTGATGAAGTGTTAAAAGACATTAGATCAAGAGGAGAAAAAATATGAGAGAAAAAATTAAGTTAGTATCTTCTGCCGGAACAGGACACTTTTACACTACGGATAAAAATAAAACTTCAACTCCAGATAAGATTGAAATGATGAAGTTCGATCCAAAAATTAGAAAAAGAGTTATCTACAAAGAAGAAAAAATTAAATAGTGACTATTTCAGGCTTATACCTAGCCTCTAAATCTCCCCGAAGAAAAAATATCCTTAATCAATTGATGGTTGATTTCGAAGTTCTTGAAATTGACGTCGATGAAGATGAGATTCAAGACGAGGGTCCTCAAGAATATCTTGACCGAATAGTAAAATCTAAAGTCACAGCAGCTGGAAATAAATTACTGCAAGAGAATTTAACTCTTAAGCCTTTTTTAGTGGCCGATACGGTGGTTAGTCATAAAAATAAAATTTTTGGAAAACCAACTACCAGAGATCATGCTCATAGAATGTTGAAAGAATTATCCGGAACCACTCATACCGTAACAACAGGAATAGCTTTGGGTCATATCTCTGAATCAAAAGAAATAAAGTTTGTTCAGAATCATTCTCACACAGTTGTAGAAATGAAATCTCTATCTGAAAAGGAGATCGAGAGATATGTCTTAACTGAAGAACCAATGGACAAGGCTGGCGGTTATGGCATTCAGGGATTAGGTGCTTCCTTTGTTAAAGGTATTGGTGGTTGTTACTTCAATGTTGTGGGTTTACCAATTCAAGAAACCTGTCTACTTTTAGATGACTTAAATATCTCCTATTGGTCAAACAAAGATTAAATTTTTATTGATATGATGCCTTGATGGTGATCATAAAATCATTTACCGCGACTGTAATCGGCGGACTCTTGGTTCTTTCTTTTGAACCATTTGATTTATGGTACCTAAGTCCATTTTTTTTGGCAGGTTTGTGGAGACTGCTAGTTCTTGAGTCACCCAAAAATACTTTTGTAATAAGTTTTTTCTTTGGCTTGAGCCTTTGGGTACTTGGAGCTGGTTGGGTTGAAAACAGTATAGTTAATTACGGAGGAGCTTCGAAACTCGCTGCATATACTTTTGTTTTTTTGATCGCATCTTTTTTGAGTCTTTTTCAAGCAACAAGTTTCTTTTTCATGAGTTTATTTCGTCTCAATGATCACCACAGATTGATTCTAGCTTTCCCTGTATTTTATGTTTTCGGTGAATATTTGAGAGAATTTTTGTTCACAGGATTGCCTTGGTTATATGTTGGATATTCAAGCTTAAATAATTTTTTCCTTAATGGTTATATTCCAGTCATAGGTGTTTTTGGAATGTCATTTTTAATATGTCTGTTTGCAAGCCTGCTAGGCTCTGTGATCTTTTTTCAAAAATTAAGAAAATCACATTTATTTTTGAGTTTGGTCTTTATGAGTATGTTTGCTCTCAACGCAACTTGGTTATCAACTAAATCTTGGACAGAAAAGACCTCCAGTTTTCAGGCAATTATTGTTCAGCCAAATATCGATGTTCTTGAAAAGTGGAGTCGAGATGGTCAGGTAAAATCTAGAAACTATTTTTCTAAGGTATTTTTTGATGAGCTTATCGGTAATGAAAACTCACAAGAAAAAATTATATTTTTTTGGCCAGAAGTATCTTTGCCAGGGTTGTTTTCTAGATTTGAAATTTTTTTAAAAGGGTTATCAGGCACCTTAAAACTAGCTAACGCAGGTGCAGTAGTCGGAATGCTTGATGAAAAAAAGGATGAAGGTTATGTGAATTCTTTAAAAGGTATAGGCATTTTACAAGGGAATTACGAAAAGAAACGTCTCGTTCCTTTTGGGGAATATCTACCTATGGGTGATCTATCAGGTTATTTATTTAATCTCTTTCAATTAGATAGGCCTAATATTGTCAAAGGAGATAATAACTCTTTCATTTCTGGAGATGGCCTCAGAATAGGAAGCAGTATTTGTTATGAGATTGCTTATCAAGATGATGTAGCTTTTCAAGCAAAAAATTCAGATGTGATATTTTCAGCTAGTAACGATAACTGGTTCGGAACCACCATAGGTCCACATCAGCATCTTCAGATTGCCAGATATCGAGCTGCAGAAAATCAAAAGCCCCTCTTGCGTAGTACTTCTACCGGTATATCAGCTGCAATAAATTTCCATGGAGAAGTTATTGAACAAATTCCTACATTCGTAAACTTTAATAATAAAAATGAGTCATATGATGGTCAGATTTTGAAAGTTAAAATCAACGCAAGAAGTGGCTCAACGCCATATAACGAGAATGGAAAATATCCATTTCTTTATTTAATTTTATTTATTTTTATTGCCCAAATTTTAAGAAGGTTTATATTTGATAAATGAGAATTGTTTCACTGATATCAGTATTTTTGTTATTTTCTTGTTCGACCATGTTGCTAGATAAAAAAAAATATAACTATGAGGAACTTCAAAATGAAAGGTCTTTTATACATATCGACCTAAACGAGCAAAAATTATATTATCAAGACGGTAATCGAGTTATCGACTTTCCTATCTCATCATCCAGCTACGGTATTGGCAGCGAAGAAAATTCCTTCAAGACCCCCCTCGGACTTCACGAAATATCTGAAAAAATAGGAAACGATCTACCTTTGGGGGCTGTGATGAAAGGCAGAGTTTGGAATCAGGAAATCATTGAGCCGATTATTGAAGATATCGATATTGAAGAGGACGTTATTACTTCAAGAATTATGTGGCTTGATGGCTTAGAACCAGGGAAAAACAAAGGATCCGGGATAGATTCGAAAGCTAGATACATCTACATTCATGGAACTGCAGAGGAAGGACTCATTGGAAGACCTGCTTCGTTGGGTTGCATCCGAATGATTAATAAGGATGTAATAAGGTTATTTGATTTGGTAGAGGTAGGAACCAAGGTGTTGATTTATTCCCAATCGTAACCAAATATAACCTATGAAAATTTTATCTTTATTGTTTCTTTTTGCCTCGTCATTGGTGTTTGCTGACGATTCTTCATGTAAAAACCTGCTTGATCACGAAGTTCGTATATTAGCCTCATCAGATTCCGAAAACCTATGCGCATACAATGATAAAGTCATCATGGCGGTCAATGTTGCTAGCTCGTGTGGATTCACCTATCAATACGAAGGCTTAGAGAAAATTTACGATAAATATAAACAGAAGGGTTTCATTGTCTTAGGATTCCCCTCTAGAGATTTTTTATATCAAGAATTTAAAGATGAAGATAAAACAAAGGAATTTTGTAAGACAACTTACGACGTTTCTTTTCCTTTGTACGCAACCTCTAAGGTAAGAGGTGACAGGGCAAACTCATTTTACAAAAATCTCGCTAAAAATTCTGGAGAAGAACCTTCTTGGAATTTCAGTAAATATTTGATTTCTAAAAACGGTGATATAGAGCTAATACCTCATACCACTAATCCTGATTCTCCAGAGGTGATGAAAAAAATAGAAGCTCTTCTTTAATCTATTACTTCTACACCGTTTTGTGTTGCTACTACAACCTTGGTAGCTGTCTTCTGGGCAAAGATTCCGTTCTCAACTACCCCTGGGATTCTGTTTAATCTAATTTCTAATTCATAGGGAACAGCGTAATCCAAATTTAATACATCTAGTATTTGGTTTCCCTGATCAGTGACAAATCCTGTTCTGTAGGTTGGCTTCCCGCCTAGCTTAACTATTTCTCTCGCAACAAAGCTTCGCGCGTATTCCAAAACCTCGATTGCTAGCGGAAAAGCGCCAAGCCTATTTACTTTTTTTGATTCATCAACAATACAAATAAATTCTCTTGCAGAGTAAGCTATTATTTTTTCTCTAGTAAGAGCTCCGCCTCCGCCTTTTATAAGCTGCTTCTTATCATCATACTCATCAGCTCCATCAACATATATATCTGGCCCACCGACATCGTTTAGCAACGAAACTTCAATGCCTTTCTGTTCAAGAAGTTTTGAGCTTCTTTCAGAGCTTGAAACCGCTGCTTTAAAGACAGGATTTTTCTCAGCTAACATTTCGATAAATAAATCAACAGTAGAGCCTGTCCCAATACCGATGATTGAGTCCTCGTAAAGTTTTGGCAATATAATATCCAGTGCTTTTGCAGCAGACTGGCGCTTTAAGTTTTCTTGATCAGAGCTCATTGAAGTGCTTTTACTATGATTAACAGTATAATACAGCGCTTTTAAGGGATTCATGACTAAAAAGAGACAGATCATAGAGAAAATCATTTCATCTAAAGTGTATGATATTGCTCAAGTTACTCCGATAGACAAGGCTAGTAACTTATCTAAGTCTTTAAAAAATAATATTTTTCTAAAGAGAGAAGATCTGCAACCTACTCACTCTTTTAAAGTAAGAGGCTCGTATAACAAAATTGAGCATCTTTACAGAAAAAAGAATGTTCAACATGTAGTGACTGCATCGGCAGGCAATCATGCTCAAGGTGTGGCCTTAGCAGCAAAACATTTAAAAATTAAAGCTACAATTTTTATGCCCCTTACAACTCCTAAAATAAAAGTTAATTCTGTAAAAATGTTAGGAGCTAAAGTTAAGCTGACAGGAAATAATTTTGATGAAAGTGCATTGGCTGCTAGCAAATACTGCGGTCAATACAATTTGGATTTTATTCATCCATTTGATGATGAGCTGGTGATCGCCGGACAAGGTACCGTTGGCTTAGAAATTGCAAATCAATTTACCGATAACATCTATGCAGTTTTTATAGGCTCCGGCGGAGGTGGTCTTGTTTCTGGAGTGGGTGAATATTTAAAATCAATAAGACCCGATATAAAAATAATAGCTGTCGAATCAGAAGACTCTGCCGCTCTACATCAAACCCTAAATTCTGGGAAAAGAATTAAACTTAAAGAAGTTGGTTTATTTGCTGATGGAACAGCAGCAAAACAAATAGGCAAGAAGAACTATCCTATTATCAAAGACGTTGTTGATTACTCGATGACAGTAAACATAGATGAGATCTGCTCGGCAGTTAAAGATACTTTTATCGAAACAAGAACCATACCTGAGCCATCAGGAGCACTGGCTCTTGCTGGATTGAAAAAATATGTCTCCAGATATGGATTAAAAAAGAAAAACTTAATTGCAATTTATTGTGGCTCAAACCTTAACTTTGAGATGCTTGCCCCAATCGTTGATAGGTCTAGCATGGGCGAACAAAAAGAGATTTTCTTAGGAGTTCAGATTCCAGAGGTGAAAGGAAGTTTTATAAAACTTTGCTCAGCTATCGGAAATAAAAACATCACTGAATTCAGTTACAGAATGGATGATTCCTCAACTGCAAAGGTATTTTTAGGTCTTGAATTAGAATCAAAGCAAAAAAAAGAATGGTCTATAAAGTCTCTCAAGAAGAAATTTTCTGTTATTGATTTATCTGAAGATGAAGTCTCTAAAGTTCATTTAAGGCATATGTCAGGTGGAAGAGGACCAGCTTTTAATGGAGAAGAATACGAGGAAATATATATGGTTGATTTCCCAGAAAAACCCGGAGCACTCCTATTTTTCTTGGAGTCACTTGGAAATCAATGGAACATTTCTCTCTTCCATTACAAAAATCAAGGAGCTTTGTATGGTGGAGCCTTAATTGGTTTTAAGGTTAAAAAGAACTCTAAGAAAAAATTAGAGCAGAAATTAATTTCCATAGGATTTCCGTTCACTAATCAAACTTCCAGTAAAGCTTATCAAGCGTTTTTAAAATAATTCAGTCCGACACTATAATTTGATCGAATTTCATATCGAATTCTTGTTCATCAAATTTAATTCTCTGATATTTATAAGCGATTCCAATTTTGATAATTTTTTTATTTAAGTTTTCAACATATCTATCGTAAAAACCTCCTCCTCTTCCCAGTCTTTTATAGGATTCAGAAAATCCAACCATTGGAATCAAAATTGCTTCAAAAGAGGCTTTCTTTTCTTCGATAAATTCTGGCTCACTAATTCCTAAAGGATTTATTTTGTAATCGGTAGCAGAATCTACTGGGCAGAAATCAAGCTGTTTTTTGAGGAGATTAACTCTTGGTAGAAAAACTTCCGTTCCTTTTTCAATAAGCAGTTTATTTAGTTCTTTTGTAGGAAATTCATCTGAAAGAGACGCATAACTGGCTATTGAATTGTACTTACCAAAATATTCTATTGCTCTGCTGAACAAAATTTTTGTTTCTTTTTCCTTTTCGGAATGATTAAGGATAGAAAATCTTCTTTTAATTTCAGACCTTGCATCCGTTTTGTTCATTAAGGAAGTTTCCCAGATTACCGTTAACAAAACTAGACCTGAACCGTGAAGTTCAGGGCGGGAAAATCACCCGCTATCAGGCTGCCCTTAGGGCGCTCAACAAGCAAGGTATCAAGTCCCTTGATTTAATTTATCGGCTCGAGGTTTATTTTGTATATCGAATAACCCAGGAAACAAAGAAATTATAGTTCCAATATTAGAGCTTTGAAAGCTCTGATATTTCTGAGACTAGCTTAAAGTTCAGATCTTCGCCATTTTCGTCTTGAAGATCTGGATCCTCAGTTTGACTGATCTCTGGTTCTTTCGTGATTTCTTCTTTTGGAGATTCTGGTTGGTCTATGCTTTCAATGACCTCAGCTCCTTGAGACTGAAGCTTTACTAAATCAGAGGAGATATCCAATGCAGCTAATACTGAAATTCTCTCCATGGGGAGAGTTTTTAATTTTCTTTTGGTTGATTTAATTTTTTTATCGAGTTTCTCGGCTGCTTCCAATAAATGAGGTTGTTCTTCAACTGGACATTGAAGCTTATATTCTAAGCCACCAATTCTTATTGAGATAATTTCTTCTTCCATAGTTATAGATTATCCACTTTATCGATTAAATTCTCTATATTTTCTAACGCTTCATCCATGCCTTTTTTTAATTTAATGTTTTCAGATTTAAGCTTTTTATTTTTCTTTCTTAAATCTTGATTCGCTTCCCTAAGTTTTTTTGACATTTCTAGAAGTTCTTTTATGTTTTCTTCAAGAGAAGCTTTAGACATTTGATTATTTTAACATTCTGCATATAAAAAAAAGCACCCTTTGAAAAATCTTAGGGTGCTTTTTTTACTATCAGATTAGAACAAGTCGTTATTCATTACCTTGTTCCATGCCTTTATGAAATCTTTGGTAAATTTCTCAGATGAATCGTCTTGAGCATACACTTCGACGTAAGCTCTTAACTGAGAGTTTGAACCAAACACTAGATCAGCTCTTGAAGCAGTCCTAGCTTTTTCACCAGAGACTCTATCAAAAGCTTCGTAAGAATTACCGGTTCCGTTAGGTTTCCACTGAACTCTCATATCCAAGAGTGTTTTAAAGTATTCATTAGATAAAGTATCAGAGTTCTCTGATACCAATCCATAATCACTCGCAGTTATACCTAAAGATCTCATCCCACCAAGAAGAACTGTCATCTCCGGAGCAGTAATACCCAATAGCTGAGCTTTATCAAGCATCATCTCTTCAGCACTCACATCCAGTCCAGAACGATGATAATTTCTAAATGCATCTGAGAGAGGCTCTAAGTATGCAAAAGATTCTTCATCAGTTTGATCTTGAGAAGCATCACCTCTTCCGGGTGAAAAAGGGACTTCTGAACCAGAAGCTTTTTCAATTGCTAAGTTTCCACCAAGGACAATGATATCTGCCATGGATACTTCAGTATCTTTGGAGACTACTTCGTAAGCCGAAAGAACTTTTGAAAGTTGTTCTGGTTTATTAACTTCCCAATCTTTTTGAGGAGCTAATCTCAATCTCGCACCATTAGCTCCACCTCTAAGATCTGATCCTCTGTAGGTAAAGGCACTTGCCCAAGCAGTTTCAGCCATTTCCTGGATACTTAAACCAAGATCGTCTATCTTACTTTTCACAGAAGCTACATCGTAATCAGAATTTCCAGCAGGAACTGGATCTTGCCATATGAGGTCTTCCTCAGGCACTTCAGGGCCTATGTAATTTGCCTTCGGACCCATATCTCTGTGGAGCAACTTGAACCATGCTTTTGCAAAAGCGTCTGCAAACTCATCAGGATTTTCGTGAAAGTGCTTTGAGATCTTGTTGTACTCAGGATCTTCCCTTAAAGCAATATCAGTTGTTGCCATAATTGTGGGTTCTTTTTTAGAAGGATCATGAGCACTTGGCGCCATGTCTTCTTCTGCTTGATCTACGGCGTACCATTGATGCGCACCAGCAGGACTTTTGCCAAGCTTCCATTCATATTTAAAAAGTAAATCGAAGTAGCCGTTATCCCACTTGATAGGATTTGTTGTCCACGCTCCCTCAAGACCACTGGTAATAGAGTCAGCTCCAAGACCTGATCCATGTTTATTGGTCCAACCGAGACCCATCTGTTCGATTGGTGCTCCTTCTGGCTCAGCTTCGACTAATTCAGCATCGCCAGCACCATGACATTTACCAAAAGTATGGCCTCCAGCAACAAGAGCAACTGTCTCGTAATCATTCATAGCCATTCGGCCAAATGTTTCTCTGATATCGTGAGCACTAGCCAAAGGATCTGGATTTGCATCTGGTCCTTGCGGATTCACATAAATTAAACCCATTTGTACAGCAGCGAGAGGATTATCTAATTCCCTTTCACCTTTATATCTTTGATTTTCGAGCCATTCTTCTTCAACTCCCCAAAGAATATCTTCCTCAGGACCCCAAATATCGTCTCTACCTCCGCTGAATCCGTAGGTCTTTCCACCCATAGACTCTATAGCTACGTTTCCGGCTAAAATTAACAAGTCTGCCCAACTGATTTTATTACCGTATTTTTGTTTTATCGGCCATAACAACCTTCTAGCTTTGTCCAAATTTCCATTATCAGGCCAACTGTTTAAAGGTGCGAAACGCATTGCTCCGGTACCTCCGCCTCCACGACCATCTGTGCTTCTGTAGGTTCCCGCTGCATGCCAAGTTAATCTGACGAAAAAAGGACCATAGTGACCGTAGTCAGCAGGCCACCAATCTTGAGAGTCTGTCATGAGATCATTCAGATCCTGTTTGAGCGCGAAGTAATCAAGCTTTTTGAATTCCTCTTTGTAATCAAAATCTTCTCCAAGAGGATTAGATTTTCTATCGTGTTGGTGAAGAATATTTAAATTTAATTGATCAGGCCACCAATCTTTATTGGATTGACCCGTTGAGCTGTTGCTGGTCATAGCCCCGTGCATCACCGGGCATTTACCTTCAGTAGTCTCTGCCATGTTGTACCTCCATAAAAAGAAACTAAGAATATTCTACTTAATTTTATATATTGATAAATATATAAATATCTTATCTAATGTTCGAAAATCTAATACATAATGATCAGCATTAAACAAATAAATTATGCTCTAACCGTAGCAAAAACTTTACATTTTAGAAAGGCTGCAGAAATTTGTTTTGTCTCTCCTTCTACATTGAGTAATGCCATAACCGAGATGGAAAATCAGCTAGGCATCAAAATTTTTGAAAGAAATAATAAAAAAGTCATCGTGACCGAACTTGGTCGAGAAATCCTAGAAAAATCTAAAACAATCAAAATGCAGCTTGAAGACATACAAAAAATTTCTGAATCAACTAAAGCTCCCTTATCTCACAATTTATCTATAGGCATTATTCCAACTGTGAGTCCTTTTATACTTCCTTATTTATTGCCAAAGTTGAGTAGTGATTTTCCTAAACTGAAACTTAAAGTCACTGAGGCACAATCTGAGAATCTCCTTATCATGCTGGAAAATGGAGAAATAGATATGGCTGTTCTTGCCCTTCCCTACAATATCAGGGGATTAAAATCGTATAAGTTCTGGCATGAAAACTTTTATTGGATTAGCACAAAAAAAGATACTAGGAGCAAGAGAAATAAAATCAAAGCTAAAGACCTTGATTTGAATGAACTTATCCTTTTAGAAGAAGGCAACTGCCTGAAAGATCACGTTCTTTCAGCGTGTAAAATTTCTGATGAAACTCAACACGATATAAAAGCAACCAGCCTTAATACTCTCATTCAATTGGTTAAAGGCGGTATGGGGACAACTTTGATTCCAGAAATGGCGCTGGAACAACTAATTAAAGGCAATAAAAATCTTTCAATGACAGAATTGGATGAGAGCGGACCACATAGAGAAATTGCTCTAATCGTTCGCCAAAATTATTCTGGCCAGAGGGATGCTCAAATTTTGTGTTCAATACTTAAAACAGAACTTGATATACGATTTTCAAAGCAATAAATTACACAAATAAATCTAGGTTAAAATAACAGTATGAATACATATCAAAAAAGAAGAGATGAACTTGTCAGTTCTTTGCCAAAAAACTCCTTGGTTTTGATTGCTTCAGCTGATGAAATTATTAGAAATAATGATGCCATGTTCTCTTTCCGTCAGAACAGTGATCTGCTGTATTTATCTGCTTTCAATGAACCGGAATCTATTGCGTTATTTGATACTGACAATAAGAAGTTTCATCTATTTTGTAGAGACAAAGATCCACTTCGAGAACAGTGGGATGGAAAAAGATTGGGATACAAAGGAGCATCAAATATTGGTGCGGATGAAGGGCACGATATAAAAGAATTTGATTCGAAATTCTTAGAGTTGATAAAAAATAAAGAAAGAATTTATTTGCAAAAAGACAACATCCATCTTTCGACAAAAATTGATGCGCTGGTAGATCAGGCAAAAAAAGAGTTTGGAAGAACTAACTATTCTTTTCCTGAAGAGTTCTTCTCAATTTCACCAATCCTTCATGAAATGAGGCTTTTTAAAGATGAGGATGAAATTTCAATAATGAAGAAAGCTTGTTCTATTTCTGCTCAAGCACACATTAGAGCAATGAAATCAGTGAAGCCTGGCATGTTCGAGTATGAACTCGAGGCTGAATATGTTCATGAATTTATGAAGAACGGTGCTAGAGATTGTGCTTACACTCCTATCGTGGGTAGTGGCAACAACAGTTGTATTCTTCATTACAATCAGAACGATAGAAAAATGGAAAACGGGGATCTGGTTTTGGTAGATGCTGGTTGTGAATATCAAGGATATGCAAGCGACATAACAAGAACCTTTCCTGTAAACGGAAAGTTTTCCCCGGAGCAGAAGCTTATTTATGAAATAGTCTTAGAAGCCCACAAAAATTGTATCGAAATGCTGAAGCCTGGAATTTCATGGATGGATGTTCATCGCCAGTCTATTGAAACAATTACCGAAGGCCTTATTGAAATTAATCTTTTGTCAGGATCATTAGAGGAAAATATAGAGAAAGAAAATTATTCTAAATTTTATATGCATAGAGTAGGCCATTGGCTTGGTCTTGATGTTCATGATGTAGGGGGGTACGGATCGGAAGGTGACTGGAGATTAATGGAACCAGGAATGGTTACAACAATTGAACCTGGAATCTATATAAAAGAAGGGCTTGAGGGAGTGCCTGAAGAATTTCATAAAATTGGTGTAAGAATTGAGGATGACGTCTTAATAACAGATGATGGTTATGAAATTCTGAGTTCGGAAGTTCCTGTCGACGTTGAATCTATTGAAAAGCTAGCATCGTCAGATTGAATTACGACGTAGTCATAATTGGAGTCGGGGTCGTTGGATCAGCTGTTGCTTTAGGTCTAGCTCAACAGGGTCATAAAATCGCTATTGTCGATAAATCCTCTGTCCCGCCTAATTCACCACGCCATCTTTCTGTTAACAAAAAAAGTTCAGCTTTTCTTGATTTGCTTGGAGTTTGGGACGCAGTTAAACCTTCATCAATGCCCTATTCAAGGATTCAGGCTTGGGATCGAGAAGGCACTGGAAAGGTAGAGTTTTCAGCGCAAGATATTGGCGAGAACAACTTAGGCTTTATTGTGAAAGAAGGAGATTTACAAAAGTATTTAATATCTTCCCTAGAACAATTAGGTGTTGATATCTTTTGGTCAAAAGAATTAATAAATATAAGCGACAAAGGAGACTTGGTTGAAATCATACTTGATGACGGTAAGAAGCTAATCAGCTCCTCATTACTGGGAGCCGATGGAATATCTTCCAAAGTCAGAGAGTTATGCAATTTTCAAATTAAATCTTGGTCTTACGACCAACAAGCGATAGTGGGACAAATAGATTCTGACGAAAAATTAGATGATGTAATAAGACAATCCTTCACCAAATATGGACCTTTGGCCTTATTGCCAATTAATTCATCTCAGATGACAATGATTTGGTCGGTAGATAATAAAAGTCTAAAAGACTTAAGTGAACTTGACGATGACTTGTTTTTAGAAAAGTTACAACTTGAATTTGGTGGAAAGACCAGAAATTTAAAATTTTCGTCTCAGAGATTTACATTTCCATTAAAACATTTAACTGCAGTAGGATTTGCAAAAGGAAGAATAGCAATTCTTGGAGATGCTGCTCATCATGTTCATCCTTTGGCTGGGCTTGGACTAAATTCAGGACTAGGAGATGCGGAAAGTATAGTAAAACTTTTTAGTAAATATCCGGCCATTAAGGTTGAAACAATATTTAAACAATACAGTAATGAAAGATTGCCAATCAATATTGGTCTTGCTGCCGCTATGGAGCTCTTCAAAAGAGGTTTTGGAAATCAAAACATTTGGCTAAAAACTGTACGAAACCTAACTTTTAAGTTTGTCGATAATCAGCAAGAGATCAAAAATACTTTTGTGAAGCTTGCCACTACTCTGTGACTTTTACTCTTAATTTTTTGATCTGTCGCCTACTAGCTGAAACAACCGTGAACTTGTAGCCATTTATATCGACTGATTCATTTAAAGCAGGGAATCTAGCAAACTCTTTCAGAACTATTCCACCTATCGTATCAAAATCATCTGCTATGAACTCAGTATTAAATTGATCGTTAAAATCTTCGAGTTCTGTTAAAGCTGGAACTAAGTATTCATTATCAGAAACTTGAAGAATCTGCTTCTCTTCATCGATATCAGTTTCGTCTTCTATTTCTCCAACTATCTCTTCCAAGATATCTTCGATGGTCACTAAACCGCTAACCGATCCATACTCATCAACGACGATGGCCATGTGATATCTTTTTTTTCTAAATTCTTCCAATAAGGAATCCAACTTTTTACTCTCAGGAATAAAATTTACCGGTCTCATGACTTTTTCTAGATTGAAGTCATCATTTGAATTGAAACCAAAAGGGAGCAATTCTTTTGCAAGGAGAATACCTTTTACTTCTTCTGAATCTTCATCAACAACGGGAAATCTTGAGTGTGAAGAATCAATAATTCGAGGAAGAAATTCTTTAGGCTTTTCATTGTGCCTGACTACAATCATTTGGGGTCTAGGAATCATCACATCTCTTACTTGCATTGAGGAGAATTCCAAAGTTTCCTCCATCATGTCCAGAATGTTTTTATCGATAAGATTCATTTCTTCGGCCTCTTTTAGAACGCCGCTTAATTCCTTCTGGTTCATAGGGGTATAAGAAACCCTTTTATAAAGGCCTCTCAGAAATAATCTTATTTTTTTGAAAAAACCCAAGCCCTTATTAGACTCAGGCGATGTACTTGGAGGTTCTTCTATCATTTAATAAACGTAAGGATCTGCGAAATTAAGTTTTTGCATTAATTCTTTCTCGATAGATTCCATTTTTTTTCTATTATGCATATTTTCGTGAGAAAAACCCAGCAAATGAAGAACGGCATGAATAATGAGATGATACAGTCTGGATTCAAAGCTCTTTCCAAATTTTTTGGCTTCTTCATCAATTATTTGAGGACAAATTGCTATTTCTCCAAGAAAACCTTGATCAATTAAAAAATTACTTTCTGGGTAAAAAGACAAAACATTTGTAGGTGTATCCTTCTTTCTAAACTCTTTATTCAAAGCCGAAATTTCATCTATTTTGCAAAACTTAATGTTGACTGATTTACCAGCAGAATTTTCAAATTTCTCTTCAATTAAACCTAAAGCTTCGATAATTTTCTTTTTTGAGGGAATGGAAAATTTACTGAAATTTTTTGAGTTGGATAATGAAAGTTTCATTCCTTTTCGTGAGAATCGTATGCCTCGATAATTCTTTGAACTAAACCGTGTCTGACTACGTCTTTTGATTGAAAACGACTGAAAGAAATATTTTTTTCACCCTCTAAGACTTCTATAGCATCCAATAGGCCTGACTTTGAGCCTTTGGGAAGATCCGTTTGAGTTATATCCCCGGTTACTATGGCAGATGAACCAAAACCAATTCTAGTCAAAAACATTTTCATTTGAGATTTTGTACAGTTCTGAGCCTCATCCAATATGATGTATGAATTATTCAAAGTCCTTCCTCTCATGTAAGCCAAAGGTGCAAGCTCAATTATTCCTCTTTCCAAAAGTTTATTGACCCTTTCAGGACCAATCATTTCATATAAAGCATCGTAGAGAGGCTTAAGATAAGGATCAACTTTTTGAGACAAATCACCCGGAAGAAAACCTAGGTGTTCTCCTGCCTCAACTGCGGGTCTGGCTAAAATTATTTTTTGAACCTTATTCAACATTAGTTCTGAGACTGCAACAGCAACGGCAAGAAAGGTTTTACCTGTTCCTGCAGGACCAATTCCAAAAGTTAAATCGTTTTTTAAAATTTCTTTCAGAAATTTTTCCTGCGAATCATTTCTCGGTGAAATGACTAGTTTTGGGGTTTTTATTTGTAGGCTTTTTGCAAAAATATCTTTTTCCTTTGGCTTTAGTAAATTTCCTGAATCAACTTTATCGGCTGTTGATTGAGCTTTTCTGATAAATAAGTGGACTTCTCCAGGCGTAATTAATTCTGACTTTTCAGCTTTTAAATGAAGAGTTTCAATAACTTCCTTCCCGGCTTTTATTGCCTCGGTTTTTCCAACCAAAGAGAAGCTATTCCCTCTGCTCTTAACTTTGATGCCTAAAGAATCTTGAATTTGATTAATGTTAGCGTTTACAGGTCCGAAAACTTTGGAGAGTATTGATGAATCTTCCGAGCTAAGTTTGAATTTAATTTCCTCAGTCATTGAGCAATTAAGAAAGGTCTTTAACTTCTCCTCTTAAAGAATTCGTATAAGCATCAAGAATTCTCAAATTTACAAAATCTCCAATTTTGTGATCTTTTGGTCTGAAATTAACAACTCTGTCATTGATGGTTCTAGCTTGAAATTCGCCCGGATCTTTCTTTGATCTTGCAGTGATTAAGCAATTTTGAATAGATCCAACCATTTTTCTGCTGTACCTATATGATAGCTGATTCAGTCTATTTTGTAAGATGTCTAACCTTAATTTTTTTTCTTCTTGAGTCACGCTATCAGGCATCTCAGAAGCAGGTGTATTTGGTCTGGGAGAATAAATGAAACTATAAGACTCATCAAAACCTACTTCATTTACGATATCCATGGTGGCTTGAAAGTCTTCTTCTGATTCGTCTGGAAAACCAACTATAAAGTCTGAAGAAAAACTCATGTCTGGTCTTACGGATTTGATTCTATCTATCAGATCTAAATATTTCTCCACGGTGTATCGTCTTCTCATTAGTTTTAAAATTCTGTCAGACCCGCTTTGAACCGGGAGATGAACATGACTAACAAGTTCAGGCACGCTCCCATAAACTTCCACTAAGTCATCCTTAAATTCATGAGGGTGACTGGTTGTAAATCTAATTCTTTCGATATTTTCTATTTTTGCTACTTCCACAATTAACTTCGCTAAGGATGATTTGTTACCATTCTGAAGACCTTTAAAATTATTTACGTTTTGACCTAGGAGGTGAATTTCTCTAGTTCCGTTATCTGCTAAAGCTGAAACTTCATTAAGGATATCATCAAAGTTTCTTGATACTTCATGACCTCTGGTGTGCGGAACTACACAAAAAGAGCAATATTTATTACATCCCTCCATAACAGAAACAAATGAGGAAGGCTCTCCATAGTCTGGAGTCGGTATGTGATCGAATTTTTCAATTTTAGGAAATGTAATATCTATCTGAGATTTATCATTTATCTCATTGTTTTTAATCAAATCAGGAAGTTTATGAAGAGTCTGAGGACCAAAAACTATATCGACTGATGGTGCCCTTTTAATGATTTTTTGACCCTCTTGAGATGCAACGCACCCTCCAATCGCTATTTTTAAATCAGGATTAGAATCTTTTATCTTTTTCCATCTGCCTATTTGATGAAATACTTTTTCTTGAGCTTTTTCTCTTATCGAACAAGTGTTCAAAATCAGGAGATCTGCTTGTTGCTCAGACTCAGCAAGCTCATAGTGTTCTTCTCCTTTAAGAAGATCAAGCATTTTGGCTGAATCGTACTCATTCATCTGACAGCCGTGCGTTTTAATAAAAACTTTCTTCATTTCAAATATAAGATTCGCAACTATATAGGCTTGAGAAAAAAAGAAAAGGTCTGATTATTGAGCAAAAATATGATCTCTATAAAATCGTAATTCCTCAATTGATTCGAATACATCCGGACGAGCGCGATGAGCAATTTCTTTAGATTTTGGCTTGGTTGCGTCTGGCCTCCATCTTTTTGTGAGTTCCTTAACTGAACTTACATCAATGACGCGATAATGAAAATAGTCTTCTAGTTGTGGCATGTAGAGCGTTAAAAATTTTCTATCGTGCCAAACGGTATTTCCGCAAAGAGGTGAAACATTTTTTCCAACGTGTTGCGATAAAAAATCAAGGGTCATCGCTTCGGCATCTTCTTGAGTTATCACGCTTCTTTTAACTTCATCAATTAAGCCTGATTTTTTATGATGTTCCTGATTCCATTCATCCATTTGATCAAGAATTTCATTTGGTTGCTTTATAACAAGGTCAGGTCCTTCAATAATTTCAGTTAAATTTTCATCCGTTACAGCAGTAAAGATCTCAATGATTCTCTCGGAGTTTGGATCCAAACCAGTCATTTCTAGATCTAGCCATATTAATTTGTTTTCCATAGAACTAATTTACAATACAGGATGAGTGAAGGTTGGTTACTATAGCAAATATGGATAAAAACAAAAAAGAATATACTGACTTTGGCTATAAAGAAGTACCAAAGGAAGATAAATCCAAGCTTGTTGGTGAGGTTTTTAGCAGCGTTGCATCAAAATACGACCTTATGAATGATGTCATGTCTTTAGGCATCCATAGGCTTTGGAAAAAAGCTGCTATTGAATCCAGCCAGGTTATGCCTGGGAATTCCGTACTTGATGTGGCAGGAGGAACGGGAGACCTAGCGATAGAATTTTCAAAAATTGTAGGATCATCCGGGAGTGTTGTTTTATCAGATATCAATGAAGACATGCTTGAGGAAGGAAAAAAGAGAGTTCTTGATTCAGGAAGACTAAATGTTGACTTCAAGATTGCTAACGCTGAAGAGTTACCGTTTGAAAAAAATTCTTTTGATTGCATCTCAATTGCATTTGGAATAAGAAACGTTACTGATAAAGAAAAGGCTTTAAAAAGCATGTTTCATTGTTTAAAACCCGGAGGGCGTCTTATAGTTTTAGAATTTTCAAAACCTACCTCCAATTTATTTTCACAAATCTACGATATTTACTCCTTTAATTTGCTTCCCTTGATGGGGAAGTTAATTGCAGATGATGCCTATAGTTATCAGTATCTAGCAGAGTCAATCAGAAAACATCCTGATCAAGAAACTTTTAAGAAAATGATGCAGTCTGCTGGCTTTTTGGATGCTAGCTATGAAAACCTCACCGGAGGAATTGTGGCTTTGCACAAAGGAACTAAAACCTAAAATGATTTTCGTACAGTTCTTTAAGATTATTTTTATTTTTTGGAAATATAGACTCGATCTCTTATTGCCTGACCTTAATTTAAATCTATTTTTTAAGATTTTGCATGTCATTAATCCATTACGTTTAATTCCTGCTAGAGGAAGTAAGGGAGAGCGATTATTCTCTGCGCTCTTAGCCGCCGGTCCTGTTTATGTAAAATTAGGTCAGATTTTATCAACTCGGTCAGACTTCTTTGATGATGAAATCATTCATGAGCTCACAAAATTTCAATCTAATTTACCTACTTTTGATTCAAGGATAGCCATTAAGATTATTGAAGATGACTTGGGTAAACCAATTGAAGAACTGTTTGAAAGCTTTCAGAGAAAACCTTTGGCTGCTGCCTCAATTGCTCAAGTACATGAAGCGGTTCTTTTTTCTGGAGAAGACGTTGTAGTCAAAGTGATACGCCCAAATATTCGAAAGGAAATCACTAAAAACCTTGGCCTAATAAAATTAATTTCAAAATTATTGGATTTTCTTCTTGTTGATGCTCAAAGACTGCAACTAAAAGAATTAGTTCAAGAATATGAAATTGTAATTCAAGGAGAAGTAGATTTAAAAAGGGAGTCTGCGAATACACGATTGACAGCCGAATATTTTGAAAATTCTAAACTGCTATACGTTCCAAAAGTTTTTTCAGAATTTTCTGGCAGCCAAACTTTAACGATCGAAAAAATTAAGGGCGTTCCGATAACAGATTTCAAAACATTAGATAAATTAGAAGTAGATCGAAAACTTTTGTCCGAACGAGGAGTTAGCATTTTCTTCAAACAAGTGTTCGAAGATAATTTTTTTCATGCAGATATGCATCCAGGGAATATTTTTGTTGATGTAAGCAATCCTAAGTCACCAACTTATATAAACGTAGATTACGCTATATGCGGAAGTTTAAGCGATCAAGAACAATTTTTTATTGGAAAAATGTTGTCTGAAATGTTCTCTCAAAATTTTAAGGCGGTTGCTGAGACTATGATAAGTGCAGGATGGGTTGATAAAAAAACCTCACCATTAGAACTAGAGATAACGGTAAGAACTTTTCTAGAGCCAATTATTGAGAAGCCTTTTGATGACATCAATTTTGGTGAAATGCTATTTCAGTTTTTTGATTCAACAAGAAAATATAATCTTTCTCTTCCGCCTTCGCTATTATTACTTGAAAAAACACTCATAAACATTGAAGGCTTAGGTAAACAGATTTATCCACAGCTCGATTTATGGGTTACTGCTAAACCTTTTATACAAGAGTGGATAAAGGCTAAATACAATCCGGCTAGAATTTTTAAAAAAATCCACGATGATGCTGGATTCTTGATAGAAAAAGCTGTCAATCTTCCTTCTCAAATCGCTAATTTATTTGATGCGGTAGATAAGATGGAAAATTACACCGCTGAATTACGAGACTTAAGAAAAGAAGTTAAAAAATCTGAAAGGAGAAATTCTTGGCAATTATTTGCGCTAGCTTTCCTTTTGATTCTGATAATATTTGCTGTCATATGAAAAAATATTTGGACGATCTTGAAGCGACAATTCAGGATAGAAAAAACAAGGATCCTCAAGAATCTTATGTTGCTTCTTTGTTTGAGGAAAAAGAGAAAATCCTCTCAAAAATTAAAGAGGAGTCAGAGGAATTAGCAGAAGCTTTCCGCGAAAATGATCCCGGTAGCATTAAACATGAATCTGCAGACCTCTTGTTTCACTTAATGGTATTATTATCGGAGAAAAATATACCTTTCGATGAAGTTTTATTAGAACTTAAAAAACGAGAAGGAGTATCTGGTCATGAAGAAAAGAAATCGAGGAAATAATTAATGGGTTTTGGTGGCATAAGCATTTGGCAAATCTTAATCATTCTTGCAATCATAATATTGATTTTCGGCACTTCTAGATTAAAAAATATTGGTTCAGATCTCGGATCAGCATTCAAAGGATTCAAAAAAGCTGTAAACGAGGAGCCTACTAAAGAAGAAGATAAAGATAACCAATAATGTTCTCAATTGGTTTTTTTGAGCTCTTCATAATCTCAATAATAGCTCTGGTTATATTAGGACCAGAAAGACTTCCGCAGTTTATAAGATGGGTTGAAGAAACCATTAAATCCATTCGTGCAAGTTTTAATAAAACATCGAAGGAGATAAAAGATAGCATCTACGTCGAAGATCATAATAAAAAAAATGATTGATCAAGATAAAGATACAAACTATCTCGAACACCTTTCTGTTTTAAGAAAAAGTATCATCAAGTTTCTTATATTTTTAGGAATAACTTTTGTTGTTGCAGCTTTCTTTTCTAAAGATATTTTTAATTTTATTTCAGATCCACTGATCAGCGCTTTGCCAACAGGATCCAGCCTTATAGCTACAGAGGTTGCTTCGCCTTTTCTTACTCCTCTAAAATTTGCTTTTTATCTAGCCTTATTTATTTCAATACCTTTTCTTATTTATCAGCTCATTAAATTTGCTTCGCCAGGATTGTATTTTGAAGAAAAGATTTATTTCTTTCCTTTGGTTTTAGGTTCTATCCTGCTGTTTTATCTCGGAATTACTTTTGCTTACTTTGTTATTCTTCCGATTGTTTTCTCTTTCTTTTCAGCCTCAACTCCAGAAAACGTAATGATGATGACGGACATCAATTTACTTTTGTCATTCGTTATCAAAATGTTTTTTGCTTTCGGTTTAGCTTTTGAAATGCCGATAATAATTATTCTGCTTCTTGTATCGAACGCAGTTACGGTGAGTAAACTTGTATCTGCAAGACCTTATGTTTTTTTAGGATGTTTTGTAGTTGGGATGTTACTAACTCCACCAGATGTTATTTCACAGAGTCTGCTTGCAATTCCTGCTTGGCTTCTCTATGAATTAGGAATCATTGTCGGTAGAATGCTCATCCGAAATAAGCAATGAACGCACTCAAGTCAGTTTTTAATTTTTTAGGCAGATTTTTAACTTCCACAAGGATTGTTGTAACAAACTTGATTACTTTTATTTTTTTAGCTCTTGTTTTTATTGGACTGATCTCGGTTTTTATCCCTAACGATAGGAGTATTGATAAAGAAGGAAAAGTAGTCATTTTGAACCCTGAAGGTGTCCTGGTGGACCAAGAGGTGCAGTATTCAGACTTCCAATTTTCTTTTGGTCAGGTTGAACAAATTCAAACCAGAGATCTTATAAAACTTATTCAGTCAATCTCTAAAGACGAAGATATTCCTGCCGTCCTAGTGGACTTTAGTGGTTTATCTTATTCTGGACCGACAAATTTAATTAAAATTTCTGAGGAAATTCAAAAGCTCAGTGAATTAAAAAGAGTAATCGCATTTTCGGATAGATATACAACTTCGTCTTACTTAATCGCAGCGCATGCAGATGAAATTTATATACATCAGGCTGGTGGTTTTGATATTCAGGGAATCGGAGGCTACAGAAGTTATAGCAAATCTCTATATGAAAATTTAAAAATGAAAGTCTATAACTATTCTCAGGGTGATTATAAATCTGCTGTAGAAGGACTTACTAGAGATTCAATGTCAGACTTTGATAAAAAACAAAGGAAGGCTCTTTATGATCCTATATGGAGTAAGTACAAAGAAATCATTGCCCAAGCAAGAGGTATTTCGAAAGAAAAGGTCCAAAAATTTGCAGATTCATATTTCGATGCCATTGGTGAAGCCGCTTTCGACAACATAGAAGCAGGAATTGAGCAAAATTATTTAACAGGCGTAAAAAGTTTTCCTGAATTTAGAAGCTATATGATTGATGAATTTGGTAAAGACGAATCATCCGATAGAGAAACATACAACTACATTACGTATGAGGAATATTCATCTTCGATGAAAGAAGACAAAGAAAAATCAGAAAATATAATTTCTGTTATCACTGCTGAAGGCGCAATTGTTGAAGGAGAAATTTCGCAAGGCTTTGCAGGATCTGCCGGTATTGCTAGACAGATCAGAAAGGCTCATGAAGACGAAAAAACTAAAGCTATTGTCTTTAGGGTTAACAGTCCTGGTGGATCAATAATTGCTAGTGAAATCATCAGAGATGAATTACTCCAGGCTAAAAACAAAGGAAAAAAAGTTGTAGTTTCAATGGGTGACTATGCTGCTTCAGGTGGAGTTTATATTTCCACGCCTGCAGATTATATTTTTGCACATCCGACTACAATTACTGGCTCCATAGGAGTTGCTATAGCTTTTCTCACTACTGAGGATTCCCTAGAGTATATCGGTATCAGCAAAGATGGGGTTCAAACTTCTAAGTTTGCTGGTTGGACTCCTGAATTACCAGTAACGGAAGAATTGGATAATATTTTCAATAATTTAGCTGAAAGAAGCTACCAAAGATTTCTTGAGGTTGTCTCGGAATCAAGAAAAAAAGATGTTTCTGAAATAAATAAAATTGCTGGTGGCAGAGTTTGGATAGGCACTGATGCGCTTCAAATAGACATTATTGATGAACTTGGTGATATTGAAGATGCTATAGGGAAAGCAGCTGCGCTTGCAGAAATTTCTGAATATCAATTGAAATACAGCTCAAGTGATGTTTCTTTTGTTGAAACAGTTCTTTCCGAAATTTTTGGAAAACTATCCCTTCCATTAGAAAAAATTAAATTTGTTAAAGCTTCTGAATCGATTTATAAATTTTTAACAGAAATTGCTCCTTTTAATAAGCCCTCAGCTAGTATGATCTGCAAGGTTTGCATCATTGAAACGTCATAAATTTCATTTTCTTTTTTTAACATTTTTTCTTTCCGCAAATGCTTACGCGGAAATCCTAAATAACTTAGAGGTTGCTTGGGTGGTAGACGGCGATACGGTGCATGCAACCAAGAACGGTCAACTATACAAAATAAGATTAACCGAAATAGATGCTCCTGAGAGAGATCAACCTTTTGGAAAACAATCTACAGATAATTTGAAAGTTTTTCTTAGAAAAGGATTTATCGATGTTGATCTAAAGGGCCAAGATATCTACAAAAGACATTTAGGAAGGATTTATGTTGACGGTAAAGACATCAATAAAAAAATGGTCTCGACTGGAAGTGCTTGGGTTTACGATAAATACGTTACTGACAAGAGTTTTTATATAGAACAGAAGAAAGCCCAAAATAATAAGCTGGGAATTTGGGCTGATGAGGAAGCCATGCCTCCTTGGGAGTGGCGCCAACGAAATAATTAATTTTCCAGAGAACTTTCCCATTCTCCTAAAGCAGCTAATTTATTCATTTTAGCTCTGTGAGAAAACGCTTCTTGCGCAGCAGTCTCGTTCTCAACATTACCGCTCCAAGCTTTAAGAGCAGCTTGTTGGAGCGCTCTTCCATAAGAAAAGCTTAACTTCCAAGGATTAGATGATATTTTATTCATCTTGTCTAAATGCGCAGTTGAATCAATATCAGACTGCCCACCTGACAAAAAAGTTACTGCAGGCAAATCATCAGAAAGACTGTTTTGTAAGCACTGCACAGTTTTTTCTGCTACTAAAGAAATATTCGCTTGCTCGCTTGCAGTTGAACCGCTGGTAACCATGTTGGGCTTTAGAATTGTTCCTTTGATGTTAACTTCATGATCAGTCAGAGAATTAAACAACGTTTCGAGCGCTCTAGATGTCGCTGAGTAACAATCTTCAATTGAATGGAACCCATCCATGAGAACCTCAGGCTCAACAATTGGAACCATATTGTTGTTTTGAACTATCTTTGCATACTCTGCCAAAGCCTCCATATTTGCCTTAAGACAATCATCTGAAGGAAATGAACCGTCTTGTTTTATTACTGCTCTCCACTTAGTAAATTTAGCTCCTAATGAAAAATACTCTGCACATCTTTCATCAAGGCCATCTAAGCCTTGAGTTAAATTTTCATCTGGCGAAGAGTCAAGCGGCTTAATTCCTTTATCTACTTTTATTCCTGGAAGAGCTCCCTGAGCATAAATAATATCCGAAAGCATCGTTCCGTCTTTCGCTGCTTGTCTTAAAGTTTCATCAAAAAGTATCACGCCTCCAATGTTATTTTTCATGCCTTCCGCTCTGAATAATAATTCTCGATAGTCTCTTCTATTTTCTTCGGTTGATTCTGTATCAATCGTGTCAAACCTCTTTGTAATTGTGGGCGTGCTTTCATCAGCAGCTAAAATTCCCTTACCGTCTGAAACTATATGGTTAGCAATATCTTCTAAACTTTCAAAATTCATATTTTCTCCTTTAATGCATCTAGAGAGGGTAATGATCCTTTCTCAATATATTCCAAAAAGGCGCCTCCAGCAGTCGAGGCATATCCTACTTTATCTAATAAGTTTGATTGATTAAAGGCAGTTAAAGTCTCTCCTCCACCAATTACAGAATATGCATCTGATTCAGAAATAACCTTGGCAAGATGCAATGTACCTCTTGAAAATTCTTCTCTCTCAAAAAAACCTAAAGGACCATTCCATAGTATAGTTTTACAACTCGAGATAATATTATTTAAGCTTTTTATTGAGTTAATACTAACGTCATAAATAATGTCGTCTGGCAATATTCCTTCAGAAGTTTTCTCAACAATAGACTTATCTTTTTGTTCTACTACAAAGGTATCGGGTAATATTATTTTGTTATTTTTACTAAGATCTTTTGCTTCTTCTAAAAAATCATTTTCTACAATTGATTGACCGATTTCATACCCTTTTGATTTGTGTAATGTATTAGCTATCCCTCCTCCAACGAAAAGCCAATCAACTTTTTCAAGAAGAGATTCCAGAATATTTATTTTTGTTGATATTTTTGAGCCGCCAATGATTCCCAGCATTGGTTTTGATGGATTATTTAAAATTCCTTCTAGAGAATTTAACTCTTCCTCAACCAACCTTCCAACACATGAATCTATAAAATGACTAACTCCTTCAGTGGAGCAGTGACTTCTATGAGCCGATCCAAAAGCATCCATGACAAAAACATCAGCTAATTGTGCAAGCTTTTTTGAAAATAACTCATTGTTGTCAGTTTCACCTTCAAAAAATCTTACATTTTCCAACATCGAAATCTTTTTTTGATTATCTGAGAAATGATCAAGGTTTAAGTCATCATGAAAATAAATCTCTTCGGACAATAAAGTGCTCAAGTGTTCAGCAACTTTTTTCAGAGAAAAGTCTTTATCAATCTCTCCTGCTTTTTCAGGTCTGCCTAGATGGCTGAGAATTATTACTGAACTGGCTTTAGATAGAATATAAGTTAAAGTTGGCAGTGTTCTTAAAATTCTCTCGTCATCACTGACTTTTCCATTTGAATACTTTACGTTGTAATCAAATCTGACTAATACTCTTTTTCCTTGAAGATCAAGATCATCAAGCGTCGGGATCCCGTTGATCATTTTTCAAGAAAGCTGATTATTTTTTTTGAAACCTTATCTGCGGTAAATCCGAAGTGATCCATTAAAACTGATCCTGGAGCTGATTCACCAAAAGATTCCATTCCAAGGACTAAGTCTCCTTGATTGAGATACTTATGCCAGAAGTCTGGGTAACCGCATTCAATGGCTACTCGCGGTCCGTCTCCGAGAATGTTAGTTTTATATTCTTCGTCTTGTTGATCAAAAATTTCAGTACAAGGCATAGATACAACATTTGCTTTTAAGCCATTTTCCTTTAAGTGCGCTTTCGCATGCATAGCTAACTGAACCTCTGATCCAGTGGCTATAATGGTTAAATCGTTCTGCTCTTCCTTGCTAAGTAAGTAACCTCCTTTTGCAATCTGTGTATGATCATCTCTTTCCTGAGGTTCTAAGTTCTGTCTAGATAGGATTAAAGCAGTCGGTTTATCTTGTGAAGTTAATGCCGTTTTCCAAGAGTAAGCTGTTTCAACGCCATCGCAAGGCCGCCAAGTATTTAAGTTCGGCGTAGATCTTAATATGGTTAGATGCTCAACGGGCTGATGGGTTGGCCCATCCTCACCTACACCGATAGAATCATGTGTATAAACGTATATTATTGGCAACTTCATTAATGCGCTCATTCGAACTGCATTTCTTGCATAATCTAAAAAGGTTAAAAAAGTCCCTCCATAAGGTCTAAAACCACCATGCAAATAAAGCCCATTCATTATGGCAGACATGCCAAATTCTCTTACCCCATAACTTAAATAATTCCCTATTCCGTTTTCTAAAATTTCTGAACCCTTCCATTGAGTATTGTTAGATGGAGATAAATCAGCAGAACCTCCAAACAATTCTGGAATTCTAGGACCTAATGAATCAAGGCACATGCCAGATGCCTTTCTTGAAGCATGGTGCGTTTCATCGTTTGAAAAATTTTCTATTAAGTCTTCAAAAATTTTATTTAGCTCCTCAGGTAAAGAGTTTGAAAATATTCTTTCAATTTCCGAATGCTCTTTTGAATAATTTTTTGAGTAATCGTCAAACATTGCGTTCCAATCATCTTCTACAGCTTGACCATCTTTTTCATTATTCCAAGCTTCATAAACATGCTCGGGAACTTCGAATGGAGGGTACTCCCATCCAATCTCTTCTCTAGTAAGTTGTATTTCTTCGTCGCCCAAAGCTGCCCCATGCACCTCAGAAGTGCCAGATTTATTTGGAGAACCCTTGCCTATGACGGTTTTGCAACAAATCAATGTAGGCTTTGCAGATTTTTTTGCCTTTTCTATGCAAGAATTTATTTTGCTGACATCGTGGCCGTCTACATTACCAAAGACTTCCCAGCCATAAGACTCAAATCTTTTTTTTGTATCGTCAGTGAACCAACTATCCACCCTTCCATCAATGCTGATTTCATTATCGTCGTAAAATACGATTAAATTGCCTAATTCTAATGTTCCAGCTAAGGAACAGGCTTCATGAGAAATACCTTCCATTAAATCTCCATCTCCAACAAAGGCATAGGTTTTGTGATCAAAAATTTGGAAATTATCTTTATTGTATTTTGTAGCCAATATTTTCTCTGCCAGAGCCATTCCAACAGCGTTAGCAATGCCTTGACCTAATGGTCCCGTAGTAGTCTCAACTCCTGGTGCATAACCTATCTCTGGATGGCCAGGCGTCTTTGAATGCAGTTGCCTAAAGTTTTTAAGGTCACTAATTGAAAGTTCATAGCCGGTGAGATGCAGGAGAGAATAAAGCAGCATAGAACCATGCCCGTTTGAAAGAACAAACCTATCTCTATTTAACCAGTTGGGATTTTTGGGATTATGGGATAGGTGATTCATCCATAGAGCTTGAGCAATTTCTGCCATGCCCATTGGCATTCCTGGGTGTCCGCACCCAGCTTCTTGTACTGCATCCATAGATAAGGCTCTAATGGCGTTGGCAAAATCTGAATTGGTAGATTGTTTAGGCAATTTTCAAAACCTATATTTTCTACTATTTTGATCAAGCTTCATAGTAGAATGTCCGGCCTCACAGAGATATAAATGAGTGAATATACAACTTTTACGTCCGAATCCGTATCAGAGGGTCATCCAGATAAGCTATCTGATCAAATTTCTGATGCGATCCTTGATGCATTCCTTGCTGAGGATCATAAAGCTAGAGTTGCATGCGAAACTCTAGTGAAAACTGATCTCGTTGTTGTAGCTGGTGAAATAACATCTAGTGCAAACCCAGATCTGGAGAAAGTCGTTAGAAATGTAATCAATGAGATAGGTTATGATAACGATGCCGTCGGTTTCAACGGAGACAAGGTAGAATTTTTAAATGCCATCGGAAAGCAATCTCTTGATATTGCTCAAGGGGTTGATGAAGGGACAGGCGAAGATCTTGATCAGGGAGCAGGCGATCAAGGTTTAATGTTTGGTTACGCAACTAATGAAACTGAACAACTGATGCCAGCACCTATTCATTACTCACATTTGTTAGTTAAAAAACAATCGGAAGTAAGAAAAAATGGAAAACTAAAATGGCTTAGACCCGATGCAAAAAGTCAATTATCTTTTAATTATGATACTAATGGTAATCCTTCTGCAATTACTGCAGTTGTTTTATCTACTCAACATGATGATGAAGTCTCACAAGACGATTTAAAAGAAGGTGTCATGGAAGAGATTCTAAAACCAGTTTTACCTAGCAACCTAGTCAATAAAGAGACAAAATTTTTTATAAATCCTACCGGAAGATTTGTTGTAGGAGGGCCTGTCGGTGATTGTGGCTTAACAGGCAGGAAAATCATTGTTGATACTTATGGGGGTATGGCTAGGCATGGTGGAGGTGCTTTCTCTGGAAAAGATCCTTCTAAAGTTGATAGGTCAGCTGCATATGCAGGAAGATATGTTGCAAAGAATATTGTAGCCGCTGGATTGGCTGACAAATGTGAAGTGCAAATATCCTATGCTATTGGAATTGCTGAACCAACCTCGATCAGTGTCAACACATTTGGAACAGGGAAAATTTCTGAAGAGAAAATAATGCACTTAATTAGAGAAAAGTTTGATTTAAGACCTAAGGGGCTAATAGCTATGCTTAATTTGTTAAAACCTATTTATCGAGAAACAGCAGCTTATGGACATTTTGGAAGAGAACAATTCCCTTGGGAAAAAATAGATAAAATTGAAGAGTTAAAATCCTAAAACGGAGCAATGAATGGAATTTAAAGATTATAAAGTAGCCGACATAAATTTAGCTGATTGGGGAAGAAAAGAAATAATTCTTGCTCAAGCGGAGATGCCAGCCCTTATGAAATTAAGAGAAAGGTATGGCGAAGAAAAGCCTCTTAAGGGAGCAAAAATAATGGGTTGCATTCACATGACAATTCAAACAGCTGTTTTAATTGAGACTCTTGTTGAACTTGGAGCTGAAGTAAGGTGGTCATCTTGTAATATTTTTTCTACTCAAGATCATGCTGCAGCTGCTATTGCAGCAGCTGGCATACCCGTATTTGCCTGGAAAGGAATGAATGACGAAGAATTTGACTGGTGTATAGAACAAACGATATTGGAAGATGAGAAACCATGGGATGCAAATATGATTCTTGATGATGGTGGAGATCTGACTGCAATGGTTCACGATAAATTTCCAGAAATGCTAGAAAGTATTCACGGGATCTCTGAAGAAACCACTACAGGCGTTCATCGATTAAACGAAATGGTCGAGAAAGGAGAACTCAAAGTTCCAGCCATCAACGTAAATGATTCGGTTACTAAATCAAAAAATGATAATAAATATGGCTGTAGACATAGTCTTAATGATGCTATTAAAAGAGGAACTGACATGCTCCTTTCTGGAAGAAAAGCTTTGGTGATAGGTTATGGTGATGTAGGTAAAGGATCTGCAATGAGCTTAAGGCAAGAAGGAATGGTTACTCGAGTAACTGAAATTGATCCAATTTGCGCAATGCAAGCATGCATGGATGGTTACGAAGTAGTATCGCCATATGTGAATGGTCAAAATAACAATGACGATGAATCAATCAATAAATCTTTATTGCAAGATACGGACTTAATTGTGACAACTACAGGTAATGTAAACGTTTGTGATAAACACATTCTTAATAATCTCAAAAGCGGAAGTATAGTTTGTAACATCGGACACTTTGACAACGAGATTGATACTGCCTACATGAGAGATAAATGGACTTGGGAGGAGATAAAACCTCAAGTTCATAAAATTTATCGAGACTCTAAAGATCCTTCTAATTATTTAATCCTTCTATCAGAGGGAAGATTGGTTAATCTTGGAAATGCAACTGGTCATCCATCAAGAATTATGGATGGGTCTTTTGCTAATCAGGTGCTAGCTCAAAAATTCTTATATGAACAAGCATTTGCATCCATAAATGACGAAAGCGTAAAAAAAGATATGATCAATGTGCAAGTTCTACCTAAAGAATTAGATGAAGAAGTAGCGAGTTACATGGTAGAAGGTTTTGGTGGTGTGATGACAAAGCTAACTAAAGATCAAGCTGAATATATTAACGTCGATGAAGCGGGACCTTACAAACCTGAATATTACAAATACTAATGGCCAAAAAGAATACCAGCTGGGGAGGAAGATTTAGTCAATCAGTATCTGAACTAGCTAGTAAATTTTCCAACTCTATAGATGTAGATTCTGTCCTTGCAGAAAAAGATATCATTGGATCGATAGCATATGCAGAATCTTTAATGGAAGCAGGAGTTATAAATAAATCAGAGCTCATAAAGATTAAACGCGGTCTCAATCAAATAAAAAAAGAAATAGAAACTGGGAAATTTAAATGGAATCCGTCACTTGAAGATGTTCATATGAATATCGAGTCAGCCCTAGAAAAGAAAATTGGGGATCCTGCAAAAAAACTACACACCGGCAGATCAAGAAATGATCAAGTTGTTACAGATCTTAAGCTTTTTCTCAAAGATGAAACCAAAGAAATTAAGAAAAAAATTAAAGACCTGCAAAAAAGTATTTTAAATAAAGCTCAAAAACATTATTCAGATCTTATGCCGGGCTTTACTCATCTGCAAATAGCTCAGCCGGTAACCATTGGACATCATTTGCTTGCTTACTTTGAAATGCTGCAAAGAGACTCTATTAGATTTGAAAACAACGAAAAATCCCTAAATCAAATGCCTTTAGGAGTTGGTGCGTTGGCAGGTAATAGATTTGGCATAAATAGAACAAAGCTTGCAAAGAAACTTGGTTTCACCGAGATTACAAAGAATTCAATCGATACAGTAAGCGATAGAGATTTTGTTATCGATGCATCCTATAGTTGTTCAATGCTTGCCGTTCATTTATCGAGAATGTCAGAGGAAATAATTTTATGGTCATCCTCGCAATTTGATTATGTTCAGCTTCCTGAAGAATTATGCACCGGCTCGTCAATCATGCCTCAAAAGAAAAATCCTGACATGGCAGAACTTATTCGAGGAGGTAGCTCAAAAACTCTAGGTAACCTTGTTACAACGTTATCTTTAATGAAAAGCCAAAGCCTTTCATACAATAGAGATAATCAGGAGGATAAAGAACCTCTTTTTAAATCAATTAATTTCGTTAAGGATGCCTTAGATATTACGACTGAAATGATCAAAGGTATGAGTTTTAATATAAAGAAAATGTCGCAAGACCTAGATCTATCTGAGGTTGGAGCAACAGATTTTGCTGAGTATTTAGTTTTAAAGGGCGTCCCTTTCAGAGAAGCCCATGAAACAACTGGCAAAACAGTCAAAGAAGCTGAAAGAAGAAATATTTTTATCAGAGACTTCAGTTTGAGTGAACTAAAAAAAGTACATCCAAAGATAGAGAGAGATATTTATAAATTTATTGATCCCAAAAGAGCCATACACGCTAAGAACAGTCTGGGCGGGACATCGCCCAAAAAAGTCAAAGCAGCTATTATCGCTGCTAAAAAGACTCTTTCTTCATGAAAATATTCAGCGAAATATTACTCATTTTTAGTCTTATCTTAGGTTCCTGTGGAATCAAAGGTCCGTTATACTTGCCCACCGAAGAACCTTCGTCGCAAGAGATAGATAAGACTTATGAGACCAAATAGCATCAAAAGTTTAGATAATATCCTCTATTTGGAGGATGTTTCCTTGTTAGATATTGCTAAAAAGTATCCAACTCCTTTTTATATTTACTCAAAAGAAATGATCCTTGCTGCTATCGATTCCTATCTAACAAATATTCGAAAAAAAGATCTAGTCTGTTATTCGGTAAAAGCAAATTCAAACCTAGCTATATTGAAAATAATGGCAGAAAAGGGAATGGGATTCGATGTCGTTTCCGGTGGAGAACTGTTTAAAGTTTTGAAGATTGGAGCTGATCCACAAAAAATTATTTATTCTGGAGTTGGTAAAACGAAACCTGAATTAGAGTATGCCGTTGATAAAGATATAAAAAGCATAAATATTGAATCTCTTTTTGAATTAGAGTTGTTAAATCAAATTGGTAATGAAAAAAATAAAGTTATCAACACAGGTATCAGGATCAATCCAGATATTGATGCTAAGTCTCATCCCTATATTGAAACTGGCAAAGCTGACTGTAAGTTTGGATTATCTGTAGATGATGCTAAGAGGATTGCAGATGCAAGTCATGATGGTATTTCAATATCCGGCATCTCTGCTCACATAGGATCACAAATAACAGATGATGAGCTCTTTGGAACTTTATTTAATGATTTAAAAGCTCTTTCTGAATTTTTTATATCTAAAGGACATCCAATAAATCATATTGATGTTGGTGGAGGCCTTGCCATTGACTATGACTTCCAAGAAAGTTTTTCTCCAGAATTAATGACTAAAAAAGTTATTGATATGGCTGGAGACATTCCTATTTTTTTTGAGCCTGGAAGATCTCTAATCGGACAAGCTGGTTCATTGGTCACAGAAGTATTAGGCGTAAAAATTAACGGTACAAATAGATTTTTAATTGTTGATGCAGGTATGAATGATTTAATTAGACCAGCCTTGTATCAAGCAAATCATAAGATAGAGGCTATTTCAGCTTCCAGCGAATCTTCAGAAAAGCATTATGTTGTCGGTCCGGTTTGCGAAACAGCAGATAGCTTTGGTGAATTTTCAATTGCTGCTCAAGAACATGATCATTTGGTTATTTATTCTGTAGGGGCCTACGGTTATTCAATGGCTTCAAACTATAATTCTCGTCTTCGAGCAGCAGAATATTTAATAGATGGCAGCAAAATAAGTGAAATACGAAAAGCTGAGTCCTATGAGGATTTAATTAAGCTTGATCAATATTAATGTCTGATAACTTAACTCACATGTCTGCTCTAGGTAATGACTTCATTGTGATAGATGCCATTTCTAATCAATACGATTTATCAAAAATGATAAAAAATGAGTTGGAGATCCTGAAACAGAACATGCCTTTTGATCAAATTCTTTGTCTCTTGCCTCCTAGAGACATTAACTGTGATGTTTATCTTGAAATATACAACGAGGATGGATCACAATCGGAGAATTGTGTTAATGGACTTAGATGCATAGGTAGATACATGCACGATCACAATCTTGCATTTAATGAAGAGATTTGTGTGCAGTTAGTTAATCAAATTACAAAAGTCAAAAAGATAGATGAAGAAAATTATGAGGTGATTTTAGAGCAGTTCAGTTTAGATCCAGAGGATATTGGTCTGAAGAAAATCAAAAGTGATTCATACTCCTTCATGCATGATCAAGAACAAATTAACTTCTATTCTGTATCCATTGGAAACCCGCATGCAATTATCTTTGCTCAAGATATTTCTACAATAAGATTGGATGCTTTAGCTCAGTCCTTGAAAGAGGAAAACTGTTTTAAAAATGGTTTCAACCTAAATCTTGCGGAAATATCCTCAAATAATTCCATAAAACTTAGAGTTCATGAAAGAGGCGTTGGGGAAACTGAGGCTTGCGGAAGCGGCGCTTGTGCAACAGCTCTTGCTGCGACACTTTTCAAAGAAATGCGGCATGACATTGAAATAATATTTGAAAAAGGCACATTAAATCTGAAAATAGACCTAGATAGTAATAAAATATATTTAAGAGGAACTACCAGCTATCTAAACTAATTTACATGTCAAACTTGTCAAAGATTTCTTCTGAAGAAGTTGTCGAATATCTAAAAGAAAACCCTGATTTCTTTAATTTAAATCCTGAGTCTTTGAACCAGATAAATCTTAAACATGAATCCGGTGATGCGATTTCTCTAATAGAAAAACAAATTATTGAATTAAGAAAATCCTCAGACCAAGCAAATAAACATTTAATCCAGATTCTCGAAAATGCAAAAAGAAACGAAAAATTATTTCTGCTCTCAAGAGAAATAATTCTTGGTTTATTGGCTAGCTCAACAATAGACGATACGGTAAACGAACTCGAATCGTATTTTATAAACTCATTTAACACCGATGCCTGTAAGGTGATATTTTTTAGCGAAGATGAAAAAAGATTCGGCAAGGAAAGAGTTACTAGCCCTGATCTTGCAACTGACCTCTTTCGCGATCAATTTAAAAACAAAGATATTATTCAAGGCGGTATAAGTCCTGAGATAAGCAATTTTGTTTTTGGCGCTAAAGCTCAAATACAGGAAGCTGCGATATGCAAATTGGAATGTTCTACGGTAACAGGGATATTTGCGATCGGCAGTAAATCTTTAGGAAGATACTCAAGCGAAAAGGATAATTTATTTCTCCTTTTTATCGTTTCAGCTTTGAGTAAATTTATCGATAGAATTATTCTCAGCAAGTCATATGCAAAAGGAAATAAATAAGTTTCTTGATTACCTATCAAAAGTCAGAAATTTTTCTGTTCATACGGTTAAAAATTACAAGAAAGACCTTGAGAAGTTCAGTGCTTTCTACGAAGCAAAAAAATTCACAGACCTGGCTGCTGTGAGCCAATCTGACATTAGAGATTTCGTTGGTATCGAGAGAAGACGCGGGCTTAGTCCAAGAAGCATTGCTAGGTTAATTTCTTGCTTAAAAAGTTTTTACCGCTACCTCAACTTAGAAAGAATAGTAATGAAAAATCCCATTTTGGGGATAAGCGCTCCAAAGTCTGCCAACTTATTACCCAAAGCCATCGATCCTGATTTAATCAATCAACTGCTGGATTTTCATCCGAAAGAATGGATAGATTACCGAGATAAAGCTATGGCGGAATTAATCTATTCTTCCGGATTAAGACTTTCTGAATTATGCAGCTTAAATATTTCTAATTTGTCGTTAAAAGATCAAAGTTGCAGAGTTGTTGGCAAAGGAAACAAAATGAGAGATCTACCCATCGGAGGCATGGCATTGAAAGCATTAGAGTCTTGGATGTTGAAGAGAACTGAAGTAGAGATAAACGAACCTGATGCTTTATTCATCAATAAAATGGGAAACAGATTGGGAGCGAGAACGGTGCAAGAAAGATTAAAAAAATTGAGTGTTAAACAAGGCGTTCCATACTTGCATCCACACATGTTAAGACATTCCTTTGCCTCCCATGTATTAGAATCTAGTGGCGATTTAAGGGCAGTTCAGGAGTTGCTTGGTCATGCTAATTTATCGACCACGCAAATTTACACAAAATTAGATTTCCAACATCTTGCTAAGGTTTATGATAAAGCTCATCCGCATGCGAAAAAACGAACATGACCATCAAAGTAGTAACATTTGATTTGGATGATACTCTCTGGCCTTTGAGAGAAACGATATTGGCTGCTCACAAAAGTGCTAATGATTTTCTAGCCAGTCAAGTTCCTAGCGTTAAGGAAATATTGTCTACCAATAAGGAAAGAGAAGTTTGGGGACAACTAATTGAGAAAGATCCAACAATGCGTCACAGACTGAGTGAACTGCGTTTCAATGTCTTTAAAAACATTCTACAAAGCTTAGGCCAAACCGAGCAACAGGCGGAGAAACTCTCATCTGAAGCATTACAAATATTCATGAACGGTAGGCATCAACTTACTTTGTTTGATGGTGTTGAAGAAGTTCTAGCCCAACTAAAAGAAAAATATACTTTGGGTGTTCTGACTAACGGCAATGCAGACATCAATAGGCTCGGCATAGATCATTATTTTAATTTTAGCTTCAGCGCGGAAGAATTAAACGATAGTAAGCCCTCAGCAACCCACTTTAAGAAAGCTATGGAATTCACTTCAGAAAAAGCCGCCTCAATTTGTCATATTGGCGATCATACGGAATGCGATGTTGAAGGCGCCTTGAATGCCGGGTGTAAAGCAATTTGGTATAACGAACTTAATAACGAGTGGCCTGATTCTGAGGGTTGTCCCGTTCAGGAAATTAAAAGTTGGTACGATATGGAAGAAGCCATATCAAAGTGCTAGTCAAAGGAATCAAGCATATATTGGACAACTGCTCTTAACTCTTCATCAGTGCAATCTGCGCACAGCCCCATTGCAGGCATTGCGTTCAAACCATACTTAACGTTGTAAGTTAATGTATCAATTCCTTTATCAACTCTTTGACCCCAAGAGAAAGTGTTAGCATAAATTGGGGCACCAGCCATTCCTCTATCGTGGCAGAACGCGCACGCTTGAGTATAAATTTCTTCAGTTGTTCTTGATTCACTTATTGTTGAAACAGGAGATTTATTTTCTTCTGAACAAGAAACAAAAAGTAAAAACGTTATTAATCCTAAAAATTTATAAAGCTTATAGTCTTGAAAGATAACCATCTAATCGATCGTTGTTCATGATGAAGGTTGATTTCAAGTCACTTGCAGCTGACTTGATTTCATTAATATTAGTAGCTTCTCCAACTTGAATTACCCCAACCATAGCCATCATTGCATGCGGAGTGCAGTTATAAACATAAACACCCTCTTTATCTAACTTGATGCTTATCTCTTGATTTATTTCCCCAGTCCATGCTTCGGCTCCGGCAGGAATCATGCCTGGGAGACTAGCTGAGTTATGAAGTTGATCTGTTAATACAAAATTGATGGTGTCGCCAACTGAGACCTTTATCACTCCTGGTTCAAACACCATAGTGCCGTCTGCCCCTTCATTTTTCATTTCAATGGTGTGCACATTACCTTCGGAAAGTTGAACCTTATTAGCTTGGTCTTCATTTGATGCAGAAGACATAGATCCAGAATTGATTGCTACTTTGTAACCTGGGCCCGCTGTTCTTATTCCACAACCGTCACCTTCCATACATACCTGACCTAAAGGCATAATCCTTTTTTCTATGGATTCTGGTCTCATATCTTGGGCAAAAGTTGCATGAGAAAGAACAAAAACTAATAATATAAAATTTTTCATGGGGCGATTATAGATCATTGAATCCCTAATATCTTCGGGGGTTGAAAAAATTTTATATCTAGAACCTGATGTTATGAAAAAAAGGGCTAGTAGTTCAGTGGATAGAACGTCTGCCTCCGGAGCAGAAGGTCGCAGGTTTGAATCCTGCCTAGCCCACCAAATTGTTTGATAGCTCTTCTTGTTTCTGTTGAGGAACTAAATCCACACCATCCTGCTCTAGCAATTGATTCAGTTCAAAATTACCGATAACCACATCAAACAACCAACTATCATCAATAACTGACTCATGTTTTATGTAACCTTGTTGATATAAAGATGCTCGAATACCACCAAGCTTCTGTTTAACGGAGAGCCTACCCGTGTAGATTCCCTTGCTTAAGTGATTGGTAATCTTTTCTTTTAAACGATTCAGGCCAATTCCTTCTGAAGCGGATATCGAAACTTGATTTACATCTTCTGAAATTCCAATTGCATCTGCTTCATCTGCCTGGTCAATTTTATTGTTTACTATGATTTGAGGAATGTTGTCGGCGTTTATTTCTCGCAAGATTTTATTTACTTCTCTGAATTTGAAATCACAATCAATGTCGCTAACATCAGATACGTGAAGTAAAAGATCTGCTTCTCGAAGATCCTCTAGAGTTGCCTTAAATGATTCAATCAAAGCAGTAGGTAAGTTGGAAATAAAACCGACAGTATCGATAAAGAGAATCGACCCTTTACCAGGGCTTAAATTTTTTCTCGTAACAGTATCTAAAGTAGCAAACAATTGATCTGCTTCGTATTGATCAGATCCAGTCAATTTATTAAATAAAGTTGTTTTTCCTGCATTGGTATATCCAACCAAAGCCAACACTTGATTGTTGCCTTTTTTCCTTGCATATCGATTTAATTTTTTTTGGCTGTGACTCTTCTCTAGCCTTTTTTTAATGGATTTAATTCGGTTTGCTATAAGCCTTCTATCGGTTTCCAATTGGGTTTCACCGGGACCTCTCAAGCCAATTCCTCCTTTTTGTCTTTCTAGATGACTCCATCCTCTCACAAGCCTAGTTGATAAGTGATTCAACTGAGCTAGCTCAACTTGCATCTTACCGATGTGACTGGTCGCTCTTGAGGCAAAAATATCTAAAATCAATCCTGTTCTATCTAAGACCCTTGTTCGAAGTTCTTTTTCTAAATTCCTTTCTTGAGAGGGCGATAAATCATGATTAAAGATGACAAGATCAGCTTTGTAATTTTTTGTAGCTTCACTAATTTCATCAACTTTTCCTTTACCTAAAAAGTACTTAGCAGAAAGACTATTTTGCTGACCATGATATTCCTTGAGAATATTAGCTCCTGTTGATCCTACAAGGTCTTTGAATTCGTTAAAGGGATCAATAGGATTTGATAAGTCGGAAACTTTTTTTAAATCCGATTGAACAATTATGACATTGGAATGAAATGTATTTTTCATAAAAAAATAATTTTATCAGTCTTTTGTGCTTTAAAATGCTTCACTGTTATATTCATTAAAAATTAATAGAACCTAAGGATAGGGTTTGAAAAATGCATATTTTTCCTATGCACTTAGAGCTTTTTTACCGTTGAGATATTTTCTAATAACAATTTTTTCTTTAATTTTTCTAAGCTGTGCCAGTGCAGATAAATCAATGCAAGCATCGGAGGAAAAAGAAGAGGATTCAAAAGATGGTTTAATCTGTAAGTTTGAAGAAATGACCGGTAGTCATGTAAGAAAGAGAGTGTGCTACACACAAAGACAAATTGATAGGCAAAGAGAAATCGCACAAGAAGCGCTAAGAAGAAGCTCCAGAGGAGTTCCTTCTAATCCCAATCCTTAAGGAATTGAGATTTGATCCTGACCTTCTAAGCTTTTTGCAGTATCCACTAAAGTTTCTTCGACAGGTCTAGGCTGCCAATTCAATATAGTTTTTACTTTTTCATTTGAGAGAAACTGGGGATCACCAAGCATCCTGACACTCTCTTTAGCTGTCGAACTAAAAAAAGCAGCAAATCTTAAGACGAAATTGGGTAATCTCAATTTAGGCGCTTTTGTAAAACCTGCCTCTATCAATATTTGAGAAATTTCATGCAGCCAAAAACTTGAAGTACAAAGAATAAAACGCTCATTGTTGGAACCTTGATTTGAGATGGCGTCAACATGAGCTTGTGCGACGTCTCTTACATCAACAATACCAAGATGAATATTTGGAGTTCCTGGTAATTTTCCAGACGTTAACATCTGAACTAAAACGTTTGTCCCACCTAAGTCAGGCGAAAGTGCAGGCCCCAAAACCATGTAAGGACAAAAGACAGTTAATGGAAATTTTTCGTCTTCGCCTAACTCATCAATGAATTCCCATGCAGACTTCTCCGCCATAGTTTTACTCTTTGCATACGGAGTAATTTTATTTGAATCAATATCTGACCAATCATTTTCATCGTAATTTTTTTTATCTGAATCATCATAAAAAATTGAAGCGACTGATGAAGTTAAAATCACTTTCTTTGCTTTATTTGCTTTTGCAGCATTGAGAGCGCGAAGAGTACCGTCAACGGCAGGTCTGATAAGAACTTCTTCGTCCACAGAATCGCTAGCTGAAATTGGAGAAGCAACGTGCATAACATAATCACAATCTCTCCCGGCTTCTTCCCAGCCTTCATCATTCAATAAATCTAATTCAATAATTTCTAAATTCTCTACTGAAGTGTTTGATTCTTTCATGGCAGTAATGACTTCTTCTTTTCTGATCTTGTCTCGAAGGGTGCCTCTGACAGCGTAACCTTGATCAAGAAGTTGTTTGCAACAATGCAATCCAATGAATCCCGTTACACCTGTCAATAATACTTTTTCCATAATTCTCCTTAATCTTGATCAGACTCAAGTCTATTGAGCCATCTTTTAATTATTTCATCAGTGTGCTCACCTAATTTTGGTGCACGAACAAAGCTTTCATCGTGATTAGAAATCTTTACCGGATTTCCTGGAACTTTCACCGTTTCTCCGCTATCTTGCAGGAGATCTACGATCATATTTCTTTTTAAGAGATCTTCATCTTGAAAAGTCTCTGAAAAATTGTTGATGGGCCCACACGGCACCCTATGTTTCTGTAATAAATCTATCCAATACTCTGTTGTGTTGGTGGAAAATTTTTCCTGTAGGGCAGCATCGATTATTTCTCTGTTTTCCAATCTTCCCTTTCTGTTTTTGTTCTGTTGAGTATCTAGATGCTGTAATTCCATAGCCTCAATCAAACTAGGCCAAAAGTTTTCTGCCACCACTGCAAGCTGAATAAAATTATCTTGAGTTTTATATAGGTTGAAGGGTGCATGATTCATATGTTGATTTCCAATAGGATCAGGATCTTCTCCGGACAAAAAATGCATGGTTGCCATATAAGTCAGCAGGCTTACTTGAGTATCGAACATGGAAATATCAACATGCTCCCCGTAATCATAGATTTCTCTGGAGCGAATCGCGCTTAGAATTCCGATAATGGCGTAAAGACCTGCGCCGAGATCCGCTATAGGGATTCCCGATTTAACTGGATTATTTTTGTCAGTACCGGTGATAGACATGGCGCCCGAATATCCTTGCACAATATTGTCGTAAGCCGGACGATTGATCTCAGTATCGCCAAAACCCCTTATAGAACAAGTGATTATTTTGGAATTTACCTTTGTTAAGCTATCGTGATCAATTCCTAATCTTTTGGTCACTCCTTGACTAAAATTATCAACAACCACGTCCGCTACTTCTGCCAATTTCAAAAAAAGGTTCTTTCCTTCATCGCTTTTTAGATCTAATTCAACGCTTTTCTTATTTCTAGCAAGAGTTAGATGATAGGCCCCGATACCGTCATGCGAATACTTTGGATCATCTTTAAGAAGGTTTCTGGTGATATCTCCTATTTTAGGCTGCTCAATTTTAACAACTTCAGCCCCCAAATCAGCCAACACCATAGTCGCGTAAGGTCCCGCAAGCATGTGAGTTAAATCTAAGACTTTTATGCCTTTTAGAGATTGTTTCAATTTAGTAATTTGTTTTGTCGTCGACAGCATTCCCTATAGTTGGGATCAATGCCGAGCGCTTGTATGAAGCAACAACCACACCGTCTTGATTGGTGCCTGTTGTTTTCACAGTAACGATGCCGCAGTTTTCTCTCGATTCTGACAACCTTTTCTCTATGACTTCTGATTCCGCGTACAATGTATCGCCCACAAAAAGAGGATGAGGTAAAACAATGTCAGTCCACCCTAGATTTGCAATGGCTTTTTGACTTACGTCGCTAACGCTCATTCCAACCATAACAGCCACAGTAAAAGTGCTGTTAACCAGTGTCTTTCCAAATTCCGTTGCCTTCCCGTATTCTTCGTCGAAATGAAGCGGATGAGTGTTCATGGTCAGTAAGGTAAACCAAGTATTATCCGATTGAGTTATAGTGCGACCAGGTCGATGCTCATAAATATGACCAATTTCAAAATCTTCGAAGTACCTGCCGAAAGTTTCTCGATATCTGTTATTGCCAAGATCTTTAATACCTTTAACCATTAATCGTCATCTTCTCCTAGCTCTAATCTCAATCTCATTGCTTCAGCAATTGGTTCATCAACCATTTTACCATCGACTTTGATAACGCCTGATCCACCGATCTTTTCGTATTCTTTTAAAACCTTCATCGCTTCTTCTTTTTCTTCTTTGGTTGGCTCAAAAGCCTTGTTAATGATATCTACTTGAGAGGGATGAATACAGGCTTTCCCGGTAAAACCCATGTTTTTTACTGCTATTGCTTCTTTTTCACATCCTTCAGGGTCATCAAGAAAGAAAAAAGGAGCATCGATTGTAAATAAATCATACATTGCTGCTGCGATAGCAACTTTAGATCTTGCATAAAGCAGTGGCTCCCAAGCTAATTTAGCTTTAAGGCCTGCAGAAAAGTCTGCAGCACCAAAAAATAATCCTCTGACTCCTTTAAAAGAAGCTATCTCATCCACAGTAGCTACTGCTCGAGGAGTTTCAATCAGTGGAATTAAATCGTCTTCAAATGCAATCTTGGTAGCAAGCGTAGCCAGCGAATCAAAACTTTGAATCTTTGGCAAAATGATCGCTTCTATTTGTTCTTGATAATCTGAGATCAAATCTATGTCTTCTCTTCCTAAATCTGTGATTGGATCGTTCACTCTGACAAAAACCGGTTTAGAAAATTTATTACCGTCTTTGAAGTTGTTTATTAAATCTTCACGAGCTTCTTTTTTTAGGTCATCCGGACAACCGTCTTCCAAGTCAATGATAAGAGCATTAACGTCGGTTCTTTGTACATCTTCAAGATTGTGCATTTTATGACCTGGCACAAACAGGTTGGACTTAAATCTGTATAACATTACTGACTCCTTTCGATGTCTACAAGATGATCAACAACATCTAAGAGTTCTTCGGTAGGAATATCTCTTGATGCTTTTACTTTGTATTTTCCGTTCACAATAAATGCCGGCACGCCCATGATTTCGTATTTTCTACCGTACACATCTGCGGCATTGATATTCGACTTTATTCGAAATGAATTACTGATAGCTTGGTACTTTTCAGGTTCGACTCCAAAAGCACTAAAAAGTTCCGTTATTTCCCTATCGCTGGTGAGGAATTTTCTATCTAAATGAATGGACGTAAACGCTGAACCGATTATCTCTTCCATGCCTAATGCTTCAGCAGCGTAAAATAATTTTGCGTGTTCTTTAGCAGGCGGATTCCAAGTCACCGGAACTCGCCAAAAATCGATGTCCTTGCTGAGGTTTTTCTTCCAGTCTCTTATTAATACCTCTAGCGTAAAACAATGTCCACAACCTAACCAAAAGAATTCAATCACTTCGATTTTTTCTGGATTACGAGTTTGAACTTCTTCGTCGAGAAACTGATAATCGACGCCCGGTCGGTATTCTTTAGCGTTTACCGCAAAAGAAAAAAGACTAAAGAAAAGAATTAAAAAAGATTTAATAGAGACCTGATACATAATTAGCCACTGCTTGAATTTCTTCTATGGTCAGCATGCTAGCAACGTTCTGCATAACCAATCCTTCTTCTTCACCGTTTCCGCGCGTTTTATTTTTGTAAGCTACTAGACTGGTAACAACGTATTCTGCTTTTTGACCGCCAAGAGCAGGATAGCCTGCTGAATTAACTCCTTTTCCTTGGGGACCGTGACACCCTGTGCATGCTGGCAATCCAGATGCAGCATTTCCAGCTCGATAAATTGTTTGTCCAAGCAATACGTTTTCATCGCTCGCTTGGCCTACTTTAATTTTTTGAGAAGCATAGTATGCAGCCATATCTCTTAAGTCATCGTCGTTATAGCCATCAAGCAGTCCCATCATAGATTCGATGACTCTTTCGCCTTCTTGGATATGATGGAGTTGATCGAAAAGATACAGCTCTCTTTGTCCGGCTAAAGTTGGCCACATGCCCACTAAGCTGTTTCCATCAGCGCCGTGACAAGCAGCACAAGAACCGACTAATTTTTCTCCTCTTATTGGATCTCCTTTCGGTAAAGGTTTCACTTCGCCGGCCTTATCAGATGCGGCAAAAGTAGCTCCAGATAAACAGAGAATTGAGATGAATATAACTTTTTTAATCATTAAGAAATATTTCAGGGTCGAGCGAGCGAAAATTATATACCATACTCCTTTAATAATCTTTGTTTAGTGTGAAAAACAGTGAAATCAATATTACCTATTAACCTAGCGTTTGATCGCGTTGTCGGCAACCTTGCGCAGTTACCCTTTGATGAAGGAATTGAGATAGCTGTGTGCGGTCGTTCCAACTCGGGGAAATCAAGTATCATCAATGCTTTGGGTAATAATAAAAAGCTTGCTAAGACTTCTAAAACACCCGGTCGAACCCAAACGGTAAATTTCTTCACCATTAACGATGATCAACAAACTAAATTGGTGGATTTGCCCGGTTACGGTTACGCTAAAGCGTCTAAACAAGATCAAAATAACTGGGCGCAACTGGTGGAGAGCTATTTACTTGGCAGACAGTGTCTCAAGAGGGTTGTGGTCATCATGGATATCAGACACCCGTTTAAGGAAGCTGATCATGTTTTTCTGGATTGGTGTAAAGGCTTACCCATAAATATTTTTATCTGTCTCAATAAAGCCGATAAATTATCCAATAATCAAGCTGGGCAATCTTTGGCAGCAGCGCAGCGCGCAGCGCAGGAATACCCAGAGATAGAGCACCTGCAAATTTGCTCTGCCGAAAAGGGTAACGGTCTGGAAGCGCTTGGCTCTTTTATCACTTCATAAAAAAACCCCGGACATTGGGGTGGCCCGGGGTTAATAGGAGAGTAAACATGAAAAAATCTACCTATACCTATGACCAATCAAAGGTATAAAAGTTCAATGAAACTGAAAAAAAATTAGTGGGCTTTGCCCCAGTTGTTTGCAACGCCGCTTTCAACCACTAACGGAACGGATAATTTAGTAACGTCGGTCATGATTTGCTCTAGAGCTTTTAACGTTGTCTTAGTATCTTTTTCTGGACACTCAACGATAACTTCATCATGTACCTGTAAAATTAGATGAATATCCTTACCTGTACCTTTTATATAGTCATGCATGTTGATCATGGCTAATTTCATAATGTCTGCAGCAGTCCCCTGCATCGGCGCATTGATGGCTGCTCGCTCTGCTGCCATACGCGTTCTGCCAGAATGAATACCAGGTAAATAAAGCCTTCTACCAAAAGCTGTTTCCACATAACCTTGATCCTTAGCTTTGGCTTTCATCTCGTCCATGTATATTTTTACCCCAGGGTACTTACCAAAATAAGAAGCAATGTAATCAGCCGCCTCCGGTCGTGTCACTCCCAGAGCCTTGCCTAGCCCGAATGCTGACATTCCATAAATGAGCCCAAAATTTATGGCTTTTGCACTTCGCCTAGCTTGATCATCGGCTGAACCAAACACTTCCTTAGCAGTCGCCGAGTGAATATCTTCGCCGTTTTCAAAAGCCGTGATTAAACCTTGGTCCTTGGAAAGGTGCGCCATGATGCGAAGTTCAATTTGTGAGTAATCAATAGAGATTAAATCAAATCCTTTCGGAGCCACAAAAGCCTCTCGAATCATCCTGCCTTCCTCAGTTTTAATGGGAATATTTTGTAAATTAGGATCTGAAGAGGATAGTCTTCCTGTAGTAGTAACCGCTTGATGAAAAGTTGAATGCACCCTACCGGTTTTCTCTGAAATCTGTTCAGGCAACCTATCGGTGTAAGTTGATTTGAGTTTGGAAAGCGTTCTGTGTTCAAGAATAACCTGCGGGAGTTCATATTGTTTGGCGAGTTCTTGCAAAACAGATTCAGCTGTTGAGGGCTGACCGCCAGGAGTCTTTTCGATCACTGGAATATTCATCTCATCAAACAGAATCTCTTGAAGCTGTTTGGGTGAGGATAAATTAAATTCTTTACCGGCCATCGAGAAGGCTTGTTCTTCAAGGCCGTTGATGCGTTGGCCTAAATTTTTAGACTGAAGATTCAAAATATCGGAATCGATAACTGTACCTTTTTGCTCCATGTCCGATAAAACCGGTATGAGCGGCAGCTCAATATCTTTCAGAACTTTTTGCAGTGTTTTTTGTTTCTTTAAGTGCTCACCAATCGTGTCGTACATTTGCAGGGTAATGTCTGCATCCTCGGCAGCGTAATCGCTTGCGACATCTAGGTTTACTTTATTAAAGGTAAGCTGCTTAACTCCTTTTCCTGCAACTTCTTCAAAAGTTGTGGTCTTTAAATTCAGATAATGATTAGCCATATCGTCAAGGTTATGACGCGTGGCAGTTGAATCAAGGACATAAGACATCATCATGGTGTCGTTTTCGATACTATTGATATGAATGTCGTAATTGACCAAAACGTTTCGATCGAATTTTATGTGTTGCCCGATGATCGGTTTCTCTTCCAAGATGGGTTTGAGTTTTTTTAAGCAAGCATCGCGATCCAATTGAGATGGAGCGTTGTCGTAATCATGGGTAAAAGGCAGGTAAGCTGCTTCGCCCGCATCAACAGCAAAAGAGAGACCCACCAGATCCGCAGTGGTGAAATCCAATCGATCGGTTTCACAATCCAAGATGATTTGCTTTGCTTTGGATAGTTTTTTTAGCCAACCGTCAAAGGTTTTGTCATCCAAGATACAAGTGTACTTGCTGGAGCTTTTCGGCTTAGAAGTTTTAGGTGCCTCTTTTAATAATGTTTTGAATTCAAGTTCCGTGAAAAGCTCGTGCAACCTTTTTTCATCGCGCTCCCCAACTGCTAAATCTTCGATCCCAAAGTCCAACTTCACATCTTTCTTAATTTCGGTGAGTTGGCGAGAAAGTTTTAATTGCTCAATGCCGGTACGTAAATATTCTCCTACCTTGCCTTTGAATTCATCTGCTTTTTCAATGATGGTATCGATGTCGTTATGTTCGGTTAACCAATTGACCGCAGTTTTTGGACCCACTTTTTCTACGCCTGGAATGTTATCCGAGGTATCGCCAACTAAAGCCAAGTAATCAACGATTTGTTCTGGCTTCACGCCGAATTTTTTCTCCACTCCCTTAATGTCGAGGACCTCGTTTTTCATCGTATTCACCAACTTAATGTTTTTGGTGACCAATTGAGCTAAATCCTTGTCGCCGGTAGAGATGATCGTAGCAATGCCTTTTTGTTCTGCCTCAGCAGCTAACGTGCCGATTACATCATCGGCCTCAACGCCTTCGACCACAAAAATTTTAATGCCTAGCGCTTTGATCACTTCGTGAATCGGTTCAATTTGCGGAATCAAATCATCGGGCATCGCCGCTCTATTGGCTTTGTAGTCCTCATACATTTCATGACGAAACGTATCGCCTTTAGCATCAAAGACCATGCCAACCGGAGCATTCGGATGATCTTGCAGGATGCGCATCACCATCGTGACCACGCCGCGCACAGCACCCGTAGGTTGGCCGGTGGATGTCGTTAACGGCGGCAAGGCATGGTAAGCACGGTACACATAAGACGATCCGTCGACCAATATGACAGAATTGTTATCGTCTAAATTTTCAGGTTTGGCCATGCATTCAATATTGTTTTGATGGTTTATACTTCGATACTCAAGTTTAGAGTAGCAATGAAGAAAGTTCTATTACTGATTTTTGGTTTTTGTGTGGTGCTCATCGCGGTGGCTTACTTCATGGAGTACCAAATGGGATTGGAGCCTTGCCCCATGTGTATCATTCAAAGAATCGCCATTGCGTTGACCGGTTTAGCAGCCCTCATTGGTTACTTTCACGATCGCTGGTTTAAATTTTATTTTTCCTTAACCACTGTATTTAGCATTGCCGGAGCAGCATCCGCAATTCGTCATTTGTACTTGCAGTCTTTACCGGAAGACCAAGTGCCTTTTTGCGGACCCGATTTAGGCTACCTGCTTGATAACGCTTATTTTTCCGATGCTTTGCGCATGCTTTTTATCGGTGACGGTAATTGCGCCGAAGTCGTCTGGAGTTTGTTCGGCGTATCCATTCCAGGCTGGGTGCTTATTTGGTGCATCATCAATATTTGCTTATCGGTGTCGCAACTGAACCCCAAAACTGCTCTTTCACAGAGTAATTAAAAGTAACTTTTTAAGGCTCCTCTAAGATGAGACAATAAGCTGAAATGAGCTTAAACGTTATCGCTATCGTCCTCTCGGCTGTCACTCTGGGTCTAGTATCTTACTTGCTGTTAAAACTGAGAGATCAAAACACCTTGGAGAAAGGTAACACCGATCATTTGCAAACTAAATTAGATTCGGTTTCAAAAGATATCAACGATATCGAAAATCAATTGGCATCCGTGACAACGCCCATCAATGAACTTAATCGCTTTCTTGGTGGGAATGTCACAACCGGAAGGTTGGGTGAATGGAACCTAGAATCCATCGTTAAAGAGATCTTGCCGGATGGCAGTTATAACTTTCAGGCACAAATTAATCCTGAGACTCAAGATAGAGTCGATTGCGCGGTCAACACTGCTGATGGTCTCATTATCCCAATCGATTCAAAGTTTTACGCCGGTCAATACAAACAGTACCAAGAAGCCAGTCGAGACAATGAACGAGGCACTGTGCTGAGAGATCTACGAACGGCGATCTTACGGGATGCCGACGACATAGCGAGTAAATACATTCGCCAAAATTCAACTTCCAATTACGCTGTCCTTTACATAGCATCCGAAAAGTTAATCGATCTAGTCGATGATATTGAAAACTTAAGACAAGACTGTTTGGCAGAGAAAAAAGTTCTCATTCAAGGTCCCAATACCTTGGCCGCTTTTCTGGACACCATCAGGATTGGTCACCATTATCTTCAATTAAATGAAACGGCAGGCAAAGTGGCAGAAGTGGTAAGACGAATCAAAACTCAGTTTGATAGTTTTGATAAAAGCACCGAAGCTGTGACCAAAAAATTAGAGGCATCTATTAAAGAGGTCTCTTCATTACAAACCAGAATTAATGTTTTAGGAAGAGAGCTCAATAAAGGCGCGGAAGATCTTAAAGAAGATTAACCCAAATCGTAACCATAACGATCTTTTTGAACTTTAAAGTATTCATCGTCGTCTTCGATCTTACCGTCCTCAATCCAAGCTTCTGGGCCGTCCTCATCATAAACTCTGATGTTATCTCTGGCATCTTGTTCGAGTAAATAATGCATCTTAGGATTCTCTGAAACGACTATTTCCTCCATGCACTTAGCTATATCGATTGGATCGCAACCTGTTTCCATTAAACCTTTAGTTATCATGCGCACTGTTCTTGATTGCAGCATTTCATAATGTTCCTTGTCTTCATCAGGTAGAGCATTTTTACCAAAAATAGGGGTTCTTACGACTCCAGGCTCCACTAATACTACTCGAATACCAAACTTAGCTACTTCGTGAGCCAAGGTTTCTGAAAGTCCGTTGAGTGCATATTTGCTGGCGCAATACGGACCTTGCAGAAAAAACGGGCGCCTGCCTGCTTGAGAGGAAATGTTGATAATAGTGCCAGAGCCTTTTACTCGCATGGTTGGAATCACTGCTTTCATCATTCGATAAGCACCAAAATAATTGGTTTCCATGATCTCTCTGGCTTTATCTATAGAAGTATTCTCGACTGACATTCCGTGACCGATACCAGCATTGTTTATCAGCACATTGATAGCTCCTACCTCGTCTGTTACTTTTTTGATTGTAGTATCAACTGAAGCTTGATCGGTTACATCGAGAGGCAGAACCATTGCGGAATCATTGCTTTGATCAAGAGATTGAAGTCCTTCAGATGACTTTGGGTTTCTTGCCGTTGCGATGACTTGATAGCCTTTGGCACTAAAATGCTCCGCTGCTGCCAATCCAATGCCTGTGCTACATCCGGTTATAAATACGTTCATGATTTACCTCTTTAAATTTTTTAATTTAATTGTCTATTGGGTTTAGAATACTCCTCATGTTGGGAATATATCAATCTTCGTTAATCGGTTTATGGTTCATCTTGGCTACAATCGTAGTTCAGGCAATGGTATTAATAAGAGTTCATCGCAGACAACCTGGATATAAGGTTGGGGTCATCGATCCTTCACTAGGACAGGAGTCTTTATTCTTCAGAGCGTATCGAACGTTTTGGAATTCGATGGAAAACATCATACCGCTTTTCGGTATGGCGATCCTTGCGTTGGTCTCCGGTTACAGTGCAACCAAACTATCGATTGTGGTTTGGACCTATGCGATTGCCAGAGTCTTTCACATGATTTTGTACTACATGGTCGCTACCGATAAGAATCCGAGTGTGCGCAGTATCTTTTTCGGCATTGGCTTTTTGGCTACCTTTTATTTGATAATTGATTTAGGTCTGTATTTAGTTTTTTAACCGCTTTCTTTTTTGTTCTTTTAAAGGTTTAATATTGCCCATGAAATTTAAGCTGTTTGCAATTCTTTTTGCGCTCGTCTTTTCAGCGGGGATTATCTCGCATGAGACATCGCATTTTGAAATGGATCACGGCGAGCACGCTCATAACGAGCATGAGGTTGAACTAACTGAAGATTGTTCAACTTGTTTAGCTGAACAAATTGAGTACGTGCATGAAGATACCGTTGTTAATCCAACAACCATATCTTTTGATTTCCTTGATGCTTATCAGCCAAGAGAAATCACCCTTTCTTACAATCAACTCTCTATTCGCGCACCACCAAGAAATTAAATTTTATTTTTTTTAATTTTTAATTTTTTGGAGGTTTTGTGAAACATTTTATTTATTTTTTATTAGTTCTATTCAGTGCTCAATATTTATTGGCGGATGATGTAGAAGAAATCGTAGTTACATCTTCTTTGATTGACGTGAAGCTTAGCGATGTTGGAGAGCCAGTTCATATCCTGTCTGGAGTTGATCTCGATGCGCAAGGGAGAGCGAGTCTGGGAGAATCCATTGATAGCTTGTTAGGTGTATCAAACGCAGATTATGGATTTGCTACCGGTCAACCGGTCATTAGAGGATTATCTGGCAGCAGAGTCAAAATTCTTAAAAACGGAATGGTCAATAGAGACGTATCTGCTATTGGAGTGGATCATCCCGTTGAGATCGATATGAATAACCTTGAACAAATTGAGGTTGTTAGAGGTCCTTCTTCGTTGCTATATGCCAACGGAGGTGTCGGTGGGATTATCAATATTGTTGATAACACCATTGCCAGAAAAGATTTTGAAGGTGAAGAGATTAATCTAGATATCGAAGCTCAATCAGTAAACAAAGGAATAGCAACAGCTTTTGGTGCTCGTAATAACATCAATGGAGTTAACCTAAGCTATTCTTACGAGAACACAGATTTTGGTAATTACGAGATTCCAGATGGTAGTGTCATGCATTCAGAAGAAGAACATCATGACGAACATGAGGGTGAAGAAGAGCATCATGATGAGCATGAAGATGAGCACGAAGAAAAAGAATCTGGATACTTAAGTAACTCTGACTACGAACGTTTTTCTCATAAATTAGGTTTTTCAAAAGTTGAAGACTGGGGTTACATTGGTGGTTCAATAAATATTCTTGAAACGCATTACGGTATCCCTTATCACGGAGAAGGTCATGGCGGACACGGTGGTCACGATGAGCATGAAGGTGAAGAAGAGCACGAAGGCGAAGAAGGTCATGATGATGAGCACGAAGGTGAAGAAGGTCATGACGCTCATGAAGGCGAGAGAGTTTTCGCAGTTACTGATTCCAAAGAAGCTAATATCGAAGGTTCTTATGCCTTTGATGCAGGCGCTTTAAATAAAATTAACTATTTTCTCAGAAACACTAACTATTCATTAACTGAAGGTCATGCAGAAGCAGGTCACGATGAGCATGAAGGTGAAGAAGAGCACGAAGGCGAAGAAGGTCATGATGATCATGAAGAAGAAGGTCCAACTACATTCTCTAATGATGCAATTGAGTTTGGGGCAATTTTAGATTTCTCAACAAACGACTTGGGTCAAAAATTATCCATTAATCTTGCTAAGGAAGATACTTCTATAATCGGTCATGAGGCTTTCATGAATCCAACTCAATCTGATGAATACACCTTTGGTTATTTTATTTCTAAAGATTTAGGAGCTCACCACTTAGACTTCGGAGCTAGATATGATTCAGTAGCTAGGAAAGGTTCTTTGAGCGAACATGATGAGCATGAGCATGATGAGCACGAAGGTGAAGATGGTCACGACGAGCACGAGGGTGAAGAAGAGCACGAAGGCGAAGAAGAGCATGCTGAAAAAACTTTTTATGACGTCAATATGGACAGCGCTAGTTTGGCTCTGACTTATTCTTACGATATTTTAGATGATGTCAGATTGTTAATTGGAGCAGCGTCAGTTCAAAGAGCGCCATCAGCATTAGAGCTTTTCATGAACGGTCCTCACTTAGCTACCGGCAGGTTAGAAACTGGGAACGTTAATCTAAATTCAGAGAGATCTAACAACGTTGATCTTACTTTAGAGTTTGACGTTGACAATTGGTTTGGAAACTTCTCGATTTATGCCAATAACGTAACTGATTACATCTATTTACAAGATGAAACTGAAGAAGATCACGAAGAGGAAGGTCATGACGATCACGGTGGCCTAATCAAAGCAGATTATCTTCAGAAAGATGCTGAGTTCACCGGGTATGAGATAGAAGTTGGTACGGTTATCGATGTTAACGATGGAGCGGTTGAGATTTCTATTGGAAGAGATTCAGTTGAAGGAAAATTTGCCACAGGAGGCTTCATTCCGCGCATGACGCCGAACAGAAATTTCTTTGATGTGTCATACAGAAACAATGATTTAAAAACTTCTTTGACTCTGAAAGATGTCGAGGAGCAAACCAAACTTGCTCTGAATGAAACTGCAACAGGAGCATATCAAATGTTGAACTTCACCATCTCTGGTACAGTCGCATTGGATTCCGATGTTGATTTGAATCTTGCTTTCTTTGCATCAAATATTCTTGATGAGGCAGCAAGGAATCATAATTCGTTTGTAAAAGATCAGGTCCCCTTGCCTGGCAGAAACGTAGGTTTGCGCTTTAGCTTACGATTCTAAAAATGTGATGCTATCGCCCGATTAAGTTCGGGCGATATGTCATACAAATAAATTTTAAAACCTTGGTAGGTGTAGAACATGGAAAATGTTATCAATTCAAAACTCCCTGTAACTGTTTTATCAGGGTTTCTTGGTGCAGGTAAAACAACCGTACTAAGCAATATCTTAAATAATAGAGAAAACAAAAAAGTTGCCGTCATTGTTAATGATATGAGCGAAATAAATATTGATTCGGCAATTGTTCAAAATGAAGTTTCTTTAAACCGCAGTGAAGAAAAACTTGTTGAAATGAGCAATGGATGTATTTGTTGCACACTTCGCGAGGATTTATTAGAAGAAGTAACTAAATTGGCTAAGGAAAACCGTTTTGACTATTTGGTTATTGAGTCAACGGGTATTTCAGAACCCTTGCCGGTTGCAGAAACTTTTACCTTCGCTGATGAAGATGGCATTTCTTTATCCGATGTTGCCAAGCTAGATACTATGGTAACTGTTGTGGATGCTGTAAATTTTATTAAAGATTACGATCAAGCTAAAAGCCTTCAAGAAGCAGGCGAATCTATGGGTGAGGATGATGAGCGAAGTGTGGCTGACTTGCTGGTTGATCAAGTGGAGTTTGCAGATATTATTCTTATCAGCAAAACTGATCTTGTCACCTCAAAAGAGGTAGAGCGTTTAACTGCCATCATAAAAACACTCAACACGGATGCAAAAATCATTCCAATTGAAAACGGAAATGTAGAAATCGATGAGGTTCTGAATACTAATTCTTTTGACTTTGCGCGCGCGCAACAATCACCTGGCTGGCTTAAAGAAATGAGAGGTGAACATGTGCCTGAAACAGAGGAATACGGAATTTCGAGCTTTAGTTATGAAGCGCGCAGACCTTTCCATCCTGAAAAATTTCATAATTTTCTTCATGGAACAGAAAAGTATGGAAAATTAATTCGTTCAAAAGGATATTTCTGGTTGGCCACTCGTCCAGAATTTGCCGGTCAATGGAGTCAAGCTGGAGGAATTGCTCGTTACGGTTTTGCGGGGATGTTTTGGAAAGCTGTTCCAGAAAAAGATTGGCCGCAGGAAGAAGAATATCTTGAGTCCATCAAGAAACAATGGGTTGAGCCGTTTGGAGATATGCGTCAAGAATTAGTCTTTATTGGCCAAAGACTTCAAAAAGAAAAAATGATTGCTGCTTTGGATGCATGTCTTTTAAGTGAGGAAGATGTTCTTAAAGGAAGAGAGTACTGGTCTACTTTCAATGATCCTTTTCCAGCGTGGAAGTAAATTGGAGATAAAAATATCATGAGATCAATTTTTAGTAATAAGTTAGAAAGTTTTGCAAATATTTATTCAAAGGATATCGAACTAGTGTGCATGGCTCATCCTCAATCAAGCTATTTAGATACTTTGGGAAAAAAAATTCTCAACACAAGGAAAGACCTCGAACTTCAATGGATTCAATCTCTAAATGATTTGAGAGTCGTAGATGAACTGCTACCAGCATCGATTGATTCTGAAGCAAAAAAAATGCTCGCTGACCAAATAAAAGAGAGCTGCGGCATGCTGCATGAAACTTTAGATTGTAAGTACGTTGGGGTTAGGCTCTTAACCCTCGATAAACCCATGTGTCCTAGGTTTCATGTTGACCAAATTCCATGCAGATTGCTAATTACACTTTCTGGTGGTGGGACCGAATGGATCGCAAATGAAGATGTTGATTGGAAACTTTTTGACGACAGAACAAATCTTGATGCCCCATTAAAAGAAAAAAAGAAAGTAAAGCAATTTAAAGCTGGCGAATGGTCGTTGTTGAAAGGCGGAACTTGGCAAAGTCAGTTCAATGGTGTTGTCCACCGATCTCCAAACATAAATGAAGACAGATTAATGTTGTCTTTAGATCCTATTTTTGATGAAGATCAATTCAAGATGTATGTATGACAAAAGCATTCATTCATAAGATTTAAATCACTAACCCTAGAAAATGTGATGCAACCACTCGATTAATTTCGGGTGGTTCGTCACATCCAAGATGTATTCTTGTCCGCGACCTTTGCAATGCGTAATACATTCTTTCTTATCTACCCACTTGAGTCTGTTTAAAAAAGGGTCTGAATTTGCAAAATATTTCTTTGGTAATTGCCAAACAGAACGGGTTGCTTGATCTTTTGTTAGGATTAAATCTTTGTGAGTTTTTTTAAAATGTCCGAAACCTTTATGAGATGTTTTTTTATTTCCTAAGGTTAACTTTTTTGACCCAACGTAAAGGCAATTATTGTTGAATTTATAAAAAGCATGCGGATGCATCTTTTTTTTATTTTTAAAGTATTCTTGAATCGCTTCATTGCCATCGATTATTTTATCTATTTGAAGCCAGCCAAAAATATGATGCAGGTCTTTTCCTTTTTCAAAGTAATTTTTAAACCAACCAAAAAATAAAAAAAGATCTCCAGGTCCAACTTGATTGTTTCGCAACTCGGATTGCGAACTGCTTGCTTGTCCAAATAATCCTGTATCTAGATTTGGATCGTAATGACAATTATCATCTGGCTTACTTTTTGCCTTGGATTCTTTCAAGGCATCGATACACCTAATGCCATTAACGCTGACATCTTGAAACTTATCCGGGGCCGGTCCTGAGAAAGGAATGGGCAAAGAACATAACCTCCCATCAGAAAAAATAGGTGACGCAACACCGCCAGAAGACGAATCAAAGCCTTTTCTGCTCAAAATGATTCTTTTCATCAATTCATTATTGCATTAAATTATTGAGTGATTCTTTCAGTCTTAATACGTGATTTATTTTATCTATAACGCTGATGGCTCTTTTTTTGGAGAGATCAGCTACTTTCTAAAAAAACTCTCCGGTCGTGATAAGTGCAAACTATGCGATCTGAGTCATACTTTTATCTTTCAAAAAAAGTCCTGGGATGATTTCTTGAAAGAACTAGAGCGTCCTTATCAGGTCTTGCATATCAATGAGCTACCCGATTCTATAAAACAGCTAAACCTGACTTATCCTTCCATATTATTGGAAAAAAATGATTCCTTTGAGGAGCTAGTTTCAAGACAAGATTTTGAACAGATTGATAATTTATCTCAACTGAAACAGTCTCTTGAAGCTAAGATTAATTAACCTTCTTTTTTAGCCATCAATCATATACCATACCCTCCATGGGTATAAAGGTGCTTGTATTTGCAATGCTTTTTTTCACGTTGAACAGTGAAGCGAGGCCTATTTCGTATTCGGGAGGTTCAACCTTGATGGCTTTTTCAGGGAACATGTATAACTCGCTCTATTATCATTTCTCGCCTACTTATCGATATTCTCTTGGTGTTGAAAGCGTTGAAGATAAATTTTTTAATCAACAATACAGCTACTTCAGATTTACCTACCTACTAAGCAGGCGTAATACTGAGAGTTCTCAAGGAAACCTCTATTTCCAGTCTGGTCTTAGCTCAGATGGCCTGGATGGGCATTTCTATGGATTGCACGGAGACTGGGAGACTCGAAGATGGTTTATTGGCTTCAATTATCGGGATGTGAAAAATTCTCTGAAAAATTATACCGATCAATTTTTGCAAGTTGGGGTTGCTCCCTATTTGGGTGCTTACGGAGATTTTCATACCTGGATTATGATAAAAACAAAGAAAAATACTCTGCTTGGTGATTGGTCAACTTTTCCGGTTTTGAAATTTTTTAAAGGGAATTTTCTCATCGAATTTGGTTACAACGATCAAACAGAATGGGATGCCCATGTTATGTATAGGTTTTAAGGAGGCGTTTATGAAAATATTTTTTGCGTTCGTATTTTTTGTGCCTGCACTTATTAATGCACAAGATAATCACGATCATCATGATCATCATTCTCATGAAGGGCATCTGCACGAGCAAATGGTTGATGGCGAAAAGTTAGAGGTTGATGTCGAACGTTTTGATAAATTCGTTAAAGGTTTGAAAGATAAACAAATTGCAGTGGTCAGTGTCAAAGGCATGGTTTGTGACTTTTGCGCGCAAGGAATCGAAAAAACTTTTAAAAAAGATAAAACCGTGGCCAAGATTGATGTTGATTTGAACAAAGGTAAGGTTTTTATTGCGTACCAAATGAATACAAAAATTGATTTTGAAAAAATCAAAAAGATGATTGTTTCGAATGGGCAAAACGCAACTAAACTTCAAGTGCTGAAACTCTAATCGTGTACGATAAATCGGCTAATTTCTTTTCTTTGTTTGCCTCTTCATCGACGTTAGTTTGTTGTGCGCTTCCAGCCTTATTTGTCGCCCTAGGTGCTGGCGCAACCTTTGCCAGTTTAATTACCGTTTTTCCTTTTCTTATTGTTCTGTCGCAATACAAACTTCAAATTACCTTGTTCGCTCTTTGCATGATCGCTGTTGCCGGCTATGTAAATTATCGAACATACTATCTGCCATGTCCTGCGGATCCAGAATTAGGGAGAGCTTGTTTGCAAACACGAAGAAGGTCTAGATACATTTATTATTTTTCCGTTGCGATTTTTATTTTTGCAACTTCATTTACTTACATTATTCCGAGGTATTTATAATCATGAGTCATCCATGCCATAAAGAACAACTTATCAGCATCAAAAGAATCGAGGGTCAAATTCGCGGTATTGCGAAGATGATTGAAGACGAAAAATACTGCATTGATATTCTTAATCAAATCAAAGCGGTTAGGAACTCGCTTACTAGCGTAGAGGGGAAAATCGTCAAAACTCATCTTAAAGAATGCGTTAAAGAAACACTCAACGACAAACAGAATTTTGACGATAAAGTTGAAGAAGTCTTAAAAGTAATTAAAAGATAGTTTTACTTCATACTCCAAAGAACGTTTCCTGATCGAGGATCGGTTACACCCAGCTCAGGAGAAATTTCTTCAAGGTAATCTCTGATGGTGTCTAAGAAAGCTATCATTTCGGGTCTAGCCTCTACAAGAGCATCCTCACTCTCAAACACTCCAAACGACACAAATTCCCTTTCGCCACTTTGGAACATTTCGCTCACTAACATTCCAGCCGGTTGAAAGTTAGAATCTGTAAAGCCTGCAATAAAATCATCAACGCAGTCTTCTTTGACTACAAAGCGAACACAATTTGCAAATTTACTCATGGTAATCTCCTTATTAATTTATTAGTTATGTTAATGTTTTAACTTTAAGTTTATAAGTCTGATGAGTGAAATAAATCAAAATAATTGGAATCAATATCCAAACCAAGTTTGGAGCTTTCAGAACATGAAAGATCTGTTCTCAACAAAAACACTTTCAAAATCTAACGATCCATCGTCGTTTGATATGAAATTAAATCAAGACATTGAAAATTTTGAATTCGATACGTTGGAAGGTAAATCAATATCAATAAAAGATTCATTTAGTGAAACGCATGCAGATGCTTTTTTAGTCATTAAAAATGAGGAAATCATCTACGAACAATACTTTAACGAGATGTCTGCTCAGAGCCCTCATCTGATGAATTCAATTTCAAAGTCTTTCTTGGGGATGTTAGCTGGAGTTTTAGTTGGAAAAGGAATAATTGATCCAGAAGATAAGATATCAAACTTAATACCTGAATTCAAAGACAGCGCCTTCGCTGAAACAACTCTGCAAAATGCTCTGGATATGGCGGGAGCAGTCAAATTTGGTGAAGATTATGCTCAAACCGATGCAGACTTTTGGCATGAAACTGCAATGGTTGGCTGGCGCCCTGACCTAAAAGAAAATCTTAAAGCAAATAACTTAAAAGAGTTTGCTCAATCCTTAAAAGACACTGAACAAGTTGATGGAGAAAAATATCACTACAGAACCGTCTTAACCGATGTTGCCGCTATGGCTTTGGAACATGCAGCTAACAAAAGTGTTTTTGAATTAATGGACGAACATATTTGGCAAAAACTTAAACCCGAAAACGATGCTCACGTTGTATTGGATCCTAATGATTTTCCTTATTTTGGTGCAGGCATGAATGCCAGCGCCAGAGATCTAGGCAGGTTTGGTTTGATGCTTCTTAACAATGGAATGCATGCTGGGGAACAAATCGTTCCAGCTTCCTGGATCCTAGATACGATCGCTGGAGACTCGGGATACAAACAGCGTTTCGCAGCATCCGAACAAGGGCCGATGATGCGAGACGGTCACTACAAAAATAAAATGTGGGTTGTCGATGAAAACATCATGCTGTGTATTGGAATTCATGGTCAGTTCATATGTATCAACAAGGCTACAAACTCGGTCATTGTGAGATTTTCATCTCAACCTGAACCTCTGGATCTCATGATGTTTGCCAATACTCTGGCAAGCATCCAATCTGTATCTTCAAAAATTTAATGGAGTTTTAAATGTCTTACCAAAACGATGTTGCTGATTTTATGAAAGCTGGCGAACAACCTGTTCGCTCAGATTTATCTTTGGAAGGAGACCAAGCAACTTTATATATGAATCTTATCTCAGAAGAATATCAAGAAACTTTATCGGCATTTAACAGCAATGACATGATTGAAGTGGCCGATGGCCTTGCCGATATGGTTTGGGTCATTATGGGGATGTGTAACAGTTGTGGGATTGATTTTGATTCAGTCTGGCAAGAAGTAAAATTATCCAACATGAGTAAGTTTCCTGACGGAAAAGCCATCAAAAACGAACACGGAAAAATTATGAAACCGGAAAGCTATTTCAAACCAAACATCAAAAAGGTTTTGGGCCTTGAGGAGTGACAGATGAAAAAAGGATATTGGGTCGCAAAAGCAAACGTGATAGACGGCGACAAGCAAGGAGCCTACGGTAAATTAGCAGAAGAAGTCATAGCAAAATTTAACGGCAAATTTTTAGTTAGAGGCGGTGAGCAAATCACTAAAGAAGGTGCAGAATTCATGCGTAATGTAGTTGTCGAATTTCCGTCTTTCGAGGTTGCCTTGGAAGCCTATGAAAGTGATGACTATCAACATGCTCTTACTGTGCTCGATGGCGGAGCTGAGAGAGCTTATGCCGTTGTCGAGGGCTATGATTAAACATAAATTATTATTACCTTTAATTTTATTTTTAGTTCATTGCGGATCAAGCGATAAAGAAAATTCCAGTTCAAATGAACCGCCTTCTGGTTCTTTTGCTCCTACATTCACGGTCAGTGGATTTGATCCTCGATGTGAGTATATTGCTGTCCCTGAGATTTATCCTCCTCCGTACGAAGGTCAGGAACTTTCTTGTCGAACATCCAACAGACTTTTTTATTTATATTTGCCGAAGGATTACTCTGAGATCGAAGCGGCTTTTCCAGCCATGTTTAGCCTTCACGGTTACACAAGCACAGCCGAAACCAATATAAATTACACAGATTTTCAAAAGCTGGCAGATGCAGAAAATTTTATCGTTATTTATCCTCAAGGGTTGGTGCATGAAATCAAAGGCGGCACGCATTGGAATATAGATGAAATAGGACCAGGTAACTCTGTAAACAGCATTGCTTTTCTTGAAAGCGTCCTTGATTGGGCTGGTGAGAATTTCAATGTTGATTTGAAAAGATTTTACTCAGCTGGGATGTCAAACGGGGGATTCATGAGTTATCACTTAGCTTGTAACATCAGCTCCAAAATAGCTGCTGTTGCCTCGGTGACTGGAGCGATGTCGAGTTTCACTTACGATAATTGCAGCGCTCAACCAACCTCAGTTCTTCAAATTCACGGTGCGGAAGATACCGTAGTCCCTTACGCGGGCTCTTTATCTGCATCAGGGGTTGGCTTTATCGGTATTGATAATGTGATGGATTTTTGGGCTAGAAATAACAATTGCGATTTAGAGCCCACAATTTTCTCTATCCCTGATATATCTGGTGACGGTCAAGGTGGAAGTCATAAAGTTTTTTCTAATTGCGCTAACGGTGTATCTGTGGAACTTTATCTCCTCGACGGCATGGGACACGAATGGCCAGGAAAATATGAACGCTATGGGGGATCTGATGCGTTTGATATAACTTCAGCTGAGGTTATTTGGTCTTTCTTTAATCAATTCAATATCGATGGGAGAATGTAGCTCTTATGTGCGGGCGTTTTACTCTGACAAAAACTCAAAAATTTGAAAGCATCCCTCCAGAACAAAGGTTGGCCTCTTTTAATGTAGCTCCGTCTAATCAAATCATTATTCTTGATCCAGAGCCAATGTTAAAAACATGGTCCTACAGTCCATTGTGGGCAAAAAAGCCCTTTCATCTCATCAATTGTCGTTCTGAAACCATGCATCAAAAGCCTTCTTTCAAAGGCGCCATGCGCTGCTTAATTCCCACTACCGGGTGGTACGAATGGCAGGATAACGGCACTCACAAGCAACCCTATTATCATCATATTAATCATGATTTATTTTATTTTGCGGGACTGGCTAACAATCAAGGCTGCCTTATCGTCACTAAAGAAGCTAATAAAGATATAAAGCAAATTCATCACCGGCAGCCGGTTTTACTGACGCAAAACGAGGGCGAACGTTGGCTAAATAATGAAGACCAGTTAGATAGCGAGCTCGATAATTTGATCGAGTTTTATCCGGTCAGTACAAAAGTTAACAGCCCAAAAAATAATTCACCTGAATTAATTCAACCTTTATAATTTTTTTATGAAGAAACCCGATGACAATTTTGTGGTGCAGTATTACAAATTTATCGTTGCGCCTATTTTAATTACTGTCTTTGTATGGCTCATGGTCGATAGGTTTTTGTGAAGCTCTTTATAAGCGGCTTGATCTTTTTTGTTGTCATGTTTTTCGGAGTCAGATTATCGCATCGTCTCCGAGATCGTCATTTAACAAACGTGACAGATGATAATGTCCGCATCGCTCTCGGAATGTTATCTTTTGTGGTTATTGCTGCGGTTGCAATTGGAGTATCAACGATTGCTCAATATTTTATTGAGTAAATAGACCTATCGCAGAAAAAATACTCAAAACAAAACATGCCGTAACGCCCGTGGTTAGGTTTAGTCTCAAGCTTGCGTAATCTTCATCTATGAAACTTTCACTGATTCTTTTTTCTTGCAAGTAGCAGAGCGGAAAACAAATCGTTAACATCACCAATGGAATCATGATGTTTACTGTGAACAAAAATATGCCTATAAAGGCTAACAAAGAAAACACTATGGCTATTATTAGATCAGACTGTTTTTTGGATGACTGCCAAATAATACCAGCCAAAAAAGAAAGAATGATTGCTCCGTAAATTACCAAACTGATCAGCGACGGCCTCAGCCAATTTTCTCCTAAGATCCAAGGCAATAAAGTGAATGCAGCGAAAGGTACAAACCCTAGATATCCCAAAATGATTTTTGTTTTTAGCATTTCAAATTTTTTGCTAGTATAAAAATAATGTATTTAAAGAAAATTATACCTTGTTCGCTTGTAGCCATATTATTGTCTTGCAGTGAGGTTAAACTTCCGGATTTTGATGTTTATGCTGAAGGTCAAAAGGAGGTTTTAGATGCTTTTGGATTCACCTTCGATCCTTCTTTGATAAGGCATGAAACGATTAAAGATGATTTCCATGTAATTTTTGGTTTCGGTGGCAATATCTTAATTTCAATTGGGGAAGATGGCGTGCTTGCAATTGATTCACAGTTCCCGCAAATCTACGAGGCTTTGCTAGCAAAAATAAAATCTCTTGGCGGCTCGGGCATAAATCATATTATCAATACGCATTGGCATTTTGATCATGCAGATGGAAATAGAGCTTTTGGACCTCTAGGTGCTGAAATCTATGCACATATTAATTCTTTAAATTATATGAAATCGGGAGCTTCTATTAACTTAGTTGGTGCCGTTTATCCACAGCAACCCTATGAAAAAGAAGCGTTAGCAACCGTAACTTACGAGGATACTCTTGATATAAATTTAAACGGTCAAACTATCAAGTTAATGAATTTTGGCCCTGCGCACACCACTGGTGATACAGTTATTTATTTTAAAGAAGCCAATATTATCCACACTGGAGATTTAACGAACTTAGATGGACTACCATTTATCGATGCAGATAACGGCGGCACCCTTGAAGGGATGATTTCTTCCTTATATAGAGTACTTGAGCTGATCGATGACGATACTATAGTTGTTCCAGGACACGGACCTGTAGCGGATAAAGACACAATTAAAAGCTTCTTAATGAAGCTTGTTGCTGTCAACAATAGAATAGATGCTTTAGTTGACCAAGGTAAATCTGGACAGGAAATTCTTGAAATTAATCCAGCAAAGGAGATCATTGAAGAAGTTCCTTTTCCTATATTGGTGAACAGAGCTCTTGTCGGAAAGGGTTTGCTCTAAAGACACAATTTTTCCTCAAATAACCTCTTCTCCCATGCTAGTCTTATATTAGTTATAGGAGATTTAATATGAAAAAAATAATACTACTTATGGTTCTAATTGGCCTGCCAATTAGTCTTGTTGCACAGGAAGTGCCCGATCCTCTTACTGCTGGATATAGTCAATGTAAATTCTTGCCCGGCAAAGGTATGGAATCTCTTGAAGAGTACATAGAACTTTTCAATGATGAGCTTGATAAAGCAGGCATTGAGATGAACTCAGCAATGTTAATGCCGTTTTTCAAAACCAATATCTCGGAATACGATGTTTTATGGGTAAACACTTGGGAAGATAATACTCAAGCAGGTAAAGCAATGGATTGGTGGCTTTCTGATGCTGGAGAAAAATCAAGAGATGCTTGGCCAATGTTTTGCGACACTCAGGTTCTTACTTATCAGTGGTGGATGGAAATGGTTACCGACAGAGATGATTTTGAAGGTCAAAACTTCAGCGCCTCTTATTACACATGTAATTTAAGTGACGGTAAAAACCTTAGTGATGCATATCTAGCATCCAATGCCGAACTCAAGCTAGCCCACTCAAAAGGATCTAAATCCAGTTCTGCTTTAATCAGACCTGCTTCAGGAACCAACGTTGGTGAGTTTCCTTTCGATTTTGTTAGGTTATACACGAATCCTTCTTTTCAAAACTGGGGTGAAGCTGTCGACGGTTGGTACGATGATGTTAGAGGCTCAGCAGAAAGTAACAAAGTAAGAGATGCATACGATTGTAATGGCTCAACTTTATTTACTGGAAGGATAGTTCGCTAGTAAAACCAAAAAAAGGAAGGCAACTGCCTTCCTTTTTTTTGTGAGATTTACTTAATTAAAAGTCATCACTCTGAAAGTTGTGTTGACTGAAATTATTTCTCTGATGGGGGCAACTTCTCTAGAGAATTTTGCAAAAGCATCGCTTGCAAAACTTACCGTAGTGCCTTCACCGAGCTCACCCATTGAGGATGCAGTAACGTACGCAAAATGAGTTGAACCATTGATTGACCCTGAAATGATTCTGTTGATCCCATAATTTCCTGTAACTAAACCCTCTTCTTCTTGCGTGGCCATCATTTTTTTATAAGAAGCAACGTATTTAGCCTCGTCGGCTACTTTTATGCCCCAAAACATAATGACGTTTGATTCAGCTGAATTACCGCCAGCTACAATTGGAGACGATAACATTTGCCACTCAGGCTTTGTAATCTCAGCACCTCTAGCAAGAAATCTCTGGGCAGCTGCACAGGTATTGAAAATCTCTGCAGTTTTATCAAGATCTTTTCCGCTTTTATAATTAAAAGCAACACCGTGTGTTGCAGGATTACCACCGTTGAAATGCAAATCATTAAGGCTGATAACAGCTGGAATTTCTTTCCCGCAATCAGATTCCATCAAAGCTTGAAGGTTCTGGACGACTGAAGCAGGATTCTCAGTAGAGAAGCCATAATGCGCGGTCATTGGCGGAGAAAGATGTCCGTCTGCAAAAGCATTAGCAGATAAAAGACCGAATAATAAATAAATAGCTTTCATAACTTTTTACTTAGTGTAGATGATCTGACAATCTTCGTAGGTGTCACTTACGGTTTCTGACATTGCTACGAGCTTCTGATAAAGTGAAGCCCAGCTTGCTTGACCAGCAAAGAATTGATCCACAAGACTTCCGTGCTCACCGGCAGATCTAGCTAAACCTCTCACCATAAGAGTATTTTCATGTTCTCCACCTCCAAAGGATTGGAAAACCCCAAGCTCGAAATCCGGATTTGTTTTCTTAATTGCAGTTTCCAAGGCAGCCATAGTTGCAACATATTCTTGTACATCTTCAGGTTGCACAACAACTCTGGTAACCCTTTCAAAACCTGGGTTTAAAACAAACGGTTTTAAAGGCTTCCAAAAAGAAGAGTACATCGGTGTTCTCAATTTTTGCAAAGCTCTTGGTGAACTGTATGGATCAAATGAGTTTGCATTTTCCATAGCATCTTCCATGTTTCCGTATGCTGACCATACAAACATTTCTCCCATGTAACGATTTCCAGATCTAGTCACACAAGTACCGGCAACATCAGGATTCTGTGCTCCTAATAATTGTGAGTTCTTTTTCAAGAAATCAATGTACTCATTTGGATTTTCAGCCTTAACGTGAAAAGTTGTAAAGGCTCCATCTCCAGGGGCAACTTGCCCGAAAGATATGCTAGTCATTACCAGCATAAGTAATAGATATAAGTGTTTCATAATTACCTCCATGTACACTATTCAGCAGTATAAATAATCTGACACGATTCATACGTATCAGACACAATTTCGTCTGCCAGCGAAACTAATTTTAAGTAAAGTGCTGTCGATGCAGCTCCAGCATAAGCTCTATCAATGATATCGCCTGCATCTTCCGAATTAGCATGAGAACCTCTAACGTGATACTCCTGCTCTGAGTAACCTCCACCAAAGGGTTGAAAGATACCTACATTAAAGTCGTTACCTTCAGCCTTTACAGCCTTTTCAAACTCCATCGCGACAGCCATATACTCGTCTAAATTTTCTCTAGCGATCTTGACTCTGTTAAGCCTATCAAAAGAAGAAGGACGGATTGGAAAGTCTTTAAGCGGTTTCCAAAAAGTTGAGTATTTCACTTCTCTCAATTTTTGTAGAGCTCTTGGTGCTGAGGCAGGATCATAAGAATCTCCTCCTTTCATAGCGGCAGCCATCGAGCTGAATGCATTCCATACAAACATTTCACCGGTGTATGAATTTCCTGTTCTAGTTACGCATACTCCAGCTACATCAGAACCTACAGCTTCAAAAGCTTGAGGATTATCTTTTAAGTAATCGATATACTCTTGAGGATCATCAGTTTGAACATGCAAGGTTGAAAAAGCTCCAGCCGGAGGACCGTTTTGGGCAACAATAAAGCCGGATAAAACCAGCATTGCCGTAAGTTGTAAAAATTTCATATTTCTCTCCTAAAAATTTTTTACGGCCTTTAACTATAGTGAAAAATCTATGGTTATGGAATGCTAAAATGTAACATATATGAAAACCGATTATTGGCTAGTTTGTTTCACGATTTTGGCATCTGTTTTTTTGGTTAGTTGTCAAAGTGAAACCATTGAAAATGAAGATAGGTTGATAATTGATGTTGCGGCAATAGACGATGTTTTTCCTCAGGCTCAAGGCATAAACATTTACAAGACTTGCTCAAAGGGGAAAGATTTTTCAAATAAAAATTTAGAAATCCTGCTAAGGGGATGGAACGAAGTGATGGAAGAGTTAAAAAATCCATCGGTAAGATCATCATTATTCAAAAAAAACAGATCTGAGGTTCTCATTTGGAACGAGACATGGACTGATAATGATACAAGAAATGAATTCGAAGCAATGTGGCAAGAGCTTTATGATGAAAGATGGAGCAGTAGGTTCGATGCAGTCCTGATGTGCAATGAAGAAATTGAAGAAACAACAGAAATAGTGTTTTCCAAAGAGCCTGATGTGGAATGGTTGGGCCTACCGCCACATTATTCAATGTTCGTCTCTTGCAATTTCAAAGACGATAACGATCTTAATTTAGCTTTAAAAATTCTCTCAACCGTGGATGATGCTAATCCTGTAATTTTCTCGAATTCACATCGCTACAATGTCGAAATTACCGATGGGAATAGATTGATTTTTTTAGGCAATGAAAGATTTGATTTCATTTGGAGTAACTTTTGGTTAAATAAAAAAGAACGTGATGAGACCAAGAAGAGGATGGACGAGAGTTTTATTTTTGAAAATTTATCGCTCTATTTCAATTGCAATGTCGATGAATTTTCATATGAACCCATAAAATCAATAATTCAAGATATTTAAAATGTTGGATCATCCAAATCAGTTAACAAAAAAATTTATCTCAAATTTGTTTAATCGAGAGGAATTAGATTTAAATAGTTTTGACTTTGAACCGGTGGGTTCAGGCCAAGTTGGAGATTGTTATCGAATCAACCTGAATTGGAATGATATAAAAGATTCTCCTATTTCATTGATTGCCAAATGTCCTGCTGAAGATGCTTCAAGTAGAGATACCGCGAGAAATCTACATTTGTATGAAATAGAAGTATCGTTCTATCAATACTTATCTTCTAGATGCTCTGCAAGAGTTCCGGAACCTTACTTTATAGATTACGATCCTAAAACGAGTGATGGTATCTTGCTGCTCGAGGATATGCATCCTGCTAAACAGATTCCTCAAATGGATGGTTGCTCCAGCGATGAAGTCGCGATGGTTTTAAAAGAAGCTGCTGCACTTCATAAAAGTTATTGGAACGATGAAACTTTACTAACTTATCCCTGGCTTACCTACGGCATAAGTGAGGAAAGAAAAAAATTCGCTGCTGAGCTTTTACCTGCCGTCTATCCCGAATGGAAGGACAGGTACGAGGGAAGAATATCAAAAGATATTTTTGAGATGGGAGATACTTTATTAGCCAACTACGATAAGTATGCTGATGTAAGAGAAGGACCCATGACATTGGTTCAAGGTGATCTGAGGCTGGATAATCTCCTCTTTACTGATAGAAACAACAGAGCAATCCTCTTAGATTGGCAAACTGCAGCAGTCGGCTTGCCTCTAAATGATGTAGCTTATTGCATTTCAACAAGTTTTCGAGATCCTAACGAAAGAGCTAATAATGAGAAAAATTTAGTTAAGGGATATTACGATTTACTTGAGGTTAGTGATGGTTACAATTTTGAACAGGCTTGGGATGATTACCGACGCGCTTCCTTTGTTGGCTTTTTAATGGCTGTTTTATCTGCAATGATTGTAGAGAGAACAGACCGTGGTGATGAAATGTTTGCTGTGATGGCTGAAAGATCAGCTTGGCAAGCTTTGCACTTAGATGCATTATCATTTTTAGAATAAAAAATGTTTGAAAACATAAAATTTGCAAATCCTTTTTCTAACTTGCCTAGTAATTTTTATACGAAGCAGAATTGGTCTTCGTTTGATCAACCTTTTTTACTTCACTTTAATCATGACTTAGCAAAAAGCTTGGGTATCGATGACGATCCAGATGAGTTGATGCAAATTTTTAATGGTAGTAAAAGTTTTGAAAAAGCTTCTCCCTTGGCAATGGTTTACGGAGGTCACCAATTTGGAAATTGGGTTAATCAGTTAGGCGACGGCAGAGGCATCCTTTTTGGCCAGATTGATTCTTCTGACGGGTTGATTGATCTTCATATCAAAGGTGCTGGAAAGACTCCTTATTCGAGATTTGGAGACGGCAGGGCTGTTATTCGTTCATCGGTTAGAGAACATTTGTGTGGGGAAGCCATGTTTGGTTTAGACATCCCAAGCTCAAGATCATTAATGCTTTTCGGCAGTAACGAACCGGTGATGCGTGAAGATACGGAACGTGGAGCAATGATTGTTAGAACTGCTAAAACCCACATAAGATTTGGACACTTTGAATATTTCCACCACAATAAAATTACAGATGGAGTGAAAACTTTGCTTGATCATGTCATTGACTGTTATTACCCAGATACAAAACAAGACTCTGACAAATACTTATTATTTTTTGATGCAACAGTAAAAAAAACAGCTCATATGGTTTCGGCTTGGCAAAGCGTAGGGTTCAATCATGGAGTTATGAACACCGACAATATGTCCATTCTCGGTGAAACTTTTGATTACGGCCCTTATGCTTTCATGGAAACTTATGATCCTAACTACATTTGCAATCACACCGACTCCCATGGACGCTACAGCTTTTCCAATCAGCCAAGCATTGCAGAGTGGAACTGCTACGCTCTCGCCTCAGCTCTAATTGACTTGTTCAGCGAATCAGAATTAAGGGATATTTTGAGAAAATTCAATGATTATTTTTATGATTCCTTGATTGAAAAATATAGAAAGAAACTTGGCTTTAAAAGCGCCAAGGAAAGTGACTATGATCTTCTTCTTGGTCTATTTGAAATTATGGAAACGGAAAAACTCGACTATACCAACACTTTTAGAGAGCTATCTAAAATCATTTCATCTTCGGATAATTTTAAATTATCTGAAAAATTTTCTATTTGGCTTGCTTCCTATAAAGATAGATTAAGCAAAGACGAAAACAGTATCGAGGAATCAAAAATATTGATGGACGAGAATAATCCAAAATACATTCTCAGGAACTATTTAGCTCAATCAGCTATCGAGGATGCAGAGCAAGGAAAAGCAGAGAAAATTGATGAGTTGGCCAAAGTCTTAAGCAACCCGTACGTGGATTTAGGTAAGTCGATGGAGAAGTTTTGTCAGCCTGCTCCGAAGGAACAGCAAAATCAGCAGCTTAGTTGCTCGTCCTAGCGGCCAGAGAAGAAAAACAAGTCCTGCAAACATTTTTTAATCCCATCACTCCGTGACGGTCCTTGTCGAAAAAATGCAGTGGAAGTTTCTTTTTACAGTTAGTACAGCGATTAGTCACGCTATATGATAACTTGAGAAATAAAGTATCCGATAGAGAAACCTGTCGTGAAAAATAGCATGATTAGAAGGTTTCTGAGTTTTTGAAAAGTTTCGTAATCCATAGTGTTCTGTTCTAGATTAGACCCTTCAGGTATGTATTGGGAGAAACTGAAGGGTCTAGGGGGAAATGTTCTAGTGAGTTGATTAGACTAGGCTAAAACTTGCCAATCCTAGGCTGCCTAGATATATCAAAAATCCCAAGCAAAAAGCTAGTCCTACGCTTCCGGTAAAAACTTGGAAATTAATCATTTATATTGCTCCTTTTGAAATTGTTAATATAAAAACTTGAGTGCATTATAGGTAAAGTGAAACGTCCAAGTGATCTAAATGAGTGCATTTTTGTGAAATGCGTGCAAAATAAGATTGATTTTATATGTATGTAACTCAAAGTTATTAAAAAAACGTTTTTTTATGCTTTTTTAGGAAAATAATATATGAAAAGAATTATAATAGAAAAACCAGGTGGGCTAGATAACCTTAAGTTTGTTGATGCAGAGCAACCAAAACCTCAGAGCGATGAGGTTCTTCTCAAAGTCTCGCATAGTAGCCTTAATTATCATGACCTTCTTGTCGCTCTTGGCTTTATACCGACTGAGGATAAAAGAGTACCTCTTGGAGATGCTGGATGTACCGTCGAAGCAATCGGTGAGTCAGTTAGTGAATGGAAAACTGGAGATCAAGTGATGAGCGTGAGTTTTCCAAGATGGATTGAGGGTCCACCAAAATACGAATACTTCAGCTTCATTGGAGATAACGAAGACGGTTACGCTAGCGAATACATGACCATCAAGGCTAATGCATTGACACCGATACCTAAAGATTGGTCTTTGCAAGAAGCCGCTACATTACCCTGCGCAGGACTTACCGCTTGGCGGGCAATAATGGAGGAAGGAAACCTTCAACCAAACGAAACTATTTTAGTCCAAGGATCTGGTGGTGTATCCATCTTTGCTCTTCAGCTAGCTAAGGCTCACGGAGCAAATGTGATTGCCACAACCTCTTCCGATGAAAAAGCAGAAAAATTAAAATCCCTAGGAGCTGATGAAGTGGTTAATTACAAAGAACATCCGCAATGGGGAAAAGAAGTTATGCGATTAACTGCGAATGAAGGAGTAGATCATGTCGTTGAAGTTGCAGGAGGAGAATCGTTCAATGAATCGATCCGATGTGCCAAGCTGGGTGGACATATTTCCATCATAGGAATCTTAGATGGCAACACCAGTAAAATTTTACTGCCAAGACTTTTTGCTAAACAGCTTCGAACTTCAGGAATATCCATGGGCAGTCAAAAATCTCAAAGAGATATGGTGGATTTTCTTAATAAGACTGACATCAGACCGATAATTAGCGATACTTTTAAATTGGAGAAGTTAGGCGAGGCGTTTCAATTTCAGATGGACAACAAACATTTTGGGAAGATTTCAATCGAAGTCTAAATGAGTTGAATTGATTAAATTATTCACTTTTGACATTAAATATGTCATATTTTCTTAACTACTCTAATGAGAGAATATTTATTATTAAAGTGAGTCTTGAAGACCGAACAAAGGGGAAAAAATGTTAAGAGTTTTACTTATATCGATAACAATAATATTTGTTGGTTGTTCCGATTCTCTAAAACACACAAAAGACTTCTCAGAAGGAGCGGACCTAAGCAAAAGAGAAAATGCTAGGCCTGCATACAGCAAGGATAGAAACGTTTTTTTTGGTGATCTCCACGTCCATACTAAACATTCGTTTGATGCGTATATTTTTGGAACGACTGCTACTCCTGATGATGCTTATCGATTCGCTCGCGGTGAAGCAATCAAACATCCGTTAGGGTTTGATCAACAGTTAAGAGAGCCATTGGATTTTTATGCTGTTACCGATCATGGTTTTTTCATGGGCATGGTCCCTGGATGGGCTGATGTTGGATCTAAAGCTTCAAGGCTTCCTGGAGCGGATCACTTTCATGATCTTAATGCAGAAGGCAATGTGAATTTAGATTCAATCCCTCAAAGAGTTGGTGCTTTTAGAAATATGGTCCGAACGCTTACCGACTACGATGTCATCGGAGTAATAAATGCTTGGAGAACTAATAACTTATCGCAATCCAGTGATATGTATGATCATGGAACTCACCTCGCTGCGTGGGCAGATGTAGCTCGATCAGCAGAAGAAAATTATGAACCTGGAAAATTAACAACTTTTATTGCTTACGAGTACACATCTTCAATGGCGAATTCTGAAAACCTTCATAGGAATGTTATTTTTGAAGGCTCTAAAGTGCCTACAAGACCGTTTTCAAGAATTGATTCAATAAATCCAGAGGATCTTTGGACTTGGATGGATATGCTGAGAGATGAAAAAGGTATCGATAGCATAGCAATACCACACAACAGTAACGGCTCTAATGGTCAGATGTTTGAAGATGAAAAATGGAACGGAGAAGTGGTTGATAAAGAATATGCTGCTTTTAGGATGCGTAATGAACCTCTTGTAGAGGTAACTCAAGTTAAAGGAACATCGGAAACTCACCCCCTTCTATCGCCAAATGACGAGTGGGCTAATTTTGAAATCTTTCCTTCTAGGATCGGACAAAACATTTATTCAATTCCATACGGGGGTTACGTCAGAGATGCTTACCTTCGTGGAATGCTAGCCGAATGGGAGGGCAAAGGAAATCCTTACAAGTTTGGTTTAGTTGGAGCCAGTGACACTCATACAGCTGCTTCCTCATATGATGAGTCTAATTATTGGTCAAAAGTAGGCTTACTAGATGGTGAAACGTGGCTCAGAGGATCAACTACTCTTGATAAAGAAACCATTGATCAGCTCACTTCATCGGTTAACACCCAGGGTCTTTATCGATTTGTTGAACAAGATGAAGAATATTTCTTGGATACCTACTACTCTCGTTGGGGAGCGTCAGGAATTGCTGCAGTTTGGGCTGAAGAAAATACCAGAGAGTCTATTTTTGCTGGTTTTCGAAGAAAGGAAACTTACGCAACTTCAGGCACTAGAATTAAATTAAGATTCTTTGGAGGCTTTGGCTTAGATGAACTAGATCTAGACGATGAGGAAGTTATTGCAAAGGCATATGAGAAAGGGGTAAGCATGGGTGGAGATCTTGCTTACAACGAAGACGAAAAACCTTCCTTCATAGTTTGGGCTCAAAGGGATAAAAACGGTGCCCCGCTACAGAGAATTCAAATCATCAAAGGTACCGTAGATGAATTTGATGCTATGCCAAACGAAGAGGTCATTGATGTCGTATGCTCTAACGGCCTGAAAGTTAACCCTAAGACCAATCGTTGTCCTGACAACGGAGCAAAAGTTGATATAGAAACATGTGCTTTCTCTATGGATAGAGGCGCCGCTGAACTAAAGACTATTTGGACCGATGAGAATTATGATCCAACAGAGAAAAGCTTTTACTACGTAAGAGTATTAGAAAACCCAACTTGCCGATGGTCTACTTGGGATGCGATTAAAACAGGATCTACAATTAGAAAAGATTTAGAAACTTTAATCCAAGAACGAGCTTGGTCCACACCTATTTGGATAAGCTCGGTAAGACCTGAGCAAGCTGCTTTGTTCTCAACCGACGATACTGTTCTAGATAACGACTAAGATTAAAGAAATATGATTGTGATGGATGGAAGCATGGGGAATGAGCTTCTAGCCAGGAGATCCGATCTTGTTACAGGCCTTTGGTCTGCTCAGTATCTCATCGATGCCCCTGAGCTAGTCAAAGAAATTCACCTTGATTATATTAATGCCGGTGCTGACTTGATAATCACCAATACCTATTCAACCATTCCCAGTTATTTATCTAAACAAAAAGCTGAAGATAAAATGTCCGAACTTATTCATTTAGCTGGAAAGCTTGCAAGAGAAGCTGTAAAAGATTCCAAAAAAAAAGTTATGGTTGCTGGATCTTTGCCACCGCTAGAAGAAAGCTATCGACCTGATCTTGTCATAGATAAGGAAGAAGCAGTTCCAATTTATGAGACTCTTATAAAAGAACTTACTCCGTATGTTGATATTTTTATTTGCGAAACAATGTCATCGATAAAGGAGATGCAACACGTCATACAAGCCTTACATAATCTTGATAATGAGAAGCCTGTTTGGATTTCATGGTCGCTTAAAGAAGACAAAAAAAATCAACTTCGTAGCGGGGAGTCAATTAAAGAAGCATTCAATGCTTCTGAATCGATAAAGCCTGAGGCATATTTATTTAACTGTACAGATCCCTTCGCGATTACTGAGGGGCTTAAAGAATTGAAAGAATTAACGCAAAAACCAATAGGCGGCTATCCAAATGTCTTTAATGTTCCTGAGGGTTGGACTCTTGATAACGATGTTCAAGTATCGGTAAGAGATTTGTCTGTTGAAAAGTTTTTAGCATTTGCAGAAGAATGGCGAAATCTTGGGGCAACCATAATAGGCGGCTGTTGCGGGATCGGTCCTAAATTCATCAAAGCTATAGCAGATAAAAAATAAATCGACAGAAAATCATTTTTTTGTCATTTTTATGTAAGATGACAATGTGCAAACAAGAAAAGCAACTAACCGAACTAAGTTAATCAAAGCTGCAGCAACCCTTATTGAACGGGATGGTTATAAAAACATAGACGTTACAAAGGTCACCAAAGAAGCAAAATTGGGCTACGGTACTTTTTACAATCATTTTTCTGACATCACAGATCTTTTAGAGGAAATAACAAAGGAAGTGATAATCAATATTCAGGATTTTGTTATTGAACTTTCTGGTCATGAAACCAGCCCCTTGAAACAAATTTTTATAAGGAATTATTTCCAATTTCATGCTTTTTACGGCTCGCCCATCCTTGAATGGGTAGCAGAAAATCCAACCTTTTTAATGAAGCTTTGGGATGAAAATACAAAAAGTGTGACCAACGAAATGATCAAACAAGTGATTAAGAAAGGTGAACTTAAAGGAGATCCCATAGAACTTTTAGATAGATTTGAGAATATCAGAGAGACTTATCGATGGAACTTTCTTGGTTCACTACACTCATTGCTTGCTGGAAAAGATCCAGACATGGCCTTTGTTGATAATTCTGAAGGTGTGGATATCTTTTCAATGCCGTATCAGGAAAAACGAGAATTTCTCACTTCTATCGTTTCAGACTATAAGAAACATTCCTCAAAGATACAGAGAATATTTTTAAATAATTCGTAATGTGGAATAAAAAGAATATTAATGAATGGTACTCAAATCATAAGTGGTTAGTTGGATGTAATTACCTTCCAAGCACAGCCATCAATCAGTTGGAAATGTTTCAAGAGGATAGTTTTGATCCAGTGATAAATAATAAAGAAATCGGATGGGCTAATGACATTGGTTTCAATAGTTTACGAATTTATCTTCACGATTTGCTCTGGCAAGATAAAGAAAATTTTCAAAAACGACTAAATGAAATCCTCATTCTTTGTTCAGATCATAATATAAAGCCTATCTTAGTCCTCTTTGATGATTGTCACAGGCCTTTTCCCAAACTTGGGAAACAACCTTTGCCGGTCAGAGGTGTTCATAATTCGGGTTGGAAACAAAGCCCCGGACACGAAATTGTCAGAGAAATTGCAAAGGGTAATGAGGAAGAAGAAGCTAGATTAAAATTATTTACTCAAGAAATTCTTAATGATTTTCGAGACGATGAAAGAATCTTAATGTGGGATCTCTACAACGAACCGGGTCAATTTGGGATTGGTGACGAATCTAATACTCTTTTAACCAAAGTTTGGGATTGGGCCTTTGAAGTTCGTCCATCCCAGCCTCTAACTGCCTGCCTTGATGGCACAATTGGCGATAAAAATATTCAGACTAATAAAGAAAAATCGGATGTTATTACTTTCCACGTCTATGAACACCAAAAGGTGATTTCAATCATTGAAGAACTTAAAGAAATTGGCAGGCCTCTTATATGTACCGAATACATGGCAAGAGAATTTGGTACGACGTTTGAATTTACATTGCCTATCTTTAAAGAGAACAATATAGGAGCCTATAACTGGGGCCTTGTTGCAGGTAAAAGTCAGACTCATTTTGGCTGGGAAACTATTCTTAAGATAAAAGAGCTTAAAGATAAAGGAGATTTTATTGAGGAAAGTGAATCCATACCGGAACCCGACGTTTGGTTTCATGATATTTTTCGCCAAGACGGTTCGCCCTACGATCAAAACGAAGTGGATTTTATAAAACAGATTCTTTCTACATAAATGCGATTTGTAGTCCTGGTACAGATCTTAGTTTTAATGGGTTGTGCGAATATCGAACAAGAGCCTAATTAAATAATTAGCTCAGGGCCAGCGGGAACAATTCGATAAGGATTTATTTCTTTATGGCTGAAATAGTAATGTCGTTTTATGTGATCAAACTTGGTTGAATCTTTGATCGCTGGAATGGTCATTAAGTCGTGAACGTATCGTGAAAGATGCTTGTAATCGATGATTCTTTTGATGTTGCATTTAAAGTGCGTTACGTAAACTACATCAAATCTAAGCAATGTTGGAATAAGCCTTAGATCTGCTTCAGTTAAAGTATCTTCAATTAAGTACTTTGACTTTGCGAGTCTTTGATCCAATTCATCTAATGCTTTAAAAAGATCAGTTACTGCTTCATCATAACTTTTTTGTGTTTTTGCAAACCCGCTCTTGTAGACACCATTATTCACCGAGTTGTAGATCCAATCATTTAGCTTGTCTATTTCTTCTTGCAAATGATCGGGATAATAATTTTCATTGTTTCCGGTTAATTCATTGAATGCAGAATTAAAAATTCGAATAATCTGAGAAGATTCATTGTTAACTATGGTTTCTGTTTTTTTGTCCCATAAAACAGGCACAGTCACGCTCGTAGTCACATTAGGATCGGATTTTTGATAAAGATCTCTTAAAAATTTAAATCCATATAAGGATTCTTTAGTAGCTCCAGGATAACTGTTATCAAAAGCCCAACCCTCTTCGAGAAGATCGGGATGCACCACATCCACAGATATATGATCTTCCAAAGATTTAAGTTTCCGATAAATAAGCGCTCTTGTAGCCCAAGGACAGGCATAGCTTATGTATAAATGATATCTGTTTGAATCAGGAGTGTAGACAGCATCATCGGCTGAAATATTATTTTCGAACGTTCTCGGTAAACGAGCGTATGCACCTTTTTCATCGTTGGTGATGATAGAACGTTTCTCCCACTTACCATCGATTAATTTACCCATAATAAATATATTGAGGCTAAGTGGGAATTATCAAGAAGAGCTATTTTTCTCTTCTTCGTATTCTTTTAGCTTTTGTTGGTATTCTTCTTCAGATAGCTTATGCCAACCTATGCATTTACCTGTTGGACTTCTTCCGCATCCACAATCCATTTATGACTCCTACCATCATATTAATTAACTTTCATTATCTCATCTTTTGCTTCTTGCAAAGATTTTTTTAGTTTATCTGTAAGCTAATCAATTATAAAATTCTCTCCTGTAGCTTCACAGCTTTTCTTCCAAATCATCTCTCTAGTTTCAGAATTATCGTATTTCGCCTCCAATTTAAAAGTAGTGGCTGGTCCTTTCATGCCTTTTGGACCAATGAATGTTCCTGATTCAATTGAAGGATCTGCTATGCCTCTTAAAATTCCCATGGTTCCATCTTCTTGAGACTGACCAAATTTCATAAATTGTGCTGTGAACCATCTGCCTAACCCACCCTCTTTAACCGTGGTATTTTGAAGATCAGTTTCCGCAAGACCAGGGTGTGCAACGATAGCTTTAATCTTTGAACCACTGTTTTGCAATTTTTCATGCATAGCTGCAGTATAAGCTGCGTTTGCCAATTTTGTTTGCCCGTAACGTATCCATCTACCGCCACCAAAAAACATACTTTTACCATTTCCACCAAGAGAGCCGCCTTTTTGCTCTAAAAATTGGGGTTCAAGTTTTTTTACAGAATGTCTTGCTCCGCTAGAGTGGTTGACTACTCTTGCTTCGCCTTTTTCATTTGCAGCTTTTTCAAGGAGCGGCCATAAAAGTTTCGTTAATAAAAAGTGTGAAAGGTGATTGGTTTGCATTTGAATATCGTAGCCATCGCCAGTTGGCATGTCTTCGAGCGCCATCACGCCGGCATTGTTGCAGAGCACATCAATGCCCTCTAAACAAAGCTCATTAATTTTGGGGATACATTCCCGCACTGCAGCAAAACTTTGCAAGTCGCAATCTATCGAATGAAAAGATCCATTGGAAGTTGTCTCTTTTAATTTTTCCAATGAGTTTTTAGCCCTTTCTGAAGGTCTATTTAAAAGAACAACTTTTGCGCCTAGTTTGCCGCATGCTTCAGCTGCGGTGTATCCGGTACCAGAGGTAGTTCCTGTAATGACTATGGTTTTACCTACAAGGGGGGGAAGGCTTTCAAAAAGCTCATGATAATATTTAGATTCGAGATTAGGTTTTTTATATCCTTTTTTCATTCTAATTAAATAAATTTTCTAGAGTGTAAATTTGCTCTGTATCAAGTCTACCTTTTTTTTCTGCCTCTAAGCACTCGATCAATTCCTCTCTATTTTTAATGCCTAAAATGACAGAACCTACTTTATCAATACTTAAAGCATATCTGTGAGCAAGAGAAGCAGGAGATTCTCCCCAATCTTCAGCAAGCTCACGAAACGGTTGAGCTTTTTCATAATCAGCAAAATCAGGATGATCAAACCCGCTTGGATGTGGCTCTCGATCCATTTTTGAGGTCAGTGCACCAGCTTGAACAGCTCGAATAGCCAAAATGGGAATGTCTTTTTTCTTGCTTTCCTCTAGAACCAATTTTGGATTTGGCTTTATGCTGGCGTACCCGATTGCTCCCAATGAATTCAAAACATTTACTCCGCACTGAATTGCATCCGGAGGAGTTGTAGAATTGATCACATCGCACACAGCCTCCTCTTGACCAGGACCAATACCCCAGTTCAAGATCTTACCTTCTTTTTTTAAGGCCTCCATCGCTGGCACAACGGCATCGTAAAAGCTTTTTAAGGTTGTTAAGTTTCCAGTGGCAACAAAAGATGAATCGGGTTTTTGAGATTCATGATCATTCTCTACTAGCTGGGAATGAAGAAGAAAGAGGTCGACGTAATCAGTACCCATGGTATCTAAACTTCGTATCAATGAAGTATTGAAGCGATCATAAACTTCCTCATCTGGCAAACTACCGAGCGCGCATTTTGTCGTTAACCTAAAGCTATCTCTGCTTCTCTCTTTTATAGCTTCACCCACAACTCTTTCAGCTTCTCCTTTTCCATACATTGGAGCAACATCTAAGTGATCGATTCCCGATTCCAATGCTAGATGAACAGAAGCGATGCTCTCATCTTTAGAAGTCTCACCCCAGACATTACCAATGCCACCGCCACCAAGGGTTAAGGCACTTACTGATCCAAACGGTTTAAAATCTCTTGACTGCATATTTAAGAAATACTTTTTGTAGTTATCAAAGGGATTATAGATTCTGAACCATTTATCTCCTTTGAAAGATAGCTAAAAAAAAGTTCTGGATCAATAATACCTGACTCTGGGGCATGGACTCCTGTGTCTAGGACCAGTCCGTCTAAAATCATTTTCACTCCACAAGATAAAGGATATGCTGTTGCTTCTCCCATGGATAAGTCATCAACGCTAGCCTCGGTATGAAAAGTTGCTGCTACAGAGATTTTCTTTTTATTCTTGATCCCTTCTGCATAACCATAGACAGACGGTAACATTTCGAGACCTGCTTTCTCATAGTCAGGAGATTGCATTCCCTCTAACCAAGTTAAAATTCTCGCAGCCATGTTTTTTGACAAAAGTTTTTTTTCTATAAAAAAACGAATAAATTTCAAAACACTAATTAATGAATCATCGTTGCTATGCATTAAGTTTAAGGATTCTTTTATTTCCGGATAATGATGAGGAAAGCTTATTGCTTCAGGATGTCCGAAGATATTTGCTTTGTAGGTCCCGAGCTGTGGATAGTCAACTGTGACCTTTTCAAGCGGACGAACCATTTTGTATGCTCCGGAACTAAAGACTTTCACTTTGCCAATTATTTGTTCAATGCCATGAACCATGGCTGCATTAACTCCTTTTTGGGAAGATTCCTCTTCGGGTTGTGCTGAGGACATATCCCATCCGGTATAAACCTTAGAAACTTGATCGAGTTCTTTCATAGCGATTAATCCAAGCATGTTTGTAATCCCTGGACTTGCACCTAAACCAATGATGGCAGTTATTCCGGCAGCTTTCGCTTTATTGTTTAAGAGAAACATTTTCTCAGTAGGTTCCCAGTCATCGCATATATCTAGGTAATGCGTTTTGGTCTCAATAGCTGCTTCCAATATAGGCACAGCGAGTTTGAAAAAAGGTCCAGTTGTATTTATGACAACGTCAACGCCGTTCATTGCTGTCTTCAAAGCCTCATTATCAGTCACATCGATGCCGATACCAGAAATTTTTTCAGAAAGTGTGGCAGCAAATTTCTTTGCTGCAGATTCATTTATATCTGCAACTAAAATACTTTCTACTTGAGGATGTTTAATCAGAGAATGAACAGCAAACCGTCCCATGCCTCCGCTTCCACCTAAAGCAAGAATCTTCATTAAGTCTCAGAGAATTTTTTAAAAGCTGCTGAATCTATTTTTGCAATTTCTCGAAAAGCAGCGAAAGGCCTTTTTGCTAGATCAGGATCTTCGCCGTTACCCATTTTATTAATTTGGAGGTAAAACCAAGCTTGAGAACTCAGAGCATTTATTGCTTGAATTAAACGGAATGGGCTTCTTGAGGATAACCAACCCGGGCCAACAGAAAGAGTTTTTTCGTAATCAGGCAGTTGGTCAATTTCACCGTCGATCATTTTTTGAAGCGAATATGGATCCGCGCATAAAGGCCTCCCAATTCCAATGACCTCGCAGGCATTATTTGCAAGGGCAGCATTGATTCCTGTTCTTGATCTAAATCCACCTGTGACCATTAAAGGAATGGAAATAGCTTTTTTGATGTCATCTGCGTATTCTAAAAAGTAAGCCTCCCTAGCAATGGTGCTCTCTTTTCTTTTTTCCATCCTTTTTGGATTCATGCCAACGTTGTCATAACCTAGAAGACTTGGTTTTTCATACGTACCGCCAGAAATTTCCAATAAATCTAAACCTGCATCACTGACCATTTTTGCAACTTGAATGGACTCTTCGTGAGAAAAACCCCCCTTTTGGAAATCTGCTGAATTCATTTTCATGGATATTGGAAAGTCATCGCCAACTGCCTCTCTACAGGCTTTGATAATTTCCAAATGAATTCTTGCTCTGTTCTCCAGTGAATCACCCCAAGCATCTGTTCTTTGATTGATATCAGGGGATAAAAACTCCGACAGTAAATAGCCGTGAGCTGAATGCAGCTGAATACCGGAAAAGTTTGCTTCGCGGGCAATTTTTGCAACAAAAGCAAATCTTTTTATTACATCCAAAATTTCCTCTTCGGTCATTGCCTTCGGCGTACCAAAATTTCTTCCAGGTATTTTTAAAGCCGTTGAAGACGGCGCTAAGGGTTCTTTATTTAATTCTCCTGGAGTTTGTCTGCCGGCATGACTTATTTGCATCCAAAGCTTAGAACCATCTGTCTCAGAGACCTCTGCCCATTTTTTTAACGCTGGCATCTGATTTTGGTAAGAGTGCTCTTCGATGCAGACATTGGCAGGACCTTCCATACAGGATCTATCAATTTGCACATTTCCAGTAAGTAAAATTCCCGAACCGCTTTTTGCCCATTTTTCATAAATCTTGTGATGTCGCTCACAAGCAAAATTATCTGGTCCAGCAACCCTTTCAGTCATGGCTGCTTTGCAAAACCTATTTTTAATCTCCTGTCCGGATGGCAGGATCAAAGGATCATTAAACTCAGTCAAAATTAATCGTAAAAGCAGATAGCTCTAACTTCTATACTTTCTCTAGGAGATGCGTCTTCTCTGCCATTAACCGCATCATCAAAGGCACTGTGCAGCGTTGGCATGAATGGCTTCTCATTTGAATCATATGTTTTGAACATAACGACTTCATCACGATGCATTTTTGGATAGAAGTACCATTGATGTTCATCGCTATTCATGGATTGATAAATTTCAACAGTAAAACCGTTTTCGTCAGCATGGGTATCGCTTTTTTCTTCTTCTTTTCCATAATTAAAGAGATCAGTAGGTATGAGTTCTTTTTCGGAGACCGTTCTAGAATCGCATAACGCAAAAGGAGCATCGACTCCGTCTTCATCAAAGCGTCTCCATAAATTGAATACGGTAATCCTGTTGGGATTTGAATTGCTCTCATCCAGAAGCGGCTGAATGGTTTGTTTGAAATTAGGTGTGAAATCGTTATGAACCAATCGGTGTGCTCCTAATCTTTTACCCTCAGCAGCTTCTGCTTCATTTCTAGTGATGTGAGACACGATAAATACTTGGTTAGCACCGGTTTGTTTTTTAACCAGATTAGCCATCTCGTCGTAATAAACCTCAGTGACTTCTTTGTCGCTATAAAAATTTTCAACTGAAGATTTATGATCTAAAAGAATAAAGCCAGATTCACTAAGAGAATGCTGTTCTTCACGGGCATTTTTAACTTCTTTTAAAAATCCTTTGTGATCAGGTCTATCCGGGTCTGGTTCACTTAAACCAAAGGCCGGCTTGGCCTCTCCATCTTTTAAAGGCTTTCGGTAGAAAAATTCAGCTGTTACAGATTCCATAAGGTTAATTCTAGATATTTTTTCCTTATAGTAAACTGTTTGTAAATCATTAATTAAGAGGTATACAAAATATGGAAATTCTATATCCCATGTTTGGCATGATATTCGTTACAGCTATAGTAATGATGCTCTTATATATCTCTCGAATTCAAGCTCTTTCAAATCGATCAAAAAATCCAAATAGATTGCCTAACGAGGTAGCAAGACACTCTGATGAAATCAGAAAGTACATGACTCCTAGAAATAGGTTCATTACTGAAAACTATAATCATTTATTTGAGCAACCTACTTTATTTTATGCAGTCGTGATCTACATATTTTTAATGGGAAACTCTGACTTAACTCATTTAGTTCTTGCATGGGGGTACGTTTTTTTTCGAGCCATCCACTCGGTTTATCAACTGACTCACAATAAAGTTAAATGGCGAGCTACCATTTTTGGAATTGGAGGAGCTTTTCTTCTAATCATGATTGCAAGAGAGGCCATTTCTTTATTAACTTCTTAAATCATTTAAGTTAAATTTAAAATACAGATTTGGGGGATATATGTCTGGACCGTTAGATGGATACAGAGTAGTTGAACTAACTTCGACAGTTTCAGGGCCTTTTGCGGGCATGATGATGGCAGATCAAGGTGCTGATGTCATAAAAGTTGAACCGCCACTAATTGGTGATTTAGCCAGAGTGATGGGTAGCTCACGAGACGGTATGGCGGCCATGTTCTCGGTTATCAACAGAAATAAACGTTGTATCGTTTTAGATTTCAAGGAACCGAAAGATTTTGATGTTTTAAAAAAGCTTTTAGATACAGCCGATGTATTGATAGAAAATTACCGACCAGGAGTTGTGAAAAAATTGGGTATCGATTACGAAACTCTAAAAAAGACCAATCCGAATATTATTTACACCTCTATTTCTGGTTACGGACAATCCGGTCCCTATATAAACAGAAGAGTCTACGATCCGTTAATTCAAGCTACAGCCGGTTCGGCAGCTGCGCAAAATTCAGAAAAGCCAGAGTTCTTTAAAACCATAGTTTTTGACAAAGTTACCGGCCTGACAGCCGCTCAAGCTATCAGCACCGCATTGGTACAAAGAGAAAGAACCGGTAATGGACAATATTTACCGATATCAATGCTGGATTCAGCGCTTTATTATATTTGGCCTGATGTCATGTGGTCTAAAACTCTCTTGGGAGACGGCGTGAAATATTTACCTGACCTCTTTGATGCTTTTCCAATTTTCAAAACTAAAACACGATATTTAAGCGTCATTCTTTTACAAGACGCAGACTTTCAAAAATTCTGTGAACTTTGTAATTCTGATTTGCACACCAATGATAAATATTTGACCACTGATGCAAGAGTAGAGAACTTAGAGTCTTTACTTGAAGACGTGCAAGATCTACTCACCGACATCGATGCAGAATTTCTTTGCGATGAACTGGATAAAGCTGGAGTGCCGGTGGCGATTGTAAACTCCCTAGATGAAATTCATGAAGATCCTCAAGTCATTCAACAAGAATCCTTGGTCGAGCTTGAGCATCCAGTTGCTGGCAAAATGCGTATGCCGAAACCTCCTTTTAATTTTATCGATCAAAATGAATTCCCTAAATCGCACGCTCCTAGTCTGGGGATGCATAACAGAGAAGTTCTCGAGGATTTAGGTGTTGATGAAGCGGATATCTTGAGAATGGAAGAAAGAGAAAAAACAAACAAAGAATTAATAGATGCTATGACTCTATCTGACGCAGGTAATCAATCTAGAAAATAAAAATTAATTAAGATTAATTGTTCCCTCCAAATAACGTTTTGATAATCCTCCAAGGATAATTCTCTCGTTGGAAATTTCACACTGCAAATAGCCACCTCGTGGTGAAGCTTGATAGGCGTTTAACTTATTTTTATTTAACTTCTTACCCCAGTATGCAGCGAGCATACAATGAGCAGATCCGGTTACTGGATCTTCATCAACGCCTGTTTGGGGATAAAAACAACGCGAGATGAAATCAAACTTAGAGCTTTTAGCAGAGACTACCAGACCTCTCGAATTTAGTTCTGCCATAGTGGAGAAATCGGGTTGTAAATTTTTTATATCTTTTTCGGAAGCCAAAATAGCAAGGTAATCGCTTCTTCCTTTTAAGATTTCGATGGGCTTGCACTTCAAACTTTCGCTGATGATAGGTTCTGTCTGGATAACTGATGGGTAATCGATAGGAAAATCAAGATTGATCATGTCATCTTTTTGAAAAGCAATTAACTCGCCGCTTTTAGACTGAAAACTAATCTTGGTTTCGTTTTGGAAATATTCATCAAATAAGATTCTGGCGGTTGCCAAAGTTGCGTGCCCGCATAACTCTACTTCAAGCGATGGGGTAAACCATCGAATTTGCAGTGGATCTTCTCTGAGATTTACAAACGCTGTCTCGGATAAATTATTTTCAAAAGCTATCGCTTGCAGTACGTCTTCGCCTGGCCATTCTTCTAGAATACAAACTGCAGCTGGGTTGCCTTTAAAAAGTTCCTCAGTGAACGCGTCGACGTAGAAAATACGAATCACATTTCTGCAATTTTTTTATTCACTATTTCAATGCCCTTCATGTTCGCACCCATGATCCTTTCCATTTCAGGTGCACCCTGACTGATATCGCCAAGTTCTTTTAAAACCAGGTGGGAATCATCGTGACCATCAAGTTTAGTCATATCATCTAACCATCTGGAGACATTAGAAAATTCTGAATAATCAAAAGTATTGGTGAATTCCTTTTTCAATTGACCGAGCTCAACGTAGGCAGCCATGTCTGCCACGGTTGGGGAATCGCCGGTAAGATATTGGTTATTAGCAAGCCATTGAGTTTCCATCGCTTTTAGACCGTTGGTAAAAACTCGGCGCGACATTTCTATGACCGGTTCAGCCAATCCTAAATCAGGCCTAACTTTGGGGGCAAAAAAAGCAAGCGTAGCTTCTTTAAAACTGCGGTGATGATAATGCAAAATGGAATCAACCTTTGATTTGCGCTCAGGATCGTTGGGATACAGATCTGTCCATCCATGCTTGGTGCAAAGATAAGTCATGATTGCTAGAGACTCACCTAAGAGAAATCCAGAATCTGTCTCTTCGAGACCGGGAATAGTCGCGTTTGGGAATTTCTTCATGTATTCGGGATCGCGAGTACCGTTGGCTTTAGGCGAACCAGGGACTGTGACGACCAATTCAAACGGTAGTTTTTTATTAAGAAGTAGCCAGATAACGGTTCTGACCGCTTGCGACATTGGAACTCCATATATTTTAAGTGGTGCGCTCATAATTTTCTCCAAATTATTTAATTAACAAGACTTGAAGTCTTTTTTGATTCAAAAGCATACGTGATGAAATACATACAAACTATATTAATTAAGACAATGATTTTTTGCAGCGTTGCATGTCTTACCATTTCTGATTCGCTCTCCATCGGACTGCCGCTAAATATCTCATAGACAACGTAAGCGGTTATCGCGAACATCAAAAATAAAATAACGTAGGCATAAGTCTTATCAATGCCTTTGTTTTTAAACATTAAAAATAAATACAAAAGAGTAGCTGGGATCAACAATCGAAAAGAATTAAGGGCGAAAAATACATGTTCATCGAAATACAAATCATGCGGGGTTAGACCAACCAATGCAAAAAAAGCCATGCCAAAAAAAATAAAGACCGAACCTGCCAAGGCTATCCAATAATCAATACCGTCCTCTTTAAAAAGAGGCGGCACAGAATTTAAAAATGCAATTCCAGCAAAAAAACAAATACCCAATGAAAAAGCAAAAAACACGGAAGATAAGAAATTAAGTTCTCCGTTATGAGCTGAATAGGCTCCTAAATCACTCAAGAAATTATGCGAGAAAGAATAACCAACTTGCGACTCATCGTGGATATTACCGCCGGGATAAAAATACATCGAGCAAAGCACAAAGACTAAGAAACCGATGACGGTAAGTCGTATGAAATTGAAGTTGAATAAATCCCTCATCCTTGAGAAGTCTAATTAGTTACTATCGGCTACTGCGCCGCCATCCGATGCAATAGTTTGGCCAACGATATATTCCCCTGCTCTGGAGCATAAAAAGATAGCAAGCCCAGCAATATCCTCGATACCGCCAACTCTGCCACTTGGGTTTGCTTCGCCTACCTGACTCCAATCGACATCAGTATCGCCACCGAAACCCACTCCAGTGCTTAACATCCAAGTTGGATAAGGACCAGGTGCTATGGCATTAACAATTATTTTTTCTTTAATTAAAAAGGCTGCGAGAACTCGAGATAAGTGATGAACGGCGGCTTTTGACGGACCGTATGCAAAATTTTCAAATGCGCCTTTCTTCAGTCCGTCAATCGATCCAATGTTAATTACTCTGGAGGGATCTGTTTTTCCTGCTTCTCTTAATAAAGGAAGAAGTTTTTGAGTTAAAAAGAAGATACCTTTTACATTGGTATCCATGACTTTATCCCAACCCATTTCAGGGTATGTGTCTATTGGCTCTCCCCAGGCAACTCCAGCGTTGTTAATTAAAATATCGAGCTTATCTTCTTTTGCCTTAATCGCATCAGCTAGGGCTTCTATCCCTTCTACATTGGAAACGTCTGCTGGAATGGATATGCACTCGCCTCCGTATTCTTCGCTAAGTTTTTTTGCAGTTTCATCGCAAGCACCCGCTTTTCTGGAACTGATATAAACTTTCGCTCCAGAAGATAAAAAGCCAGCGGCAATCATGCTTCCAATACCTCTCGAGCCCCCCGTGACCAATGCCACTTTACCTTTAATAGAAAATATATCTTTCATGCGTCTCTCCTTTGTTTATTAAATACAAATATAACTAATAAATTACTAACTTAGAAAACGGTTTCTCCTTAATATTGGCATTCTTCTTGGTAACTTCATATGCATTCTTTCTTTTATTGAAAACTACCGCCTTATAAGGTTTCTCATCAATTAAATGCAAGGCACAACCGCCATCAATGGCAAAACATGTTTCAAATGATTTCCTATTCAGCATTTTATGCACTGTTGGTCTTCTTAGTGGTTCTTCATCGTAATGGGGACAGCAGACTCCAGAGACGAAATCTAGACAGTCCATGATTTTTAATTCTTTAGCCCATGAATCAGTAATCCCCCTGTCGAACCAGCAAATGGCTCCAGCACTAACTCCGCTCATCACAGTACCTGTTTCGTATGCTTTTTTTAATATTTTATCCAAACCCCAGTCACGCCATACTGCCAACATGCTTTTAGTATTCCCGCCGCCTACAAAGATTGCATCTTGCGAGGAGATTAACTTTTCTAAATCTGGAGTACGCTTGAAAAAATCTAAGTGAGTAGGCACACAATTTAAATTAGCAAAAGTTGCGTAGTAATTTACCTTGTAAGCTTCTAGATCACCGGTGGCTGTTGGAATAAAACAAATTTTTGGTTTTCTTTTTTTTGTTTGATCAAGAATATATTGCTCTATGACCCCTTCACCAGGATTTCTTCCAAAGCCCCCACCGCCAATGGATATAATTTGTCTTGGTTTGCTCACCTAAATTCTGGTAGAAAAATTTGTTTTTGCAAATACCGCACTCTAAGTGGTTTCCGAGTTTTCATCTCCTAATTAATATAACAGCTTTATTCTGGCCTTAAAATTTTTAGAATTGATTTAAATTTTTAAATCTTCAGAGATTTCTTCAATTGAAGGTTCTAAATCTAAAGGGGACAATTCTCTTGGACATCCAAATAATCTCTCGCAAGGGAGTTCTTTCCCCATTTCTATTGGATAATTCTCACTTAATATATCTCTGACTTTACCCGTCCAAATAGCATATCCTCTCTGATTCATGTGCAACATATCAGGGATGTATAGCTCTCTTCTAGGTTTTCCGTCTTCTGTAAACATAGTTTCAGATACATTAACCACAAAAAGATTTGGATCAACTTTAGCAAGGTCTTCAATATGATCATTCCATTTAAGTTGCAGATTTCTTTGAAAAAAACGACTTGGGGACGGCTGAATTTCAATCACAAATAGTTTGGTGTTTGGTAAATCTCGCTTCACGCGGTTATAAAAGATTTCAAAATCAAGTTTTACTTTTTCTACCGGGTTGTAGGCTGCTATATCGTTAGTACCGCAAAAAAAGATTATAGCTTTGGGCTCGTAAGGCAAAACAATGGAATCAAAGTGACGATTAATATGCTTGATATGAGCGCCGCCAAATCCTCTATTTAAAACGTTCAAGGGCGCCATATCCTTCTGCAGTGATTTCCAGAGTCTTATTGAAGAACTGCCAATAAATAAAAATTCATTTTTTTTAGGTGGATTAAGAAAGTCTTGCTCAACAAACGCATTGATATCTTCATCAAACTTCTCAATATCATTTGAGTTATAAGATTTTAATCGTTCAATCCATATTTCTAGCTCGTCTTCGGAAAGTTGATATCCCATAGCTTTTGCGGTTTCCCTTATGGTTTGAGCATATTGACTGTCATCTGAACTGAACAGAAGTAATGATGAAAGAGCTAATATGGTTAGAAAAATTTTCATAACTTTTTATATATTTTGCACCAAAAATGATATCTTACAGAGTAATGACAGACAAAATAATCCTCACATTAATTGGTTTGGAATGGCTGGCGTTTGGATTAATTGGACTATTTAATCCAATGCTCATTGCTTCAATGTTGGAAATGCAACTTGGATCGTTGAATGCCATAAGTGAAATTAGAGCCAATTATGCATTTTTTGCTTGCATGGGTTTCATTGCACTTTTCAGTTTATGGAGAGTGAAATTAATGAAAACTGCGTATTTAACTTTTTGTATTGTATTAGGGTGCTTTTTATTAGGGAGAATTTTAAGCTTTATCCTCGATGGATTTCCGTCAACAGGTGGATTAATGATTTTTGTCAATGAATTGATCGTCTATATATTAGCGATCTGGCGTTATCAAAAAAGAGAAGTACTGTTTTAAGCGCTTTCAAATAAAGAGGATAAAGTGAAATATTTAATATGCATTTTGCTTGTGATAACTTTTTTAAGTTGTTCGCAAGATGAAACATTAACTCCAACAAAAATCGTGAGCCTCAAACAAGGCGATTTGATTGGCTATGAAAAAGAAGATACGGAATATTTTCTTGGGGTGCCATACGCAGAAGCTCCTGTGAATGACTTCAGATTCAAAGCTCCACAATCACACGAAGGATGGAATGGAATTCTCAAAGCACAAAGTACAAGTAAGACCTGCATTCAAGCGCAAGAAGGAGATGGATTGTTGGGAAGGTTTGCTGAAATATTCATTACCTCTGCTGGATTAGAATGGTGGCAAGAACGATTGATCACAGACGGCTCTTTCTTTTTGAGTTACTTACCAGATTTAAATTTAAGCCCAGAACAATCAGAAGATTGTTTATATCTCAATATCATTAAGCCTAAAAGACTTGAAAACGGTTCTTTACCGGTGATGGTATGGATTCATGGTGGTGGCTATCGTGGAGGAGATGGGGGTGGCTTTTATATCTCTGATAGCTTTGCTAACGAAGGGATTATTATGGTAACGATTAACTATCGCTTAGGACCATTGGGTTTTATGGCGCATCCTTTGCTCTCTGCTGAATCTCCAAAAAAAGTATCCGGTAATTACGGAACTCTTGATCAAATTCATGCTCTTAAGTGGGTACAAGCTAATATTCATAAATTTGGCGGAGATCCTAATAATGTGACTATATTTGGTGAATCTGCAGGCGGGGCATCTGTGGAGACCTTAGTTTCAACCGGTTTAGCCAAGGATTTATTTCATAAAGCTATAGCCCAAAGTGGCTATACGGTAGGCCGAGCTAGAAAATTAACGGAGAGAGTTGGAGAGTTTTCATCGGCAGAAGAAATGGGAATATCCTTTGCTCAGTTTTTCACAGGGAAAGATAACCCTACGTTGGAGGATTTAAGGTCAGCACCGGCAAACGCTTTTTACTACGAAGACTCCGATCATGAAGATAAGGACTGGTCCTGGTTTCCGATTCAAGATGGCTGGGTTTTTTCTGAAACGACTCAAGCTAGTTTCACGAAAGGAAACACAAATGACATTATTTACGTGGCTGGGTTTAATGCGAATGAAGGAACAAATCTTTTTCCTTTAATTTATTCAGGCGATCCGCTTGAAGAGGACTGGATAACTCAAGTTTGGAATTTTTCTGACTTTTCGTTTATTCCACTGCCGAATGAGGTTAAGCAGTACGCAGAAAATCTTGATTATTCGTCTTTGAGAGCGGCAAAAGAACTTTACGGCGATTTATCATTTGGAGGGGATGGCTACTTCATGGCGAGTCAGTACGCTAAAAATGGAGGCGATACTTATCTTTATTATTTTGAGAAAAAACCATCTTCTGAGAACCAAACTTTAGATGCAACCCACGGTTTAGAATTATTTTACTTATTTCAAAGTCCCATACCTTTTTGGCCGTGGAATTACAAAGACATTAGAGTATCTAGAGTTATGATCAAGGACTGGGCAAGCATTGCCAAATACGGAAAACCAAAATCTAAGTGGGATAAATTTGATCCAAACAATCCCCAAGCGCTGCATTATGGAGACGAGATTGAATTTAAAGAACTTCAAAAGATTGACCTTTACCGTGATTTAGAGAGAGTTTATTTAAGGGAAGGGAAAAATTACTAAAATTTATCTAAAAAATCTTCCATTCTAGATATTAGTTTAAAGCAAGTGCTTTTTCATGAAAGAAAGCGCTTGATCCATAGCATCTCTTCTTATCGACCAATCTCCACCAGAGTGAGCGCCAAACTTTATCTCGCCAGTTTCAAATATTTTTACTCTATCTTCAAATGAGTTAGCGCTCATTGCTTTTCCTTCTTCGGTGATAAAAGTGATACTTCCATTGTTTTTCAATTGAGCAAACTTTTCATTTATTGCTAACGCTTCAGGCCAAAAAGTCACAGGATGAATAGAGTCAAAGGAGTGATGTCCTTTTTTAAATTCGTAAACCTCGACATCCGCACCAGCTTTCTTCATTTCTTTGCAAATATCTTTAACAAGAATGCCAGGCGTATAGTCATCATCCGAACCAATTAAATTCAAAATTGGAGCTTTTGACCATCGGTGTTCATCTGGATTCAAAAAAGTTGGAGGATAAAAAGGCAGGTGAGCACAAAATCTCTCACCGTTTGGTGCAAGCTTCTCCATAATAGGTTCCCATGCAGCATAGAAAGCCACCATGCCGCCCAAGCTCCAACCAGTAATTGCGATTTTATTTGCATCTATATCAGGATGCCTTGATAAAAATTTCAAAGGTTCTACCACATCAACCATCATCATGGCTGTTGTCACAGAGAGCTGATCTTCGACAGTGGAAGCAACCCCCCTTGAATCAAAACTATGTACTTTAAAGACTGCAATTCCATTATTGAGAAAATTCAGCATATGTTCATGATGATGCCCGGCCCAATTATCGCTTCCATGCGCGCAAACTACTACTGGATAGGGTTTTTTCCCCTGTTCTGGAAAAATTAACCAACCAAAACTATCTTGAGTTTCGGCTTCATCTAATTCATTAAATATTTGATAAAACTCATAAGGATTTTTGGATTTATATTCGATGTATCCAAATTCGTTTTCTTTAAAATTGATTTTTTCGTTCACGTCTTATAATTATTGAGAATAATTCTTATTTGATGATTAAATTTGCCCTATAAAGTGTCATAATATCCAACCAAACTTTGAAGAACTGAATGAATCATAATATTCCGATTGATAATCTTATAGAAATTGCCCTCAATAACAAGGAAGGTATTACTGCATCGAATGGGGCCCTAATTGTTACCACAGGAAAAAGAACCGGAAGAAGCCCCAAAGACAGGTTCATTGTCGAGGATTCAATTACCAGAGAAGTGGTCGATTGGAGTGAGAACAATCAGCCTATCGATTCAGAAAAGTTCGCACGACTTTGGAATGAGTCTGAAGACTATCTAAAAGGGAAAGAGACTTACACTGCAGATTTACATGTAGGAGCTAGTGCTGAACATTACCAGCCTGTTGTTGTTGAAAATGAGCTTGCTTGGCACAACGTATTTTGTCAAAGCTTACTCATAAGGCCTGATGCATTTAACCCCAAGGGCAAAGATTTATGGAATCTTAGATGCGTTCCAAGTTTCGTTTGTGATCCCAAAGTCCATGGAACCAATTCAGATGGAACAGTAATGATCAATTTCACTGAGAAAAAAGTTCTTATTCTGGGTATTGCCTATGCAGGGGAAATGAAGAAGTCTATGTTTGGAGTTTTGAACTTCATTTTACCTGAGCATGATGTTTTACCAATGCATTGTGCTGCAAATGCAGGAGAGAACGGCGATGTATCGCTTTTCTTTGGTCTTTCTGGAACAGGTAAAACAACATTATCAGCAGATCCAAATAGATGGTTGATTGGCGATGATGAGCATGGCTGGGGAGAAGGAATCGTCTTTAATTTTGAAGGCGGATGTTATGCTAAAACTGTCAACCTCTCACAAAAGAACGAACCTATTATTTGGGATGCCATTAAAAGGGGTTCGGTGGTTGAGAACGTAGTGCTGAAGCCAAATACCATCGATATAGATTATGCTAACCAGTCTATTACGGAGAATACCAGAGCCGTCTATCCTCTTTCACATGTAGACAGTCATTTAAAAGATAATTTTGCAGGAGAGCCAAATGCAATTATTTTTCTCACTTGTGATTTAACTGGAGTGTTGCCTCCTGTATCCATTTTGAGTAAAGAAGCAGCTGCGTATCATTTTCTCAGTGGTTACACTGCAAAAGTTGGTTCCACAGAAATTGGCTCGACTAAAGATCTGGATTCAACCTTCTCTCACTGTTTCGGTTCTCCGTTTTTTCCTAGACCGCCAAGAGTTTATGCTGAACTTTTAATGAAAAGAATTGAGAGTTTTGGCAGCAAAGTTTTTATTGTTAATTCTGGATGGACCGGAGGTCCATACGGAGTTGGTAATAGATTTGATATTCCTGTTACCAGGAGTGTTATAAAAGCTATTCAGGATGGTTCTATCCATGAATCGTCCACAGAAATGCTTGATATTATGAATGTTGAGATACCCGTCAATCTTGATGGAGTAGATTCAAAACTTTTAAATCCGTCTGCTACATGGGGAAGTAAATCAGATTACGATAGTGAAGCAAAACAACTTGCTGAAAAATTCAGAAATAACATAGAAAAATTTAATCTTTCATCCGAAGTAGTAGCAGCAGGTCCAAAGGTATAATCTTTACCTGTAATGTCCAACAAATTTCTTAATTCTCTAGAAACTCTAGATGCATTAAATGTATCTGACTTCATAAAATTTTCACAAAGAGGCATAGAAAAAGAGAATTTAAGATCGAGTAGTCGCTCAATATCTCTTGAAGCTCATCCAAAAGCTTACGGCTCATCTTTAACAAATTCTCGCATTACTACTGACTTCTCTGAAGCCTTAATTGAGCTAGTGACCAGCCCAAATGAAGACTTAAATAGCTGCCTTAAAGAATTAGAAGAAATAGTTTATTTTTGTTTAAAAAATACTGATGATGACTTTTGGCCTGCAAGTATTCCTATGTCTATAGAAGATGAATCTACAATACCCATTGCAGATTATGGAAATACCAATTCAGGCAAACTAAAAAAACTTTATCGCGTTGGCCTATCTCACAGATATGGAAGCATGATGCAGACGGTTTCTGGCATACACTACAATTTTTCTTTTGATGATAGATTGTTTGAAGAGTGGGCAAAAAAAGAAGGAGGAAAACTTAGAGAGTTCAAAGATAAAAAATATTTAAGCCTGGTAAGAAACTTCCGAAGAAATGCATGGCTAATTACCTATCTTTTTGGGTGTAGCCCTATCGTTCCTAAAGCTTTTGCTCAAGGCAGGGAACATAGTTTGGAAGAATTAAATACAAATGATCTTTTTCTTGAAAATGCCACTTGTCTAAGAATGGGAGAACTAGGATACATATCCAAATCACAGGATAACCTTAATATTGCTTACAATAATCTAGAGGAATATTTGGCTGATCTAAAAAAAGCCTTAACAACTGATCATCCAAGGTATAAAACCTTGGGTACAAAAGTTGGCGATGAATACATTCAATTGAATACTGCCATTATTCAAATAGAAAACGAATATTACAGCTCAATTAGACCCAAAAGATTAGTGGGAAGCGGAGAAAGGCCAATTAATGCGCTCAGAGAAAACGGCATAGAGTACGTTGAGATTAGAGCTTTAGATAATAATATTTATGATCCTTTTGGTATTTCGGATGAAACGGCCATCTTCTTAGAAAGTTTTCTTTTTTACTGTTTGATATCTGAAGATCAGCCATGCGATGCTGATGAAATTAATAAGATACAAAATAATTGGGGGAATGTTGTTCTATCAGGCCGAGATGAAGACTTAGAGCTACATCTCAAAGAGGGTTCAGTACGATTAAGAGATAAAGCTACTGAAATTCTCGATGCTATGACCAACTTTGAATCTCGGATAGGCGATCAGGAATATCGAAACCTTTTCAAAAGATCCCTTAAATCTCAAAGACAAAAAATAAGTGATTCAAACATGACGCCTTCTGGAAAACTTTTGCAAGAAATAAATACATCTGGATTAACTTGGGATGAGTACACTAATCAGATAGCGATAAGTCATAAAGAAGAGATACTTAAGTCAAAGAGAGATGTGCATTACTTAGAAGAGCAAGCTAAAGAATCATTAGAAGAGTTCGCCATAAAAGAGGCTCAAACAGAAAAAGATTTTGATTCTTTTCTCGCAGAGTACCTATCTGCAATTGAATAAGGCAAAATATAAATAAATTTAATTTGGAGAGAATTATGAAAGCTTTTGTTTGTAATGAATTTGGACCAGTTGATATTCATAAGGTTGAAGAAGTTGCAGAGCCAGAATTGTTGGATGGCCAAGTATTAATAGATGTCAAAGCAGCTGGAGTCAGCTTTCCTGAAGTGCTCATAGTCCAAGGCTTATATCAGTTCAAACCTCCCTTTCCTTTCATTCCGGGAGGAGAAGTCGCTGGTGTAATAACCAGGATAGGAAATGGTGTTGAAGGTTATAAAGAAGGTGACAGGGTTATTGCCATGTGTGGAAACGGAGCGATGGCTGAGAAAGTTGCTGCATCTGCTGCTATGTTGACTAAGTTGCCAGATTCAATGGATTTTGCTGAAGGGGCTGCATTTCCTATGAACTACGGCACAACAATTCATGGCCTTAAACAAAGAGCTAATCTTAAAGAAGGTGAAACTTTAATGGTGTCAGGGGCTGCTGGAGGTCTTGGTATCACTGCTATACATGTGGGCAAGGCGATGGGAGCCAAGGTAATTGCTACAGCATCATCAGAAGAAAAATTAGAAATTTGCAAGCAAGAAGGAGCTGATGAGGTTGTTTTATATCCTAGAGATATGGACAAAGATAAACAAAAGGAATTTTCGAATAATTTAAAAGTCGTTGCACCCAATGGCATTGATGTTATTTATGATATTGTTGGAGGGGATTACGCTGAACCGTCTCTAAGAGCAATTGCAAGAAACGGCAGATATCTAGTTATAGGATTTACTGCAGGAATACCAAAAATGCCTCTGAACTTAACGCTACTAAAAGAATGCCAAATCGTCGGAGTATTTTGGGGACAGTTCCAAGGCTTGGAGCCTGAGGTTAACAAACAAAATTTTGATGATTGTTTTAAGATGGTGACTGATGGAAAATTTAAGCCTCTTGTCTCGCATACTTATAAAATCGAGGAATCAGTTGAGGCATTAAAATTCATTCAAGATAGAAAAGCGACCGGAAAAGTTATTGTAGAGTTTTAAATGTTTTTAAAAAAAAAGAGGAGCTAATGCTCCTCTTTTCTTAAATAAAAATTTTAGCTTCTTTTCATCCAAATTCCGCCAAAAATAATTCCAAGAATTACAATATACCAAACCACAAATACTGGATCAGCAGGTATTAGACTTGGTGTTGAATCACCTACTCCGATGAAATCAACAAACCTTTGACCACCGTTTGAAAGGTTATCTAACTCAGCTAGTCTATTGGATGTTTCTTGCCAATTTGAATACAAAAAACTATTTGTAAGCAACAAAAAGTAAACAGATCCTAAACCAAATAAAGTTGCTAAAACTTTGTTAAGCATTGGTGCGCTTGGATCAGCTTGAATATTTACAACCATTCTGAAAGCAACCCACAGAATAAAAAATCCTGCTGCTAAGTAAATAGCATTACTTATCAAAAAAGTATTGAATTGACTCATTATTTCCATTTCAGTCATATTTCTCTCCTTATTAATTAAACTGAGCTGACATATTATCATCTGTTAAAAAAAAAGGGAGCAATGACTGCTCCCTTTTTTTCAAAACTGTCAGTTATTCTTTAGGGGCCGGAGAGGTCCACATACCTCCTATTAAACCTACAAGAATTGCTAAAATAAATACAATACCTATTGGGTCAGATGGAATTAAGGACGAAGTTACATATTCTGTAGCTCCTGTGCTTTCAACAAAAAGTTGAAGAGCCCCATTAAGTTCTTCGCCTGATTCAGAAAGAGCATAAGCCCAGTTGTTTACAGTAGAAGTAATGTTGCTGTAAGTTCCAGCAAAGAAACTTACAATGCATAAAGACATTATTGTGTGCAGCGTTTTTCCAAAGTTATTTGCACCATATATATAAGCATTGCTTACCCCTCTGAACATCATCCAAAGAAGCAAAACATTCCCAACAAAAAATGTTGCAAATAGTTGCATCAAGCCAATATAGGCATCTTGAATTTGTGTTATTTCCATTTTTGTCTCCTATTTTAAAAAATTTATTTTCTTGGCAACCATATCAAACCAATAATCATTATGGCGACAGTAACCAAAAATATTAGCCCAATTGTATCGGGCATTCCAACAGACTCTGTTGTGCCAACAAAATCTAGAAATCCTTGAGCGCCTGTTGGATCAGGAGCATTTTCAACTCCCATCTCGGTTATCCTCCTTGCAGTCATAACCCAATTGTTTGCTGCAATGGCAAACGCTTGAAAAGAGCCTGCAACAATTGAAAGCCCAAAGACTGTACTTAAAATTTTAGTAAACAAATTTGAAGATGGGTTCTCTCCAGTCATGTTAGCTGTTCTTAAGGCCAGCCAAATTGCAATGATGCAACCTATAAAAGTTAATGCATCTGCCAATCTATTCATTTGAAAAGAGTTCAAAATAAATTCTGCATCCATAATCTCCTCCTATTAGAAAATGTAATAGCTTATTTTAACAAATCTAATGGATTTATTTAGCTTTTGCGTGAAATAATTGCAAAGATTGTCAAAATTTTTCTAAAAAATAAGTATAGTTAATAAATGTTCGAAATTTATTTAGATAAAGCAAAAAAATACCGGTTCCGCTTAAAAGCTAGAAATGGAGAGAATATCTGCGCCAGTCAGGCCTACACGTCAAAATCTTCTTGTATGAAAGGAATAAAATCTGTTGCTAAAAACGCAAAATCTAAAGACAACTTTATTTCTCAGGAATCTAAATCCGGAAAATGGACTTTTAGATTAAAGTCTGGAAATAATAAAGTTATAGCAACCAGCCAATCATACAAAGATAAATCATCCATGAATAAAGGAATTAAAAGTGTGATGGCTAATGCTCCAAAGCTTGTAATAGATTAATACTTTCCTTTTATCTTTTTGGAAAGCCATTAATTATTGCCAAGTAACTTTTGCAAAAGTACCAGTGGTGCAATAAAAAATGTCTCTGTTGAAACCTGGCGTTAAAAACATACCATTGGCTAATCTAGCGTTAACATCAACTTTGCTGAGTAGTTCTCCAGTTAGTATATCTACAACAATTAAATAGTCTTTATCATTTTCAAAACTATTGATCACTAGTTCTTTTGTCTCAGGAAAAACAACGGGCTGCATGGTTGGTCTAACTTCTAAAGTCCAAGATAAATCTAGATTTCCATTTTTTGTTGAAATACCTGCTAGTCCACCGTTAAGACTATCCCATGCAATGCAAGTTTCTAATTCTGGAACATTTACCGGTGGTGCAATAATACCTCCGCCATTTTTTTCAAAAGGTTCAATAGAAGATAGATTTGATGTTGTGAGATCAAGCTTTAAAAGCCTTTGTTTGCCAGTCCATGGTGCAGGGCTTCTCCAACTCAAATGAGTATTTTCCTTGACTCTACCGTTAGGATGAACACCGTAAATTTGTCTTACTGAATCTATATCTCCGTTATCCATCAACCAAAGGCTTCCGTCAGAAATACATCCATCCCATGCTAAACCTTGAACATCTTCCTCATTTCTATAAGGTGGTTGCCAATCTTGATCAATTTCCAAATTTTTTTCATGAACTCTTAGTCGCCATATTCTTGAAATTCCCGGAATGTAAATGAATTCACCCTGGGGAGTTATATCGCTGGCAATCCTTCCCATGGAGCCTTCAGGAAGTTGGATAGTCTCAATGACTTCTAGATTATCAGGGTTTAACCTAGTTATTGAAGAATTACTTTGATTTTCAAGTCTGCAGTCTTTAGTGACTATAGTTCCGTCTGATAAAATTAGTAATCCATTGTGAGCCTGATCAATAGGAAGCTGTTTTTCAATTAAAACTTGGCACTCACTATTTAAGACATGCATGAAATTTCCGTTAACCTTGATAATGTTTCCGTTTTTGTGGACAGCTATGGCTCCGCACCACACATGATCCCCGCAAGGTAGATTAGGACTTTCACTGATAGTCTCAAGAGTTACAGGATCTATTCTTTGCAACCATCCGAAAGGTTTTGGTCCGTTGAAGTATGGCATCGTTCCGCCAAGGTAAAACTCATTCTCATCTCTTCTTACAACCATTACATTCCATTTCCCTGATAGAACCGATTCAACTTTTGCCTCAGCACCCTTTGCAAATAGGCCTCCTTTGGCTGCTTTCTGTCTTCTGTTCCCACCACACTCAACAGGCCATGGAGATTTAAAATAACCAGGATGATGGTTTTCTCTATCTAATGAGTTACTCAATTTTTATGATTGATTTTTAATTAATTTAAAAACTTTAATCTGTAAGATAATTCTTTATCTTATCAACGATTGTAAGTTAAAACGCTCTCTAAAACTGTGACCATGTTATTTGGATCAACCGGCGATTTAAAAAATCCATAATATCTGCCAGAAGGACTTAGTAATGCAAGATTCATGCTGTGATCCATATCGTAATCAGTACGTTTTGAATCAACTACTGGCACAAATGGAAGCGTAAGCTGCGTAGCTAAAGTATAAATAGTTCCAATATCTCCGCTTACACCTATAAAAGAAGAATCAAAAGATTTAGCATATCTATCAATCAGCTCTGGTGTGTCTCTGTCTGGATCAACAGAAATAATCATAAAGTTAATTTTATCTCTTAATTGAATATTTCTCTCAGCAAGTAAATTAGAAGTCTTTTTCATTTTTGCCATGGTCATTGGACACATATCAGGGCACGAGGCAAAACCCATGAATACCAAATGCCATTTTTCAAGCAAATTTGTTTGTTTAAAAACTTCTGTTCCTGACTGAAGCCTAAAGTCTGTTAACTGTCTAGGTGCTGAGAGCTCATAGAACTTGAGATCTTTGTATTCATCTTTGGTGAGCTCTTTAGGTGAAACGATGCTGTAGACAAAAACACCGATCACTAACGATACCAGTACAAGGCAAGATAAAACCGTTAATCGAATATTTGAAGTTTTAGACATAAGTTATCACCGCCCTATCAACGATCATCAATAAAAATATTAAAGTTAAATAAACAATGGAATATAAAAATAAACTCATGGAATTATCGGCGCCTGTACTTTGTTTTAATTTCCAAGATTTTTGTATGAATATTCCGCCAAGAATTGCTGCTCCTATCAGATAAAGATATCCGAAATATCCAGTTGCGAATAAAAGTAATGACACCACCATGAGTAAAATTGAATAAAGAACTATTTGTATCTTTGTGTACTCGATACCTTTAACCACTGGCATCATCGGAATTCCAGCTTTTGCGTATTCGTCTTTTTTATTGATAGCAAGAGCCCAAAAATGTGGCGGGGTCCAAATAAAAATTAACAGCACAAGTAAGAGTGGTAATGGATCTATGGAGCCCACTACAGCAGTCCAGCCTAATAAAGGAGGCATTGCTCCTGCTAAACCACCGATGACAATATTTTGTGAGCCGGAAAATTTAAGAACTTTTGTATAAAAAAATGCATAAAAAATCCAAGTTCCAAACGTTAAAGCCCACGTTAGAAAGTTATTAAAATACAAAATCAAAGCAGATCCAGCTATGAAAAGAAAACTTGCAAATACGGTTGCAGAAGTCACACTAATTTTTCCAGTCACAATAGGTCTTTTGACTGTTCTTTCCATTACAGAGTCGTATTTAAAATCTAAAATTTGATTAATTGCAGCTGAAGAACCTGCAATAAAAGCTATTCCTAAAAAACCTGTCAAAGCTTTGATGATATCGAGATTGAAGTTTGTGGCTAAAATCATGGAGGCGCCAGCAGTGATCATCAATAGGTATAAAACTCCGGGTTTTGTGAGTTTAAAAAATTCAGAAATAGTTAGGCTCATGCGGGGCTTATTGTAGATGATTTTAGTCTAACAAAGGATAAATACATGAGAAGGAATAAGGCTCCTAAGTTGTGAGCGATGGCAACGTATAAAGGAACTTGAAAATATATATTGGATATACCTAAAACTATTTGGAAAGTAATCAGTGATGCAAAACCGAAAGAAGTTAAAAGGTAATTTTCCTTGAAAAAACGCCAGGATAAAAGCAGGAAGACAATGGATACAGCAATTGCACCCAATCTATGTATAAAGTGAATCGCTATTCTGGATTCCACATCCATCTGTCCTCCAAGATAATCGGGTCCAATTTGCTGAAAGAAATTAAAACCTTTTGCATAATCTGCTGGAGGCAGCCACTTCCCGTGACAGGTTGGAAAATCTGGACATGCTAATGCTGCATAATTCGAACTTAGCCAAACTCCTAAAATTATTTGGGCAAGGAGAAATGGAAAGGCCCAATTAAGAAGAGTATTCGTTTTTGGTAATACTGAGAAGTTAATATTAAAAGATGATCTTAAATGGGATGACCTTAAAAAAATTAGGAAAACCAAAGTGGTGGTAAAAAAACCTCCTAACAAGTGCAAGGTAACAACTTGCGGCCAAAGCTTGAGACTTACAGTTAGATAACCAAAAAGCGACTGAACACAGACCAGCACAGTGGCTGCATAAATAAGGTTTTTGAGCCATTTATCTTTGGTCTTAGCAATAATAGCGATAAAAAATAGGCCAAAAATAAGTAACCCGAGAGTTCCAGCAAAATATCTGTGAACAACTTCTGGAATTGCTTTTTCAACTTCAAATTGTCTTTCCGGATAAGCAATGTTCGCTTGCTCAATTTCAGATTCTGTTTCTGGCATCCAAACGTATCCGTAACAACCAGGCCAATCGGGGCAACCTAATCCGGCATCGACTAATCTAGTCCATGCTCCTAAGCCCACAACTACAAAGGCTAGGAAAATTCCTATCAGACTAATTAATTGAATTCTTTTATAGCTATCCAATTTTTGAAACCCTCAATAATTTTTTTAAGTCTTCAAGGATTTGCTTAAAGTTTTCATTTTTATCTTCTTTGGGACCATAAAACATGATGATATTTCCCAAAGGATCAACCACAAATAAAGATCCTTCCTCAAAAGGATTAATATTCTGACTTTCAAATTCTTTAGTTATCAGGGAGCTTTCGCCATAAGTAGCATGATTTAGAGGTTTGTATTTCTCCAAGATATCAAAGTCTTTATCAGAGTCGCTAAGGAGAAATCTTGATACTCGGATACTCTCTCGGTTCAAGGCTATGTTGGCTTGTCTTGCAACATAAGCTGCATCGTCGCATATTATCGAACAGTCTCCCCTAATAAACTGGAAGATCATCCAGTCTCTCTCAATGGTTTCGATGTTGAAGGGTTGATAATCATAGGTAACGCCGAGCTTACCCACATCAATTGGCGGTGAAAGAAGCTGACCGTTATTTACCCTACCTTCTGGAAGAGATGCTCCCGAGTAATACCATATAGTACTTGAGAGGATCACCAAGATTGGAGTTAAGAAAATTAACATCGCTATGACAAAATTTTTCTTAATCATTTTTTCTAAACCCTACAAAAATAAAACCTGCCAAGGCAACCAAACTTAAGCCTAACCATTGAATTGCATAGCCAAAATGACGATTAGCTGATAAATAAACGGGTTGCCAAATCCTTGAGAATCCATCTAATGAAAATTCATCAAGTTCAAAGACTACAGCTGGAAAGTTTGTATTCCACTTCAGATTAATACTATCGATATCAAAAGACTGCATTTCTAAATCACTTCCTTCCCTTTCATAGATTGAATTATCAATCGTGAAAGCTTTTTCAATGGGTCTGAAAACTCCCTGCAATAAATAATTTTGATCTAATGTCTTTTTTGAACTATCAAATGAATTTGACCAACCTTTTGATACCAGAAGTGATAAGCCATTATTAGATAGAAACTCTTGATAAACAGAAAAACCACGAACCCCTTCATAGATTGCGTTGTCTACTAAAACTGTCTTTTTACTGAATTCGCCTTGCATAAAAAAAGGTCTATACCATTGGCTGGGAGATGCATATTCTAAAGAAATAAATTCGGCTGGGGGCTTTGTTTGCTGATTATTAATAAAACTTTCAAGCTTAGATTTTTCTAGACCTCTTTGGTATTGCCAAAAACTTAAACTTAATAAAATTGGTAATATAAATGCCGTAAAAATTGTAAACTTCCAACCAGGATTAAATTTTCCAATGTTAGTAAAAATACTCATCGTCGTTTTAATGATTGCTATGCTGATCAGTCTCTTTTCTAGCGCAGCTTTTATGATCAAAGATAAAAAAGGTGCAATGACAAGAAGCTTTATGGCTCTCAGGGTAAGGGTGATAATCGCGGGTCTTCTGTTGTTGACCCTCGCATACGGTCTCTATAGCGGTCAAATAGTTGTTAATAGCCCTTGGGGTTAGAATACGTAAACCACCAACACCAACAATATCCATACTACATCCACGAAGTGCCAGTACCAGGATCCTGCTGCAAGACCAAAGTGGTCATCTTTAGTAAAGGCTCCGCGAAACCCTCTTATAGTCATGATTGTCAGAATGATTGCTCCTAAACAAACATGAAAGCCGTGAAAACCTGTAAGGAGAAAGAAAGTAGTTCCGTAAATCCCAGCACCAAGAGTCAGACCCATATGATCGTAGGCTTCGTAATACTCGAGACCTTGCAAATAAACAAAGGTAAAGCCAAGAATAAGAGTCATAACCATCCAAAACTTAAATGTAGTTCTGTTACCTTTTTTTAGAGCATGCTCAGCAATCGTTATGGTCCCACTTGAAGTTACCAAGCAAAGAGTGTTCCAAAACGGCAACCAATGACCTACATTTGCAAAACCAGGGAAATTCATATTCTCTTTCGGACCTTGGAATAAAGACTGATCCGGCGTCTGCATAACTGGCCAAGTTGCTTCAAAGCCAGGCCACAACATATTGGTGATGGCCTTTTCTCCTTCACCACCAAGCCAAGGCACTGCAAATATCCTTACGTATCCGAGCGCTAAAAAGAAAGCGAAGAAAAACATGACTTCACTGAATATGAACCATTGCATGCCCATGACAAATGATCTGTTCAATTGATCGCTGTACATTCCTTTGTCGTTTTCTTTTATAACTTCGCCAAACCAAAAGAAAAACACAGAAAAGATGACAGCAAAAGCAGCAATTAAGATCCAATAGGAATTTGAGTCAGGTTTATCTAAATCATTAATGGTATAGCCCGCACCTAAAACAAAAAGCATTAAACCAAAGGCCATCCAGATTGGTAATCTACTGCTTGCTGGAACGAAATATGAAGATTGGTCGGACATAATTAATTGCTCGCTTGTAATTTTATATGAGATTCGGATATATCAAAAAGAGTATAGCCAAGCGTTAACACTGGAACATCATCAGGAAGATCAGGATCAATGATGAATCTAACCGGCATGGTTAATTTTTCTCCAGGCTGTAAAAGCTGTTCCTCAAAACAGAAGCATTCAGTTTTATGAAAATATTGAGCACCTTTTCCTGGAGATACACTCGGAATAGCTTGAGCCACCATAGGATAATCTGTGGGATTCTCAAAAGTATAATCAACTGTATACGCTATTCCTGTTTCTGCATCTAATATTCTTTTCTCGGAGGAAAAATTCCAAGCCATATTTTCATTATTCTTAGTAACAAAAAGAATTTTGATTTCCCTAGGGTTAAAATTGTCATCGTATTCGATAATGGTTGGTCCGGATACTTTTCCGTTTAAACCGGTTATTTCACAAAATACGTCGTAAATAGGAACTAAGGCGAAACCAAAGCAGAACATACCTAAAACAAGACTTACTAATTTTAAGTTTGTTTTAGTTGCTGCCTTCACTTAACTTCTGGTGGGGTTTCGAAAGTATGATATGGAGCTGGCGATGCAACAGTCCACTCTAATCCCTTGGCGCCTTCCCATACTTCAGATGTAGCCTGTTTGCCGGCAAAAATGCTCTTAAGAATAATAAACAAGAAAAGAAGCTGAGTTAAACCAAATATGAATGCGCCAATTGAAATCACCATATTAAAATCTGCGAATTGAAGCGCGTAGTCAGGAATTCTTCTAGGCATTCCTGCTAACCCAACAAAGTGCATGGGGAAGAAGGTAATGTTAACCGAAATAAAAGACATCCAAAAATGAGTCTTCCCTAGAACTTCGTCATACATGTTGCCTGTCCATTTTGGTAACCAATAATAGACACCGGCAATTATTCCAAAGATGGCTCCTGGGACTAAAACATAATGGAAATGCGCTACGACAAAATAAGTATCGTGGTATTGAAAGTCAGCTGGAGCTATTGCAAGCATCAACCCTGATAATCCACCGATGGTAAACAAAGCTACAAAAGCTATTGAAAAAAGCATCGGGGTCTCAAAAGAGATTGAGCCTTTGAACATTGTCGATAACCAATTGAACACTTTTACTCCTGTTGGAATAGCAATCAACATGGTTGTATACATAAAGAAAAGTTCACCCGCGATAGGCATACCAACTGTAAACATGTGGTGCGCCCAAACAATGAAAGAAAGAATAGCGATTGATGCTATTGCATAAACCATTGATGTGTATCCAAAAATTGGTTTTCTTGAGAAAGTTTCAATGATGTGCGAGACAATCCCGAAAGCAGGCAGAATCATGATGTAAACCTCAGGGTGCCCAAAGAACCAAAAGACGTGTTGAAATAAAACCGGATCTCCACCACCAGCGGCGTTAAAGAAACTGGTTCCAAAATGGATATCCATAAGCATCATGGTTACAGCCCCCGCAAGAACTGGCATTACGGCAATAAGAAGATAAGCAGTAATCAGCCAAGTCCAGGTAAACAAAGGCATCTTCATGAAAGTCATCCCAGGCGCTCTCATGTTTAGAATTGTGGTGATGATGTTTATAGATCCCATGATGGAAGATGCTCCCATTATGTGAACTGCAAAAATAAAGAAGGTTACTGTTGGCGGTGCATACGTAGTAGATAAAGGCGCATAGAAAGTCCAACCAAAGTTAGGGCCTCCGCCCTCCATGAAAAAAGTGGAAATTAAAATTCCAAAAGCCACTGGTAGAATCCAAAAGCTTAAGTTATTCATTCTTGGTAAAGCCATATCTGGAGCGCCAATTTGCATAGGAATAATCCAGTTAGCCAAACCAACGAAAGCTGGCATGACCGCTCCAAAAACCATAATCAGACCGTGATTGGTCAGCATTTGATTATAAAATTCTGGAGAGACTATTTGGCTTCCAGGCTCAAATAGCTCGGCTCTGATAACCATTGCCATGGCACCACCTAAAAATAACATCAGAAAGCTAAACCAAAGGTAAAGTGTACCGATGTCTTTGTGGTTAGTAGTGTATAACCATCTAGTTATACCTTTTGCTGGGCCGTGATGATGATCATCTGAATGCGAATCTATTACTGCGCTCATAGTCCTTCCGTGTATTAAAGTTTGTTATTTTTATAATCCAAAATTTCTTTTGGAATTACGATTTCTCCGTCACCGCTAGCATCGTTACCCCACGCCTTCCTGGTATAGGTAATAACGGCTGCAATGTCGACTTCAGAAAGCTGTTCAGCATATGACTGCATAGCAGCACCTTGAACTCCTTCCATTAAAATTTCTATTTGTTTGGCTTTGTCATTTAGCACAAGATCGCTTCCTGCTAATGCAGGGAATACTGGAGGTAATCCTTCCCCATTGACTTGATGACAAGCTACGCAATTGGTTTGGTAAACACCTTCTCCAATTTCATAAAGTTCTTCTGTTGACCAAAGCTTTTCAGTTAGAAGCGCTTGTTGTATTTTTGCTTCTTTCTTCTCGTTTACCCAAAGTTCATAATCTTCAGGTGACACTGCCTTAACAACAACTGGCATGTACCCGTGATATTGTCCACATAGCTCAGTGCATTGACCTCTGAAAATTCCTTCTTCGTCTACTTGCGTCCAAGCTGTATTTATAAAACCAGGGATAGCATCTTGCTTAACCGCAAAATCAGGAACCCACCATGAGTGGATTACATCGTTAGCTGTGATTAAAAATCTGATTCTTTTATTAGTTGGTATGACTAAAGGCTCATCAACTTCCAAAAGATAGTTATCTGATTTGGGGGCAATGTTGTTTCTTTGATCTAAATCTGTGGATAGATTACTGAAAAAACTTACTTCGTCTTCTAGGTACTCATACTGCCACTTCCATTGATGCCCAGTAATTAAAATATTGATGTCTCCTTCTGCGTCATCGTATGCACGGATCATTGTGAAGGTTGCTGGAATTGCCATGACAGCCAAAATAACAGCAAATAAAACGGTCCAAGTCATTTCTAAAACTGGATGGTCATCAAATTGAGCTGGTTTGTCACCTTCTTTTTTTCTAAATGCAACTATGAGATAAACCATAAAGCCGAGCACTAATGCTCCAATGACCACGCATATCCAAAAGATAGTCATGTGCAGATCAAAAATTTCTCTGCTGAGGGCATTAACTCCCGGAGTCATATTCACGTCTCCCCAACCAGCAAAAAGTGGAAGGGATGCGCAACAGGTAATTAATGCCGCAAAAATTCTTTTAATTAGTACCATTTAGTAATCTTTCTTTAAGGTAGGCTGCGTAATTTTACTTCAAAAGTATGTGGAAAACTAACGCAAAGCCAATAAATTATTGGTCTTTGGAAGTTTTCCTGTCCAAGTTTCAAATGAAGCAGCTCCTTGCTCAACGAGCATCCCCCATCCGTCTGAAACTGATTGTGCGCCGTTGTTTTTAGCATCAATCATAAATTGGGTATCGGCCTGAGAGTAAGCTAAATCATAGGCTAGAGCGCAGTTACCATATAAAGATGGGTCTATCGGTAAGCTCTCATTTTCAAGGGTGGACATTGAAGTAGCGTTGATAATCAGGTCAAAAGAATGAAATTCATCCTGAATTGAATTAAAACTCGATGCTATAAGATTAGAATTTTTCCCTGATGACTGTCTGTATAAAGATAAATCCCTAACTAGTTCTTGAGCTTTTTCAAGAGTTCTATTCGCTATGCAAATGGTTTTCGGATTTAGATCTTGCAATCCAAAGGCAGCTCCTTTGGCTGCGCCTCCTGCTCCAAGGATTAAAATCTCTTTGCCGTAAAGATCAAATCCTAAATTTTGATTAATATCCTTTGCTAAGCCAATGCAATCTGTATTATCTCCGACAATAATGTCGCCCTTCTTATATAAATTATTGGAAGCACCTATCATTTGAGATTTTGTTGAAGAATCATTCGAATATTTCAAAGCTAATTTTTTAAAAGGCAGCGTGACGCTTAATCCGACACCAGACTTAAAAAAATCTTTAATAAAATTTTCGAAGTCTTCCTCATCTACTAAATATTTTCCAAACGAAATTTTAATTTTTTGCTGATCAGCAAAGTGGTGATGGATCTCTGGCGATCGACTATGTCTAATGGGATTACCAACTACTCCAAATTTTAAACTCTTCATTTTCTTATCCACTCCCCAGTTTCTAGATTTTGTATTGGAGTAGCGCCTCCGAAATTGCCGATCTCTCCCCTAATGAGCGTTACCTCATTTCCAAAAATCTTTGTTACTTCGTCTGCTGACATAGCAGGAGGGTCGTTAGAAATATTTGCTGATGTGCTAGTCAGCACCTTGCCAATTTTTTCTGTCAGTTTTATCACTTCGGGATGAGAACTATGACGGAGGGCAACCAAATCAGAATTTCCTTTAATCCATTCTGGGACATTTTCATTTGCTCTGACAAGCCAAGTGTGAGGACCAGGCCACGGTCTTTTAAGTTTATCTATGTCTTGTTTATCAAGATGATTTATATATTTTTCAAAATGCTCAAAAACTCCACTTATTAATATTAAGCCTTTGTCTATTGATCTTTTTTTTAACTCGCAAAGTTTAAAGACATCCTTTTTTGAGTCAGGATCACACCCTAGCCCATAAACTCCTTCGCATGGATAGGCATAGATCATTTTTAGTTTAGCTTTATTGATCCTCTAATAAGATTCTTTTTTGTTCTTCTCTTTGATCAGCTATTTTTTTAGCCAAATCTTGATCTCCAGTAGCAAGCATTTGAGCAGCTAAGTGGCCAGCGTTTACTGCTCCTGCCTTTCCAATGGCTACGGTTGCAACCGGAACTCCTCTAGGCATTTGAACGGTTGAGAAGAGAGCATCCAAACCATTTAAAGGTCCTCCATCTCCTGGAATTCCAATGACAGGCAAAGTCGTATGCGCAGCAATATTTCCCGATAAATGTGCTGCTAAGCCAGCAATTCCCACAAAAACTTTGGTGCCGTCCTTGATGGTAGTTTGAATAAATTCTTTAAGAGCCTCCGGCGTTCTGTGGGCACTCAGTACTTTAATCACTGAACCAATTTCATAACCATCCAATACTTCTTTAGTTGCTTCTGCCAAGGCCATATCAGACTTTGATCCCATCACAATTGCTACGCTATTAGTCATAATTTTTAGATATTTAGTTTTTGTTAATTACCCACATATAATATATGCAAAGTAAATTTATAAAAATGAAATTATTAAAGATTTTAGAATTTCCTGATCCAAGGCTTAGAACAAAAGCAAAGCCTGTTCAGGAAGTTACTAACGCCCATAAAGAATTGATCGAAAACATGATCCATACCATGTACGAAAGTAAGGGCATTGGTCTTGCTGCTACGCAAGTAGACTTTCATGAAAGGATCTTGGTTATCGATATAAGCGAAGAAAGAGATGATCCTCAAGTATTTATCAATCCCGAGGTAGAAATTCTGAATAAAGAAGAAAAGTCCGGTTATGAAGAAGGTTGCTTATCTGTGCCAGGTTTTTATGAAGAAATAATAAGACCTGAAAAAATTAAGGTCACCTACTTGGATAGAGATGGCAAGAAACAAATACTTATGCCAGAGGGTTTGTTGGCTGTTGTCATCCAGCATGAAATAGATCATTTAGAGGGTATCCTCATGGTCGACTACATATCAAACATTAAAAGACAAAGAATAAAACAGAAACTCCAGAAATCTGCTAAAGAAAAATTAGCTTCCTGATAAATGAAAATAGCTTTTGCTGGAACTCCAGAAATTGCCGCTACAATTCTTCAATCAATTATTGATAAAAAAGATCATCAAGTTGTATGCGTCATTACATCAGTTGATAAACCCTCAGGCAGAGGCAGAAAATTAAAGCCTTCGCCAGTAAAAAAAATTGCCTTAGAGAATAACTTAACCTTGATGCAACCTGATTCGCCCAAATCTGAGGAATTCATCAATGAGTTTAAAAATTATCAATGCGATGTTCTTTTAGTGGTGGCTTATGGTCATATTTTGACTGAAGAATTACTCGAGACACCTCAATACGGGAGTGTAAATATCCATGCATCCCTTTTGCCAAAATACAGAGGAGCCGCACCCATACAAAGAGCTATCCTGAACGGCGATAAAAAAAGTGGACTGACTTTTATGAAGATGACGAAAGGACTTGATTCGGGACCTATGTCAAAACGGTTTGAAATTAAGATAGAAAAAGAAGACACCACTGCTGATTTAACATCAAAAATGGCTTCTATAGCCGCAAAAGAAGTAAATAAATTCTGTTCTGATTGGCCAAATTTAATTGATAGTTTGGAGGAGCAAAATGAAACAGATGCGTCTTATTGTGCGAAGATTACGAGAAACGATGCAGTGATTAAGTGGTCTGATGAGGCCAAAAAAATTAGTAAGACTATTAACGCAATGTACCCTAACCCAATAATATCTATCGACGTTAACGGAGTTAGTATCAACCTTTGTAAGTCAAAGGTAAATAAAAAGTTAATTGGCGATCCAGGTGAAATAATTGAATTTAATAAAAATATTCTTGCTATAGGTTGCGGAGACTTTGCAGTGGAAATTACTGAGCTTTGCAGGACAGGAAAAAATAAACTTTCCATTAAAGATTTTTATAATGGTGCTCAAAAACTTTTGAAAGAAGGCGATATTATTTCTTGAATATTAGGTGTATAAATATCAATAAAGTTTTAGTTAAAAAGAAATAAATTGGAAATTTTAATTCTCGGAGCTGGCCAAGTTGGCACTGAATTATCTGAGCTCCTTACAAATGATGGTCATAACATTACCATTGTTGATACAGAAGCTGATCGACTTCAAAAAGCCTCCTCTCACATAGATTTAAAAACTGTGGAGGGCAATGCTTCCTATCCTAAAGTTTTAGAGCAAGCCGATATTAACAATATAGATGTTGCTGTTGCGATGATGGAATCTGATGAGGTGAATATTATTGCCTGCCAGATGATAAAACTCCTCAATAACAATACAAAAACAATGGCAAGAATTCGTACCTACGAGTACTTAAAAGGCAAGGGGAAACAAATTGTCGAAGGAGAACAAGGTATAGACGTCATTATTAGTCCAGAGGAATTAATAACTGCGCAAATTTGTAGGCTTATTGAAAATCCTGGAGCTACACAGATCATGGATTTTGCCAACGGTCAAGTATCCATGGTTTCAGTGAAAGCCAAGGAAGGCGCCCCAATAACAGGTCACAAAGTAGCAGAGCTAAGACAGCATATTCCCAAGGTTGATACGAGAATTGCAGCAATTTATAGGGAGGACAAAGTTATAGCTCCAAAAGGAGATGACATAGTTGAAACAGGAGACGAAGTATTCTTCATAACAGAATCAAGGGATATAAAGAAAGTTATATCTGAGCTTCGAATGAAAGAAATAGCTTCAAAAACAATCATGATTGCTGGAGGAGGAAGAATAGGAAGAAGACTTGCTGAATCTTTAGAAGGAAAATTCGATCTTAAGATAATTGAAATCAATAAAGATAGGTGTATTTATTTATCAGAAAAATTGGATTCCTCTTTAGTTCTGAATGGCGATTCATCAGATAGCGCTCTACTTGAGGAAGAAAATATTGAAAAAACTGATTTCTTTTGCTCTGTTACCGATGATGATGAAGCGAATGTAATGTCTTCAATGTTGGCTAAAAAGATGGGTGCTAAAAAATCACTATCCTTGGTTAATAAAAATGCATACTTAGATCTTATCTCGAAGGAACAAATAGATATCACAATTAATCCCTCAGAAATAACTATTGGATCAATTTTAGAAAATTTGTCTGATGAAACACAATTGAAAACATACTCTTTTAAAAGAAAAGGCGAAGCAGTTGAACTAATTGCAACATCAAGAAATGGTTACCCAGGAGTTGTTGGGAAACAAATTGATGAGATAGAACTGCCTAAAGGATGTGTAATTGGGGCTATTTTCTCTGAAAATGCTATTAAGATCGCTCATCATGACACTAAAATCAATGAAAACGATCATCTAATTACTTTTATAGCTGATAAAAAGAATCTTGAAGAAGTAACAGATATAATTTGTTCATAAATAGAATTTAATGAAAGTTAGACCCATTTTAAACCTTTTAGGCATAGGTTTAGTGTATTTTTCTTTTTTTCAGCTGCTGCCAATAGCAATCTCCTTAATTTATGAGGAAAATAATTTTACTGATTATTCTGGAGCCTTTTTTATAACTCTTATTACGGGAATAGCCTTTTGGGTAGCTACCTATAAAGAAAAACAAGAAACAATTCGAATAAAAGAAGGATTCATCCTAACTGTTGCCTTTTGGGTCTTATTTACCGTTTTTGCATCTTTACCTTTCCTTTTGAGCTCAACACACGATTTCTCTATTGTAGATGCCTATTTTGAGACAACATCAGCCCTTACAACCACTGGATCTACAGTATTGGTTGGCCTGGAATCGTATAGTAAGTCCTTACTATTCTATAGAGCCCTATTACAGTGGCTTGGGGGAATGGGAATAATTGTATTAGCAGTAGCAATCTTTCCATTATTGGGAGTTGGAGGTATGCAATTATATAAAAACGAGGGCTCTGGAGTGATGGGAGACAATAAATTGAGGCCCAAAATTGCAGAAACAGCTAAATCTTTATGGTTTATTTACCTAATTTTGACTTTAAGCTGTTGTTTTTGTTACTTTTTTTCAGGTATGAGCCTCTTTGATGCTGTAACTCACTCCTTTACAACGGTAGCCATTGGTGGATTTTCAAATTACGACGAGAGTTTTGCCTATTTTGATAGTAATGCAATCTATATGGTCTCAATAATATTTATGTTTCTTTCAGGGGCTAATTTTTCCCTTCATTTCCTTGCCTATACAAAGTTAAACCCTAAGTACTACTTTCAAGATTCAGAATTTAAGTTTTATGGCACCGTCATTCTTTCTGCTTTTCTTTTAATAACTGTTGCGATGATTTATTACGGATCAACAAATAACTTTGACTTAATTGTTACTACCGCTTTTCAAACAGTTTCTTTTGCAACCACAACAGGTTATGTAAATTCAGATTACTATCTATGGCCTTCTTTTATTCCTTTCATGCTTTTGATGCTAGGAGTAATCGGAGCTTGTGCTGGCTCTACAGGCGGTGGAATAAAAATGATCAGGGTTTTAGTTCTCTATAAACAAGGCAGAAGAGAACTTAAAAAATTGACTCATCCACAATCGGTTGTTCCAGTGAAAATTGGTGGGAAAATTCTTCAGCCCGAAATAGCGGAATCGGTTTGGGGTTTCTTTTCTGTGTACATATTGGCTTACGTTTTTCTTACAACGTTTATGCTTTTATATGGCTCAGATTTCATTACCGCATTTTCTGCAGTTGGTGCATCAATAAATAATTTAGGTCCTGGATTGGGAGATGTTTCTCAGAATTATAGCTCTTTGAATGATATCTCTAAAATAACTTTATCCTTTTCTATGATACTAGGAAGATTAGAAATTTATACGCTTCTTGTCTTACTAACTCCCTTCTTTTGGAAAAGCTAAGTAAGCACTTACTATCTTTTAAACGTAATCAATATAACCTTTAAATCTTTTGTATTCCCATGCATATTGTTCAGGGGAAACAAGGATATCTTCTTCCAAAACTTTATTCATTGACTCTAGAGACTCAGTAACATCATCAGAAAAAAAGTTCTCCCCCACCTCTCTTATATTAATTTGATATCCATCTTTTCCAAGCGTACAACTGCAATAAATGACATTACAGTCAGTTCTTTTGGCGATATTTGAGATTAATGAATTGGTGTAGCAAGCATTGCCAAAAAAATTAGCAGTGTGTCGATTTTTGTTTTTTGGGACCTGATCGACTGCCATTGCTATCGTTCCTTTATTGTTGATGTGTTCGAGCAAAAGTTTAGTGCTTTTAAAGCCTATGCCAATCATCTTTGCTCCATAATTTTGTCTTCCGCTTTTTACAAGATTATTAACGGTTTTATTTTTTACTTTTGTAAACGGAATAATAAGATTTTCAGCTTTATGTGCCATCCATGAAATTAATAATTCCATATTACCAATATGACTTGAAATGATTATCAGACCTTTGTCTTCACCTAATAATGAATCAAATTTACTTTCATTATTAACTTTAGAAATTAGAGGGTAAATTTTTCTAGAAAAATCCCTTGAATTTGACCAAACATAAATAGCTTCCATTAAAGATAAAGATGTTTGCCTTACACTGCTTCTTGATAAATCACCAATCTCTTCTTTAGTTTTGCTTTTAAAGACATGTTTAAGATTAGTTGAGCTTGTTTTAAGACTTTTAGAGTTAGAAAAAACCATCAAAAAACCTAAAAATGACCCAAAAGCTTGAAAAACTCTAAATGGGGCAATTTTAGCCAAAAAAAACAGTATTTTTATGAACATTTCAGTCCATTATATTCAACATTCAAGTAGAATTAGTAAGAAATCAGTCTATTTTATTGAATCTAACCCGGATCATCGTATAAATGTCAGCTAAATCAATGGATGAATTAGTCTCTTTATGCAAGAGAAGAGGATTCATTTTTCAATCTAGTGAAATCTATGGTGGCTTGCAAGGTATGTATGACTTTGGTCCGCTTGGAGTTGAGTTAAAAAATAATTTAAAAAATGCATGGTGGAAATCCATGGTTTATGAAAGAGATGATGTTGAAGGTTTGGATGCGTCCATCTTAACAAATCAACTTGTATTAAATTATTCCGGCCATGAAGATACTTTTACAGATCCTTTGGTTGACTGTAGGAGTTGCAAGTCCAGATGGAGAGCAGATCAAATTGAAGATAGTTGCCCGAATTGCGGTAGCCAAGATTTGACTGACCCCAGACCTTTTAACTTGATGTTCAAGACTAATGTAGGCCCTCTTGAAGATGAAGGATCCATTGCTTATCTCAGACCAGAAACTGCGCAACAGATTTTTACTAACTTTAAGAATATAGTTGATTCAACATCAAGAGCTTTACCTTTTGGTATTGCGCAAATTGGGAAAGCTTTTCGGAATGAAATAACTCCAAGAAATTTTATTTTTAGAGTCCGTGAATTTGAACAAATGGAATTGGAATTTTTTGTAGAGCCAGGAGAGGATAATCAGTGGCACGACAAATGGATTGAGGAAAGATCAAAATGGTGGGAGAGTCAGGGAGTCTCTAAAAAGAAAATTAGATTTTTAGAAGTACCTAAAGATGAACTATCCCATTATTCGAAACGTACCGTTGATTTAATGTATGAATTCCCTCACGGTGAGGAAGAATTGGAGGGCATAGCAAACAGAACTGACTTTGATTTAGGCTCACATTCCAAAAATCAAGATCAACTAAATATACAAAGCAAGATAAGAAAAAATTCGGACTCTAACTCAAGATTGGCGATACAGGATAAAGATTCAAATGAATGGATTGTTCCATTTGTTATAGAGCCATCTGCCGGAGTCGAAAGAGGAGTATTGGCTATTTTGAACGAAGCTTACAAGGCTGAGAAATTAGAAGACGGAAAAGAACGAATAGTTCTAGCTCTTAAACCTCATCTTAGTCCAATAAAGGCCGCCGTTATCCCTCTGAAAAAAAATAATGAAGATCTCGTATCCTTGGCTAAAAATGTAAAAGACGAACTTCAATCTTTAGGTAAGGGTAGAGTTCTCTTGGAGAATACAGGAAATATCGGAAAAAGTTATAGGAAGCATGATGAAGTAGGTACTCCAATGTGCATAACAATTGATTTTGATTCTCTTGATAATAACACAGTTACAATAAGAGATAGAGATAGTATGGAACAAAAAACTATTCAAATACATGAGCTTACAACTTATTTCTCTAATTTTTTTAAGTAAAAATATACTTGGATAACTCAAGTAAATATATTGTTTTAGATCGTGATGGTGTCATCAATGTTGATCTATTTGATTACGTAAGAGATCCAAGGGAATTTGAATTTGAACATAAGAGCGTTCAAGCAATAAAAAAATTATCAGACAAAAATGTAAAAATTGTTGTTCTTACAAATCAAGCCTGTGTTTCACAAAAAACGGCAACTGAGGAAATGATAAATAACGTTCATGATCATATGAAAAATGAACTAAAAAAAGTTGGGGCTGAGATTGAGCTAATTCTATTTTGTCCGCATGCAAATGAAGACAATTGTGAATGCAGAAAACCAAAAACAGGTTTGTTAGAAAAAGCTGAAGCTAAGCTTGGAATTTCGCTTAAGGATTGTTTTTTTATTGGTGACAAAGAATCTGATTTACTTGCTGCAAAAAATCATGGATGTCGTCCTGTCTTGGTTCTTACCGGTTATGGAATGCATACCATTAGAACAGCTGAAAGTTTGATGGGTGTAAAAATTTACGAGAATTTATTCGAAGCTATAGAGAACAACTTTTGATGGTTTATCTTAGATCGGGTATTTTTTATTTTTTTCTTATTATTGGATTGGGATTAATTTTCATTGGCATACCTTTCCTATATTTCACTCCGTTAATAACGCGACAAAAAATTATTTTAAGCTGGGTATGGTTAGTAAGATTTACATTGAAATATATTTGCAATGTTGAAATTGAATTTAAAGGATTCAAAGATTATCTTAATGGCAAATTTCTTTTTGTCTCTAATCACCAAAGCACATTGGAAACGTTGGTGTTACATCATGAGTTTCAACCAATGTCAGCGATTACAAAGAAAGAAAATTTGAGTGTTCCAGTTTTTGGCTTAGGTTTTAGATTGCTTGAACCTATTTACATAGAAAGAGATATGAAGCTGAGCTCTACCAAAAAAATTATAAGAGAAGGAATAAAAAAAATTGAAGCTGGATTATCAGTTTTATATTTTCCAGAAGGCACGAGGATGTCAGTAGGAGAAATAGGAAGATTTTCTAGAACCGGTATTGAAGTTGCAGCCAAAACAGAAACCAGCATCATCCCAATAGTTCACAACTCAGCAGAGTGTTGGCCGCCCAGTTACTTAATACAACCAGGAAAAGTTATTTTTTACTTAGGTGATCCAGTTGAAACATCCGGTAAAAATATAAGACAACTTACAACTGACCTTCAATCATGGATGATTGAAAATTATCATCTAACGTCTGAGTCTTAAAAATATCTTTAAAAGGATTATCAAACCTCAAATTCACAAAAAACTCCCTTTTTCGCTCCTTTTTGCTAAATTTAAGACTTAAACTGTATAAAAGTACCATTTTGGGGGAAATATGCTTAAAAAACTGTTTAGTCAGGCTACAAATGACAGAATCCACTGGACAACGCTAATTAGTGAAAAAATCCTTTTAGCGCTTATTGGAATTGCTACATGCATCGCTGCAGCCCTTTATTTATGGGAAATGTTCATAGAAAGACGCATTGAACTGTCGGATTTATTCTTATTATTCATCTATGCTGAAATTTTAGGCATGGTTGGTGCTTTTTACAGCACGAATAGAATTCCAGTAACTTTGCCAATAATTATCGCTATAACGGCTATTTGCAGATTAATTGTTATGCAAAATAAAGAAATGGAAGCTACATTAATTGTTGGAGAAGCTGCAGCGGTTCTTATCCTGGCTGGCGCTGCCTATATGATGAGCCTGAAAGATAAAATAAGTTTAGAAAAATTAAGAAACCAAAACAATGATGACATCCAAAGCTAGTGCTTTTTAAGCGGCTGATCGGATTCTTCAAACCAACCGTCGATGATTTCATTGTTCTCATCTATCCATCTTTCGATTTGAAGGATGACAAAATCTTGCCCAGAAATTAAATCAAAATTCTCTTGTGGCATAGATTCCTTTTCTCTCTCAAGCAGCTCTTTCAATGTAATGAGATTTTCTGTTTGTTGTTGATATTCCAAAAGGGTAGGATTTTTTTTATCAGAAAAAGTGTCTTGGATTTCATCCAATAATTGGTCTTTGAATTTTTGAATCTCTTTGATATTCAAAACTCTTTTATCTCTCTGCTCCAAGAAACTTTTTTTATTTTCCTTTCTGAATGTGTAAGGATTTTGATGTGAAATTCTTCTCTTATTTCTTTTATACTTTTATCAAGTAACTCTTCTGAAAAATAATAATTCCAACGCTTCTTCATTTTAAAACATCTAAATAAAATCGTTGGCCACTTTTTATACATGACTTTTAAGTAGAGAAAAAAGTACTTTGTATAACCAACGTCTTTTAGAAGAATTTCTACTTTTTCTGTTGTCTCTTTGAAATTTATTTTTCCGGAAAAATAATCTTTTAATGTTTGAAAATAGTTTCCACCAAAAAATACCCAGCAATCCAACATTGCTTCCTCTTCTAAGGTTGTATCTAATCCAAAAATTACATGAGTTGCATCATGGCAGAGAATACCCCACTTTTCTGAATCGCTAACTTGTTCTCCAAGAACATATCTATTATTTTTTCTTAAATAACTTCTATATTCATCTATTCCTTCTTGCAAAGATGTATTGCAACCTTGGTTCTGAAAATTGAGCATTGTTTTATTATAGTTTAATACTTTTCACTCATTACAAACTTTAGTTTAATTTTTTTGTTTTAAACTAATTTAATGAATTTAAGTATGTTCATCATTGGAAGTGTGGTTTTCATTGTTGCTTTTTCTTTTTTTAAAGTTACTGCTTTGCAGAAAACTAAAAATCAAAATGAGTCTTGGTTGAAGCTTATTTCTGTTTTTTTCGTGGACCTTATTGCGCTCATGGTGGGCACTCTTGGAGTAGGGATATTTTTTGTCTCTTTGTTCAACATGTTTCATGGATAGGCTTTTAAGGAGTAGTTTTCTAATCAATCTTTTTGCTTATCTAAAATATAGATATTTCTTACAAGATATTGAATTTAATGAAGATATTTCTATGTATGAAGATTTATTCTCTAATGGGCAAAGAGTTTTTCATGGAGTGTTATTAGATGATGAAGGAAATCTTATAAAGGACAATCAAGAACCTGAAAATAACTGCCTGGAAGACTTTTTACTCAAGCAAAGAAATTGAAGTTAGGATTTTGAAGATCCTATGGCGACCGGTCTGATTGGTGAGGCCGCACTACCCTTCGTTTTTAGTGGGAGAATCATCACGCATGAAAGATCAACAGAATCCTTAGCAAGTAAATCAAGCTTTAAGTTTTCTATAGTGTGAATGCCAACCTGAGTTAAGAAATAATAGTGTGCTGGTAAAACAACGCCATCAGGATTTTGAGACACCTCTTTACCCATTTCGCTTGGATCACCAAAGGCATCCACCCCCCAATTATCTACACCTACTCCTACAACTTTTTTAGCAGCTAAAAACTTTGCGGCATTAAAAGATATTCCCGGTGCCTTAGAATAATAAATTTTATTTTCGTCTGGATCCTCATATTGATCACTCCATCCAGTGTAAATAAGAACAACGTCACCAGGCAAAATTCCTCTTTTTTTCAGCGATGATTTTTTTAAAGTTTCCTCAATATGTTTTACGGTTACGTATTCACCAGCCTTCATTGATCTTCCACCAAAGGAATGTTTTCTGACGTCTAGCAAAACAGCCGTCGTGATGATAGGAGGAACTGTTTCAATTCCTAATTTTTGCAATGGAGATTCTGGAAATGGTTTAACTTCTTTAGCAGTTAAACCTTTGAAGTATCGAACACCAGAAAGATCCACCTCGCCTTTTCCATCCCAAAATTTATCTGAATGTCCAAAGTGTCCAAGAGCGTCAATTTGGGTTCCTTGATTTCCGTCATTCACGTTTTCATTGAGTACGTCCATCGTATAAATGTGATTAGAGTTTTCGAAACCCAGTTCAGGTAAAAATTTTGGTTTGTACTCACCTGCAAATGGAGACAAAGGCATTGTTGAGGTTCTTTCGTATGAAAGCTCATAAACCTTTACATTATTCTGAGACATCTCCGTTGCACATCTCGCCCAAGTTTCTGAACCGAGTAGGTTTGTCATTCCTCTCTCTGAAGAAAAATCTGAAGTAAAAAGAAAACTTGATGAACTTAAAAACAGTATAAAAATGATTTTGATCATCAAAGAATTATAAATGAATTAATTTTAATTGAGTCAGCTAACAAATAGCTGACTCAAAGATTATTTTGCTAAATTGAAGTTATCAGTTCCTTCTCTAGCGCCCATCCAAGTTTCGTTAGCAACTTGCGTTGAAATATCAGATAAATCAAACAAAGCTTTCATTGCCTCTGAAGTTGGCTGTGCTCCTGAACCCCACGATCCTGGCTCTGCATCAACAATGAATGCAATTAAATTGGGATTTACCCAATAATATTTAGCATCATTGACGCCAGGACTGCTTTTTGCAGTTTTACATACTGCATAAGCCGCATTTCCAAAGGTATTTCTATCAGCACCGCTGTGCATCTCAAATTTTGTAATTTGTAACATAAAAAAACTCCTATTTTTTTATTAATTTATAAGTAACAGTAATAAATACTATTAATAATTATTATAAAAGGGAAGCGGAAGGGAAATTTGAATTTATATGTCTATATTGCTAACAAGGCCTGCGTTAGTTTCAATGAATTCTCTCCTGGACTCAACATCGTCTCCCATTAGGTTGTAAAAGATTTCATCAGCTGCTTCAGCGTCTTCTATTGTAACTTTTAGTAAAGATCGACTATCTGGATTCATCGTTGATTCCCATAACTGGTCTGCATTCATCTCTCCTAAACCTTTGTATCTTTGAATGGTTAGTCCTTTTTTCGAATCCTCAAATAATTCTTCAAAAGAATCGATAAGATTATCTGTAAATTCTTTTTTTACTTCTCCTTTCATGAAAAAAGAGGAATTTTGCTTTATTCCGGAAATTTTCTTTTTGAATTCCATAATTAATTTATAGCCCTTAGACTTAAAGAAAGATACAGGCAATATAGTTGCCAATGTGTTTCTGTGTTCTGTTTGGGAAATTATCAATCTAGATTTGCTTTCATTGTCTAATTCAACTTTGATTTCTATATCATCTGAAGAAATTTTATTTAGGTTTGAATTTATTTCTTTCAGCCATCCTGCAATATTTTTCTGAACATAATCTTTGGAATTTAAAATTGCCTCAATGAATAAGGTTGGAGCATTGTTGGTTGAAGATTCAACAAAGTCCATCATTGAGTTATATGAAGCGAGCATGCTAGAGAAATCCTGTTCGGTAACTCTTTTTGTTTTAGTTAGATGAAGAACCGTCTCTTGAGAAATCTTATTCACCAGAAAGCTTCTTAACATGGAATCATTTTTTATATATTCCTCTGATTTGCCGCGACCAACTTTATACAAGGGCGGTTGTGCTATAAAAATATGACCAGCCTCTAAAACTTCTGGCATGTGTCGATAAAAGAAAGTTAATAACAAAGTTCTTATATGAGACCCATCTACATCAGCATCAGTCATTATTACAACTGAATGATATCTTAACTTTTCCAAATCAAAGTCTTCTTTAAGACCGCAACCCAGTGCGGTTATGATATTTACAATTTCATCGGAGTTTAAGACTTTATCTATTCTTGCTCTTTCAACGTTAAGGATTTTTCCTTTCATCGGATAAATAGCTTGATTATGTCTGTTTCTCCCTTGCTTGGCTGAACCACCTGCTGACTCTCCTTCTACAATGTACAACTCGCTTAGAGAAGGATCTTTTTCTTGGCAGTCTGCTAATTTACCAGGGAGGCCTATTCCATCTAGAACCCCTTTTCTTCTTGTCATTTCTCTAGCTTTTCTTGCCGCTTCTCTGGCCCTTGAAGCATCAATTATTTTGGTTGCAATCTGTTTTGCTTCTCCTGGGTTTTCTAAAAGAAAATCATTTAAATGCTTATAAGTTTCTTGCTCGACTACAGGCTTAATTTCAGATGAAACCAATTTGTCTTTTGTTTGAGATGAAAATTTAGGATCTGGTAACTTAACAGAAATAACTGCAGTTAAACCTTCCCTGACATCTTCACCGGATGGAGTTAAGTCACCAGATTTTAAGTAACCTTCCTTTTCCATAAAATTATTTAAACTTCTGGTGAGCGCGGTCTTAAATCCGCTTAAGTGACTTCCACCATCTTTTTGAAAAATGTTATTTGTGTAGCAAAGAGTATTTTCTTGATAACTATCGTTCCACTGCAGGGCTAGCTCCACAGCCATGCCATCTTTTGTTTCTTTCAAAAACCTAAAAGGCTTATTAATTACCGACTTTTTTTTGTTGAGGAAGGTCACGAACTCTTCGAGGCCTCCGTCTGATTTAAAGTTACTAGATCTTCCATCGCGCTCGTCTTTTAGAATTATCGATAGTCCAGAATTTAGAAATGACAATTCTCTTAGCCTCTTAAAGAGAGTGTCATGATCAAAAGTTCTATTTTTTCCAAAAGTTTCTAAAGACGGAATAAAAGTGATGCTGGTTCCAGTCTTATTTGATTTACCGCCTTTCTTTAATTTTGATTTTGGGGTCCCGTCTTTGTATTCTTGTGTATAACTAAAACCATCTCTATTGATTTCCAATAAAAGATATTCTGAAAGAGCATTTACAACGGAAATACCAACACCATGAAGTCCACCAGAAACTTTGTATGAATTGTCATCAAATTTTCCTCCAGCGTGAAGCTTTGTCATGATGACCTCAGCTGCTGAAATACCCTCGTCTTTATGGATATCTACTGGTATACCTCTTCCGTCATCTGAAATGGTAACCTTGGAATCGTCGTGAACCGTTACAGTGACATTCTCACAGTAGCCAGCAAGCGCTTCATCGATAGAGTTATCCAGCACTTCGTAGATCATATGATGAAGGCCAGTCCCATCATCGGTATCACCTATGTACATACCAGGACGCTTTTTAACAGCTTCTAAGCCCTTTAAAACCGTTATATTTGAGGAGTCGTAACTTGCTTCGCTTTGAGCTTTTTTGGGAGGTTTTTTTGATGATTTTTTTACCGGTTTTGGCATGCTTTATTATAAAGCAATTAGGGTTTTAAATCGCCCTTTTATACCTAAAAAATCAGGGTCAATTGAGGACACAAACTTCTGTCCTGGAGCATCCAAAATTAGCTCCAAACATTTTAGAAAATTCTCCTCATCTAGCTCAGAAGGCAAGTCATCAACTAGAAAGATGGAGTGCTTATTTCCGAGATTATGCATGTGTTGATTAAATCCTAATATTGTTAATAAAATCAATAACTTCTGTTCTCCTCTAGATAAAACATCGCCTGATTTTACATCGTTGACATCATAGAGAAGATCAAGCCTATGAGGCCCAACCGTTGAATATTTTACTTCCGAGTCTTTTTGATAAACTTCGCGTAATTCATTCTTAAAATCTTCTTCTTCTATCCATAGATTTTCAACCCTAAAATTTACCTTTTTTTCTGATGGAAAGTCCTTATCAAAATTTACTTTTAGCAATGGAATTATCTTGTCCAAATGCTTATTTCTTAAAGATGAAATTTCTATTGATTTTTCGACAAATAAATCGTTCCAAATCTTGAAAGTTTTTTTGTTTGTTTCTTTTAGCGCGTTGTTCCTGAGTCTTAATGCTTTTTGAAACTCTATGTATTTTTTTTTGTAATTTTGTTCCACGTGAAACAAGTAAAAATCTAAGAAGTTTCTTCTGGTTTCAGATGAAGACTCTAAATAATTTAATGCAAAGTTGTTTATTAAAAACGGACAAAGATCATTTAGTATTGATTCTTTTGGAGAGATGCGCCTGACCAGCGCCTTAGATTTTTTTCTTGAAAGCTCTAGCTTCGAATTGTCGTCAAATAATGCTTTCAAAGCAAAAAAATCTTCTTCAAATGGATAGATAGAATTCATGTTGTTGGTTTTGAACGACTTATTTTCTATCGAGAAATAAATGCTTTCCAATAAAGTAGTTTTTCCAGAGCCGTTTTTCCCTGAAATAAGGTTTGAATCAGCAAAGGAGAAAAATTTTTGTGAGAGGGCTCTAAAAGAGGATAGCTCTAATTTTTTTAAACCCATGAGACTAGAGTCTCATAGGCATGATAACGTGTATCAGATCTTCGTTTTCCTTATTTTTAACAATACAACTTGATTCTTGACCGAAAAAAACTATTTCTGCAGATAAATCTTTAATAGTAGTCAAGGACTCTTGTAAGTAGCTTATATTAAAACCAATTTCTAGCTCTGGGCCGGAATAATCAACTTTTATTTCTTCTTCAGCGCTTTCTTTTTCTGGATTATTAGCCTCAATTTTCAGCAAATCTTTGTTAAGACTCAATCGGATTCCTCTGTATTTTTCATTTGAAAGAACGGAAGCTCTGCTCAGAGCAGTATTAAATTCATTTTTATCGACAATAAGTTTAGATTCATCGCCAACCGGAAAAACTTTTTCATAATCGGGATAATTGCCCTCGATTAATTTAGAAGTGAAGGAAAATACAGAGCCTACAACATTGATTTGATTCTGAGATACATTCAACGTAATTTCTTCGTCATTAGCAGAAATAATTTTTTGCAATTCCATGACGGCTTTTCTGGGAACAATAACCCTGAAATCCTCTTTTAAACCATCAATTGAAGTTTTTGTAAAAGCGAGCCTATGACCATCTGTTGATACTACACATAGTGCATTTCCTTTTGTTTCTAAAAGGCATCCATTTAGGTAATATCTTACATCTTGCGCAGCCATTGCTACAGATGTTGAACCAATCATATCAGCTAAGGCTGAAGATGAAATCTTAATAGAGCTGCTGAAATCGGCAGAATCAATAGAGGGAAAGTCGCTAGCCGGCAATGTAGCTAAATCTGCCTGGAACTTTAAGGCTTTAATTTCTATCTGGTTATCAATTAGGCAAAAGTTCAGCTTTGTATCTTCTGGTATTGATCTGACTAAATCTGCCAGTTTTCTTGCAGATACTGTAACTTCACCCTCTTTTTTAACTTCTACGCCCTCAATTGTTGTTTTATATTCAATTTCTAAGTCAGTTGCTGTTATTTTTATTGAATTTTTGGCCGCTGAAATTAATACGTTTGACAAAATAGGAATAGACTGCCTTTTTTCAGATACGTTTGAGGCAAGCAAGGCTGGTTCAACAAGATCATTTTTGTTTATATTAAATTCCATATTCAAGCGGTGAGAACTCTTACTAAGTTTTTATAATCTTCGTCCAATTCAGTATTTCCTTGTCTCAATTCTCCTATTTTTTTGCATGCATGAAGAACTGTTGTATGATCTCGGCCTCCAAATGCGTCTCCTATCTCGGGAAGGCTGTGATTTGTTAGTTCTTTGGCTAAACTCATCGATAATTGTCTTGGTCTGGCGAGAGACCTATTTCTCTTAGATGATAACAGATCAGAAAGCCTTATATTGAAATAATCTGAAACTGTCTTCTGGATATTATCAATACTGACTTGTCTCGCTTGAATGGCAAGCAAATCTCTCAGAGATTCTTTAATTAAATTCAAATCAACTTCTTTGTTTGCAAATTTTGCATTCGCGCCAACTCTTTTTAGAGCTCCTTCAAGCTCTCTTACATTAGATCTGATCCTCTCAGATATAAAGAAAGCACAGTCTTGCGGCATATTTAAATTAAGCTCTTCGGCTTTTTTTAATAAGATTGCTACTCGAGTTTCAAGTTCTGGAGGCTCTACAATTACCGGTAAGCCCCAGCCTAGCCTGGACTTAAGTCTTTCTTCTAATCCTTCTATTTCTTTAGGATACCTGTCGCAAGTAAGTATCATTTGCTGACCTCCTTCCAACAACGCATTAAAAGTATGAAAGAGTTCTTCTTGAGACTGTTCTTTTCCTGCAAAAAACTGAATATCGTCGATCAACAACGCATCTACACCTCTATAAAACTGCTTAAACTCATTTATTGCACCTAATTGAAGTGATTTAACCATATCACTTACAAACCTCTCGGAATGGATATAAACAATTCTTTTGGATGGATCTTTTTCTTTAAGTTTATTTCCCACTGCATGCATTAAATGGGTTTTACCTAAACCAACCCCACCGTATATAAATAAAGGGTTGTATGCACCTTTGGGCGAATCAGCAACCTGTTTTGCTGCTGCTAGAGCTATATTATTTGATTTTCCTTCAACAAAAGTTTCGAATGTGAAATTTTCAAAAAGGGAATTTTCTTTATCATCTAGAAAAGGAATTTTTTTAGATTTATCCTTTGTAATCAATGGTTTAGGAGAATTAAATAAATCATAATTTAAACTTAAATTTTCAGAATCAAGAGATCTAGATAAATATTGTTTAATGATGGAATCATAATTTTGTTTAACATGTTCTTTGATGAAATCATTTGGAGCTAAAAGCGTTACAGCTTGCATGCCAAATTCGTCTTGTTCTTCTGAGTAAGCTAAGGGACTTATCCAAGTAGAGAATTCATCCTGGTTTAGCTCTAGTTCAAGGGATTTTCTACATTCTTCCCAGGCTTGATAATTCATAAAAAGATAATAATATCTTTATTATAACTTATCCACAGGATAATCATGTGAAAAATTGTGAATAACTTGTTAATAATATAATTAATTAGAGTTTTATTTATTCACTCAATTAATATATCATTCTCCATCTTAATTTACTCGTAATGAAAAGAACTTATCAACCAAGCAAACTGAAAAGGAAAAGGACTCACGGATTTAGAGCCAGAATGTCTTCTGCCGGCGGCAGGGCTGTAATAAACAACAGAAGAAGAAAAGGCAGAAAAGTTTTATCTGCTTAAAAATGAAAATACCTGCTCTTGTGGGAAAAAAAGACTTTGATAACGTCTTCAAAAATTCAGACACTTCCTTCTCATCGGGACCCTTCGTAGTAATTCTAAAAAAGAACGAAATATCCTCAACTAGGACTGGAATTATTATTCAAAAAAAGTTTGTTAAGTTAGCTGTAAATAGAAATTATATTAAAAGAAAATTTAGAGAAATTATAATGAGATCTAAGTTAAACTCTTTTGACGCCGTCCTGATGGTTAAAAATAAAATAGAGGAATTTGATAAATTAAAAGTAAAAAAAAATTTCATTGATTTAGAGTCCAAAATTGAAAAGATTTAATTTAAAAAAAATATTAGTTTTCTTGATTGTTGTTTATCAAAGAACAATCAGCCCGTATTTTGGACCCTCTTGCAGATTTCAACCAACATGTTCTGAGTACGCTAAAAATTGTATTGAGATTCATGGCGTGATGAAGGGCACATATTACAGCTTAAAAAGAATCTCGAAATGTCATCCTCTTGGATCATATGGTTATGATCCCGTTCCGGAGAAAGCAAAGAATGATTGATAATTTTCAAAGATATTTTTTAGTATTTTCAATCTTCATTTTTAGTTATTTATTGCTTATCAATTGGAATCCCCCTGCTCAGGAAGAAACATTATCTGAATTAGCTCTCAATGATAGTGAGTACTTACCAACCAATCCAATTTCTGAGTCTGATTCTTTTGTGGATGAGTCAAGCTCTTTTGCCGAGTCAAGCAATATCACCTCTTTGATATGTGGCGCGGAAGAAACAGTCGAAGTCTTTAATGAAAATCAGAAGCTTGAAATAAGCCTGTCCAGTGGACAGATTATTAAATCAGAGTTATTGAATTATCCCTTGGAAATTAATGGCCAAGCTAATACTTTGCTTTTCAATAAGTGTGGCAAGGAGAACTACTTTTTAGATGGTGGTTTTGTTGTTTCAGGAATGTCTAAATCACCGGAAGGAAATTATTTTTCTGTGTTGTCTAAATCCGAAGATTCAGTTGAAATTATAAGAAGGCTTCCAAATGGCTCCACTCATTCTAAGAAAATTAGTTTGGGGGAAAACTTCAGAATAAATTTTGAAGAAGAATTTTTTAATGGAGAAGTGGTTGAAGTTTCAGTCGCGCCATATGCAAAAATAAATCGCTCATCCGAGAAAACTATTTCTGGTTCTGGGGGCATATTTACTCAACCCTCATCTTGGGCATATTTGGGTCCTGCGTTTTCTTATGATGGTGAAAACTACGATAAAAGATCTTTCTCAGAAATAGAAGAAGTAGAATTTAGAACATCAACCAGCGGAGGTTGGATTTCAATGATTCAACATTATTTCTTAACCTCCCTGCTACCCAACCAGTCGTCCAACAGCCTGCTTCAAGGTAAGAAAAATAAAAATGATGGCTCTTTTTCTGTTGGGTTTGTTGAAGAGACCAAAAAGGTTGCTCCAGGCACCTCAATAAAAAACGAGTATTCAGCTTATTCGGGTCCAAAAATTAAAGGAAATTTAGACTTAATGCATCCAAAGCTCGGTTTAGCCATAGATTATGGCTTCTTATATTGGATTGGTCAGCCTATTTTTTGGGTAATGAACCTTATTAATCAAGCAATTAGCAGCTGGGGATGGTCTATTGTACTGGTAACTGTCCTTATAAAGATTTTCTTATGGCCCCTGTCTTATGTTGCATACAAAAATATGGGGAAAATGAGGCAACTTCAGCCCAAACTCAAGGAGCTTCAAGAGAGATATGGGGACGACAGACAAGCTATGTCAAGGGAGATGATGGCCCTGTATTCAAAAGAAAAGGTGAATCCTGCACTGGGATGTCTTCCAATGCTGCTACAAATGCCTTTTTTCCTTGCTTTTTATTGGGTTTTAATCGAGACAGTTGAGCTCAGACATGCTCCATTCATGTTTTGGATTGTTGATTTATCTGTAAGGGACCCTTTATTTATATTGCCTTTGTTAAACATGGGGGCAATGTATTTGATGCAGCTTTTGCAGCCTCAACCAGCGGGCGTAGATCCAATGCAGGCAAGAATTTTTAAATTTATGCCTATCATATTTGGGGTGCTTTTTGCATTTTTCCCGGCTGGTCTTGTCTTGTATTGGTTGGTAAATTCTCTTGTCTCAGCATTACAAATGCTTATGCATGGTCCTAAAAAGGCAGCATAGAGGAGATTTTCTTTGGATCAGGCTATAGTTGCTTGTTCAACCCCTCCCGGCAGAGGGGCTATTTCAGTTGTAAGAATTAGCGGAAGGGAGGCAAAAAGCATTATTGATAACCTCTTTTCCCTAGAATTTGATCATGGAACATCAAAAGTTGCAGAGACAAACCTTTCAGAAGGGTTTAATGAAAAATGTCTAATTTCTTGCTTTGAGGGCCCCTCATCATACACAGGAGAGGATGTGGCCGAGATATCGTGTCATGGGAACCCCTTAATAGTTAGGGCTTTGATTCAGAAATGCATAGAATTAGGCGCCAGAAACGCAAACCCAGGCGAATTTACTCAAAGGGCCTTTCTTAACAACAAGATTGACCTTGCGCAGTCTGAAGCGGTTATCGATCTCATAAACGCTAGCTCTAGCGCAGCAATAGTGGCGGCATCAAAGTCAGTTTCTGGTAATTTCGGAGAAAATGTAGATAAAATCTTGGAAAGTCTAAGAAAAATAAGAATACTTGTGGAGTCTTCTATCGATTTTTCTGATCAAGATACAAACATAGATTTTATGCAAATTAATGCTCTTTTTAAAGATTTTAGACGCCATTTAGAGGATTTTGACAAGAAAATAGAGGAAGGAATAAGGATAATGTCTGAACACAGGGTTGTGGTCGCCGGCCCCCCAAACGTGGGCAAATCCAGCATTATGAACATTCTTTCTGGGGAAGAGGCCTCGATTGTGACTGAAATTAAAGGAACTACAAGGGACCCAATATATAAAAAAATACAAATTAAAGACCTGCAAGCAGATATTTATGACACGGCGGGAATAAACGAAGAAACAGTGGACGAAATAGAAAAGCTTGGAATAGATAAATCTAGGTCGTTAATAGAGGGAGCAGACCTGATCTTAGAGGTGGTTGATGCTGAAAACATGGATTTTAGCCTCAAAAAGGACGGAAACATCTTAAAAGTCTTCAATAAGTCTGACATATCTAGCCCGCCCCAAGGGTTTGAGGGAATTGTTGTTTCTGCTCTTGAGAAAAAAAATATCAGCGCTCTTGAAGAAAAAATTTACGAGCTTCTTTCGAGCGGCGGATCTGATGCTTTATTTTCAGCTAGAGAAAGACACCGAAACTTGGTTAAAAAAGCTTTTAAGGAAATAGACTCTTGTCCAGGCCCAATTGATGTGAAAAACGTTGATATAGCTGCGGAGCACCTAAAGTTGGCAGATATCTTTCTTGGGGACATTAAGTCTCCCATGAGCGCCGATGACTTTTTGGGGGAAATATTTTCCTCTTTTTGCATAGGTAAGTAAGCACTAACTATAATTTATATCATGTCATTAGTGTGTTTTTTGTTGCATTAAGATCTTTTTAAAAAGCTGTTAGTAACTATTTATAATTATTTCCTCAACACTTTAAAAAGAACAAAACACAGCTTATAAACAAGCTTAGTAACATGGCTCTACCCTCTATATCCCCCGGGTTTTGAGGGGTCAAAGACTTTTTCCACTTACTAACAGGGCTAACAACAATAAACATATACTCTCTAATATATAAATACATATATATAATATTTTTAATGAAGGCGGACATAATTGTAATAGGCGGGGGTCACGCAGGCTGTGAAGCAGCTGCGGCTGCAGCTAGGATTGGAGTTAAAACCATCCTGATTACTCATAAATTTGAAACCATCGGTCAAATGTCCTGTAATCCTGCTATTGGTGGAGTAGGAAAAAGCCACCTTGTAAAAGAGATAGATGCTGCTGATGGAATAATGGCAAGATGCGCCGACAGGGCCGCCATACATCTAAAAGTTTTGAATTCTTCCAAAGGACCGGCCGTCAGAGCTACGCGCGCTCAGGCAGATAGGGAGTTATACAAAAAATCCGTTCAAAAAGAATTGAAGAATCTAGAAAACCTTGAGATTGTGGAAGGCGAGGTTACTGACTTTGGTATACAAAACAATCAAATCGGTTCGGTTACTGTTGGCGAAAGTAAAATTTTAAAAGCTCAAAAAGTAATTTTGACAACAGGGACCTTCCTTAATGGAAAGCTTTTCACTGGAATGGATAACAACGAAGGGGGCAGAGTTGGAGATAACTCCTCGAAAAAATTAGCAGAAAAATTAAGAAACATTGATTTTTCAGTTGGCAGATTAAAAACAGGAACTCCCCCAAGAATTCATAAAGACTCTATAAATTGGGAAATTTTAGAAGAGCAGAAAGGTGACGTCCCTAGACCCACGATCTCTTTTTTAAGCGATCAAAGTATTCACCCTAAGCAAGTGCCATGCTTTATAACCAGAACAAACGAAAAAACTCACGAAATTATAATAGGCGACCTTGATAGATCTCCAATGTTCTCAGGAAAGATTGAAGGAATTGGGCCAAGATACTGCCCATCCATCGAAGATAAAATATTCAGATTTAAAGATAAAAAGTCCCACCAAATATTTATAGAACCAGAAGGATTAAATTCTGACTTAATCTATCCAAACGGAATATCGACAAGCCTGCCAAAGGACTGCCAGGAAAAATTTGTTAGATCTATAGAAGGGTTTGAAAGCGCTAAAATAACTCAATATGGATATGCGGTCGAATATGATTTTTTTGATCCCAGAGAACTGCATGAAACGCTGGAAACGAGAAAAATAAAAAACCTTTACTTTGCTGGCCAAATCAATGGCACAACTGGGTATGAAGAAGCTGCAGCCCAAGGGCTTGTAGCTGGCGCAAACGCTGCTCTGTCTTTTTTAGGAAAAGATCCTTGGACGCCAAGCAGAGAAGAGTCTTATCTGGGAGTTTTAATCGACGATCTTGTAACTCTTGGAACGAAGGAACCATACAGGATGTTCACCAGCAGATCTGAACATAGATTAATTTTAAGAGAGGACAATGCTGACCAAAGAATTACAGAAAAAGCTTATAGAGTCGGCTTGGTATCCGAGAGCAGATATAAGATATTTTCTGAAAAGAAAAATAAAATAATTAAAGAGAAAGACAAGCTAGCAAAGTTATTTCTCCGGCCTGAGGATGAAAAAATATATAGCAGTTTAAAAATTAAAGAGCCAAAGTCAGCCACCTCTTTTCTAGACTTGCTGAAGAGACCAGATCTAGATTTTCAAGATTTAGCCAAAGCATTTTCTATTGAGACCCCAGACAACGATATAGTTTTTGATATCGAAACGAACCAAAGATATTCGGGATACATCAAAAGACAGATGGACGAGATAGAAAAAATGAAGAAAAACAGAAATGCTCATATACCTTCAAATTTTGACTATTCAAATGTAAAAGGCCTGTCAGCAGAAATCACTCAAAAACTCTCTAAAGTTGAACCCAAAACATTAGCACAAGCTTGGAGAATTCCTGGAATCACGCCAGCAGCAATATCGGCGCTAATGGTTTACCTGAAAAGAAACGAAACAGAAACTGCAGATAAAAATGCACGCGGAAGCACCCGAGAATCTTAAGGTCTCGCTGGAAGAAATCTCAAAGCCAGAAAAAGATAAGGAGCTGAAAGAGTTCGCCCTCAAGGTTTTTGATTGGAATAAGACAACAAATCTTGTTTCAAAAAATTCTACCCTAGAAAACATATATCATCACATCATTGATTCAGCGTATTTATATCCCTACATACAAAATAATTCTTACATTGACGTCGGAAGCGGGGCGGGATTTCCGGGGCTCGTAATTTCTATTCTAGGAAATAAAGACGGCTGCCTGCTTGAGCCAGCCAACAAAAAAGCATCTTTCTTGAGACACTGTCTTGCACATTTTGGCATTCAAAATACAAAGGTTTTGCAAAAAAGGCTTGAGCATCTAGACCTCATTAAAGAGGACGTTCTAATTTCCAGAGCATTCGCTGAACCCAAAAAAATCCAAAACTTCGCGATTAAGAAAATGAGTGGAGATCAAAAAATTTTACTTATGGTTTCAGAGCAGCAAGCCATCCGCGAAGATAAAAATGACTGGAAGTACATTCCTTCCGCAGCATCAAAAATTTTAGGAAAGAAAACAGGTTTCTTAGAATTTAACCCATCAAAAAAATGATAATATACAACCTTGATAACTTTAGTTGTAGCTAACCAAAAAGGCGGGGTAGGAAAAACTACCACAGCGGTAAACTTGGCTGCCTCGCTCGCAGCCACAAAAAGAAAAGTCCTCCTCATAGATATTGATTCCCAGGCTAACGCTACCACTGGATCCGGCCACGAGAAAGCAGAAGACAAACTTACCATAATGGATGTTTTGGCCAGAGGCGCATGCATCAAAGAAACCATATTGACGTGTACAGATTTTGGTTTTGATTTAGTGCCTTCATGTCAGGACCTAATTTCAGCCGACATTGAAATGACCACAGTTCCCGCCGCCTCCCTTCAGCTTAAAAACGCACTAAGGTCTCTCGAAGGAAGTTACGATTACGTGATAATTGATTGCCCCCCCTCGTTGGGCATTCTTACATTGAACGCGCTAAGAGCCAGCTCTAAGCTAATCATTCCCATGCAGTGCGAATACTATGCAATGGAAGGACTTGTCTCTCTGAACAAGGCCATTAATGATATAAACAGCAAGACCGGAGAAAACATACAAATCAGCGCCATTTTAAGAACGATGTTCGATCCTAGGGCTAGGCTAACAAGAGAGGTCTCAGAAGAGCTGCAAAAATACTTCCCGAATGAGCTTTGCTCAACCGTCATCCCAAGAAACATAAAGCTGGCGGAAGCCCCCAGCTCCGGCAAACCGGGTCTCTTTTATGATCCCACAGCTAAGGGCACAGTCGCTTATCTTGCACTTGCCGGGGAAGTTATTTCAAAGTTTGAGAAAGATTCAATGGTTGCATGAGCGAAGATAGAAAAACTTTAAAGAGAGGTCTGGATGCCTTGTTGGGCGACGAGCCCATTTCTTCTCAGCAAGCACAAAGCCAAGAAATAGCCATAGATAAAATTAGCCCAAGCAGATATCAGGCGAGAGAAAACATAAACCAAGAGTCTCTTGAAGAATTAACCGAATCAATTTCCTCGCAAGGAGTCATTCAGCCAATAATAGTTCGAAGAGTGGGGGGAGACGCTTACGAACTCATTGCCGGCGAGAGAAGATGGAGGGCATCCAAGCAAGCCGGCCTCACGACCATTCCCGCTATCTTTAAAGATGCATCTGAAGATCAAATTATCAGAATGGGTTTAATCGAAAATCTGCAAAGAGAAGACTTGAATCCAATGGAAGAGGCGAGAGGTCTTTTAAGGCTTCAAAAGGAATTTAATATTAGTCAGCAAGACGTAGCGTCGGCGGTTGGGAAATCTAGGTCGGGAGTAGCAAACATTTTAAGGCTAAACAATTTATGCAAAGAGGCTCAAAACCTATTGGAAAGTTCAAGCATTGATATGGGTCACGCACGAGCATTGTTGACATTGCCAGAAGGTCCGCAAGCCTCCTTCGCAAAACAGGCCGCTAAAAACGGCTGGTCTGTTAGACAAACAGAAAAGGCTGCGCAAGATTATTTGTCAGGTTCTGGCAAGGCGAAAACCCCAAAAAGAAAGGATGCGAATATAAGCGCCTTAGAGGAGGAGATCAGCAACGAACTTTCCTCGTCGGTATCAATTCAACATAAAAAAAACGGGTCAGGCAAAATAATTTTTAGTTACAGAGATCTCGATCAGCTAGATAAGATAATTGGTCCTTTTCGCAAGAAAAGTTAGACGCTCTTATAACGAAAAAAAAGCGTTTATAGCCTTGAGTTTATTAGCTCCAGACAACTATAATGCACTGCCTTAAAAGACATGGCTAAAGAAGCAGCAAATAATCTAGTCGAAACCTCTGATTACATAGGTCATCACCTTGTAAATTTAACCTTCGGCTGGTGTGAAAAAACATCTTCCTGGGGCTTCGCTCATCACCAACAAAACCTTTCAAAAAGTTTAGACTCAGCCTGCGATGTATCCGAAATGGGTTTTTGGGCATTTCACATGGACACAATATTTATGTCGGTTTTTTTGGGTGTTTTGGTCTTTGGTTTCTTTGGGCTCATCAACAGATCTGCCAAAAAAGGAACTCCAGGCAAGCTGCAAAACTTTGTTGAATTTGTTCACGAATTTATCGGTAGCGCGGTGTCTTCTGGGTATCACGGAACTTCAAAAATAGTTGCCCCGCTCGCATTTGCAAGTTGTTTGTGGATTTTGTCATGGAACTTAATGGACTTGTTGCCCGTGGAAATGGCTAACTTTTTTGGGCAGGCTGGTAGTGGAATAAACTACTTTAAGATATTGCCTACCGCTGATTTGAACGCACCCTTAGCTCTGGCCGCAGTCGTAATGGTGCTTGTTACTTATTTCAGCATAAACACCCACGGCTTGGGCGGCTTTTTAAAAGAATTATTTATTGTTCCCTTGGGACCTCTAGAATTTATTAGCTTTGTGTCTAAGCATGTCGCTTTAGCACTAAGGCTTTACGGCAACTTGTTTGCTGGCGAGATGATTTTCATTTTGATTGCCATTATGTTTGGGCAGTTCTTTATGTCATTTTCTCAAACACTTTGGTTTTTGCCTGGCTTGATTATGAATTTGGCTTGGGCACTATTTCACATTTTAATTGTCGCGTTGCAGGCGTATATCTTCATGATGCTTACAATTGCTTATTTAAACTTGGCTAGCACAAAACACTAGCCACAACTTTAGGAGACGGATATGGAAGAATTAAGATTAGTAGCAGGAGCCTTGCTCACTGGTTTAGGCGCCCTTGGAGGAGGGGTTGGAATTGGAACTCTTACCTCTAAGTACATAGAGGCAGTCGCCAGACAGCCCGAGCTTCAAGGACAGCTTTTTGCTCAGGTGTTGATTGCTCTAGGTTTAACAGATGCGCTGCCAATCATTTCTTTGGCGGTAGGGTTATTATTCTTATTCACGTAAAACATGAATATAAACGCTACTTTTTTTGCAGAACTCATAGCTTTTTGCATATTTGTATTTATCACTTACAGATACATATGGCCAAGCATGGCAAGTGTTCTTGAAGAAAGAAGAAAAGAAATTGATGAAGGCCTTCAAGCCGCAAGCGAATCTAAAAGGCAGCTAGAGGATGCGAAAGAGGAATCTAGCAGAGTCATAGATGCCGCAAAATCTGAGGCTTCAACTTTAATTAATCAGGCCGGTTCGAGGGCCGATCAGTTAATAGATGAAGCAAAAGAGCAGGCCACTGAGGAAGCAAAAAAAATTAAAGAAACTGCTGAGTCTGATATTGCTCAAAGCACCAACAAAGCTAAAGAAACGCTCAAAGAAGAGTTATCAGTTTTGGTCGTTGCAGGAGCTTCCAAGATTTTAAACAAAGAGATTGACGAAAGCGCAAACAAAGAAATAGTTGATCAACTTATTAAAGAATTATGACAAGTCAATCGGTTATAGCCAGACCTTATGCAGAAGCAGCTTTTAGTGTTGCGAAGCAAGATAATTCAATTGAGGAATGGTCATCCGATTTGCAAAAAATAAAAGCAGCATGTGCCGATCAAAAAATAACTAATTTGTTGCTCAACCCTGACTTGTCCTATTCAGACAAAACAGAAATATTTATGGATCTTTTTAAAGGCGAAATATCAGACAAAGCTTCCTCTTTCGTTAAAGTCTGCGGAGACAACAAGAGATTAAAAAACCTTCCCGAGATCATAAACTTCTTCAACGAGCTGGCCCTTGAAAGCCTCAATAAAAAAAATGTCCATGTCTCTTCACCTTTCCAGCTAGAAGAAAAACAAATTAAAAAGATCACCTCAGCCCTTGAAAAAAGACTCGATTCTGAGGTTGTTATAGATTTTGACATAGACAAGTCGTTAATTGGTGGATTAAAGATCGCCTATGAAGACCAGGTCCTTGATATGTCTATCAAAAGAAAACTAGACCTGCTTCAAACACAACTAAGAAACTAAAAAGGAGAACCATGGATAATTTAAACCCCTCAGAAATAAGCGAAATTATAAAGGGAAGAATTGATTCCCTAGAAACTTCAACCACAGAATCCAACGAGGGAACGATCGTATTTCTTTCAGACGGCATCGCGAGGGTGCATGGATTAAGCGACGCAATGTACGGAGAGCTTATAGAGTTTGAAGGCGGCGTTTCTGGAATGGCGCTTAATTTAGAAAGAGACTCTGTTGGTGTGGTAATTTTTGGAGACTACAAACAACTTGCCGAAGGTGGAGTGGCCAAGTGCACAGGTAAGATTTTAGAGGTTCCTGTTGGACCAGAGCTTGTCGGAAGAGTAGTAGATGCTCTTGGAAACCCAATCGATGGTAAAGGTCCAATCAAAACTAAATTAACTTCTCCGGTTGAAAAAGTTGCTCCCGGGGTGATGACAAGAAAGCCGGTTGACGAGCCTGTGCAGATAGGGCTTAAGGCAGTAGACAGTATGGTGCCAATTGGAAGAGGCCAAAGAGAATTGATTATTGGCGACCGACAAACGGGCAAGACAGCAATTGCCTTAGACGCAATCATTAATCAAAAAGGAACGGGCGTTACTTGTGTGTATGTAGCCGTAGGGCAAAAACAATCTTCCATTGCCGCAGTGGTGAGAAAGCTTGAAGAATACGGAGCTATGGAGCATACAATTATTGTTGCAGCGGCAGCAGCGGATCCTGCCCCAATGCAATTTCTTGCGCCTTACTCAGGTTGTTCTATGGGCGAATATTTCAGAGATAAAGGGGAGGACGCGCTTATCATTTATGACGACCTTTCCAAGCAAGCTGTAGCCTATCGTCAAATATCACTTCTGCTCAGAAGGCCACCGGGAAGAGAAGCTTATCCGGGCGATATTTTTTACCTTCACTCAAGACTTCTTGAAAGAGGCTGCAGGGTGAACGAAGATTATGTTGAAGAGCAAACCGAAGGCAAAGTTAAAGGCAAAACAGGATCTTTGACCGCTCTACCAATTATTGAAACTCAGGCTGGAGACGTCTCAGCTTTCGTTCCTACGAACGTAATTTCAATTACAGACGGTCAGATCTTCTTAGAAACCTCCTATTTCAACAAAGGTCTATTACCAGCCATGAATCCAGGTATTTCTGTCTCAAGGGTGGGTGGAGCCGCTCAAACTCCGTTAATTAAAAAATTAGGTGGAGGAGTGAGAATTGCTCTTGCTCAGTTCAGAGAGTTGGAAGCTTTTGCACAATTTGCTTCAGACTTAGATGATGCATCAAGAGAGCAGCTTGAGCTTGGTCAGAAAGTAACAGAATTGATGAAGCAAAAACAATATTCACCCATGTCGGTTTCAGAGATGGGGCTTGTTCTTTTTGCAGTAGATAAAGGTTATTTAAAAGATGTGGAGCTCAATAAAATTGCAGATTTTGAATCAGCACTGATTTCTTATATGAATTCGGAGCACAAAGATTTCATGGATAATTTAGCAGAGAGCGGTGAACACTCAGATGAAATCCTTGCAACCTTCACAGAAGCTCTCGATAAATTTAAAGCAACACAAACTTGGTAGCACTGAATGGCGAACACTAAAGAAATTAGAAAGCAGATCTCAAGTATTTCTAATACTCAAAAAATTACTAGTGCCATGGAAATGGTTGCCTCAAGCAAAATGCGTAAGACCCAGGATCGCATGGAGATGGGCAGGCCTTACGCTAACAGAATGTTATCGGTCATTGGCCATTTGGCTAACTCAAATCCAGAGTATAAGCCTGTCTACATGTCAGAGAGAGATGTTAAAGGAATAGGCGTCATTGTTATTGGATCGGACAAAGGATTGTGTGGAGGGCTGAATATAAATTTATTTAGAACTCTGCTTCCTTTTCTAAAGGAACAATCAGAAGCAGGTGTAAATCAAATGTTTTGTCCCATTGGAACAAAAGCAAAAGTATTTTTTAATTCCTTTGGAGGCAATGTGGTTGCCACTGCTGAGAAACTTGGTGACATACCTGCGCTTGAAGATTTGATAGGCTCAATAAAGGTCCTGCTTGATAAATTTGAGAGCGGTGAAATAGATAAGGTCTTCCTTGCAAGCAACAGATTTGAAAATACCATGACCCAAACGCCCGAAATAAGACAACTTCTACCGTTGTTACCAGAGGATACTCCTGAGCTAAAACATAGATGGGATTATATTTATGAGCCAGATGCAAAAGAGCTTCTTGATGGTCTAATGCAAAGGTATGTTGAATCCCTCGTATACCAAGCAGTCATTGAAAACATTGCATGCGAACAGGCAGCAAAGATGGTGGCAATGAAAAACGCTACCGAAAATGCAGGGACAATTATTGACGAATTACAACTTATTTATAACAACGCAAGGCAAGCAGCAATTACTCAAGAACTTTCTGAGATTGTTGCTGGAGCCGAAGCAATTTAGAACTTGAGGAAAATGAAATGAGCCAAGGCACAGTAGTACAAGTAATCGGAGCCGTAATCGATGTGGAATTCTCTAGACAGGAGCTTCCTAAAATATACGATGCTCTTGAAGTTGAAGGAGAGGGTTTAGTTTTAGAAGTCCAGCAGCAGCTTGGAGATGGAATTGTTAGAACCATTGCAATGGGTCAAACAGAGGGTCTACAAAGGGGTGCAAAAGTCTCAAATACTGGAGACGCGGTCAAAGTGCCCGTTGGAGAAAAAACCTTAGGAAGGATTTTGAATGTCTTGGGTGAACCCATTGACGGAAAAGGCGATGTCGGAGCTGAAGAACAAATGCCTATTCACAGGGCTCCGCCAAGCTATGAAGATCAGGCGGAATCATCTGAGATTTTAGAAACAGGAATCAAGGTTATTGATCTAATGTGTCCGTTTGCTAAGGGAGGTAAAGTCGGATTGTTCGGGGGTGCTGGAGTAGGAAAAACAGTCAACATGATGGAGCTAATCAGAAACATCGCTTACGAAACTAGTGGATATTCTGTTTTTGCCGGTGTCGGCGAGAGAACAAGAGAAGGAAATGATTTTTATCTAGAAATGACCGAATCACAAGTATTGGATAAGGTTGCTTTGGTTTATGGACAAATGAACGAACCTCCTGGATGCAGAATGAGGGTAGCTTTATCAGGATTAACCATTGCTGAGAAATTCAGAGATGAAGGTAAAGATGTGCTCTTATTTGTTGATAACATTTATAGATACACATTGGCTGGTGTGGAGTGTTCATCGCTTCTTGGAAGAATGCCTTCCGCGGTGGGTTATCAGCCTACGCTTGCTGAAGAAATGGGAGTTCTTCAAGAAAGAATTACATCAACCAAGACGGGTTCAATCACATCAGTGCAGGCAATATATGTTCCTGCAGATGATTTAACAGATCCATCACCGGCTACGACATTCGCTCACCTCGATGCAACAGTAGTACTTTCAAGACAAATTGCCTCTCTTGGTATCTATCCGGCAGTTGATCCGCTTGACTCTACCAGCAGACAGCTTGATCCAGCCATTGTTGGTCAAGAACACTACGATGTTGCAAAAGGTGTTCAACAAGTTCTTCAAAGATATTTAGAGTTAAAAGATATTATCGCAATTTTGGGTATGGACGAGCTTTCAGACGAAGACAAACAGACAGTTAACAGAGCAAGAAGAATTGAGAAATATTTATCTCAGCCTTTCTTTGTAGCAGAAGTATTTACCAACTCACCCGGGAAATTCGTCTCCATCAAAGACACCGTGAGAGGTTTTAAAGGAATCTTGGAAGGAGAGTACGATGATCTTCCTGAGCAAGCATTCTTGATGGCTGGAAAAATCGAAGAAGTAGTAGAGAACGCAGAAAAACTTAAATGAGCACCATGAAATGCAGCATTGTCAGCGCTGAGCAAGAAATCTTTGCAGGCGATGTTCAAATGCTAAGCGTTACAGGTGCTGAGGGTGAGCTTGGAATTACTCCAGGTCATTCACAGCTGCTGACCTCAATTAAGCCTGGCCCAGTCAAGCTAACTCTTGAGGATGGAACCGAGGAAGTTTTTTTTGCTTCTGGCGGATTTGTTGAGGTTCAACCACACGAGGTAACTTTGTTATCTGATATTGCAGAGCGTGCAGATGATATCGATGAATCAAAAGCCGAGAGAGCAAAAGAGTTAGCTCTAAGAAATCAAGAAAACGCTGAATCAGATATGGATTTCTCCAGAGCCAAGGCTGAGCTAGCAGAGGCCTCAGCTCGTCTACAAGCCTTGCGCAAACTCCGTAAGAAATAGTTAAATAGGCACTTTAAAGTCAGCTTAATTGCTCAACCGCCTATGAATTTAGATATTGTTATATTGGCAGCAGGAAAAGGTACCCGCATGGGAAGCTCTTTACCTAAGGTTTTAGCAGGCCTTGCAGGAAGGCCAATGCTAGAGCATGTCTTAGATTCAGTCTCACAATTAAAGAAAACTAAACTGCATGTTGTCATAGGACACGAAGCACAACAGGTAAGAAAAACTTTTTCTGGTAACAAGAAAATAAACTGGATTAAGCAGACAAAACAATTGGGTACAGGTCATGCAGTTAAGCAAGCCGCAAAACATATTCGATCAAATTCAAATGTGGTTATTTTGTATGGCGACGTTCCCCTTATCTCCGAGAGCACAATTTCCAAACTAGCCAAGCTGGCTTCTAAAGGACCGTCTCTGCTTACTTTCAACAAAGAAAATCCAACCGGTTACGGAAGAATAGTAAGAGGCTCTAGAAATAAGATAGAAGCAATAATTGAAGAAAAAGATGCTTCATCATCTCAGAAGGAAATTACTGAAGTTAATTCTGGAATTATGGCCTTTAAAGCTAAAGATCTCTTTCGTTTGTTAGGAAAAATCAGAAACAACAACAAAGCCAAAGAGTTTTATCTGACCGATGCGGTTTATGAAGCGCATCTCGAAAAATTGAATATTCAATCACTGAAGCTGTCCGATGCAGATGAAGTTTTAGGCTGTAATACCCCAGAGGAGCTTCAAACACTAGAAAAGGCTTATCATATTTCCACTGCAAAAAAATTTCTCAACAAAGGAGTTTCTTTTGCCGACATAGAAAAAGTTAAATTTAGAGGAAACATCTCAATAGAAAAGGGCGCTTTTATTGATGAGAATGTAATTTTTGAAGGTGCTGTGTCTATTGGAGCTAATGCAAAAATTGGCCCAGGATGCATTGTCTCTAACTCAACAATCGGTAAAAACTCTGAACTACTTGCTTATTCTTTTGTCGAAGAATCTATGCTTGAAAGCAATGCAAAAGCAGGACCATTTGCTCATATTGGCGTCCAAACAAAAATGGAAGAAGGAGCAGAGATTGGAAACTTTGTTGAGACGAAAAGAAGCAACATTGGCGCTAACTCAAAAGCAAAACACCTTGCTTACATTGGTGACGGTAGAATAGGAAAAGGCGTCAACATTGGAGCTGGTACGATCTTTTGTAATTACGATGGCGTTAAAAAGCATATCACCAAAATTGAGGATGATGCTTTCATAGGATCAAACTCAGCCTTGGTAGCTCCCTTGACTATCGGAGAAAATTCTTACGTTGGCTCAGGGTCTGTCGTCACAAAAAATGTTGGTAAGGGCCAACTAGCAATTGGAAGGGGCAGACAAAAAAACATGCCTAATAGGAAAAAATAATGTGTGGAATCATCGCAGCATCAACTGAAAGAAGTATAGGCAAGCTCTTGATTCAAGGTCTTTATAAGATGGAATATCGAGGCTATGACTCTGCTGGCATAGCTATGCATACTGAGGATAGAGTTGCGCATTTGAGAGCCCTAGGAAAAGTAAAGCTTCTCGAAGATTTGATGATTAATGAGAAGCCTAAAGGAAAAGTTGGCATTGCACACACACGTTGGGCAACTCACGGTGAACCTTCTGAGGTCAATGCTCATCCGCATCAGTCAAATGAAAGAATTTTTATAGTCCACAACGGCATTATTGAAAATTATTTGGAACTTAAAGATGAATTAGCTGACAAAGGTTACGCTTTTACCTCTAAAACAGATTCAGAATTAATAGCACATCTTCTTGATAGTTACCTAGAAGCGGGCTTATCCTTGCTCGAAGCTACCAAGCAACTTAAAGACAAACTTCTAGGAGCCTATGCTATCGCAGCACTGGATCATAGCGATCCAAATACTTTGGTGCTTGCTCGACATCGATCACCCCTATTGATTGGTCTGGGCGAGGATGAAAATTTTGCTGCTTCCGATCCCTTAGCGCTTGCCGATCTGACAAATAAATTCCTAATTTTAGAAGACGGCGATGTTGCAAAGATAAGTCCTAATAATGTGGAAGTATTCGATAAAAATAATAAAGCCTGCACAAGGGATATTCAGATTATTGATATCAAAAGCGAAGCGGCATCAAAAGGCGACTATAAGTATTTCATGGAAAAAGAAATCTACGAACAACCCAACGCGATATTAAATACTCTTGATGGAAGAATAGGTGGCGACGATGTTTTAGAAAACATTTTTGGCGAGGGATCAAACGACCTCTTTGCTAAGGTTAAAAGAATCCAGATCACTGCTTGCGGAACTAGCTTGCATGCAGGCAGAGTAGCTGCAAATTGGTTTTCAGCTATTGCTGGGCTGCCAACCCAAATAGATTACGCTAGCGAGTATCGCTACAAAAATCCTTACGTTGATAAAAATACTCTTTTGGTTACCATTTCTCAATCTGGAGAGACCGCCGATACCCTTGCTGCTCTGCGTTATGCTAAAGATCAAAATTATTTAGCCTCATTGGCAATTTGTAACGTTCCAACAAGCTCATTGGCCAGAGAATCAGATTTCTTGCTTCTCACCAACGCAGGTCCAGAAATCGGGGTGGCTTCTACTAAAGCTTTTACTACGCAGCTCACAGCCTTGATGTTATTAACGCTGTCACTGGCCAAAGCTTCTGGCACCAATCCAAGGCTCAGAGCTAGAGTAATCAAAGCTTTGCGCCAGATGTCAGATATTGTTGAAAAGAGCCTTGAGCTCAAAGACGATATAGTTGATATCGCTTCTGAGATAGCTCAGCAAGATAACGCGCTATTTTTAGGACGAGGGATGTTTTATCCCATTGCAAAAGAAGGTGCGCTTAAACTTAAAGAAATTTCCTATATCCATGCAGAAGCCTATCCAGCAGGAGAGCTAAAGCATGGACCGCTGGCACTAATTGATGAGCGCATGCCAGTCGTTGCAATTGCTCCGGAACACGAATTGGCAGAAAAATTGGTATCCAATCTCGAGGAGGTCAAAGCAAGAGGCGGCGCATTATATGTATTCGGTAATGCAAAAGAAAAGCTCTCTCTGGAAAGAGGCAAATACATCAGTATGCCAGAGTGCGATTTTTTACTAACGCCAATTTTATATACGATTCCTCTGCAAATTTTATCTTACGAAGTTGCACTAATTAGAGGAACTGATATTGATCAGCCAAGGAATTTAGCAAAATCAGTGACCGTTGAGTAGATTTGAATCGTGATTTGTATTAAGACAGAAATCCCTAAAGAAATCTGTGAAATAGATGATGAACTAAAAGCAATCTATCACTCACAGGACACTGTTTGTATATGGGTCTTTAAATCTAGAGAAGATAGAAACAATTTTATGATCGAAACAGTTGGCATGAATAAAGAAGATAGAGAAAAATATTTTTCGGACAATTATGGATAAAAAATCAAATCACTGTTCAAATCTAATCAGTCACTGTTGAATAAGGAAAGATTTCTCGGTTGGTCAATAAATTAAAAAAATTATGAAAAATTTCTTTATAAACTTAATATTAATATTTTTTATATCTAGTTGTACCTCTTTTAATTATCAGTTTGATGATTCTCAAGAACAAGGAATCAAGTTAGTTAATAACACACTCTCTCAAAAGACAGTCTATCTTAGATTCCTCATTCCAGGATTATCTGAAAAAGATTCCAGGAATTCAGGCACCAAATACACACTTTATCCCGGTCAATCAAAAGTATATTATCTGCCAGAAGAAACTTTGGTAGTTGCTACTGATGGACCTTACTGGGACAATCCAAAACCTCGAAAACCTAATGAACAAGAAGTCCTTTATGTTGAAAAAGACATAATTTCAAAAATAGATATAGATACCCTTCTTTTCACAAATTAAATGGATAAAAAATATCTTAAATTTTATAATAAATTTATTCGTCACTCGAAAACACTCTGTGACTGTAGAGTAAGTTTGAACAGAGAATTGCGGTATAAAAAATGCAGATAATTTATGCTCATGCAACGTTAGCATTACTTGCAGTCCCACTTGGTCTTTACATCCTCCTAACCAAAAAGGGCACAAAGCAACATAGAATACTCGGACGAATCTGGGTAACTTTTTTAATAATAGTTTCTTTGACAGCAATATTTATTCAAGCAATTAATCCCGGTCAATATTCATTAATTCATCTTTTAATACCATGGACTATTGGGTCATTGATTTACTCAATTTGGAATATAACGAAATTTAAAAATACAAAAATAGAAAGATATAAGTTCGCACATATGTACTCTATGATTGGTGTTTACGTTGGGGCACTTTTGATTGCTGGTGCATTTACTTTGATGCCAGGAAGATTTTTTCATGAGATATTATTTGGATAATAATGAAAGATAAGTACAAGAAGTTTTATATGATGTTTGATAAGAGATTCAAAAATCTAATTCTCTGTTCAAACTTAAACAGTGACTGTTGAGTAGATAGAACTGTCCACTTTTACGAGATTGTGGATATTAAATATTAGTGACAAAACATAAAAATGAATAGAAAGTTTGTTTATTACATTATTTTTGCTATTTCTTTTTTGCTTTTTTCTATAGTCCAGGATTACATAAGACCAAATTATGATGGTGCTAATGGAATAATAATTTATCTTCTTGGGGTCGCTCCAAATTTCTTACCAGGAATTGGGTTGCCTGCTCTGTTATATGTAGTGATTCCAGAAGTATCCAAACCTAATTCATTTTTATTTAAAAATCGACTCTATTGGTCAGTAGGAATCTCCATATCGGGATTAATTGCCAATGAGTTCATTACAATTTTTACACCTGGAAGAGGTGTCTTCGATTGGAATGATATTCTATGGACTATAATTGGAGCAGGTTTGTTTACATTGACTCACAAGAAGTTCAGCAGAACAATATAGAAGTTTAATGAAAGAAAGGCACATAGAATTTTTAATTAGATTCTATAAACCAACAAGTAGAAAGTTAAATCTACTCAGTGACAGTAGAGTAATTCACAACAGCAAATTAACAGGAGATAATTATGGAAATAAATTTTTACATTTGGTTAATTCTGACGATTGCGGTGACAGCATATTCTTGGATTTTGATCGCAAAATGGGCAAAGAAAAAAGATGCGAAACAACAATCCCATGAGAACTAATTGACTGTTGTAAAACACTCAGTAACGTTGGAGTAATTTAAAATAGCGACTTAATCGGGGGAGAATTATGGAAACTTTTGCGATCTTGGGTTTTGTTTTTGGCCTGGTAGCTTTTATTCGCACAGAAAAGCTAATAAGAAATTTAAAAAAAAGTAACAAAATATAATGGAGCAAATTGTAATTAGCGGCACAGGTGTCTTTACTCCAGAGGAGTCCATAACCAATGAAGAGTTAGTTAAGGCATACAACGAATATGCTGAGAAATTTAATTTATCAAACAAACAAGATATAGATTCAGGCAAAACCGATGCTTTAGAGCTATCAAACGAAGAATTTATTTTTAATGCTTCGGGCATCAAGAATAGATACGTAATGGATAAAGAGGGCATCCTTGATCCAGAAATTATGCATCCAATTTTAGATAGAAGAAGCGACGATCAACCCTCAATCCTTGCTGAAATGTCTATCAAGGCTGCAGAAAAAGCTCTACATGAAGCAGGCAAAACTGCTAATGACATTGATGCGGTTATTACTGCCTGCTCAAACCTTGAAAGAGCATACCCTGCTATTTCGATAGAAGTTCAAGAATTACTGGGTATTGAGGGGTTTGCTTTTGATATGAATGTAGCTTGTTCCTCGGCGACATTTGCAATTCAAGCTGCCGCAGACATGATTCGTTCGGGTAGCGCAAAAACTATTCTGATAGTGGATCCAGAAATTTGTTCAGGGCATCTAGATTTTAAAGATCGTGATTGCCATTTTATTTTTGGTGACGTCTGCACCGCCATGATACTTGAGAGGAAGGATACAGCTGAGTCTAATAATTGTTTTGAAATACTTTCAACTAAATGTATCACTCAATTCTCAAATAACATTAGGAATAATTTTGGATTCCTTAACAGTGCAAAAAAATCCTCGCCATTAGACAGAGACCTTTTGTTTATGCAGCAAGGCCGAAAAGTTTTTAAAGAAGTTATTCCAATGGTCAGCAAATTAATTACTGATCACCTTAATGAAGAGAATATACAAACCAAAGAAATAAAAAGACTTTGGCTTCATCAAGCCAACAAGAGCATGAACGACTTAATTGGAAAAAAAGTATTAGGCAGGACTCCTGAGGAGCATGAGCAACCCAACATATTACAAGATTATGCGAATACTTCTTCCGCTGGGTCCATAATCGCTTTCTCAAAATTTAACGATGATATGAATAAAAATGAAATCGGTGTCTTGTGTTCCTTCGGTGCAGGATATTCTGCTGGGAGCATAATTCTCAAGAAAACATCTTAAAGGGAAAGAAAATGCCAGAAATGACAATATTAGGATGGTTTCATACCGTCACCGGGGTAATCGCAGTATTAAGTGGCTTTTATACTTTGTATAAGTACAAAATTATTTCAAGCGAGCCACAAATAGGAAGGGTCTATATTTTAGTGACGGCAATTGTGGCCGGTTCGGCATTAGGCATCTATAACCAGGGCAGTTTTGGGGTAGCACACGTTCTCGGAGTTCTTACTTTAGTTGCTCTAGCAGGAGGTTATATTATGGAGAGATACCAATGGTTTGGATCTTTTTCAAAATATTTCCAAGCACTTGGCTACACTTCGACGCTACTATTTCATATGATTCCAGCTATTTCAGATTTTTTAAGAAGGCTACCTTTAGGAGACCCTTTCATTGATTCATTTGAAGATCCTTTACTATTGAATTTCCATCTAGCCTTTTTGATTATTTACTTCGTAGGAATTATTGCTCAAATGATCTGGCTTAATAGACAGACCGCCCAATGAAAAACTAGGAATAAATGGAAAAGGCCTTCATCACTATCGGTAGAGTTTTGCTTGGCGGTTATTTTTTGTTTCCAGGGATTTCAAAAATTCCAACTTACTCTCTCACAATTGAATATATGACTCTTCACAGCATTCCGTTTGCGAGCATTCTTTTGCCAATTACAATAATTATTCAGCTAACCTTAGGATCAACTCTAATCATAGGATATCGCATAAAAGAATCTGCTTTAGTTCTCGCAGCATTGACTATTTTGATAAATATCGGGATGCATGACTTTTGGAATGATTATCCAAATACAGATGCAGGCCATGAACTACAAAACTTTTTTAAAAATTTAGGAATTTTTGGAGGGTTGTTAGCGTTAAGTGCGAGCGATAATATCTCTCAATGGAGGCTTCTTAAGCATTCTTGATGATTTCTTCCTAAGACAATTTATTTTAGTGAATGTAGAATAATTGAATGGGGAAAATTGATAAGTCAGAAAATATAAAAAAAGAAGCTAGTTTGCAGCTTCCTGAAGTTGATTGGCTTGAAAAAGAATCTGACCCTAAGAAATTTTTTAAAGATCTTAAATACGCCTTATCTGAATTTGGATTTATGGTTTTAACAAATGCGCCAGGTCTATCCGATGAATTCCAGCAACAAGCATTTAAAGAAGTAAGAGGTTTTTTTGATTCACCGGTAGAGCTTAAAAAGACTTCTTATATTGGTAAAACTCCATATTTTAGAGGATATAGTTTACCAACGCCGGCTGATAGTGGTTTTGGACAAGTTATTGAAGCATTTCAGTACGGCTTTGAGCAGGAGCCTTTGTGTGAATACGATGATAAATCTCAGCCCATCCATCGCAGATTATTTCGCGGTCCAAACACTTGGCCAGATGAAGAGTCGCTTCCAGGATTTCGACCGCTTATTGATGACTTAAATCACCGCTATCACCGCTTAACCCACATGCTAGGCGAGGCAATTGTAGAGTCATTAGGAGAAGATGTTGAAGCGTTTCGTGAATATTTTGATTTCAACGATCCTGATTTGGCCGCTAGCCTGAATCATAACTATGGACTAGATGCTTATGCTGAAGAAGACCAAGATGCAGTTCGTCAAGAATATAAAAAATTCTCTAGCGATAAGGTCGGCGCGCACATTGATGGACCTCCTTTTATTGCTTTATTAATTAATGATAGGCCTGGTCTTAAAGTTGTAGCTGCTGAAGGCGAATGGATTGATGCACCTGTAACCTGTCGAACAGCGCCAGGAGATTATCATGTTCCCGTAATTCCTGGATCAGTCATTGTTAATACCGGCGGCACTCTAATGCATTTAAGTGAGGGGCGTTATTCAGCAACATTGCATCGAGTCAACACCACCTTAATTCCTGAAGGCGAAACACGAGTCTCGATGCCTTATTTTCTGATACCAAAAATGGAAGGAGACCTAATACCTTTTGGGAAATCCAAAGCTGGCTCGGTTGGTGTGGGAGGTTATGAATCTGGACGAGATCGAGGCGCTAACGCAAGCGTAAATAGAATGGGAACTTTTCCTCAAGTGACGCGTCGTTGGTGGGCTGAAGAATATTCAGAACTTCGCCAACAACAGCGGGATGAAGTTGAGGCCGAAACCCAGGCAGCGTATAAGCTTGCGAAAGAGAGAGGCGAACGCTTCACTCAGCAGAAAACATAAAAACATTTAAAAAAATTTTATGGTCTCAGACAATATAAGACAGTTCCTAAATTCTTGGAAAAACGGCGTTATAGAAATCGGTAAAGTTTTTGCTGATGATGGGGATTATAAAAAATGCGCAGAAAACTTCTTAAGTACTCATTATGCTTTTGATATCGAAGAAGTTTTGTTCAAGCCTACCTTTACAAAAGAAGTAATATTCAGACATAAAAAAGATGATGCATTGTCCTATTTTGTGAAGGGCGGCATTCAAGAAGATAATGGTTTTGCCCTTAAGCCCTGGGAGAGTATAGATCTTGTTGAGGTGAATTCTATCGAGGAAGAATCATTAACAATTGCTATGGGCACTTTTAACTTTAAGCCAGTTAACCAAGATAAGACTACTCTTGTCGCATTTACATTTCTGCTGATCAAAGATAAAGATTCTCTCAAGATAAAGGCTCATCACTCATCTCCAGTTTAAACCTCCATTAGTTCTCTAATTCTTGTATTTCATATTGATTGCAAGTAACGTAATTTCAAATTTAGGAGAATAAAATGAGGAGAATCATTACCGGTCATAACGAGAACGGAAAATCTGTCATATCTATTGACGGGCCGCCGGCAAGATCAATCGGCGAAGAAGCTGGAGGTCTTTATGAAATTTGGAATACTGATGGCAGTGGTTTTGACACAACTTCAAACGAGGATAGGGCTGATATTGATATCGTCTTGTCTCCTGTGCAAAAAGGGACAAAGTTTAGGTATTTTCAAATAAATCCAATCCCCGAAGGTGTTCCCCAAGAAGCTATTGAGGCAGCTACTGCGGAGGCTTTTGAAAAGATAGGTGCGGCTCATCATAGAGTAGACACATCAAGAAATGCTGCGATGCACGAAACACATACCATCGATTACATTATTCTTTTAAAAGGTGACGTGACTTTGATCTTAGACGAAGAGGAGGTTCAGTTAAAGCCTCACGATGTTGTTGTACAAAGAGGGACAAATCATGCATGGGTAAACAACGGATCAGAACCAGCCCTTTTAATAGCTGTACTTATTGATAGTAGTATCGTTTAATTTTTTTTTTGATAAAAAGGCTAACAAACTTAGTTACTTAATGTAGAGTACGCTTTCTTGAGAAGTAAAAAATGATTAAAACTCAACTAACAACGGACAAATTTGCAATGACCATATCATTTGCCTGTGTTGTGCACTGCTTCTTTGTTCCTTCTTTCATAATCCTCTCTTCGGGTGTCCTACCTTTTGCCTTGGATAATGAAGTAGTCCATAAATTAATAGTTTTAATTGCCGTTCCAGTAAGTGTATTTTCTTTGTACTTAGGGTATAAAAATCACAAAACCTTCTCTTTCATCCCCGCAGGAATTTTTGGCCTTGCGCTTCTCATAACTGCAGTTATGCTTGGTGAAAGCATTTTAGGAGAATTTGGTGAAAAAGGTTTCACATTATTAGGCTCAATTTTTGTGGCTTTTGCTCATTTCAGGAATCATCAAATTTGTAAGCAGTTAGATTGTGATTGTCACGAAAACGATAGGCTAGTTTCTGATTCCTAATTCTCTGCAGTCCTAACTTTTGTATTTAGTAGAATTTTCACAGACTATAATCAATGAGCAATAATGCTTATTGTCTTTTTTTGAAATGAGCAAGGAAATAAAAGATCAGGTTGAACAGCTTCTCGATAACTGGATGGAGGCTTTCAATAATAAGGATATGGAGGGTTGGTCCAATACTCATAACTTCCCTCATGTAAGAATTGCAGGAGGACAAGTTTCGTTGTGGGAAACAAAAGATGACTACATAAGTCATTTTAGCAAGCCGGATATGTTTAAATCTTTAGAAGCAGCTGGGTGGCATCACTCAAAATGGGTTTCAAGAGATTTTGACTTAATCTCTGAGGAAAAAGTGCATGTCTCAGTTGTCTTTCAAAGATACGATAAAGAAAATAAGCCTCATAGCAAATACGAAGCTCTTTATGTTGTCACCAAGATAAATTCAAATTGGGGCGTTCAAGTTAGGTCTAGCCTTGCACCCTAGATTAAAAAATGAAAAAGTAATAAAGACATATGGTTGATGACATTATCTTGCAAAAAAGAACTTTAAGAGTTTTGATAATTTCAGCTCTTTTAGTAACCGTCTGTTTAATTTTTTTAAATCCAGATTTAGCTATTCCTTCCGATTCGTCTCAAATAGACTATTTTGGAGTTTTGGCAGTTTTATTTTTTCTGGTCTCTTTGGTTCTATTATTTATTTTCCATTTCTGGGGTAAGATTTTCTTTACGCTCTATGTGCTAGAGGGATTAGTAGTAAGATGGTATGGACCTGAATATATCGAGCCTGCCGATAGTATCTTTTTATTGTTTACCTATCTAGAAGGAATGATTGAAGGTGCAATTCTAGTGCTAATATTTTTAACGCCAATGAAAAACCTTTTTAAATCGGTCAAAGGATATTTATAAGTGAATCAAGATTTAATTATTTTAATTGTTCAAATAGTTGCCGCGCTTGGGGTAGTTATATCTGTTTTTTACCTTGGTATTCAAATCCATCAACAAAATAAAATTACTAAGGCTCAATTTGGGCATTCCTTAACTCAGCGCATGTATGAAAGATATTTCAATACATCTAAAGATAAGGAGTTTAGCAATTTTCTCTCAAAAGATTGGGCTGGAGAGGAATTAGACGGTGCAGATAGATGGCGAGTTGCTGTGTTCGTCAATACCGTCTTGGTGGATATTTTTGATACTTATGAAAAAGTTCAAAATGGATTTGTTGATAAATCTCACCTGGATATGCGAATGCACATGCTTAAGTTGGGAACCATGAAAGCTCCGCTGGCCAAAAGCACATGGAAATATTGGAAAGGTACCAGATCGAAAGAATTTATAGATTGGTTTGAAAGTGAGATCTACGGAGATGAAGGATTCGACGAAGGCTTTGAAAAAGATATTATTCCTAACGTAAGAAGATAGTTTAGTTACTGACGCATGATCCAGAGTTATCTTGATAAGCGGCTTCCAGAAGGGCTTTATGCACATCTGTGTTATCTAAAGTTCCAGTGAAATTTTCGCTCCCAGGGCCCATGGCAAATATTGGGACGGGAACACCGGTATGAGAACCTCTGCCAATTCCCGTATTGAAAGAAAATTTTACGTCTAGATTTTCATACTTTCTAGGATCGTTAGGTTCTATTAATAGCCCTCCAGTCTCATGATCCGCCGTAACAATTACCAACGTATCGTCATTTTTTTTAGCGAATTCCAAAGCCCATTTAATTCCTTCTTCTAAATCAAGCATCTCTCTCATTAAATATTCATAATCGTTTCCATGACCTGCCCAATCGATCTGCGAAGCTTCAGCCATCACAAAAAAGCCGTTACATCCGTTCATGATAAAGTTTTTTGATCTATTTACTGAGAACTCAAGCATCTCTTTTATGGATGGTTCGGTAATATGATTCTCTGGAGTATTGGTATCTCTTAGGTGCTCATCTGCAAAGAGACCGAAGACTTGTTTGCTTCCATATGGAGCTATATCTTCTAGCTCATCTTTATGTGTTATTAGCTTTGAGTTGGTTTTAACTTTTTCAATCAAATTAATACCATCCTCTCGATTACCTCCATCTTCCTCTGCCATAAAAAACTTCCTTCCGCCGCCTAAAATATTTTTTATTTTTGAATCAGTCATTTGAATGCTAATTTCATCGGTTAGGTACCTGGAGCTCGCATGGGCTACAAATGATGCAGGAGTTGCATGCGTTACCTCAGAGGTCGATATTACTGAGCTTACATAACCGGATTTATCCAATGTTTCAGTTATGTTTTCAATTGGTTGGCCTTTAAGATCAACGCCTAAAGCTCTGTTATTGGTTTTTTCCCCTGTGCTAAATGCAGTACCCGATGATGCAGAATCTGTAACAATTGCATTGGCTGAGTGAGTTAAGACCTGCCCAGAGTATGGAAAGCTATCTACGGCTACTCTTGAATTTGGTCCTCCTTGATGCAGCCTAAATGCTGATATTTGGCTAATACTCATTCCATCTCCAATAAATAAAATGATGTTTTTAGCTTTCTTTTGAACTTGTTTTAATTTTTTAACTGGTACTTTTTCATCGATGACTATTTCTTTCACATAGACATCTTTATCATCGAGGGTGCCTGATGGGATTGGAAAGTTGTTTACTATATATTCTCTCCCAAAATGCTCCATTAATTTAGCGCCACCAAATAAACCTAATCCCAAGGCTATCACTGCAATTATTATTTTTGCTCTCATAGTTTCTCTTCCAAAAGCTGTATTCTATCGTTTCCAAAATACATATCATCTTTATTTAAGAAAAATGTCGGGGAACCAAAACCGCCTCTATCCATTAGCTCTTGTGTATTGGAGATCAATCTTTCTTTTGCTTCAGGGGTCTTGATGAAGTCAAAGTATTCTTCCACCGAACTATTTAATTGATCAACAATAGACTTCAAAATATTATCATCAGATATATCTTTTCCTTCTATCCAGTAGGCATAAAAAACTGCTTCTAAATAATCTTCTATTTTGCCTGCATCTTGAAAAAAGAAGGAGCCCCTCATAGCTTTTACACTATTAACTGGAAAGATCTTGGGCATTGTTATATCTAGGCCTCTTGATTTAGACCAATCATCAAGGTCTTTCTGAGAGTAAACTAATTTTTCTTTGATTGGATTTTGTCTACTTTCATAAACGCTGGGATTAATGGTATTGAAGATGCCGCCTACTAAAATGGGCTTCCAAATAATTTCAAAGCTTTTTCGTTTCGAAAGCTCTTGCATGCCTCTAAACGAAAGGTAGGTCCAAGGGCTGCTGCAATCTAAAAAATATTCAATTTTATTGCTCATACTTCTTCGTAATGTACCCTAGAGATTGCTAATATAAAAACAGTAGTTTCAATATTTTTGGAGGATGCGTGAAGTTAAAAATTTTATTTACCATTATCTTGTTTACATTCGCCTCATTAGGTTCGGCTGATGAACTGAGGAAAGCGGTGGACAGCGAAGATAGATCAGAAAAAAATATTGTCAGGGATGAATTTAGAAAGCCATACGAGACTCTTTCTTTTTTTCAGCTAGAGCCAGACATGACCATCGTAGAGCTATCTCCAGGAGGGGGATGGTACACAGAAATACTTGCAAATTTTATTCGCAAATCTGGAAATTTAATTGCTGCCCATTTCAGCAAAGATTCTGATAGAGCCTATTTTAGAAACAGCAGAATTAATTTTGAGAAAAAAGTTAAGGAAAATAGTCTGTATGAAAAGGTTAGGGTAGTCGACCTCAATTCAAAGCTTTCGGACCCGAGCTCAGTCGATGCAGTCCTTACTTTTAGAAATCTACATAATTGGCTTGGGCCAAATATGGATAAAATTTTTTCTAACAGTTATGTTGCCTTAAAGCCAGGAGGATTGTTTGGAATAGTTGAGCACAGGGCTAAAGCTGGTACGTCCATGGAGGATATGAAAAAAAGCGGCTATGTTACTGAGAAACACGCAATCAAAATAGCAAAAAAACATGGATTTGAACTTTTGGCTAAATCTGAAATTAATGCCAACCCTAAAGATTCTGCAGATCATCCCAGAGGAGTTTGGACTTTGCCTCCTGTTCTTAGGCTTAAGGAAAAGGATAAGGAAAAATATTTAGCCATTGGTGAGAGCGATAGGATGACTTTATTATTTAGAAAGCCAAAATCTTAAAGTAAGTCTGAGTTTTATTGATTAGCCTACAATTTGAGCTTCAATTCTTCTTTGCGCTCTTTCTTTCCTTTTAGTTTTGTCATTAACTTGGCCAACCAATTGTCCACAAGCCGCCATGATATCTTCACCTCTGGTTGTTCTTATGGTCGTTATGTAACCTTCCTTTTGAAGTATTTTTTTAAAAGTTTGAATTCGCATACTTGAAGGTCTTTTATAAGAAGAGCCGGGGAAGGGATTAAATGGAATCAAATTAACCTTACAAGGAATCATTTTTAGTAATTCGCAAAGTTCATGCGCATTCTCTATAGAATCATTTACCTTATCTATTAATATGTATTCAATTGTTGTTTTTCTACTATCACCACATTTATCAACATATCTAATCACTGATTCTAAAAGTTTTTTGATGGGATATTTTTTATTAATAGGCACCAATTCATTTCTCAATTGATCGTTTGGAGCGTGTAAAGAAATTGTGAGCGCAGCATCCGTTACTTCAGATAACTTATCAATTAAGGGAATTAAGCCCGAAGTACTTAGGGTAACTTTCCTTTTTGATAGGCCATAGGCTTTATCATCCATCATCATGTTCATAGCGCCGGTTACCGCATCAAAATTTAAAAGAGGTTCTCCCATACCCATCATGACAACATTAGTTACTTTTTTACTTGCATGATCGCGTGGAACTCCAAAAGAATTCTCAGCAACCCAAAGTTGACCAATAATCTCAGATAATTCTAAGTTTCTAGAAAAGCCCTGCTTGCCAGTAGCACAAAAACTACAATCAACCGCACATCCAACTTGTGAAGATATGCAAAGTGTTGCTCTTTTGCCTTCAGGAATAAGCACCATCTCAATAAGATCACCTTCGCCAACACTCAACACCCATTTTCTTGTCCCATCTTTGGAATCCTTTTCTAAAACAACCTTAGGCGCAGAAATTTCAGCTTTTTCGTTGAGTTTCTCTTGAAGTTCTCTGGAAATATTTGTCATAGCATGGAAATCAGAAACACCTTTTTGATGAATCCATTGATAAACTTGCTTAGAACGAAAAGATTTTTCTCCTAAAGAAAGAAAAAATAACTCAAGATCTTCTTTATTCATTCCAATCAAATTTTTCTTCATGTCTTTTTCCTTTTTTTCAAACATGCATTTTATGAAAAATGATACACATCCAAAACCTCAGATAGAAAATCTAATTGTATATTTTAACTTTATTCCTTAGTCTATTTAGGATAATCAAATGAAAACTTCGTCAACACTAATACCAGATTACTATATTTCTCAAAAAGTGATTCACTGGTTGATGGCATTTCTAATCATCTTAGATTTAAATATAGCCCAAAAATTTGGCAGAGAAATGGAGCTTTGGGACAGGCTTGAATCTAGAGTTGATCACGCCACTGTTGGAATTTTAGTTACAGTATTATTTATCTTTAGGATCATTCTAAGATATAAGTACGGTGCACCAGCGCTTCCAAATTCTATGCCTAACTGGCAAAAACTTTCAGCAAAAATTGGTCACTATAGCTTATATTTCTTCATTACTTTGCTTATTTTTACTGGAATTGCATCAGCTTATTTCACATCAGACCCTATCGTTGTCTTTGGATCTTTAAACATATCTTCTGAAACAGACTCGCAAGGAACTTTTCAATTAATTCGAGGAGTGCATGAGTTTTCAACCAATGCGGTGATTTTTTTAATTTTTGTCCACATACTGGCATCCATCTATCATCACTTTATTGCGAAGGATAAAACAACTGTAAAAATGCTGAAGTTTTGGAAGCAGGCTAGCTAGGCTTCCCAAAGATTCTTAATTGGTTGGCTATCTCTTAAGTTAGAAAGATTTTCTAAAAATAAATTAAATGACCTTGGCAAGGACATCAGAGAGTGCGCTGAGTCGTGTGGAGTAATGAAACAATTTTTTGCACCCCATAATTTAGATTCTTTTTCTAGAGGTTCGTTTTTTGTAGTATCGAGTGCGGCTGCTGCAATGATTCCATTGTTGAGGGCATCAGCTAGATCGTCTTCAACGATCGCACTACCTCGGCCTACGTTGATCAACATAGAGGAAGGGTTCATTTTTTTTAAAAAGCTTGCATCCACGATATCTCTGGTACTTTCACTATCCGGCAAAACCATAACCAGAAAATCTGTAAGAGGTAACAGCCCCTCTAAAGCATCTATGCTCAAAACTTCATCTGCATAATCGCATTCTTCAGGGTTTCTTCTTATCCCCGTAACTTTCATATTAAATGTCTTGCCAAGCTTAGCCACTTCTTTCCCAATTCCTCCGTAGCCAAGAATGACTAAGGTTTTATCTGTTAATTCGCCGTCTCCACCATTTGGCATCCATTCCTTTTCTTTTTGCATAATTGCATGCTCATCAATTCTTTTATTCCATCTGAGCATTTGAGCCAAGACATAATGAGACATAGGCTTTCCATAAATGCTGCTAGCATTTGCTATTACTGCTTGAGATTCTTTTAAAACAGCCTGTAAAAAAGGTGCATCCATTCCTGCGTAACCGCTCTGAATAAATTTCATTTTTTTACACAAATCCAACATTGGTTCAAATAGTTCTTCGTGATCTCTAACTGCAAATAAAAATTGATATGACAAAAAGAATGCATCGCATTCCGGGACGTCAGCCCATGACGGGCTTTTAGGATTTTCAGGATTTAGTGAAAAAATCTCTATTGAAGGATCCAATGTTTTAATCTGATCCCCATAGAACTTATTGGTATCTTCTGAGATAACTACTTTCATCTTTCTTAAGATTAAATTAGTTGAAGGTGCTGAACAAGTTAAAATCTTGCGTTCTGTCTTTTTCTACTGCCGTGCTTTAAGTAAACATCCCTGGCGATTTTTTTAAATTCAATATTTGATCTTGATGCCCAAATTGTTTCTCTAGCTTTTTTCGCTGAAAGCACTGGATCAACTAATTTCTCAAAATATAGATCGTGTAATTCTGCATTGTGAATTTTGTCTATGTTCATATTCGAAATTTTTGGGATTTGCGCTTTTATCCAGTCTGCATTTGGATCTTGATCTTTGCTTTGTTTAAGAACTGAATAAATTCTAGGTAGGTTTATCCCGGTTACCCCGCTTTGCATTTGAACTTGGCAAATATGAATTCCCGGCTCGTAATCTACAAACAATTCTGCGAGGAGAGGTGACGTTCTTTGCCAAGGTTGCCATAAGTTATAAGAAGCAAAAGACATAATCATAGCTCTCATTCTGAAATTGATCCATCCACCTTTTCTCAAATACTGAATGCATGCATCAAGAAATGGAAATCCTGTTTCTCCCAAAATCCATTTTTCTATAACCTCATTGTTTGCATCCTGTCTTAATCCATCTGCCATAGGATGCATGGAGTTAAACTCAAGTTCGGGTTCAGTCTCAAGCTTTTGGATAAAATGACAATGCCAATAAAGCCTTTTTTTGAAAGAATTTAAGTCTTTTTTATATCTTGTCATTTCTAACTCCCTAAGAAGTTTTTGATAAATCTCTCTGATGGAAATAGAACCAAATGCAATATGCGGGGAAAGCCTTGAACATGAATGCTCAGCCTCATGTGGCGATGACATTTTAAAACTGTATCCAGCACATCTTTCTTTCAAGAAGCTGCCTAACAAGCTGTAGGCGAGATCAGAGCCTCCTGATTGAAATGATGAGTATTTGTTCTTTTGGAATTGAAGATTTTTTAAAAATAAATTTAATGGTTTTAAAGGTTTATCTATCTTGTTTATATTTTGGTTTGTATAAGGTTCTTTGAGTAAAGGTTTACTCATTTGATCTTCCCAATCACCTGCCCATTTATCTCTATTAGGGGCCTTAACTTGAATCCCAAAATCTGAATAGAGCTTTATCTTCTCTTTTTTTAAAAAATAATCTCGAAAACTATTGAAGCCATTTCTGAAATAGCCAACATCAGTGCAATGATTAGCATGAATGATTGATTCTGAAAAATGAGTTTCAATCCATTTTTGGAGATCAAGATAATTTCCTGAAAACACATAAATTTGAGAATTTTTTTCTTTAAGCTTTTGATCCAAAGCCTCTAAGCAATCAAAAAGAAAATTTAATTGTATTTCCGATTTACCATTTGCTTGCCAATAGTTTCGATCGTAAAGATAAACAACTCCATAATCTTGATTCTTGGAACCATGGAATAAAGCAGGATTATCAAACATCCTTACGTTTCGATGAATCAAAACAATATCTTTCATGGGAGATGAATCTTATATCCTTAATCCATTTATATTCATATAAAAAAATATATTCAAATAAAGTGGTAAATTAAAGTTATGAAAAACATATTTTTAATAATTATTTTTATTACAACGCAAAGTATTTTTGCTGCAAGTTACAACAAGCCTTCTGCTTCGAAACTTTATAAAGAAGCAGTGGAACTAGTAAAAAAAGAACAATTCGAAAGTGCAATTAAAAAACTCACAAAATACACCAAAAAAAAGCCAAAGGACTCAGATGGATGGACCCTGTTGGCCTTTTCAAATAGAAAAATAAGTGAGTTTGATAAAGCAAAGGAGTTTTATGAAAAGGCAATATCCATTGATGAAAACAATAAAACTGCTTTGGAATATCAAGGAGAGTTCTTTGCGCAAATTGGTGAAATGGAAAAGGCTAAAGAAAATCTAGAGAAATTACTATCTCTCTGCCCAAATTCATGTAAAGAATATGAGATGCTAAAGGATTATATTAGCGGCAAGGCAAAGAAAAGTTAAGCTAGAGTTTATGGTAGGTACATCATTTCAAAAGAAAGTCTGGAAAGAATTAAAAAAAATTCCTTATGGAGAAACTAGATCTTACAAGGAAGTCGCTCTTGCAATTGGCCATCCTCAATCCGCGAGAGCAGTTGCTAATGCTTGTGCCAAGAACCCTTATGCGCCCTCAGTCCCGTGTCATAGAGTAGTTAGATCTGATGGCAATTTAGGGGGCTACAGCGCTAAAGGCGGCATCAAAAAAAAGGCAGAACTTTTAAGACTTGAAAGCCAAAATGTACGCAAAAGATAACTCTAAAAACCTGTTTAAATTAGCTAATTCAGTTGCTGAAAATTTCGTCTCTAATAATTTATCGGACTATCAAGGGTTAAGAAATTACGATTACGGGCCTGAAAAAAGAGATAACGTTTCTTGTTTGTCGCCTTTCATTACCCACAGACTTATTCTTGAACAGGAACTAATAAAAAGGTCATTAGATTTATACCCATTTGCAAAAATAGAAAAATTTATCCAAGAGATATACTGGAGAACTTATTGGAAAGGCTGGTTGGAATTAAGGCCTGCAGTCTGGGAAGATTTTATTTCTGAAAGGGTAGATTTATACGATGAAACCGCTTATGAGAAAGCTATTAGTGGCAATACAGGGATTGATTGCTTTGATTTTTGGATCAACGAATTAAAAGAAGAAAATTACCTTCATAACCATACGAGAATGTGGTTCGCAAGTATCTGGATTTTTACCCTAGGCCTTCCTTGGCAGCTAGGGGCTGAATTCTTTATGAAATATTTATTAGATGGAGATGCAGCATCAAACACTCTCAGTTGGCGATGGGTTGCTGGCATCCAAACAAATGGCAAGCACTACATTGCTAGATCATCAAACATATCAAAATTTACCGACGGTAGATTTCATCCAAAAGGATTGAACACCGTTGCCGAATCTTTAAATGGAGAAAAAGAATATTTAAAAGAGCCTTTAAACCTGACATTCAATGAAACAAAAAAAAATAACACTCTGGTGATGTTTGAAAATGACCTTTGGCTAGAGGGGAGAGAAAACCTCTATAAGAGCTATGAAAATATATATTTGATTCTGTTAACTAACGCTGACAGAAAAATAGAATTAGATGAAAAAGTATTGGCTTTTAAAAAGAAAGCTCTTAGCGATGTGCAGACTTATCTTGATAAATCTTCTTTGGAATCGCCGGAGAGGTTACAGCAACAAAAGTCGTTTGATGTTGTCTATCCATCTGTTGGTGAAAATCTAGATTACTTACGAGAGGTGCAGAAAATAAATAATACGGATATCAACTTTATAACTCGCGAAGAAGACATTTTTTGTTGGGAGTTTTCAAATAAGGGGTTCTTTAATTTTAAGAAAAATATTCCTGATATCTTGAAAAAATTCTCTTATTAATTAAATTTGATATAGATGACATTTAAATTAGCTTTCAAATATCTACTTCGACTGATTTTATTGGTTCTTTTGGCAACTTCGATTTATTTAGTAAATCTCTTTTTCATGAAGCCTTTTTCAATAGATCATTTTCTGGCTAAAGAAACATTTCTTGAAATAATTGACTCACCTGAGTCTATGACTTACATAGGTATTTTTGACAAATACAATTGGTTTACCGGTCATGCTTCAAAATTAACCATTCCAAGTCAGAAACAATTAGATCGCGACAAAGCGAAAGCAAGAAAGATTTTAGAGACTTTAAGATCTTATGACGATGAAAATCTAAGCAGCATCCAAAGAGCTTCAAAAAAAATAGCTATTTTCGATACTGAGAATACGTTGCTGAGATTAGAGACTTTCCCTTTCCACAACTACGTTCTCAATCAGATAGGCGGCGCTCACATTGATATGGTTGAATTCATGACAGATACTCATCCAATTAGAAATTTAACAGAAGCAGAAGCTTACATAGACAGAGTAAGACTATTTGATGATGTTTTTGAGGGGCATCTATATGAATTAAATGGGCAAAAAGCCATTGACTTTTATGCGCCAAAATTTGTTTACGAACTAGTCATTGCTCAGCTTGATGAATTTCTAAACTTCTCATTTGAGGAGCATCCCATCTATACAGAATTTGATAGAAAAATTAACGATTTAAACTTTTCAGAAGATCAGAAAATGCAACTGCAAGAGAGCCTCAAACAAGCAATAAGACAAAGCATCGATAAAGCATTTAAGATGATGAAAGATTATTTGGTTTCAACTCAAGCGCAGGCAAATAATAATCATGGGCTATGGTCTCAACCAAACGGAGATAAATATTATGAGTTGAGAATAAGAACTTATACAACTACAGATTATTCGCCTCAAGAAATTCATGACATGGGTCTTAGCGAAGTAGAGCGAATCAGCAAGAGGATGAAAACTATCTTGACGCAATTAGGATACAACCAAGACAAGTCTGTGGGTATTTTAATGAACGAGTTAAATGAGGATCCGCAATTTCTCTACGCCGATACTCCTGATAGAAAACAAATTGCGATTAAAGATTATTCTGAGATGGTTGATGAGGCATATGTTGTTTTAGAAAAATATTTTCATACCATGCCGAAATCCAAAGTTATCGTCAAAGCTGTCCCGGAGTACTCAGAAAAAACAGCAGCGGGCGGATATTACAGATCGCCTGCGTTGGATGGAAGTCGACCGGGCGTTTTTTATGCAAATTTGTACGACATCAAACAAACCCCTAAGTACGGCATGAAAACACTTGCCTATCATGAGGCTATTCCGGGCCATCATCACCAAATAGCTCATTCTTTAGAAAATGAAGATCTAACTTATTATCGAAAATTTGGCTATCGAACCTCGGCATTTTCAGAAGGATGGGCTCTCTATGCTGAACAGCTCGCCTTAGAAGCTGGTTTAGCTGACAATCCTTTGGATGAATTAGGTATTTTGCAAAGTGAACTTTTCAGAGCGGTCAGATTGGTTGTAGATACAGGAATGCACTATAAAAGATGGACTCGAGAAAAAGCTATGGCGTACATGAAAGCAAAAACTGGAATGTCTGATACTGAGGTGAGAGTTGAAATTGAACGTTATATTGTGTGGCCAGCTCAGGCGCTTAGTTATAAAGTCGGTATGATAAAAATACTTGAGCTAAGAAAAAGAGCTCAAGATGCCTTAGGCGAAAAGTTCAATATTAAAGACTTTCACTCTGCTCTCTTGGATCATGGCAGTCCTCCTCTTTTCATTGTCGAAGAGAAAGTAAATGAAATGATAAATAACGCAAACTCATTAAATTAATTTTTTTAGTCTGGAACTGTTAAATTAAAAATTTCTTGGATAGAATTTAAAAGAGATTATGAACAACAGTTTTTCAGCAAAGAAGTTTGAAAATCAGAAACTTCCTTTCAAAGTAAAAAGATTATCGCCTGCGATTGGAGCAGAGCTGCTCGATATAGATTTAAGAGAAGATTTGAACCAAGCAACGCTGGATATGATCTACAAGGCTCTTCTAATTTATAAAGTTATTTTTTTTAGAGATCAGATGATCTCAACAGAAGAGCATTTAAACTTTGCTCGTAATTTTGGATCGCTCGAAATTCATCCTTTTGCTCCTCAAAAGGAAAATTTTCCAGAAGTGCTAAAGATTACTCACGATAAAGATAACAGAGGTAAGGAAAATACTTGGCACTCTGATGTAACTTGGAGGCAAGAGCCTTCTCTAGGCTCAGTCTTGAGAATGATCGAGTGCCCTGATTACGGAGGAGACACTCTTTTTGCAGATATGGGGGCGGCTTATGAAGATCTTTCAGATGAAGTTAAAGAGAAGCTCGATGGAGCCGTTGCCATCCATGATTTCGCCAATTTCAGAAAGGGCTTAGTTAAGGCAGGAAAAACCGATGAAGAGATTGAAGCTGTGAATAAAAAATTTCCAAATCCAGAGCATCCCGTCATAAGAACTCATCCAGACACCAAGCAAAAGAGTATTTACGTCAATAGGGCGTTTACTCAATACATTAAAGACTGGGATCCTGACGAATCTAAAAAAATGCTTAACTTTCTCTATTCCAGAGCATCCATACCTGAATATCAGTGCCGATTTGTCTGGGAGCCTAACTCAATAGCTTTTTGGGATAATCGAGCATGCCAACATTATGCTGCTTCGGACTATTGGCCTAATATTCGAAGAGTTGAGAGAGTAACCATCGTCGGCGACAGGCCTTACTAAAATTATTTTAGATTGAAGATTTAGCAGCGATAGATCGTCCTTGCATAGACAAATAAATTGCCAAAGGAATAATTGCTATCGGCGCTAAAGATAAGCTCAATCCCAAAACAATTAAAGTATTGAATAACAATCCGCCAGAGGCATCACCAAATCTATTGGTAAAAGTATCTATAAAGACAGTTGATTTATATTTTTCAGATTTTTCCAGCGTTGTGTAGACACTTTCTCTTGCAGGTTTGTTGATTGCGTATTCAAAGGGTCTCATTACAGCCGATAAAATAATAAAAAGTATTACTCCAGAAGAACTGAGCAGGATGTTAGCCATGTAACCTGAAATTGCAAAGAAAGCGATGGAGAACAATACTCCATAGGCAATTAAAACAAACTTGATGCCAAAAAATCTATTTTCCAAGAAAAATCTAGTTAAAAACAATTGTGCGATAAAGGAAATGGGCGTCACCACAGAATCTGCCAAAGAGAAAATCTTTCTTTGTTCGACAACGTCAGTTGAATACTTATTGATTATTTCAAGACCGAAGAAATAAAGAGATGTGGCTAGGCACGTCCAAAGAAAAGCATAAATCAAAAGTTGTCTGACAAGTTTATTAGATTTAATTTGTATGAATTGTTCTGAAAACTCTGTAAAAAATCCTGAATTTTCTTTCTTAACGATATCGCTAGAGACACTGTTTAATAAACTAGACAAAACAATACCCAACATTAATCCAACAGAAGCGCAAAGCATCGCAATAACAGGCAAATCGGCCAGAAAAAGTAAAACTGATTGAGAGCCTAGCCAAGCTCCAGCCGAGCCGAAGGCGCTTATAATTCCGAAATATTTTTTACTATCGTCGGTTTGAAAACTATTGACTGTTTTGGCCCAAAAAACTGAAACAACAAAAAAATTGAATACGTTGTACCAAATGTAAAAACTTACGCCTACAACATAATTATCTGGATAGAGGTTGTTTATAAAAGCATATAAAAAAAGGTTGAGAATAAAAAAACCATAAATGTAAGTTACAAGCCTTGACTCCTTTACCCTTGAAACGATAAGAGAATATATTGGATTTGCCAACAACATAACCAACACAACGATTAATAGGAAGTAGGTCAAATCACTTGTACCTATTTGCGCAGCCATTGCGCTTCTGAAGGGGCGCATGACAAAGAGCGCATACAAAACACAAAAGAAAAATGATCCAGCAATTAAAGTATTTTTGTTAATACTTTTGAACATTACTTTATTTTATTTTATTTTGATTTGATTAAAGGCATTGGCTTAAGGTTCAATGCTTCCCTGTAAGTATTGTGATAGTGATGCAAAGCGGGCTCATTTTGACCAAATAAAATATGATCTATTTTTCCTGACCTCAAACCTTTGTGGGAAGCTGCGGCAGCCACATAATCTTCGTCTCTGATAATTTCCCCAAAAGCAATGTAAGGATTAAAGTTTTCTTCATCCCCGTTTTTCATCTCTTCTAGGTATCCAACTGCCTCAGGGGTAAAGTAAAAAGAAACCTTAGATACACTTTTATGAGGAGAATTTTCTAAAGGATACTCTTTAACAACAATGATCCCACCCTCTAAGACATTTATTATTATGTTTGGAAAAAGGAAATAAACTGGGAGAGATCCAACTCTGACGTCCCAATCTTTTTCAGGAGTGGTTCTTAAAACTTCTATTTGGCGTTTGCACAAACTCAATCTTGCATTCCTTTTAAAAGTGTCAAACATTTGAACGTTTCCATAAAAGGATTCAAATAAAGTATCTTTATGCAGGGTGGAAAAATGATACGTTTCTCCGAAAGTATCGATAGCGAGCTTCCAATTCATATCGGTTACATACTCTTCCTCTTGAGTGAGAATAAGATCCTTAAACTTCCATGATTCCATTTCTTCTATAAGTTGATCTCCTAAAAGGTCTTCAGTGTTTATGACTCCGTTTTCATTTGGATGCACGAATAAAAAACCATGCTTCTCTGCACATGGAAGTTCTTTAAGTCCATAGCAGGATTTATCTATCTCTCCAAAATGATCAGGCTTTGGGTAGCCAACCAGCGAGCCTCTATTATTGAAAGTCCAGCCATGAAAAGGACAAGAAAATTTTTCTTTTTCACCTCTTCTTTGACTCTCAACAATAACTCCTCTGTGCGTGCATACGTTTACAAAACACTTAAATTCACCGTTTTTATCTCGAGTTGCAAGGATAGGCACACCAAAATCATCGGCAGTCATAAAAGATCCTTTATTTGGTAAATCTCCACTAAAACCAATAATCTGAGGATGGTTGAGAAAGAAATTATCCCACTCCTTATGGAACCTATCCTCTGAAGTATAGGTATCCGCTGGATTCTTAATCATGCCATCAGCTTTAACGTTAGTTTTATTATCCAGATGATCGAGAAGGCCTTTGATGACCCTGACTTGTTCCTTTTTGATCATTTTAGGAAGGTCTGTGTTCGGTCATCTTCAAAAAAGCTGGCCTTGATGATAAACGTTTAACATAGGCTTTTATGTTCTTCATCTCATCGGTTACACAACCCATTCTGTTTGACATATAACAAGAATGACCAAGCATGATGTCAGCTCCAGAAAAATCACCTATTAGATAATCTTTTCCTTCTAAGGCGTCATTAATTGGTTCAAGAGCTCTTGTGAGCAATCTTTGTGCCTGACCAAGAACAGTTTCGTCTCTTCTATCTGGCGGCAGTAATACTGTATGAACAACTATGGTGTTCATCGGCGGCATAATCATGCCCTCGCAATAATGAAACCATTGAAGGTATTGTGGGAAAAGCTCAGATTGAACATTTGGCTTCAAACCTCCGTTCTTATATTTCTCAATTATGTACTGAGTAATAGCGCCGGATTCCCATATTTGGATATCTCCATCATCTAAAACCGGGATTCTTCCAAGCGGATGCCTGGCTCTATGCTCATCTGACTTCAGATCGCTGGGATGAAAAGCCATTTCGTTTAATTCATAAGGTAGCTCCAGCTCTTCCAGAAGCCAAAGAATTCTTTCTGCTCTTGAGTTTGGTGCAAAGTGAAGTTTTAACATTTTTATCTCCTATAAAAAGTTTAATTTCCTGAAACCATTCTATCTTTACCTTCCCAAAAAGGCTCGCGCAATTCTCTACGCAGAATTTTACCAGAGGGATTTCGCGGCAAAGCCTCTATGAAATTAATAGTCTTTGGACATTTATAGCCAGCTATTTGTGTTCTTGAATACGAGATAATTTCAGTCTCATCTAAACTTGAATCCGGTTGTAAAACCACGAAGCCTTTGACTGATTCACCCCATTTTTCATCTGGCACTCCAATAACTGCAGCATCTGCAATTTCTGGATGACTCATCAGGGCATTTTCTACTTCTGCTGGATATATATTTTCTCCACCAGAAACAATCATATCTTTGACTCGATCATGGATGTAAAGATAACCCTCATCGTCAAAAAAACCAGCATCGCCAGAATAAAACCATCCATCTTTAATGGCTTCCTCAGTAGCATCTGGTCTATTCCAATAACCTTTCATATTTAAAGGTGATTTGGAGATGACTTCCCCAATCTCGCCGGTTTTTACTTCATTGCCTTCGTCGTCAACAACTCTAATTTCAACACTATTTAGAGCCTTTCCACAGGATCTTAATTTTCCTTTTTCTGGATCATGATCCTCTGGCATCAGAATCGTTATTGCACCTGCAGTTTCAGTTAGACCATAAACCTGAAATAAATCACATTTCATTATTTCTTGAGCTTTGAGAATAGTGTCATCAGCAATCGGCGAAGCTCCGTAAAGAACAAACTTAAGAGATGAAAAATCTGTCTCAGCGGCTTGCGGTATTGAGACTAAAAATAGAATCACTGCTGGAACGAAAAGAGAAGAACGTATTTTTTCTTTTTCAATCAATTCCAAAATTAGGACAGGATCAATATCGGCAATGATAATATTTTTACAACCGTGAATTAGCCCCCAAATACCCCAGTTAGTTCCGGCAACATGATACCCCGGCATACAAACCAAATTCGGCGTGCCTTCTTTGAAGGGAACTATGCCTTCGATAGTATCATTAGCTGATGAAAAGTTTTGATTGGTGAGCTGAACACCTTTGGGGTGACCCGTTGTGCCTGAAGTGTAGAGTTGAATAATGTCGTCATCTAATGATGTTGAAACACCAGGATCATCCTCAGTTTGACTATCTCGCCACGCAATATAACTTTCAAAGGTTTCATGACTATCATCTACTGCGATAATTTTTTTTACCTTAGGTATTTCATCCTTGATTTGCTCGATAACAGGATAGAATTCTTCTCCCACGAAAAGGACCTCGCTTTCAGAATCATTTAAGACATAGACTACTTCTGGAGGTGCAAGCCTCCAGTTAACACCCACAGCAACCGTTGCAGATTTCATTGTGCCTACCAAAAATTCAAAAAAATAATCTGAATTTTTTCCATAATAGGCAACCCTTGCGTCTGGCTTACAGCCTTCTTTAATAAGTCCATTCGCAACCTTATTGGATAACAAGTCTAATTCTTTGTAAGAAGTTTCCCTATCAAGAAACTTGTGCGCCACTGAATCAGGCGTTTGTTCAACTCGCCATTTAAATAGGTCTTGAACTGTTTTATCTCTAGGTATATTCATTTTTTCAATAGATTAATATGTTAATTTATAGTTAATCAAATTATTTAAAAGAAGTACATCAATGGAAAGCAAAGCTTTATCAAATATTCTTGAGAGAAATTCTCCAAGACAACTAATTGAACCTCACCCTAATGCTGAACAAATGAAGTTAGTTTATGAGGCAGCTCTCAGAGCTCCTGATCATGGCTGGATTAGACCGACGAGATTTATTGAAGTTTCAGGAGAAGGGTTAGAAAAGCTATCTAATATTTTTGAACAATTTGCCCAAAAGCACCTGCGGGATGTTTCAGATGAGGTATTGGAGAAATATAGACAAGCACCTTTCCGAGCGCCAATGATAGTCATCTTGGTTTCATCCATAAAAGAACATCCCAAGGTGCCAGCTTTGGAGCAAATGTTTTCTACTGCTGCAGCTGGACAAAATATTCTCCTTGCTCTCAATGCGCTTGGTTTTGGTGGGATTTGGCGAACTGGAAAATTCGCTTTGAATAAAGAAATTGGTTCTTTCTTGGAGCTTGATGATAATCAAGAGGTGCTAGGATATCTTTACATAGGGACTCCAACTGGAGATAACAAAAAGATTCCTCAGCTTGATCCAAAAGACTTTGTAAAAAAACTCTAAGGAAACAAGTTTAAGACTTATTAAAAAAATGAGCAGACACTCTTCTTTACTTGTAGATATTGGTGGTACCAATATGCGTTATGCCTATGCAAATAAAAAAGGCCTCTTTGAAGAAAACATCCTTTCAAATATTTCTGATGAAAACATTAATAAAACTTTGAGCAATCTTTTATCAAATCCCAAAATTAAAAATGCTGTCATAGCTGCTGCAGGTCCGAGGCTTGGTAACAGAGTAGAAATGACAAATAGAAAAGTGATCATAGATGCAGATTTATTGGGCAGAAAGTTTGAGTTGGCCATTTCTCAAGTTCTTAATGATTGGGAGGCAGTTGGTTATGCTATTGATGAAATGAAATTAAAAAAAATTAAAAAAGGAAAGTCAAAGTCCAATGTAGATTTAATGATCGGGCCAGGAACAGGTCTAGGATTTGCTATTGTTGCTGATGGAAAAGTCATACCTACAGAAATTGGAAATACAAAACTTCACAGCAAATTACTTTTAAACAATCTGGGGATAAGCGCGTCAAAATATTTTTCAGTTCTTGAAGATGTGATTTCTGGACCCAGCATAAGCAGAGCATATCAATCTAGATATAAGCAAAAATTATCTCCCGAGGAAATTGTTTCCTTGGCTAAAAAAAGAAACCCAAAAGCAAAATTTGTAATTTACGGTTTTGTCGATAATCTCATACAGTTTATGCAAGATGTTTCGGTTGCTTATTTGCCAAGAAGGATTTTACTCGGAGGGTCTCTAGTATCGGATCTTGCATACCTTATTAAAGATAATAAATTTTTGGATCAATACTCAAATCACCCCAAAGATCAGCATTCACAAATCCTAAAATCAATTGAGATAAATCTCATTACTAGTAAGACGCCGGCTTTAAAAGGGTGCTTCAATTATTTAAATAAAAATTAAGTGAACAGAGTATTTAAAGTTTCTGAAGATAGAGAAATTATAGCCTCCGAGTGGGGGGATAACGTGAATCCGCTTGTAATAATGTTACACGGAGGAGGACAAACAAGACATTCATGGAAAGGCGTTGCGGCAAAAATTGCTAATCTAGGTTTTCACGTAATCGCTCATGATTTAAGAGGCCACGGTGAGAGTTTCTGGGATAGTAGCGGAGATTATACTTTTGATGCTCACAGAGATGACCTTGTAAAGATAATTCAGCAACTTGGAAAAAAGGCTAATTTGGTGGGCGCCTCGCTAGGCGGCATGATTTCCTTATCTTTGGCAGGCCACAAAGAAGAAAGTAAATACTGTTCAGGCCTCATTATGGTGGATATCGGCATGCGTCCCAACGACGAGGGATCAGACAGAATAGTTGAATTCATGCGCTCTGGTGCAAAAGGTTTTGCTTCAGTGGAAGAGGCTGCAGATGCCGTATCAGGTTATTTGCCACACAGAGAAAGACCAAAAGATATATCTGGACTTAAAAAAAATCTACGACTCAAAGAAGACGGTCGTTACTACTGGCACTGGGATCCTCTTTTTTTAACAGATAGGACTGGGATGGGTGAAGTAAGAGAAGAACGTTTTAAGCAATTAGAAAATTCTGCCAAGAGGATTACTGTTCCAACTTTGCTTGTCCAAGGGGCCTTGAGCGATATTTTAACTATCAAGGAAAAAGAGGAATTTCTCAACGCCGTGCCTCACGCTAAATTTGCTGAAATTCAGCAAGCCACGCACATGGTTGTTGGCGATAAAAACGATATTTTCGCAGAAGCCATCGTAGATTTCTTGAGTGAACAAACTAAATAAGATATTTTTAAACAACATCAATGGAGGTTTTATGAGTTACTCATTCTTAGGGGGAGATTCCAGAGAAAATTATTCCGATCAAGAGGATTTATTTAAAGTGATTGAGGGTTTCATGGGATATTTACCCAATTCTCACTTATCCATGGCGGTAAACCCAGAGTTGAATCAAAGCTTTGCGACTCTTGCTGGAACAATTTTCTCATCGCAAAGAATCGATCAGAGTTTAATGCAGCTCATTGCTTTAGCATCAAGCCTCTCTTCTGGGTGTAAGTATTGTCAGGCACACACGTCTCATGGAGCTCACCAAGCCGGTGTCAATGAGAAAAAAATAAACGACATTTTAAGATATCAGGAAAGTTCGCATTACGATGATTCAGAAAAGGCAGTTCTTGATCTAGCTTTTGCTGCAGGCAAAACGCCAAACCAAGCTCAGCAAGAGCACTTTGATAATTTATTAAAGTATTTTAGCAAGGAACAAATTACCGACATGGTAGCTGTTATTTCTCTATTTGGTTTTCTGAACAGATGGAATGATACACTTGGTTCGCATTTAGAGGATGTGCCAAATTCGTTTGTCGAAGAAAAATTAAAACCCCTTGGCTGGAAATAATTTATTTCTCTCTCCTCCTTGGGGTGAGGGTTACACCAAATATAGACTTGGTCTTAATCCAATTCACGAAGAAAATTGGTTTGATCAGCCGATTTCAAAAGAAGTTTTTGAGCATAAATTTAATCTTTTAAACAATAACTACAGGGAAGTTGTTGCTACTACAGAAGATTCTCTGCCTGCTCAGCAAATATTAGCGAAACACATACCTACCCAGAAGTGTGATTATCCGGATCCTATCGCCGATACATCCTTATTAGTACCGGACGACTTATGTTTAATCGAAGCAGGTGGTAAACAAAGGATGTTAGCAGCATCTGTGTGCTCTCCAAGTTATTGGAATGTACAAGATAAAATAGGCAAGTCTCTTTACGACGTTCATGCTCCTGTGAAAAGTCTCAATGAGAAAATAGGTGTCAATATCGGAAGGTTCATTGAAAGGGCTCCCTTGCTGCAACCTTTTGAAAGAGAAAATTGGCTTATCCACGCAGACACAGAAAGACTGCACCTAGCTGAAGAGCCTGAAATAGTTGGCAATCCGGATTGTTGGTTTGTAAGATGCGAAAGGGAAACAATCTGTAAAATTCACAATGATTATTCTTTATTCACCATCAGAGTTAGCTTTGCCCCTCTCAAAGAAATACATGCTTATGAAGCTGCAAAAGCTGGCATGCTAAAAAGTTTAGCAACCATGGACAAAGATGAAATAAACTATTTTGGCGGTGCCAAAAAGGTCAAGACACTTATAGAATATTTAGATTCATAAATTATTAACGAAAGAGGTAAAAAATGAGCGATGTCAAAGTCTATATGATTGCCAATCTCCAAATACACGATGCAGATAACTATAGGAATTATGAAAAAGGTTTTTTTCCGATTCTAAAAAAACACGGAGGAGAATTTATTACTTATGATGACAATATAACAAATGTGGAAGGGGATAACGACGTTAAAGGAAGAGTCATTATTTTTTCTTTTCCTAGTGAGGAAGCTGCTGATAATTGGTACAACGATCCTGAGTATCAAGAGATTTCAAAATTTAGAAGAGAAGCCACAACGACTCAATTAATAAGAGTTAAAGGCATGCTACCAAGATAAATCTCCAAATTAAGACATTTGCGAATTTAAGAAAATTTTTATAGCCTCCAAAACGTCCGAAGGTTGTCGATAGGTAATATCATGAGTGCCGCCTTTGATTGTTATAACTTTCCCTTCTTGGAAGATTTCTGAGTAAGTTTTAGCTCCCTTGTAAGAAACGATTCCATCGTTGTCGCCCCAAATAGCGATAGATGGAATATTTTTTGCCGCAACCTTTTCGAACATCTCTCGTGCATCGAAAAGATTAAAATTTCTCATCGTTGAAGCCAAAGATTCACGAAATCCCTTAAATTGCACCTGAAAAGAAAATAGCTGTTGAAATTCTCTCTCGTTAATTGATAAAGGATCGTTGCTATGGGTGGTTTCAGAACTGATAGCAGAGCCATAAAATCTATCTGCTAAAACATGCATGGCCCACTCAATCACTCCAGGAATCTTCATAAAAGAAGGAATAGATGTTTGTACTTTTCCAAATCCAGCCGGAGCAATAAAAGACAAACTTTTTACTTGAACAGAGTATTTGTCTGCAAATCCACCAATGATGGGGCCGCCCATGGAATATCCAACTAAATGAATTTTTTCATCAATATTTTGATGAGAAACGAGCTCTTTTAGAGTTTCAACATAGAAATCTAGAGAGTATTTGGTTCTCGGTCTTTCAGAAAATCCCCTGCCGTAATGATCATAAACCAAGATGGAATAACCCTGATTTAGAAGACCATTTAAAAGACCTTTCCAAACAAAGCTAGGCGTAGAAAAGCCATGAACCATAACAATAGTTTGTCCATTTTTTTCTTTTGGTTCATGCCATCTGTAATAAATATTACCTTTGGATAACTTTGCCCAGCTACCTTCAGATGGAAGATTTTTTAATCTGATTTTTTTTAAATCTTTTGTTTTAAGCCAATATGGAAGGTATATGCAGCCAGCAACAACAAAAATAAGACCGATTAAAAAAAATCCAGGACTCATTAAATATTAGTCACTAAATTCTTCAAAAACGGTCGTTTCAATAATATGTCCAGAATCTTCAATGGTATCGTTATTGCCTTGCATAAATTCTTGAACGGCTTCTAAAGATTCTGCAGACAGAGCAATTCTAACCTTTGATGGGTTATCCAATTCATAACCTACCGCAAGAGTTTCAATTCCATTTTCATTGAGATTGTCTTGATCATCATCGAATACCTCTTTCCAGTCTTCAAAATCTTTTGAGATTTCGAACGTTATATACACTGTAGCCATAGGTACCTCCTTCTTTTATAAAATTATGGCGCCTCAAAGATTATAACTCCATGATCTACACTAGGCTTACCACCATTTAGTATTTCATCGTCAGCAGGAACGGGTCCAACATCGTCAGCAGAGATCGGCGTTCCATTAAGTTCATCGAGCGCTGTTGGTGATGTGCTATAAGCTAAAGTACCAATTGCCTCGTCAGCAGGTTTTAAAAAATACTCTCCACGAATGATTTTTGACTTATATTTAGTGCCATCGTCACCGACCACTTCAGATCCATCAGGAATAGTATATTCAGGGAACCATCTTATGTTTTCCCAACCCCCTTCGTTATAGTCCCAATATTCTCCCTTTTCTGTCCAAGTAGCAATATCAAATGCTGTCCATTCAAAACCCCATAATTGACCAAACCCGGAATACTCCAAGGTTTTTTTCTTATCAGCTAACTTACCGTATTTAGATGGATCGTTTGGAATTTTGAAAGTAACGGAATGCGGCCTAGAGATTTCAACCAGTTGATCGTTGCTATCAAATATCTGATAACTTTTCCAAGTATCCCAATACAAGTCATAGTATTCATCAGAGGCCTGTAATTTATCTACACAATATCTTTTTAAGGAGCTATCCGCATTTTGAATTGTAGTGTCATCATGCCAACCATAAGAATCTTTTGTGCCATTGCCATCAGAATCTTCAATTTTATCGCACTCCATTTGATCTAATTTAGCCATATTGAATAGACGCATATTTGCGTAAAGGCCGCATACTTCTCCAACTCCATTAGGCTCTAAATAGCAAACATTTTGAAAAGCACTCCAAGGATCGCTGTACTCATAAATGGTATTTGGAAATGCAATGTCTGCATTTGTAATCGTATCTTGAATAGCTCCATTGACGAATTTATATTGCATCAATTCAGTTTCCAATACACCGTCTGAAGTCCAATCTCCGGTGGTTCTTCCGTCTTGATTTGTTCTCAAGTAATTTCCAGTAGGAACAGTTGACGTCGAGGCTTCTATCCCAGGACTAGTTAATGGCGAGGGAGACTTACCAGAAACAGTAGTATTATTTCTGTTGGCAGTATCGATTTTCGATATAGCATCTGCTATGTAAGCATTGAAACTTCGAGAGGAGTAGCAATTTTGAATACACCCAAGAGTAATTGAGGCTAGATCCTCAAGAGAGGCTTCACTTTCTTTCCTAAATTCAACTGATAAAGAAGTTGGATCCTGCATGGCAGATGTAGTAATTTCATATCCACCATAGTTTCCTCCGGTAGCCCATAATGTTCTCCAAACTTGATAACCATCGTTAGAATCAAGGTTATCATCCATCGCATCCAAATACTGTTGTGGAGTAAAAGCGAATTCAGTAATTTCATCTTCCCCAATCCACCAGCCGTAATCATTGGTTTTAATTGCTGAATCAAAGACAAAAGCTCCGGCTGGAGAAGTTCCGCTGACTTGATACGCTGCATCCCAGTATCCTTTAAAAACTACATATGTACCTGTGACAGGCACGCCAAGAGATGACCATCTTTCTTTCATGCATCTATCATCATCTCCATTCGAATTAGAATCTATAGAGTCTAAGATGGGTGTTGTGCCTTCGTATCCAACCACGTAATTATTCCACCAGCATTCAGAGCCGGTCTCTTTGATATCCCACTCAACGTAGAGTTCTACTTCTACACCGTCTAATTCATTAAGGCTTTTCTTCTCAACCGAAATTTTTCGAATACTCACTGACTTAGGCTTTAGAAAATAGTTTGCTGTATCGTCGGAATTTACTTTTGTAAAAGGCGTCGTATCAGTTACGATATTTTGGAAGTTGTAATCAAGCCAAACTCCCCAGTAATCTGCCCAGGCGTAAGGAGTTCCAACAGAGGTTGTCCCTTCTGTTAATTCAGGGCCTTCTAATTCAAATCCTGGATTCTTAAGGTTATACCTTGAACCGTCTTGATTGTAGAGTCCGTATTCCCAAACGCTCACCTTCGCAAGGTCTCTATCAGTTGATTTACATTTTTCTGTGAAATCTGGAACGCCATAACCTCCAAACCATGACCAGTCAGCATTAACAAATGTTTCTGTATCATCCACTAAGGTTCCATTCTCTAATTCTTTTCTCACTGCAACCAGCTTTTCACAATATCTTTTTGAAGCGTCATCAAAAGAAAATCCACTAGTGAATTTACCTTTCCATGATTGCTTATTCATTACAATCTCATTTCCATTGCTATCATACTCAGGATAATCACAGCTCATGGCGTCTCTGATTTGTATGTTGCTTCCTAAATCGACAACGCAATAAATTTCTTCTTCTTCCCAAAGCCCGTCTCTAGTGAAGACAGTTTCTCCACCAATAGTTTGAGCGTTTTGAGTGATGATGATTTCTGTGTTTCCGCTGTCGAAATCACCTCCATATCCGTCCGCTGCAGCCCCAGCAGAATTTCCACTCGTTTCTGAGCCGGTAATATCGCCTGAGCCAAGCTCCTGGAAAGCAATTGAATTTCCCATAGTGGACAGATACCCACTGCCATTCACAGTTCCCATAGGAGGACATTTCATATATTTTTCTGTTTCTTGATAGTACTCCCAAGATGTCTCTATATAGCCAGCAGCTGTCGCGGCTTGTTGGGCCTCTTCAATGGAACTATAAGGGGCGTTCTTGCAATTGGTAGTAATTAAATAATTAAGCTCCATATCTCCATTTGGATCGGATTCTTTAGCGCCTGCATAAACTTTTGTTAAAGCATAAATCAGCATATCAGGCTGAGCATCCCACAAATTATCATAGTTTGATTGCGCTTCTGAGTAGTCACCTTTTTGAAAAAACCATGATTTAACTTCGATATGCTCAGGAATGGATGTAGTTCCATCTACTTGCGGTTCTTTATACTCAACGTCCACAATCATGGTGCTTGGAAGTTCTACCTGATTTTGTTGTTGCTGATTTTGTTGACCGCTGCCAGAGCTTGAACCAGATTGTCTAGACGAACCAGTTTGAATTGCTTGTTTCCTGCATCTCTCTGGATAGACGTTTGCTTTGTAAGGACCCTTATCAATGTACTGTTCAGCTCTTAGCTTAGAGATGATGCATAGGATTTCGTTTGCCATGTTAAGGCTGTCTTCCACCTGATTCTCACCGGCAAAAATATCAGCAACATCAGTATCATAGGTCTGAGTAAATGTATTAACTGATAATAAACTTAAGACTAATAATAAATACTTCATTATTTTCTCCCAGGTAAGAATATAGCTAAAAAAAATTTAATTTACAAAAACATTAACCTATACTTTTACTAATCTTAGATAGGAGAAAAATTGAAAAAAATTGCAGCTTACAAAACTTTAGGGACCAACGATTTAGATGCATCAAAAGCCTTCTACGATGGCTTATTCGAAGACTTGGAGACTTTATCTTTTTCACCTAACGAGAGAAGCCAGTTCTGGGTAATTAAAGGAGATGATTCCATGTTTGCTGTGTTTAAACCTTACGATGGGGAAAAGGCATCAGTGGGCAACGGCAGCATGACAGGTTTTTTAATGAATTCAGAGCAAGAAGTTGATGATTTTCACGCTAAAGCAATTTCACTTGGCGCGACTGATGAAGGTGCTCCTGGGAGGCGAACTGAGAATTTCTACGGTGCATATGTAAGAGATCTAGACGGAAATAAACTTGTTTTTTATGTTTAATCTTAATAAAGAGCTTTTTTATTTCATGCATCATTTTTCATTTCTAACATTTCCTCTTTGAAATAAATTTTAGAGATTTCCTTTTTTAAAATATAATTCTCCTTTGGCTACATATGAATGCTCAAAATGCGGATTGGCGGTGAACGCTTCCTGCGCAAAATGTGACCTGGCTCTGATCGACGATGTATTGATTACAGATGATGGCAGGGAAGTGCAGATTTCAAAATGCACCAGTTGCGAAGGCAAAATTAAATCGCCTTTGTGTTGCGGCATGGACATGACTTGCTCGCTTGCTTAAATTTCACAGCCTGATCACAATTTAATTAAGACGAGGTACAGAAACATCTGTACACTTATCTCTTTTAGGATTTTATGAATATTTACGTAGGGAATATCCCTTGGTCGGTCACGGATGATAAGCTCGAAGAGCTCTTTGCACAATTCGGTACCGTTACTTCAGCTAAAATCATTATCGACAAATTCTCAAAACGCTCTAGAGGTTTTGGGTTTGTTGAAATGGCTGACGGTGGCGAGCAAGCAATTGCTGAATTGAATGACAAAGACTTCGAAGGCAGACCGTTGGTGGTCAACGAATCAAGAAGCAAAGATTAACTTAGGGTTTAATTACCGTTGGTTCAGTGAGATTCATCTTTTTTGGATGATCTATGGAGAAGTGCAAGCCGCGACTCTCTTTTCTCAGCTGCGCGCTTTTAATTATATGTTCGGCAACTTGAGTAAGGTTTCGCAACTCAATCAAATCTGAGGTAACTGAAAAGTTCCAATAATAATCCTCCACTTCTGCTTGGATAGCTGCTAGTTCAGCAACTGCTTTGGCTAAACGTTTATTGGAACGCACGATCCCAACGTAGTCCCACATCAAACGTCTGACCAAGTTCCAATTGTGGTTGACAATAATTTTCTCGTCCGATTCCACCACCATTGAGCTATCCCACAAGGGCAGTTCCGGCTGGTCGATGGGATCATCGTTTAAAATCACTTCAGCTGCTGCTTTACCAAAGACAATGCATTCTAATAGCGAATTAGAAGCCATGCGATTTGCCCCGTGTAAACCTGTGTAGGAAACTTCTCCTATGGCGTAGAGCCGGTCAATATCGGTTTTGCCGGAGAGATCTACCATAACCCCGCCGCAAGTATAGTGAGCTGCTGGGACCACCGGAACAGGAACTTTGCTCATGTCGTAACCAAAAGACAAGCACGTCTCAAAGATGCTCGGAAACTTTTGTTGGATCACCGATTTCTCAGCATGGGTCATATCCAGCATGACGTGGTTTAAGCCAGAACGCTTCATCTCGAAATCAATCGACCGGGCGACAATGTCCCTGGAAGCCAAATCTCCCCGCACATCAAAGCGCTCCATAAAAGCCTCACCGTTCGGGAGCCGCAAAATAGCCCCTTCACCGCGAAGCGCTTCGCTGAGTAAAAAGGATTTTGCCTGCGGATGATAAAGACAAGTGGGATGAAATTGGTTGAACTCCATGTTTGCCAGACGACACCCTGCGCGTGCTGCTAAAGCATAACCGTCACCGCTCGCTCCGTCCGGGTTGCTGGTATAAAAATAGACTTTACTGGCTCCGCCAGTTGCCAGAACGGTATGGCTGGCAGAAAAAGTTTTAATCAAACCCGTTGCTCTTTCAAGAATATACGCTCCCAGACAACGCTCCCCGTCTTTAATCAAATCGACAGCGAGGTGTTTTTCGTAAACGGTAATGTTTTGATGTTCTCTGACTCGTTGCGCCAACGAATCAGAGATTTCTCGGCCTGTGGTGTCATCGGAATGAATCACCCGGCGTTGACTGTGACCGCCTTCTTGAGTCAAATGATAATCGGCCCCGTCAGCCGTGCGGGTGAATTCAACGCCCATGTCGATCAACCACTCGATTGCAGCTTTGCTGTTTTCAATCGTAAAGCGAACCGCTTGCTCGTCGCAAATGCCGTCGCCCACCTTTAAAGTATCTTGAATGTGACTTTCAACGGTATCCTCTTTGGCTAACACCGCAGCAATGCCGCCTTGCGCGTACCAAGTTGAGCTATCAACGAGGGTTTCTTTGGAGATCAACGTAACTTTTCGATGATCGGCAAGATTCAGCGCTAAAGTTAGACCCGCTGCACCGCTGCCAACGATCAAGACGTCAGATTTTATGTTCACTCAGATAAGGTAGGCTAAAAAGCAACACAAAAGGCAACTAAGCATAGACAATTAACTAAGCATGCGAACCAACGCTGCAACGCTCACCAAGGTCACCAAACCAAGGAAGACCCAGCGATACCACCAGTAACGGCGACTTGTCCAATCTATTTTATTGTCACGATTGCGTTGACTGGCCGAGGCTCGAAAACGACTCAAGTAAAAAAACACAGCCAAAGAAACGACGATAAGACCGCCGAAAAATAACGTATTGAGATCCATTAACGGCTGCGTATTTTCGCAAGCAATCTGAGCATTTCAAGATACAGCCAGATCAAAGTAACCATTAAGGCGAACGCACCGAACCATTCCATGTATTTCGGCGCACCGCGTTCTGCGCCATCTTCAATGAAGTCAAAGTCCAACACCAAATTCATAGCTGCAATACCGACAACAAATAAACTGAAGCCAATGCCAAACAAACCGTTTGAATGAATAAAGCCAATTCCTGAGCCAAACATACTCATGACAAAGCTGATGGCGTATAAGACCGCAATGCCCATAGTGGCAGAGACGATCATCAAGCGAAAATTCTCTGTGGGTTTGATGACTCCAGTTTTATAAAGCACCAACAGGGAGGCCAGGGTTCCAAAAGTAAGACCGGTGGCCTGGATAACAATGCCCGGATACATGCTTTCAAAAGCAGCCGAGATTCCACCCAAGAAGAGTCCTTGCAAGATGGCGTAAATAGGAGCTGTGTACATGGCAACCGTGGGTCTAAACATAGTGATCACGGCAAAAATCATGCCGCCAAAAAGCCCCACCGGCATTAAGATGCCTGCGCTACCGGTTGAGTAATATTGATTCCAGGTGAACAAAGCGCCACCAATAACCAAAGCCAATAAAATTCCAACTTTGTTTACCGTGCCCTGTAGAGTCATGGTTTTGGTTTCGACCGATTCAAACCCAGCGAACGTAGCGTCACTTAAAGTAGGATTTCCCGATCTTCCTAACATTCTCAAAGCATTATGTTTTGTCATGCATACTCCTTATTTGTGTAATATTATGCCTATATGAGTATTATTGTTGCTTATTTATTTTTATCAATAGCTATCGTGACAGAGGTTATCGGTACGATTTATTTGCGCGACACCGAAGGCTTTACACGCCTTACGCCAAGCATCATCACAGCCCTAAGCTATGCCGCTTCTTTTTACTTCATTTCGCTGACTCTGAAGCAAATACCGGTCGCGGTATCCTACGCAATTTGGTCAGGAGTAGGGCTGATTTTGATAAATATCTTTGCTTCTATCAAATACGATCAAACGCCCAACACCATTACGACTGTAGGCATGGGATTTATCATTCTTGGCGTGGTTTTAGTTAATTTCAACTCAGGTGTTGATTAATTAGCAAAATACCACAAAATAGCCCATCCAACTTAACAAGAAGCCTTATTTAAATGGAGAAATGGACTTTTGGGTTGAAATATGACAAAATGTCAGAATATAACAATTATGAGCAAGAAACTATTACATTTTCTTGCGCCATCTAAACCATCAACCATACTGTTTAGTGCGTTACTTTTAATAACGGGAGTAATTGGAGCGCAGGAACGAATCGGAGTCGCCGCAGCGGTCGACACCACCACTACAGATTTAACTCTTGAACAAGAGCGTAAACTTGTGGATGAAGGGTACAAAATCATCCAAAACCATACCATTGAGACCGATGAAAAAGGTAAGGCACAGATGTTGCTTATCGACGGAACGGCTTTTACCGTTGGTCCTAATTCTTCAGTCACCCTTGATTCCTTTATTTACAACCCGGAAACCGCCGAAGGTTCCTTAAGCGTGACCAGTAAAGGTTTGATGCGTTTGGTGGGCGGTAAAGTTACCAAGAAAAACCCAGCCATCATCAGGACCAATTCAGCCACGGTTGGAATTAGAGGTGGTATCGTCTTTGTCGATAGTCAAGACGAAACCACGGAAGCGTCGTTTATTTACGGGGATGAGATGAGCGTCACCCCTAATTTAAACCAAGATGGAACCTACGTGTTAACTCGAAACGGTTTTGTGGTCGTGGTCGATGATCCGCTAGAAGAAGTTGAAGACGTCTCGCTTTTAACCGCAGATCAACTATTAGCAATGCAACAAAGTTTACAGGGCTCGCCTGAAGAAGAGGGCGAATCAGAAGAAGAAGAGTCCGAAGAAGAGGAATCAGAAGAAGAAGAGTCCGAAGAAGAGGAATCAGAAGAAGAGTCTGAAGAAGAAGAATCAGAAGAAGAAGAGTCCGAAGAAGAATCAGAAGAAGAAGAGTCCGAAGAAGAGGAATCAGAAGAAGAATCGGAAGAAGAATCGGAAGAAGAGTCAAATGAGGAAGAATCCAGCGACGAAGAATCCAGCGATGAAGAATCCAGCGACGAAGAATCTAGTGACGAAGAATCTCAAGAAGAGTCTAGCGATGAAGCTGGCGATGAAGAAAGCTCTGAAGATTCTGGATCTGAAGATAGTAGCGGAGAAGAATCAGATAGCGGTAACGAATCAAGCGAAGATTCAGCTACAGAAGATGATTCATCAGATGCCTCAAGCGAAGAAACCTCAAGCGAAGAAACATCCGATGCGGGTAGCGAATCAGATTCTTCAAGCAGCGAGGGTGAAAGTACAACGAGTTCAGAAACAACAAGTTCATCAGATGATGCCGGTTCAACCGAAACAGATGCCTCTGCTGGAGAAACAGATACAGCAACTGATACCGAAGCTCTGGATACCACTCCAGATACTGATACAGAACCAGAAATCGATGAAAGCGCCCTAGATTCCAGCGGTATTTCGGATAATTCATCCGCGGTAGCGCCGGATCAATTAACAACAGCAACCGACGTTGATACGGGAACCGACATAGAGATTGCTACCGAAACCGAAGCCGAAACCCAAGAGGAAACCGAAGTCGTTGAAGACGTGAGTGAAGTTGCTCAAGAAACGGCTGCAGATGAAGGGGTAGGTGCCCCTGAAATAGATTTAGCTGTAGCGCCATCAATAGATGAAAACGAAGAGAACAAAGCCATTGCCACTCTCACAATTTCGAATCCTGGCAATAATGAAATAAATTTTGAAATAACCGGCCAAGACAGTGAAAAAGTTACCTTCAATCCTGAGACTAATTCCATTGAATTAGTTGAGGGCCTCGATCACGAATCAAAAGAAAGTTTAAATATTACTTTGGTCATTACCGATGATGTCGGAAACATCCAAATCAATGATATTTCTGTTGCGGTTGATGATGTCAATGAAGCACCAAGCATGATAAGCATGTCGCATAACAATCTTTTGTCAGCCAATGCTAGTGCCACCGATGTGCAAGCCAATGCTTCGAACATCAGTGAAACCACAGAAGTAGGAGCTGTTGTAGCTGACGTAACAGTTAGCGATCCAGACGGTGACTCGGTTCAATACACCTTAGCCGGCCTAGGCAGTGATAATTTTGCTATCTCCAATTCAGGGGAGATCACGTTAACCTCTGAACTAAATTTTGAGTCTCAAAATCAATTTACCATTCAAGTCGTTACCTCCGACGGTGTGAACGAAGTCACACAAGACGTGGTCATTTATGTGATTAACGATAACGAGGCACCTAGCATTACCGTTGATAACTTCACGGTTGCGGAAAATGCTAACACCAGCGCTGTTTTAGCCACCGCAACCGGCTTGGATCCTGAAGGGTCTAATGTCAGTTATTTCTTATCCGGCACGGGCAGTGACAATTTCCAAATCGATAGTAACGGAAATATAACCCTTAACGGCGACCTTGACTACGAGACCACAGAAAGTTACGAGCTGACCATTTTTGCGAGCGATGGCGAGTTCACGGTTCCAAAGACCATAACCGTAACCGTCTCTGACAGCAACGAAGCTCCGTCACTAAGCTCAAGCGTGGCTTTTAATTCTTTCCTAGAAGACACTGCGGTAGGCACAACCATTGCCACGTCAGAGAGTTCAGACCCAGAAAGCGATACGGTTTCATATTCCTTATCAGGCACAGGCAGCGACAAATTCAGCGTGGACGCTGAGGGTAAAGTTACCCTTGCCAGTTCTTTGGACTACGAGACCGCTACCTCCTATTCAATAAATTTAAACGCTACCGACGGGGCCAACACAACAACTAAAACTTTAACAATTAATGTCGGCAACGTTGCCGAGCTGGTTTACTCTGGAAATCTAGCCGCCAATGCGCAGAACGAATCCATTGCCACCGGTTCTTCTATCTTGAGTTCAAGTGTCAGCGGTGCCGAAGGATCTGTCACTTATTCAATTAACGATCCGGATAATAAATTCGCAATCAATTCAACTACTGGAGAAGTAACTCTAGCCAATGCCCTCGACTACGAAACCAAAACTGCGCACACCTTTACCGTTACCGCAAATGATGGAGCAAACACAGAGTCACAAACATTCACTCTGCAAGTGAACAACGTTACCTTATCCTTTTCAGCCAACTTGGCTAATGCCAGTCAACAAGAGACTATTTCAACCGGCTCTACCATTCTGTCATCATCAGCCAGCAACGCAGAGGGTACGGTCACCTATTCCCTGACCGACGCCGATAATAAATTCGCAATCAATTCAACTACTGGAGAAGTAACTCTAGCCAATGCCCTCGACTACGAAACCAAAACTGCGCACACCTTTACCGTCACAGCAACCGATGGCACAACGACCTCATCGCAGACTTTTACTTTGAACATAAACGATGTTGATTTGGGTAATTTGGTGTACACGAAATCCAACGCTGCCCAAGAAAATTCTTCAAGCGGAGTAGGGCTTTATGCAGTCAGCAGTATAGAGTCTGACGGCGGCTCACCAACTTATAGCATGAGTGGCGATGGGGGAAAATTCGCTATTAACTCAAGCACCGGAGCTATTACAACCACAGGGTCTCCACTCGATTTTGAAACCACAAAATCGTACTCTCTTACGTTGACTGCAACCGTAGGAAGCGATACCACGTCTACCACTGTGAACGTGCCAGTGCAAAACGTTGAAGAAACTGAAGCTGCTACCGTAAGGTATTCTGCCCAGTATCATAATTTATCTAGAACAGGCTTCAGCGCTACGGCTACCAGGAATATTAGCGGGGCAGCATCTGCCCACACAGACGACTTCGTTTTTCAACAAGTAGGAACAACTAATACCAATCTCTTTAATTCCGCAGCTAATGCAAATTCGAGATATTTTGACGTTGAGGTCGCGCCTGGAACGGCCACCAATTTACGATTTACGCTACCCTTTGACCCAAGCAATGCCTCCGTTGGCACACATACCTTCAATCCGAATGAATCCGATGACCTTGATATGACAGTCTTTCCTAATTTAGGCTCCCATTCAACTTACGATATTGGAGACGGTGACGACGGCAAAATAATCACAGCAGCAATGGCAACAAATAAATTCTGGTTTGCCGCTCTCAATAACGATCAACCCAGCTTCACGATGACCACCGTAGCAGCCAGCAATTCTGGGGCGGTTAATGCTATAGGTCTTTATAATGGGTGGTTCTTAAACGGCACTACATCTTGGACGTCAGCTGTTGAGGCTACAGGCGGCTCTATAACAACGTATTCATCCCCTACTAGCATGCCTTCATTGAGCGGTATAGATTTGGTTATAGATCAAAGACTTGGACACAATCACAATTTCTCTTCATCGGCCATTAGCTTCATTCAAGGGGGAGGTATTTACTTCGACGTAGCATGGGAATGGAATAACGGATGTTGCAATGCCAGTAGAGATAAACGTCACGCGAAAGATATTTTGGATGGTCTTGGCATAACTGCATCAGGAGTAATGACTTTTGATGGCACCAATTCCTCAACTACCAATGGCTCCAGGTCACTCTCAATAAATGTGCCGGATACATCCAGTGGAGTCCTAGCAGGGAGTTCCATAGACTATTCACCACTATCCGGACAATCGATTAAGTTTGGAGCGGCTGGGCTAATAAACACTTTACCTACTGGTTGTACAGGCCTGGTAACTGGGAATAGTTTATTTATTTGTGATCCAGGACACTCAAGTAATTCCGGTTTCTCTGGCGCTTACATAGGTATAACGGATGTAAATGCACTTACTAATATTAATTATCGTAATATGGTCGGTAATTACACACTAATTGAATGGGTTGTAGGGCTTGCTGGAGCGACAGTTCCTGCGCAAACTAAAACAGTTTATTTTCCTGAAGACACCGTTATTGTAGCCGGAGAAGTTTACAAAGAAAGCGACCTTACAGCATATATGGGAAACTCTCCGACGGGTGCAAAAAAAGTACTAGCTTTTATGCCTTTGCCAGTAGAAAACATAAACGCATCAGGCACAGCCAATGATTTTCACGTGCCTAACTTTATAAGTCCTAACATATGGCAAATCCATAACGGTAATTCTTCCTCTTACGCTGGATCAAATGATGTCGGCATGGACTATTGCTCTGAGTTTGCCCGAACCGGTGTAGTTGGTAGTTGTGATAAATCTGCAGCTAGCACTTACAAAAATCATTATCTTTTTGGCAGCGAACTGGCTGCTATCGGAAGCGGCCAAAGTGAGAGCGTTCAAACTTCTAGATTTATAGATTTCCATTCCGATTTTTATTACAAACCTGATTCGGGAAGTTTTAAGAAAAGAGAAATCCCTGAAGGAATGTCAATGTGGTGGCAAATTCTTCTGCCTTGGTCGGCCGGAGCAACCTCTGTAGGGGTTGGTCTATGGGCACAATTATCTTTCGACGATGACTACGACGGCACTAACGATAATAGAAAATCACAAAGCAGCTTATTGAATGTTGTTATTTCAAACCTCTTTCCCAGGAGGACAGATACAACGAGGTACTCCGAAGGAGATACTGGTGTTGGTCTAGATGCCTTTCACTTTGCCTCTTATCAACAGTATTTCGATGATTCTGATCCGAGCGTAACTTACGCAAGAACTCTTGGTCCTCAGAGTTATTTTTCGACACTAGAGTGTGCGACTGCTCATGACAGTTCATGTTTCTGGGGAGCATCAAATTCCAATTATCAGCCTAGGGGAATGATGATTACTAATTCTGATCCTTACAAAAAATCTGCCTACACCGTTCCGGTTTCCTACAGCATGGATAGCGATGCTTTCATGAGTTCTGGCTTGAACCAGGGTCTTATTGTTCAAAGAGTTTCTAATGGTTCTGCAGGCTCTATGGCACAGGATCTTAGTGTTAATGATTTTAGAAGCGCAGGTTTTTACGCATCGGACGCCAATAATTACGTAGGTTATTTCACCGGCATCATGGAATTTGATCAATCCGGTAACACCCCTGAAGAACTTGCGATTGTGAGATCAAACGGCCAAGCAACCTTCACTTTTGATGATACCAATGACTTTTTATCGGTTGATGCACCTCTCACGGTTAGCAGCCTTCCTTCTACCGGTTACACCAACACCTGGTCCGATGTGAAAACAGGCAGCTTAAATTTAAAATTTGGCGATCTGAATAATTCTTTAGCTAAGTCGGCTTACATCAGCAAGGAGGTTTTTGCTGCTGAGTTACAAGACAACGGAGTTCAAATAGGCGGTTCATCCGGCGGAACTTCCAATACAAAAGGAGTAATGGTTTCATGGAATACACTTGATCGACAAGATTATGATTTATTCAAGGGCGATGAAAGCGATTATATAAAACCAGCTGTCATCCCTGACACAGAATATTCACAATGGGGATTTTGGGCTATGTCATCCCTTGATGTTAGTGCAGATGCAGGCACCCAAACGGCAGGCGTCCATATGGGGACTTGGGTTGCTGGAGAGGCTCTTGACCAAAGTGAAATTCCAACTTCAGGTCAGGCTACGATGTCAGGAGCGGCTGTTTTCAAAGTCGCATCTCGCAGTCGAGCAGGAACCGATGGTGAGATTTACAAATACACGACAACTGCAAACGTTGTTGGAACTTTCAATTGGGGAGCTTCCGGTTATACAGGCAACATTGCCTTTAGTAAATTCGATATAGGTAATTCAGATTTCAGTGCCGCTGGATTCACTTCATTTGCTATCAGTATTTCTGGATCTGGTGCTGAATATTCTGGTAGTTGGACGCAAGATCAGTCTGGTGGACTGTATCGAGAAGCTTGGTTAGCAGGAACTTTATACGGCGATGATGCTCCTGACGAAAGCGGCGGCCGAGTGGGCGTATCACTTTGGTCTCCTAGCCAAGATGCAAGTGAGGTTAATAAAATATTTCACGCTGAAGGAATATATTTGATTGATTAAAATATGAGCTTAAGAAGGAACTTAGGTAAAAAATTTAAACATTTCTTTATCAGTTTCTTATTTATTTTTAGTGGATTTTTAGCTCCGCAAGAGAGAATCGGTGTCGCTGCTGCTGTTGATACCGTCACTACCGATTTAACTTTAGAACAAGAGAAAAAGCTGGTGGATGAAGGTTACAAAATCATCCAGAACCATACTATTGAGACCGACGAGAACGGAAAAGCGCAGATGCTTTTGGTTGATGGAACTGCGTTTACCGTTGGACCTAACTCGTCGGTTACCCTTGATTCCTTTATTTACAATCCGGTAACTGCCGAAGGTTCTTTGACCGTAACCAGTAAGGGATTAATGCGATTAGTGGGTGGAAAGGTTACCAAAAAGAATCCTGCTATTATCAGAACTAACTCAGCTACAGTCGGAATCAGAGGCGGTATTGTCTTTGTAAACAGTGAAGCAGAGTCCACCGAAGCCTCATTCATCTATGGAGATGAGATGAGCGTTACTCCAAACTTGAATCAAGACGGAACTTATGTGCTGACCCGTAACGGGTTTGTGGTTGTAGTCGATGATCCTCTTGAAGAGGTAGAAGACGTATCCTTACTCACGGCCGATCAACTTTTAGCAATGCAGCAAAGCTTGCAAGGTTCACCGGAAGAAGAGGAAGAATCAGAAGAAAGTAACGAAGAAGGTGAATCAGAAGAAGGTGAATCAGAAGAAGAGGAGTCTGAAGAAGAAGAATCAGAGGAAGAATCGGAAGAAGAAGAATCAGAAGAAGAGGAGTCTGAAGAAGAATCGGAAGAAGAATCGGAAGAAGAAGAATCGGAAGAAGAAGAATCGGAAGAAGAAGAATCAGAAGAAGAATCTAGCGATGAGGAATCCAGCGAAGAAGAATCTAGCGATGAGGAATCCAGCGAAGAAGAATCTAGTGACGAGGAATCTCAAGAAGAATCCAGCAATGATGAATCCAGTGAAGATGCAGGCGATGAAGAAAGCTCTGAAGAGTCTGGTTCTGAATCTGATGAAAGCGGAAGCAGCGAATCAGATGGCAGCGAAGATACTGGTACTGAAGAAGATTCTTCAGAAAGCGCTAGCGAAGATAACTCTGAGGTAAGTTCTGATTCAGACACTTCAGATAACGAGAGTGAAAATGAAGTTAGTTCTGAAACAAGTCCAGCAGAAGAATCTGGACCAACGGAAACTGACTCAAGCAGCAGTGAGGCCGAGGCCGCTCCTGATACCGGTGCGGTTGATACAGGTCCTGAGACAGATAGTGAACCAGAAATCGATGAAAGCGCCCTAGATTCCAGCGGTATTTCGGATAATTCATCCGCGGTAGCGCCCGATCAATTAACCACTGCTACAGATATTGATACGGGAACCGATATAGAAGTCGCCACCGAAACTGAGGCTGAAACTCAAGAGGAAACGGAAGTCGTTGAAGACGTGAGTGAAGTTGCTCAAGAAACAGTGCAAGATACTTCCCAGCAGGAAGATACTGCAGAGGCCGCCGAAGGAACACCAATTGCTAAAGCTTTATCAGGAGACACTTCCACCAGCTTAACGGCTGATATAACCGTTGCTCCAACCTTAGTGGAGAATACATCAGATGTTTCAATAGCAAGTATCGATGTTGAAGCCTCTGCCAATGCAGTGGTTAATGTGGAGATCAGCGGAGCTGATAGCGATAAGGTTACTTACAACACTGAAACACAAGAAATCATTCTCGTTTCTGGTCTGGACTATGAAAACGACGATACTCTAGAAATTACCGTCTCCATCAGCGACGATTTTGGTAACAGTCAATCGGATAATATTGTCATTTCAGTTACCGATCAAAATGAAGCCCCGAGTCTAGTCGCCGTTGAAAATAATAATTTATTATCGGTGAATGCATCGCTAGATGACATAAAAGCCAACGGATCAAACATCAGCGAAACAACAGATATAGGCTCTTTGGTTGCTTCTGTGGCTGTTTCTGATCAGGACGGCGATGCCTTGCAATACAGTTTATCTGGAGTCGGCAGTGAAAATTTCAGTATTTCTTCTACCGGAGAAATAACGCTAGCAGCATCTCTCAACTTTGAAGCGCAAACTCAATATACCCTTGAGGTAACTTCCTCAGACGGTATTAACGCAATGACTGAAGAGATCATTATCTACGTGGTCAACGATAACGAGGCACCGTCTTTAGCAGTCCAAGATTTCAGTATCAGTGAAGCATCTTCCTTAAATTCAGTCGTTGCAACAGCAGTGGGTAACGATCCAGAAAACACTACGATTTCCTACTCGTTGTCCGGCGGAGGCGATAAATTCACTATTGATAATAACGGACAGATTACCCTTACCGATAATTTGGATTATGAGAGTAATGCTACCTATGAACTTACGGTCTTTGCCAGCGATGGTTTTTTCTCGGTACCAAAAATAATTACAGTTACGATTACCGATGCTAACGATGCTCCATCGTTATCTTCATCGGTTGCCTTTAACTCGTTTCTAGAGAATACGGCGGTTGGTTCAACCATCGCAACTTCAACCTTTTCGGATCCCGAAAACGATACTCTTTCTTTTTCATTATCAGGCACCGGTAGCGATAAATTTTCTGTCGATGCCGATGGAAAGGTAACTTTGGCAAGCGCTTTAGACTACGAGTCTGCAACCAGTTATACCATTGCATTGGAAGCAACCGATGGGGTTAATACTGTTACCAAATCTTTGTTAATAAACGTTGGCGACGTCACAGAATTAAGTTACACAGGTTCATTAGCAGCTAACTCGCAAGTAGAAAGTATCAATACCGGAACAGTTATCCTTACTTCGTCTGTTTCCAATGGCCAAGGATCTTTAACTTACTCCATCAGCGATCCGGATAACAAATTTGCCATTAATTCTTCTACCGGTGAAGTTATACTTAATAACGCTTTAGATTTTGAAACAAAAACCTCGCACTCTTTCACGGTTTCAGTGACCGACGGTAGTACCACGTTATCTGAAACTTTTACTTTAAACGTAAGTGATGCCACCGGTTTAAGCAATCTCGTGGCTACCCTAGCCAATCCAACGGTGGCAGAAAGCGGAACTAGGTATGCAAACTTTAATCCCGGCACTGCAGTTGCCTCCGTGTCTGGACTTGCGAATGAACTAGGTGGATCGCCGGTCTATAGCATTACTTCGGGTAACGAGAAAAATATTTTTGCAGTTAATTCCAGTACCGGAGCCATAACCACGAATATAGACCTAGATTTTGAAACCGCTAAATCTCATACCATTAATCTGACCGCTACCGTCGGTAGCGATAGCACAACCACCGCCATCACGATACCGGTGAAAAATGCCCGTGAGAACAATGCTTCATTGGTTCGTTACTCCGGTGCCTTCCACAACGCTTCAAGATCGGGCTTGTCGGCTACCGCAACCCGAGGCCATCAAGCCGGCGCAGAAACTTTTGAGGAGGTTTTGGTCGGCTTAAGAAATCCAACCAGGCAGAACAATCAGGATAACATTAAGGAAGAGGGCTTAAGTAATGCTCTGCACGGTGGCGGAGTTCGACTTCAATACGGTCATGGAGTAAAAGAAAATCTAGATTTTTATTTTCCCGTTTTCAGAAGCGGGGAATTAGAGGGTGCCTATGCACCTAACAACCAACTTGGAGGTTTTGGTAATGCTGCAGGTTTTAAAGATGGGTTTTACTGGCCTTTTGGCGGAGCCACCGATATGTTAGATGTGAACTCAACAGGAGGCAGCAGTATAATTCATACCGCAGGGCGCACCAATCACGTTGGAAATGGTTGGCATGAATTTGCGTTTATGACGACGCAAACCGAAAACGTAGTTTCTTCAAATTTTAATATCATGGAGGAGGATTTACGTGTCTTTTGTATGGGAGCACCCGAATCTTATTGCAACGCCTCCAATGGTTATTTTGCTAGCGGAAACCTCCAAACAAATTCTTCTATGTTCAACCGTACTTATACTTCTGAAATGGCTGATTCAGCAGGAAGTTCGCTTTACAGCCAGCAAGGCAATAGCGACCTCTCAGATAATTTCCTGAACAGGTTTAACGTTATCATTGATAATCGTGAGTATCTCGGTACGGATGCGACCAGCCAATCTGGAATGGAACGCGACCTTAAATATTTCGTCGATTGGATGAAATTACCCTCGTCATTGCTCTACGTCAAACTATACGGAGATTATAGAGATGACGGAGTCGGCCTTACCGAAAGCCAGCTCCCGCAACAAACTCGTAAATGGATTCAAGCAATAGGTGGCGACGTCGAGTTCTCTAATAATTGGAACGCTGGAACCGGAGGTTATCGTCGGCTTGGTGGAACTTTTGCCAGCGGTAGTTTTTACGAAGGTTTGAATAACACTATAATTTATGTCGCCTCCCCAGGGCCGGCGATATTATCGGCTACCAACGGCCAACCTATGTATTGCGGCGCGGGCGCAAGTGGCTCTGTTACCAATTTCTCAAATTGCATGTCAGCCTATTTCAGAGCGGAAGATTTAGGCCCTGGAGTGCATGCGGATCTTTTCATCCATGGGGACATCAGTTCATCATGGGGCACTAACATGGGGAATCGAGATAGCAAACTTATCAGGACTTGGATGTTAGACAAGGCGTTTAGTAAAATAGATCCGCCCACCGGTTCTAATACTCCTGATGCGGAAGTCGATTCCATCACTTACTACAAAGATATGGTTACTGCGGCCGGTGAAATACTAAGCGATAGTACTTTTACCTCCTTTACCGGCGGCGGTAAGGTGGTTACTGCGTGGGTACCGATCCCAATAGAAAATACCGCGGCTGCGGGTTTTGCCAATGATTATTTTTTTCCAGCTTTTATCCCAATCGATACCTGGAAAAATATGACCGTTAACAGTAACGACTTTAATTTAGAGGCAGCTAATTTATGTATAGCCCAGGGATCGAGTTGGACTTGTAATAATATGCGCTCTCAGATTAATACCTACGACGATAACTACAAATACATTAAAAATGCCATGGTTGGCAATATCTTCTCTGAAGAAAAATTTTATTACGGTAATCAAAATTGGTCGAACGCACCAATAGGGACAAGCCATTTGTGGCAAGTATTAAACGATAACGGTATCGGTGTTGGACTGTACGCACAAATTTCGGTTGTGCACTCAAGCAACACCAACAGAGACGACCAACAAAGTTTACTGAATGTTGTCATCACTCAAGTTGATCACAGGAGTAACGATACGACTAGATATTCTGTGGGTGATACAGGCATGGGAATGGACGGATACCATTATTGGTCTTTTCAAGACGACACCAGCAGCAATTCCAGAGGAATTCACTACGGAGTCGGGCCCATTGAATGTGCGACTGCGACTGAAGCGGGCTGTTTCTTTGGTGGACAACAGTCCCCTGCTTTTCCGGTAGGAGCAATGCTGACATCCTCTGATCCCTACAAATCAACTGCCATGACCTTGGCTGTGAGTTATGATTCCAGAGAGGATTCTTTTCAAGTGGGAACTTTTAATCAAGCCATAGTAAGACAAAGAATACTCGACAGCTCTGGTACTAAGGAAAGTCCAGGAAATACTTCTTACCAAACTAGTATGAACTTAAGCGATTTTCGTTCCACTGAATTTTATTCGTCGAGCGCTAGTTCCTACAGCGGATTTTTTGGTGGCTTATTAGAATTTGACGTCAGCGGTGTAGGTAACGGTCAATTGGCAAGGGCGCATTCAACCAGTACTTTGGCTACATTTACTTTCGATGCAACCAACGATGATGTTCAAGTTGTTGCGCCTATGACCGTAGCATCTGCGCCTAGTAATAATTACACCGCAACTTGGAGTGCAGTGGATACCGGTTCGATGACTTTAAAATTTGGAGATGCCAATAACGATCAAGCTAAGTCAGCTTATATAAGCAATGAGATGTTCGGTGCCCAGATTCAAGACGACGGCACTCAGATAGACGGATCCTCAGGGGGTTCTAATAATCTAGCTGGAGTTTTAGTCTCTTGGGAAACCATTGAATCAAAGGATCATACTCTAGTCAGTGAGGGCATGCCTGATTGTAATACCTCTAGTTGCAACAATGCCGAATATTCAACTTGGGGTGCTTGGGCAATGGGATCGCCTGACATATCACCCAACGCAGGAGATCAAAACGCCGCAGTGCATCTAGGCTTTTGGGTCGCCGGCGATATGCTCGATCAAAGTGAGATTCCTACATCAGGCTCTGCTTCCATGTCAGGCAAGGCTGTCTTTAACGTTGCTTACAGATACAATCAAGCAAATTCCGATTACGGCGTTACTCAATATTCCAGCAACGCAACAGTAAACGGCACATTCAATTGGGGTTCAGGCAGTTATTCTGGGCAATTGGACTTTACTAACTTTGATAGCGGAAACTCCTTAGTAAGCAATGCAGGCTTTACATCTTTTTCAGTGAGTCTTGCAGGCTCGGGGGCAACCTATGCGGGTAGCTTGAACGATACCAACAACGGCTGGACCAGAGAAGCTGTGATAGCAGGAGCTCTTTACGGAAATAATACTCCAGTTGAAAGCGGCGGTAGGATCAGCGTTGGACTGTCAAAGTCAGGTTCTTTGGGTACATCAGGCGCCAATGATTTCTACATGGCTGAAGGTATCTATTTAATCGACTAAGGAATCAGCCAGCTGGAAGACAAAATATTATCTTGCCAAATGTGTTTTGCGCGCCTGTGACCGCTTCCTTTTAAATGCAGAAATTCAAGGGAATCAAATTGAAAGAGCACCACGCAAAAATTAGCGTAGCCCATTTCCAAATCTAAATTTTTCGCGTCTATATCAAACGCATTCGGATCGTCTATCGATAATCCTGGTGCATCGGCGACCGAGTAACATTCTTTGGACATTTCTCTGGTTTCCGCCCAAGCAGCTTCGGTGACCGCATCTTGATGATGCACTTCAGCAGAGCCAAGCATCCTCAATTGAATTTTTATGCTTGGGTCGTAGCCTTGCATAGTCGCTGTTGGATTGGCTTGTAACTCCGCAACTTTCGGTGAGCGCAAATCGGTATGAAACCTAATGATCCTGGAATCTTGGATAAAATCACGCAGTACGACGGTGCGGGTTTGAATGCCTTCGTCAGAATGACTCGAGATCACCGGCGTGTGAAACAAATTTTTGGCGTTCCGGATGGCATCTTCTAGAATAGACTCAGCAGATTGCAACGTCTGCTCAAGCGAATCGTAGTGCGAAGGTAAGTCCTGCATAATGGTGGTAGTGTAGCCCAACATCAAAAAAAATGGATGCTAATCATATACTTGAAAGTTTAAACGAAGCCCAACAACAGGCGATTAAGTCCGATGCTAAGCAGTCGTTGATTTTAGCGGGCGCTGGTTCGGGTAAAACTCGGGTCATCACTCATAAAGTTGCGTGGCTATCGAGCATTCTTGATATCAATCCCATGTCGATCATGACGGTGACGTTTACCAATAAAGCCGCACGCGAGATGCGCGGCCGAATCGAAGGGATTTTAGGCGAACAACTGCAAACCATGTGGTGCGGCACGTTTCATGGTTTGTTTCACCGCATGCTGAAGATGCACTGGCAAGAAGCAGGACTCATCAAAAGTTTTGCCATTTTAGATGGCGACGATCAATTGCGCGTTATCAAACGTGTCATGAAGGAAATGAACATCGATCTGGATCAATGGCCGCCCAGTCAAGTGCAATGGTTTATCAATAAACAAAAAGAGGAAGGGCGACGCAAAGCTAAAATCAGTTCGAATAATTCATACCTCGAAGAGAAAATGGCGGAGATCTATGAAAGTTATCAAGCCGTTTGCGAAGCAGAAGGGCTGGTGGATTTTGCTGAGATTTTGTTGCGTTCCTACGAGCTTCTCAATAACAACGAAGGCCTGCGCGATCATTACCAAAGGCGGTTTGAATACGTTTTGGTCGATGAGTTTCAAGATACCAATGAAATTCAGTACTTATTATTAAGACAAATAGTCGGTCCCGATGGCTGCATCATGGTGGTTGGCGATGACGATCAAAGTATTTATTCATGGCGGGGAGCCAAAAGCGGGAACATTAAACGCTACACCAAAGACTTTCCCAAAGCTGATGTCATCAAGCTTGAGCAGAACTACCGTTCAACCAAAAATATTTTATCTGCCGCTAATTCGGTTATTAAAAATAACCCCAGCAGAATGGCTAAAGAATTATGGAGCAACAACGAAGAAGGTGAGATGGTGAAAGTTTACCGTGCCTTCAACGAAAGAGACGAAGCAAAGTTCATTGTTGATATTATTAAAGACTGGGTCAAAGAAGGCGGTTGCCTATCAGAATGCGCCATCATTTATCGCTCGAACGCACAATCTCGTTCGCTCGAAGATTCTATCTTGCGCGCCGAATTACCGTATCGAATATACGGCGGAGTGCGCTTCTACGAGAGAGCGGAAATTAAAAACGCCCTGGCTTATGCGCGCTTAGCTGTGGATCGAAATAACGATGCTGCCTTTGAGCGAGTGATCAACGTGCCGACCAGAGGGATCGGTGCTAAAACGATGGACAATTTACGCGAGGCAGCAAGGCAGACGAGCTCATCGTTATGGGAGGCGGCTGAAGAAATGGCTAAAGCTAATAGCTCCGGTCGAGCAGTTTCATCCTTTCAAACGTTTATCGATCTTATTAATAAGATAGCCACTCACAAAGACACTGAAGAATTGGGTTCTTTTTTCACTGACTTGATTGAGGCATCTGAGTTAAAAGAATTTCACGGCAAAGAACCCGGAGAAAAAGGTCGATCGCGGGTCGAAAACTTAGAGGAGCTCATCACCGCCACCTCAAACTACTTTGGTATCGGTGAAGACGATACTGATGAAAGAACCACGTTGGAGTTGTTTCTCGATCAAGCTGCTTTGGATGCCGGTGAAACTCAAGCGGATGAAAGCGAGAAAGCCATCCAGTTAATGACCTTGCATTCATCCAAAGGATTGGAATTTCCGTTAGTTTTTATTGCCGGTTGCGAGGAAGGGTTATTCCCGCATCAACGCTCCATGGACGATGCCGGACAGCTCGCCGAAGAGCGTCGCCTTTGTTACGTGGGTATGACGCGTGCGATGCAGCGTTTGTATATGACCCACGCCGAAGTCAGAAGTTTGTACGGGAGCGACTCTTTTAGTCCGGTCTCAAGATTCATCAAAGAAATACCTGAAGAATTAAAGTACGAAATTCGTTTAGCAGCAGAGAAAGAACATCCAGACCAGGGCTTTAAACCCAGAATTGTTGGCGGCACTGATGTGGCCGATACGCCTTTTGCTTTGGGCGATAGAGTCACTCATAACATGTTCGGCGAAGGCATCATTTTGAATTATGAAGGGCAAGGGGATAATGCTAGAGTGGAAGTCAATTTTGATTCGGGAGGCAGCAAATGGCTGGTAGTCAGTTACGCAAATTTGGAAAAAGTTTAATCGTCATCGTTGCGATGACGCTTTTGGCTTGCACTGACTCAGGCACCGAAGCAGCTGGCGCTTCCGATAATAAGGTCTACAAATGGCGTATGGTGACGACTTGGCCGAAAAATTATCCTGGCGTTGGTTTAGCTGCAGAGAATTTATCGCGTTACGTCGATGAGATGAGCAACGGGCGTTTACAGATTCAAGTTTACGGTAACGGTGAGCTGGTGCCTGCTTTAGAGGTATTCGATGCTGTCTCCCGAGGCAGCGTGCAACTGGGACACGGTGCTGCTTATTATTGGGTCGGAAAAGTACCTTCGGCGCAATTTTTTACCGCTCTTCCTTTTGGCATGAATGCCCAAGAGATGAATGCTTGGCTGCATTACGGCGGCGGCCTTGAGTTATGGCAAAAAGCCTATGCACCTTATAACTTGCTGCCATTGACTGGCGGCAACACCGGGGTGCAGATGGCAGGGTGGTTTAACAAGGAAATTAATTCTCTGGAAGACATCAAAGGAGTGCGCATGCGTATTCCTGGATTGGCAGGAAAAGTCTTTACTCGAGCCGGCGGCGAATCGGTGTTGATGCCGGGCAGCGAAATTTTTACCAATTTACAAACCGGAGTCATCGATGCAGCGGAATGGATAGGACCCTACAACGATTTTACTTTTGGCCTCCATCAGGCAGCTAAATATTACTATTACCCCGGCTGGCATGAACCCGGTGCGGTGCTGGAAACCATTGTGAACAAGGAAGCATTTGAGTCACTGCCTACAGACTTACAGAGTATTTTGAAAGTCGCTGCCCGCGCCGTGAATCAAGATATGCTCGATGAGTACACGGCCAGAAACAATCAAGCTCTGGAAACTTTGGTTAACGACCACGACGTGCAGCTGCGTAAACTGCCGGATGATGTTTTAAAAAAATTCAGAGAAATCACCGATGAGCTGGTGGATGAATTAGCCGCAGAAGACCCACTCTTTCGAGAAATTCGTGATTCCTTCACTGAGTTTCAAAAAAACGTGAGCAATTATCACGAGATCTCTGAAAAGGCTGTCTACGAAATGCGCGATTTAGATTAAGCGTATTTTTTAACCAACCAAATCCCTATCGACGTCGAAACCGTAAACCTCAATAGATAAAGAAATATCGCCGGTAAGGTATAGATGAATTCAATGTAAGCCTGAAAAAAACCGTTTAAACTTTTAAACCATTCGATCACAGGAAAAAAAACGTTTAGATAAACCTGCAGGTGCTCCTCAAAATTAATAGGCCCAGCGAAGAGGGCGTGCAGTGCAAAAAACAACAGATAAAAATCACCCCATATTAAAAAATACCCCAAACCTTTTAAAAAATTAGTCATCAGCCAAGCGTCTGACTTCTTTCCAAACTCTTAGAATATTGCCGTTCATTATTTTTTTGATGTCTTCATCGGAATAGCCGCGCACTAAGAGCTCCTTGATGAATTGCGGGTAAGTTGACACGTCTTCAAGACCGACGGGTAATCTTGGGATGCCGTCGTAATCTGAACCTATACCAATGTGGTCGATTCCAACCAAATCAACGACTCGGTCAACGTGGTCAACGACGTCGGCAATGGTGACTTTTAAGTCAGGATTATTTCTAACGTCACGGATAAAATAGTCGCCAAAATTCAGTTGCAAGACGCCACCGTTTTTAGCCAGGGCAATCATCATTTCATCGGAAACGTTACGTTCGAAGTCTGGTACAAAGTGTCTTAACGAGGAATGCGTGGCTACCGTCGGCGCACTCGATAATTCAAGGACTTGAAAGAAAGCTTCGTCGGAAACGTGAGAAATATCGATCATCATACCCAAACGGTTCATTTCTTTTACAACTTCAACCCCAAAAGGACTCAGCCCGTCCCATTGACGAGTTTCATCGTAAGAGGAATCAGAAATGTGATTACTTTTTGAATGCGTTAGGGTGATGTAACTGATGCCTTTATCGGCAAAATACTGAAGTCGTTCAAGTTTTCCTTCCAAGGGACCGCCGTTTTCCATACCGTAAGCGATACCGACTTTTTTGTTAAAGGTACTTTTATCGATATCCTCTGGAGATCTTACAAAATAAAAAAAGCGCTCATTTTTCTCGATAATGGCATTCATAAAATCAATCACCTTATTGGCGGTATCGAAAGCTACGCCGTTGGTTTCATCGACTGCTGGGACGTAAATAGCAAAGAAGGGCACGTTCAATCCGCCTTCAAGTGCTCTCGGTAAATCAAAGTGTATGCTGGTTCTTCGGGTGATATCTTCAAACGAGCCGGTATCCATTTGTTGTTTGTACAAACGGTAGGGCGTATCGATGTGCGTATCGATAATCGCATTTTCCAGACTCATCTCAATGGCCTTTCTTTCAAGCGATTGGTCACAACCTATTAATAAGATAAAGCTGATTAGTGCAATTAGACTTTTTACTTTCATACTTTTAACTATAAATGATTGACGGCAACTTAGTCACGATGTCTGGGAAGATAGCCATCAGGATCAACAAACCAATTTGGATGGCAATGAAAGGAATCACTCCCTTGTAGATCGATTCTGTTGCAATACTCTCAGGCGCAATGCCACGCAAATAAAAGAGTGCAAACCCAAACGGTGGCGTTAAAAATGACGTTTGCAGATTAACCGCTAGCATAATACCAAGCCACAGCGGATCAGCACCCATTGCCATCAACACCGGTCCAACAATCGGCACCACCACAAAGCTGATTTCGATGAAGTCTAAAATAAAACCAAGCAGGAAGACCATCACCATGACCAAGAGCATTGCGCCAAAAAGACCTCCGGGTATGGCATTAAAAATTTCATTGATGATTTCTTCGCCGCCCAAACCTCTAAACACGAGAGAAAAAATTGACGCCCCGATAAGAATGAGAAAAACCATGGTGGTAATAAAAGCGGTTTGACGAGTTGCTTCCTTGAGCACGCCACCGGAGAGCTTACCGCCGCTCCAAGCGATCAACATCGCCCCTAAAGCTCCAATACCGGCTGCTTCCGTTGGCGAGGCAATTCCGGAAATGATGGATCCCAATACAATAAAGATCAATGCAAAAGGCGGTAACAAAGATCGTATGAGTTTAGGAACTTCTAGGTCCTCTTTTTGATGGGATTGTCCGTCGGAACTGACTCTAACGAAAAGCACAAAGTAAATCGCATAAGCCACAACGAGTATTAGTCCGGGTACGATGGCCGCGATGAAGAGATCACCGACTGAAATTGTTTTTGCGGCAAAATTCCCAAGGCTTAACTGTGATTGTTGGTAGGCGCTCGACAGCACGTCTCCTAAAATGACCAAAGCAATGGACGGCGGAATAATTTGACCCAAAGTACCGGTCGCACAAATTAGTCCAGTGGATATTTCCTGCGGGTAACCGCGCTTCAACATGGCAGGCAAAGAAATCAACCCCATCGCGATGACCGTGGCGCCGACGATGCCGGTGCTCGCAGCAAGGAGAGCTCCAACGATGACCACCGACAAACCCAATCCGCTTTTCATTCGACCGAAGAGCTTTGCCATCGAGGTTAATAGATCTTCAGCAACTTTTGATTTCTCCATGATGACTCCCATGAAGATAAAGAGCGGCACCGCAATCAAGGTTGCGTTGGTCATAACACCGTACAAACGATTCGGGATAGTTTCTAAGAGGTATAAATCAAAACCCCCAAATAGAGAAACAATGGCAGCAAAAATTAGAGAAACGCCTGCCAGAGTAAAAGCGACCGGAAACCCAGCCAAAAGAATTAAGCAAACAAGCGCGAATAACAATAAAGGCAACACTTATCGATTCTCAAAATATTTCAATATCATGGCAGCGCTTTGCATAATCAAAAGAATGGCAAAAACTAATAACATGGTTTTTAAAACGTAGACAATGGGTAAACCTCCTGGCTCTGGAGAAACTTCTCCAATTGACCAAGAAAAGCTAACGTAATCGATTGAGATAAGCAGGGTTAGCCATGCCATCGGTTGCACAAACAAAACCTGACCCAAAAAGTTAATTAACGCTTTGTGAGACTGACTCCAATTACGATAAAAGATATCGACGCGAACGTGCTCGTCTTCTCCCAGTGCGTAGGCTGCACATAATAAAAAGAGAGACCCGTGTAGATAGATGGTCATTTCTTGTAAAGAAATGATTCCAATGTTCAAAACGTAACGACAAAAAACCACGATTCCGGTCAAAAAAATCATCGCAACGACAAACCAGGCTGAAAATTTGCCTATAGCTGTCGGTAAAAAGGTTAGTACCGATTGAGATAAATGGATTATTTTTTTGCTCATTTAGGTAATTTTGATTAGAATTTTTTTGTGATTATTGTTCTTTCTCCAGCTAAAACATTGGATTACGAAACTCCAATGAACGGTATTGATTATACCGTTGCCAATCATTTAAGTAAGTCTGCTGAACTTATCAGGACTTTAAAGTCTTACGAGACCGAGGATATATCTAAATTAATGGGGTTAAGCAGCAATTTGGCGTTTTTGAATTTTGAGCGTTACCAAAGTTGGAAAAAGCCAACCAAGCCAAATGCGGATGCCCGTCAAGCAGTGTTCGCTTTCCAAGGGGATGTTTATCAAGGTTTAGAAGCTGCAACCATGAAAAAAGGCGATCTTAAATTTGCCCAAAAACATTTGAGAATTCTCTCCGGTCTTTACGGAGTGCTGAAACCTCTAGATTTAATGGCGCCGTATCGTTTAGAAATGGGCACCAAGCTGGCTACGAAAAAGCACGATGACTTGTATGGTTTCTGGAAAGACACTCTCACTGCGGATATCAATGCCCAATTAGCGGAGCAAAAAGATTCAACACTAATTAACCTAGCTTCCAATGAATACTTTAATGCCTTGAATAAAGAAGACATCGCTGGTGACATCGTCAGCCCAGTTTTTAAAGATTTCAAAAACGGTGATTACAAGATCATCAGCTTCTTTGCCAAAAAAGCCAGAGGGATGATGGCTAGATACATCATTGATAATAAAGTTACCAATCCTGACGGATTAGCTACTTTTAATTACGGTGGTTATAAGTTCAACGCGAAGCTTTCTCAAGACAACGCGCCAACTTTTACTCGAAAAACGTCTTAACTTCCTGTTTCGTCATATTTTTTGACAGCGACCATTTTCTCAAAAGAGGTTTCTCTTTTTTCCATTTTCGCTTGCATGGCTTCACCCATGTCTTTGGAACTCAACATAGCTCCACTCCAAAGAGCATTGTATTCCAAGCCATCTTTCACAGTATGATCGCGAGAGTAATTCAGAACTTCTTTAAGTCCGTAAATAGCAACAGGAGATTTACTGGCGATCTCTTTAGCCATGGCATCTGCAGCTTCGAGCATGGCTTCGTGTGAATCGTAAACTTCATTCACTAAACCGCATTCTTTTGCTTCCTCAGCCATCATCCTTCTGCCGGTGTAAGCAAGATCTCGAACTTTTCCTTCTGGGATTAAGCGAGGCAGTCTTTGGAGAGTTCCAACGTCAGCTGCCATACCAATATTGATTTCTTGAATACAGAAAAAAGCTTCTTTTGTGCACAGTCTTATATCACAAGCCGTAACCATATCTAGAGCTCCGCCAATACAACCGCCTTGTATGGCAGCGATTACAGGTGCTCTGATGGTTTCAATGTTTGTGATGTAACCTTGCAGTTCTTTAGCAACTCGATACATGACTTCACCAACCCTTGCATGATCAGGTTTCTTTTCAGGCGATATGTTCTCAACTCCGTTATTGAAGTTAGCTAAGTCCATGCCGGCACAGAAGTGCTTTCCAGTTGAAGACATGACAACTGCCCTTAAGTCAGGATCACGATTTATTTCATTCAATATTTCTGGTAACTCAATCCAGAATTTTTTAGTCATAGTGTTAAACGATTCCCCTCTACAGAGAGTCATGTTTGCGACGTGACCGTCTTTTTCTAAAGTAAAACTTTCATAACTCATTACGAACCTCCGTTTTCAAGTTTTGCAATAGCGCCTGCTGCAATGCCTTCGAGTTCTTCGATTAATTCAAACTCTTTGTGATGCGGCAGAACTACTTTTCTGTTTTTCCCTATTCTTTTAAGTCCTGATGCTATATCTTTTAAGTCACCTAGAACGTCGTTTGTATTTTCCATAATGTGCAAATTCAAAAGACCATTGTAAAGTAATAATTTATTGGAAAACAATTTTTAATGGATAAAGAAACCGTCAATAGCCTAGTTTCAGAAGCTCAGCACATTGCTGAGAATGCTGGAAATCTAATTATGACCTTTTTTGATGAATTAGCTGAAGAAGAGGTGGAATACAAAGCTGATCAATCTCCGGTTACCTTAGCCGATAAAGCAGCTAACAAACAAATCGTCGATGAATTAATCAATTTAGACGACTCTATTCCTATTATCTCAGAGGAAGGTTTAGCACAAAATCTAGATAACGCTGATATCTTTTGGCTGGTGGATCCTTTGGATGGAACCAAAGAATTTATTAACGGATCACAAGAGTTTACCGTCAATATTGCTCTTATTAATGAAGGTGAGCCAGTTCTGGGTGTTATTCATCAACCGCCAGCTAATATCACGACATTTGGTAGCCAAGAGTCCGGTGCTTTTATTGCTGGAGACGATGAAGAGTTATCCACCAGCACACCAGAGAACTCATGCATGCTTGCCGTTAGCAAACGCCATAGCTCGGGAGAAGAAACTAAATTTGCCTTGTTTCTTCAGGATAAATTTGAAGAAATGAGGACCATTGGTCTTGGATCTTCATTGAAATTTAATGCCATTTCTCAAGGTTCAGCGCATATATATTCCCGATTTGGCAGGACTTTTCAGTGGGATATTGCTGCTGGGCACGCTATTTTAAGATCAGCAGGAGGTGAAGTAGTGGATTTACACGGAAAGCCAATTTCTTACAAAAATGACTCGAATCAGCCAATAAATGGATTTTTTGCCGTTTCTGATATAGACTATTGGAAGAGAATCATCAACGAATTCAATAGCTTATAAAACTTATATCTTTATTCTAATTATTAATATTTTGTCATTTTCACAAAATAGGAGTTAAAATTCCGCACCTATGGGCAAAGAATTGCAACCAATGGACATTTCAGCACCAGGTCAGAACCTGGAGGCCTACCTTAATTCCATTCAAAACATAGCTATTCTCTCACCAGAAGAGGAGCGTAAATTAGCAGAAGATCTTTACTACAGAGAAGATTTAGAAGCTGCGAGGCAACTCGTAATGGCTCATTTAAGGTTTGTCGTGCACATCGCTAGAGGCTATTCAGGGTATGGATTACCTCAAGCAGACCTCATTCAAGAAGGTAACGTTGGCTTGATGAAAGCCGTTCGAAAGTTCAATCCTGAGGTGGGCGTTAGATTGATTTCATTTGCTGTGCATTGGATTAAATCGGAAATACACGAATACGTTTTAAAAAATTGGAAAATAGTTAAGGTAGCCACCACCAAAGCTCAGAGAAAATTATTTTTTAATTTAAGAAACAAAAAGAAAGACATCACTTGGTTAAGTGAAGACGATGTCAAAATGATATCCAACGAGCTCGACGTTAAGGAAGATACGGTGCGGGAGATGGAGCAAAGAATGTCATCTTATGACGTCTCTTTTGATCCCTACTCAGCCGACGATAGTGAAGAGGGGAATACTTACAGTCCGGCTGATTACTTAACAAACGAAGACTCGGATCCAATGGAAATCGTTGAGAAAGAAGATTTTGCTAGAGATCAAATCAATCAACTGCAAAGCGCAATCTCTGACTTAGATGAGAGAAGCCAATTGATACTTAAAGAACGTTGGTTAACCGATGACAAGCCTACTCTTCATGAGTTGGCTGACAAGCATGGAATCAGCGCTGAACGAATTCGCCAAATTGAAAAGAAAGCCATGGAAAAGATCAGAACTAATATAAACTGATCTTATTCATGAAAGACATTCAAGTTAGCATTAACGCCGAATCAAAAAAAATTCCCGAAAACCTCAATATTCCTCAGCTGCTTAACTTTTTAGAGCTCAAAGATGATTTGCTTGTGGTTGAACTTAACGAGGAAGTGGTTATGCGGGCAGATTGGGAGACGACAACAGTTGGAGAAGGCGACAAACTAGAAATAGTCAAAGCCATTGGAGGAGGGTAATGTCCGATTCATTCAGAATTGGAGTTCGTGAATTTCAGTCTCGCCTCATGGTTGGTACAGGAAAATACGCCAACGACCAATTGGCAATTGACGCTATCAGAGAATCCGGAGCGGATATCGTCACCATGGCGATCCGCAGAGTAAACCTAGGTCAAAATAAAGATGAGAGTAATATTCTCGAACTGATCTCGCCAGATGAATTTACAATCTTGCCAAACACTGCAGGATGTTACACGGCAGACGAGTCGGTTAGAACGTGTAAATTAGCGCGTGAGTTATTAGGCGGCCACAGCTTGGTTAAGTTAGAAGTCATTGGCGATAAAAATACTTTACTGCCTGATATGCCAGAAACATTAAAAGCAGCAAAGGATCTTGTTAAAGAAGGCTTCGAGGTGATGGTTTATTGTACCGATGATTTTGATTACGCAGTTGCCTTAGAAGATGCTGGTTGCGTTGCAGTGATGCCTTTAGCGGCTCCTATAGGATCTGGAAGAGGAATAGAGAACCCACAGGCAATTGAATCAATTGTTAAAAGAATTCAAGTCCCGGTGATTGTTGATGCTGGCATTGGAACTGCTTCAGATGCAACTTTGGCAATGGAGTTAGGTTGCGACGGAGTCCTATTGAATACAGCGATTGCAGGAGCACAAAATCCAGTTTTAATGGCAGCTGCAATGCGACAAGCAGTTAAAGCGGGTAGGTCTGCGTATCTTGCTGGCCGCATGCCTAAATCTGATCAGGCCGTTGCCAGTTCACCCACGGAAGGAGTTATTAACTCTTGAGATCTATAAGAAGCTTTGCTAAAGCAAGGTCAAGACTCTCTGCTAATCATAAAAAAATTTTAAACCAAGAGAATGATTTCCTTTTTTCGGCGAACACCAAGTCAGCTTTTGAAGAAACATTAAGAACTGCTGAGAATAAGATCCTTGAAATTGGTTTTGGCGAAGGAGATTCTCTTTTCGAAATGGCTGTAAACAATCCAGATCTCAACTTTTTTGGTATAGAAGTTTACGAAACCGGCGTTGCAAGAACTTGTTCAAAAATAGAGGAGTCTGATATTAGAAATTTAAAAATATACTTAGGTGATGTTGTCGACTTAATGCTGGATAAAGATATCGAGACAACATTTGACTTGCTGATATTTCTATTTCCTGATCCCTGGCATAAAAGAAAACATAATAAAAGACGCCTTTTAAGTTCAGATAATTTAAACAAATTTCGAAGTTATCTTTCTAAAGAGGGATTTATTTTTTTTCGTACTGACTGGCAAGAATACGCAGATTCCGTCAAAAAAATTTGTATTGACCAGAAAGTAGAATTTCAAGATTTAGAAAAGTTATCTCTTCTTAACCAGCTGACCCTTACTAAATACCAAAGAAAGGGAATTGAAGCAGGCAGATCGATTTCATCATTTCTCTTTAAGTAATTTATTCAAAAGAATCTTAGTTGCTTTAGCTCTATGACTATTTTTATTCTTATAATCTTTGCCTAATTCAGCAAGGGTTTTATTTTCATCGGAGATAAAAAAAATTGGATCATAGCCAAAACCATCTTTACCTTGAGGGTCGCTAGCTATCTCACCTTCAAGCCTCCCCTCTGCTGATAAGGGATCTTCATTTGAATTGGGATCAAAGAACACCAGACAGGCCACAAAGGCAGCATTTCTTTGCGTTTCATTTTCCAGAGATTCTAATAATTTTAAATTGTTATCAGCATCGCTTGAGTTTTCCCCAGCATAACGAGCAGATTTAATTCCTGGAGCACCATTTAAATAGTCAACGCAAAGACCTGAGTCATCAGCTATAGCGGGATATCCCGAAATAGTTGCAGCATGCTTTGCTTTGATCAGCGCGTTCTCATAGAAAGTAGCGCCGTCTTCGATGGGACTATCAATGCCTAGATCTTGTAAAGAATAAAACTGCCAATTTAAAGGCGCTAACAAGGTTTCAAATTCTTTTAGTTTTCCTTGATTGGAGGTTGCTATGACAACTTTCAATTCTTGGCCTTAACTCTGTAAAGAGCAATTTCGGTTAAGAGGTTAGGAGCAACTTTCATAAACGATTGTTCTTCTCCATCAAAACTTAAAAGTTGTCTATCAAGAATGTCTGCGCCGTGATCAATGCATAACTTTTCAAAATCCTTTAAAGAACATAAGTGAATGTTCGGTGTTGAATACCAATCGTGGGGAAGGGCAGAAGATATCGGCATCGTGCCACCAAAAATTAGCTGTAAGCGACATCGCCAATTTGCAAAGTTGGGAATACTGATTATTGCCTCTTTGCCTATTCTGATAATTTCTTCTAGAGCAACTTCAGGCTTTCTTAATGCTTGAATAGATTGACTCATAATAACGGCATCAAAACTTTGATCTTGAAAGTTACTCAAACCCGAATCAATGTCTTGATCGATAACGCTGACATCTTTCTGTAGACACTCTTGAATTTTTTTATGATCTATTTCTAAACCTAAACCTCTTACTTGATTATTTTTTTTTAGAAATGCTAAAAGTGAGCCGTCACCGCATCCTAGATCAAGGACTCTGGCATTACTCTGGATAAAATTGCCTATCAACTTATTCATTTTTCTCCAAGAATGTCTCTATTGCACTATCGTATGTTTCGCTAGGCATTAAAAAAGCATCGTGACCATGCGGAGAATCTATTTCTAAAAAGGAGACGTCTTTTTCAGCTTCAATAAAAGCATTTGCTAACTCTCTGGATCTTTCTGGTGAAAATCGCCAGTCGGATGAAAATGCGACAAGAAGAGTTTTCGCAGTAACCGATTTAAGAGTTTTAGCTAAATCTCCCTCATGAGACTCAGCTGGATCAAAATAGTCTAAAACTTTGGTCATAAGCAGGTAAGTATGCGCATCAAATCTATTAGAAAAACTTTCACCTTGATATCTTAAATAGCTTTCTACTTCAAACTCGACATCGTAGGAGAAATTCACTTCGCCTTTTTTCATATCTCGACCAAATTTCTGTCGCATTGCATCATCTGATAGGTAAGTAATGTGACCAAGCATTCTCGCAAGCCCCAAACCCGTCTTCGGAAGCTTATCCTCAGAGTTATAGTTGGGATCAGCCAAGATGGCTTGCCTGGCTATTTCGTTAAAAGCAATGTTCTGAGCGCTCAACTTGGCCGCTGCAGCTATTACCACAATTTTTTTAACAAGGTCGGGGTAATCTATAGACCATTGTAATGCTTGCATACCGCCAAGACTGCCGCCAACAACAGCATACCAATAGGGCAGTCCGAGATGAGTGCGCAACAAATCTTGGCTTTTGACCCAGTCTTCAACAGTGACCATAGGAAAAGAAGAGCCGAAAGCTATATTGTTTTCTGGATTAATGGAATTCGGGCCTGTGCTACCGTGGCAGCCGCCTAAATTGTTGCAACCAACAATGAAATATTTATTTGTATCAAACGCTTTGTTTGGACCGACCATATCGTCCCACCAGCCTTTTTTATCATCTTCACTCAACCCTGCTACGTGATGATTGCCGCTGAGGGCATGACAAATGAGAATAGCGTTATCTTTAGCTTCATTTAATTCTCCATAAGTTTGATAAACCATTTCAAATCCTTGAAGGGTTTTGCCTGATTTCAAGGAAAAAGAATCTTTATGAATAAAACTCTTTGTTTCTACCCGACCTAGTGAATCGTTTGACATTATATGAACCGGGGTAATTCTAAGTTTGCGCCCAGAGTTAGAAGAATTCTATCGATCTGTATTAAGAGGAAAAATACAATGATCGGTGAAAAGTCTATCCCCGAGAATGAAGTAAATCTCTGAAAAGGTAAAAGCAAAGGTTGCGTAAGACCATGACATATATTCAAAAAGGAATTATTTGACATGGGCGCTAACCAACTGGCAAATATAGAGATAAACAAACTATATCTAATTATTTGCGAGGCCATGTATAAAGAGCCAATAGCCGCCCAAGATAAAGCATCTATCGTATCGAAGATCTGGTCGGCACTAAAAATCAAATTAAACAGACCGAATTTCGCCAAAATTACCAAAGCCAATGCAGACAAATCTACTCCAAACAAAATAGGTAAAACATATCTAAAAGGTTTAAGGAAGGGTTCTAAATACTTAAAGGAATTTGAAACGATCGGATTATTAAAACTTAATTGAAACAATCTAAAGAGCAGATACAGCAAAAAAATAGCCGAAAAGAAATTAACCAATGCTATAAGAAAAAAGTTATTCGCCATCTTAATCGTTTAGTTTTTTTGATCTTTCAATTGCTTTATTGATTGCTTGTGAAATGATCTCATTAATTCCGGCAGACTTCATTGTATTTAAAGCTTCTTCTGTGACTCCTTTTTTTGAAGCAACTTTATTTTGAACTTCAGCAAATCCAGCTGACTCATTCTCTTGAAGCAATTCTCCGGCAGTAAACATAACTGATGCTAAGTCTTTATCGGACATGGATAAACCGTTATCTGTAGCAAGCTTGCTCATTGTTTCTGCTATAAGAGCAAAATAAGCTGGCCCAGCACCGTAAATAGCTGTGAATGCATCCATGTCTTTCTCTTCCAATACATAAGTGCTACCTAACTCAGAAATAATCACTTCAGTTTGATCAACCAATGCCTTATCTCCCATTTCCGCTATTGCAATGGGACCATTTTTAAAACCAATTCCAAGCGATGGCATGGTTCTCACGATATTTTTGTAACCACCTGCTAAATCGACGAGCTTACTTCTTGAGATGCCAGCAACAAAAGAAATTACGAGTTGGTTCTCTAATTGTAAGGCAATGCTAGAAAGAATCTCTGCTGTTACATTTGGCTTTACGGTTATAAAAATAACCTCACATTTTTTTGCTAAATCGATAGTTTCTACCTTTTCTGCTGCTAGGTTTTCAGCTGCTTGATTAATCGAAAGGTTTGAATAAAAAATATTATAAGAACCGGACAAAGTTTTAATTGCCTGTAAAGCTAAGTTTCCGCATCCTATAAACCCTATGTTTTGTTTATTCATCGTTTACCAAATATTGATTCTCCAACTCTAACCATGGTTGATCCGTGCTTAATGCCCAACTCAAAGTCTTGTGAGGTTCCCAATGATAGTTCATTAGCAGGAGGATAATAATTTTTGAGTTGATCGCTAAGCATACTCATTTTCTCATATTCTTTTTCATTAATCTTTCCATCTATTGGAGGCGAAGGAAGCGCCATCAAACCTTTAAGCTCCAAGCATTTCGATTCAATAACAATCTCCGCCAGAGGTATCAGGTCGCTTTCACTTATACCTGACTTGGTCTTTTCTTCACTGACATTAACCTGGATTAAAACTTTGAGATTTTGACCAGCAGCATCTAGAGCATTGACTATTTTTGCTCTATCAATTGTATGCACCCAAGAAAAATGTTGAGCTATTTGAGAACTTTTTTTTGATTGAATGTTGCCAATAAAATGCCAATCTATTTCCTTTGAATTAATGGATGAAATCTTTTCAACCGATTCTTGCAGATAATTTTCGCCAAAGTTGGTCAAGCCACAATGATGAGCTGCAGCGATTAAATCAGTGCTTTTCTTTTTTGAAACTGCAATTAACTTTATCTCTTCTAAAGATCTTCCCGCTTTAGCTGCAGCAGATTTTATTTTGTCTTTAATTTTTGCAATATTGTCTGAAATATCCATTACATTTTTTCAGGAGCAACTATCCCTAAAATACTCAATCCATCACTAATTACTGCTTTTGTTGCTAAAGAAACAGCAATCCTCGCATTTCTTGAATTGTCATCTTTATCCAAGATTGGGTGAGAGTTGTAAAACGAATGAAAGATAGCCGCTAAGTCTCTAAGGTAAAAACACAAAGAATGGATTTCTCTTTTATCAAAACATCGCTCAAGAGTTTGTTGGTAGCTGTTAATTTGTGAAACAAGTTCATTCTCTTTATCAGAAGATAAAGATGATAGGGCTCTAGAGCCTTCTGAATTGGAATAATTAAAACCCCTTTCTGGCAACTCTTTCATCAAGCTGCAGATTCGAGCATGAGCATATTGAATGTAGTAAACAGGATTATCTTTATTTTTCTTCTTAGCTAGCTCAATATCAAACTCAAGCGTTTGATCTGACCTTCTTTCTAAAAAGAAATACCTTACAGCATCTACACCCACCTCATCGATAAGTTTCTTTAAGGTCACAAACTCACCTGATCTTGTAGACATAGCAACTTTATTTTTTCCTCTTACTAAAGAAACAAATTGTATAAAAATTGTTTTGAGTTTCTTGCTGTCGTAGCCGAGACCCTTCAATGATGCATTTATTCTGGGTAGATAGCCATGATGATCTGACCCCCATAGATTTATCATTTCATCAAATTTTCTATCAAATTTATTCTTATGGTAGACCAGATCAGAAGCAAAATATGTTGGTGCTTCATTCTCTCTAATTAGAACCCTATCTTTTTCATCGCCAAATTCCGTTGATTTATACCAAATAGCACCGTCTTTATCGTAACTAAGATCTTTTTTACTGAGATAATTTAGAGTTTTATTAAATTCTGATTTTTTAGAGTCTTTAAAAAGGCTAGACTCAAAAAAGAAATCATCGTGGAATGTATTAAACTCTTTTAAGTCGGCTTTGATGCCTTCCAGAATTTTTGTGAGCGCAAATACTCCTAACTCTTCAAAATCAGACAACTCTTTTTTTGCCAAAATAAGCCATTCATCAAAATTTGTTGGTAGTTTTTTTGGAAGAGTAAATTCGTATTTGTTTTGTTTGTTTTTTTTCAAATCACTTGCGATGGTTTTCAAATAATCCCCCTGGTAACACTCTTTGGGTAATTTAATCTTTTTTGCGCCAAGCGATAGATAATTGAGTAAAAGACTTAGTCCGAGAGTCTCTATCTGCAATCCTTGATCGTTTACGTAATATTCTTGGGTTACTTCATATCCTGCTTTAAATAAAAGATTTGCTAAGGCTGAACCCAATGCAGCTCCTCTTCCGTGTCCAATATGAATGGGACCAGTTGGATTGCTAGAAACATATTCAATTAATATATTCTGTTTAGTTTTGCCTTTAATTGAGAAGGGCTCTTCTTGCTCTAAACATTCTTGAATGAAAATATATTTTTGTTCAGAAGTTAAATAAAAATTTAAGAATCCTGCTCCTGCAATCTCAATTTTAGTTATCCAATCATTTTTTGTGAGGTTCTTAATTAATTTTTCAGCAATCTGTCTAGGATTATCTTCAGAATTAGCAGCAAGTTTCATACAAATATTTGAAGTCCAGTCTCCAAACTCAATGTTTTTGGGTTCAAAAACCTCAATTTGGGACGCCTTAGTGACTCCTTTGAGATTTGATGACTTAATTTCTTCAAAAAGAAGGTTTTGAATATCTTCTTTCAATCTTTCGCTCTGCTTTGATATTCGCCAGTTCTGGTATCAATTTTAAGGATATCTCCAATCTCAATAAATAAAGGGACTTTTACTTCAACACCATTTTTAAGGATGGCTGGTTTCGTTGCTCCTGTAGCAGTATCTCCTTTAAATCCAGGCTCAGTTTCAGTTACTTCCATTTCAACAAACGTATCGAGCTCAACAGATAAAGGCGAACCTTCAAATAATAAGACTTCATAAGACTCACCTTCTTCCATCCATTGAATTGAGTCGCCAAGATCACCTTTAGAGAAAGTTTCTTGATCAAAACTGTTATTATTCATCATTACAACTTCTTCACCGCTTTCGTACAAAAATTGCATGGGTACGTTCTCAAGATCTGCTTTTTCAAGCGACTCTCCTGTTTTGTATGTTTTTTCCCATACCCTATTGGATTTTAAATTTTTGAATTTCACCCTCATTACCGCCTGCCCTTTGCCAGGTTTATGAAATTCATGCTCAAGGATCTCGCAAGGATCCCCTTCAACGATAAGTTTCAGTCCATTTTTGAACTCATTTGTACTGATCGAAGCCATAATGAATTTTACATTAGACTGACAAATAATTTCATAGATAGATGTTGATTTTTTATATGAATTCCAATAAAGAAAAACTGATAAGTTTGTTGCTTTGATAAGTTATTCTTACTAAAGTAGGTAACGAAAAAAAATCCGCCCAGCAAAAATTTAATTATTAATTTTTGTTGGCTTTCTTTTAGGGAGATGAAATGTTTAGTAAAACAGTTAAAAAGTTAAAAGTTACTGTCTTTGTCATTGTCCTTTCTTTTTCAGGAGCACTTTTTGCGCAGCTTCAACCGGTTCTACAGGTCAATGATGAAAGAACGGAAAGAGCTGCAACTTCTCAAACTGCTATCGATGGTTTTCAAGATAAAACAGATAAATTATCCGCTGAATATAAGATAGTCAGCAAGCAAATTGAGGGGCTAAAGGTTTACAACGCACAGAAAAGAAAACAAATAAAAAGACAAGTCGAAAGAATGGAAGAAATAGAAACAACCATGAAAGATGCATCGGTTCTTCAAAGACAAATTCCACCCTTATCAAGAAGAATGTATGAGGGTCTAAAAAGTTTCATCTCTTTGGATCTGCCATTCAGACTTGGCGAAAGAGAAGAAAGATTATCGTTTATTCAGAAAGCTTTAGATAACCCAACCGTTTCTCCCGCGGAGCAATTAAGACAAGTTCTTGAGGGTTACACAGTTGAATCTGAATATGGTATGAAAATGGATACTTATAAAGATACTATTTCAATTGATGGCCAAGAGCGTGAAGTTAATATTCTGAGGGTTGGTAGATTGGTATTGGCTTATCAAACCTCTGACCTTGATCAGACTGGAGTTTGGAATAAAGAGTCTGGCTCTTGGGAAGAGTTGCCATCCAGTTACAGAAATCCAGTAAAAAATGGTATTCGCATAGCTCAAAAACTTCAAACAGTTAACATTTTAGAGATGCCAATCCCAGCTGCTGAGGTGGTCCAATGAAAAAACTATTATCTATACTAATCATAGGATTATTTTTAAATCCTCTATTTTCTCAAGAAGAAGAGAAGCCAGAATCAGCTGCCGCCAGTCTTGATGAATTACTAGAACTAGTAAAACAGGGTAGATTTGCGGAGTCTGAAGAAGCTTCAGAAAGGGAAGCCAGATTTAGAACTGAAAGAAACAGACAACAAAAACTTTTATCTGATGCAAAAGCTGAAAGGGCCCGTCTGGAGAGGATTGCAGAAGAACTTGAGGCTCAATTTGAAGCAAACGATGCAAAACTTGTTGTTTTAGAGGAACAACTTAAAGAAAGGCTTGGCTCTCTATATGAAATGTTTGGACATTTGCAGAGCACCGCAAGCGATTCTTTGGCTAGATTTGAGGAATCGATTACGGCTGCACAATTTGGAAAAGATAGAGAAATATTCTTATCAGATTTAGCCAAGAAAATGAGCGAAGGTGTTTCTTTGGCATCAATTCCGGAGTTGGAAAGGTTATGGTTTGAGCTTTTAAGAGAACTTGAAGCTTCAGGATCTGTAGAAAAATTCAACGCGACTGTTGTTGATAACAACGGTAACGCATCTGAGGAAGACGTTGTCAGAGTCGGAACATTCAATGCTGTCACTGAAGGAAGTTATTTAAGTTACTTGAAAACAAGAGGAGCTTATGAAGTTCTGCCAAGACAGCCTGCTAGATATACCGGCGGAACTTATGACTTATTTGATGAAAGTTCTGGTTTTGTTCAATTTGGCGTTGATCCAACAGGACCTCAAGGAGGAACTTTATTATCTAATTTAATTACTCTTCCTACTTTTAGCGAAAAAATTGCTCAAGGAAGATTTGTTGGATATCTAATTCTAGTCTTGCTAGCTATATCTGCCGCAGTATTCATTTGGCGTTTTTACATTCTCTACGGTGTAAGAAGAGGAGTTAATGCAGAAGCTGCAGGTCGAGGCTCAGGCAACAATGCCTTATCAAGGGTTATGAAAGTAGCTGAAGATGCCAAAGATGCTGATACAGAAACTTTAGAATTAAAAATGGCTGAACAAATTCTTGCTGAGAGGCCTGCCATTGAAGCTTACATTTGGGTAGTAAAATTAATTGCAGCGGTAGCACCGCTCCTGGGTTTATTTGGTACGATCATTGGAATGATTAATACCTTCCAAGCAATAACTTTGTTTGGAACAGGAGATCCCAAAACCATGGCAAGCGGTATTTCAGAAGCACTTGTTACAACATGGTTAGGATTGATGTGTGCTATACCATCTGTATTTATGGCGGCCATTCTTGCTAATTATTCAAAAGGTATTTTGTCCATCATTGAAGAGCAAAGTACGGGAATGGTTGCGGCAAGATCAGAAGGAAAAGCCTAGCGATAACTTATGAGTTGGTTTTACGATCTTCAAGACCTACTTTTCGAGTTTCTTGAAAAAGGCGGTCCGGTAGTTCTTCTGATAGGAGTCCTCATCATGGTCATGTGGATTCTCATTTTTGAGAGATTATGGTTTTTTAGGTTTTCTAAACCACAACTTATCAAAGATGCCAGAGATCAGTGGGATCAAGTAAGATCGGAAAATGGAGGGCCTGGGAGAAAATCTTGGGAAGGGCATATGATTAGAAGTATGCTTATTTCTCAAGCCAGCTCTTCCATTAACTCAAATATTGATTTAATAAAAGTATGTACAGCTGTTGCTCCTTTATTTGGATTGTTCGGGACAATTACTGGGATGATGGAAGTTTTCCATATTCTAGCTGTCACTGGTGGCGGAGATGCCAAGGCTATGGCAGGAGGTGTTGCTAGATCAACAATTCCAGCTATGGCTGGTTTATTTGCTTCAATTCCAGCTCTGCTGGCTTTGAGATCTATTGACCAGGCAGCTAAAAAGAATATAGAGATTCTCACAGAAAGATTAACTTATGATAAAAAATTTGATGTAATTTAGAGGGGAATAACAATGAGAAGAGCACCTATTAGCCAAGCAGTAGCAGAAGAAGAAGAAATCAATATTACACCTATGTTGGATGTAGTATTCATTCTGCTGATTTTCTTTATTGTTACAGCTAACTTTATTAAAGAGCCTGGACTGGAAGTTAACAGACCTGACTCAGAAACAGCTGAACCCACTGAAAATGCTGCAATCTTAATTGCTGTTGGTAACGCTGGCGAAATATACATGGATGGCAGGAGAATTGATAAGCGTCAGGTAAAAGCTAATGTCGTAAGATTATTGGCTGAAAATCCTCAAGGATCAGTTGTAATCCAGGCTGATGAAAAGGCTACAGCAGATACAATTATGGCTGTAATGGATGGTGCCAGAGAAGCTGGCGTTTATAATATCTCTTTAGCGTCGGAACCTCAGTTTTAAATATGGCAATTGGTCTCAATAAAAATGATTATCAGAAGTACGGCCTTATAGCTGCTGGCGGCACTGCTTTTGCAATTTTTTCTTTATTATTCATGGCCGCTTTGATTGCTACAGGAGACGTTTCTCTAGACGATATAAATACAAGAAAGATAGCTGATTTCTTAATGCCAGAAAGAGAACTTGAGTTGATGGATGATTCTATGGAAAGGCCTGAAGAGCAAGAACCACCACCTGATATGTTGCCGCCCGATGTTGAGATGGACACTATGGAAGACTTATCTGGAAACATAGCACCGAAATTTAACTTTAAAGCTAGAAGGCAAGGAGTTTTTGCTGACGGAGCTTATGTTCCTATATTCCAAATTCCACCTCAGTATCCTAGAAGGGCAGCTGAGAGAGGTATCGAAGGTTGTGTCGTAGTTGAATATACAGTGACCACTATGGGAACCGTTAGAGATCCTGAAGTTATAGCAGCTAATCCATCTGGAATATTCAATAGCTCAGCAAAAAGAGCTGCACTAAAATATAAATACAAACCAATGATAAGAGACGGTGTAGCAGTGGAAGTTCCTGGAGTTAAACAAAGAATTACTTTTATTTTAGAGGGTGAAGGCAAGGGACCTGATTATATTCCTCAAAATTGTTTAGAAATGTATTGATATGCTTAAATTTCTTTTAGTCATTTCTTTATCTTTTGTTTCTTTTTCTGCATTTGTTCAAGAAGAAAAGCCAAAAGAGAAGCAGGTACTTTTTCCTGAGTACAAACTTGACGATTGCTTAAAGAATCTAGATGTAAAGAAAGCTAGTAAGAGAAGATCTGCCAAAACTTTAAGTAGATCTGTCCAAAGAATAATGGCTGATGTTTTTCCTCTTTTAGAGGAGGAGCAATGGGACGAAGCTTTATTGCTATTAGATCGAATCAAAGGCCTTGAAAAAGCTACTGATACTGATTTAGCTCAAATGTGGTATTACTATGCTTACATCCATTTTTCTCAAGATAATTTGAGACTAGCGAAATATGACTATCAACAATTTTTAGCAATTCCTGATACTGATCCAAGACTCAAGGCAGGTGTGATTTTTAGTCTTGCTCAAATTGCTTATTCTAGCGAGGAATACAGAGAAACTATCAGGCGCCTTAAAGAATGGCTTGCGTTAGAAGAAGCTCCAAGCTCAACGGGTTTTGACATTATGGCCGCAGCTCATTGGCAACTAAAGGAAAAGAAGCTTGCCTTAAGAAATGCAGAGACTGCGATGTGCATCTCCAAAGCAAATCAAAAAATTCCTCGAGAAGGTACCTATAACCTTATCATAGCTTTATATAATGAGAGTGAAGACACTCAATCAATGTTAACTCTTTATGAAGAACTCGTAAGTTTTTATCCAAAGAAAAGATACTGGGTTCAGCTTTCAGGAATTTATGGTGAATTAAAAAAAGAATCTAAACAATTGGGAGCTCTTGAAGCTGCTCACGATCAAAGGCTTTTGGATAAAGAAAATGAGTACATTGTCCTTTATCAGCTTTTAATGAGAGCTGAGGCTCCTTATAAAGCCGCAAAAGTTATTGACTATGGAATTACAGAAGAGTTTGTGGAAGAAAATGAAAAGCATCTCAAATATTTAGCTCAAGCATGGCATTTATCTCAAGAGCTAGGTAAAGCTGAGCCCGTTTATAAAAAGGCTGCTGAAAAAGCTAAGGATGGAGAGCTGTATGTATTTCTGGGGCAGATTTATCTGGCTACAGATAGACTTGATTTAGCCTCACAAAGTCTAAAAAGAGGTCTAGAAAAAGGAAAATTAAAAGATCCTGTATCTGTGAATATATTGCTGGGGCAAGTTGCTTACGAACAACAAAAATTCGATGAAGCTACAACGTTCTTTAGAAAATCACTCGATAAAGTTAGTGATATAAAAGGAAAAAATGAAGAAGATACTTTTAAAAAGCAAGACAAGCTTAGAAACCAAGCTCTTAAGTGGCTGACTTACACTGAGAATGAAAGAGAAAGAGTCAGGATTCTTAACTTGAGAAGAAAAGATTTAGAAGAAAACGCCTAAGAACTTTTTACGTACTTTATTAAAGCACAGTTTATTCCAGAGCCTTCATCAAAAAAGTCTTCTCTTTCCATTTCCTTCCAGCTTTCCCAATCAAAATCAGGCAGACTTACATCTCCTTCCACTTCAATATCAACCTGAGTCAGGTATAGCGTATCTGCAAAAATTTCCCCACTTTTATAGATAGCGTAACCCCCGATCAAGAAAATATCTTTATTTGGAAAGTTTTCTTTTGATAAATTTATTGCGTCTTCTAATGATCTGACTATTTCGCATCCATCTGCCGACTTCAATGTTGTTGATACAATTACATTTTCTCTATTTGGCAGAGATTTTCCTATCGATAAAAAAGTATTTTTACCCATTATCACTACTGAATTGCTTGTAATTTTTCTGAATCTTTTTAGATCTTCAGAAATTTGCCAGGGCAGGGAACCATCCTTTCCAATGAAACCATTTTTAGAAACGGCAACAATTAGACTTAAAGTCATTAGACGGCAATAGGAGCTGAAATTGCAGGGTGAGGATCGTATTCTTTTATTTTGAAATCTTCATAAGAAAAATCAAAAAGATCCTTAATATCTTTATTAATTTCGAGGCTAGGTAATTTTTTAGGCTCTCTTTCAAGTTGTAATTTAGCTTGATCAAGATGATTGTGATAAAGATGCGCATCACCTAAGGTCAAAATGAATTCCTTTGGCTTCAGGTTGCAAACTTGGGCAATCATCATTGTTAAAAGTGCATAGGATGCGATGTTGAACGGAACTCCAAGAAAGACATCTGCACTTCTTTGATATAACTGACAAGAAATTTTTCCATCTGCTACATAAAATTGAAAGAGAATATGACAAGGCGGCAATGCCATTTCATCAATGAGGGAAACATTCCATGCGCTTACTATATGGCGTCTAGAATTAGGATTATTTTTTATGCTTTCAACGACTTGAGTTAATTGATCAACTTTTTTGCCATCATGAGTTGGCCATGATCTCCATTGTGATCCATAAACCGGTCCTAGCTCTCCATTTGGGTCTGCCCACTCATCCCATATAGTTACTTTATTATCTTTCAAAAATTTTATATTTGTTTCTCCTTTTATAAACCAAAGCAATTCATAAATGATAGATTTTAGATGTACCTTCTTAGTTGTTATTAATGGGAAGTTATTTTCTAAATCAAACCTTAATTGTTCTCCAAAAATACTTCTTGTTCCCGTTCCAGTTCGATCTTCTCTATCTACACCTTCGTGGATAATTTTTTCTACTAAATTTAAATAATTTCTCATGAGGGCTTTTTTCTATAGGCGAAGATCAATAAAGATATACCTATTATTAGCATAGGTAAACTCAAAAGCTGACCTCTTGTAAATATTTCTAATAAATCAAATCCAATGTGTGCATCTGGTGTTCTAAAGTTTTCCGTAGAAATTCTTACAACTGCATAGCCACTCAGAAATAAACCAGCTATGGACCATCTTGGAGGGTTAGTCCGCGCGAACAGGTATAGCAAAATGAATAGAATGACTCCTTCGCTAAATGCTTGATAAAGTTGAGACGGATGTCGTAAAAGGCCTTCAGGATCGTTTGAAAAAATGACTCCCCAAGAAACTTCAGTTGGTCGTCCTAATAATTCTCCTCCCATAAAATTTCCTACCCTTACTGATCCAAGACCTATAGGGAAGCAGATAGCGTAATGCTCCATTACATCAGAGAACTTAAGGTCAAACTTTTTACCAAATAAATAAAAGGAAAAGAGAACCCCGATCAAACCTCCGTGAAAAGATAGGCCGCCTTCCCAGATCCTTATAATTGACAAAGGATCGTAAATTAATTGATCAGGTGCATAGAAGACCATGTAACCAATTCTGCCGCCTAAAATTGCTCCTAATATCCCATAAGTTAAATAGTCTTCAGCTTGTGCAGGTGACAATCTTCCGCTTACTTTACCAATTCTTTTAGCAGCAAAATTTACTCCTAAAATTGCAACCAACCATGATATGCCATACCAGTAAACTGGCCACCAACCTAACACAGGAACTGGAATATAAAATGCAACTGGATCGATATTTATAATCATAAAAAAGTTGAATAAAAGACCCTAAATGCCGCAAGGATTACCAAAATTGCAAAAGCTTTTTTTAAAATATCTCCTTGAGTGTTTGAGGACAAATTTGCCCCGACCCGAGCGAAATAAATACTGCTCAATCCAACAATTAAAATTGCAGGGTAAAAAGCTGCTCCAATAAGATAATCTAATTCTTTAGCCGCCTCTGGAACAAATAAAAAGACTGCTATTGAGCTTGATAGAGCAAATGAAAATCCCATCACAGAAGATGTGCCAATTGCTTTATGCATAGATAATCCTCTGAATTTAAAATAAGGAATCATCAAAATTCCTCCACCAATTCCTACAATTGAGGTTAAAGAGGCTATTGCGGCAATTACAAGTATTAGCTCTACTTTATTTATTTCTTTAGAAGCTTGTTTTGGAGAAATATCAAAAATTAATTGTAAGGCTGCCAAGGTCAATGAAACAGCAATGATAATTTGTAAGGTTGTGCTTTCGAAAAAAAACGAGATATATCTCCCTAAGAATGCAAAAAGTAATCCCACTAAAAAAACAATCCTTAAAACATCCGTATCTACATTTCCATTTTTATAATGTGTTCGGGCAGCATTGGGAATCACTAAAGCCATTGTCGTCATTGATGTGCCTGTTGCTAAAAATGGGATAATTTCTTTAGGGAAGTTTAAAAATTCAAATAGGAAAATGTAAGCCGGCACTAGAATGATGCCAGAACCAATCCCAAAGAAACCCGAAAGTAGCCCTGCAAAGATACCTAGAAACAAGAGAGCTATGGTTAGTTCAATCATTACATGCATTATCTATGATAGAGGTGCTCTGATAAACTTCTTTCCAAAATAAAATGTGTCTGATTCTTACTGCAATAAATCCTAACTCTGAGTTTAAACTTGTCTTAGCCTCAAATCGTGATGAGTTTTATGAAAGACCAACAAAAAATATGTTTTGGAGGGCAGACACAAATATTCTTTCTGGAGAGGATGAGCTCAAAAAAGGTATGTGGTTAGGCTTAAATAAAAATGGAAGTCTCGCAGCAGTTACCAACGTCAGAGACTTTTCTGATGCAGAAGCTCTCAATCAACCTGAAAAAAAAGAATCCAGAGGCGACCTAGTAAAAAATTTCCTTGAGGAAAACATATCTATAAAAGATTATTCAAATAGAATTAATGGATCAAATTATCAAGGATTTAATCTGATTCTTATCAAAGACTTCAAGTTAAGTATTATTTCAAGCGAAGCTACTGAATTAGATCAGCAGAGTGAGGGGATCTTTGTTTTAGGCAATAAAAAATATAATTCAAAAAGTGAAAAACTCTTAAGCGCAAAAAAAGATTTTAGTGTTGTTCTTAAATCTCAATTAACTCATCAGGGACTACTTCAGTTGATGTCTGAGCCAGCTAATGAACCTTTTGCTTTTTCAAATACATTTATTAAAGGCAATCATGGCAATGAATTCAATGCGCGCTTTATAAATTCTGATATTTATGGAACAAGAGCAACAACAATTATAACAATCGATCAAGAAAACTTATGTTTAATTACAGAGAGGGTTTTCGATGATAAGGGCTTTGTGAAAGAAAATAAATTTGAATTTACTGTAAAAAATGAAAGAGTTTCCTGAAGGCTATAGAAAGAATGTGGCTGTCATTGTTAGAAATCCGTCGGATGGAAAGTTACTTTTTTGTCGAAGATGTGAAACAGACAATTGGCAATTTCCACAAGGCGGCATAGATAATGGAGAAGACACCACTGAGGCTATGTACAGAGAACTATATGAGGAAGTAGGACTTGGTAAAGATGATATTAATATTGTTGCTATTTCAAAAGAATGGATAACTTATGACATCCCAACATCAATTAGATCTTACGTTTTGGGAGGTAAATTTAAAGGCCAGATTCAAAAATGGTATTTTGTGGATCTCGTTTCCCCAAAAGAAAAAATAGACTTAAGTCAGGATAATAAGCCAGAATTCGATAAATATGAATGGGTCACATATTGGTATCCTTTAGGAAAAATTATCGATTTTAAAAGGGAAGCATATAGAAAGGTACTTACAGAATTTGCTGAGCAAATGTGAAAGATGAAATTACACGTTTTTGATTTGGACGACACACTCCTTTGTGGAGACTCTGAGGGAGCATGGATAAATTTTTTATCAACAAAAGGCTTCTTTGTTAACGATGACCATTCCTCAATAATGGAACAGTTTGAAGTAGATTATCGTTCCGGTAATTTTGATTCAGAAAAATACTGTCTTTATATCTTGCAATCCATGCAGGGTATTCAGGAAAAGGAATTATCAAAATTATCTGATGAATTTATCGAAGGGTACTTTGAGCAATTAGTAGATCAAGTTACCTTTAATCTTTTAGGTAGGATTGAGAAAGAGGATCTATCTATTATTGCTACCGGAGCTATGGATTTTTTAGGAAATGAATTTTCCCGCAAATTTGGTATTCAAGACTGCATTGCGACCAAGACAGAGGTCATAGACAATAGAGTATCTGGTAGGTTAGACGGTTCGCCTAACTTTGGGTCTCATAAGAAAGCTAACGTTGAAGAATGGTGCAAACGCAAAAATATTTCTAAAGAAGAGATTATTTTTTACACAGATTCTATAAATGATTTTCCTTTGGTTGAGCATAGCCCCAAAAGTGTAATTGTAAGCCCCGATGATAAGTTAGAAAAATTTGCTCAGGAAAATAAATTAGAAATTATTTATCGTTAACATATTAAAATAAATACATGGACGATCTGAAAGAACAATTTGATTCTTTTTGCAAAGAAAAAAATGTAATTGATTTAACAAGAGGAAAGCCATCTCCAGAACAACTGATTTTATCTGAAGAGCTCGATGGTATTTTAGATGGAAATTTTATTCAAGACGGCATTGACATAAGAAACTACGGTGAAATAAAAGGCCTGCCTTCTGCCAGAAAGCTCGGCGCTGAGTTATTGGATTATTCTGAAGAATATATTCTTGCTTCCTCAAATAGCAGCTTAACTTTGATGGGCAATCTTTTGTCAGCCTTCCTATTTAATGGCAGCGGGGATGCTCCTTGGAATGAATTGGAAACTATTTCAATAATTTGTCCAGTCCCTGGTTATGATCGTCATTTTGCACTATGTGAAAAACTTGGAATCAAGATGATAAAAGTTCCACTAACAGGAGATGGTCCCGACATGAATATTGTTGAAGACTTAGTAAAGAACGATGACAGCATTAAAGGTATATGGTGCATACCCAAACATTCAAACCCTACCGGAGAAATATATTCTAATGATACCGTTAAGAGAATTGCCAATTTACCACTGATGGGTGCTTCAGATTTCATTGTTCTTTGGGATAATGCTTACGCGGTCCATGATTTTGCAAATTCAAAAAAGCTACCAAGCATTCAGGATATCTCACAAGAACTTGATACTTTTGATAATGTGGCCACTTTTGGTAGTACTAGCAAGATAACTTTTGCCGGCGGTGGAATAGCCTTTTTAGGGGCTTCCGATAAGTTAATGAGCTTATTTCTTGATTACTTTTCAAAATTCAATTTCAGTCCAGATAAGGTTAATCAAGCAAGACACGTTAGATTTTTAAAAAATAGAAAGGGCATAGAAGCTCATATGAAAAAACTAGCCAACGTTATAAGACCTAAATTTGAACTAGTAGATAAGTATCTCAATTCTTTACCGAATGGATTGGCTTCTTGGACTAAACCAACTGGAGGATATTTTATATCCTTTGATTCAAAGCCTGGACAAGCATCTAAAATTTTTGATTTATGTAAGGCTGCAGGGCTTAATCTAACCCCTATAGGATCTGCTTTTCCTTACAGAAGAGATCAAGAAGATAGCAACATAAGAATAGCACCAACCTACGTGTCAATTGAAGATCTTGAAAAAGCAATGCAAATATTTGTGTGTTGTGTGAAATTGGCAGACGAAATGGAGAAAAGCTTAGTTTCTTGAAGTTTCTCTTACTTCATAAGCTTGGCCTTTGAAAGGTCCAAAAAATTCTTTTACATCAGGATGATCAACCGGAGAGTTAGAATCGTCAGCTATAAGATTTTGTTGTGAAACATAAGCTGTGTAAAAAACATCATCATTCTCGGCAAACACATGATAAAAAGGTTGATCCTTTCTAGGTCTTATTTGTTGGGGAATGCTTTGGTACCACTCTTCGGTATTATTAAACTCAGGATCAACGTCAAAAATTACACCTCTAAAATCTAGGTATTTATGTCTGACAACCTGTCCTATGGAATAATTGGTTTCGATAAGTTCTTTCATTGATAAATTCATTCTAACATCATTTTTATGTGGGCTTTGTCAAAAAAATCAACCTTTGTGACGTCCCTGTAAATAATCATTAGATTGCATTTCAGTTAGTCTACTTAAGGTCCTTTGAAATTTGTCGGTAAGTCTTTTACCAGTATAAATTTCATTTGGAAGAGGGTTGGATAGAAAAATTACTTTAACGTTTCGATCGTAACATTCATCAATAAAGGCTATGAATCTTCTTGCTGTATCTTCCTCTTCAATTACATTGAGATTAGAAATAAAAATTGTATGGAACTCTCTTGATAACTCGATGTAGTCTGATGAACTTCTCGGAGAGCTAAAGATCACATCAGCTGAAAAATGAATAATGTCATTTGCAGAATCTTTAAAAGCAATTTTTCTGTCTAAAATATCTATGGCATCTGGCCCAGAATTAGTTCCTTTAGATAACTGAAGAAATAATTCATTGAAGCTATTTATCTTCTCAGAGTCTATAGGAGAGAAATAAATACCGCTCTTTTCTAGCTCTCTTAATCTGTAATCTGTTACTGACTCTAGACATACAACTTCACAATGATTTTCAATTGCAGATATTGCTGAGAGAAAAGATTTTCGTTGCAGTCCACCCATGTAAAGATCGCTAGGTTTGATGTTTGAGGTGAAAACCATTTTAACTTTCGAGGCCAATAGCTTTTCTAATGATCTACCGAGCAACATGGCATCACCGATGTCTTCCACATAAAACTCATCAAAGCATATAAGGTCATAATCTCGTTCTAATTCTGAGACGACAATACTCAAAGGATCAGTTTTTCCAGATAGCTCAGCTAACCTTGCATGGATAGACTGCATAAATCTATGGAAATGCTGACGAATCTTTTTCTCAGTCCTTACCGAATCAAAAAATAAATCCATAAGCATTGTTTTGCCTCTTCCAACGCCGCCATATATGTAAACACCCTCTAAAGAATTAGAAGATTTTTTGAAAAGTCCTTTAATATCTTCAAGGATTCCATCCTTTGCTATATTTTCAGATAGGGTCTCAAGTATTTGGACAATTTTGAGCTGATCAGGATCCTTTTGAAGGATTCCTGATTCAACTTGAGCTAAGTATTCTTTTTTCAGAGTTAGACTTTTTTATGTACTGAAATCTCAGGAGCTCCAGCCATAAAAGGCGCTAACGCCATTCCAAGCGTTTTAAAATGTTCTGTTTGCGAATGACTTTGATGAGCCTCTTCAGTTTTATAGAGTTCCATCATCATAATGGTTTGAGGATCATCGGTCTCATGCATTTCATAGTAAAAACAATCAGGCTCATTATCAGCTACTGCTTGAACCAATTTACCCATGGCTTCTATAAAGTTATCTCTATCCCCGTCTTTTATTTTTAATTTAGCTATTACTCCAATCATTATTTATCCTCATTGATTTAAATTGATTTAAGATATCAAAGTATAACCATTTAATACTCAAGGAGAAATCATGATTAAAATTTGGGCTACGCAAGGTTCTAGAGCCATAAGACCAATATGGACTGCCGAAGAGATGGGATTAGATTACGAACTGACGATGATGCCATTTCCACCGAGAGTTTTTATGAAGGAATATCTCGATGTAAACATGTTGGGCACAATTCCTTATCTTACTGATGGAGAGGTAAAAATGACTGAATCAGTAGCTATGGCGCAATACTTGGTTGAAAAATATGGTCCGACAGATTTAAGAGTTTCATCAGATGAACCAGATTATCCATCTTATTTAAATTGGTTATTCCATTCAGATGCAACTTTAACCTTTCCTCAAACTGTTGTTCTTCGATATAAACTTCAAGAGCCTGGTGTAGCCGATGCTGCAGTTGATGGTTACAGTAGGTGGTTTGTATCTAGATTGAAGTTACTTGAAACAACTCTAGAAGATAGAGAATTTCTTTGTTCTGACAGGTTTACCATCGCAGACATATGCGTAAGTTATGCTATTACGTTGGCAGATTCTTTAGGTATTGAACAAGCATTTAAACCTAATATTAAACGTTGGACAGATATGCTCTTTGAAAGAGCGGCCTACAAAAAATCTATGTCTTACAAGCACGAAGAATAAATTTTTAAATCAAGCTTTAGACTTAGGTCTAAAAAATAATATTATTCCTGTGACTGAGCTGATCAAAGCAAGGATTGAGAAGATTTTTAATAATAGGTTATTAATATCATCTCTATCGCGCCAGTCCATGATGTGAAGGCCCCACATTAAATCCCAAAGGCGCCATTCAAAAGTTCGAATGGCTACTATTTTTCCTAAAACTGGATCAATGTACACGTTTACTTCTTTATCTGAAGAATCTAAAGAGGATAATTTATACAAGGGAAGGTTTCTTCCTCGAAACTCACTCCCTCTTTTTTCTACTGTAATTTCTTCAACTGAAATTGGTCTTAGAAAAGTTTTTTCTATCACTATTTCTTTTGCTTCATCAAAAGAAATTCTGCTGATTTTCTGCGGTGTAATTTGTTCATCTGATTTGAGATAATTTTCTCCTCTTATCTGATCAATTTTATTAAAAGAAAAGAATATTCCTGAGATAGTCCAAAGTAAAAGTTGGACTGAAACAACTAAACCAATAAATTTGTGAACTTTGCGGTTAGAAACGTTCAAATTTTTTTTGGAGGCATAGGAATTAGAATAGATGTTTTATTTAAATACCGTTGGTATTCCTCATTGCCTTTCCATTGCTTTCTTCCTCTTGCCTCAAGAAGACTAACTCCGCTTATTCTTGTAAGTTGAATAAAAACAAAGATGGGCGATATCAATGCAAAATACAACCATCCTTGAAGAGATGGAAGGGCTACAATAGCAACACCAAACCAAAGCAATATTTCACCGAAATAATTCGGATGCCTGGACCAGGACCAAAGGCCAGTTGTAATGAATTTATCTTCATTTTCTTTTTTCGCTCTGAATTTTGTTTTCTGGTTATCTGCAATAACTTCTATGAGAAATCCAGTTAACCAAATTAAAAAACCAAAGATATGGATTACATTAAAACTTACTTCTTTTGGAGAACTAATAGCAGCTAAAGCAGCTCCAAGAGATAATAAAACCCATAGACCTTGGATATTCCAAGTCATAAAGAACCATGAAAATTTAGTTTTCATTATTGTAAATCTTTTATCTTCTCCATCTTTTCTTACTCTCCAAAATAAGAAAGATCCCAGACGGATTGCCCAAACTGAAATCATTAGGGCTAATAAAATGTTTATTAATGACAAGTTCGGACTCAATGCCACAGATAAAATTGATATCGATATAAATGTAAGGCTTCCAGTTAAATCAAAGAAATGTTCAGTTTGATTTAAATAAGAAGGAATAAAGATCACATATTGAATTACAAAAATTATTAATGCACAAAATCCGAATAATGGTATCCCCGATATAGTGAGTGAATTTAAGCTACATACCCATGCCACTAAGAGAGCAACCGCAAGAGTTACTGCAGTGCCAATATTTGATTGAGTTCTATTCATAACAAAATTCTACTATAAGACTTGATTTGGGGGCTTATTTAGATGATATTATTTTAAATAAGTGGAGAAAAGAATGAAAAATTTAATAAACAAAATTTTATTTTTAGGTATGTTGATATTTTTAAGTTCAACTGCCTTTAGTTATTCAATTTCTGGAGATTCTTTTAAGGCAAACCTAGAAATTGATACCATAAACTTCGGTCAAGAATACGCAGTCATTTCTGCTTCTGGAAGAGCCGGGGAATACGGAGCAGTTTATGCTGACTACAAATTAATGCCATCAAACGATCAAAGAAATTCTGGAACTATATCTGGGCTGGCAAGAGCCATTAACGATGATGGTGTATTGACGGGTGCAAATCTAACCGGTGTATATAAGAGAAATGGCGGAATTATCAGCATCTATATGCTTGATGAATTAACCAATGGGGTGATTCATTATGTTGAAGGCACAATAAATGTTGTCTCTAAAAAAATTGAAATTGAGGTTTATCCTAAATAACTGGAGATTATTATGATGAATTCAAAAATTTGTGAACTCTTAGATATAGAGTTTCCGTTAGTTGCTTTTACGCATTGTCGAGACGTTGTAGTTGCTGTCTCAAAAGCTGGCGGATGCGGAGTCTTGGGAGCAGTAGGTATGTCACCTGAGCAATTGGAAAAAGAATTGAAATGGATCGATGATCATATTGATGGTAAACCTTATGGCGTTGACGTACTTATTCCAAATAAAATGGTTGATCAAAGTGAGAAGTTCGATGCAGAAAAATTAAAGAGCATGATTCCACAAGAGTATGCTGACTACCGAGCTGATATTCTGGAAAATCATGATATTGAAGCCTCTGAACTAAGAACCATCGATACAGCTGGGTCTAGTTTTGCTCAGAATACCAAAGCAGATGGTGCTAAAGCTCTATTAGATGTTGCTTTTAGCCATCCGATAAAACTTATAGCTAACGCCTTAGGTGTTCCACCTGACTGGATGTTAGAGATGGGAAAAGAAAATGACGTGAAGGTTGCTGCTTTATTAGGAACTGCTCAACATGCAATTAATCAAGTTAAAGCAGGAGTGGATATTTTAGTTGTTTCAGGAACTGAAGCAGGCGGACATTGCGGAAGTGTTTCGACAATGGTGCTGATACCCGAAGTTCACAAAGCAATCCAACCTTATGGAGATGTTCCAATCTTAGCTGCCGGTGGTATCGTTACAGGTCAACAGATGGCTGCTGCAATGGCAATGGGAGCATCCGGAGCATGGTGCGGTTCAGTTTGGTTAACTACTGTCGAATCAGAAGTGCCTCCAGTTATAAAAGAAAAAATGGTTGCTGCAAATTCTAGTCAAACTGTGAGATCAAGAAGCAGAACAGGAAAACATTCAAGACAATTAGTTTCTCCTTGGACTGAAGCATGGGAATCAGACAATGCTCCTGATCCATTGCCAATGCCATTACAACCAATGGTTGCAGAACCAGCTCTTCAAAAAGTTAATAAACTGGCTGAAGGCGGTCATGCAGGAGCTAGAGATCTCTCAACTTATTGGGTTGGTCAGGGAGTTGGATTAATGAATGCAAGCATTTCTGCTAGTGATGTTGTTCAGGAATTCAAGGAAGACTTTATTTCTGCATACGAAAGACTTAATAATTTTGTTAACTAAGTCTTTAATTTTGAAAGGCTACAGATTCTATCTGTAGCTTTTCATTTTAAGAATTTAGAAAAGTTTTCTAAATCCTCTCTTTCAGTCCTGAATTGATTTACCGGATCTGCTTCGTCTTCGTATCCTAGCGCTATGCCGCACCAAAGAGTTTCATCATCTGGATAATTAATATGTTCCCTTAAAAGTTTAGGAAGTTCAGCCCAAGCTTCTTGCAAGCAGGTTGCTAAACCATTTTCAATAGCTAATAAACAAATATTTTGAATAAAATGTCCTACATGGCCCCAACCGTTAGGACCGACACAGTTTTTGACGGTGACAAAAATTCCAACAGGGGCTCCAAAAAACTCATAATTTTTTCTTCCTTGCGCCATCATTTTTTCTGTATCACCTTTTTCAATGCCTAAAGCACCGTACATAGCCCAGCCAACGCCCCGTCTTCTTTCTTTATACCAGTCAGGCATTTCTTTTGGATACACTAAATATTCTTGCCCATCCATTTTTCCTTGATCGTACCTCGAAGTAGCTTCATCAACTAGTTTATTTCTTGCATCGCTAGATAAAACATAGATATTCCAAGGTTGTGTGTTAACGCCGGAAGGGGACTGTTTTGCAATTTCTATGATGTTCTTAACAATATCTATATCAACATCTTTATCTAGAAAAGCTCTAGCAGAGTGTCTTTTTTTTATAGCTTCTGAAACTGTTGTCATAATTTGCTCCTATTTGATTTAGGTAAATTTATTATAAAAATGCTTTAAAAATTAATACAACTGTATTAATGTAAATTTGTACATTTGTACTATACATCTAAAACTAAGGGGAGTTATGATGAATAGAAAATTAATTAAAGTTTTTTTTATTAGTTCCTTAATATTTCTGCCTCAATTTTCTTTTGGACAGAGTGATTCAGATGAATCAGTCGAAGAGATGATAGTAACGGCAACATTTAGGGAAACCACAGTAATGGATACAGCTTTGTCTGTAGATTCAGTCAGCCAAGACAAATTAGATCAACTTGGAGCTGACAGCCTTGAGGAAGTCTTTAGATCAGTCTCTGGATTGAACCTTTATTCAGAAGGAGTTGGAAGAAGCAGGATAATCATTAGAGGTATTAGCGGACAATCGAGTAACTATCCAGGCGGACAAATGGGTGCTACAACTGGGGTGTATATTGATGATGTTCCTATGTCATCAGTAATGTCTCCAGAGTATGCTTCAGCCGGAGATGCATTTGATTTACAAAGGATTGAGGTATTGAAGGGTCCTCAAGGAACTTTATTTGGTGAATCTTCTCAAGGAGGAACAGTCAGATATATTTATAATAAACCTAATCCAGATGAGTTTGAATCAACCATTCGAATGAAAGGAATGAGTGGAGCTGATAGTTCTTCTTCTTATAGAGTAGATGCTCTAGTTAACATCCCATTTTCAAATGGTGATACAGACGGTGCCGTCAGAGTTAGCGGATTTCAAGGAAAAAGAGGCGGATACATTGATTGGATTACTGTTGATAATAATCAACCTGACTGGAACGATTCTTCAACAAGTGGTGGTAGGTTATCTGTCCTTGCCGAAACTGAGAAACTAACTTTCCAATACTCTAGTATTTTTGGAAAGACTGATGGTAATGGAAACAATATGTCCTATTCACCTCCTACATCTGCAAACCCTTTCTTGGATAACAAATCGATTATTCCACCCTATTCTGCAGCAGGCGCTCTAGCAGCAGGTTCTTATGTAGGACTCGCAGCTCCAGCAGCTAAATACTATGTTGGTGCTAACGAAGTGGATCCTCATACTCCCGGTAACGATGAAGATTATCAAGTTCACTCGTTTAAATTTGAGGTTGATACTGGAGCTGGTACTTTCAGTTCTATAACTTCTTACTTGGATAGATATGTTCAAAGGAGAACTCCAACGAATACAGAAGCTGCATTCGTAATTGATATTTACACAGGCGGTTTGAACGTTAATTTTGCACGAGGTGTATTTGATAGCTCAGGCGCAGAAAATTGTTTCATTCCTTGTAATGGTGCAGCTCTTGTTCCTTTCTTTGGAGAACAAAATGCATCGTTTACGAATGTATTTATGGCTCCTTTCCCAGATGGAGGATCAGTTTCTTCATACAATCCAAAAGTATCAGGAGCAACTGAAAGAGTTACTCAAGAATTTAGATTCACATCTGACGCTACAGAGGACCTTTTTTGGGTCGTTGGAGCATTCTTTAAAGATACTACTGACAAAAGACTTACAGATTTAGCAATAACATATTTCTCACCTGAGAGAGCAGCCCTAGGACAAGCTACAGTGGATGAAAACGGTGATCCGTTGCCTACAGAATCAATAGGCCCAAGTTTAAAAGCTGACTTTGAAAGTCCTGACACTGAATTACAGGAAATATCTGTTTATGCAGATATAACTTACGAAATAGATCAAAACTGGTCTGTAGCTGCCGGAGTAAGAATAACAAATCTTGATAAAACTCTAACTATAGGCGCATCAACTTATGATTTTTCAGAGGATAATGTTTCACCTCGTTTTAATGTATCTTGGAATGATGGAAATAATCTTGTTTATCTAAACGCTTCCACAGGATTTAGACAGGGGGGTGTTAATGGTGCTCAATTATATAATTTAAGAAACTGGGCAGTATTTAATGAATTTACTCCAGGTTCTATTCCTCAAGAAAAAATTGATTATGCAAATAAAGTTCTGACATTTGATGGAGATCAATTGTTAAATACCGAACTTGGGTACAAGGGAAGTTTTAATGACGACACAATTCAGCTAATTTTATCTGTGTACTCACAATCTATAACAGATTTCGCAGTTTATGTAGAAGACTATAGTCTTGATGCGGTAGGGTTCCCTTATATTGCGAATATTGGCGATGGTTCATCTTCAGGAGCAGAAATGGCATTGAATTTCTTGCCTACTTCTGAACTTTCAATTGGAATCATAGCTTCATCTAATCAGACAAGTGTTGATACTGCTTACCCTGGATATGATGGAGGTATAAAAATTGCCAAAGACAGTAAGTTTCTCCATGCTCCTGAAACCACTTATGGGTTTAATATTGATTATACTCATGATATCGGTAACGGAAATTTTGGAAGATTGTATCTTGATCATTCTTATGTAGGGGAGCAGTTTGCTGATTCAACCAACCTTACTGCCCTTGGTGAATATGAAGTTTCGAACATTAGATATTCATTTATAGGTGCAAACAACATCACAACTACTTTGTTTGTAAATAACTTGATGGATTCTATCTATGTAACCAATCAACGTGACTTTACCTTTGGTTTTGGAGGAATTGGTTACGATTATGGTCGTCCAAGAGAGCTTGGAATAAGCGTTCAGTACAACCTAAATTAAGAGAAACTCTATTACCCCTTGAGTACTTACACCCGATTTTGTTTGGTTAGCAAAATCGGGTGTAAAATTTAAATATGATAGTTAAAACTAAATCTGGCGAAATCGAGGGCGCCAAGGAAGATCTTTATTATTCTTTTAGAGGCATACCTTATGCAGAGCCACCCATAGGTAAGAATAGGTGGTTGGCTCCAAAACCCATAAAACCCTGGTCAGATGTAAAAAGCTGCAAAGAATTCGGTTCTATTTGTCCTCAAAACGAGCTTGTTTATGAGCAAGAGGCTACTGCAGATTACGAAACTGGGTCAAACCAAAATGAAGATTGTCTAACTTTAAACGTATGGTCTTCTGATCTTAATTCCAACAAACCAGTTTTAGTTTGGATTCATGGTGGAGCTTACTTTTTGGGGAGTGGAGCGGACTGTCTTTCTGATTCAGAAGATATATGTAGAGATGGTAAATATGTTGTCATAAGTATGAATTACAGATTGGCCTGTTTTGGTTTTCTCCGTTTGATTGATCTTACCGATGGAAAAATACCATCCACTGGTAACGAAGCCCTTTTGGATCAAATCGAAGCACTTAAATGGATTCAAGCAAACATATCTTCTTTTGGGGGAGACCCTAATAATGTAACTTTGATTGGTCAATCCGCTGGCGGACATAGTATTGGAACTCTTCTAGCAATGCCAGATGCAAAAGGTTTATTTCATAAAGCTATAGTTTGTGACGGTGGTTCGGAAACAATTCAGCCCAAGGAAGAGGCAAACAGATTAGCTTTGAAGTTATTAAATGAATGTAATATTGATCCTTCTGATGTCGATGCAATAAATTCTATAAGCACAGAAGATTTAAAAGCATTCGATGCAAAAATGCAGGATCCTAATCATCCATATACTCAGGATTTAGACTTCGCTACACAAGCTCATGCTAAACCCTGTGTTGATGGAGTTCATATTCCAGATGAACCATTGAATCTTATTCGGGCAGGATCTGCAAAAGATGTGTCGGTTATTTTAGGTACAAGTGATTCTGAGGCATTTGGCTACGACGAAATTTATCCTGGCCTTAGAGAATGGAATGTAGATCAAGCTATTGAGTTTGAAATGAGAGATTGGCTAAGAAAGTCTAAGTTTTTAAAAATTTCAAAAAAATCTGCGCGAGAAGATATAAAAAAACTTTTCGATGCATACGAAGTTCATCTCACAAATAATAAAATGGATTCTTCACCGGCGGAATGCTTTTTGAAAATAAACGGACATAAGTGGTTTTGGGTTTCAACAATTAGGCTCGCTGATGCGCTATCAAAGAATAGCAAACACGTTTACAACTATAATTGGACTTTCCCCGGTCCGCACGGAAGTCCATATCATGGCTCTTCATTACCTTTCTTTCTTGATTACGTTGATTCTGAAGTTGGTAAACAAATGTGTGGAGAAAACGAAAGCGTCCAAAAGTTAAGCGTAATCATAAACAAAATAGTAGAGAATTTTCTGACAAGTGGAAACCCAAACAAATCAGACGATGTGCCTGTTTGGCCAACTTACGATGACAGCATGGAAAGTTTATTGTTTGCTGAGACCATTGAAACAATTAAGGACTTCAATTCATCCTTAAGAAAGTCATGGGATCAAGTAGAAGAAAAAATTCCAGGCAATTTATAGAGTGAATCTACCTGAAAAAGTACCCTTTTCAGTAAAAGCCTATTATGGATTAGGTCAGCTTTCTATAGGGAGTTTTGGCACTATGTCCAGGCTGTGTCTCTTTTTCTTTTATAGTCAGGTTCTTGGCATTTCTCCAGCCTTAGTGGGGTTTGCAACCGCCATTGCAACAGTATTTGATGCCATTACTGATCCGATAATTGGATCAATATCGGATAACTTCAAATCAAAATATGGACGACGCTTACCTTTTCTGTTTGCTGGGACATTTCCAACATCAATCTCAATATTCTTATTATTCAACCCTTTAGTGACCGGGGATGCAGCACTATTCTATTGGCTAGTGTTTTTTTCATGTCTGACAAACTTCCTTTCTACCTTATTCGTCATACCTTATTTTGCTGTGGGAGCAGAAATAACTGAAAATTATGATGAGAGAGCATCAGTTGTAGCTTTTAGGAATTTTTTCTATTTCTTTGGTCAAGCTTTCGTTATATATCTAGCATATGGATATTTTTTCTTACCCTCTGAGGAGTTCACAAATGGCCAACTTAATCCTGCTGTATACGGACCTTTCTCAGTAGTGGTAGCTATGTTGTTTCTGGTTACTTCGGTAATAAGTATTTTTGGATTTAAAAATCACATTCCCAATAATTATCGAGGGAATATGGAATCTTTCTCCTTTTCAAAGATATTCCTAACTATCTTCAGAGATTTTTTTGAAGCTTTGAGCAATTACTCTTTCCGCATGTTATTTTTTGGAAACGTCTTTTTAACTATCTCCGCAGGTATATCGTTTACCCTTGAGCTTTATGCTTTAACTTTTTTTTGGGGGCTCTCTGGAGAGCTAAGTCTTCTTTTAGTTGGTCTTGCGTTTTACCCAGGAGCCTTTCTTGGTGTTTTTCTTTCTAATTATTTAATTCAGGCCTTCGAGAAAAGAAACGTTATGGTTTGGGGAATAATTTTATGGATTCTATTCATTGTCGTGCCAATCATCTTGAGTATGAATGGTTTATTTCCCGCTTCAGGAACAGCAACTTTAATTGTTTTACTTATAATATCAAAGATCATCCAAGGCTTGGTCATCATACCGCCGGATGTAGCCTTCAATGCTGCTATGGCAGATACTGCTGATCAGCAAGAACTGGTTAATAGCAAAAGGCAAGAAGGCATATTTTTTGCATCTGCCTACTTTTCTATTAAAGCCTCTTATGGAATCGGAGCAGCAATTGCAGGTGTAGCACTCACAATAATCGGTTGGCCAACAGGATCTGAAGCTGAAATCACCGACCTTAACATTTTTAACCTAGGTATCATCCTAGGACCAGTGGTTGCAGTTTTTGGATTGATTGGAGGATTTATTTACTCAAAATACGACCTGACAAGAGAAAAACATGAACAGATCAGGTCTCAACTAAAAGAGAAAAGAAGTTAAATTAAATTTCTTCTTTAAGGTGTCTAGACATCATTCCGCCATAAGCAACAGAAGTCCATCCACCATCAACCACAATGGTTTCACCAATTACATAATTACTCGCTTTCGAAGCCAAATAAATACAAGATCCTCCAATATCCTCCTTATTTCCAACTCTATAATTAGGTACGAAAGCCCCGAGAACTTGAGGATTATCTCTTGCCATTTCATTCATATCAGTAGGAAAAGCACCAGGAGCAATTCCATTCACATAGATATTTTTTTCTACTAAGACTTTACCCAAACTTCTTGTCAAATGAATTAATCCAGCTTTTGAAGCTGTGTAGGGATAAGAGTCATAATCTGCAATGCCAACTCCATCTATTGAAGCAATGTTTATTACTTTCGATGGATCATCCTTGGTTGCATTTGCTTCCATAAGCGGAACAAGTTTCTGAATTAAAAAAAATACTGATTTTAGATTTAAATTAAAAGTTTTATCCCAGCCTTTTTCAGGAAAGCTTTCAAACTCCTCATGCCAGCCCGTAGCAGCATTATTGATAAGAACATCCAAATGACTTTCGTAAGAGTTTATTTCTCTTACTAAATGATCAACTCCTTCCATTGACGATAGGTCGTTTTGAATTCCTACACAATATCCATATTCACTCAATTCTTCTGCAGTCTTTGCAACGACATCTCCATGTCTAGCAGTAATGTAAACTTTTGAACCAGATTTAACGAAGACTTCAGCTATCATCCTACCGATTCCTTTTGATCCTCCGGTAACTAAGACGACTTTATCTTTTACGTTAAATATTTCTTCAATCATATCAAACCTTTAAAAAAGACCATCTTCCCTAACAGCATTAAATGAATATTTCATTGAATCAATAATCTTTGAAACATCACCATCCGAGTGAGCATCACAGATGAAAGATAATCTTACTCCAGGAACAATTACATCCTGACCAAGGAGATGAAGATAGAATTCATTTTCTGCCTGCTTATGCATCCCGCCATAATAATTCTTGATATCGAAACCACTATTAATTGGTTCTCTTTGGAATTTCATGTGAAATTTAGATCCTGCATTTAAAATTTGCGCAGGGTAATCATTCTTTTCGCAGAAATCATTAATCTCGTTAGCAAGTCTATTTCCTTTCTCCATTAGAGAAGGATAAATAGTATCTTTATGTTCTCTCAAATAAGAAAGTGCAGCTATACCTGCTACCATAGAGAAAGGATTACCATTGAAGGTCCCACCATGAAATATTCTTCTTTCTCCGCCTTTTCCGCTGAAGACAGCCATAATATCTTCTCTTCCAGCAACAGCCCCGATAGGAAATCCGCCACCAAGAATCTTCCCATAAGTAGCTAGATCAGCTTTAATTCCATAGTATCCTTGAATCCCTCCGTAATCTACTCTGAATCCAGTCACAACTTCATCGAGGATTAATAAAACGTCGCATTCAGTACAAACATCTCTTAAACCCTGAAGAAAATCTTTATTATTCAGGCGTGGATTTGAATTTTGTGAACCTTCCAAAATAATGGCGGCAAGGTCATCTTTATTCTTTCTGATCATGTCATAAGCTGCTTCATTTCTATACGGCAACAACATTAGAGTTTCGTCTTTGATAACGTTACTTATACCAGCAGAAGCATACATTCCATTTGGTTTTGCATTTGTTCCTTCTTCGTAAGTTGCAAAGAGAAGGGCATAATCATGTCCTCCGTGATAAGCGCTATCAAATACTCCTATTTTCGATTTACCGTTGAAGGCTCTTGCCGCCCTCATTGCGTACATTGTTGCCTCAGTCCCAGTATTTGCAAATATAACTTCCTCTGCACAAGGACTGGCTTCAGTTAAAAGCTCTCCTAATTCAAACTGTTGATCTGCTGGAAGACCAAATAACCATCCTTTTTCCATTTGAGCACTTAAAGCGTCTTTGATTACTTCATGATTATGTCCAAGTATTATCGGTCCAAATCCCATTGTTGTGTCAATATAGGTATTTCCATCGACATCTGTCATGGTTCCACCACTGGCACTATCTATGTAAATAGGATGAGGTAGCTTTACAGTAGAAATTACTTCTTGAGCAACTTTTTTTCCTTTATTTTTAATCTCAAAAGATTTTTGAGTTCTTTCTTTTAATTTTTTTCTGATTTCTTGGGAATTTTTCCCTTCTAAAATCAGTTCATCAATTCTTGCTGCATCCATATTTAACCTCTCCAATTCCAGCTAAAGATAACCGTTAGTTAATTATTGAAAATAATTCGTACAAATGTACTATAATGTCAAATCTGACATAAAACAATTAAAGATTATCATGAAAAAATACGATTTAGTCATTCAAAATGGAATCATCATAGATGGCAAAAGAACACCTAGATTTAAAGGGGACATAGGCATTGTCGATGGCGTTATTGAAACTATAGGCAAGGTAGATACTGGAAATGCCAAGCAAGTTATAGATGCTGAAGGAAAAATTGTTGCCCCTGGTTTTGTTGATCTGCACACTCATTTTGATTCACAAGTTTTTTGGGATCCCTGGTGCACAATGAATAGTTGGCATGGGATTACGACTGTTACCATTGGTAACTGTGGTTTTGGATTTGCCCCTTGCAAGGAAGAAGATAGAGACGCTTCAATGAAAACAATGGAGAGAAATGAAGCCGTTAGATTTGAAACAATGAAAGAAGGAATGCCTTGGGATTGGGAATCTCATCCTGAATTTATGGATAGCATTGAAAGAACTCCAAAAGGAGTAAATATGGCTACTTTCACACCACTCGGTCCATTAATGATGTATGTAATGGGTAAAGAGGCTGCAAAAACAAGAAAATGTAACGATGAAGAAAGAAAAGAAATTTGTAGGCTCATTGAAGAGTCTATGGAAGCTGGTTCCTTAGGGATTTCCGCCCAAAGACTTGGTGAAAGCTCCGTGCAACGAGACTCTGATGGCACCCCAATGATTACTGACCTAATGGATGAAGATGATTTTATTGAATTTGCAAAGGTCTTAAAAAAGCTTGGCAGAGGATTCATGCAAGTTCTTGGCGGTGATTTTGACTTTAATGAAAGACTTATGGAAGCTTCTGGCAGACCAATGATTTGGAATGCATTAGTGACTATTGCTGATCAACACGGACTTACCTTTGGAAGTCTTTGGGAAATTACTGACTGGATTGAAAAATGCAATGCAGAAGGAAAAAGAGTCGTAGGTCATGCTGTAACATGTCCAACTGACTATCAATTCCAATTAATTGACTTTAATTTATTAGATAGCGATCCCGATTGGAGAGCCGTTACAACCGGAAGCCTAGAAGAAAAAATGAAAAAAATGGCAGATCCAGAGCTAAGAAAGCCGCTTAAAGAGAAATTTAATCCTAAACATACCTTTATTGGATCGATGGCAGTAAATATCCACGAGCTTAGATACGGAGAAGGAGACAATATAGAAGTTCACAATAAGTACGAAGGAAGAACAATTGATGAAATAGCAAAAACAGAAAATAAACATCCCATTGATGTTTTTTTTGATATATCAATTTCAGAAAATCTTTCTTCGAGATGGGTTACACCACCTCAAAAAATTGACATGGAAGGGATGAGCAGATTAGCAAATCATCCTTTCTCAGTGCCTGGATTATCTGATGGAGGCGCTCACGCTAAATTTTTGACTGCAGGATGCTATCCAACTTATTTTCTTGCTACCTTGTGTAGAGACAACAATGTTATGAGCCTAGAAAAAGCACATTGGAAGTTATCAGCTTACCCCGCTCAAGTCGCAGGCATTAGAGATAGAGGTCACTTAACTGAAGGTTATGGTGCAGATATTTTAATTTATGATCTAGATGAATTAGAGATCTTTCCAATGGAAAGACTTCATGACTTTCCAGCCAACGATTGGAGACTTGTCCAAAAAGCTAAAGGTTATAATTACATTATCGTAAACGGTGAAGTTACATTTAAGGATGGAGAATGTTCCAATGAGACTCCTGGATTATTCTTAAGAAATGGATCTGCAAAAGGCAAAAAAGTTAATTTAAAAACAGTTGATGCAGCTTAGAGTAATTTAGAGTTTCTTTATAAAATATATTAAAGTTTTATCTTACCTATGGATAGCTCGAAAGCAAAAAGCTCCGCAGAACTGAGAATCATAAAGGAAATTCAGGATCTTGGATTATCCGATTACGTTGCTGAACTCGATGAAAAAGGTTTTACCGTTATTCCTCCAGACATAGCATGTCCTAACGGGCTAGATAAAAGATTACTGGAAGGAATACTTAAAGTATCTGAAGAGAGAAGTGGTATAAAACCCGATTTGAAAAATGGATCTACTCATCAAAATTTTGGAGTAACAGAATTAGCTGAAAAAAATAAGGATCTAGGTTTGGGAGTTGAATCTACTGATGGTATTTCCAATGACTCCCCTATAGGAGAATTCCTTCCATCTTTGATTTTTGAAGGACAGGTTTTCGAAGATGCTCTTATGAATCCAGTTCTATTGGCTATGTCAACCTATTTGTTGGGATATCAATGTGTAATGTCTAGTATGACTGCATTTGTAAAAGGTCCAAACAAAGTTAATTTAGACTTGCATTGCGATACTTTACTGCCAAATCCTTTACCTGATCATGCTTTAGTTTGTAACTGTACTTATGCGTTAACGGATTACAATAAAGAAAATGGTTCTATCGCTTTTGTGCCCGGCAGCCATAAAAAAAACAGAGCCCCAAATAAATCAGAAACTACATTATCTAAGGATAGCAATGCAATTCATGTAGATGCAAAGGCAGGCTCTCTGATAATTTTCCATGGTGCTTGTTGGCATGGTGCTTATAACAGAACAGCAAAAGGACTAAGAGTTACCATGCCTGTTTTAATGGCAAGAACTTATATGCGAACTGAGGAAAATTTATGCGAAATTGTTCCTGATGAGATGCTAAAAAGAAATGGTCCAAGGTTTCCTATTCTTATGCAACAAGGCCACTTTTATTCCGTAACAGATTATAGAAAGCAACCGGAAAGAAAAGAAAAAATGTATAAATTTTACGAAAGTTACAACAAGTCTATAGATGGAGTTCTTGATTCTGGCCCTGATCTAATCGACTCATACAGCTAAATCAATGTATCCAGGAAAGTGGGCTGAACTTTTTCCAGATAAGCCAGCGATAATCAACAGCGAAACAGAAGAAACATTAACCTTCAAACAGTTAGAAGCAAGGTCTAATCAACTTTCTCATTATTTTGAACAAAATAATATTAAAAAAGGAAGTCACGTAGTTATTTTTTCAGATAACGATATAAAGTTCTTTGAGATAGCATGGGCTGCTTTAAGATCAGGAATCTATCTTTCACCCGCAAATCACTATTTAAAAGCAGATGAACTATCTTATGTGATCAATAACAGTGGAGCAGAAGCAATTATTTGTTCTAAAGATTTGGAGATAAATTGCCTAGAGGCGTTGAAGTCAGTAGACAAAAAAATAAAAAAAATATCTTTTAATGGCGATATCTATGGTTTTGAAAACTATGAAAGCGTCATAGAAGATTTACCGAGTTCACCAAGAGAAAAGCAACCGAGAGGATCTTTCATGTTTTACAGTTCTGGAACTACTGGGAAACCAAAAGGGGTGAAATGGCCTCTACCGCCCGGAGAGATATTTGATGATTCTGAGCATTTTTTATTTCATCAAGAGCTTTGGGGGTTTCAAGATAAATCTGTATCTATATGTACTTCTCCTCTCCATCATGCTGCACCAGCATACATGGCTCTTACAGGTCATGCTTTTGGCGGAACGGTCGTAATGATGCCAAAATTTGATCCTGAAAAAGCTTTAGAAATCATCCAGAAATATAGAGTTACTCATGGTCAATGGGTGCCAACTCAATTATTAAGAATTTATAAATTAAAAGATGAAATAAAATCAAAATATGATTTGAGCTCTTTGGAGTATGTTCTTCACGCAGCTGCACCATGTCCTGTTGAACTAAAAAATAATTTGCTTGATTGGATGGGTCCAGTTATTTACGAGTACTACTCTGGAAGTGAGGGTGCGGGAATGACTCATGCAACGCCTGAAGATGCTATGAAATATCCAGGCACAGTAGGAAAAGCATTAATGGGGATCATCCATGTTTGTGATGAAGATGGCAAAGAACTTCCTATTGGAAATATTGGTAAAATTTATTTTGAGAGTGATCATGAATTTACTTATCACAAGGATAAAAAGAAAAGTGAAGAAGCGCTGCATGAAAACAATAAGACATGGAAGTCAATGGGAGATATAGGATACATAAATGATGAGGGCTATCTTTTTCTGACAGATAGAGAAAAATTTATGATCATCTCTGGAGGAGTGAACATATATCCTCAAGAGAGTGAAAGCATCATCGTAGTGAGAGATGACGTTTATGATTGCGCCGTTATAGGCGTGCCTCATGATGAGATGGGAGAGGAAGTTAAAGCAATGGTCGTTCTTGCAGATAATATAAAAGAAAGCGAAGACTTAAAAAAAGAGATAATTGAGTATTGCCGATCAAAAATAGCTCATTACAAATGTCCAAAGTCAGTTGATTTTGTTAGTTCTCTGCCAAGATCTGAGACAGGCAAACTATTGAAAAGATATATCTGATTCTATTTTTTTAATTTTTCTATCAAATTTAAAACTTTTTTAACTTTTAATTCTGCTCCTTTAAGGTTGTTGTGAACCAAGTCTCTAGCAAATTCTCCAAATATACTCAGTATTATTTCTGCATCTACATTTTTGTATCCTTTTCTATCTAGAAGCTTTTGAACTCCATTAACATCTCTTTTTCTCGCATTTCTCATTGCCTCGGCAAGTTCTTTATTTCTTGACGAGTAAACAAACAATTCATATTCAGCCTGAAGGAGATAGCCTGATTTATGTTTAGATTTTAATCCGCTAGCTATGACGCCCACGAATTCCTCGATGGAAAAAGTTCCCTTTTTTTCTACTAAGTTCAATAATTGTGCATCTGATACTGCTTCATCATCTGCGATTAGTTTTTTGAAAGCGCCTACAGTCAGATCATCAATGGTTCGAAAATAATATGAAACTGTAGAGTGAGCAACTTTAGCTTCTTTGGCTACACTTCTATGAGTTAAAGAGTAAATCCCATGTGTTCCAATTATTCTCAGGGCCGAATCTAGGATATTTTCTCTAGATAATCTTTTTTTTGATTTATCTTTAACCGACATACGATAACTTAATTAAATTTTTTATTGGTAATTTATCTCAATTTTTAATTTATTTACAAAAAAGAAAAGATAAATATATAGTACATTTGTACTAAAGAGATTTTAAGAAGTGAAGTCAAAAGAAATAAGAAGCAAAATTACAGATAAAGCTAAGCTTGAACTGTCTATTGAAGAAGTAGAAGTAAAAAAACCTGTTGGTAATGAGGTTCTTGTTAAAATGCAAGCCAGTCCAATTAATCCGTCCGATCTTGGAGTTTTGTTAGCATCAGCAAATCCCAAAACATTAAAGAAGGAGAAAGCAAACTTTCCTAAAGTTTCAATGGACATAGATAAGTCTCACTTGCCTTTTTTCTCTAAAAGATTGAATAAAAGTTTGAATATTGGCAATGAAGGAGCAGGAAAAGTTATTGAAACTGGAAAAGATTCAAAGCATCTTTTAGGCAAAATTGTTTCAGTTTCAGGTGGAAGTTGTTATTCACAATACAAATGCATTGATCCCATGAATTGCTTGGAGATGAAAAAAGGCATTAATCCAAAGAAAGCAGCTGCTGGTTTCATAAATCCTCTCACAGTTCTAGGAATGGTTGAAACCATGAAAATAGAAGGTCATAGTGCGATTATTCATACCGCAGCAGCGTCTTCTTTAGGTCAAATGCTCGTTAGAGTATGTAATGAAGACAAGATTAACTTGATTAATATAGTCCGAAGAGATGACCAAGTTAAACTCTTAAAATCCATAGGTGCAAAAATTGTTCTTAATTCTACCGATCCAGATTTTTTAAAAAACTTAATCAAAGCGATTATTGAAACTGGTGCCACCATAGCCTTCGATGCAACTGGAGGCGGTTATTTAACTGATCAAATTCTAACTGCAATGGAATTTGCAACGTCAGCCATGGAAGAAAATTCTCCAATATCAATTCAGGGCTACAGTCCATACGGGTCTTCTACCTATAAACAGGTGTATATTTACGGAGGACTAGATCCTTCTCCATTAACTTTGAATAAGGCTTACGGAATGAACTGGAATGCTGGAGGCTGGCTCTTGTTTCCTTTTTTGACAGCCTTAAATGAGGATAGATTTGAGGCTTTGCAAAATAGAGTTAAGAAAAATATTGATACTACTTTTAAGTCATCCTTCAAGAAGACCATTGGGCTTGAGGATGTTTTGAGTCTTAAATACATTAGGGAATATGCTAGAACCGGCACGGGCAGCAAGTATCTTATAAATCCTCAAATAAGAAGTGCAAACAAATGAGTAACTTAGATCTTGATAAGAAACATCTGAGTCATGCATATATTGAGCCAAGAAAATCTAAATTTTATGGTGCTAAAGAGGTCGTAGACGCCAAAGGCATAAGAATTAAGTTATCCAATGGAGAAGAACTCATAGATGGTTTGTCAGGTCTATGGAATGTAAACGTAGGCCATGGCAGGAAAGAAATAGCAAAAGCTGCCAATAAGCAAATGGAAAAATTGCCTTATTATCCTTCAGCATTTGAATACACAACAGAGCCTCCTATAAAGCTTGCTGAAAAACTAACTTCTTTACTTCCAAGAAAGTCAAAAATAGAAAAATTTATTTTTGGTTTAACAGGCTCAGATGCAAATGAAACTGCATTCAGGTTAGCTCGAATGTTTCATACCATAAGAGGCGAGAATAAAAGGAAAAAAATAATTTCTAGAAAATATTCCTACCATGGATTTACAAAATCAGCTGTTAGTGCAACAACCCTCCCACTGTATCATCTCTGGGAGAAACCCGATCCGAACCTTTACTTCGAAGTGCCCCTATACGATGCAGATGCATTAGAGGATCTTATACTCAAAGAGGGGCCAGAAACTTTTTCTGTAATTATATTAGAGCCTGTCATGGCTAATGGTGGGGTGCATATCTCACCAAAAAACTATTTCAAAAAAGTTAGAGAAATATGCGACAAATATGGAATTCTTATGATTTTTGATGAGATTATTACAGCCTTTGGAAGAACTGGAAAATGGTTTTGTATGGAACATTATGATGTTTACCCTGAATTCATTTCTTTATCAAAAGGCATAACCAGCGGTTATTTGCCTCTAAGCGCTACAGGCATATCAAAGAAGGTTTGGAAAGAAATAGAAAACAAAACTCCTCCAGGTTTATTTTTTGGCGGCGCTCTAACATCCTCTAATCATGCCACTTCCTGTTCTGCTGCATTGGCTAATATAGATATCATAGAAAAAGAGAAACTCGTTGATAACAGTAAAATCCAGGGCAAATACCTCCTCGATCAATTAAAAGCAAAGTTTAAAAATAATCCTAAGGTAAAAGAAATTAGAGGATTAGGCCTGATGGCTGGAATAAACTGGAAAAATAATAGAGAAGCACCAGAAAATTTCATGGGAAGAAAAAAACTCTTAGCCAACAAAAGATATGCTGATCAATATTCACTTGATTTTGTTAACGAGTGTTTAAAAAGAGGCCTGATAGTAAGGCCTGTTGGACCTAATACTGTTATAGCTCCTCCTTTGTGTTCCACGAAAAAAGAAATTGATGAGATCGTCGCTATTTTGGAAGAGAGCTCAAAAGTTGCCTAAAAGTGACTATTAAAGAAGTAATTACTGCAGCTAATTGGAGAATTCATCCAAACAACCAGTGGAGTTTTCAAAATATAGAAAAGCTGTTTGCAACAGAAGTAATTAAAAAAAATCATAAAAAACAATCTGTTTTCTCTTCTAATCTTTCTAAAATAGATGCAATTGAATTTGTAAATCTCGAAGAAAAAAAACAAACCGTAAGAGAGATGCTCATAAATGGCTACGCAGATTCTTTTTTAGTATTAAAAAAAGGCGAGATAATTTTTGAAGAGTATTTCAATGGAATGTCGCAAGAGTCTCTTCATCTTTTAAATTCTATTTCTAAAAATTTTACTGGCATGTTGACTGGTGTGATTGTGAAGCTTGGCTTGATTAACGTTGATGAAAAAGTTATCAATTATTTACCCAAGTTAAAAGACTCAGCTTTCAATGAAACCACTGTGAGACAAGTGCTTGATATGACTGCCGCTGTTAGATATGACGAGGATTACAACAATCCGACAACTGATTTTTGGCAAGAAACTTCAGCTGTTGGCTGGAGCCCTAGTCTCATTAATAAAAACTCTTCTGACCTATTTAATTATGCATTATCGCTTAAAGATAAAGAGCAAAAAGATGGCAGTTCCTATCATTACAGAACGGTATTAACAAACGTACTAGGAATGATCATAGAGGCTGCAACAGGGAAAAAAATCTCAATTTTATTTGAAGAGTTTATATGGAAAAAACTCTATCCTGAGCAGAATGCTCTCATTGTTGTTGATAATAAAGGTGTTTCATACACTGGTGCTGGTATGAACGCCTGTACAAGAGATCTAGCTAGATTTGGGTTAATGCTCTCAAAAGAAGGTTATTTTGAAGGCGAGGAAGTAATCCCACCCGAATGGATTAAAGATACTGTAAACGCCGATAAAACATATAAGGATAATTTTAGTAAAGATCTTCTAGGTCAGATTTTGCCGGGAGGTCATTACAGAAACCAGACACTTGTTGATAAAAATGGTTCTCTTTACTGCTTGGGGATATTTGGGCAATGCATTTATGTTAATCCTAAATATGAAACAGTAATTGTGAAACTATCATCTCAACCTGGTCCTGCTATTCCAAATCTTCTTATTGATTCCATGATTGCAATGAACCAAATTGCAAGGTCTGCTTGATATAACTACAAATATTTGAGGAAGAAAATCCCTTGAATATCTACGACATTTCTTCCTAAAGACGGCTGACTATCAAAGGCATGATCCTCATCAGCATAAATATGTATTTCAGCTCTTCGATTGTGTTTTTGTAGCTCCTCATAAAAATCAGTCGATTCACTCAAAGGAACTACCTTGTCCTCTGAACCATGTATTAATAAACAAGGAGGAAAAGAAGAAAGGTCTTGCTTAATTGGGCTGGCTTTTAGATATTCTTCTGAAGAAGCCTCATCACCCATCATAAAAGCAAAAGCATTAAACTTTCCTTCAGGAACTTCCTCTCTCACGAGCGTTGGTGGATAGACAGCACATATTGCCTTTATTTTGCTATCAAATTCCTGATTTCCACCTTGCCCTTCAAGGTTTGAATCATTCGAGGCACACATTAATGCTAGGTGACCACCAGCAGAGTTACCAGTAACCCCAATTCTATCTGGATCAATATTGAGCTCTTCTGCATTAGCTTTTAAATAGCGTATTGCACATTTTATGTCTTCGATATGAGAAGGCCATTTAGCTTCTTGAGATAGCCTATAAGATGCACATAGACAAACGAAACCCATCCTGGACAATAGAATTCCATAACCTCTTAGTTGAGTCTTGTCTCCTTCCATCCATCCACCGCCGTGAATGACTACAATAGCGGGTTTTTTTGAATCATTTTCTGAAGGAAGAAATAGATCAGCTAATAATTCTCTATCTCCAGCTTTTCCTATTACTACATCGTCTTTAATGGAAACCAGATCTTTACTACTCATTTTTTATAAAACTTAAAATTTCCTATAAAATTTTTACATGGCATTTAAAAAGAGTTCATGCCATTCATCTTGTGTTGGTAATCTTGGAGTAGTGACATTGCTGGGATCAGTCATTGAATGTGCCACTAGATCAGGAATCATTTCTTCAGAAACACCCATCTCAGCAAGACCAGCGGGTAATCCTATATCTGCATTTAGCTTTTCAATCTCCTCTGCAAGATCCGAAGATTCCTTTATTCCCATCGCTCTACAAATCCTAGAATATTTATCTCCTACATGATCTTTATTAAATCTTATAATTGTCGGCAAAATTACTCCATTCAAGGTTCCATGGTGCAGTCTTAAATCCTGATCCGCTCCTGCTGCATGACTCATTGAGTGAACGGCGCCAAGTCCTTTTGAGAAAGCCATTGCACCCTCCGAGGAGGCCATCATCATATTCCACCGAGCATCTTTATCTTGTCCATCTTTACAAACTCTCCTTAAGCTTTTCTCTTTTATTATTTTTTCAATTCCATCAAGGCCAACTGCTTCAGCGGGAGGATCATTGATTGGTGACATAATTGCTTCAATACAATGTGTTAAAGCATCCATTCCTGCTCCAGCAGATAAAACAGGCGGTAAACCTAGGGTCAATTCAGGATCACAAATAGCTGCTCTAGGTCTTAAATGCTCACTTGCAAGAATTAGTTTTCTTCCATCATTCATTATGATCACTGCACCATTGGATATTTCACTTCCAGTCCCTGATGTAGTTGGAATCGCAATCATTGGCATGGTCTGTTTAATTTTTCCATACCCGCCTTCATTGATTGCATAGTTTATTATATTGCCTTCGTGATTAGCCATCATAGCAACAGCTTTTCCTAAATCCATACTGGAGCCACCTCCAAATCCAATAACTCCATCACAACTATTTTCTTGATATAAATTTAATGCCTCATCAACAGCTTTTTCAGTAGGATTTGCAGGAGTTTCTTCAAAAAAGGTTGGTGCAATTTCATTTGAAAGAAGGTTTCTGATCTTATCTGTCATACCTATTGAAGCAAGACCTGGATCAGTGCATATCAAAGGATTTTTTATTCCATGTAACTTGAGTACTTCAGATATTTTATTGATTGAACCATTTTCAAAATAAGGTCTGTTAAAAAAATTTAATTGCATAATTACCCATAAATGTTTTCTACTCTATTACTAAAATATCAAGGTTTTCTTAAATTTACTACATGATCTCCTCAAATAGATAATCATCACAATAATAAACATGCACTAAAAGAATGTAGAATTTATCCTTTATTTTTTATATATGAATACGTCACTTGTAAATTGGATCCTAGTTTTATTTGTAAGTTTTAGTTGGGGAGCTTCTTTTATGTTTACAAGGTTGGCAGTTGATGAAATAGCTCCTACTTATTTAGTCGTTGCGAGACTTTTTTTAGCAAGTATTTTATTGGGTCCCATCTTCATCAGAAAAAAAGATCTTGTTCTGATGAGTAAAGAAATACCTTCCATATTAATTCTCGGCATTATAAATGCTGCTTTACCATTCTTTCTTTTCGCTTACGCTGCTCAAGACTTAAGTGCAGGGATGTTATCAATATTAAATGGTACCTCACCATTGTTTGCATTAATTATTGCCATTACTTGGTTTAGACAAAATACGACCTTGATGCAAATCTTTGGTTTGGGGTTAGGATTTATAGGTTTATTAGTATTTATTGGTATCGATCAACTAACTTTTATTTTTTATCCAGTATTGCTCTGCTTAATTGGTGCATTTTGCTATGCGTATTCAAATAATATTCTTTTTAAACTAAATCACATCAAGTCCGCAGCCCTGGCATCAGTTACTATGATTTCGGGATTTTTCTTCTCATTGCCATTAATCTTTTTGGAACCTACAAATTTTTCGTTGGACTTATCTTTAAAAATAATTTTTGCAATTTTTTTTCTTGGCTTAGTTTCAACTGGCATTTCTTTTATTGCTTACGTTGTTTTGCTTCAAAGATCGTCACCAGTCCAAGCATCTTCAATTATATTTTTGGTTCCTGTGACAGGGATATTCTGGGGTGCGATCTTTTTAGGAGAAGTTATCACTACGAAGGTTTTACTCGGTGCAGGTTTTATCCTTTCTGGAATTGCCTTAGCAAACCTTTTTAAACCTAAAGTTCTTTCTAGGGACGCCTAATAGTTTCAACTAGGTTAATAACTGATTCTGGAGGACTCTTTGTAGACTTAGTTATTAATAACATAACCAGAAAATTAAGAATCAAGCCGATGACTCCAATCCCTTCAGGTGAAATTCCTAGAAGCCAATGATCAGAATTATTTAATTCTGGAGAAATAAACTTAAAAAAGACAATGTAGCTAAATGTGAAAACTAAACCAGTAAGCATTCCTCCTATTGCAGCTTCTTTGGTGGTCTTTTTTGAAAAAATTCCCATGAATAAAACTGGAAAAAGTGTTGATGCTGCTAATCCAAATGCAAAGGCTACTACTTGCGCAACAAATGCAGGAGGGAAGATACCCAGAAGGCCTGCGAGAAGAATAGTTATCCCAGCTGCTAACCTCGCATATAAAAGTTCTTTTTTTTCTGTAATCTGCGGCATAAAGGTTTGCTTCATCAAATCATGAGAAATGGATGATGAAATCACAAGAAGCAATCCTGCTGCAGTAGATAACGCAGCTGCTAAACCTCCTGCGGCAACTAGTGCGATGACCCATATAGGCAAGTTTGCTATCTCAGGATTGGCAAGAACAATAATATCTCTATCTAAATAGACCTCATTGGAACTGGATGTATTAGCTTCATTTTCCAACAATCTTTGACCTAGACTTCCTCGATCATCGGCGAAAACTGGTCTGCTTTCAACAAAAGGAGAACCTGATGAGTACTGCATTTTTCCATCTTGATTTTTGTCCATCCAAGAAATCAATCCTATGTTTTCCCAATTCTTAAACCAATCGGGGGCATCCTCATAAGACGTGTTTTGGACCGAATCTATAAAATTCAGTCTTGCAAATGAAGCTACTGCAGGGGCAGTGGTATAAAGAATTGCTATGAATACAAGTGCATATCCAGCAGATCGCCTTGCTGCCTGCATATTGGGCACTGTGAAAAACCTTACAATCACATGAGGTAAACCAGCCGTTCCAAACATCAAAGCTGCGGTTATGCAAAAAATATCTATCAGACTTTTTGAATACTCTGTGTAAGGTGAGAAACCTAAATCAATTATCGTTTTATCAAGCTTATCGATTAGATAGATATCGCTGTTTAAAAGCTTATCTCCAAACCCTAACTGCGGGATCGGATTGCCAGTTAACATAATAGATAAAAATATTGCCGGCACTAGATAAGCAAAAATCATGACGCAATATTGAGCAACCTGAGTGTAGGTAATTCCTTTCATTCCACCTAAAACAGCATAAATAAAAACGATACCCATGCCGATAATGACTCCCATCTCTATCTCAACTTCAAGAAATCTTGAGAAAACAATGCCGACACCCCGCATTTGTCCTGCTATGTAGGTGAAAGAAATAAATATTAAACATATAACTGAAACTACTCGTGCAACGTTAGAGTAATACCTCTCCCCAATAAAATCTGGTACGGTGTACTTACCGTATTTTCTTAAATATGGAGCCAGGAGAAGAGCTAAAAGGACATATCCACCGGTCCAACCCATTAAATAAACCGAACCATCGCGACCCAAAAATGCTATCAATCCAGCCATTGATAAAAAAGAGGCAGCAGACATCCAATCAGCTGCTGTAGCCATACCGTTAGCCACTGGATTAACTCCTTTTCCGGCAACGTAAAAATCATTTGTTGACTTGGCTCTGGAAGCAATGGCAATGCCAATATAAAGAGCAAAAGAAAGTCCTACAAAAATATAAGTAAGAGTCTGCGCTTCCATATTATTTCTTTTCTTTTCTTTCTAGTCTTTCAACGAGATAAGAATAAGTAAAAATTAGAATAATAAAGACGTAGATACTTCCTTGTTGAGAAAACCAAAAACCTAATTCAAAGCCTCCAATTTTTATGAAGGATATGTACTCTGAAAAAAGTATTCCAAATCCAAAGGAACAGAGAAACCAAAAAAATAATAAACAAGATAAAAGAATTAAATTCTTTTGCCAAAAAGTCATGTAGTTATTTTAAGTTAACTAGAAGCGTTAACAACCCAAGTAGCACTCTCGAATTCTAAGCCTTGGCTATTTTTGTGGGATTCATAGACCTCGGCCAATTCAGTAACAATAGGTTCTTTTTCATCATCGCTCATCCCTTGAAGAGCGTTACTAATAATGGGATTCAATGCCATGAAATCTTTAGCTGCGTCGTAAGAAGATTTATTGGGAAATAAGTGAATATTTTCTTGATTATCATCAATGGAATATTTGCTAAAACCAGAGCTTTTTAAAATTTCTTCAAGATAGGCTTTCTCTTCAAAAGCAAAGGGACTTGGCGCTCTGGGTTGTGCAGGAGGTAAATCAAAATATTTTTTTAAGATCCCTAAGGGTTTTGTATGCCAGGGATTTTTACTAGGATGTTGCCAACAAACGAAGGAAAAACTTCCATCTGCTTTCAAGCTCTTCTTTAAATTTTTAAAACTCGTGATGGGATCAGTAAAGAACATGACGCCAAAACGAGAGAATAAGTGATCGTATTGTTCATCAAGCTCATTTTCTTGAACATCTTTATTGATGATGGAAATGTTGGTTTTATTGTTTTCAATGGCAAGCTCTAGAGTTCGAGCTAACATGGGTACAGAAATATCTAGTCCAGTAACTTTTCCTTCGGGGCCTACTTTTTCGGAAAGTAAAAGTGTTGTTGTTCCGGTTCCGCAACCAACGTCTAATACGGAATCTCCTTTTTGAATATCTAAACTATCTATAGCTTTTTGCCCTAAAGGATTAAGCATGGTGTCCATCTCAAATTGTTTATCGACCCAATAGTCGCCACCGCCACCAGACCAGAATTCAATTTGTTGTTTATTAGCTGACATAAGAAAGAATGTAATATGACATTAAAGAATAAAAGTTAATGCTTTATTTTAGTTACTTTTTTGATAACTAATGGTGCATAACGATATGATTTCTGGTTAATTTTAAAAAAGTTGTTTATACATAACTTCTGTATTAACTTATTTAAATAAAGGAGAGAAAAATGAATCTACGCTATTTATCTTATTTGCTTTACATAGTCTTAATGATCACAGGGGTTAATACTTATGCAGCTGAAACATTAGAGCCGGTTGCAAAGAAGGGTCAAGTAATCGTGATTTACCGAGGTCCTTGCCCTAGCGGAAAAACAAAAGCTGCTATGAGAAAGATCGAAAAAATAATTAGCTACGAAAGAAAAAACAGTCCAGTAAGTTATTCTTCGTCACCAGGTAATTGGGAAGATGGTCAAATTGGAGCGGTTGATTTGCACGCATCACAAAGTGCAATGGAAAAAGCCTTTGCTTGGCAAGAGGCTGATAAAAAATGGTCGAAAATGTACGATGATGTTGCAAAAATCTGCGGAACGACCGTTGAAGAATTTCATGTGCATATGCTTACTGCAAACTAAGCAAATTTATTAGTTGCCTCAATAAGTAATTTTGTAATTTCTTTTTCAAAAGCTGAGTGACCTGAAAAAGGTGCTATTTTAAGTTCTGCTTCTGGCCATCTGCTGCTGAGTTCATAGGCTGTAGTAGGCGGGCAAACCACATCGTATCTGCCTTGAACTATCACACAGGGAATGTGCCTAACTTTATTAACGTTATCTAAGAGTTGATTTTCATGGTCCAAAAATCCTTTATTAACAAAATAATGATTTTCAATAAGTGCAAACGCTAAAGCAAATTCTGCGTTAATTGATTCTTTAACCGCCCCAGGATTATGGTTTATATAGCTTGTTGAGGCTTCCCATTTTGACCAAGCCCTTGCAGCTGAGAGTTTTTTTTCTTGATCTTCTCCGTTAAATATTTTTCTGTAAGCCTCCATTAGATTGGATCTTTCCTCTGGCTCAATTTCATTTAAAAATCCTTGCCAAGCTTCAGGGTAAATCTCACTCGCGCCGTATTGATAGAACCATTCCAGTTCTTTTTGACGAAGCATGAAAATACCTCTGAGGATTAACTCAGAAACCCTATCAGGGAATTTTTGTGCGTATGCCAAGGACAGCGTGCTTCCCCAAGAACCGCCAAAGACAAGCCATTTTTCAATTTCAAGCTTTTCTCTAATGGATTCAATGTCATCGACTAAGTGCCAAGTCGTATTATCCTCGAGTGAGGCATGAGGTTTGCTTCTCCCGCAGCCTCTTTGATCAAAAACAACAATTCGATATTTTTTTGGATTAAAAAAACGCCTTGAAAGAGTGCCGCCACCTCCACCCGGTCCACCGTGCAGAAAAATGGCTGGCTTGCCTTTTGGATTTCCTGATTGCTCGTAGTAAATCTCATGGATACCTTTTTTAATAAAGCCAGTATCAAAAGGTTCAATCGAAGGAAACAATTTATTTTTTTTACTAAAAAATGCCATTATGTTTTATATTAAATTTAGCGAACAAAAATAGAAAGTTTATTTAAGAAAAACTTATGAAGACTTGGGCAGCAGAAGCATTAAACACAGCTCCGGATTCAAAAAATGAAATCCACGGAGATAAGCTAGCAAAAGAATTTGGTTTTAAGGGCGGTCTAGTTCCAGGAGTGACCATTTCTGCTTATCTTTTACATCCTGTAATAGAAAAGTGGGGAATCGAGTGGCTCAATAACGGTTTTGCAAAATGCATGATTACTTCTCCTTTGTATGACAAAGAAAAGTTTGAAGTGATTTCTGAAGAAGTTTCGGAAGAAAAAATACTTACTACACTTAATAAAAGCGATCAGACCATTTGCGCAAATGCTGAAGCTGCACTTTCAAAGAATTCTCTAAAACCTCCAAAACGTCGAGGAGATACAATTGCATCTCAGGATTATGTTGGGCCTCAAGCAACAAAAGATATTTGGGATAAGCTAAAAAAAGAGGGATGTTTTTCTTTTCGATATCTATGGGGCGGAGAAAATCCCTTAATTTATTTACGCGATCCAAATCAACTTCCCGATCTGCTCAATCCAAAAAAAGATGGTTTTGCAAATTTAAGTTTTCTATTGGGATGTTCGAACTGGATCCTAGCGAGCAATGCATATATGAATCCTTGGATACATCTTCAAACGACATCTCATAACTTTAGGGCAGTCCCAATGGGGACGCCATTGATTGCAGAAATGCAGGTTAAAGATTGTTATGACAAAAAAGGTCATGAATTCATAGATGTCGATGTAAATCTTTTCGACGAACGCGATGAAGAATGCATTATGATGATTAATCTCTTAGCAATATATAAAGTAAGAGGTGCCTAATAACTGACAAAAGGGGGAAAAATGGCTAAAGAATCATGGTTTTTGATCTTAACGGCAATTGGTGTTGCTCTAGTTTCGCTGGGATATGGAGTAAATCCAAAACTTGGGATGCCCTTGCTATATGGGATTGATATAGAAAGCGTAAATCAAATAAATATGTACAGAGCTATCATGGGTTTGTATTTAGCTATTTCTTTGTACTGGATAATTGGTGCCCTTAATGAGAATGTTAAATTATCTGCCCTCTGGAGTATGTTCGTTTTTATGACGGGTATAGGCTCTGGAAGGTTAACCAGCGTTTACTTGGACGGCACTCCTTCAACTATTTTTATGTTTTTCCTCTTTATTGAAATAATTTCTGCAGTTTTGTGCTTATTCTTTATTTTTAGATTAAATAAGGGGATTGAAGCTTAGAATAGAAAACTATGGAGCTTTCTAATAAAAATTCCAACCTTCATTACTTTCGAGCAGGTCAAGGAGATCCCTTAGTCTTTTTACATGGGTTCCCTGATTGTGCAGTCAACTATAAAGAGCAGATAGAATTTTTTAGTGCCAATGGATTTGAAGTTTTCGTTCCATTGATGCCAGGCTATCACGAGGACGATCAAGAGCTAGATACTTACCAAAGCTTAAAAATAGCTGAGGAATTATCAACGTTCATTAATTCTGTTACAGACAAGCCTATTAATTTATTTGGCCATGACTGGGGAGCTTCAGCAGCTTATGGGATAGCTAACTTAATACCTGAGAAAGTAGCTAAATTAATTACTGCTTCGGTCCCTTACGGCCCTGCTTTGATGAGCGCTTTTTTACTTGATGGAGACCAACAAAGAAAATCCTGGTATATGTTTTTTTTCCAACTTGAAATTGCTGAAATGGCTGTTGAGGCAAACGATTATGAATACATTAAGAGACTATGGCGAGAATGGTCGCCGAATTGGTCTGATTACGAAAGCTATGCTCAAGAAGCAATAAATGTTTTATCCAAGCCCGGAGTTTTAACCCGAGCTCTGAAATATTATCGCAGCACTTTTCAATCAGGATTACAAAGCGAAAGATTGAATAATTTACAAATGACCTTTACTGATAAATTTAAGATGCCGGCGCTTTATCTTCATGGAAAAAACGACGGATGCATTGCTGCTGAACTTTCGACCGGGATGGAGGATAGTTTCGAAAATCTGAAAAAGCTCGAGCTTGATGATTGTGGACATTTTCTCCATTTAGAAAAACCTAAAGAAATAAATCAAATTATTCTAGATTTTCTTAACTCTTGATTTTGAAGACTCTATCTACTTTTAATTAAAGATTAAATAACCGATCTCTTTTTTAATTTGTTCTGTTATGAATGGCTGTGCCTTTTCGTTTGGATGAATACCATCGGGTTGCATAAGATCATCTCTCAATGCCACATTTTCTAGCATGAACGAAATCAATTTTGCATCCGTCTCTGAAGCAACTTCGGAGTAAATGTTTTCAAAAGCTTCAATATATTTTTTTCCGTAATTCGGGGGAATCTTGATTTGCATAATTATCGGAATTGATTGGTTATCAGAGATTATTGAAACTATTTTTAACAAGTTCTGTTTTATCCTTGAGATTGGATAACCACGTAACGCATCATTCCCACCTAACTCCACTAAAACAAAGTCAGGTTTATATGTATTTAGGTCTCTGCTTATTCGAGACAGTCCTCCCGAAGTAGTATCTCCCGAAATACTTGAATTAATGATCTTCAAACTTTTTCCTTCCTTAGAAAAAGAGCTTTTTAATAGGGTCGTCCAATTTTGTGATTGTTTAATACCAAATCCGGCAGAGATACTGTCTCCTAAAATCAAAAGCTTCTTATCATCTGCGATGATAGAATTGGAAAAAATCAAAACAAAAATAAATAATTTTTTGTATTTGGAAATCTCAAGGAAACTCATTTAATGATTATAAAAGCAAGAAATTTGTCAAAAAAGGTTATTTTTAACGGCGAAGATATAAATATTTTAGATAAGATTGATTTAGATATTTCTTCAAATACATCTCTTGCAGTGGTTGGTCCATCAGGATCGGGTAAATCAACTCTCTTGGGTCTTCTTGCGGGACTGGATTCTCCTTCAGGAGGGGAGATATTCTTCGACGATATGCCTCTTCATTCCATGTCAGAAGATAGCCGCTCAAAAATTAGAAAAGAATCTGTAGCTTTTGTTTTCCAGAATTTTGAGCTGTTAGCAGGTCTGACTGCTTTGGAAAATGTAATGCTTCCTTTGGAAATGAAAAACAACAGAAAAGCTAGAGAAATTGCTGAAAAATATCTTGAGAAGGTCGATATGCTCAACAGGGTAATGCACTATCCTCAACAGCTCTCGGGAGGCGAACAGCAAAGAGTTGCTATTGCTAGAGCATTTGCATGCGAAGCGAAGGTTTTGTTTTGCGATGAGCCAACCGGAAACCTAGACTCTACAAACAGTAAAATGATCTCAGATTTACTTTTTGATGTTTTTAACGAATCAAGCACTGCACTTATAATTGTAACTCACGACGAAGACTTGGCCGATCGATGTGATCAAAAAATTAGACTCATTGATGGAAAAATTCAATGAATGTTGTTTTATTGTCTTTAAAAATTTTCTTTCGGGAACTCAAGTCTGGACAGTTGCTGTTAATGTTTCTTTCCTTAACTTTAGCTGTTGGAATAGTTGCATCTATCACTTTGTTTACCGACAGACTGGATCGCTCCTTGATAGCCGAGTCTCAAGTATTTTTAGGAGGAGACTTAAAATTTGAAACAAGCGATGCAATAGAAGAATCAAATATCCCAAATTTTGAAGGACAATTTGCAAAGATCTATGAATTTGGAAGTGTCGTCTCTAATGCGGATAACTTTCAATTAGCTGCTATAAAATCAGTTGAAAAGCCTTACCCAATCGCTGGTCAGCTAGAAATCATAAATGAAAACTCAGAAGTAGAAACTTTCACTTCCCCGCCTAATCCAGGAGAAATCTGGTTGGACGGTCGCTTAGCTAGACTTCTGGATATTTCCATAGGCGATCAAGTTGATCTTGGGGCTGCATCTCTTATTTACTCTGGAACTATTTCTTCTGAGGCAGATCGAGGAACCGGTTCCTTTGCTTTTGCCCCAAAAGCAATTATGAATTCTGCCGACTTAGAATCGACTCAACTCATTCGGTCTGGCTCTAGAGTCCGTTACACCTATTTATTTACCGCTTCAAAAGAAGATATTGATAAGTTAGAACAGTACTTCCAAAATATTAAACGGCCCGGTGATGATATTTTAACTCCTCAGAACGAGGATACTCCTTTGGGCAGGGCTATTGATAGGGCCTCTAATTTTTTTCTACTTGGTGCATTGTTAGCAATTATTTTATCTTCGCTGGCAATTGCAATTTCATCCTTACAATTTACGAGGAGACATACTGAATACGTTGCCATCTTTAAAGCATTAGGCTTTCAACCGAAAGAAATACGAATTACTTATCTATTGATTTTTACTTTCGTAGCTATATTTTCAATTCTCTTTGGTATAGCTACAGGTTGGATTGTTCAACTTTCTTTTTTAAGTCTTCTCAAGGAATATTTTCCTGCCAACTTGCCCTTACCAGGACTTAATCCTTACTTAATATCGATAGTCACAGCTTTCACGTGTTTACTAGGTTTTGCATATCCTATGTTGAGAAATCTTTTTGAGTTATCTCCAAATACAATTCTAAGAAAGACAGCTAGGAATACAGGAAATTTTTTATCGATTATTTATTCTCTAAGTGGACTTTTAGCTTTTTACTTCTTAATAGTTTTTTTCATTAGAGATTTTTACATCACAAATATTATTTTCTTCTCAATCTTGGCTTTTGCTCTTTTCATTTTTGGCTTTATTTACCTTATTTTTTCATTTATCAAACCTTTGGGCCTCAATCCACTGAAAACTTTTAAGATGATTGCTTTTGAATTAAGCCGCAGGAAACTCTTCAATTCACTTCAGATAGTCTCCATAACCGTAGCGATAGCTTTGAGCTTAATTGCTTACTCTTCATCAACCAATATCATATCTTCTTGGGAGAGTTCTTTACCTGAAAAAGCTCCAAACAATTTCATCTTTAACTTATTTGAAGACGAAAAGGAAAATTTAAAAGATTTTCTAGAATCAAGAGATATTGAGTTACTCCCTATCTATCCTGTGACAAGCGCTAGATTTTTTAGAGTCGGAGAAGGCGATGACATTGATCGAACCTTCAATTTTACTTGGATGGAAGACTTGCCCGAGGGCAATAAAATTGTTTCAGGAGAGTGGTTTAATCAGACAAGCGATGGGGTTTCCATTTCTATCGAAATAGCAGAAAGATACAACTTAAAGCTTAACGATAAAATAGAAATTGACGTAGCAGGTAAAAGAATCAGTAGCTTTATTCAAAGCATAAGAGAAGTTAATTGGGAGAACTTTAGCCCTAATTTTTTTGCTATCGGTAATACAGATGACTTTTCTGACCTATCTCCTACATACATAACTTCTTTCCATGTTCCTGAAAATAAAAAAATAGTTACCACAGAGCTTATAAAACAATTTCCTACTAGCTCTGTCATTTCTCTTGAAAATTTAATACAGGAAATTCAATCGATTATTTCTAAAGTTTCGCAAGCTTTAACGCTTATTTTAGGGCTTACTCTTTTGTCAGCATTATTTTTAATGTTAGCTACGATCCAAGAAAGCTATAAGCAAAGAGAGAAACAGAACGCCATTTTAAAAACTTTAGGCTTAAGCAGAACCATCATGCAAAGAAATACTTTTTTGGAGTACTTAACCATCGGATTGTTCGCCGGAGGACTAGGGGGTCTGCTCGCCTTGATTGCGACATATTTGATTGAAACGTTTGTTTTTGAAATAGATCCAACCGTTTATTGGGATATTCTTTTACTGGGAATCTTAAGTGCGGTGGTCATCATAGGAATTATTTCAGCCATCTTTACATTTTATCTTTCGACAAAAACTCCGAAGGATGTTTTTAGTAAAGTTTCATGAGCTCAAGCTTCAAACCAGTTCCAATTCCAGCAGGTCGTCTTCAAAGAGGAAGCTCCAGCTCAGACAATTATATTTCTAAGTTCCGGCAGGTTCTTATGAGGCATGGTTTGACCATGACTGTGATAGCAATTATTTGTCTATTGGTGCCGTTCATTTTGGATGATTTTAAATCCTCTCTAAGTAAATTATTTCTTTTTCCTTCAAGATATTTTGTATGGTTTTTAGCAGTAACTTTGTTTATTTTTGGGTATTTAAAATTTACCAAAAAAAATCTTAATGTTCGTCAAATTGCTTGGATATGTTACTTATTTGTAATCTCGGTAGTTGAGGAAATTGGCTTTAGGCTTGGTTTACCAATTCTTTTTACCTCTAAATTCATCGGTATAGATATGTTTTGGATAGCAGTTATTTTAAGTAATTTCATATTTGCAACAATTCACTACTTCACGTTACGTTGGAAACTTACAGCATGCGTATTCACATTTTTAGGCGGCATGGGATTTAGTCGACTTTTTTCGGTAACAGGTGACTTGGCTTTGGTCATATTAGTTCATTGGGCCGTAACCTTTCTAAACACTCCATCTGCTCCAAAAGGTTTGAATAATTCAAATCAAAAGATTAATTGACACCGTAAATGTCATTATTTTAAGGTTGATATATGAGTCGTTCTTTATCAGTTATCTTATTAATTGCAGCAATTTCCATCGCTTTTGTTTTTTATCTTTCAAATCAAAAACCTGAAATAAATTACGACAGATTTAATTTGGTATCACCAGGCATCCTAAGAACTCCGGATGATCGTTTTGAAAATTTGGAGGATTTTCCATTTAAAGCTAATTATCTAACTATTGGCGACACCAGAATTCACTATTTAGATGAAGGCCCAAAAAACGGAGAGGTAATTTATCTTCTTCATGGTGAGCCGGCTTGGAGTTATTTATTTAGAAAAATGATTCCTGTACTTGTAGATGCAGGTTATCGAGTTATAGCGCCTGATATGGTTGGCTTTGGAAAATCGGATAAATATATTTCTGTGGAAGATTACACCCATCAAATGCACGTAGATAAGATGACTCAATTAATTGTAGAGCTGGACTTAAATAACATTACTGCTCATGTGCATGATTGGGGTGGGCTCGTTGGACTTAGAGTTGTTGCTGAAGAGCCAGATAGATTTTCTAGAATTATTGCTTCCAACACTTCTTTAATTGCTACTGGAAGGGGTGTTCTAAATGATATGTTTAGTTTTATAGCTTATCCACTTTTTAAATTTGCAATATGGTTCCAAGGACCAGCAACTTGGGAAGAATTTATAGGGGGCAGTGGATTTACGGGCTGGATAAGGTATTCAAAATCAACTGATAACATTGATGTTGGTGGCATAATGCAGACCCTTGGCACTGTCTCAGCTAGTGAAAGAGTTGGATATGAAGCTCCATATCCTAATGCAACCTATAAAGCAGGCGCTCAAATATTTCCTTTTTTAATCCCAAGTGAACTAAGAAAAAATGAAAAAGCCTACAGGGATGTTTTTGAAAAATGGGATAAACCATTTTTAATTGCCAACAGTGATAATGACCCCGTTACTAGTAACAACCCTAGGTTGGTAGAGATGTTAAAAAGAGTGCCAACGGCTGAAGAGATTGTCATCAAAGGACCAGGTCATTTTATTCAAGAAGAAGCTGGGCCTGAATATGCCCAATTAATAATAGATTTTATAAACGGAAATCCTAAAGGTTTTTCAGTCGAAAAAAAGTTAGATAACTTTTTAAATTTGGAATAACTAGTTTATGGAAGGATATGACTTGCTAATGATATTTTGGTCAGGTTTCTTAATCTTTGGATTATTTATGGCCTTCCAAGATTATCGGAAGTGGATTACTTCAAATGAAGCCAATAGGAGCTTGTCTCTTAGAGAAATATTTTCAATCTTTGGTCAAGGAATTGTCTTCGTAATAATTGCGTTAGCAGGGATTATTTTTTTTACCTTAAATCAACATTTAATTTAGCAGGTGAAATACCTAATTTTCATTCTTGCTTTGTTAGCCGTCTGCTGCAGTGATAACTTTAGAGAACTGAATTGTGAATCTTCTTCAGATGGAAGTAGAAGTTATATTTTTAATAAACAAAGGGTTCAAGTAATAACATCAGAAGATGAAGGCAGTTGGAGTTGCGATTATTTTCGACAGACTCAAGATTTCTTAAGATGTAGGGTCTACTCAGCAGACAATAGTAGTATGGATATTGTTTATTCTGATTACGAGGAATCAATAAACGATACTAGAGTTTATTTTGGGGCAAATAACCCGAGCTATTCAAAAACATATACTTGGAAAGGCTATTGCGGAAAATCCTAACCCTAAAATCCTTTTTAAAATGGTGCCCAGAGGTGGAATCGAACCACCGACACAAGGATTTTCAGTTCTTTACAAGTAGTCGTAAACACTTATTACTACAATGTTTTTAATAATAGTGTGTTAAAAAATGTGTTAAATGACTAACTTTAGTGTGTTAGTCGATGCCTTCTAAAGTGCTGAATTAACACATTATTCTTGTCTCTCTAGACATTTTTATCATATCAAAAAAATATGTGTTTTTTTTAAAAAAGTCCCTTACCAAAATTGAACTTCCATGAGATTATGAATGTGTAGTGTTAAAAACTACTTTTTTATAAATATAGTTAATGAAAATGAAAAATGAATATCAAAAGTTCTTTAGTGCTGATTGCTTTACGCATCATATAACTTTATCTCCTTCACATCTAAACGAATATTCAATATTGCCTCTAATACGAAAAATAGAATTTAAATTAAATAAGATTTTTCTAAATTCTAATTTTCCAAAATATGTGACTACAGATAAATTTAAATTTTTTATTTTTCCTGAAGACTCTGATAGACATTTACAACATTTTCATATGCTTCTCTATTCTCCCTCAAAGAAAGAACGAGAAAGTAAAAGTAAAGATTATTGCATTGCATGTAAATTCATAGAAAAACCATTTTTTGAAACCTGTGATTTTTGCACAGCAAGAGTTTTAAATGATTTGTTTGCTGAAGAAATTCCGAATGTAGATGTTCAAGTCAATATTACATCTGACTTTGACCATTACGATAATTTTTACGCAACAAAGAAACAAAGATTTGAATTAGATTATAAAGATAGTTATCTAGTGTGTTCATAATTGCTGCTCTATCTTGAGAGTAATTTAACTATCTGTTCATGCAGTTCTACTTCTGCATTGTGATTTCTATTATCTGAAAAAACATAAATAGTAATATGAAGACATCATCAAAAATAAAACAATTACAAAGAAGATTACAAACATGAAAAGAAAAAATTACTCATCAAATCCTCTGCAAGTTCGATTGCATACAATTACAGAAGAATCTCTGAATAATTTAATTCAAGATAATGAATATTGTCAGAAGAAGAATATTATTTCTAAATCTGATGCTGTTCGTTCTGCATTATTTAATTTCTGCAAAGACTACGAGTCTTATAAATTTAATAAATTAAATTCACTTTAAACACTACATGAAAACACTAATAAAAGAGTGTATGTGCTTGGGGAGAAATCAGTTCTAGTCGACTAATATATCGGGAAATTTTTAAGAAAAAATATGAAATCTCAACCTTTGAAAAAACACATTAATGATTTAAAGAAACAATTAAATCAAATCAAGAAAGATATAACTGCACTCGAAAAACTTTTTGTAAATTTAGAGAAAGATCTATAAATCAATATAGGCATCAAACATTTCTTTAAAGTCAGATGATTTGACTAATCTTATGCCTCCACCATGATTATGTTTTTTACCAATATTTGTGCCTGAACGATATACACCCAGTCTGTTATCGTATCTTGCTTTACCTTCTTTGATTAACTTAATGCATTTTTCGAAATTAAATCCCATAAATGCTTTGCCTTCTATGTATTTAAAATGTGTTCTACCATCAATTTTTTCTTCTTCTGCTTTCACAACAAATGTATTTTTAAGTTTTGAACTTGCAGTTCTTAATGAGTCAAAAGTCCAATAAACACTTGAATCTATTGGTTTTTCATTAAGGTCACAAAGTAATATTTTTAATTTATGTTCAGCATCATCAATCTGTATTTTCATTTTGTATTTGCCATATACTACTGACCATCTATGTGCATAAATTGATGTTCTGAAAACTTTGATATGAGGATACTCTTCATCACTTATGCCCCAGTTTTCCCTCATATATTCATCACCTTTTTCAGGAAAATCAGGTTTACAGGTGAAAAGACTTGCTGCAGATTTTGTATGTTGTCTTTGACTCTTACATTCCCAACCTTCAAAGTCAGCATCTTTTAGATTATTTTCCTGAACACCTAGAATTGTTTCAAAAGTATTTCCAATTGCTCCATCGTTTTTTTCTGCAAATGGTTTGTCACTTTCAATGAAACCAAGATTTTTGATTCGTTGGAATTCTGATTTAACTCTATTTACATCTACCACAAATAAAGCATGCCATATGCTTTATTATTTGTGGAGTCATTATTCAGTAAAAAGGTCTTCTGATTTCTTTAGTCTATCTTCTGAAATATCAATATATTTCTTACTTATCTCACTTCCTAGATATTTTCTCTTTAGTCTTTTTGCAACAACTGCTGTCGTTCCAGTTCCCATAAATGGGTCATAGACAACATCACCTTCTTCAGAGAAATTCTCTAAAATTTTTGCAACTAATTCTTTTGGGAAAACTGCTCCATGATTTTCTCCCCCACGACTTCTTTCTCTTTTAATTTCCCATATATCATCAAGAGTTCCTCTTTCAAAACTTCCTCTTTTTCTATATTGCCTACTAATCGGATAATCTTTATCAAAAACAAGAATTAGTTCTGTTCTTCTATTAAGAACTTGTTTTTGTATAGAGGGTTGAGCATTTCCTTTATCCCATACAATAATATCTTTAAGATATTCAGAAAATTCACCTATCATCTTAAAAATTGACCTCTTGCTGCCTGTGACGATTTGAATGTTATAGAAAATTAATTCACTTACTCTAATCAATTCCCTTAAGATCTCTGTATGAAGTTTGTTGTATTCATCAATCGGAAGATTATCATCAAACTCTGTGTATTTTGTGCTAATTTCTTTAACAATTTGTCGTGAACAATACTCTCCATTTCTTATTCTTAAATTCATATTGTAAGGTGGAGAAGTGATGACTAAATCAACAGAGTCATCTTTCATCTTCTTTAAAGTTGAAAGACAATCTTCATGATAAATTTTATTTAGTTTCATATTTAAATTATATCCTCTTAATCATTTATATAACTCGCAAGAACTCTTTTAAATCAGTATTTAACTGACTTTTCGGAAAATAGAAGTCATCAATCATTTTCAGTGATGTGTCTGCTCTTCTTGCAATTTGAATATGACTAATTTTTGTATTCATAAGATTCATGATTATTGATGTATGTCTTAAAGAATATGCAGTGCAATTATTGCCATCATCATCTGTTCTCAAATCACATCTCTCAAGTAAAGTTCTAAATTGTGCAGTCATTACACGCATTGCATGTCTTCTGTTTTGATGCTCATTTAAAAATAAGAAATCAGATTTTTTCCAACCTTTATTTCTTTTCTTCATATCTCTAAAAATATAACTTCCAGTAGATAGAGTCTGAACAGACATCTGTTGATTTTTTCTATTAACTTTAAATTGTAGATATTCTGCTTTTGTATCTTTTTCTTTTTTCTCTTCAATATCACCATAACGAAGAGAGTAAACTTCAGAGATAGTAGGTCTTAACATACTAGACATCATGAACACTATAAAATCATGTAAATCATATGTAATCGTATATCTAGTGCCATTGTGCATCACGACACTTTCTCCAATGAGTTCTAACGACTTCTTTTGTAGTTTCTTATACGAATCTCTAGTAAAGAATCCTCTGCGTTCAGATTTGACTCCTCGAATTTTAGAAAATTTCACATAATTTTCTGCCATATCTAAAATTTGTCGAAGTAAAGAACGATGTTTATTGATTGTTGATTTTGCAAGTTGTCTTTCTTTGTGCAAGTTAGTGAAAAAATCTTCTGTATCTTCTCTAGTAATTGATTGAACTTCACGATTTTTGAAAAACTCTAAAATTCCATTTTTACGATTGAGTAGAGAAGTGACTTCTTTTTCTGCACTGATGCCACTTGCTGTAATTTTGCCTTTTGTTCTTTCTATGATTTTGTTTGCAAAATGCTCGATTGTCTTATCTTTATCAAATATGAGTTTTTTGCTACCAGTCATCAAATCTTGCTGATATTCAAATGCTTTCTTTCTTGCTTCAGTTTGTGATGTTGTTTTTAGTGATTTGCGATGCTGTTTTCCATCTACATTGATACATACATACCAATTTTGACTGCGATTACGAGTGTAGATACTCATGTAATCAAATAATTTAATTGTCTTGCTCATTCAAACCCTTAACACACTTGAGATACAAGAATTAACACACAAATAATGTGTTAAAGTGTGTTAGTAGTTATCATAACACATAAAATGATTAAAAATGTCTGAAAGTGTTGATTTTACTGCATTTGATGGTGCCCAGAGGTAGAATCGAACTACCGACACAAGGATTTTCAGTCCTTTGCTCTACCAACTGAGCTATCTGGGCAATCGAGCGCACAATATTAGAAGAATCGTAAGTTAAGCGCAATCGATTAATCGATAGAAATTAGAATATTTAAAGTATTATGAACAGGGGATGAATTCAGAAACTTTAACAAACCGAGTAAGGGCAGGGTACGGTATTGGTGACTACGCCATTTGCCTTTACTGGAGCGGTATCGGTCTTTATCTTTTATATTTCTATACCGACGTGGTTGGCATTTCTCCAATTTTAGCTGGTTGGATTTATGCTCTGGGAATTGGTTGGGATGCGATCACCGACCCGTTCATGGGGTATTTAGCCGAAAGGACCAAAACAAAAATGGGCAGCTATCGTCCCTTTATTTATTATGGATCGATACCATTAGCCTTATCATTTGTTCTGCTCTTTTGGGTGCCTCCTTTTGAAGGTACTGTTTTGTTTTTATTCTTGATTCTAGTTAATTTAATTCACAGAAGTTGTTTCACCATTGTTAGTGTTCCTTACTCATCATTGACAGCCAGAATTACCAACGACAGCAATGAGCGCACAAAATTAACGACCGCAAGAATGATAAGTGCTTCATTTGGAACACTTTCAATGTCTGCTTTAGCGTTTCCGTTGATAGCATATTTTGGCGGAGCCGATGAGGCTTATGGTTTTCTTTGGCTCGCAACAATCTCTGGTTTGATTGCTATTGCTCTATTATCTGTAACGGTTTATTCAGTTCGCGAGAAGGTCGATGAAATAGTTACCTCAAATCTTCCCAACTTTGTATCAATTACCAAAACCGTGGCAACCAATTATCCTTTTTGGATAGTTTTCGGCTGCATTCTCATCTTAGGTTCAACCGGAGTCATGTTTAACAAAAATTTAATTTATTTTGTTAAGTACGGACTAGAACTGCATGAATATCAGGGATTAATCTTAGGGGTAAGTTCTGGCGCCTCGTTTTTATCTTTACCTTTTTGGGCGTATTTGGCATTAAAAATTGGAAAAAGGGAGACCTGGTTAATTTCAATGACAATCGCTTTCATAGGTCTTTTATTATTTTTCTATTATCCAATTGCTTCTTTAAATGAGCTATTGATCCTTTTAGCACTAATCGGAGTTGGAAACGGTGCTGGAGGGGTTCTCTTTTGGTCAATGTTGCCTGATACAGTTGAATACGGCGAGTGGAAAAGCGGCGTTAGAACCGAATCATCTCTTTATGGTTTTATGACATTTGCACAGAAATCATCGATAGCTGTGGCGGCTTTAATCTTAGGATTTTTATTATCGGGCATAGGGTTTGAACCCAACCAAATTCAATCAGGAGAAACCATATCTGGAATGAAGTTTATGATGAGTTGGATACCTATCTGTGGAATTATAATTAGTCTAGTATTGATGTACTTTTATCCAATAAGCACAAAGTTTCATGGCGAGCTTTTACAGAGAATAAAAGAGAGGAACGCATAATGTCTAAATCAAAAGTGAAGTGGGGAATCATTGCAGCCGGAAGCATAGCTAACGCCTTTGCACATTCAATTAAATATTCAGAAAACTCTGAACTCAAAAGTGTTCTTGGAAGAAATGAAGAAAAGGTAAATGCTTTTGCAGAAAAACATCAAATACAACCGTTTACTGACCAAGAATCTTTTTTTGATTCTGAAATTGATGCTGTTTACGTAGCTACGCCACACGATACACACTTTCACTACTCCATGGAGGTAATAAACAGATCTTTACACGTTTTATGCGAAAAACCGCTTACTGTTAATTCAACCGAAGCCATGGTTCTTATGAATGAGGCTAAAAAGCAAAAGGTCTTTTTAATGGAAGCATTCATGTACAGGACACATCCTCAAACTCATGAGATTTTAAAATTAGTGAAAGAACACTTTCTGGATAATAAGGTTCTTATTTCCAGTTCATTTGGTTTCAATGCTCCAGTTCCAGAAGATCACAGATTAAGAAACCCTGACTTAGCGGGCGGCGCTATCTTAGATGTAGGTTGTTACCCTCTATCCATGGCCAGACTTATAGCCGGCACTATTGATGGCAAGCCTTTCCTTGACCCAATCAGCATGGAAGTATCCGGTGAATTAGATTCCACAGGCGTAGATGCAGACTCAACGGCAAAGATTACCTTTAATGACAAAATTCAGGCGGAAATTAAAACTGCCATTGCTAATGAATATGCAAATGACTTGATCATAGAATCAGGTGATTCAAAACTAGAAGTTTCTCAACCTTGGCATTGCGGTCAATTTCAGGATGGTAAATCGTCCATTAAATTAACTTTAAATAATAAAGAATCTGAAATTCCCATAGTTGACGACGTTGGTTTATTTACTAGAGAAATTAATGAAGCATCTGATTGTATTCTTCAAGGGAATCTAGAATCTGAAGCGATGTCTCATAAAGACACCTTTGGAAACATGCTGTGGTTAGAAAGATGGTATGTTGAAACTGGCGTTGAGTATCCCCAAAACACTCCGCAAAGTTCGCCAATATTTAGTTATGACTACTCGGCTGTTGAAAATATAAAGAAATCAGCCTTCAAAGAGATTTCTAAAGAAGGCTCTCGAATAGTATTTGGTTGTGATAATCAAACCTCTCAACTTCATGCTTCTACTATGTTTGATCATTTTTATAGAAACGGAGGCAATATTTTTGATACTGCCTACATCTATAATTTTGGAAAATCTGATAAATACCTCGGCGAGTGGATTAAAACTAACGACTTGTCTAAAGATGTAATGGTGCTAGGCAAGGGGGCGCATACTCCTGACTGTGAACCTAAGTTTGTAAAGCCACAATTAGAAGAATCACTCGATAGACTCATGCTCGATCGCATAGATATATATTGCTTGCATAGAGATAATGCAGATATCCCTAGCGGTGAATTTATTGATGCTCTTAATGAAGTCCGTGATGAAGGACTCATATCTTATCTTGGCGCATCAAATTGGACCTTAGAAAGATTCAGTGAGGCTAATGAATTTGCGCAGAACAACGATAAAGTAGGGTTCAAAGTTTTGAGCAACAATTTTAGTTTGGCCAACATGAACAAACCAGTATGGCCAGGTTGTGTCCACTGTCATGAAGAATTTCTAGACTATTTAATTGAGAACGACATTTTTCTTTTTCCTTGGTCGAGTCAAGCTAGAGGTTTTTTCCTAGAAAAGGACCTTTTTCCTAAAGCTGAGCATTTTGCTAATCCCACTCTGGAAGAGGAAAAAAGAGTCTGGCACAGCAAAGCAAATCTGTTAAGAAGAGATAAATGTTTTGAACTAGCGGAAGAATTAGGTTGTCTCCCCATTGAATTAGCGCTTGCCTATGTATTGAACAAACATCCAAACATATTTCCACTGGTTGGACCAAGGTCTATATACGAATCGGAAAGCTGTATGCAGGCTTCAAAGATAAATTTGAGTGAAGATCAGCTGGATTGGCTAATTTCCTAGAGTAATCGTTTCGCTAAGTTCTATTTTTTCTGAAGAAGACCCTATTTCAATCGAATAACTGCCAGGTCTTATTTTCCAATCCTTGTCTTTAACATCCCAAAAAGAGAAGTTTCTGGCGTTAAGATGAATTTCAATTTCTTGTTTTTTTTGTTTTTCAATCAATACTTTTTTGAATGACTGAAGACTTTTTATGGGTTCATCACTTGGGCTACTCTCATACGATACATAACACTGAGCTACTTCTTGACCATCCATATCGCCGATATTTTCAATGTTGAATTTACAAACTACATCTGCGTTATCGCCTACTGATATTTCAAGATCTCCGTAGGAAAAATCGGTATAAGACAACCCATGCCCGAAAGGAAAGAGGGACTTGATGTTTTTTCTTTCGTACCATCGATGTCCAACCAATAGCTTTTCTTCGTAGTCCATTTGCGAATTCTCGCCCGGGTAACAGGAAAAAGCGGGAGTATCTTCAATTCTTTTTGGGAAGGTAGTAGGGAGCTTCCCAGAAGGATTAACTTCACCAAATAAAATATCCATTAGTGCATTTCCATATTCTTGGCCGCCAAACCAAGATTGAAGTATTGCTTTAGATTGATCTTCCCAAGGCATCGAAACCGGCGATCCTGAATTGATTACCACCACAGTGTTTTTATTTTCAGCCAAGACTGCGTCTACCAACTCATCTTGATTTGCTGGCAATCCTAAGTCAGCCCTATCATTTCCTTCCGTTTCCCAATCTGAATTAGTGCCAATAACTAGAATGACTGCATCAGCTTCTTGAGCGGCTTTTTTTGCTTCCTTCAAGAGATCTACTGCCTCTGGTGGCTTACATCCGAACTGAATTGCAGGAAATCTACCTTCAAAAAAATACTCAACTTCAAAACGGTAAGTTTGATCTTTGTTGAGGTTAAAGGATTGTCTTTTTGGAGCTGTCGCAAAAGAGAAGAAAGCCTCACCTGGAGAGGTTTCATTCCAATTATCAACAAGAACCTCTCCATCAATCTTCAATTTACTCAATCCTATACCAAAAATTTCAAATTCATGATCACCTGAAATATCCGGAGTGTAGTCACAAGAAAATCTTACGATGATATGAGGTCGTTCCTCTTTATTGATAATATTTTTAGCAAAACCTTCAAATACCCAGTATCGATTTCCTTTCAAAACTTCTGTGGATATAAGATTAGATTCGTCAATTTCTTTATCGAAGTACTCAACTAAAAAACCGTCTTCAGAATTTGAGAAAAGCCTCTCATCTAATTTAGGTAAATATTTATTCGTATTTGCTCCTTTTGCATAAGTGATCGCAAATTTATCTTTGTACCTTTCATTCAATGCATCAAATGGGTGAACCTGATAATGGGGTTTTAGACTTGCACTACCACCACCGATAATTTGACTGTTTTTCGCATTAGGACCAATGATTGCAACCTTGGAGATTTGCTTATGATTCAATGGCAGAAGATTATCGTTTTTGAGTAAAACCATACCTTCGCAGGCTACATCTCTGAGAAGTTTATTATGAGCATCTCTTACGTTACTTTTTTCGGGTTTGTTTTGTGGAGATTCAAACCTTCCAGAGAATTTTCCTACTGATAGAATTCTATGTACTTTATCGTCTATTAATTTTTCATCCACTAGACCTTCATTTACAGCTTGCAGCAACTTTTCACCCCATGCATTTCCTGGCCCTGGCATCTCAAGATCTAGGCCACCGTTAGCATTTTCAATAGTTTCCAGTGCCGCTCCCCAATCACTTACTACATAACCATCAAATTTCCACTCTTCTTTTAAGATATCGATAAGAATTTCTTTATGGGAACTGCAAAAAATATTATTCAGTCGGTTGTATGCAGACATCACTGACTTAGCATCACCATCTTTGACACCCATCTCGAAAGGCAGAAGATATATTTCTCGAAGTGTTCTTTCGTCTACATTCGAACTTACAGAATGTCTCTCAAATTCAGTATCGTTTGCAATAAAGTGCTTCAAACATGCGGAGACTTTTTGAGATTGAACGCCTTTGACATAAGCAGTTGCAAGTTTTCCTACCAGCAAAGGATCTTCAGAATAATTTTCAAAATGCCTTCCACCTAAGGGATGTCTATGAAGGTTAATGGTAGGACCGAGCAAAACATCAACATCCTTATCTCTGGCTTCTTCTCCTAAAGCGACACCTATTTTTTCAAGCAGTTCTTCATTCCAAGTTGATCCCATTAGAATAGGGCAAGGAAAACACGCTGAAGTCTTACCTGAGGTTCCGTCTCCTCTGACTCCGTTTGGACCATCAGACATTTTGATACTAGGGATGTCTAGCCTCTCAATTTTATTGGTGTACCAATTATTGAAACCTGATAGCAAAAGAATTTTTTCTTTCAGGTTAAGTTCTTTAACTAAATCTTCCATGAGTTATTCAACTGGCTTAAAACCAACCGGTTTATCAACGTCACCATTATTGAGAAATTTATCAAGTTGATCATTTAAATAATCTCTCGTTTCTTTTTCAGCAAGATTTAATTGCTTTTCATTTATGAGCATTGTTTGGAGCTGTAACCACTCCATCCAAGCTTTTTTTGAAACGTTATTAAATATTTCTTCACCCCTAGGACCAGGGTAGGGAGGCCTATCTAATGCAGGAAGCTCTTCTTGATATTTTTTACAGTAAACCTTTGTCATTTTGATTTAAAATTTTTTTAACGATGTCTAATACTGGCTTAGGTGCCCCCAATTTAGCAATTTTATTTTTTTCAATCCAAATAGTTTTTTCATCATCGGTTTCCATATCATCAGGAATATTAATTATTCTAGGTGATATGTGGAAGTCTTTATGAGATAAGGAATGTTTAAAGCTAGGCAGTTCATTTATATCTTGCTTTGTCTGAAACAATTCTCGCTTCGGAAACACCCATAGGTTTGGCCAAATACCTTCATCAGGATTTTTACAAAGCATGACTTTGTTATTTTTCTGATAAATAAACCAATGAAAACTTTCTTGAGTTTTGGTGATTGTATTCTTTTTAGTTTTGATGAAATCTTGTTTTTTAAAACTTAAGCAAGTTTTTTGAATGGGGCATAGATCACATTTTGGTTTTTCTTTCACGCAAATGAGAGAGCCTAAATCCATCATGCCTTGTCCAAAACTTCGATAATTTGCTTTTGGAGAATTCTGATATAAAAAAGGCTTGATGGATTGTTTTAACTCGCGTGGATTGTTTTCTACATTAAGATATCTTGAAACAACTCTTTTGACATTCCCATCAAGGATAGTTCCTTTCTTATTAAAGGCTAATGCAAGGATTGCTCCAGCTGTTGACTCTCCAATCCCAGGAAGAGCAACTAAATCTTCATAATTATCAGGAAATACTTGATGATATTTATCTGTGATTATTTTTGCAGTTTGGTGAAGATTTCTCGCTCTTCGATAAAAGCCTAAACCAGCCCAATTTTTGAGAACTTCATCTAGATTGGCTTTTGATAAAGTTAAAACATTTGGAAATGATTTCATAAAATTTTCGTAGAAGGGAATAACTGTGGAAACTTGAGTTTGTTGAAGCATGATCTCAGAAACCCAGACTTTATAAGGATCATTCGTTTGCCATGGCAAATTATTCCTACCGTGTAAGTTTTGCCACTCGATGATTCTTACTGAAAATTTCATAATTAAGATATTCTACCTCCATTGATAATATATAATCTGTTTTCGTTTTATGAGATCAATAGACTTAGAAAGAAATACTAAAGAGACGCAAATAAAGCTCTCTCTTAATTTAGATGGTAGCGGTTCTGCAGACTTATCCGTGGAATTACCTTTTTTTGCTCATATGCTAGATCAACTCGTCAGACACGGTGACTTTGATTTACAGCTTAATGCAGTAGGTGATCTTGAGATTGATGCACATCATACTGTTGAGGACATTGGAATAATTTTAGGCGAAGCATTTAACTCTGCTTTAGGAGATAAAAAAGGCATTAAAAGGTTTGGCTCTGCTTACGCACCATTAGATGAATCTTTATCTAGAGTTGTTGTTGATTTCTCTGGAAGACCAGGATTATTTTGGGATGTTGAATTTAAAAGAGAATTCATCAATGATTTTGATTTGCAATTGTTGGAAGAATTTTTTCATGGGTTTACTAACAAAGCCCTAGCAACCATTCACGTTGATAATCTAAAAGGGGCAAATGCTCATCACCAAGCAGAGACAATATTTAAAGCTTTCGCTTTAGCTTTAAAACAAGCGTGCTCTATGGACGATGCTAAAAAAGATAAGCTTCCGTCTACCAAAGAACTTCTTTGAGTATGAAAGTTGGAATAATAGATTACGGAGCAAGTAATTTATACTCCATTGATAGAAGTCTTAGATATTTGGGAGCAAATACCCTCATAATTGACGAGCCCAATAAGCTCAAGGAAGTGGATAAACTAGTTTTTCCTGGTCAAGGTTCTCTGGGTTCCGCAATGTCTCATTTAAAGAAAATCGAGCTGCTTGAAGATTTAAGAACACAGTTGAAAGAAAAACCTTTTTTGGGCATTTGTTTAGGACTCCAAGTTCTTTTTTCAAAAAGTGAAGAGGGAGATACTCAAGGATATGGTTTTTACAAAAATGAAATATCAATGTTTCCCCCTGATTTGCCTATAAAGGTTCCTCACATGGGTTGGAACAAGGTCTTTATAAAACAAGATCATGACTTATTTACAAATATTGAAAATGACACAAGATTTTATTTTGTGCATTCGTATTTATTAAAAGACTTCGATGAGGAAAAATCTTTTTCTACCACTCATCATGGTATTGAGTTTATTTCATCTATTGGAGATGAAAATATTTTTGCTACCCAATTCCATCCTGAGAAGAGTGGAGAGGCGGGATTAAAATTTTTTGATAATTTTCTTAAATGGAATCCTTAATGAAAATTATTCCAGCTATTGATATCCAAGATGGGAAGTGTGTAAGGCTTACAAAAGGTGATCTAAATTCTACTGTTAAGTATTTTGATGATCCTGTCCAAGCTGCCGAACATTGGTATTCATATGGAATAGACAGAATTCATATAGTTGATTTAGACGGGGCAAAAAAAGGCCAGTCTTTAATATTGAACATCATTCATGATATTAAAAAGAAATTACCAAAAGTTTCCCTTCAAGTGGGGGGAGGTTTCAGAAATAAAGAAATAATTGAGCGTGCATTAAATTCTGGCATCGATCAAATCATTTTAGGTAGTCTTGCTGTCAAAGATCCTATTTTATTTCACGACATTGCTTCCTCTTATCCAGATAAAATTATTTTTGGGCTGGATACAAAGAATGACTATGTAAAGTCAGAGGCCTGGACAGAAGATTCAGGAGTTTATTGGATAGATTTGGTCAAAAAGTTTAATGATTTACCCATAAACTCTATTATTTTTACAGACATAGATAGAGATGGAATGCTCAATGGACCTAATTTGGAAAAAATAACTGAATTAACAAGCAATACCTCATTGCCCGTTATCGCATCCGGTGGTGTATCTTCTCTGGAAGATTTAATTCAATTAAAAAAAATTAAAGGCGTCTGGGGAGTGATTTCTGGCAAAGCATTATACGAAAATACCTTTTCTTTAGATGAGGCATTAAATTTAATTTCTTAATATGACAGTAGCTGTAAGAATCATTCCTTGTCTTGATATCAGAGCGGGACGAGTCGTTAAAGGTATTAACTTTGAAAATATTATCGATGCAGGAGATCCTGTAGAAACAGCAGAAAGATACAATACAGAAGGAGCTGATGAGCTATGTTTTTTAGATATAGATGCTTCTTATGAAAATCGATCAGCTACTCTTTCTACAGTTGAAGCTGTAGCTTCGCAGGTATTTATTCCTTTAACTGTTGGTGGAGGAGTTAGCAAATTACAAGATATAGAGAGATTACTTGAAAAGGGAGCAGATAAAGTATCGATAAACACCTCAGCTATCCTTGATCCGTCTTTGGTTGGGAATGCAGCAAAGAAATTTGGTTCTCAATGCATTGTTGTTGCGGTTGATTCAAAGAGAGAAGGAGAAAAATCTTATGTTTATACTCATGGAGGAAAAAATAAGACTGCTTTCGAGACATCAGCCTGGATAAAAATCGTTGAAAGTGAGGGCGCAGGAGAAATTCTTCTTACTTCCATGGATAGGGATGGCACCAAAATAGGATTTGATAATGAACTTACTTTCTCAATTGCAAAAGATTTGAGTATTCCGCTTATTACTTCAGGAGGAGCCGGAAGTATTGATCATATGATAGAAGGGATAACCGATGGAAAAGCAGATGCTGTCCTCGCAGCTAGTATTTTTCACCAAAAGGAAATTACTATTGCAGAGGTCAAAGATGGCCTAGCTTCCAAGGGTATCGAAGTAAGGTTATAAAATCTCTTTTGAAATTACTTGAAGATCTTCATCCAGTTTATAGACAATTGGCTGTCCAGTAGCGATCTCAAGCTTTACTATTTTATCCTCAGATATTTTCTCTAGATACATAATCAAAGCTCTAAGAGAATTACCATGAGCTGAAATTAAAATATTTTTCTGATTTCTTAATTCTGGATAAATAATATTTTCAAAGTATGGCAAAACTCTTTCAGCTGTATTTTTAAGACTCTCTCCTCCTGGAGGAGGAGTATCATAAGATCTTCTCCAAATATGAACCTGTTCATCTCCCCACTTTTTTCTCGCATCGTCTTTATTTAATCCAGATAAATCTCCATAGTCTCTTTCGTTAAGGGCTTTATTTTCAGACGTGGGGATATCTTCTCCAAGCTCTTGCATGATGAGATTACCTGTCCTTTGAGCTCTTTTTAGTTTTGAAGTGAAATGTAAGTGAAAATTAATGTTAGTTTGTTTTATTTTTTTACCGGCATTAATAGCCTCTTCAATTCCTTTTTCAGTCAAATCTGGATCTTTCCAACCTGTGAATAAGTTTTCTTTATTCCATTGACTTTGTCCGTGCCTAACAAGAACTAAAGTAGAAATTTTTTTTGACTGAGACATAGTTTCTTCTAAGCTTACGGTTTAATATACGCTCCCATGGAATACTTCATTCAATTCGTAATTGAAAATTGGTACATCGAGATACCTCTTATTATATCTATTGCAGCTTTAATATTGTTTGAAAAATCAAAAAGAGCATCGAAAATTGAGCCTCAAGCTGCAACCATTATGATAAATAAACAAAAAGCTAGAGTTTTAGATGTCAGAAGTGCCATTGAATTTAGCAAAGGAACAATTCCCAATGCAGTTAACGTTAACAAAGATAACGCTTCTTGCATCAATGCTTTAAAAGGAGATTTAGATAACCCGGTAATATTTGTTTGTAATCAAGGCACTGATTCTTCAAAAATTGCATCCAGCCTAAAAAAAGATTTGAAAGAGGTTTATGTGATTAACGGAGGTATTAACGCATGGAAAAGCGAGGGCTTTCCTATTGTGAATTAGTCAAATATCTAGCTCTTGTATTTTTCTAGCTAAGGTATTTCTTCCCCAGCCTAGCAGCTTAGCAGCCTCAGATTTATTTCCTCTAGTGGACTTTAAAGCCACATTAATCATTGTTCTTTCAAAAATTGGAGTAGCTACATTTAATAGATGATCTTCCCCTTTGGAAAGTTGTTTTTCTGCCCAGCTTTCAAGAATATCTTCCCAATTTTGCTCTTCTTTTTCAGTTTGAATAAATAGTTGTTTATGAAGGTCGCTCTCTTTTAAATCTTGTCCCGGTGAAAGAACAAACATTAACTTTCCAATAGCGTTAAAAAGGTCTTGCATAGCTTCTGATCTATCTACTGTTTTTTCTTTTTCAGGCAAAATCTCTTCAATTTGTTTATTCGAAACAGTCACTGATTTTTTTTCGCTAATCACTTTATCTATTTTTGATATGGCAGTATGAATATCGAAAGGTTTTGCTAAATAATCCCAGGCACCATTATCAAAAGCTTCAACAGTTGTTTCTAGGTCAGAAAAAGCAGTCATCATTATGATGGGTATATTTGGATGTTCATTTTTAAAAGTATCAAGAAGATCCATCCCATCCCTGCCTGGCATACGCATATCTGTGAGAACTATATTAGGCGATTCAATATCTAATTGATTAACCACTTCATTTCCGTCTTCAAAAGTAGAAACTTCGAAACCTGCTTCAGATAATCCTTTTTCTAGAACCCACCTTATGGATTCATCATCATCAGCAACCCATATTTTTTTATCTTGCCTCATGCTGATTCATAATTTTCATTTTTAGATGCTTCCTTTGCATCTTCATCTTCAATTTTTAAAGGCAAATAGATTGAGAACTTTGTGCCGGAAGAAGAACTCTCACATTCGATTGCTCCGCCATGTTGACTGACTATTCCTTGAGCAATTGAGAGCCCCAAACCAGACTTAATTTCTTTACTTGAAACAAGAGGGAAAAATATTGAGTCAATTATTTCTTCTGGAATACCAGGACCATTATCAATAAAGGATATCTCACAAGTGGTTTTGTGGAATGTCCTGTTGATGAAAGTTCCAAAATGTATTCTGGTTTTAAGAGAAATTTTATTTTCTCGATCGGTCGATCTCATGGCATCAACTGAATTATTTGCCAAGTTGTATAGGACCTGAGTCATAAGTGATGAATCAATATTCAATTCAGGTAAAGTAGGGTCATAATCTTTAGTTATCTCTATTTTATCTCTAGATATACTTCCTAGATATTCTGGAATAGTTTCAAGAATTGTATGAATGTTCACATCTTCAGGTTGGATTTCAAACTGTCTATCTAGAATTTTCGTAACCAAATCACTCAATCTTTCAGTCTCTTTTAATATGATTCTCGTGTATTCCTTAAGATCATCATTTTTTAATTTTGGCTCAAGAAGTTGAGTAGCACCTTTAATGCCACTAAGAGGATTTCTTATTTCGTGCGCTAAGCCCTTTGAAAAAGTAGCTGTGACAGTCGAAATAGTTTGTCTTTTCATCCTATTCAATTCCTTTGTTTGGTTAGCATCGTAAAATTCATAAAGAAGATATTTTTTTGAATCTATCTCGAAGAAATTAATTTCATAGGTGCAAACTTTTTCAAGACCTCCTTTTAAATAAATTTTTCGTCTGGACTTCTCAAGAGAATCTTTCTCAGCAAGAAGTCTTTTGAGTTCAAACATATTGCTAGGACTTTCAGAAAATATATTTTCAATACCTTTGCCTTCACTATTTTTTGAGTCAAATAATAAAAAAGCTTCTGCTTCATTGCTTGCAAAAACAAAATTTAAGTTTTCATCAACAACCAAAACTTTGGAAGAAATGTTTTCCATTGTTTTTTTCAGAAGCTTCTTCATCGTTTTTATTTCAAATTAAAACTTTGAAGTTAATCGCAGACTAAAATGTTTAGATTCTAAATCTTTGATTAACTTCAAAGTTTTTAACATATGCTTTTAAGCCTTATTTCGTTAACGTGCCAACGATATGAGAAAGTATTTTGTATGGATCGGCATTCGAGGCAGGTCTTCTGTCCTCAAGGTATCCATTCCAATTATGTTCAACTGTGTAAACAGGTATACGTATACTTGCTCCTCTGTCACTGACCCCATATGAGAATTTCTCAATGCTTTGAGTTTCGTGAAGACCAGTTAGTCTCATATCATTATCTGATCCATACGCAGCAATACCGTCCTCATGGACTTCGCCTAGTTTTTCACACATTGATTTAAATAAATCCTCTGAACCACCAGTTCGCATAGCCTCATTGGAAAAGTTTGTGTGCATTCCAGATCCGTTCCAATCCCCAGTTTTAGGTTTTGGATGGATATTTACACCAACACCATACTCTTCAGCTGTTTTGAAGAGAAGATATCTACTAACCCATAAATCATCAGCTGCTTTAATTCCTTTACCAAAGCATTGATATTCCCATTGACCCAAAGCAACTTCTGCATTTGTTCCTGTTAGTGTTATCCCTATGTCTAAGCAAGCTTGCAAATGTGCATCTGATATTTCTCTTCCAACTACGTTAGCAGCACCTACTCCGCAATAAAATTCTCCTTGCGCTCTAGGTTCGCCATCTTCCCATCCTAAAGGTTCACCAGTAGTAGGGTCGGTGAAGAAAAACTCTTGCTCAAATCCAAACCACCATTCATCAGAAACAACCTCTGCAGCTGCAGCCCTGTTATTGGATGAATGCGTAGTATGATCTGCTGATTGAACTTGTGTCATAACTAAATCGTGCCCATTTGGGTTTGAATAAGTTTGCACAGGTAATAAAAGACAATCAGAACTTCCACCTTCAGCTTGTTGAGTCGAGGACCCATCAAAAGACCAATCTGGAGGGGAAGCATCTTCTGTTGCTTTCACTTTACTTCTCATAAAAGGCTCAGGCTCGTAGCCGTCTAGCCAAATATATTCATATGTTTTCATGTCTGACATTTTTAACTCCTTAATGTTTAACGGAACTAAATTATCAGAACCAGTGATTATTAATAGTGCAATAATGTATCAATTTAATACATATTTTGCTTTATTTTAGAACAAAAAGCTAAAAATTTGCTCTATTTTATCCTCAAAACCTAAAAATTGATGATTTCCACGCTTAGAAAACGAAATTTTACTATCCTTAAATTTCTCAAGTGAAAGTCTTTGATCAAGAACTTCGTCACCCTCTTGTGCAAGAAGAAAATGATTCTTAGGTGACGTAAGCACGGGTGTAGAATATTTTTTTAAATTTTCATAATCATTCATAGAGAATTTATCTTTTTTCCCATTATTAAAGTTTTCATAACTACCAACAATATTAAGCATGCTGGGTAAATGATCATCCACTACTGGGTTTATATAAACTCCTTTCAAATTATATTTATTAGCAAAATAACAAGAATAAAATCCTCCCATTGAACTGCCAATAAAACCAACAATTTCGTTTTCAGATATCAACATTTCAATGAGGTTAACAACTTTATTTGTTGATAACGGTAAATCTGGAATTAAAATTTTATCGTCGATACCTTTGTCGGAAAGATATTTTTTACAAAGCTGTGCTTTTGAAGAAGAGCTAGAACTATTGAAACCGTGTAGGTAAATTATCACTTTCAGCTAATCCTTCTTTTACGCAAAATACTAGAAATTCATTAAGAAATTTATTCCATTGAGTTCTTTCATCTCTCTGAAATCCGAATTTCTTAATTGTTGGAATAATATCAATTAGATTATTATGAAAACTCTGAAGAGAGATAACCTCTGCCATCTTTGCTTCTAAATAAACTCTTACTTTAAAGGTTGTATTTTCTTCGACTGGATTGATATTGATATTCAATTCAATATCAAAAGTGTACTTTGATAATTTAGTTGAACCAATTGAGACCTTTCTATTCTCATCTTGAATGGGAATCTCAAAAACTTTCTTTTTATTTTCATCAAAATCATCTACAAGAGAATTCAAAAGAAAAAAGTTTCTTTCAAATAAAGAATGCAGGTTTTTCAGCTTGAGATATTCCTTCATCAAATCAGTCTATAAAATAGATTCTAAAATTCAACTCAATCATAAGAATTCCATAACATATTTGCCACAAGAGTTCGATACGGTTTCCACTTAACAGAAATTTCTTCTAGCTCCATTTCTGAAGGACGATTAGAAAGTTTTTTTAATTTTTGTACGCTAATTTGAAGACCAAGGTCTCCTACTGGCCAGATGTCTTCTCTCTTAAGAGATGCAAGCATGTAGCAATCTGCTGTCCACTTACCTATACCCTTGATTTTACAAAGTTCCTTTCTGAGATCTTCATCATTCATCCTATGCAAGGTTGTAAAGTCTAAATCTCTTGCAATGCATGCATTAGCAAGCCCAGTGCAATAATCAATTTTTTGTCTGCTTAACCCTGTTTTTTGAAGATCTTTCTTTGAAACTTTTAAAAAGTTTTTTGCCTCAAATGGCGAAACTATTTTCGCCAATCTATCGAAGATGGCTTTTGCTGAAGCAACAGATAATTGCTGTTCACATATCAATCTAACCAATCCTTCAAATCCTTTTTCTCTCTTAAAAGGAACTATTTTAGGAATAGATTTGATTAATTCTTCAAGGTCCTTATCAGACTTTAAAAGGTAAGAAAGTTGCTCCTTTTGAGAAGTCATATGTTCTTAAATGGTAAAAGAGTGCTAGCATCTTGATGATAATCTTTAATATATTTGTCTTCTCTGAGAAGAAAATCACTTATAGCTAGGCTGAAATCATGGTTTTCTATCCAGTGAGAAGAAAATGTAAAAGTGGGCTCAAAACCTCTTTTAATTTTGTGTTCGCCTTGTACGCCAGGATCAAATCTCTTGATGTTTTTTTCAATACAAAAATCTATACCTTGGTAATAACAACACTCAAAATGCAAAGCATCAAAATCATTAGATGCTCCCCAATACCTTCCGTATAAATTATTTTGATCATAAAAGAAGAAAGAGCCAGCAACCGCTCGACCATTTTTATATGCCAGGATGATTAATATGTTGTCAGTAATGGTTTGTGTTATCTCTTCAAAGAAATCTTTATTCAAGTATCCAGAATGGCCGCTTCTTCTCAGATGAGTGTCTACATAGAAGGAATAGAAATCATCAACGACATCTAAAGATATTTGATTCCCTGTAAACCGTTTTATCTCAAGATTTTGTTCAGCAATTTTTCTTCTTTCTTTTTTTAAGTTTTTTCTATTTCGTGAGGAGAAAAACTCTAAAAAGTGATCAAAACTTTCATAGTTATTATTTTTCCACATGAACTGAACATTCTTTCTAGTACTGAGACCAAGAGATTCAAAAAGATCTTTTTCATCTTCTTCTGGAAAAAGAATGTGCCAAGAAGATATCTCGTTTTCCTTAGATACTTTCTGTATAGCTTTAAAAATTTGTTCAGCAGTATTTTTTTTATCATTCAATGTGGAATATAGAATTCTTGGACCAGTTGCAGGCGTGAATGGAATCGATGAAACAAACTTTGGGTAATAGTATTTTTTATGTTGGTAGTATGCATTTGCCCAGCTGTAATCAAAGACAAATTCGCCTTGTGAATTATTTTTTAAATAAAGAGGCATCGCTCCAATTAAAGAATCTTCCTTCCACAAGGTGACATGGAATGGCTGCCACCCTGTTCTTTCCGAAACGCATCCGGATTCTTCTAGAGCATTTAAAAAATCAAAGGAAAGAAAGGGATAACTTTCATGATTTAGTGAATCCCAAGAATGTTTTGCTACATCTTTAATTTGTGAAAGAAACTTTACATGCATATTAGAAACCAAAAAGAATTCCAAAAAATAGAAAAACTCCTATCCAGTTATTACCTTTAAAAATTGAAAGGTAAATTTGTCTCAACCCTAAGTTGATTTGAAAGTTTTGGAAAAAAACAATTCCAAAACATAAAGATAAAAAGAAGAAAAAAGAAAGATCTAAATTGAGCGAAAGACCTACAAAAAAGTAGATAAATAAATGAGCCAACCCTAAAAGAAATACCCATTTCTCTTTTCTTCTACCAAAATATCTTGCTGAGTTACCTATATTTAATTTTTCATCATCAGCAGCATCTATCATCCCATAGACAGTATCGTAAGCAATAACCCAAAGAAAATTAGCTAAAAATATAACCCAAGTGATTAATGAAAGATTATCTTGTGAAGCGAATGCAATCGGTATGCCAAAAGAGAACGCCAATCCTAATATCGTTTGTGGAATTGCTAAAAATCTCTTTGCCAGAGGATAAAGAAGAATTAATAGGGCTGCACCCAGTCCCATGTATATGCTTAATTCATTTAATTGGAAAAGAATCCATACGGAAGGAATGCTCAGAAAACCAAATAAAATCAATGCTTCAATAGAAGATACTTTTCCGGATGCAATTGGTCTTTGGCTTGTTCGGAGTACTTTCGAATCGATATCTTTATCGAAAAAATCGTTGATTACACATCCCATAGATCTAGCAAAAAAAGCCCCCAGACAAAATAACCATATAGTCTTCATATCTACAGAAGCTTCTGACGCTAACAAAAGAGCACAAAGAGTGGGCCAAAGGAGTAAAAGAGTTCCAATAGGCTTATCCAACCTCATTAGGTAAGCGTAATTTCTAACTCTTTCCATCGTGGTGTTATATAATTCTTGCTCATCCAATCTAGCATAAAACTTTATTATTTATGGAAGAATACAAGAAATGGGAATGCATTGTTTGCGGCCTTATTTATGACGAGGCAGAAGGGTGGCCTGATGATGGAATACCACCTGGAACCAAATGGGAAGATGTTCCAGTTGATTGGGTCTGCCCAGATTGTGGTGTAGGCAAAGAAGATTTTGATATGGTACCTTTTGAAGGGGCTGGAAAAAGTTATTAATGTCCTATACTGCAAAAATTTTAATATCCATGCTTTTGGGTATTGGATTAGGATCGTTAATCAATTTATTTTTACTTGAACTATCGCTAATTAATATTGCATTAAACTTATTTGATGCTGTTGGTGAGATTTTTATTTCATCTCTCAAGTTGATGGTAGTTCCTCTTGTATTTTTTTCTTTAGTATCAGGAGTTGCTCAAATTGAAAATTCAAAAGAGCTAGGTTCAATTAGTTTTAAGGCTATTACCTTTTATCTAATAACAACCGCATTGGCTATCTCAACAGCATTATTTTTCGCTAATTTTTTTAATCCAGGAGATGGGGTAGGCCTAGAAACTTCATCAACTTATTCAGCACCTGAAGCTCCATCTTTGAAGGAAGTCTTAATAAATATTATTCCCACTAATCCAATTCAAGCTATGGCAGATGGAGAAATGTTACAAATCATAGTCTTTTCGATACTAGTAGGATTTGCAATTAAAGGGATGGGGACACATTCGTCAGGGGCTGCAAACTTTTTCAAATCAGGGAATGACTTAATGTTGCGCTTGGTAGAAATCATAATTATGTTTGCGCCTTTAGGAATTTTTTGTCTTTTGGCTTCCATATTTTCCGAGATAGGTTTTTTTATAATCTATGATTTAGCAGGTTATTTTTTTCTACTCTCGTTTGTATTGATATTTCATGCCTTGATTACTTACGGATCAATACTTTCATTTTTTAGACTAAATCCATTCATTTTCTTTAAGAAACTCAGAGAAGTTTTGTTATTTGCATTTAGTACATCGTCTAGCAGCGCAACAATGCCTTTGACTTTAAAAACAGTTCAAGAAAAATTTGGTGTTGATAAGTCAGTCGCATCATTTTGTATTCCTCTTGGAGCAACTATAAATATGGATGGAACTGCAATTATGCAAGGCATTGCAACAGTTTTTATAGCTCAAGCTTATGGTGTTGATTTACAAATCACAGATTATTTAATGGTTATTTTGACAGCTACTTTAGCCTCAATTGGAACAGCTGGTGTTCCGGGTGTGGGTCTTATAATGCTTGCAATGGTTTTACAACAAGTTGGTCTCCCTGTAGAGGGAATCGCTTTGATCATAGGCGTGGATAGACTTTTAGATATGATCAGAACAGCAGTAAATGTATCTGGAGACTCAATGATTGCTTGTATTATTTCTTCAACTCAAGGCACCTTGAATAAATCAAAATTCTTTGATTGAGTTGTTTTTAAACTCATATAATAAAAGACAATTTTCTGATAAATTAGCGCGATCTTTAGGAGAACTTTATGGAATCTAATCTAATTTTACCGCCACTTTTTGGTATTTTTGGTTTGGCTGTTGCCTTTATTTTGTACTTATTGGTTATGAGATATGACGGAGGTACAGACAAGGTTAAAAAAATTGGTGATCAAATTCACTTGGGTGCTATGGTTTTTATGAGACGTGAATACACTTACCTTGCAATGTTTGTAGCTGTTTTAATTGTTCTCTCTTACTTATTTTTAGGTCTAAATACCGCATTAGCTGTTACAGCCGGGGCATTATCATCATCTCTTGCTGGATGGCTTGGAATGTTCTCTGCAACTAAAGCAAATGTTAGAACTGCAACTGCTGCATCTGAGTCTGGAGCGCAAGCTGCCCTTTCTGTGGCTTTTTATGGTGGATCAATTATGGGACTATGCGTTGCTTCTCTTGGATTGGTAGGTCTAGGAGGCCTTTACTTCTATTTTGGAGGCGATCCTGATACTGCTAGAGCAATAGAAGGTTTTGGAATGGGAGCGTCATGTGTTGCTTTATTCTCTCGTGTAGGAGGCGGAATTTATACAAAAAGTGCTGATGTTGGTGCTGATTTAGTTGGAAAAGTTGAAGCAGGAATACCAGAAGACGATCCAAGAAATCCTGGAGTTATTGCCGATAACGTCGGAGATAATGTTGGAGATGTTGCTGGTATGGGTTCTGATATTTTTGAATCATATTGCGGAGCCATGATTGCATCAATCGCAATTGCTGCCACAATCGATAACACCGGAATGATGGCGCTACCTTTAGCTTTAGCTTCCCTTGGACTATTGGCATCTATACTCGGAATTATAATTGTTAGAGTATTTTCCAAAGCAGACCCTGGAACAGCATTGAGAACGGGGACTATAGGATCAGCAATTCTTTTTATAATTGCAGCTTACTTTTTAATCCAAATGATTTTGACTGAAAACGCCTTAAACACTTGGTTGGCAGTATTAGCTGGCGCAGTAGGCGGAGTCATTATTGGATTGATTACAGAATATTACACAGGATCAAAACCAGTTGAGAAAATTGCTAAATCTGGAGAAACAGGTCCTGCTACAGTCATGATTACAGGACTTTCAGTAGGCATGCAATCTGTAGTTCTTCCTATTCTTGTTTTGGCTACAATAATTTTGGTTTCTACCTCACTTGTTGGTTTGTACGGTGTAGGCATAGCCGCGGTTGGAATGCTTGCTACGGTTGGAATAACAATGGCTATTGATGCCTACGGACCCGTTGCCGATAATGCCGGCGGTATTGCAGAAATGTCTGGTATGGGAAGTGAAACCAGAGAAATAACTGATTCTCTAGACGAATTAGGTAATTCCACAGCTGCCATTGGTAAAGGTTTTGCAATAGGAGCAGCTGCGTTAGCAGCACTGGCAATTATTGCTGCTTTTGTTGAGACAGTTGCTCACAACAGAGGTAGCTTTGAATTACTTCTTTCAGATCCCAGAGTTCTTGTAGGTATGTTTATAGGAATTTCCATTCCTTTTCTCATCTCCTCTATCACTATGACAGCTGTTGGGGATGCCGCTTTCGATATGATCAATGAGATAAGAAGGCAATTCAGAGAAATTCCTGGCTTATTGGAAGGAAATGCAGAACCAGATACTGCTAAGTGTGTTGATATCGCGACTTCTGCTGCATTAAAAAGAATGCTTCTGCCAGGAGTAATTGCTGTAAGTGCTCCAGCTGTTGTTGGTTTTGGTCTTGGTCCAGAATCTCTTGGAGGAATGTTAGGAGGAGGTTTGATAGGTTGTGTATCCATGGCCTTGATGATGGCTAATGCTGGTGGAGCTTGGGATAACGCAAAAAAATTCATTGAAAAAGGTAACCTAGGAGGAAAAGGAACGGATACTCACTCTGCAGCTGTAGTTGGTGACACTGTTGGAGATCCATTCAAAGATACTTCAGGACCTTCGATGAATATCTTAATCAATGTTATGGCAATTGTTAGCTTGGTGATTTCACCTTTGTTGTAGTTACTACTGAGCCTTTATATACACTTGATCCTGACCGATCCATCGATCAATAAGCTTCTCTAGTTTGGTAGATTCCAAATTAGAGATCCTTTCAGTGAGAGACTGACTTAATTTGAGAAGTTGAGCATCTCTGGATATATCTGAGATTTTAAAATCAATTCCTCCTGATTGTTTCAAGCCTAATAATTCTCCCGCTCCTCTCAATTCCAAATCTATTTCAGATATATCAAATCCGTTAGAGTATTTTTTCATTGCTTCGAGTCGCTTTTGAGCATTTTCACTTACCGGATCTTGGTAAAGTAAAGCACAATAAGAATCCATATCTGGACCTCTGCCAACTCTCCCTCTCAATTGATGAAGTTGAGATAAACCTAATCTTTCTGCATTTTCTATTATCATCAGACTTGCGTTAGGAACATCCATACCTACCTCAATTACGGTTGTACACACCAATATATCAATTAATCCATTTCTGAAGTCTATGATGTTTTTCTCTTTTTCTTCGTTGCTGAGTTTGCTGTGGACTAGTTCTGATCTCAGCTCAGGAGCATTTTCTCTAATCCATTCGAGGCTAGTTTCTGCTGATTGCACATCAAATGAATCATTGTCTTCAATCATAGTACAAAGCCAATATACTTGATTGCCATCTTTGCACACTTTTTGAAGTCTATTTACTATCTCCAGCCTCTTGTCATTTGATAAAACTACTGTTTTAACTGGATTTCTCCCTGGAGGTAGTTCGTCAATGATAGATAAATCTAGGTCAGAGAAGATGGTCATAGCTAATGTTCTGGGAATCGGCGTCGCTGTCATAAATAACTGATGAGGCATCTCTTCAGATTGTGATTTTGATGCCAGATTAAATCTTTGTTTAACACCAAATCTTTGTTGTTCATCAACCACAATGAGAGCCAGACTCTTGAATTCAATATTTTTTTGAAAGACTGTATGAGTCCCAATAAGAATATCAATCTCACCATTTATAAGTTTTTTTTCAATCTTTTCTTTATCGCTTTTTTTTGTTTTTCCTAAGAGAAGCTCGATAGAAATATTTTTGTCTTTGAACCAATTAACAAAGTTTTCAAAATGCTGTTTAGCAAGAACTTCGGTGGGGCACATTAAAACAGACTGTTTTTTATTTTGAGAGCATATGTTCATTGCCGCAGCGGCCACTATGGTTTTTCCTGAGCCAACATCTCCTTGAATGAGTCTTCTCATCGGCTTTTTCTCTTGAAAATTCATCATGATTTCTTGCACAACCTTTTGTTGAGCTTTTGTTGGATAGAAAGGGATATTTAAATCAAAAGTCTCCAGATTTAATTTTTGACTTGAAAGATCAAAAGATTTCATTTTATTTATCCTTTCTGATGAAATATTGATAGCAATTTGATTAGCGGCAAATTCTTCTACTATCAATCTTTTTTGCGCAGGATGCTTAAAAGTTCTGAGTTGATTAAGATCATCATTAATTGAAGGCATGTGTATCTTCGAAATAGCTTCTCTACCTTTAGGAAAATCAATCTTTTTGCTTTCAAAGAAATCATCTGCATCTTTCATACAGATATCATCTAAATTTAGTCCACTTAATGCTTGTCTTATTATTGTTTTTAGTCTGAATTGGGTCAGGCCAGAGATAGTTGGATACACTGGAGTATAGGTATTATCTAAATGGGGCCTATCAGATAGTAAAAATACCTTATAGCTAGGATGAAACATCTCTATTTTAGATCCGCTGATTTTCACATTTCCGTAAGCTCGAACTATTTTGCCTTTTTCAAAAGCTTTTGCCTGAGTTTGTGAAAAATAAAACATTCTTATGTTAAGAAAACCGGTTCCATCAGTTATCTTTGCTAAAAAAGATCTTCTTCCTGGAAAAAAAATTTTACTTTCTACAATCTCGCCCTCGACATGAGCAGTTTGATTTTGGTCTAAATCTTTTATTTCATTTAATTGTGTTTTATTTTCATACCTTATCGGCAAATGAAAAATCAGATCCTCTATCGTAAATATATTCAGGGCGTTTAATTGCGTTTCAATTTTTGGACCAACGCCTTTAATCTTTCTTAGGGCATCCGTTAGCGATAAAGACACTATTCTTTATAAGCTATAGATTCAATTTCAATTGAGGAGTTTTTTGGCAAAGCAGAAACTTCATATGCGGCTCTTGCAGGGTAGGGATTTTCCAGAACCTTTTCCATAATTTCATTTACTTTTTGAAAATTCGATAAATCTGTAAGCAAAACATTGAATTTAATAACATCATTAATGGAACAACCAGCTTCTTCACAGATTGCTGAAATATTTCTGAAAACTTGAATTGTTTCTTGCTCAAATCCCTCAACCAGTTCCATCGTGACTGGATCTAAACCTATTTGTCCAGATATAAAAAGAAACTTATCTGCTAATACTGCCTGAGAATAGGTTCCTATTGCTTTAGGGGCATCATCGGTATGTATTACTTTTTTCATCCTCTTATCTTATTCTCAACTTTCTATCTTCTGATGAATGGACTCTGTTAACTGATATTACATTTTTTGTTTTCTTTAAAGCTTTCATAATGTTTGCTAAATCATCCCTTCCAGATACTTCGATAATTAAGAAAAGTTGAACTTGATTACCAACCGGGGCTTCACCTCTTATTCCTTCAATGTTTTTATTCATTTCAGAAATAGCAGAAGAAATTTCTGCCAAGATACCTGGCCTATCTTGAGTTGTTACCACAAGTTCTGCAGAGAAGTTTCCATCAATATTATCTTCCCACTGTACAGGTGCGCACAGAGCAGGATCATCTTTAATAGGCAAAATGTTTTTACATCTTTCTTGATGAATAACCATTCCTCTTCCCGCAGTGAAATGAGCTACAACTGGATCTCCCGGTATTGGTTTACAACAAGGTCCATAGTTAACTAGCAGTCCTTCTGAGCCAGAAATTTGTAAATTACTTGACTCTATTAAACTAGGCGAATCAAAATCAATTGCCTGCATAATTTGATTAGCTACAAAATTACTTGGTCTTATCCCTAAACCTATTTGCTGTAAAAGGTCATTTAAGGAATTAACTTTCAAAGAATCTAGAAGTTTAGACATCCTTGATTTAGGAATACTCCTCAATTTTAAGTTATGTTGCGCAAGGGAATTCTCTAAAAGTTTCTTGCCAAATTTTCTTGCCTCTGAAGATCTTAAATTTTTTAATTGATGCCTGATGGCACTTCTTGCCCTTGAAGTAACTACCATTTCAAGCCACGATGGCTGTGCTTGAGGAATATCATCAGTGATAATCTCAACGGTTTGTCCACTCTCAAGGGGAACACTTAAAGGAGCAAGATTTTTATTAATTCTGCATCCTCTGCAATGAAGACCAATGTCAGAATGAACCATGAAAGCAAAATCAATAGGAGTCGATCCTTTTGGTAATTCGATAATTCTTCCCTTAGGAGTGAAGACATAAATTTCGTTTGGAACTAATCCAGTTTTTATAATTTCAACAAAGTCTCTGGAGTTCTCTGTATTTTTCTGGATTTCTACTAAATTGTTTACCCATCTTCTTGCTCTTGCTTGAACGGGGCTATCTTTTTCTTCTCCAGACTTATATAACCAATGTGCAGCAATTCCAAATTCTGCTAACTCATCCATTTCATTAGTTCGTATCTGTATTTCAACAGGTAAGCCATCAAAAGTTATGACTCCCGTATGCAAGGACTGATATGAATTTGATTTAGGAATAGCAATATAGTCTTTAAATCTTCCCTCAATCGGACTAAAAGCATTATGCAAAACTCCAAGTGCTTTATAACAATCCATTGCAGATTCAACTGTTATTTTAAAGGCATATACATCCAAAACCTCAGAAAGAGGTTTTCCTTGTTTCCGCATTTTTTTGAATATTCCATAAAGATGTTTCTGTCTTCCTACAACATCTCCAATCAAATCATTCTCTTTTAATTTTTCCTTAATAGATTTTTCAATTTTAGATAAGATTTTTTTCCTTCCTTTAGTCGCTGTTTCTATAGCTTTTCTGAGAATGGTAGCCCTATGAGGATTAAGAACTTCAAATGCTCTATCTTCCAATTCTCTATATATTTGATGCATACCGATTCTATGAGCAATGGGCGCATAAATTTCAATTGTTTCTTTAGAAATCCTTTTTTGTTTAGCTGCGGCAAGATGATTCAACGTTCGCATGTTATGAAGTCTATCTGCCAGTTTGACAACAATTACTCTGATATCTTGCGACATTGCTAGAACCATTTTCTGAAAATACTCAGCTTGTTCATCTTCCTTGCCGCTAATTTTTATTTTGTCGAGTTTGCTTACTCCATCAACAAGATTAGCTACGTCTTTATTAAATTCTTTTGATAAAAAAGACTTCGGTATACCCGAATCTTCGATAACATCGTGAAGCATTGCAGCAGAGAGACTATCTCCATCCATTTTGAATTTTGCCAATATCTCTGCAACAGCTACAGGATGAGTTACATAAGGATCCCCGCTTACACGATATTGACCAGAATGAGCATTGGCTGCAAAAAAGAAGGCTTTCTTAACTTGCTCCAATTGATCAGAGTCCATGTAAGTCTTCAGACTTTTAGTTAAATCTTTTATAGAAGATACTTCAGCAACCATAGCACTGAAATTCTAACAAAATTGGAGAAAAATGGAGATTAAGTCTCGGAATCAGATGTGAGTTGTTCAGAGAGCTCTTCTTCAAAAATATCAAAATTAAACTCTTGAATGTTGTCTTGAGTAACTGTTCCAGCAGCGATTTCTCTGAGAGCGACAACAGTTGCTTTATCATCGCCGCTATCGATAGTTGGCTCTCTGCCATCAAGAGCTATTTGTCTGGCTCTTTTAGCAGCAAGCTTAACCATTTCAAAACGATTTGGAATTCTCTTTAAGCAATCTTCTACAGTAATTCTAGCCATACTAACCTCTGAATGAAGGGGATTCTACTTAATTTATAGTTCTTATTCCAGCAATTTCTTTACATGAAAAGATGTCATTCTCTTCACAAAATCCTTTGGATCACATCGGTCAAGAATTATAGATTTAAGATCTTGAAGAGCCATCTCAAAGTTGTCATTAAGAATAAGAAAATCGTAAATTTTGGAGTTAGTTATCTCATTTTTTGCTTCTTTAATTCTTTTTTCAATAATTTCACTCTCATCAAGATTTCTATCGATGAGTCTCTTTTTTAAATCATCTATAGATGGCGGTAATAAAAAGATTAAATAACAGGGTATTTTGCTTTTAACCTGCTTCGCACCTTGCCAATCCAATTCAAGAATAACCGTCTTGCCTTGACTGACTAGTGAGTTAACTGTTTCCTGAGAAGTTCCATAATAATTATCAAATACCGTTGCATACTCTAAAAAATCATTTTTTTTTATTTTATCTTCAAAACTTTTTTTATCAGTAAAGAAGTAGTCAACTCCATCTTTTTCGTTCAACCTCTTTTCTCTTGTTGTGTCGGAAATGCTTAAAACTGTACCTTCTGATCTTGGATCTTCAAGGAGCTTTTTTATAAGACTTGTTTTTCCTCCCCCAGAGGGGCTTGAAATAACAAAGATGTTTATATTTTGTTTATCCATTATCATATTAAATTATGCACCCATTTATAAAAAAGGCTATCGAATTAGAAGCTCTTAAATTCGGTGATTTCACTTTAAAGTCGGGACTTAAAAGCAAATATTTTTTTAATATTGCGAGTTTTTTTAATGGTCAAGACATGCACTTTTTGGCTAGCCAATATTTTAAAGTTATCCAAAAAGCGAATTTAGAATTTGATGCTATGTATGGACCGGCATACAAAGGCATACCTTTGGCAACTGCGATAAGTCAGCTTTTCTATGTTGAGGAGCAGAAAAAAATTGAACTTATATTTGATCGGAAAGAAATTAAAGATCATGGTGAGGGTGGCAAGCTGATAGGAGATATTTCTGGAAAGAAAATATTAATAATAGATGATGTTTTGACTGCCGGCACGGCAATTAAAGAGACTGTTGAAATAATTCAACAAAACAACGCCAAAACCGTTGCAGCAATAGTGGCGCTCGATAGAATGGAGAAGGATGCAAATTCTCTTACATTTAAAGAAAACCTTGAAAAAAGCTTATCAATTCCAATATTAAGTATTGCAACTTTTGAAGATTTAAAAGAATAAAGATGTTTTCAGGAATAGTACAAACAAAAAGTGAAGGGCACGAATCCAGCAAAACGGACTCTGGCATAAAGTTAAAAATTACCTCTAATGAATCTTTCTATCTAAACATTAAAAAAGGAGACAGTGTTTCGGTAGACGGTGTATGTTTGACTGTTACAGATTTTGGAAAAAATTATGCATTCTTTGATGTCATTCCTGAAACTCTAAGATGCACTAACCTGAATGAAATTAATAAAAAAAGGATTTTCAATCTTGAACGTTCCTTAAAGTTCGGTGATGAAGTTGGGGGGCATCTAGTTTCTGGACATGTGCACGAAACCGGCACAGTAGAGGAGGTTACTATAGGAGATGAATACATACTTAAGATATCTTTTTCAAACAACTTAAGTAAATACTTATTTAAAAAAGGATACGTTGCTATCAATGGTGCCAGCCTGACTATTAAAGACAAAGAAGAGAACCATTTAACGGTTGCTTTGATACCTGAAACTTTACAGGCAACAAATCTAAATAATCTGATCAAAGGCGATAAAGTTAATTTAGAAGCCGATCAACAAATTGTTGCAACTGTTGATTCCGCGAGTAACTAAAAATTAGGAAAGTAATCCTTTAACAATTTTGCTGATTGTAGCAGGATCGGCTTGACCGGAAGTTTTATCCTTAAGGGCCTTCATAACATTACCCATGTCCTTCATGGAATTAGCAGATAAATCACTAATAGTCTCTTTAGCTAATTTCATAAGGTCTTCTTCGTTAATCTGCTCAGGAAGAAAATCTTGAATAATCTCTATTTCTTTTTGTTCTTTTTCGGCAAGTTCATTTCGTCCAGCATCATTATATTGTTTGATTGAATCATTACGTTGCTTAATCATCTTTTGCAGAAGACTAAGCTCATCATTATTGTTTAAATCTGAACCTTGAGATATTTCTTCTTTTTGAAACTCAGCCAAGATTAGTCTGAGGACCATAGTTATCTCTTTATTGCCCTCTTTAAGAGACTTAACGCTAGCCTCCTTTATTAAAGGTTTAAGTAAATCTGACATGGAATTAAACGCCGACTCTATTTCTAGGTAACATACCGGCTCTGCTTCTTTTAGCCTGACGTTTCACAGCAGCAGCAGCTTTTCTTTTTCTTACAGAAGTTGGTTTTTCATAGAATTCTCTTTTTCTGACTTCAGAAATGACACCCGCACGATCGCAGGATCTTTTGAATCTTCTTAAACCTGAATCAAATGATTCATTTTCTTTTAGCTTAATTATCGGCATATATATCCTTAGGTGGGCAATTCTATAGATAAAATGCTTATTTGCAAAATTAAATATATTTCCTGATAAGCTTTACCTATGGCAATTTTAGGAATTGAAACCTCATGCGATGAAACGGCTATAGCGGTCATTGATAGCACAAATAAGAAAGTTCTTTGCGAGGCATTATTTAGTCAAATAGATCTGCATAATCTATACGGTGGAGTTGTCCCTGAATTAGCTGCTAGGGACCACATTTCAAGGTTAGTTCCACTGATTAAGAATGAGTTTGAAAAAAACGACTTATCTTTTGAGATTCTTGATGCGATTGCTGTATCTAAAGGACCTGGGTTAAGAGGGCCGCTGTTAGTTGGAAATACCATTGCAAATTCCATTGCTTATGCACTGAAAATTCCAGTGATAAACGTCCATCACATGGAAGCGCATCTTTTGATGCCTTTGTTTGATGCCAACCCACCAAGCCTGCCATTTGTTTCTCTTCTAGTTTCAGGAGGACATACATTAATTGTTAAAGTGGATGAAGGAGGGAGATATACAATTATGGGAGAGACCAAAGATGATGCCTTGGGAGAAGCCTTTGATAAAACAGCTAAATTACTTAATTTGGGCTACCCTGGTGGACCTGAAATTGAAAAGCTAGCGAAGCTTTCTCAAATTGATAGATTTAGGTTTCCTCGACCTATGATTAACTCTGAATGTTTAAATTTAAGCTTCAGCGGATTAAAAACAGCAGTTTTATACGCCGTCCAAAAATTAGATGCTCTTTCGGATGAAGATAAAATTGATATATCAAACAGTTTTCAAAATGCAGCGGTAGACTGCATCGTAAGCAAAGTATTAAAAGCCTCTATCCAAGAAAATATTTCTGATTTAGTAGTTTCTGGAGGTGTGGCAGCTAATGAATTTTTAAGGTGTTCGTTAGCAGATGCAATGCCATCAAATGTGAAGTTACATTTTCCTGACCTGAAGCACTGCACCGATAACGGTTTAATGGTCGCTCATGCCGGACTAATGAAGATAGAAAATTCTGAAAAAAACTATAACATTGAAGCAAGAGCAAGATGGTCTTTAGAAGAGAATAAAGATGCAAGATAAAGTATTCATTGAAGACCTGGAAGTTGAAACAATCATTGGAATTTTTGGCTGGGAAAGAAAGGTCAAACAGATAGTTAAAATATCTCTGGAAATGGATTTTAATATCAGCGATGCTGCGAAAACAGATCATATTGATCAAGCTCTCGACTATAAGTCCATAGGAAAAGACATCTCGAGCTTTGTTGGAAAATCAAGCTTTCAGCTGGTAGAAACAATGGCTGATAAAATTGCAAAAAGGGTTCTTAAAAACAAATCTATTGAAAAGGTTGAGGTTAAAGTGGAAAAACCCGGCGCGTTGCGAGGATCAAAGTCAGTCGGCATAAAAATAGTTAGAAAAAATTAATGTCTCTTGTGTTCTTCAGTCTTGGCAGCAATATCGAGCCATTAAAAAATTTATCTGATGCAAGAATTGAACTAAGTAAATATTTTTCCTTAAGAAAATTCTCTAGTACTTATCAGTCTCCATCAGCAGGATTTGATGGAGCGGATTTTTTAAACGAAGTTCTTTGTTTTGAGACTGATTTAGAGGTAAGCGAAGTTCTAAAAATAACCAAAAATATAGAAAATAACATGGGTAGAGAAAAAACATCAAAGAAATACTCTGATCGAAATATAGATATTGATTTGATCCTCTATGATTCTTTTGTGGGGGAGGTTGAATCTACAAAATTACCTCACTCAGATATTGAGAATTACAACTTCGTTCTTATTCCGTTAAAAGAAATTGCCGGTGAAATGATTCATCCCTCTTTAGGAATTTCTATGAAGGATTTAGCTGAACAAAAAAAATTTACCAATAAATTATTGAAGCTTGATTAAATTTCTTCTCCCAGAGATCTGGCTTTTTCATAGATTTCAGCCTCATCATTTTTAAGATATTTACAAGCAACAGCAAGCAACCCAAAAGGCAAAACAAGAACCAAAAGCGTTAAGGTCATAGCATTTTTTAGTGCAGGGCCAGGAAGAAGTCCTGAATTAATATAAATATCACTGACCATTCCAGTTAAATAAGGCCCAAGAGCTAATCCAATCATGCTCAACATTAATATAAAAAATGCACTTGCAACCGCTCTCAACCGAGGAAGAACTAATTCTGTAACAGTTGAAGCTGCACAACCTAACCATGCAGTAGAAGCAATGTGATAAACGAATTTCCAAGTAAATGAAGCAACTAAATTTTCTGAATGAATAAAACCTATAGCAGTAACACCAGTTAATACAGCCGAAGCCATTATTAAATAAAGCTTGCCATTAACATAAGTCTCCCTGAGTTTATCGCCAAGGATGCCTCCACAAATAACCCCAATCATTGAACCGAATACAGTAATCAAGCCATAAATAATTCCAACTTCAGTAGCAGTCATTGAAAAATTTCTTATGTAAAAAGATGGTCCAAAAGCACCCAAGGCATAGGTTACAAACGTTATGAAAGGAAAAGAGAGAAGACCCAGCAAGAGAGCTTTGCTTTTGAATATCAACAAAAATGCAACCGGATCTCTATTTTTTAAGCCGTGTATCCAATTACAAATTACGTAAACACCGATTCCAAAAGCAGTCCATTGAAGAAAGTCTCCAGTTAGAACGTAAAGATAATAAGAAGCGAGAAAAATTAAAACAGTAAAGATAATATTTATAGAAAGCTCTTTTTTGAAGTTATCTGATCCTACTAAGCCAAAAGGAGTTAAGCCGACTAACTCTCTGAAAGTTTCCTTTAAAGGATTTTTTGATTCTGAGCTAATTAAACCTTCACTCAATCCTCTTGGTGGTTCTTTAATTTGCCAAGTCAAAAGAGCTAAAAGCATACCCGGTATGCCAACTGCCATAAAAGCTACTTGCCATCCTTTTAAACCAAATGGAGCTTCTGAAATAATTGGGTATGCATTATTCCAGTTATCAACGATCAGACCTCCTATGAAAATACCTATTCCGGAACCTATGTAAAGTCCGCTAGCGTATATTGAGATCACGGTTGCTCTGACCTTAGGAGAGAAATAGTCAGCTAAAAGAGAATATGCTGATGGGCTTGCACTGGATTCTCCTATCCCAACGCCAAATCTATATACAGATAAAGCCAAAAAAGATTTGGCAGTTCCAGATAAAAAAGTCATGAAACTCCAAAAAGCTAAGCCGATACTAATTAAGTTTTTACGATTCCATGTATCAGCCAGTTTTCCCATGGGAATTCCAACAACTGAATAAAAAACAGCAAAAGCTGTTCCGTATAAGAAGCCTATATCGCTATCCGATATACCTAGGTCAGCTTTGATATCTTCAGCAAGAATAGTAAGTATCTGTCTATCAATAAAATTGAAAACATAGACAAGCACAAGCAATGCGAGAGCAAACTTTGCGCTCCTTCCGCCGACTTCTGGAATTCCTTTATTCAATTATTTAGCCAATGCAACAGCTGATCCAGTTATGACAGTGACATCATCTTGATTAGTTGTTTCAATATTCAAATCTACGAGAGTCTCTCCATTTTCTTCTCTGATTGACATTACAGTAGCTTTGCTTGTGAGGGTGTCTCCAGGCCAGACCTGATTAGTGAATCTAACTCCAAATTTTTTTAATGAAGCATCCCCAACATAATTGGTAAGCATTTTTCCTGTTAAGCCCATTGAAAGCATTCCGTGGGCAAAAACAGATGGATAACCAACTACCTTAGTAGTAAATATTTCATCGCTATGTAGAGGATTGTAATCACCAGAGGCACCAGCGTATTGAACTATTTGAGTTCTTTTAAGGTCTTCAACAACCACCTCAGAGTGGGTATCTCCAACATTAATTTTTGATTTATCTAACATTTGATTCTCCTAATTTTCTACTGGTTTTTCTGTTTGAACGCCGACTCCAGTAGCCGTTACAACTAGTTCTCCATTTTGATCTCTGAATTCTGTAACTGATTCACTAAACTTGAGTTTACCGGCTCTTTTACTATCTTTTTCCCAAGTTTTACCTGGTTTTGTTTCTGGCGTGAGAATATCTCCAGGTCTAACAGGTCTATGATATTCAAAATGTTGTTCTGCATGGAGCCCCATTGCTGCACCGCCGCCATTACCACCTGAAGAAGATCCCTCTTTTTTGGCGCCAGTTGGTTCTTTTCCTGAACCAAACCAACCCTTACCATCTATCTTTGGTCTTAAAAAGTAATCAGGATCAAACTGTGCACTTGCTTGTGTAAAGGTTGGAGGAGCGATTATTGAACCTACATCTGAATCATTTGCATGATCTTCGTCATAGTAAATTGGATTAGGGTCTCCTATTGATCTCGCAAACATCATGATGTGACTTTTCTCAATGGGCATATCTTTTTTTGACATAATTTTCTCCTTTTAACTAAGTTCTGTCTTTTACAAGATCCCAAGCAGATTCTGCAAGTAATCTTGCCCTCATTCCTGTCTCTTCAGCATTGACTCCAGCTGCAGTACCGTCTCTTACTCTCCCCATGATGCCTTGAAATATTCCGGCTAATTTGAATAAATTAAAAGACATGTAAAGATCCCATTCTGAGTCAATGTAATAATCAACCTTGTCGGCATAGAGCTTTAGGTATTCTTTTTCAGTTGGAATTCCTAAATTCTTACATTGAGCTGCATCCGAGAGAATAGGGTTCAGTTTATATTGCAAACAGTGATAACTGAAATCTGCCATTGGATCTCCGAGAGTTGAAAGTTCCCAATCCAATATTGAAGCCACCTGATCAGATTCATTATCAATAATGACATTTGTGAGACTAAAATCACCGTGCACTAGACACAGAGGTTTTTCAGTAGGTAAATTCTCAGGCAACCATTCCATTAAATTATTCATTGCTTCAATAGTTTCAGTCTCAGATGCAACATATTGCTTAGACCATCTCGAAACTTGTCTGGCCACATAATTTCCAGGCCTTCCATAATCTTCAAGGCCAATATCACTAGGATTTACATTATGTAATTTATAGATGGTTTCACTTAAAGATTTATAGATATCACTTCTTTGTTTGTTATCTTTAGCTTCAGGAATATGAGACTCCCAAAAAACAGTTCCTTCTACAAAACTCATTAAGAAAAATTCTGTTCCTATTACGCTTTCATCCTCGCAGTGAAGATATGCAATAGGTACTGGAACGTCTGTCATATTTAGAGCTTTAATAACTTTGTATTCTCTATCCACAGCATGAGCTGATTTCAGAAGCAGGCCGGGAGGTTTTCTTCGGAGAACGTATGAATCAGTCGATGTTTTTATAAGGTATGTAGGATTTGATTGACCGCCTTTGAATTCTTCTACGGTAATTGGCCCGCTGAAATTTTCCAAATGCTCAGCCAAATAATCATTCAATTTTTTGGTATCAAACCCATGCTTTTCCGAAACTGGCATGGTGCCAGCAAAAAGCTCACTAGTATTCTGATCAGTCAATTAATTCTCCCTGCTGATGTATTTTTTAATTTAAAGATCTTCCGCCGTCAACCCTAATAATTTGACCGGTTATATATTTATTTTCTACTAAATGAAACACTGCAGAAGATATATCCTCTGCGCTTCCAATCCTTCCTAAAGGAATGTTCATAAGAATTTGTTCATCTGGATCAGGATTTTGCTCTGGCCAAAGGATAGCTCCTGGGGCAACTCCGTTTACCCTAATCTCTGGTGCAAGTTTCCTGGCTAATGATCTAGTTATGGTTTCTAATCCCCCTTTAGCAATTGAATAAATTGGAAACTTTTCCATTCCTCTAATTACCATTGCATCAGTGATATTCACTATCGACCCATAATTTTTTTTCAATTCATCTTTAAAGTTTGAGACTAAGTAATAAGGGGCTTTAACATTAGAATTTATTAAGTCATTCCAATTAGACCCTTCATTAATTTCTAGGTCATCGCTATAAAAAGTAGAAGCATTATTTACAAGTACATCTAATCGACCAAAGATATCTTTAACTTCGTTACAGAAGTTGTTTATTCCTTCAATATCGTTAAGGTCATATTGAATTATTTCACAACTGTTTTCTCTCTCTGTATTAAGTTGATCTTTAAGATTTTCTGCTTCTTTTTCAGAATTATTGAAATGACAAATAATATTGAAATCATTTTTATGAAAATATTCACATATGGATTTACCAATTCTTTTTGATCCTCCTGAAACAAAAATAGTTTTTTTCATAAATTGGTTCTCGCTATTCTAATAATGTTAAGTCTCAACTCTGAAAGTTTAGATTTTTTATCTTCATCTTTCATGTCTTTTAATGAGTGGTTAATTTCAATCTTTGATTCCTCAAGCTTATCTGCAATATTTAACATTAATGAAGGCTCTAAAGATAAACTTGAACCTCTTAATTTTAGTAAATCGCCGCATAGCTCCATTGCTTTTCTTGCAGAAGATGACTCTCTAAAAAAAGACATTTTGTGAAGGCTATCTAGAATTTCTAAATCAGAATTTTTCTGAGTAAATAATCGAATACATTCTTGAATCTTGTCAGATAACTTTGAAAACTTTTTTGGTATTTTTAGAAGTTCATTGGTTTTCTTTTGATCTATTGAAAGTGAATTAACAGCAGCCCATCTTTCAACATCTCCAACATACTTCTTTTTTACATGCTCTATTAGATCAATAACTTCTCTTATGTCACGTAAATTGAAAAAATAATGCAAGCAATCAGCCTTATTTAATACACTGAAGTATTCTTCTGGATGTTCAGAAATCAACGCTTTTTGAGTTTCTATCCAAACTCTTTCGGCAGATAAAGATAAAAATTCATCCTTGCTGAACTTTGTTTGCATCAAGTTGATTGTTTCGTCTGATACTTTAAATCCAAAAGATTTCAGAGCTGCGGCAAATCTTGCACACCTAAACACTCGAAGGGGGTCTTCTGTAAAAAATTCTGAGACATGTTTAATTAATTTATTATTTATGTCTGCTACACCAGCGAATGGATCAATAAGCTCGCCGTTGTCTTTTTTAGCGATAGCATTCATTGTGAAATCTCTTCTCTTAAGATCTTCTTCGATTGTAACCGAGGGATCAAAAATAAATTTAAATCCTTGATGACCAGGAGATACTTTTTTTTCTTTTCTAGCTAAAGCATATTCCTCCCTAGTTTCTGGATGGAGAAAAACCGGAAATTGACTATTTATCTTTTTAAATTTTTTAGCTAAAAGATCCTCCTCAGTTGAGCCAACAACAACCCAATCTTTTTCTTTTATTTCACGGCCAATAAGTTCATCTCTGACAGCTCCGCCAACTAAATAGACATTCATTGGGTCAGTTTATTTTATTTACCGAAAATTTTCTTCCATCCTCTAGTCTCATTGCAGTTAATTTCTTGTTCCATACGCAACCAGTATCAAGAGCATGGATTCTTTCTATATTTGTTTTCCCTTCTAGAGCAGCCCAATGACCAAAAACTACTGATCTGTGTTTCTTCATAATTTTTAAATCATAAGAAAACCAAGCTTTGAAATTATCCTTAAGTTCACTTTTTTTGCCTTTGAACCTCAAGTCCATTTCTTCATTTTCATCTACTGCCCTGACTCTTGTGAGCCAATCGACCCAATCTTTAAGGCTTTTTTTATCTTTTAATAACTTAGGCACTTTTCTTTTATGATCATAAATCATTTTTAAGGTCTTTTTTGGATTATTTATAAGAGCTTTCTTTATTTTTCTGTTAACTTCCGTTAATGATTTTTTTGTGGCTGATTTGGGAAAACCGGCATGAACCATAATAAATTCTCTTCTCCCAATTTTAATCTCTCTTACAAGCGGCTGTTTAGTAAGCCACTTTGCTAATTCGTCAATATCTTGGGAATTTAATAAATCACTTAAAGTATCAAATTTATTTGGTTTTCTTACACCATAATAAATAGCTAGAAAATGTAGATCGTGATTTCCTAAAACAGTCCTTATTGCTTTGCGATTATCATATACATGCTTTAGAACAGATAATGAAGCTGGTCCTCTATTGATCAAATCCCCTGTAAGCCAAATAAAATCTTTTTTTGAATCGAATTTAATTTTATTCAATAGGAGTGAATACTCATCAAAGCATCCTTGGATATCGCCGATAACATAATTAGCCACTTTGAATACTTTTAGCTAATTTTATATAGGTCTCTACAGATAGGTTTTCAGGACGAGATTTTCTCTCAATACCAAGATTAACAAGATCTTCCTCGGTGAAGAAGGACTTCAGGCTGTTAGTGATTAATTTTCTTCTTTTTGAAAAAGCTTCCCTTGTTAAGATTGATAAGTTCTTCATCAGAATAGAATTAGGTGTCTTGTCCGAAACTTTAGGAATGAGTTTTAAAAATATGCTTTGAACCTTTGGAGAAGGAGTAAAAGATGATTTATCCACCTCTCTAATTACGGTTACATCGAAAAAACATTGAACAAATATTGATAATCTTCCATAAGATTTTGTATTAGGTTGAGCAACACACCTTTCACCAAATTCTTTTTGTAACATTAGAAAAATTTCATCAAATGATGATTTGTTATCAATAATCCACTCAATTATTGGTGTAGAGATATTGTAAGGTATATTACCTATGAGCTTATTTACTCTAACAAGCTCTTTTGGATCATAAAGAAGAATATCTTTTTCGATCAGGTTAAAATTTTTTCTATCCCCATAAGCTTTTTTTAAGAATCTTATTAAATCCTTATCAATTTCAATTGCAGTTAGAGACTCACAGTTTTCGAGCAGGAGACTTGTCATTGCACCTTTTCCAGGCCCTATTTCTAAAAGATGATCGATTTCCTGAACGTTTATTTCTTCAATTAACTCTTCAATTAATTGAAAATCAGAAAGAAAATTTTGACCGAAAAATTTTTTTGGTTTTAGGTTATTTTTTTTCATCCAATGAAGCTAAGGCTGTTTCAAGAGCAAGTTTCATGCTTGAAAAATCTGCATTCATATCATCTGCGATATCAAGAGCTGTACCGTGATCAACAGAAATTCTGAGATAGGGTAATCCAAAAGTTATGTTTAATGTTTGCCTGAATCCAAGAATTTTTGCAGGTATCATTCCTTGATCATGAAACATGGCTAAAAAGGCATCATAATGAGATAGGTTTTTTTCTGAAAAAGCTGTATCCGCAGATATTGGACCATCAACAGTTACCTCTCTTTGATCAAATTTTTTTATTCCTTTTAATATCGTTGTTGATTCTTCGGTTCCTATATAGCCACCTTCTCCTGCATGGGGATTTAATCCCAACACACATATTTTCAAGTTTTCTTTTTTTAGAAGTCTCTTTAGACCCAAACTTAAAACTTTTAATTTGTTGTAAATTAAGTCTTCAGTAATGCTCTCGCTAACTTTTTTAATGGGTACGTGAGTAGTGGCTAAACCTATCTTTATTTTTTCATTCGCCATCAACATTAAAGGCGAAATAATTTTTGCATGTTCAGCCAAAAATTCAGTGTGACCAGAAAAATCAGTTCCGGAAGCAGATATTGTTTCTTTATTAATAGGACCAGTAACTAATATATTGTTAGTGTTGTCCATGCAATGTCCTGCACAGGCGGTTAATACTTCTAAAACATATTTAGCATTGTTTACAGAGGAAGATCCAAGAACCGGCTTTTCTTGAAGTGGGATATTAATTATTTCAATTAGTTTTGAGCTTGATGCCGTTTTTGAGACTCCATACGGGATGAACTCAAATCCTAATTTCAAAGATGCTGATAAATTTTCAAGATATTGAATATCTCCAGCAATAACAAATTTGCGTGTTTCGTTTAAATTATTAAGAGATTTAAGAGTTATTTCTGGACCAATGCCTGCGGGATCGCCAGGACTTATAAAAACATGAGAGCTCATGATTTTATTTTTATGTTCACATATGATTCTGCTCTCATTTCGCTAAGAGTTTTTTCTAATTGTTCTTCATACTTTCTATCAAATAGAATTTGATAAGCTCTATTTTTTTGAATGTTTAAGGAAATGTCTTCTTCTCGTCTATCTAAAACTTCAACAATGTGCCATCCGAAATTTGACTTGAAGGGTTTACTAACTTGATTTATTTCAAGGGAATCCATGACTTCTTCAAACTTAGGATCAAATCTACCAGGACCAGTCCAGCTTAATTCTCCACCTTCCATCTTGCTACCTGGATCATCTGAATATAACCGAGCTAAGTCAGAAAATTTATCCTCGTTTTGGCTTCTGTTGTAAAGGTCTTCGATAAGATCCTTGGCTTGCTTCTCACTTCTTATTTCGGAAGTTTGTATCAAGATATGCCTGGCTAAAGTTTGTTTTTCAATTTTAATATCCCTTCCTTTTTTGTCTTTTAATTTAATCAAATGCAATCCTGCGCCGCTCTTGAAAGGCCCAGCAATCTCACCTTTTCTCAAGGAAGAAATTTCATTAGCAAAAAGCGTTGGAATTTCATTGATTTTCCTCCACCCCAAAGAACCTTCATTATTAGCTTCTTCTCCAGAAGAGTATTCTTTTGCAAGATCTCCAAAATCCATCTCGGCAGATATTTTTTCTTTTAATGAATCAATGATTGATGAAGCAGTTTCTTCATCTTGTTCTCTATTAATTGGAATCAAAATTTGTTGGATTAAAAATTCTGCAGACAGATTGACTTGTCCTTCTTGAGAGCTAATAAAGTTGTCCAGTTCTTGTTCCGATATGTACACCTTTGATTGCACCAGACCCCTTTGTATTCTAGAGAGTATCATTTCTTTCCTTACTTGTTCGCGAACAAATTCATAGGATTCTCCTTGTTCTTCTAAAAATGACCTAAAATCTTGAAGGGAGAGACCATTCCCTTGAGCAATTTGAGCCATGGATTCATTTAGTTCTTGGTCTGATATTCTTACTCCCGCTCTTTGAGCCTTTTGAAGTTGTATTTCCTCAATAATCATTCTCTCAATGATCTGCTCAAATAAGACTTCTTGAGGGGGAAGGGGAGTTTCACTTTGTTTTAAAGATTCTACAATTTGCTCAATTCTTTTGTTAACTTCTGACTCTAAAATTATTCCATCCTCAACAACAACTGCTACTTTGTCTAATAATTCGATAGCTGCGTTTGTCATGGGGCTAACTAAAAAAATTAACAGAAATAATTTATATTTATTCATCATATTTATTGTAACTTCAAAGGTTTGATATATTGATTAATCTTTTGTCCAATAGACCCTAGCCCTTTCAATTCAAGATATATTCTAATGCCTTCTTGGCTATATTCGGGATAAAGTTGATCTTGAAGTCTATTTTGTTCTAAGAACATTTTACGCCAATCTGGTTCTTTGCTTTGCCTAAATGCAAACCCAATCAGTAAACCTTCATCTTCGTATTCTAGTCCAATAAGATTATCTGTTACTTTCTTTAATTCAAAATCATAATAGAGTTTGGTAACTAAGGACCAATTTTTTTCTAATCGGACATCAAATCCTGAAGTTAAAAAAGATAATTTTTCTTCAGGAAGTTGATTAAATAAAAAAGAATTTCTATTTTCCATTTCTAAGTACTCGAAAGAGAAGTACTTATTATCTTGAAAAGCAAATCTTGCCCTCAGGTCAAAAGAAGAAAAATCCTTATCCTCATCAAATTGAAAGTTTCCATTCAATTCAATATTTTTTTTATCCCATCGCCAATTAATAAAAATAGGTTCAGGAAGATTATGAAGAGTGAATTTATTTTCGTGTATTGAGTCTAAAAATCCTATTTCGCTTTTGCCTAAAGATCTTGTCAGCCCAAAAGTAAACGAAGTAAATGATGATTGCTGAGATCTTTCCCAAAGGAGGCCAAGCTGTAACTGATTTTTATTCAAATTTGCATAGCCATGTTCAAGGCTTGAAGCATAAATGCTGGTGAAAGGTATTCTTGAAACAAGATAAATTGGATTTACGTATTTACCATCGTCAGTTTTCTTAAAAGAAAAATTAAAAAAAGGTTTTAAATACTCATTTGATTTGGCCAAGTTCAGTATAAATCTTGATTCCATTCCTTTTGTGTTAAAAGAAGTATCTCTTCTATCAGAAACATAATGAGTATCGTTAGTGAGAAAAATCCTTGCATCAAAAGCTGAACTAGAGAATTTATATCCCAACCTTAAATTTAATTTTCCGGCTTGAACTTTTTTGGTTTCCTTGAAAACGAATGATCCGCCTTTCTCATAGTTAGCTACTTCTCCGTTCAAACTAAAAATAATATTTTCATGAGGCAGAATATAATCAAACGATAATTCTGGGATTGAACGGAATTGATTCTGGGAGAAAGGATCAATCAATTTAAATGAAAAAGCTCTTACCTGTATTGATGCAGATTCGCCTATCCAGCTCAGATTAAGGTTTTGTGGCAGTGCTACCGTCTTCTCGTCTCCATATAAATCGCTTCCAAGGTCTCTGATATAAAGAAAATCACTCACATTTGAGTAATCGATATCGATGTATAAGCTATCGGTGATTTCGCCTGTATGCTTAAAACTTATACCCCAACGGTTGCTATCCGTATTAAAAAGTCTCTCGTAATTAATATCGTTGAATAAAGAAGAGAAGTTAAAAGACCCAGAAGAGCTCTTAGTTAAATATCTCAAATTAGATGAAAATGCTAAGCCCCTCTCCTCAATGTATCTAGGGGAGATTGTCATGTCGTAATTGCTGGCAAGATTTAGGTAGTATGGAATTTCTAGATCAAAACCATTTTTATTTGAGTAGGACAATTCTGGTAATAAGATACCTGATCTTTTTTCGGTTGTTAGAGGAAACTTTCCTGCAGGTAAAATAAATATTGGCGTATCGTAAATATAGAATCTCCCTCCCTGGAAGTTTCCAAAATCTTCTTGAGAAGAAAAACTTAATTCATCGGTTTCAACCCACCAAATTCTCTTCTTGCAAGGACATAGAGACATCTCTACCCCTTTAAATTGAGCTTTGTCTTTTTGGATTAGAATTTCATCTGCTTTTCCGTAAGCATTCCTATCGATTAAATCAAAACTAATGTTCTTCCCGGAAAGAATCTCTTTAGAAGAATCTAAATTAATCTCATCTGCTTGTAAGAAAAAGTCATTAAAATAAATTTCTACGGATTCACTCAATTTTAAAACTTTATTTTCGCCGTCTAATTTGGCCTTCCCAGCATTAAAATCAATTTCTTCAAGTTGAGGATAAATAAGGTTTGAAATGAAAAATAATAGGAGAATCGATTTGTATGACTTCACTTTATTAATTACTTGGAGATAACCATTAGAGATTCGCTCTATATTGGTGATAATTTTATCTTTTGGAGGTTAAAATAGAAAATTAATAATATTTGAGGTAAGCATGAGTTTAGAAGGAAAAACACTATTCATTACAGGAGCTAGCAGAGGAATTGGATTAGCTATTGCTTTAAAGGCAGCAAAAGATGGAGCAAATATAATATTGGCGGCAAAAACAGCTGAACCTCACCCTAAATTACCAGGAACTATTTATACCGCTGCTGATGAGATTGAAAAAGCAGGTGGGATGGCATTACCAGTAATTGTAGATGTTCGAGAAGAAGGGCAGGTTTTGAGTGCGGTTGAAGAAGGAGTGAAAAAATTTGGTGGAATTGATATCTGTGTTAACAACGCAAGTGCAATTCAATTAACTAATACCCTTCAAACAGACATGAAAAGGTACGATTTGATGAATCAAATTAATGCAAGAGGGACATTTGTTACTTCAAAAAGTTGCCTTCCCCATTTATTAAAGTCTGAGAATCCTCATATTTTAAATATTTCACCTCCATTAGACATGAATCCAGATTGGTTTTCAGGGCACGTTGCTTATTCAATGGCTAAATTTGGAATGAGTCTTTGTGTTCTAGGTATGGCTGCAGAATTTAAAGATGATGGAGTTGCAGTAAATGCACTTTGGCCTAGAACCGCCATAGCTACTGCTGCTGTTAAGAATGTCTTAGGCGGTGAGCAATTAGTTAATATTTCAAGGGGGCCAGAAATAATGGCAGATGCAGCTTATGTAATTCTTACCAAGCCATCCAAAGAATTTTCAGGAAACTTTTGTATAGATGACACTCTTCTTGCGGAAAATGGTGTAAGTGACTTTTCTGTATACGCAGATGTTCCTTTCGATCAATTGGCTCCAGACTTTTTCGTCCCTGAAGATATGCCGCCACCTGAGGCAGCAAAGAAAAGTTAAAAGTGGATTCCATTTCTGATGACTCTTCTAGTTGGATAAGTTCTTGTTTTAAAACAGAGGAAACCTTTTCCTTTTCAAAGTTAAGAACAGAGTCCAGCCAGAGAGACTATTTCAGATTTAATTTTCAAGGAAAAACTTTTATTCTCATGTATGCTCCCAAAGGCATAGATGAGAGCATTGAATCTTTCTGTAAAAAAGCTGATGTCTTTAAATCCTTTCAAGTAAAAGTCCCAGAAATCTATTTTCGTAATGATGATCTATGCCATTTAATTATTGAAGATTTCTCAGATAATCTCTATCAATTGAACATTACTCAGGAAAATAGTGACATTTTTATAAAATCGGCATTAGATCAGCTCATTCGAATACAAAATATAGATTGTGATAAAGAGATTTTTGATCACTTTGATTTAGAAAAATCTATTGCAAATAAGGACTTATTTATTGATTTTTTTTGCAGGGGGTATCTGAATTTATCAGATTCAAGTATCCCTTTTGATACTATTGATGAAGGATACAACTTTATTCTCAAAAGGTTCTATGAACTGCCACTGTGCATTTCTCATTATGATTTTGAAACAAGAAACCTAATTTATCTTGATTCAAAAGAGACAGGCGTTTTAGACTTTCAGGATGCCATGATTGCCCCTTATGCTCTTGATTTAGCCTCGATTTTCAAAGATTTATATATGGTCTGGGATAAAACGCAAGTGGATGATTGGTTAGATTACTATAAAAAAAATACGCAAAATGAAGAGATAAAATCTATAGAAGATTTTAAAGAAGATATTGAATTTTGCGCCATGCAAAGACAGATTAGAATTTTAGGAAAACTTTCCCAAGTATCCATAACACTTAACAGGGACGATAGACTTAATGACTTTCCGGTTTTAATAAATTATCTAATTGATTCAATGTCACGATACAAAGAACTAAAAGATTTCTCGAAGTTTTTACAGATTTTCAAATGAAGGCTTTTATTTTATGTGCTGGTTTAGGGACTAGGTTGAGGCCAATATCAAACCAAATCCCAAAATGTCTTGTTGAAGTTAAGGGTACGAGTCTTTTAGAAAGGCATATTAGAAAGTTGAAGGAAATCAATGTTTCTGAAATCATTATCAACTTACATCATAAACCCGACGCTATTAAGGAATTTTTAAATCGTAAAAAAAACTTTGGAATCAATATAACTTTTTCTGAAGAAGACACATTGATGGGAACAGGCGGGGCATTGATAGAAGCAAAAGAGGAGATTGGAACAGAGACTTTTATCTTAATTTCAGGAGACTTATACACCGAATATCCTTTAGAAAGTCTAAATAATAAAGTGGACGGAGCACATTTGATTGCCGTAAAAAACAATAAATCAACTGGAGATTTTTCAATAAACGAAGGAACAGTTGAAAAAGGAACTGATTTTAACTACGGTGGAATTGCTTTAATTAATCCAACTTTATTGGCAGATAGAAACAAACAACACAAAGAATTTTGGAAGGACATTATTTTACCTGCCGTGAAGAAAAAGAAAGTATCCGCTGAAATTTACGAGGGTGTTTTAAAAAATATTAATACAAAAGAAGATCTAGATTTTGTGTAAAATTTATCTGTGGCTAAACAGAAAAACATAATTGCTCCTTCAATTCTATCTGCTGACTTTGCAAACTTAGGAAGTGAGGTTGAATCTGTATTAGAAGCAGGAGCTGAATGGATTCATTTTGATGTGATGGATAACCATTTCGTGCCAAATTTAACTGTAGGCCCCATGGTCTGCAAATCTCTCAGGGACAATGGAATAGATTGTCCTTTAGATGTCCACTTAATGGTCAATCCCGTAGATGAATTGATTAAAATGTTCGCAGACGCAGGAGCCACTTCAATCACTTTTCATCCTGAAGCATCAGAAGATCCAGAAAAATCACTCAAATTAATTTCCGATCTAGGGTGTAGTCCTGGTTTAGTTTTAAATCCTGATATTTCTCTGGATGTTATCAAGCCATACATGGATGATTTATATATGGTTTTATTAATGAGTGTTTTTCCCGGTTTTGGTGGGCAAGAATTTATACCTGAAGTCATGAATAAAATTAAAGAAATGAGAAAAATAATTGATACTTCAAACCTTAAAATTAGATTAGAGGTTGATGGTGGTGTTAAGGAAGACAATATAGGAGAGATTTCGAAATCCGGTGCTGATACTTTTGTAGCTGGATCAGCGATTTTTAATAAACCCAATTATTTTGATGCAATCAAAAATCTTAAGAATAATTTTAGTTAGCTTTATTTGCTTCCCTTTAGCTGGAGAAGAAAGTCCCTCTAATTTATGCGCAGAAGGATACATTGAAGAAGGAGAATATTGTGTTAAAAATTTGTACAAGCCTGCTGATAGAAGGAAGGGTCTAATGTATGTTGATGACTTGCCTCCTAATCACATTGTTAAATTTCATTTTCAAAATTTATCAACCAAATGTTTTTGGATGAGAAACACTTCTATCCCTCTTGATATTAAATTTATTGGATCGAATTCAGAAATTATTGAAAAAGGTATTCCATTTTCAGAAAAAAGTATTTGTCACAGAGCTAAGCTTGTAGTCGAGGCAAATAGAGGTGAACTCATCGGAAGTAGACAATATGGAAAGCGTTACTAAAATTCCTTTTTTCAAAGAAATTTCAGGAGATCTAGAAACTCCTCTCAGCATCTATCTTAAATTCATGGATGATAGAAATTCCTACCTTTTCGAGTCAGTTGAAGGCGGAGAAAAATGGGCCAGATATTCAATAATTGGCCTACCTACCGATAAGAAAATAGATCTCTCTAAGAATCCTTTGAAGGACATAGAGAATTTTCTCAAACAAAATAAAGCTCAATCAATTCCTGATTTGCCTGATTTCCATGGGGGATTAGTAGGATACTTCAGCTATGAAACAATAAGACACATAGAAAAAAAGCTTCAAAATTCAACTAAAGAAAAACTCCCTTATCCTGATATATCTCTGATGGTTTCCGATGAAGTTGTAATTTACGATAATCTAAAAAAATCTCTTTTTATAGTTGTTCACGGCAACGAGGATACAAAAAAAGAATGTCATGAAAGAATTGAACTTATTCATAAAAAAATTTTAGAACCCCTACCTTCTCAAAAATCATCCAAAAAAGGAGTTATCAATTTTGAATCATCTGTAAAAAAAGAAGATTATCTTGAAGCTATTAAAAAGATAAAAAACTATATCGTTGAAGGAGATGTGATGCAGGTTGTCTATGGGCAAGAATTCTCCACAAAATTTGAGGGATCGCCAATTGATTTATATAGATCTTTGCGAAAATTAAATCCTTCTCCTTATATGTACCTCATGAAAATTGATGACTTACATATTGTAGGGGCCTCTCCGGAAATTTTAGTGAGGCTTCAAAATGAAGAGGTTACAGTGAGACCAATCGCCGGAACTGTAAAAAGAGGAAAAGATAGCAAAGAGGATAAAGAGTTGGCTGACAAGTTAAAAAGTGATCCAAAAGAAATAGCTGAGCATCTTATGCTAATTGATTTAGGAAGAAACGACGTTGGAAGGATAGCTGAGGTCGGCAGCGTTAAAACTACAGAGGAGATGAAAATTGAGAAATATTCACACGTTATGCATCTTGTATCAAATGTTGTAGGAAAAATAAAAAAAGGACTTACTTCTATTGATGTTTTAAAAGCGACTTTTCCAGCGGGTACTTTATCTGGTGCTCCAAAAATAAGGGCAATGGAAATAATTGATGAGCTTGAACCCGATAGAAGGGGAGTCTATGGAGGAGCTGTAGGTTATTTATCTTGGACTGGAAATATGGATGTCGCAATTGCAATAAGAACAGCAGTTATTCAAGGAAAAAAACTTAGTGTAAGAGCTGGTGGAGGTATTGTTTATGATTCTGATCCAGAGAGTGAGTATCAAGAATCATTAAATAAAGCTATGTCCATTATGAAAGCTGTTGAGGAGATGGACTAATGCTTCTTATGATAGATAACTATGACTCTTTCACTTTCAATTTAGTTCAATATTTTGGTGAATTAGGTCAGAAAGTTAAAGTTCTGCGTAATGATGAGGTTAGTCTTGATGAAATTGAGGATCTCAATCCAAAATTTATAGTAATTTCTCCTGGTCCTTGTACTCCTAATGAGGCGGGCATTTCGATAGATACAATTAAAAAATTTTCTGGAAAGATTCCTATTTTAGGCGTATGTCTTGGACATCAGGCAATTGGAGCAGCTTTTGGTGCAAAAATAGTAAAAGCTAATCAAATTATGCATGGAAAGATTTCTAATGTGATTCATGATGGCTCAGAAATTTTTAAAAATATTGAAAGTCCTTTTCAGGCAACTAGGTATCATTCATTGGTTATAGACCCAGAAACTTTGAGCAAGGATTTTTCTGTTAATGCTTGGACAGAAGACGGGACAATAATGGGTATAAAACACAATTCCCAAGAAATTTACGGCCTTCAATTTCATCCAGAATCTCTAAAAACTATGGATGGGATGACCATGTTGAATAATTTCCTTAAAGCAAATGATTGATACTTTAATAGAAAATATTAAAAAAAAGATCAACCTTTCTTTGGATGAGACGGAACAACTATTTGATAAAATTTTTAAGGGAGAGGTAGATACAAGTTCCCTTACTAGCCTCTTGGATGCTCTAGACAAAAAAGGAGAAACCCCTGATGAATTGGCTGGAGCTACTACCTCAATGCGAAAAAATTCTAAATCCATTGATGTTAATCATAATCAAGTCATTGATTGTTGCGGTACAGGAGGGCTAGGAAAAAAAATGATAAACGTTTCTACTTCTGTCAGTTTTGTTCTAGCTGCGGCAGGCTTGAAAGTTGCAAAGCATGGAAATAGAACTGCAACGGGTAAGAGTGGTAGCGCTGACTTCTTAGAAGCAGCAGGTATCAATTTAAATGAGTCATCTAAATATTTTTCTGATTCTTTGGATAAAATAGGATTAGGATTTCTATTTGCCCAAAATCATCATCCAGGCATGAAATATGTCATGGAAGCCAGAAGAATATTAGGTAAAAAAACTATTTTTAACCTCTTGGGTCCTCTATCAAATCCCGCCGGCGCAAACATTCAGTCTATTGGTGTTTTTCACGGTAAATGGATAAAACCAATTGGTGAGGCCTTAAGAAATTTGAATTGCAAAGCTGCAGCAATTTTTCATTCAGATGATGGCTTAGACGAAATTTCTTTCTCTGGTAAAACCCAATTAATAGAATTATCTAAGAGTGAACTTATTACTCATGAAATAGATCCAAAAGCTTTTAACATAAAATCTAAAAATCTCTCTGATTTAGAAATAGATTCTCCTCAAGATAGTGTTAGGAAAGTTATAGATTCTTTTGAAAATAAATTCTTACCTGGCAAGGAGATAATTTCTTTAAATGCAGCTCCAGCTTTGAAAATATCTTCTGTAGTAGATAATTTTGAAGACGGATACGATCTTGCTTATGAACTCATTTCGTCAGGCAAAGCACTTGAGAAATTTGATGAGTTTATAAATTTTAATTCTTAGGTAATTTATGAATCATCTTGAAAAAATTATTCAAAGAACAGAACAAAGGATTGAAACTTTGAAATCCACTTTTTCTAGAGAAAATCTTCAAAGTTACGGAAAGGAATATAAAAAAAGAAAATTTGTTGAAACTCTAAACAAATCCTCAGAAGAGCAAAGAAATTCTGTGGTTGCAGAAATAAAAAAAGCCTCACCAAGCAAGGGTATTATTAGAGAAGATTTCGATCCCGTCTGGACTGCCAAGCAATATGAGAAGGGTGGAGCTGCCTGTCTCAGCATACTAACAGAACCTGATTTTTTTCTAGGCAGTCTTGATTATTTATTGGAGGTAAGAAAAGTCTGTCATTTACCTATTTTGCGAAAGGACTTCATAATTGATGAAATACAAATTTTGGAATCCAAAGCTTTTGGGGCGGATTGCATTCTACTGATTGTTTCAATTTTAGATAAAAATAAAATTAAAGATTTTTATCAAATCGCAAAAGAAAATGAATTAGATGTTCTTATAGAAGTTCATGATGAGAAAGAAGCAGAAATAGCAATGGCAGTTTCACCTGAACTTTTAGGAATAAATAATCGAGATTTGAAGACTTTTGATGTAGATATTAATAATTCGATAAAAATCAAAAAAATGCTACCTAAAAGTCAATTAATTATCTCCGAAAGCGGCATCTATTCCAGAGACGACATAAATGATCTCAACGAAGCCAAAATTTACAACTTTTTGGTTGGAGAATTTTTTATGAGAAAAAAAGAACCCTATAAGGCTGTTCAGGATTTAATAGCTTTATCACCAATATCATCTCGATAAAACCCATCTTTCCAGTCTATAGTTTTAACTTTTTGATAAGCTAAATTTTTTGAATCTAGCAAAGTACTGCCTAATGCAGTAACGCATAAAACCCTTCCTCCATTGCTGAGAACTTGTCCCTCATGAGTTTTTGTTCCCGCATGAAAGACTTTTTGGCGTGGATTTTCATTTTCTAAATTATTAATTTCTTTGTTTTTCTCATATTCAAAAGGGTAGCCTTTGGATGCTATTACTACGCCAAGAGCTGAATCTTTAGTCCAAGAAATTTCTCTTTCATTTAAATTACCTTGCGCAGCTAGAAGACAAATCTCTGCTAAATCAGATTCCATTCTCATGAGAATTGGTTGTGTCTCTGGATCTCCAAACCGACAATTAAACTCCAATACACTAATTTCTGAATTTTTTATCATCAACCCAGCATAGAGAAAGCCTTTGTAAGTTATTCCCTCTGATTTAAGGCCATCAATTGTTGGTTTTATAATTTTTTTCATTACTTGCTTATGAATTTCCTCCGTCACAATAGGAGCTGGAGAATATGCTCCCATGCCGCCTGTATTCGGGCCTAAATCATTGTTATCTCTAGCTTTGTGGTCTTGAGAAGAAGCAAAAGGAATGGTTTTTTTACCATCGCATAAAACAATAAAACTCGCTTCTTCTCCTTGTAGAAAATCTTCTATAACAACTTTTGTACCTGCAGGGCCAAATATCTTTTTTTGCATAGCATCATCTAGTGCTTTATGTGCTTCTTCAGCTGAGTGGGCAATGGTTACACCTTTTCCAGCAGCAAGACCGTCTGCCTTAATAACAATAGGAAACTTAGACTTTGATATATACTCCTTTGACTCTTCATAGTCTTCAAAGACTTCATACTCAGCAGTACGGATATGATTTTTCTTTAAAAAATCTTTCATAAATTTTTTTGATCCTTCAATTTGCGAAGCTTTTTTAGAAGGACCTAAAATAAGTAAGTTATTTTTTTCAAACTCATCAACGATACCTTTCACTAGCGGGGCTTCAGGGCCGACAATAGTAAGGTCTATAGATTTTTCAATGGCAAAATCTCTCAGTGCAGATATATCTTCGGAATCAATATTTATATTTTCACACTTATTTTCTCTTTCAGTTCCCGCATTTCCAGGAGCAATGAAAACTTTTTGAACAAGCGAGCTTTGGGAGATTTTCCATGCAAAGGCGTGTTCCCTTCCACCGTTGCCAATAATTAAGAAATTCACTTAATGCCTGAAATGCCTTACTTTAGTGAATAACATACTCATATCTGCCTCATTCGCAGCTTGAATTACTTCTTCATCTTTGATTGAACCTCCAGGCTGAATGATGCATTTTATGCCCAGTTCATGAGCATTATCGACGTTGTCCCTAAAAGGGAAAAATGCATCAGAAGCCATTGATGCTCCATTCAATGAGAATCCAAATTCCTTAGCTTTAGAGGCAGCAATTTTACCGCTATCTATTCTGCTCATTTGACCTGCACCAATTCCTAATGTTTGTTCACTTGCAGCAAACACAATTGCATTAGATTTAACATATTTACACACCTTCCATGCAAACAAAGCATTTTGTATTTCATCTTTATTGGGTGCTTTTTTGGTTACAACTTCTAAATTATCTTCGGTAATAATTTTATTATCTGCTGACTGAATAAGGAGGCCCCCAGATACAGATAAAATTTTATTTTTGTCATTTATTTTTGGTTCGAATGAGAGAACCCTTACATTAGGTTTTGCATTGAAAATTTTCAGAGATTCGTCTGAGTATGCTGGAGCAGCAACTACTTCAAGAAATTGATTATCAATCAATCTCTGCGCAACTTCGCCTGAAACCTTCTCATTGAAGGCTATTATTCCTCCAAAAGCTGAGGTAGGATCGCTTTCAAAAGCACTTTGATAAGCATCCAATAAATTTTTTCTTGATGATACTCCACAAGGATTGGCATGTTTTACAATGACACAAGTAGGTTCAGCAAAATTACATACGCAATCGATCGCAGTATCTGTATCTGCTATGTTGTTATAAGACATCTCTTTGCCTTGATGCAGAATGGATGAAGATATCCCAAAAGGCTTTGAAAATTTATGTTTAAAAAAAGAGGCCGTCTGATGAGGATTTTCTCCGTACCTTAAATTTTCAGTTTTTTCATAACTCAAAAGAAGATTCTCTTCAAATTGGTCACCATTAAAATAGTTTGAAATCTCTAAATCGTAATTAGCTGTATGTGAAAAAACTTTGATTGCCAATTGTTTTTTTATAGATTTTGAAATAGTTTTGCTTTTTTTGAGTTCCTTTGTGACCAGATCGTAATCATTAGGATCAACAATTGTGGTAACGTGCTCATGATTTTTTGCAGCCGCCCTCAACATCGTTGGACCACCTATATCAATTTTCTCAATTATTTCTGCTTCAGTACTATTTGGATCTTTTGCAGTTGAATAAAAAGGATAAAGATTTACTATCACAATATCGATTTCATCGATGCTGTGTTCCTTTATGATTTTTTTATCAATTTTTCTTCGAGAGAGAATTCCTGCATGAATTTTGGGATGTAAGGTTTTGATTCTGCCATCCATTATTTCTGGAAAGCCTGTATGCTCTGAAACTTCAATAGCATCAATATTATTTTCTTTTAGCAGCTGGTAAGTTCCGCCTGTTGAAATGATTTTGTAGTCCAGCGATACAAGATTTTTAGCAAAATCAATTATTCCTTCCTTGTTTGAGACACTAATAAGGGCAATTTTAGACATCTTATTTTTTATTAATTTTGAGAAGGTCGTATTCTTTGAGTTTTGTTCTTAAGGTGCCCCTATTAAGGCCAAGCATTTTACTAGCCTCACTTTGATTTCCATTGCAATACTTCATTATCTCAAATAGAAGAGGCGCTTCTACTTCTTTTAGGACCATTGGATAAACATCAGATGATTTGTTGCCGTCTAACTCTCTAAGATATCTTCTGATTGATTTTCCGACCTGATATTTCAAGGAATTTTTATCGCTTGAATTATTTTTTTTTGAGACCATCAGTTAACCACACTTTCTTGATTGTTTCCTATTTCCTCTAAAGAAAGTATTCCTTGATTTAGAGACATCTTTGTTACTGAACAATTATCTGGATAAAAAGTAACAATTTTTTTTGATTTTTGTAAATAACCTACCAAGACGTTTATCACCATGAAGTGTGAAAAAATTAAAGTCGGTGATTTAAAAGAATGAGTGACTTTTATTATTTTATCTCTCCAATCTGCTTGAGGCTTTTCAAACTGATCTACATCCTTTGAAAACATTTCCCTCAACCAAAAAGGTCTTTCAGACATGTCTATCCCAGGAGAAGGAATTTCAATAAAGCTTTCATTAATTTCCACTTCCTTATTTAATTTCTTAGATATTGGTTCGGCGGTTTCTATTGCTCTTCTAAGCGGACTTGAAATGATTTGGAAATCATTCAAATCTTCTTGAGCAAGAATGTCTGAAATATTTTGGGCCTGCTCTCTGCCTCTCAGACTCAATTCTGGATCTCTATCAACTTCCCAAGATTTGGCAGCTTCTCCATGTCTTATGATGTAGATTTTCATCTTTTAAACTCTGATAAAATTGAATGGTTAGCATACAAAGAAATTCATGAGAACTCCAAGGGTATTTTTAAAAACCGAATTAAAAGCAAATTCAATTATAGAGCTTGATCAAAACATTTCAGATCATTTAAAAGTTACGAACAAAAAAATTGGTCAGCAGCTTCATCTGTTTGATGGGCGAGGTAATTCAACTTTTGGAAATATCATTGAAAAAAAGAAAAAAACCTTTTTAATCAAAACAAACAAGAATTTAAACTTTTCTAAAAAACTTAAACCAATATTTAATTTAGGCATCAGTGAGATAAAAAATTTTGATAACGTTGTAAAACAGAGCACTCCTCTTGGGATAAATTCGATAAATTGCTTATCAAGCGAAAGATCAAAAATAAGAAAAAAACCTTCTCAATCAAAAATAGAAAGATGGAAGAAAATCGCTGCAAGCAGTTGCGAACAATGCGGAATGGATTGGGTCCCTCAAATACATTCAAATGAATTAATGTCTTGGGCACATAATTCCAATGACTCTTTAAAAATTGTGTTAAATCCCAGAGCAACTAAGTCCATTAAAGACTTGAAAAAAGCTGAAAGCCTCTCTATTGCAATCGGCCCGGAGGGCGGATTCACAGATAATGAAATAGAAAAATTAGAAGAAGAAGGATTTATTAGCATTAATTGTGGAGATATGATTTTCAGAACAGATACAATGCCGATCGTAATATTATCAATGTTAAATTTTTCTATGAGGGATATATCATGAAAATCGGTTTTGTAATGGAGCCAATTCCTGCAAAGAATCTAAAAAAGGATTCAACTTTATTACTAATGTTCGAAGCCCAAAATAATGGACACGATATATATTTTATTGATTCAAAAAATTTATTTATGAAGGACAATCAACCCTACTGTAAATATCAAAAGGTAGAAGTTTCTCTAGATGATACGAACTTCAACGTTTTGTCCTCTTCCGAGAATACAATGAATTTTTTTGAAGTGATCATGATGCGTCAAGACCCCCCTGTTGATTACTCTTTTATAGTAAACACAATGATTTTAGAAAAAGCTGCCGATTTAGGCGTCAACGTTATTAATAATCCTTCAAACCTAAGAAACTTAAATGAAAAAATATTTGCATTAAATTTTCCAAAATTTTGTCCGCCTACTTTGATCACATCTGATTTTGAAATATTTAATAATTTTCTTAAAGAGAATGAGCATATTGTAGTTAAGCCTCTTAACTCCATGGGTGGAGATTCTATCTTTCAACTAAAGAAGGATGATGAACATTTATCTGAAGTTTATTCAAAAATATCTAAGGAAGGTGAAGTAAAATTTATTGCGCAAAAATTCCTTCCAGAAATTTCCATTGGAGATAAAAGAATATTAATTATCAACGGTAAAGTTCCTAAACACGCCGTTTTAAGAACACCTCCTGAAGGAGAGTTTATAGGTAATTTGGCTGCAGGAGGATCAGCCTCAACTATTGAGCTTAATGAACAAGATAAAATTATTGCTCAGACGGTAGCAGACAAAATGTTGGATTTTGGTTTGTATATAGTTGGATTAGACATGATTGGAAATTTTCTAACAGAAATCAATTTAACAAGTCCCACTTGCTTTAGAGAACTCAATGATCAAGCAGGGGAAAACTTAGCAAAACTCTTTGTAGATGAACTATTTGGGCATTGATTACGGAGAAGTTAATTATGGATTTGCGATTGGCAATTCAATTACCAAAAATTCAACAACATATTTTTCTGAAAAAATTGCATCTGAACAAGAAGCTTTAAAATTTATAGAAAATTTAATAAAAGAGTGGGATTTAAAAGGAATTATTTTAGGATATCCACTTAATATGGATGATACTGATTCAAAACTTTCATTAAAAGTAAGCAAATTTAAAATAGCTTGTGAGCAACTGTTTGATATTGATGTTGAATTAGAAGATGAAAGACTTACTACATGGGAAGCCAAGGAAATTATGTCTGATGAAAATAATCTTACTGATAAAAAAACAACATCTCACGCCCTTGCAGCTAAGATAATTCTTGATACTTGGCTTAACAAAAAATAATAATGGCTCAATTACCCAAAGATTTTATTCAAAGAGTTTTAGATTCAACGGATATTGTCTCTTTGATTGATAGCCATGTTTCTCTTCAAAAAAGAGGAAAAGATCACTGGGCGCTCTGTCCCTTCTGCGATGATGGAAGTAAGCCTTCTTTTAGCGTAAGTCAACATAAGCAGTTTTATTATTGTTTCAAATGCAGAGCGAGTGGAAATGCAATTTCGTTTCTCACAGATCATCAAGGGCAAACTTTTATGGATGCCTTGGAATTTTTAGCAACTAATGCAGGCATTGAAATACCTAAAAACTCCGATAGCACAAATAATGAAGATTTTAAAATTTTTGACAAAATCAATGATCTTACTCTGAAGTTTTTTCAAAAAAATCTTTCTGAGCAAAATGAATCTAGTTCTGTTTATAAATATCTTAAAAGTAGAAATATTGATGGGAAATCTTCCCAAAATTTCTCCTTAGGATATGCAACTAAAAGCTGGGATGATTTATGCAAATATCTACTTAAAGAGGGTGTATCTAGAGAAGATATTTTGAAAACAGGATTAATCAAAACCTCTGACAAAGGTAAAGATTATGACTTTTTTAGGAATAGATTAATGTTTCCGATACGAAACAGAAGAGGGCAGGTTATAGGTTTCGGTGGCAGAGTAATTGAGAATGAAGAACCAAAATACCTGAATTCTGCAGAATCTCTAGTATTTAAAAAAAATAGGGAGCTTTATGGCCTTTACGAATCAATTGAGCAAAATAGAAACATAAACAAAATTTTAGTGGTTGAAGGTTATACAGACGTCATTGCTCTGTTTGCAGGTGGTTTTCCTTATGCGATGGCTACACTTGGGATAGCGACATCAAAATATCATCTTGAAAATATTCTAAAAATTACCAATGAAGTAGTTTTTTGTTTTGATGGTGATCAAGCAGGATCAGATGCAGCTAGAAGAGCAGTAGAAGTCGCACTGCCTTTCATTAATGATAATAGAAAATTCAATATTTTGTTTCTTCCTGAAGGGCAAGATCCTGCTAGCATTATTGAAGAGAATGGTACAAATAAATTTGAGGAATATTTGAGTAAATCGGTAGTGCTTTCCAAATATATTCAAGATTCTTTTCGTGTTGGTACTGACGATTCAATAGAAACAAAAGCAAACGCTATGAGAAGTTTTCAAAATTTTATAAAGTCTATCCCACCTTCAAATTTCAAAACATTACTGGTTGAAGACTTTTCATCCAAATTAGGTTTGAAAGTTGATGAAGAAATCCAACCATCAATAAAGAAAAAATCTTTCACGATAGAAGAAAACGAAACCTTTATAGAAAGTAAAATATTAAAAAAGATTCTAGCGGTTGTATTAGATTTTCCTGGAAGAATTAATTTAGATTTGTTTTCATATTTTGACGTCAAGTCGCAAATAAAGGAAGAAGAAACAATCGCCAAGATAATTGAATTTTGTAAATCAGCCCCCAACTATAATGCAGGTCAATTAATTGAGGAATATCCTGAATTAAAGGGAGATATTACTTCTATCGCTGCTGATGAGAATATAGTTTCTGAAGCCAAAGCTAATGAATACATTGAAGAATCGATTAATTTTTATTTAAAAAAAGAGAATATTTCAAATCATGGATATTTACAAAAAAAACTTATGGATGGAGATATTACGGAAGAAGAAAAGATCGATTTGAAAAAAAGTTTGCTTGAAAAATTTGAAGCATTAGATGATCAAGAAAAGGAGCTCCTAAAGTCTTTGTAACTTTTTTACATATTTATTCAAACTTTAGCTCTTAGAAGATATAATCAACGACCTTTTTTAGAAACACATGTACGAAGACGATTTAGAGAATAGCGGTTTAAGAGAACTCATTGAAAAAGGGAGAGAGCAAGGATATATCTCTTATGCTGATATCAATGATTTCTTACCAGAAGATGTATCAGACCCTGATCAACTTGAAGAAGTTATTTCTCTTATAAACGAATTAGGACTCGAAGTTTTAGAGAATCCTCCTGCCGAGGGCTCAGATTTCATGCCTGCTGCTGAAGATCCACAGGAACAATCAGATCCAGAAGGTGAAATAGCTATTGAGTCAGAAGTAGGCAGAACAACAGATCCAGTAAGGTTGTACATGAGAGAAATGGGGTCCGTTGATTTATTAACACGAGAAGGCGAAATTTCAATAGCTAAACGTATTGAGGATGGAGCCAGAGATCTACTTAGTGCATGTGTTCATTATCCTGGAGTGGTTGAGGGAATAATAGAGGACTATAAGCTAACTAAAAAAGGAGAAAAAAGGATTTCAGACTTGATTGTTGGCTTTATGGACGAGGATGAGGCTCCTTCGGAAGCTGCTGCTAATAAAAACATAAACGAAACAGAAGATGATGTTGAGGATGAAGAAGATTCTGGAATAAATGAAGAAGAGTTAGAAAAAAGATTTGCTTCCCTCAGAAGACAATTCAACAAAACTGAAAAAACCATTGCTGCTAGCGGAAGAAGCAGCACAAAAGCTCAAACTGACTTGGAAAAGCTGGGAGAAATTTTTAAATACCTTAAATTATCCCCAAAAAAATTCGAAACAATCGCTCTTCCTGCAAGATTAAACTTTCAACAAGTTAAAGAACTGGAAAGGCTCATTTACGATATCTGTGTCAGAGAGTCAAAGATGCCACGTAAAGAATTTATTGAAATTTTTGTAGGCAGTGAAACAAAAGCTAATTTCCTTGATTCGACTTTGAAGTCAAAAAAACCTTTTGTCAAAGAACTTAAAACTAGAAAGCCAGAGATTAATTTAATCCAAAAAAGAATAAATGCTTTAGAAAAGGTATCTGGACTGTCTGTTCCTCAATTAAAAGATGTGAACATGAGGATCACAAAAGGTGAATCAAAAATTAGGAGAGCTAAAAAAGATATGATTGAAGCCAATTTAAGGCTAGTTATATCAATAGCAAAAAAATATACCAACAGGGGTCTCCAATTTTTAGATCTTATCCAAGAAGGAAACATCGGTCTTATGAAGGCAGTAGATAAGTTTGAATACAGAAGAGGTTACAAGTTCTCTACTTATGCAACTTGGTGGATACGACAGGCAATAACTAGGTCTATAGCTGACCAAGCTAGGACAATAAGAATCCCTGTTCATATGATTGAAACAATCAATAAATTAAACAGAATTTCTAGACAAATGCTTCAGGAAATGGGAAGAGAACCAACTCCAGAAGAGCTAAGCGAAAGAATGGAAATGCCTGAAGATAAAGTTAGAAAAGTTCTAAAAATAGCAAAAGAGCCAATCTCAATGGAAACTCCTATAGGAGATGAAGACGATACGACTCTGGGAGATTTTATTGAAGATCCTCTTCAGAGTTCGCCTATTGACGCCGCTACTGAAAATAATTTGACTGAAGCAACCGGAGACGTTTTAGGAAGTTTGACTGCAAGAGAAGCTAAAGTTTTAAGAATGCGCTTTGGTATTGGCATGAACACCGATCACACTCTTGAAGAAGTAGGTAAACAGTTTGATGTTACCAGAGAAAGAATCAGACAAATTGAAGCGAAAGCTTTAAGAAAACTTAGGCATCCATCAAGGTCAGCTCATCTAAAAGGGTTCCTCGACGAATAATTTCTCTTAATTCGAATTTAAGATATATAATTCCTCTTCCTACGGGCCTGTAGCTCAGTTGGTTAGAGCAGCGGACTCATAATCCGTTGGTCGGAGGTTCGAGTCCTCCCGGGCCCACCAGTACTCTTCTTAATTCTTCTCAGAGAAGGGGTCCGTGAAATGATTATCTTCTCTTTTGGGAAGAAAATCAGCATCATAAGCTCTTTCTGGATTCTCTCTGACCCTTCTATCAAGAGCTTCGGCATCTGGCCCAACTAGTATTCTCCATTGGTTTTTTTTCACTCCATCTAAAATAATTTTCGCAGCATCTTGAGCTGAAGTAAGCGCATTATTTTTGAAGTCATCTTGTCTTTGAATAATAGCCTCCCTGAATACTTCGAGTGATAAGTTATGAATTGGAGCGCCTGCTTTCATCCAACCCTCCTTCATGAGTTGCAACTCATTTTCATCTAAATCTTCAGGTCTTTTCCCTAAAATTATTCCTGTGTTCTGACTAATATCTGTTCCTATGTGACCTGGCATCACTAAAGAAACATTTAAGTGTGGTGTGTTTACTTTGAAATCATTAAGCAATGCTTCAGAAAAACCTTTCACGGCAAATTTAGCTGCTGAGTATGAAGTATGAGGTACCCCGTCTCCTAAAGATGCCCAGAATCCGTTTACGCTGCTTGTGTTAATTAAATGACCTTCCTCACTATTAATCAAAGCCTTCATAAAGGCCCTAGAACAGTAATAAACGCCGTACCAACAAACTGCAAAAACTTTTTCCCATTCTTCAATATCACTTTTTATGAAGCTTTGACCACCTCCTATCCCTGCATTATTGAAAAGTAAATTTATTGAATCGGTTTGCTGTTCTGTTAAAACTTCGTCTCTAAATTCCTCAACTTGATCTTTTATGGAAACATCGCACACATGCTTTGTTATTTTGACATTTGGGTTTATCGAAGCTGCTAAATCCATTGTCTGATACATATTGTCTTCTATAACATCGCACATAGATACATTACAGTTTGCCTTCGCTAATTGTAAAACGAGCTCTCTTCCCATACCTGTGCCGCCTCCGGTGACAACAGCAATTTTATTTTCAAAAGATTCCATAAAACTATCTTAAGACTTATCGAAGTATAAGGAAACGAAAGAATATGGTAAAAATAGAAGAAAAGGAGTTTAAAAATGACTAAAAAAGTTTGTCTAGTTATAGGTGCTGGCGGTGGAATTGGAGCAAACATAGCCAGAAAATTTGCAATTGAAGGTTATCACTCCTGCTTGGCAAGGAGAACAGATCAAGATGGTCTTGATAAATGGATTAAAAATATTGAAGCTGAAGGAGGAGAGGCTTCAGGTTTTTTAATTAATGCAATTGAAGAAGGCGCAATAGAAAAGCTGATCAAGGATATTGAGGAAGGTATAGGACCAATTGATACTTTAGTTTATAACCTAGGAGCTCAAACTGGGATGAAGCTCTTGGATCAAACTAGCCTCAAAGAATTCGAATGGGGCTGGAAGATGGCCACTCAAGGACTTTTTAGAACAGCCAAAGAGATTTGTCCCGTTATGGCTGATAGAGGGAAGGGTTCTTTGCTTGTTACCTCTGCTACCGCAGCTGTAAGGGGCAATAAGACTCAACATTCGCATGCTGCAGCAATGGGAGGAAGAAGAATGCTATGCCAATCTTTAAACGATGAATTCGGTCCACAAGGCATTCATGTTGCCCATATCGTGATCGATGGTGCTGTAGATGCCCCAGATACTCTCGGTAAAATGTTGGGACCTGATATGTATCAAAAGATGAGAGAAACCAGAGGTATGGAGCACGATGGATTAATTCTTCCTGAAAAAGTTGCTGAAACTTATTTTCATCTCGCCAATCAGCATAGATCCACTTGGACTCATGAAATAGATATCAGATCTTTCTCTGATATGGCTTGGTGGAATACAGATAGTTCATTCACTAAGAAATAAAAAAAGGCGACTTTTAGTCGCCTTTTTTTATCTTTTTAAACTTACTGTTCTAATCTGTAAGTAAATCCAAGCTTGAATATCCTTCCTAAAGGATTATGTGTAGTTGGATCGTAATTCATTTCCCAATTTACAAGCGGTGGATTTTTATTTTCAATGTTGTAAATAGAGAAAGTAGATGAGAATTGATCAGTAAAGTTATAGGATACGTGCCAGTCATAAGTCACAAAGCTATCAATTTTTTCTCTTCCTAGAGGAATGTATCTTTTATCCTCATAAGATCCAATTGCATTGATTGCTATGAAGGTATTGAACCTATCTTCAGTATAGCTGAAATAAGCCTTACCTTTATCTTTAGGCATTGGTCTACAAGAGTTACTGAAATTAAAGTACCCAGCACATTCATAAGCTGCCGCAATTTGCACGCCACCTTTTACGTAAGGATCAACATCAAATTTTTGGATAGAGGTACCCTCAAAAGCTGCAACAAAAGTTCCAGCACCGACGTCTCCTTCATATTTTACAAGGTAGTCAATACCAGAAGTTTGAGTAGCAGGACCGTTTACATAAAACGAAGTGATTATTCCAACATCTTCTGATGCAAAACCACCTTTATTATCCAAAGTAGTTGCTCCACCAAAAACTTGTGATTGAACAGCTAGATGAGATGCAGCTGTTGGGTCAGGCAATTCATCAGCGCCAGCACCAGCTTTATAAGCGGCAAGGATTTGATTGTAACTTTCTGTGATAATTGGATTATCGAAATCAAATTGATAATAATCCACAGTCATAATCCAGTTATCAGAACCAAAATTCGTGATAATTCCGAAGTTATAGGTATTAGCTTTTTCTGGATCAAGATTAGGATTACCTATCAAGTCGTTAGCTTTAAATGCTCCTGCATCTCCAACATACACTAAAGCAGTTCTTGGAGAAGTTTTTGTTTCATCAATATTTGGAGCCCTAAAGGTAGATTGAGCAGAAAGTCTGAATGCAAAAGCAGGAGTAACATCCCATTTCATCGTAACTTTTGGATCAGCTGAACTACCGTAATCAGTGTCTTCATATCTAACAGCTAATTGCATGTCAAAATTATCTCTAATAGGTAATGCTAATTCCATGAATGCAGAATTAACTGATCTGTCACCATCAATTTCGTATGCAGGGGCTAAGAACATGAATAAACCAGACTTCGGATTACAAGCAGTTTGTCCCGGTAATTTACATGGGTACAAAGTACCATCATGAAGATTTTTAGGATTGTTGTGAAAAGAGTCTATACCAGTGTCAAAATCTTCCTTAAGGGTATATTGTCTAAGCTCGTATCCAGCTAACCAATAAGACATGCCGCCACCTAATTCTGCCATTTCACCTTGGAAATTAAATGATAATTGAGTAACTGAAGATTCAGCTTCTGTGATTCTAGGAGCTATCATCCATTTGAGAACTTCAGGATCATTGGCCAAAGAAGCTTCATAAGTTGGATTTACTACCGCTCCATTTTGGTTAGGAAGTTCAACTGCATTAGAAAAAGGATTTAACCATTTACAGTCCCCAACCCCTTGTTGAGCTCCATTTGAAGTATCAAACGCAGGATTAAGAACACCTGGCGCACCCAAGCTAGTTACAGATGCTCCACAATTAGGTCCACCATATCCGTGTAAGGCAGCAGCAAATTTCCATTGAAGTGTATCTTTACTTTCTAAAGTACCTGAAGAAAGTCCGTAATTAAAGTTCGCTGTGTAAGTAATCGTATCTGTCACATCACCATCAATTGAAAAGGCTAGCTTCATGGTGTCATATCTTCTAGAACCCATTTCAGCACCATTTTCATTCCCCCAAGGGATACCTGCGGCTGCAGCTGGTCTTGTTCTCACAATAAAGTTTTGTATTCCAGGTACGCCTGGGTAACTGAATCCTTCCTTGTAAGATTCAACAGCTGTATTGAAAGCTGGATAGTCTGCTTGAAGCTGTAAGAGTCCTGGATGATTTATAGGAACACTGTTACCTGCTGGATTGTTAGGCGGATAAGAAGGTGAAGTTGCCCAATTAGGAACATCTGTTTGACCATAAAATACCTCGAAAGAAATATTTTGATCGTTTACAGTACCTTCGGTTTCAAAAAATAAAGAACCATGTTCTTCATCTTCCTGCACGTTATCAAACCATGCGTATTGGTAACCACAAATAAATCCGTACACAAGTTGACCACCACCGGCAACACAGCCAGGATCAGCGGTAATTTGAGTAGCAGGAGCAGAGTCACCAAACAAGGAAGCTGGAACCGTTAAAGATCCTGGGTTACCCATTGTTGACCAACCGTGAGCAGCTCTACCAAAATCAGGTGATCGAGTTGCATACGGCATAATGGCAAAATCGGTATCTTTGGCTGCTAATTGCCTTTTGCTCATGTAACTTCCGGCAAACAAGAAATCGAAACCGCCAGCCTCAGCACCATACTTAAATGAGAATTGTCCTTCAGGTCCATCAGTACCCTCGATACTCCTGGCACTTCCGTTGACTTCAAAACCTTGAAATCCAATATCAGTTGTAAAATTAACTACTCCTGAAATTGCATCGGAACCATAGGTTGCAGCAGCACCTTCTTTCAGAACTTCAATTGATTTCATTGCTCCGATTGGAAGCTGATTAATATTCACAGATCTGTTTGCACCTGTGGAAAGAGGAATGGTAGGAAATCTATTTCCATTAACAAGAACCAAAGTTCTTTGAGGGCCAAGACCTCTAAGGTTTATGTTGGCCACCCCTTCAGAACCGTTGGAACCGAACTGGTTTGATTCTCCATCCATACCTGTGGATGAGGGAACTAGTTTTACTAATTCCATTAAACTTAAATTACCCTGTTGGGCTATGGTTTCCTTGTCAAAAATGGAAACCGGGTTGCCTGTATCAATAGGCGTGCCTTTTATTAAGGATCCGACTACTACAACTTCTTCTTCATCTTGTGAAAAGATTGTTGAAGAAAAAAATAGGAAAGTCGAGATTATTAAGTATTTTAATAATACAAATTTATTCATATTTCCCCCTAGAAAATAATCTATATGTCTGCAGAATATTCAACCTTTTGAAATGCGTCAACCCCAATATTTTTCTAGTCAATAGTTTCCTACAATAAAATGACAAAAGGTCAAGACTTTTAGCTCCTTGTTTTTAATTTTTTAAGATAAATAAAATTATATAGATATTTCTAAAAGCAATTGATAATCATTCTCATTTGTATATAATTGAGAACGATTTTCATTATCATTATGAGTTTCCAACTTAATTATTGGAAGGATTATGAAAAAAATTATATATACCATATTATTCCTTTTGGGCTCTCTTAGTGTATTCGCTCAAAACACCGACGATATCGAAGAAGTAGAAGTAAAAGGGAAGGTTTTATACGTTGATCAAGTTAACTCTCTTAAACCCCCGGTGCCTATATTGGATGTTCCCCAATCTGTTTCAGTTATAACTGATGAAGAAATAAAAAACCAAGGCTTCAGAGAAATAGGAGATATTATTCGTTATTCGCCCGGAGTGAATACTTCTCAAGGGGAAGGGCATAGAGATGCAGTTGTCTTTAGAGGAGTTAGATCCACAGCAGATTTTTATCAAGATGGTGTTAGAGATGATGTTCAATACTACAGATCTTTATACAATGTGGAACAATTAGAAATTCTAAGAGGTCCAAACGCTTTGCTATTTGGAAGAGGTGGAACTGGAGGATTAATTAACAGAGTCTCGAAGAAAGCAGAAATAGGCGAAGCTTTTGGCTCATTTGATTTTGGCGCAGATTCTTTTGGCGCAGCAGATCTTGTTTTAGATGCTAACTTTGCAACTTCTGATACTACTGCAGTGAGATTAAACCTTCACACAGACCAACTTGCGAATCATAGAGATTTTTATGAAGGCGAAAGATACGGAATAAACCCAACCGTTAAGATTGTAGCTGGAGATACTATTGTAGATCTTTCTTACGAGTACGCTGATCATGAAAGATTTATTGATCGTGGTATACCAACGGCAAACAATAGGCCTGTTGAAAGTTTAAAAGATGTTGTCTTCGGTGTTGAAGGTCTTAACCTACAAACTTTGGAAGCTAGCATTCTAAGAGCTAATGTAGCTCATGATTACTCTGATAACGGTAAGTTCAATATGAGTTTTACCTCAAGCGATTTCAAAAAAATGTACAAGAACCTTTATCCTGCAGGTTACGATGTATCAGCAAATACAGTTAAGCTTGACGGATACCTAGATCCTACAAAAAGACAGAACATGATTCTAAATGCTAATGTTGTAAACGAATTTAGCAATGGTTCAACTTCTGGAACGCTTTTAGTGGGCCTAGAATTTGTTGATACTGACAATAAAAATTATCGATACAACACTTTCTTTAATAACAGAGCAGGAAGTGATGCAGGCGAGCCTACAGATCAGCAAATTTTTAATATCACAAGGCCATTAAATATTGTAAAAACTTCAACAGGTCTTGATTCCACAATTGACTATACAACTGATTTAAAAAGCAGTTCAGAGTCAGATATCACAGTTACATCTTTCTATTTGCAAGGCGATATAGATTTCTCCGATAACTGGAAGATGATAATTGGTGGTCGTTTAGATAACTTTGATATTACAGTTACTGACGTTAAAAAATCTCAAGATCAATCCAGAAAAGATGACATGTTCTCACCAAGATTTGGTGTGATTTACAAACCAGAAGAAACCATGTCTTTATATGTTAGTTACAGCGAGAGCTTCCTTCCTAGATCCGGAGAGCAATATAAAAAGCTAGATGCTAGTGGAGCTGCTCTTGATCCAGATGTCTTTAAAAACACTGAAATTGGTTACAAGTATGACATAAGTGATGCTCTTACATTTTCAGCAGCGATCTTTGATTCTGAGTCAACTAGAGCTGAAAAAGATAACGAGACTGGAGAACTAAATGAAATTAGAGGTCTTGAAGTGGAAGGAGTTGAAGTTGAATTGTCAGGTGATATCGATGATCAAAATAATTTAACTTTTGGCTATACGTCACTTGATGGAGTTACCAGCAAGGGAACTAAGCAACCAAGAGAGCTTCCGAATCAGATGCTATCACTATGGTATTCATACCAAGCAAATGAAACTTTTGGTTTTGGTCTGGGTGTTACTCATCAAGCCGAGTCTTTCATTAAGGATACTTCTAATGGAAGCACAGGGCCAGCATTACCAGATTACACAAGAGTTGATTTTGCACTTTATGTAAATGCATCTGACAACGATGTAGTGAGAGTGCACATCGAAAACTTAACAGATGAATTATATTTTCCTCATTCGCATAGTACCCACCAAGCATCTGTCGGTGAGTATTTAAGTGCAAGAGTTTCTTACTCAAGAAGATTTTAAGAGGGAAAATTTAATGTATGAAATATCTTGTTTCGAATTCTAAGAACTCAGTAACCGTTGGCGGAGCGGTTTTGAAATCAATACCCTGGTCTTGGATTCCAAGCAGGACTTGTATAAAAGCTCAGTTCTTAATTAGGAGTGAGAACTGAAGGGAAAATCAATCTTACCATCTGTACCTACCATCAAGATTGATTTTCCCAACACTTTAAAGAATTTTGGAAGAGTTTTTTTTATTCGTTCTTACTTAACACCCCTGGTGAAAAATTAAACTCTTCCTCTCTTTATTTGTTAAATTATCATAATGAATGAATTCATCATAGTCTTTAGAGAAACCCTTGAAGCCTCTCTAATCGTGGGGATTATCTATACCATTCTCATCAAAAATGAGCTTTATGAATCCATAAAAAAACTTTGGATAGGTGTCGCTGCAGCACTTGTTTTTAGTGTTTTAGTAGGTTATTTGGTCTATGTACTAAAAGAGAGTTTTAGTAATGAATCTGCAAGAGCTCTTTTTGAGTCAGTATTCATGTTCATTACAGCTGGATTGATCTGGTACGTCATTTTTTGGCTTTCGAAACACGTAAGTGATAGAAAACAAATCGAAGCGGAGACAAATACTGCTGTCCAAGCATCAACCTGGGGAATCTTTTTTGTAATTTTCTTCTCGATCTTAAGAGAGGGATTTGAAACAGCAATTTTTCTCTTAGGTAGTTTCTCTATGACAGGATCTTTTAGCTATCTTGGCTTCATAATAGGCGCTGCATTAGCAATTTTGATTGGTTATCTTGTTGTTGTTCAGGGCAAAAAAATCAATTTAAGATCTTTTTTTCAGGCTACAACATTACTCCTAGTTTTCTTAGCATCTGGCATGATCGCATACGGCACTCATGAAGCTGAAAGCTACTTAGTTAAGTCAGATAATTTGCAACTCATAGGCTTAGAAGATAAGTCAGACATTTCTCGTCCCTGGGATATCTTAAGACCTAAGGACAGTCTTGATGAAACTGATAATTCTTTCTTTTACTCCTATGATTTGAAGGGCAAAAAACAGTACACGCACATCATGCATGACAGCGGCAGAGTTGGCGTCTTTCTCAAAGGTTTCTTTGGTTATAACAGTAATCCAAATTACATTGAGTTGCTTTTCTGGATTATCTCTTTGATTGGTGGGATAGCTCTGTGGCGATCTTTTTATCGCCCAGCAACTTAAGTTACGAATTCAAATTTACTACTTTGCTGTCTCCTTCAACCCTTTCTAAAGACATTTCTGTCCAAATATCATCGATAGCATTTAAAAAGTTTTGAATATCTGAAGCGTTATGTTTTGGCGTGATAGTGACTCTGAATCTTTCATCGCCTTTTGGAACTGTTGGGAAGAAGACGGGTTGAATATAGATACCGTGCTTATCTACCAAGAGATTTGCTGCGTCTTTACACAGGTTAGGGTCTTTAATAAGAATTGGAATTATATGACTATCATTTTCTATAAATGGAATTTTAAGATTTCTTAATCCAGATCTTATTTGGTCGGAATTAAATTTTATTTCACGCCTTAGGTGATCCGCTTTTTTTGCAAGCTTAATAGCTTTGATAGAACTAGCCACAATGGACGGATTAACTGAAGAAGTAAATATGAAACCGGGCGCAAAACTTCTAATAAAATCTATGATGTCCACGTTGGCCGCCACATAGCCGCCTAATTGACCAAAAGATTTCGAGAGAGTTCCGTTAATAATATCTATCTTATCGGAGACTCCAGCTTCTGCAGCGATCCCTCTTCCTTCAGGACCGTACAAGCCAACAGAATGAACTTCGTCTAAGTAAGTCAGAGCATTATATTTTTCGGCAAGCCAAATAATTTTTTTAATAGGCGATCTTAAGCCTTCCATGGAATAAAGGGATTCAAACACAATCATTTTAGGAGTATTTGCATTTGACGTTTTTAAAAGCTCTTCTAAATGTTCGGTATCGTTGTGTCTAAAAATATGCACTTTAACGTTTGCATTTTTAATGCCTTGAATCATTGATGCGTGATTGAGCTCATCAGAATATATTTCAATTCCTTCTAATTTTTTGCACAAAGTCCATAAAGTAGATTGATTAGCTGTGTAAGCTGATGGGAATATCAAGGCAGAATCTTTTTTGTGCAATTCAGCTAGCGTTCTTTCAAGGTCCGCATGATAAGAGGAAGTACCAGAAATGTTTCTAGTACCGCCGGAGCCGGTACCCAATTCTTGAGTAACTTTTATGGTTTCATTAACAATAGCTGGATGTTGGCTCAAGTTAAGGTAATCATTGCTGCACCAAACTTCTACCTGTCTTCTAGAATCTCCATCGCGTTCGGTTGCTTTTGGAAAAGTTGATCGTGTTCTATTTATTTCGCGGAATTTTCTATATAAACCTTGCGACTTGAGTGATTTAAGCTCGTCGCTAAAAAATTTTTCGTAATTCATTTACTACCTACCATATAATTCAGCTTGCTTTATAAGATGAATTGGTGAGAACTATAACACATCAGAACTTCTTCCTACATTCGGGTATCATTGTGTTTTTGTTAAGAACAAACGGTTATATTGAAGACTATTAGAATACTTTCAAGAAATAGCAGTCTGGCTAAAATACAAGCTCATTTGGTTGCAGATGAAATCAAAAAAAAATTTCCTGACATGAATGTCACTCATTCATATAGAGATACCAAGGGTGACATAGATTTAACAACCCCTTTAAGCAAAATGCCCGAACAAGGAGTCTTTACATCAGATTTGAGAGATGCTCTTTTAAATGATGAGGCTGACATGGTCGTTCACTCATGGAAAGACTTGCCTATTGAAATGCCTAAAGGCACTGATATTGTCTCAACGCTACCTAGATCTGATAGTAGAGATATTCTTTTTTTTAAAAAGGACTCAATTAAAAAAAAATCTTTAAAGATCTATTCATCTTCTCCACGAAGAGAGAGAAACCTTTCAATATCATTGCCTGATTTATTATCGTGGAAAACTTCTAAGATTGAATTTCATCCAATCAGAGGAAATATTCAAACTAGACTTTCTAAATTTTTGAACGATTCATTGGACGGAGTAGTTATTGCCAAAGCAGCTATTGATAGGCTTGCTAGGGATGAGGATTTTGTTGAGCTTTATAAAAAGAATTCTGATTTGTTTTCTTGGATGATATTGCCAAATTCAATCAATCCGTGTGCTCCAGGTCAGGGTGCGCTTGCTATTGAGGTTGCAGAAAACAATGATTTTGCAAATTCTATTGCAGCCTCTATCAATGATCAAAGTACTTTTGATGCTGTATCCAGAGAGAGAGAAATTCTTTCTCAACATGGAGGAGGCTGTCATCAAAAAATAGGCGTATCAATAAGAAAGATTAATGTAGGCGAGATAACCAACATCATCGGTCTAACAGAAGAGGGCGTTGAATTAAAAGAAAGCACTTTTAATCGGATACCAAAGCTTAAAGTTGAACAAAAGGTAAATAAAAATGCAATTTTTCCAGAAGAAAAAGCAGAAAGTGTTTTTTTTAAGCGCAAATTTATTAAAACCACTATAAAAAAAATAGAAGCAATGGAGAACAAAGGAATTTTTATTTCCAGACAAGATGCTTTATTGGATGGAATTAGAATTAACGCATCAAATATTTTGTGGACAGGCGGAGTTGAAACTTGGAAAAAACTTGCTGCGAAAGGCTACTGGATAAATGGCACATCAGACAGTTTAGGAAAAGATAATGAGCCGCCTTGTACTTTATTTGATGATTTAGATTGGTTGAATTTTACGCATGATAGGAACCAAGAAAAAAGTTCAATGGAAAAATTCATCTCATACGAACTGACACCAAAAGAAGATGAGATAAAAATTAAAGATAAACAATATTTTTATTGGATGAGCGGAAGTGCTTTTGAATATGCGCTTGAATTATATCCTAATATTATCGGAGCTAATCATGCATGCGGTTTAGGGGCAAGCTATGACATAATTGATCGCCAAATTTCGGGTAAAGTTGTACCTTTTCTAAATTACGAAGATTGGAAACATCAAATAATTGCTGATACAGATGAATAGAAAATTTCCAGATACTAGATTGCGAAGGTTGCGCAGTAATCCGTCACTGCTAAAAATAACTGCAGAAACTAGCCTAACAGTCGACGATTTAATACAACCTATCTTTGTCAAGGAAGGGATCAAAAAAGCTGAAGCAATTGAATCCATGCCAAACGTAAATAGATATTCAAAGGAAGGTGTGATTGATTACTGCAAAAGCTTAATGGATCTGGGAATAAAAGCTGTCGCTCTTTTCCCTGTGATAGATTCTAAAAAAAAGGATCTAGAGGGCATCGAAGCATTTAATCGAAAAAACTTAATATGTGGGATTGTCGAGTCGATTAAAAAAAAGATTCCAGAATTAGTTCTTATTGTAGACGTCGCCCTTGATCCCTATACCGTCCATGGCCACGATGGGATATTGGACAAAAAAGATTACGTAGATAATGACAAAACAGTTGAAGTATTAAAAAAGCAAGCCTTAGTTCTAGCAGATGCGGGAGCAGATGTAATAGCGCCTTCAGATATGATGGATGGGAGAATTGGTGCTATTAGAAAAGAGCTTGAGCTAAATAATTTTTTTAACACAGTAATACTTTCTTACGCTGCAAAATACAGCTCAAAATTTTATGGTCCTTTCAGAGAAGCTGTTCAATCATCGTCTAATTTAGGCAAAGGAAATAAAGATTCTTATCAAATGTCGCCTCATAATATTAATGAAGCTCTACACGAAGTTGAGATGGATCTTAATGAAGGAGCAGATGCCGTAATGGTAAAACCTGGCATGCCTTACTTAGATGTAATACGTGCGGTAAAAGAAAAATTCAAAGTACCAACATTTGCTTATCAAGTATCAGGTGAATACTCAATGTTGAAAGGTGCAATTGAAAAAGGGTGGTTGCAGGAAGAAGTTTTGATGGAAGTTTTACATTCTTTCAAAAGAGCAGGTTCTGACTGCATACTGACTTATGCTGCAGAAGAAATTGCACAGAAATTGAGCTGAATCATGCCCAATTATAAGTTTGAAAATGCTTTAGCGAGGAAACCTCAATCTTGTCCTCCAATATGGTTCATGCGACAGGCAGGGAGATACCATAAACATTATCAGTCTCTGCGCAAAAAACATTCTTTTGAAGAGCTATGTAAAAAGCCTGAGTTAGCTGCAGAAACTGCTTTAGGACCAATTGAGGATTTTGACTTTGATGTTGCAATTCTTTTTAGCGACATTTTGTGGCCATTACAAGCAATGGGGATGAATTTAGTATTTGATCCAGGGCCAAAATTTGAGGATATTCTCACTGAGCAAAATTTTAAAAAGCTACTACATAAAAAAGATCTCAGATTTATGGAGTTTCAATCGGAAGCCCTAAACTTAACTAAGGAAAAACTAGGTCACGATAAATCGCTAATTGGTTTTGTGGGAGGCCCTTGGACAGTCCTCTCCTTTGGCATGGGGACTAATAAATTAGGGAGCAATTCTATAAGCCTTACAAGAGAAAAAAAATTCATGCTGGAGGAGTTTATTATTCCTTTTCTACAAAAAAATATTTCAATGCAAATTGAAGCAGGGGCTGAAACTGTGATGATTTTTGATTCTTCAGCGCATCAGTTAGTTGATGATGATTTTTCATCATATTTAGAAAAGGTAGTAGAAAATATGATTAAACCTTTCGAACAAAAAGTTGGCTACTATGCGAAAGAAGAAGTTGATTACAATTGCATTATTTCCCATGCTAATAATAACCAAAACTCTTTTGCGGGAATTGGCATAGATTCACAAACTTCATTGCATGAAACATTAAAAAAGGTTGATCATGGATTTGTGCAAGGAAACTTTGATGAATTAAAAATTCTTGCTGATTCTAATCAGTTTCATCAAGCGTTAGATCATTTCATTGAAGACATGCTTGCATTAAGCCAAGACGATAGGGTCGGTTGGGTTTGTGGTTTAGGACATGGAATTAATAAAGACACACCTGAAAAAAATGTAAAACATTTTGTCAGTCAAATAAGGCAGGCTTTTAAATGAAATTCAAAGGCGAACAAAATTTTCAGCATGAAAATGAGCAAAAAAAAGGAGTGCTTATTGCTTACTTAGGAACTCCTGACTCTCCAGATATATTAAGCGTAAGAAGGTACCTTAAAGAGTTTCTATCTGATCCTAGAATAATTGAAGTGCCAAAAATAGTTTGGTGGTTTGTTTTAAACATTTTTATTTTAAATTTTAGATCGTTCAACTCAGCTAGGTTATACAAGTCAATCTGGACTGAGGGAGGATCGCCTTTATTAGTCAATTGCATCAAGATAAAAGAAAAAGTTCAAAAATCTCTATCATCAGATTATCAAGTAGCGCTTGGGATGAGGTATGGAAACCCGAGCATTAAAAGCGCTCTCAATGAATTAAAAGAAGCAAACTGCAGAGATATTGAGGTAATCACTCTTTTCCCTCATTACTCAGCTACAACTGTTGGGAGTATTTTTGATGCAGTATCGACAGAAATTAAATCATGGAGATGGGTGCCAAGCATAAAATTTCTAAATAGCTATCACGATAATCCATTGTTGATTGAAATCTTGTCTGAAAGAATCAAAAAAAGTTTTGAATCTCAAGGCAAACCAGACAAATTAGTTTTTTCCTATCACTCTATACCGAAGAAATATTTTGATTCAGGAGATCCCTATCATTGCCTATGCCAAAAAACATCTAGATTGATTGCAGAAAAACTTTCTTTAGATGAGAAAGATTACATCACAGCTTTTCAGTCTAGATTTGGTCCATCTGAATGGTTGAAACCTTATACGAGCGAAACAATGAAATCTCTTCCTAAAGAGGGCATAAAATCAGTTCAGGTAGTATCTCCAGGTTTTGGTGTCGACAACTTAGAAACCTTGCAGGAAATTGATATAGAGAATAAAGAATATTTTGAGGATGCTGGTGGAGAAAATTTTCATTACATACCTTGCCTAAATGACGATGATGATCACGTTGAATTCCTTATCAGTTTAATTGGTAAATAAAATTGGAAATCAAAGACAAAAAAGAATTGGCTTCAAATTGGTTTCGAGACTTAAGAGATACCTTTTGCTCTTCCTTTGAATTAATTGAGGGTAATAAATATAGCTTTGAGAGAAAATCATGGCCTCATAAACACTCCGGCGGTGGCGAAATGAGTATCATGAAAGGCGAGGTGTTTGAAAAAGTTGGAGTAAACATTTCTACTGTCTCAGGTAAGTTTCAAGAAGATTTTAGAGGACAAATAAAGGGCACAGAACAATCTCCAGAATATTTTGCAACTGGAATAAGCCTGGTTGCTCACATGAATTCACCAAAAATTCCTGCATTTCATTTCAATACAAGATTTCTTGTTACAGGGGAATCTTGGTTTGGAGGTGGGGCAGACCTAACTCCAACCTTGTCCGATAAAGAGGCAGTTGATCTATTCCATAATCATATGAAAGATGCTTGTAGCGACTATAAAAAGGATGCCTATGAGGAATATAAAAAAAACTGTGATGAATATTTTTACTTGGGCCATAGAGCAGAACCTAGAGGAGCTGGAGGGATTTTCTTTGATCACATTAATTCAAATGACTGGGAAAGAGACTTTGATTTTATAAAACAAGTCGGCAAATTTACTCATCAAGTCATTACACAAATTGTCGAAAGTAAAAAAGACCTTTCTTGGACTGAAGAAGAGAAAAATTTACAACTTATTAAAAGAGGAAGATACGTTGAATTTAATTTGATCTGGGACAGGGGAACTTTATTTGGATTAAAAACTGGTGGCTCGACTGAAGCAATTCTGATGTCTATGCCTCCAACAGCAAAGTGGGATTGATGTTTTATCTCACTTTGAAAGTTATTCATATCTTTTCAGTAATTTCATGGATGGTGGTGCTACTTTATCTACCAAGATTGTTTGTCTATCACCAAAAACATATTGATAAAGAAGAAGTCGGAACAGTTTTTAAAGTCATGGAAACAAATTTGATAAGAATAGGTCACGTTGCCTTTATCGCAACCTGGCTATCAGGGGGTTTCCTGATTTCTTATTCAGGAATGGGAGAGTGGCTCATAATTAAAATAATCTTGGTGTTACTTATGACCTTTTTGTATGGATTTTTTATTCTTTCAGCTCAAAATTTCAAAATGAATCTAAACAAGAGAAGTGAGTTTTTCTTTAGGATAATTAATGAAGCGCCGGCAGTACTCCTGATAGGAATTCTTATTTTGGTGATTTTTAAGCCCTTTTAATTATTTTCCTAATCTTTCATTTTTTTCTTCGTTTATAATACACAAATGCAGAGAGCAGTTTATCCAGGTACTTTTGATCCTATGACTATGGGTCACGTTGACTTAGTTAAAAGGGCAAGCAAGTTATTTGATTCAGTAATAATCGCAATTGCTTCCAGCGATTCGAAGAAACCTATGTTTTCTCTTGAAGAAAGGATCGAGATAGGAAATAAAATATTTGCTGACGATCCTAAGATTGAAGTGGTTGGTTTTTCTGGATTATTAGTCAACTTTGCTAAAGAAAACGATGCGAATATTTTGATCAGAGGGCTGAGGGTAGTGGCAGACTTTGAATACGAATTTCAATTAGCCAACATGAATAGGGCAATGAGTCCTGATATTGAGAGCGTATTCCTTACTCCCAAAGAAGAATACTCTTATATTTCATCAAGTTTAGTAAAAGAAATTGCTACGATGGGCGGAGATGTAACAAGGTTTGTCGACCCAGTGACTTTAGAAGCTCTAAATCAGAAGATCAAAAATTAGCGCTGACAATTTGAGCAGAAGACTGTACTTCTGTTGCTCATTCTAATTTCTTTTAGAGTTTTTCCGCACCTTAGACATTCTTCGTTTCCTCTTCCGTATACCTTTAATTCAATCTTAAAGTATCCCGGAGCACTGTCAGGATTCAAATAATCTCTCAAAGTTGTACCTCCAGCCTTAATAGCTTTCTTTAAAACTTTCTTTACCGAGGCAACCAAAGCTTTGGCTTCTTTTTTTGTAATTCTGTTGGCTTTTTTTGACGGTCTAATGAGTGAATCAAATAAGGCTTCGCATGCATAAATATTTCCGATACCAACAACAATCCTTGAATTCATTATCAAAGCCTTAATTGGAACTTTTCTTCCTCTAGATATTTCATAGAGGAAGGTTTCATTGAAAGCATCAGATAATGGTTCTGGTCCAAGTGATTTGATAAGAAAATGATTTTTAAAATCTTTAGTGTAGTGAATTGAGCCAAATCGTCTTGGATCTGTGTATCTGAGTATCATTCCATTTTCAAAACATAAATCCCAATGGTCGTGTTTTTCTGGGGTTAAATTGTTGGACAAGTATCTTAGACTCCCTGACATGCCTAGGTGAATTAAAAGATACTCTGATCCTAAATCAACAATCAAATATTTTGCTCTTCTTGAAAGAGAAGAAACGCTTTTGGAAATTAGTTTCTTTGATAAGTTCGATGGAACCGGCCAACGAAGATTTTTATTTCTTAATTCAAAAGACTTTATCCGACTTTTTTCTAGTTTAGGTTTGAGAGCTCTGACCGTAGTTTCAACTTCTGGTAATTCAGGCATGAATTAATTCATAAACTCATCTAGGTTATAAAGATCCTGCGGTGAAAGAGTGCCTGCAGAAAGTTTTAAACCAAAATCGGAGAGGATAAAGTCGTATTTCGCAGAAGCGTAATCTCTTTCAGCAGCAAAAACATTTCTTTGAGCATTCAAAAGGTCAATTATATTTCTTGTATTTGCCTCAAAACCGTACTCTGTCGCAATTAAAGCTGATTCAGCTGATTTGAAAGCTTGTTCTCGCGCTTGGACATTAGCTTTTGCAGTTAAGAGAGATGAGTGTTTTGATTTTATGTCCTGAATAACACTTCTTGTAGTGAATTTAGTCTGTTCTTTTGCCTTATCATAATTGGCATATGCTTCTCTTCTTTTTGAATGCGCGATACCACCTGCAACAAGCGGCCAGCTAAATTGTATTGAATAATTATTTGATTCTGTTTCTAAACCCAAGAGAGGATTTTCAATAAAGCCACCGAATCTTCCTTGATAAGAGGTACTACTATTGAGTGTTCCAACTAGATCAATATTTGGGATATGACCACCAATGCTCGCCTTTGCGTTGTTTTGAGCAGCCCTTTCAGACAGCTTAGCAGTTTTTAAAACATTACTATTTACGAGACCAATTCTTACCCATTCATCTTGATCATCAACTAATACTTTACCGAATGGATAATCCAATAAATCAGATATCTCAGGGGCCTCGTTGACCAAGGCTATTAATATTTCTCTTGCAACTTCTAACTGACCTTCAGATGCAATCCTTGAAACTCTTGATAAATCATAGAAAGCCTGGGTTTCTTGAAAATCTGTAATCGGGGATATGTTTTCTTCAAACAATCTTTTCGCTCTATCTAATTGTTTTTTTAGAGCTCTTTCTTCTGATACCGCTGTCTCCAAGTTATTTTGAGCTTTTAACAAACCAAAATAAGCTTGCGCAACTCTAAAAATCATTTGCTGTTGAGACAAAAGAAATTGAGCAGCGGCACTTTCTGTCAAAGCCTTACCGCTGGCAAACTGAAACCACCTATCAACTCTAATAATCGGTTGACTCAATCTAAGGGAATAGCCAAATGAGTTGTATTCATCTGTTTTATTATTATCAATGAAGCTATTGTTCCAGGTAGTTGATGCACTGGTAGTAATTGAAGGTAGAAGGCCAGCTAATGTTTGTTCTTTAATTTCTTTGTTAGCTCTAAATGTTGCCTCTGCTATTTTTAATTGAGGATCTTCCTCCAAGGCAATTTCATATATTTCAGATAACGTTTTACTAAAAGCTGGTGATGTTAAAAATAGTAAGAAAAAAGAAAAGATAAAAATTTTCATTTTAAGAATATCTTGATATTTTTTTAAAAGTTATCTTCATAATAATTTTTTGAGAGGCATTATGCTATAAAATATAGTTAATGAAAAAGTTAGACGTCAAAAGCATCAAAGAAGTTCCCTTTAACGATAATATTCAACAAACTGCCAGCTCCCAATTTAAAAATTCAGAGAAAGTTTACCTCTCTGGAAGCACAAAAGATATAAGAGTTCCCATGCGGAAAATAACTCAAACTTCTTTAAAAACCTCTGATGGAGAAGAAAAGCAACCCCCAATTTTTGTTTACGATTCCTCTGGTCCATATACCGATCCTGAAGTATCTTTTGATATTAAAGAAGGCTTGCCTTCTTCAAGAACTTGGTTGAAAAAAAGGTTAGAAGAAGATCCATCAAGCACTCAAATGAGTCTCGCTAAAAAAGGCATTGTTACACCTGAAATGGAATACATCGCCATTCGAGAAAATCAGAATATAGAAAAGAATAGAAAACTGAAAGAAGGAACTTTCCATGCAGGCGAGTCTTTTGGGGCCAGCATTCCTCCTTTTTATAATCCTGAATTTGTGCGCGACGAGATAGCATGCGGAAGAGCGGTGATACCTGCAAATGTTAATCATCCCGAACTTGAACCTATGATTATAGGTAGAAATTTTAAAATCAAAGTTAACTCAAATATAGGAAATTCAGCTTTATCCTCCTCAATCGAAGATGAGGTAGAAAAGTTAACATGGTCCACGCGCTGGGGAGCAGATACAGTGATGGATTTATCAACTGGTAAAAACATACATGAAACAAGAGAGTGGATTATAAGAAATTCACCTGTACCAATTGGAACAGTTCCAATTTATCAAGCCCTTGAAAAAGTCAACGGAGTAGCAGAAGACCTCAATTGGGATGTCTTCGAAGAAACATTAATTGAACAAGCAGAGCAGGGCGTAGACTATTTTACAATCCATGCAGGAGTTCTTTTGCGTTATGTCCCCATGACGGCAAAGAGAGTTACGGGTATCGTTTCAAGAGGCGGGTCCATTATGGCTAAATGGTGTCTTGCTCATCACGAGGAGAATTTCTTGTATACAAATTTTCATCAAATCTGCAACATCATGAAAAAGTACGATGTTACTTTTTCTCTCGGGGATGGCCTCCGTCCGGGCTCTATAGCCGATGCAAATGATGAAGCTCAATTTTCCGAATTGAGGACTCTCGGCGAGCTCACGAAGATAGCTTGGGGCGAAGATGTTCAAACTATGATTGAAGGACCTGGTCATGTTCCAATGCATTTGATTCAGGAAAATATGACTGAGCAACTCAAGCATTGCGATGAAGCGCCTTTTTATACTTTGGGGCCTTTAACAACTGATATCGCGCCAGGATATGATCATATTACTTCAGCAATTGGTGCTTCAATGATCGGTTGGTTTGGATGCGCTATGCTCTGTTATGTCACGCCAAAAGAACACCTAGGCTTGCCTAATAAGGAAGATGTAAAAGAAGGTTTGATGGCGTATAGAATTGCAGCTCATGCTGGAGATTTAGCGAAAGGACACCCCGCAGCTCAGATTCGAGATAATGCTCTATCGAAGGCAAGATTTGAATTTAGATGGGAAGATCAGTTTAACCTTGGACTCGATCCAGAAAGATCAAGAGAATATCATGATGAAACACTCCCTAAGGACTCTGCCAAAGTTGCTCATTTTTGTTCGATGTGTGGACCGAAGTTTTGCTCAATGAAGATTTCTCAGGAAGTAAGAGATTATGCAAAAAATGAGGAAGATAAATTATCTGAGGAGATGAAAAGGAAATCTGAAGAATTCTTAGAACAAGGTAGTGAAATTTACAAAGAAGTCTAAAGACAAGAAATAGTGGCAAAGGAGTATACATCCGAATCAATTGAGGTGCTCTCTGGTCTTGAGCCCGTTAGAAAAAGACCAGGAATGTACACAGATACGTCCAACCCAAATCACCTTATCGCAGAAGTTGTAGATAACAGCGTAGATGAGGCACTTGCTGGACATGCAAAACAAATATCAGTTCTTCTTTCAAAGGATGGATCTATTACAGTTGAAGATGACGGCAGGGGCATGCCAGTAGATATTCATCCAGAAGAGAAGGTTCCAGGCGTTGAGTTAATTTTTACCAGGTTGCACGCCGGAGCAAAATTTACCAATAAGGATTACACCTTTTCGGGAGGGCTTCATGGTGTTGGAGTTTCAGTTGTTAATGCATTGTCCAAAAAACTAAATGCTGAAATCAAAAGAGATGGAAAAAAACATGAAATTCAATTCAAAGGCGGTGAAATCTCTAAACCACTCAAAGTAATTGATTCTGTCGGACAAAGGAACACCGGTACTAAGATCACCTTTTACCCTGATGAAGCATTTCTCGATACCACAAAAATATCAGTAAAAAATTTAAAGTATTCCCTTAAGGCAAAAGCTGTTCTTTGCTCAGGTTTGACCATAAATTTCATAGATAAGATTGCTAATGAAAAAGAGACGTGGTGTTTTGTCGATGGTTTGGGAGATTATTTAAAAAAATCCCTTGATTCAGAATTATTACCTAGCGATCCAGTAGAAGGGGAATTCTCTGATGGGGAGCAAGGCCTTAGTTGGGCTGTTGCCTGGTCAAATAAAATTCTTACGGAAAGTTATGTCAATCTAATTCCGACCATCGAAGGAGGAACCCATGAATCAGGACTGAGGTCTGGAATTACTGAATCCATAAGAGAGTTTTGTGCGTTAAGAAATTTAATTCCGAAAGGAATCAAATTGACTCAGGAAGATGTCATGAAAGATTGCTCTTTTATTTTGTCCGCAAAGATAAAGGATCCTCAGTTTACTGGGCAAACCAAAGAAAAGTTATCTTCCAAAGATTTTCAAGCCACTGCTACTTCAATAATTAAAGATGCTTTTTCATTATGGTTAAATCAAGAAACAGAGGCAGCAGAAAAAATTGCTCTGCTAAGTATCGATAACGCCCAAGAAAGATCAAAGCAAGTAAAAAAAGTAGAAAGAAAAAAAATTACAAAAGGACCTACATTACCGGGAAAACTTACAGATTGTGTTTCCACAGATGATGATGAAACCGAGCTTTTCCTAGTTGAGGGAGAGTCAGCAGGAGGATCAGCCAAACAAGCTAGAGATAGGAACTTTCAGGCAGTAATGTCTTTAAAAGGAAAGATATTAAACACTTGGGAAGTTGATACAGGTTCCATAACTCAGTCACAGGAGGTGAAAGATATCTCTCTTGCTCTTGGTTTAGAGCCAGGATGTAGTGATTTAAATGGTCTTCGTTACGGGAAAGTTTGTATTCTTGCCGATGCTGATTCTGATGGTGCGCATATAGCAACATTATTGTGTGCTCTATTTTTGAGACACTTTAGACCTCTTGTAGAGGCTGGAAAAGTCTTTGTAGCGCAACCTCCTCTGTATCGTGTTGATCAAGGGAAAGAAGTTTTTTATGCCCTTGATGACGAAGAAAAAGATGATTTGGTAAAAGAGTTAGGCAAAAAAAATAAATCAAAGAAAATTGAAGTACAAAGATTCAAAGGTTTAGGAGAAATGAATCCAGGCCAGCTTAGAGAAACTACAATGATCAAAGACTCAAGAAAACTAGTAAAATTAACTCTAGATCAGCCTACAAAATCAATATCTATGATGGATATGTTGCTCTCTAAAAAAAGAGCAGCAGATCGAAAAACCTGGTTAGAGGATAAAGGAAATCTAGCTACTTTAAGCAAAGGAGAATGAGCAAAGAAAGTGACCTGCCATTTTTCAATTACGCTGAAAAGGCGTACTTGGAATATTCGATGTACGTCATTCTTGATAGGGCATTACCTTTTATAGGGGATGGGTTAAAGCCTGTTCAAAGAAGGATTATTTATGCAATGTCTGAGTTAGGACTTAAATCCAGCTCTAAGTTTAAAAAAAGTGCCAGGACTGTAGGAGATGTAATAGGTAAATTTCATCCGCACGGTGACTCTGCAGCCTACGAAGCAATGGTTTTGTTAGCTCAAAACTTTTCTACCAGATATCCATTGTTAGAAGGACAAGGAAATTGGGGATCATTAGATGATCCAAAAAGTTTTGCTGCTATGAGGTATACGGAATGCAGACTGTCAGCTTATGCCCAATCACTTCTTGATGAGGCTGCACAAGGAACAGTTGACTGGATACCAAACTTTGATGGAACTCTTATTGAACCAAAATTTCTTCCGGACAGACTTCCCAATGTTTTATTAAATGGTGCTTCAGGAATTGCAGTTGGGATGGCAACAGATATGCCGCCGCATAATCTAAAAGAGATTGTTAATGGTGTGATTTCTTTAATTGATAGTCCAAAACTTTCAAATAAAGAATTGATGAAAGATATTTCAGCGCCAGACTATCCTACTTCGGCTCAGATTATGAATTCCGAAGAAGAGGTTTTAGAAATATACGAAACTGGAAGAGGAGCCATTACTTTAAGATCAACGTTTGATGTAGAGGATGGAAATATCGTCATAAATTCTCTTCCATATCAAGTTTCTTCTATGAAAGCAATTGAACAAATTGCTGCACAGATTGATTCTAAAAAGCTTTCAATGATCGAAGATATAAGAGATGAGGGAGACGAACATAATCCAGTACGAATCGTAATTGTTCCAAGATCAAATCGTGTTGATAAAGATGCGTTAATGTCTCATTTATTCGCAACAACTGAGCTACAAAAAAATACACGTGTAAACATGAATGCTATCGGCCTTGATGGTAAGCCCAAAGTATTTGACCTCAAAGGAATTCTCAAGGAATGGATTAAGTTCAGGACAGAGACTGTAAAGAGGCGAATACAACATAGGCTTGACTGGGTTGATGACAGACTGCACATCTTAAAAGGTCTTCTCATAGCGTATTTAAACCTTGATGAAATAATAAATATCATCAGAAACGAAGACGATCCAAAAAAGATTTTAATGAAAAAATTTAAGCTTTCAGATCTGCAAGCTAATGCAATTCTGGATATACGTCTCAGACAACTAGCAAAACTTGAAGAGATATCTATAAAAACTGAACAAGAGGATCTAGCCTCGGAAAAAAAAGAGTTGGAGGCATATCTAAAATCTTCATCTAGGCTGAAAACTCTCATCAAAAAAGAACTTAAAGCTGACTCAGAGGAATTTGGCGATGAACGAAAAAGTTTTTATGGAGAAGGAGTCTCTGCAAAAGCATTTGATGAGTTAGATCTTATTTCTAATGATCCTATGACGGTTGTACTATCAGAAAAAGGATGGATCAGAGCAGCTAAGGGGCACGACATTGATCCTGAAAGCCTGCAATATAGAGAAGGAGATAGTTTTCTTTCAGCAAGTAAAGGCAGAAACAGTGAATCTGTCGTGATCATTGATAACTCAGGAAAATCCTATTCTTTACCTATTCATAAATTACCATCCGCCAGAGGACAAGGAGAACCGGTTTCAGGAAAAATTAATGCACCTTCAGGCTCAAGTTTTAAAGGCGTTATTGCCGGTCCAGCTGATCAGAAGCTTCTTTTAATGTCTGATCTTGGATATGGCTTCTTAACTAAAATTGAAGATATATTTACAAAAAATAGATCTGGTAAATCAGCTTTAAATGTTAAAGATGCAAACCCCATCAAACCTATAGAGGTAAGTGAAACTGATCAGAAAATAGCTCTTGTTACGGCGGTAGGAAAATTATTAGTAATTGATATAGGAGATATTCCTGTTTTAGCTAGAGGAAAAGGGAATAAATTAATTGGGATTGATAAAAAACTTTATGCGTCAGAAGAGGATAAAGTTATTTTTGCCAATGCTCTTGGTGAAAATGACTCCTTAAAAATATTTAGTGGCAAGCAACACTTTGAAATAAAATCAAAAGATTTAAATAACTTCATTGGTGCAAGAGGGAGGAAGGGAAATTTTCTTCCAAAAGGCTTCAGAAAAATCAACAGGACCGAAACTATTCCAAAGGACTAGCAAAAAGATTTTGTAACTTTTTCTAGTTTTGAAAATCCTTCTTCTATCTCCTGGTCGCTGATAATCAGAGAAGGTGCGAATCTTAAAGTGCTCTCACCATTTGCTGACACCAAAAGAAGACCTTCTTCATAACTTCTAGATAAGAATTCTTTTGAAGTTGCTTGCTTCATATCAGCAGCAATCCACAAACCAGCAGACCTAATATCAGTAAAAAAATCATACTTTTTTGATAAGTTTTGCAAATGATCAATAAATTTAATTGTTTTTTCCATTACCCCAGATAATAATTTTTTGTCATCTACAATATCTATTAATTTTGAGGCAACTGCACAAGAGACTGGATTACCTCCAAATGTGCTTCCGTGAGTTCCAGGTTGCATACATTTAGCTATATCAGTTGTGGTAATTGTTGCAGCAATAGGCAAACCACCTCCAAGCCCTTTTGCTAATGTAAGGATGTCTGGTATCACTCCATAACCTTGATAAGCAAATAAAGTTCCTGTTCTACCAATTCCACTTTGAACTTCGTCAAAAATAAGAAGAATATTATATTCATTACAGATATTTCTGAGCGCCTCAATGAAGTCATTTTGTGCACTTATTACTCCTGCTTCACCTTGGATTAATTCAACTATAATTGCTGCAGTTTTGTTAGATATTTTCATCTTTACATCTTCAATATTATTGAATCCAGCTTTTATAAATCCTTTTGGTAACGGACCAAAGCCAGTTTGATGGAATTCTGAATCTCCTAAAGTTATATTTGCGAGAGATCTTCCATGAAATGAATTCGTGAACGATAAGATCTCATATTTTTCTTCATCACCTTTTTCAAAGAAATATTTTCTGGCTAATTTGATTGCAGCTTCATTTGCTTCATTGCCTGAGTTACTAAAAAGAACTTTATCGGCAAAACTTTTTGAAGCTATTTTTTGGCCTAATTCTTTTGCAGGTTTGCTTAGAAGATAATTACTTACATGCCAAAGTTTTTTGGATTGTTCTTCCATAGATTTCATGAGAACAGGATGACAGTGGCCCAAAGAGGTAACTGCGATACCACCACCAAAATCAATATATTCTTTTCCATTTTCATCCCAAAGTCTTGAACCCGAAGCTTTTTCTGGAACCAAGTCTGGAAAGGAATAATTCGGCATCATTGCCGATCTATCATTAGAACTAATATCCATTTATAAATTTAATTTTATTAAAATTGGCATAATTGTAAGCTTTAATAAGTATTATTCAATTTAACTCTTATGATTGTTTCTGAAAAGATTGATGCTAATAACAGTTTTCAAATAACGCTTTCCCCAAATAATTCTTTGTCTTGGGGAGGTAATTTATTATTTTTGTTTTTTGTTTCGTTTCCAATTTTAGTCATAGCTATAACTTTTGCTATTGCAGGCGCGCCGATTATCTTACCGTTCGCTGGGCTAGAAATTCTAGTTGTTTCAATAGCAATTTGGTACATATCTAAAAGAAATAATAGACAAGAAGTCATAAAACTTTCTTTTGATAAATTGATAATTGAGAAAGGCATTAAAAAACCAGAAATATTTAAAGAGTTGATAAGACAGTGGTCTTATGTATTTATCGAAAGACCTTCACATCGTTGGTATCCTTTGCAAATTGTTATCTCCTCAAAAGGAGAAAAGATTCCAATTGGCGAATTTTTGACAGAGGAAGAAAAGGAAGAATTAATCGAAATGCTTCAGTCGCATATTGAAGATCTTCGAGTTCACGAATTTAATAATTAATTCCTTTGATTGAATCTTCTTCCGATCATTGCTGATGCAATGTTTATTTTTTGGATATCGATTGTTCCTCCAGCGATTCCCCAGCCAAAAGCATCTCGTACTCTTCTTTCCATACCATATTCTTTGTTATAACCGTATCCACCCATTAATTGCATAGCTGTTGTTGTTACTTCTCTAGACATTTCATTTGAAAAACATTTTGCAGTGCTTGATTCAAGAATATCAGGTAGACCATTTTGAGCGTTAAAAGCTGCTTTATGGATAAGAAGTCTTGCAGCTTCGACTTTCATTAACATATCAGCAAGCTTAATTTGCACTGCTTGAAAATCAACTAAAGGTTTCCCAAATTGTTCTCTTTCCTGGACATAATTTGTTACGTATTCTAAAGCTGCAGATGCCTGAGCGAGAGCCATTGTGGCATTTCCACATCTCTCTAGATCAAAAGTTTCCATGAGCTTTTTAAATCCATCCTCAGGTTCAACTAATAGATTTTCAATGGGAACTTCAACATTATCGAAATATATATCTGCAGAAGGAATGCCTCTGAAGCCCATCAACGATTCGCTGTTACCAAAGGTAAGTCCATCTCTCTCAAGTTCTACATACACTGCACCAATTCCTTTTGCTGCAGGAGCATCAGACATTCTGGCGTAAACAACATATCCATCTGAGTGACCCGCACCAGAACACCATCTTTTGGTTCCATTAATTACAATTTTATCGCCCTTAATCTCTGCTTTGGTCTTTAAATCTGACAATGCTGTTCCGGCCCCTGGTTCTGACATACTTACAGCAACAACCTTTTCACCCTTACAAACTGCAGGAAGAATTTTTTCTTTTAGTTCAGGAGTTCCGAAGTGTTGAATTGATTTTATTGGACCTGCATTAGCTTCAAAAACAGGCCATCCTATTGCAGACGAAATCTTTCCAAATTCCTCTAAAATTATTAGAGCTTCAAGATTACCAAGTCCTTGACCGCCGTATTCTTCAGGTGTGTTGATGCCAAGAAATCCCATTTCACCAATTCTGGCTAATACTTCTTTTGGCACAGGGCTGCCTGATTCCTCTAATTCTACTGCAAGGTCAGTTAATTCATTCTGAGCAAAATTTCTCGCAGCTTCTTTTAACTCAATTTGTTCTTCAGTTAAATTAAAATCCATTTAAATTTCCTCTAATTTTTAAGGTTAAAATAGTTTATATGAGTTCAAATAAAAATTCCTATCCTATTCCCGATGGATATAAAGAAATTGAGTTTCAAACAGAACATCACATTGACCACATAGGTAAGGGTTTTCATAAAAAAGATGCTGAAGGAAATTTAGTAATGGCTTTCTACGTGAAGCCAGAAAATGGCAACTCTGGCGGGGTAGCTCACGGTGGAATGTTGATGAGTATTGCAGATTATTCTTTATGCTCAGCTGCTATGGAGTCAAGGGAGAAATATGTAGCAACAATAAGCTTTAGATCAGAATTCATATCAGGAGCAAAAATAGGATCTTTGTTGGAAGTTCATACAAAAATTTCGAAACATACCAAATCTTTAGTTTTCGGCGGCGGAATAATAATGTCAGAAGAAAAAAAAATTATGCATTTCTCAGGCGTAGTAAAAAAAATGTAAATAAAAAAATTAAGTTAATTTTTTGACAAGGACATTTTTTAATTTAGCGACAACCGGAATTCCATTTTTAAATTCTAAAGGTGGTTCTCCTTGTATTAGCGGAGTGAGGTAATCTATACCTTTGTTCGATATCGTGAAACCATCTTTCGAGATATAGCCTTTAGGGAGTGTTTTCTCTACATTAGCTACTTTGCTTAGTGAGGCTGATTCTATTTTCCACTTATAGGGTTTATTGCTTAATCTCTTGATGACAGGCATAACTGCATTTTTTCCAGCTAAAGCAAATTCAACTGCCTTTTTACCTACTGCATAAGCTTGATCAAGATCTGTTTTCGATGAAATATGTCGCGCAGATCTTTGTAAGTAATCTGACACTGCCCAATGATTTTTAAGGCCGATCGAAGAAATCATTTGTGCTAGCACAGGAGCAACTCCTCCCAACTGTTTATGACCAAATGCATCTGTAAGGCCTGAATCAGCCAAAAACATTCCGTTCTTGTATCTAGTCCCTTCAGAAGCTACCACAACACAGAAGCCCTCGTCAGCAACAGTTTGTTTTACTTTATCGATAAATTTCTTCTTCACAAAAGGAACTTCTGGCATAAGAATAATATGAGGTGGATCGGTTTCATTTGTTGAGGCTAAGGCTGACGCTGCAGCAATCCAACCCGCATGCCTTCCCATAACCTCTAGAATAAATACCTTTGTTGAGGTTTCTGACATGCTTTTAACATCTAAGCCTGCTTCAAGCGTTGATGTGGCAACGTATTTTGCTACAGAACCAAAACCTGGAGAACAATCAGTTATCGGCAGGTCGTTATCGACAGTTTTAGGAATGCCAATGCAAGTTAAAGGCAGTTTAAGTTCCTTGGCCATCTTTGAAATCTTAAAAGTTGTATCCTGACTATCTCCGCCACCGTTATAAAAAAAGTACTCAATATTATGGGCTTTAAAAACCTCAAATAATCTGAGGTATTCTTTTTTTTGTTTTATTGGATCCTGAAGTTTGAAGCGACAAGAACCGAAAGCTCCCCCTGGAGTTTGCCTGAGTTTGGCAATCTCAGACTTCTTTTCTTTAGATGTATCAAATAATTCTTCGTTCAAAGCTCCTAGGATCCCATTTTTCCCGCAAAGAACTTTATTTATTTTGGAGGATTTATTTGCTGTTTCAATTACGCCGCAAGCCGAGGCATTAATAACTGACGTTACTCCACCTGATTGAGCGTAGAAGGCATTTGCGGGCTTATTCATAGAAATATGTTACTGAAAAACTATTGATTTGGGAAAGGGTATAATTTCTCAATGAAGATTTATATCCTCGGTATAGGTGGCACTTTCATGTCTGGCATAGCTCAATTAGCTAAAGAAAAAGGTTATGAAGTCCATGGATGCGACCAAAAACTTTATCATCCCATGGATAAAGTTTTGCAAAGAGCGTCAATAAAAGTAGACGAGGGATACGATGAAAAGAATCTTCCTTCAAATATTGATATTTTTGTCATCGGTAACGTCATCTCCAGAGGTAATCCTTTAATGGAGCACATATTAACCAAAGGCTATAGATATTGTTCAGGGCCTGATTTCCTTTATGAACACATTTTAAGGAATAAACATGTGATTGCGGTAAGTGGCACGCATGGCAAAACATCAGTTTCTGCAATGACCTCAAAAATATTTTTAGATCAACAGCCAGAGACTGGATACTTGATTGCTGGTGAAACGAAAGATTTTCCAAGTTCTTCAAGATTGGGCTCTGGTGATTTTTTTGTTCTCGAAGCAGATGAATATGATTCAGCATTTTTTGATAAAAGATCCAAATTTATTCATTACAGACCAAAAACCTTACTCATTAATAACCTGGAATTCGATCATGCTGATATTTTTAATGACCTCTCTGATATTCAAGAACAATATTCACAATTATTGAGAACTTTGGCTTCAGATGCTTGTGTGATCTATCCCAATACTGATTTGAATATAGAGGCACTTTTTGAGAAGGATTTTTTTAGCAAAACCAGAACCTTTTCTTTTGGACAGGATGACATAAAGATTTCTCAATTAAATAATTATGGTTCAAAATTTGAGGTCTTTAGATCAGATGAGTCTTTTGGCGAGGTAAATTGGGATCTAATAGGAGAGCACAACTTAAGTAATGCTTTAGCATCTTTAACTATAGCCGACGAGCTGGGTCTTGATATATCGAAAGCACTGAAATCTCTTTCATCTTTCAAAGGAGTTTCAAGAAGAATGGAGCTTTTATTTTCCAATGATGAAATTCATATATATGATGATTTCGCTCATCACCCAACGGCAATAAAAAAGACCATAGAAGGCTTGAGGAATAGAGTTGGCTCAGATCCCGTTCATTGTTTGTTAGAAATGAGATCGAACACAATGTCAGGCGGTTTTCATGATCAAGAAATACCCAGCGCAGTGGAGAAAGCTGATTTTGTGCATATTTTTTCTAAGAATAAATCTCAAGCATTGAGCATAGCTAAAAAGGCTAAAAATATAGTTGCAGAAGAAAGCGTAGAAAGTTTTTTGAGCAAGTGGAAGAAAAAGCCCGGACACTACGTTTGTTTCTCAAACGGCTCCTTTGATGAGGTGCATCAAAAATTAATTAAATTAGTTTAGTCTAAATTAATCCAACTTCCGTGAAAGCCAAAAGGTACTCTCTGTGGAAGGGAGACAGTAGCTAGGGGTTCATCTGAAAAATTGTTTCCATCAATGATTACGAATTCACTCGAGTCAGAAGTTTTATCGTAGACGAAACCTACAACAAAGCCATCATCTTCACTAACAGCATTTTTCTTTGGAATGAAAACAGGCTCAGCGACTTGTTTGTTCTCTCCTAAAAAATGCTCATTAGTCTTATCTTTAAAAAAGTCTCTTTTAAAAAATCTATTTAAATTGCCATCATTAAGCATGTACCCAAACTGGTGCTCTTGACCATCAAGATCAGGATGTACTCTAGAGAATTCCATGGATCTATCATCTAGCATAGTTTCTTTGCATGACTTCTTTTCAATGTCTATAACCCATCTAGTTAGAAAAGGCTTATGACCCATGGGCAAAGGATTTTCAAAATCAAACAGTTTATCGTACCGACAAAAATCAAGAATCACTTCGCCAGCTTCATTTTCATAAGAATTAACAATGTGAAATAAAAAACCTTTCGGAACATCTATCCAAGTTATCTCATCTGAGTGTCTGGACTGCAAACCGACTCTTGAATTATGATCTTCATCCCAAATCACCGGATAGTCACCAGAACTTGCTTTATTTTGTCCTTCTCTTCTGCCTAAATTAAAGGTTGCAGGCAGATCAAAAACCAAAATATAGTTTTCCGTGATTGCACAATCATGAACCATTGGACGGCTTGAAAGTTCTATAATTTGATCTTTTGTTTGTTTTCCATTTTTGTCAATCACTACATAGTGAACTTGTTCCTTTCCTTTTAAATATTCATTAAAGTCATAACTGATGGCATGCATCTCTCCAGATTTACTGTCAATTTTTGGATGCGCAGTGAATCTCTTGTTTCGCGCAGAAGGAAAGGGCTCATCATCTAGGAAGTTCATTTCTTCATCCATAATAACTGGAGCAAGTCCGCCTTCCACAAGAGCGTATATTTTATTTCCATGTTTCATGACGTGAGTATTTGGACCAAATCCATTAGGGGAGGTCACAAATTTATTTCGGTACCAAAGAGCCTGACCGTTTTCAAGTCTTAGACCATGAATCATGCCATCGCCAAAAAAAGGATGATAATTAGTCTCATCAAATTTTTTTGGATTTGGACCGTTTCTGAGAAACAATCCAGCTAATTCCTTTGGAATTTCTCCCGCGACTTTTAAGTTTTCAGCCGAAGTTTCTTCAACAGGATGCCAATTACCATCTAAGAATTTATTTTTACTTTTCATCGTTTTCTCTTGCTTGTTTCATTACTCCAAACGGGTCTTTCCATATTGAATACACAAAGATAATAACAAAAATTATACCCATACCAATTAAGAAATTTTCTATAAATACTTCTCCCAAGAAATATCCTGATAAAACGTATAAGCCTGTCCAAACAGGTGCAGATAATATTTCAACCGGAGCGAAAATGGTAAATCTCATACCCAGAGAGCCAGCAGTCATCGGTACAAGACATCTCAAAGGTCCTAAAAACCGACCTAAAGCAACAGACAATATTCCATACTTATTCATAAATTGCTTGGCTTGATGAAGTTGTTTCTGATATTGATTTGGTACCCAGGTCTCAATTTTTGTGCCAATCATTAGTCCTATTGCATAGCTAACGGTGTCGCCAATAATCATTCCTAAACTAGCATAAAACATAATCTCAACTGGGCCGATACCAACTGCTGCGGCTAAGGCACCAATTCCTGGCATGACCAAACTTGCTGGAATGAATAAACCAAGAATTACTATGGACTCTCCAAAAGTAAGCAGGAACATAGCCGAAGTAATCCAAGCAGGATTAGCTTGAAGAAATTCCATAATGTTACTTAGATCAAACAAAATATCTTTCTGGAAATAATAAAATCCATAGCATAATAACTCATATGACGAATCAAAAGTTTAAGAAAGAGCTAAATTTTTTAGGAGCTAAAGCAAAAGAAGCAAAGGAATTCTTGCTCAATTCGTCTGTGGACACCCGAAATGATGCTTTAAAATTTGCCTGCGAGGAAATACATAAAAACAGATCTGATCTTTTTAAAGAAAATGAAAAGGATTTAGAGGAAGCAAAAAAGTTGGACTTGCAAAATAGTTTCATTGACAGACTTGAGCTAAATGAAAAGAGAGTAGACTCAATGATAGATGGCCTCAATAAGGTCATAAACCTAAACGATCCTATTGGAGAGTTAGAAGAAATGAATCCTTCACCATCAGGATTCAAAGTTAGTAAGATGAGAGTGCCATTAGGCACTATAGGAATTATCTATGAATCAAGACCAAATGTAACAGCTGATGCTTCAGCTTTATGCATTAAATCGGGAAACGCATCAATCTTAAGAGGGGGGTCTGAGGCCGTTCGTTCAAATAATCACATTGTTACACAAGTAAGAAAAGGCCTTTCAAAAGCTAATTTACCTGAAGACAGTGTTCAATTGATTCAAAATCAAGATCGAGACTTGGTTAAAGAATTCATCAAATTTGATGACTGCATTGATTTAATTATTCCGCGAGGAGGATCTAGTTTGGTGAGGCTAATTGCTGCAGAATCAAAAGTTCCAATACTTAAGCATTTTGAGGGATTGTGTCATATATTCGTTGACTCTGAAGCCGATGTAGAACTTGCTCAAAAAGTTGTAAGCAATGCAAAATCTTACAGGTATGGTATCTGCGGAGCTATGGAAACCCTTCTAGTCTCTGAAGATATTGCCCAAAAATTCTTACCAAATATAGTTAATGAATTTAATCAGCAAGGAGTTGAAGTGAGAGCATGCAGTAAGACTCTCAATACTATCTCAGCGAACAAAGCTACTGAAGAAGATTGGTCAACAGAATATCTAGAACCAATTATTTCAATTAAGATCGTCAAAGGCTTAGATGAAGCAATAAAGCACATTAATGATTATGGCTCCGGCCATACGGATAGCATCATCACTGAAAACCAAGACAAAAAGGAAAAATTTTTTAAGTTAGTGGACTCAAGCTCTGTCATGCACAATTTACCAACTTGTTATGCAGATGGATTCGAATATGGTCTGGGAGCTGAGGTCGGAATATCAACAGATAAACTGCATGCCAGAGGCCCTGTAGGACTGAATGGTTTAACAACTCAAAAGTTTATTTTGGAAGGAAGAGGCCAAATTAGATCTTGAGTAAAAAAGATTACATCGGGATCTTTGGAGGATCTTTTGATCCTATTCATAAAGGGCATATAGAGTCCTTAAAAAGCGTCACCGAGCAATTAAACTTATCTCAGGTATTAGTTATACCGAACAAGGTTTCTCCTTTAAAAGACCTGTCAGTTGCAAGCTCATTGGAAAAAATCAAAATGCTTGAAATAGCTTTCAAAGACTTCAAAGAGATTGAAATTGAAGATTACGAATTAAAGAAGGAAGGCCCATCTTTTATGATTGAAACCCTGCAATACTTGGATAATAAATTAGGAAAGAAAAAACATTTTTTATTGATTATCGGGGAGGATTCATTTCAAAGTTTTCATCGTTGGAAAAACTATCAACACATCATAAAAATGACGTCATTATTAGTAATGAATCGACCTGGCTTAAAAAATGATCTAACTGCAAAGGCAACTGCACTCCATAAGGATTGTATTGAAAATACCTATGGAGATAACAATTTTAAAAAAGGAAAAATTTATTTTATTAAAATTAAACCAAACCCAGCTTCGTCAACTCATATTAGAGAGAATATAGATGATCAAAATGTTTTGTCGGAGGGTCTTGACGATGATGTGTTGAAGTATTTAAAAGAGCAAAAGATCTATAATAAACATGACTAAAACTTCTCATAATTTAATCATGAACTCTTTGGAAGAATTAAAGGCAGTAGATACCAAAATATTGTCTTTAAAAGAAATAAGTAGTTTCACTGATATCATGATCATAACTTCTGGCACTTCCTCCAGACACATGTCTGCTATTTCAGACAAAATTCAAGAGAACCTCAAGGAAAAATCCATCCCAATTATCTCAGTGGAAGGAAAAGGTTCAAGCGAATGGGTGTTATTAGATTTAGGAGATATTGTAGTCAACATAATGTCCAAATCTGCAAGAGAACTTTATGATCTAGAGAGTCTTTGGGACCCTGATTTATTGTAGCAATGAAAATAAAAAAGTTTTTTTCGGGTAAACGAGACTCAGAGTCCAGCAAGCTCGTACTGTACTTAATTTTTCCTATTTTTATTATGTTTTTAGTTTTGCTACAAACTTTTAATTTGACAGTTTTAAATGGAAAAAAATATGAAACTCAGTCAGAGAACAATAGAATCGTATCTAGAACAATCTATCCTACGAGAGGACTAATTTACGATACACAAGATAAGTTATTAGTTGAAAATATTGCCTCATCACAATTGAATCTGGTTCCTGAAAGGTCAATTGATACCTTAAAAAAAATCAAAGAGATTGCTGACCTTTTGAATTTAGAAAAGTCTTTCTTGTTAGATATCTATGAAAAACAAATAAAAAAACCTAGGTATCCTTTTCAACCAATTACCCTAGCTAAATCATTGAATGATGAGCAGATAGCTTTATTTAGCGTTTCAAGTGAAAAATTTAAGGGATTTAGCGTAGAAACCGGTTTAGTCAGATCTGTAGTAAATAAGAAATCATTAGCTCATGTTCTAGGTTATATGGGATATTCCGAGTTAAATGATGTTAATAAAAGTTCAAATTTTATTTCAGGTAATCAAATTGGAATTTCTGGGATAGAGAAAACTTATAATGATCAATTAAGTGGCATAGTAGGTACGAGAATTGAGGAAAAAGATGTGTCTGGTAAGTTTGTTCGGGTTCTATCTGAAGATAATGCTGAAAGCGGGAAAGACTTAAAACTATCTATCGACCTTGATTTCCAAAACTTCTTAATTCCTTTTTTTGAGGGACAAAAAGGTGCTCTGGTAGCATTAGAACCTAAGTCAGGGTTGATTAAGGCATTAATAAGTTCACCTGCTTACGATCCAAATATTTTTAACTCAAGCAGTTCTTTAGCTGAAATCCAATCCATCTTCAGTGACGATGAAGGACCTTTATTCAACAGGGCAACTATGGGTAATTATCCACCTGCATCAACTATCAAACCAATTCTTGGATTAGCAGCTCTTGATGAGGGAATAGTCGATTGGAATACTATTATTCAAGATGATGGAGAATTTTATGTTGAAGGTGATCCTCGACCTTACACAGGTTGGAAGAAAGATGGTCATGGCAAGGTTGATCTAGAAAAAGCGATCGTGGAATCTTCGGATATTTATTTTTATTCTACAGCCTATGATCTTACGATAAAAAGGTTAGAACCTTTTCTGAATAAATTTGGCTTTGGTGGTAAGACCAATATTGATGCGGAAGAATCAAATGGACTTGTCCCTAATGAAAAATGGAAGTTAGGCTACATAGGAGAGTTTTGGTTCAAAGGAGACACTATCAACTTAGGCATTGGTCAAGGTTATATGCTTTCCACCCCCATACAAATTTCTCAGGCTATAGCGGTAATAGCTAATAGAGGAGAGATAATTAAACCTCGTCTAGTAGAAGAAATTGATAAATCACCTACAGAATTAGAGTCTTTAGGAAAAATTAACCTTAAAGATGATACTAATTGGGAAAAAATTGAAAAATCAATGATCGAAGTCATTAACGCACCAAATGGCACTGCAAACAATATAAAGGATACTAGATATGTGATTGCAGGTAAGACCGGTACAGCCCAAATCAAAAGTTATGAAGATCAGGAGTATGAAGATATTAGAGAAAATCCATTCTTCAGAGATCATGCTTTATTCGTTGGTTATGCTCCTATCCCTGATCCAGAACTTCTTATATTGGTAATCATTGAAAATGGAGAATCTGGAAGCAGGGTAGCGGCACCAATCGCTAAAGCAGGCTTTGATTTTTATTTAACTAAGAATGAGTAGAAACCCTTTAGAATTTTCTTTATCTTCTAGAATGATTAAGCCAAATAGGTGGCTTAATCAAGATTGGTTAGTTCTTTTCTTAATCATTTCTTTAGTTAGTTTTGGGTTAATGATGATCTACAGTGCTTCTGGCTCTGTAGAGATGGTTTTGAGACAAGGTATTTTTGCAGTGACCGGCATTGTCTTTATGATCTACTTATCTTTCAGCGATTATCAGAGGTTATTGCCCATTTATTTGAATGTATTTTGGATAGGAATATTTTTTTTACTGGTAGTTCTTGTAATTCCATCTGATGTATCTACAAGAAGGTGGATTGATCTGGGAATTTTTGGTTTTCAGCCTTCTGAGCTCATGCGTTGTGTTTTGACAATAAGTGCGGCAGCTTTTCTTTCCAGAAACCCAAGAATAATCTTTAGAGATTGGATGATAGTTATTGGAGTGAGTTTTTTCTCCTTTTTTCTAGTTTTTATTCAACCTGATTTAGGAACTGCGATTATGGTTTTGATTTCGGGCATTCTTCCAGTTTTAATATCTGGATTTCCTGTTAGTTTTCAAATAATTGGAATAGTTATTATTTTATTATCTACGCCTTTTATTTGGATGAATTTATTGGATTATCAAAAACAAAGAGTGCTCACTTTTTTTGATCCTAATTCAGATCCATTAGGTACCGGATGGAATATTATCCAATCACAAATAGCTGTCGGCTCTGGAAGTCTTTTTGGTAAAGGATTTCTACAAGGAACTCAAAGCCAATTAAATTTTGTACCTGAAAGTCATACAGATTTTATTTTCGCTGTTGTGGCTGAAGAATTTGGATTATTCGGAGTAATGGGGCTGTTCTTGGTATACTTATTATTAGCTTTTAGATTAGTTATGATTGCAAGAAACTCAAATTTTCTTTTTGTAAAACTAGTAGCGGGCACATTCATCTTTCTTCTTTTAACTTATGTAGCATTCAACACTGCTATGGTTGTTGGAATTTTACCAGTCGTCGGCATGCCACTTCCTTTCTTGAGTCAAGGTGGGACAGCATTAATCATTAACATGATCATGATCGGAATTATTTTGTCTTTCAGGAGGACAGCATGAGAAGAATCATTTTTTTGATTATGTTTCTTACTCCGCTATGCTTTGCTGATTATTCTTCTCATGATGATGTAAAAAGTTTTATCAAAGAGATGCATCAAAAACATGATTTTGATCAAAACTATCTAATTTCAATTTTTTCAAGTGCCAATAAGCAGCAAAAGATCATTGATCTCATGAATAGACCTGCAGAAAAAACTTTTTCTTGGGATAAATATCGAAAAAGACTCGTTTCGCCCATGAGGATTGAAAATGGTCAAAAATTCTTAAGTAAATACATGACAGATTTTGTTGCCGCAGAAAAAGAATTTGGGGTCCCAAAAGAAATCATAGCTTCAATAATTGGCATTGAATCGAGTTATGGTTCCTTAAAAGGAAGTACCAGAGTGATTGATTCTCTCGCTACTTTAAGTTTTGATTACCCTAGGAGATCGAAATTCTTTAAAATCCAGTTAGAGAATTTTTTATTACTTTCAAGGGAAGAAAATTTTGATCCTCTCAAATTAAACGGTTCTTACGCTGGAGCCATGGGCTATGGACAATTTTTACCTGATTCTTATAGGAGGCTCGCCATAGATTTTGATGATGATGGTGTAAGAGATATTATTAATAATCCAGTTGATGCCATCGGAAGTGTTGCCAATTACTTAAAGAGAAATGGTTGGCAGAAGGATGCAAATATTGCTGTAGAAGCCAACCTAGTTGACAAGCAAAATCCTATTTCAACGATTTGGAAAATGAAAAAGAACGAATACCTCGAATTAAAACCTAAAAATCAGGTCGAATTTGATGATCTGAATAGTGAAACATACTTACAAGTTTCTGTTAGTGACAATTCTTATTGGATAGGAGGCAAGAACCTGAAGGTCTTATCAAGATATAATAAAAGCTCTTTTTACATTATTGCGGTATTTTTATTAAGCAAAGAGTTAGCTTTCACTATTAATGAGGTTTGATTTGAGAATATTACTTATCTTCTTTCTACTTTCAATTTCAAACATATCATCTCAGACTTTGATACCCGATCCTCCTGAGGTAAATGCAAAAAGTTACATTTTAGTTGAGGCTCATACCAATGAAATTATTTCAGAGCAAAATGCAGATCTGCCATCTGGTTTGGCCAGCTTAACAAAAATTATGACAGGTTATGTAGTTGCTGATCAGATTGAGAAAGGCTTCATATCAAAAGAAGATCAAGTTTTGATTTCTGAAGTTTGTTGGCGAATGGAGGGCTCAAGAATGTTTATCCAGGAAGGAAAAAGAGTTTCTGTTGATGATTTACTTAAAGGAATGATTATTCAATCTGGTAATGATGCGAGCTGTGCTTTAGCTGAACATGTTGCTGGTACCCAAGGGGATTTTGCTGTCTTGATGAATGAGTATGCTTCTGAATTGGGTATGCTAGATTCAAATTTTGTAAATCCAACAGGATTGCCTGATGTAAACCATTACTCAACCGCTAGAGATCTAGCAAAATTAAGCATCAGCATGATAAATGATTTTCCAGAGCACTATGCTTTATATAAAGAAAAAGAATTTACTTTTGATGATATAAGACAATTGAATAGAAATAGCTTGCTCTGGCAAGACGATTCCGTTGATGGGATTAAAACTGGGCATACAAATGACTCAGGATATTGTCTAGCTGGCTCTGCCATCAGAGGAGAAACAAGATTTGTCAGCATTGTATTGAATAGTGCATCCGAAAAGACAAGAATAAGAGATACAAGACGATTGCTGGACTATGCATTTAGGTTTTACCAAACAAAAACAATCGTTAAAGCATACGAGCCATTAACAACCATCGATGTTTGGGCTGGAATCGATGAAAAAGTCTCGCTAGGTTTAGGATCGGATTTAAAAATTACTCTGCAAAGAAATAAATTTAAAAATCTTGAATTAGATTTGCCCAGCAGCTTGGGTGTAAGAGCGCCAATATCCAGGGATCAAAAACTCGATGAGTTAATTTTGTTATCTAATGGTGAAAGAATTCAGTCTTATGATTTAGTAGCCATAACAGACGTAAAGAAAAAAAGTTTTATTTCAGCATTATGGGATAACTTAATTTTCTCCGTCTACAGTTTTTTCATGCAAGATGAAACTACTTAATGTCTTTCTCTTCTTTAAACTTTGAGATAAAAGAATCTCATAAACTTTTTATATCTCCTTTTGATAGGGGCTTTATATTTGGGGATGCTGTTTACGAAATGATCCTATGTATAGACGGAAGATGTATCTTTCTTGAAGATCATCTTGCTAGGTTAAAGCAGAGTCTTGCATCCATAAAACTAATTCCAGACTTTAAAGAAAAAAACTTAGAGGATGAAATTAATAGAATTGCAAAAGTAAATAATGCTCCTTTTCAAGCAATATACGTTCAAATTTCTAGAGGAGTCCAACTAATTAGAAATCATCTTCCTGGAGAAAATTTAAGTCCGACAGTCTTTATAACGTCTATCAAAATTGATGATCCATCAGATCGACACAAAGGAATTTCTGCTTTACTTAAAGATGATGAGAGGTGGTTAAAAACAGATATCAAATCTACATCTTTATTAGCAAATGTTTTGAATAAAATTGAAGCTGATTCTGAAGGCCATGACGAAGTAATCTTGCATAAAGGTGGTTTTTTAAATGAAGGCGCGGTATCAAACTTATTTCTATTCATAAATGATGATCTTCATACACCATCTCTTGATGCAAACATACTGCCCGGCGTCACAAGGGCAAAACTCATTAATTTAGCGGAAGCTAATAACATAAATGTGATTCAAAGGATTATTCCCTTATCGGAAATTGATAACGCTCAAGAGGTTTTTATGTCTTCAACTACCAAAGGAGTTATTCCTGTAGTGAGAATAATAGGTTCTAAGTTTGATACAGATAAACCAGGTGATCTCACATTGAGACTAAGAGAAATATATTTACAAGAAATTTATCAAACATAAGACATTAAGGTATTGAAACGAACCTTAATTAACTTTTCATTATTTTCTGATTTAATCAACCTATCTAATTTAGCAATTTCAATTTTAATTTTATTAATTGAATCTTCTGATATTGTTTTAGCCTTATTTTTTAAATCAGATACATAATCAAAAGGCCCTGGCACTTTCATTGTTGGATTGGCTTGTAATGCTTCGATAAAAGACAATTCTCTATTTAAGCTCCAAAGCATTAAAGTTAATGGTACTTTCTCAATCAGGAGTTGATTAAGAAGTTTATTAAAAAGCTGTGCATTTGAATTGATGAAACTCCTTGAAAAAGAAAATATATCTTTGCTTGAACTATCGATCAATGAATCTTTGATGGTGATCATATTTAAATCTTCATTTTTTGATATGAGTTTGAGACATTTTAGCTCTTGATCGGCAGCCAAGAGATTTCCATTTGTCAGTTCAGTTAAATAATCAGTCATTTGAACATCTAAATTCAAACCTCTTCTTTTAGCTCTAGACTTAAGCCATGCAGGAAATTGATTTGGATAAATCTTTTCTATGTATGACGATTTCGTGATGGAGGAAATTTTTTTAAACCATGCACTGCCTTTAACTTTGGTTACGTTTTCAATTGATAAGATAATTATTTTGGAACTTTCTGCTTTACCTGAGAAGTCCTCTAAATAATTGAGACAATCTTTCATAGGAGCAAATCCATTAATTCTTATATCTAAAAGCTCTTTATCCTCAAATAAAGATAAACTGTCATTGCTATCAAATGTATCCCAGTTAAACTTTTTATCCGCAAAAAAAATTTTTCTATTTAGATACCCTTCTTTTTTTAATTTATTTATCTCGATTAATCTATTTTCTTGAAGCAGAAAGGGTTCATCACTAATAAAGCAATATATCTTAGCCATCAGAGATTTTTATCAGATTAAACTTAATATCATCTAGAGCTTTATCAAGAAAAGAATTTTTTATTTCTTCTGTAATCTTGTCATTCGAAAGAATATTCGAAGTATTATAAGGATAAAGTTCCGAGTCATAGAAACTTTGTGAAATGATTTTGTCATCTAAGATAAATTCATAATCTAAAGAATACTCAATGCTTCCCACGGCAGGTGTAAGATTTTTATCGGTAGCAGAAAGAAATTTCCCAATTCTTTGTGAAATAATTCTAATTTTCAAATCAACTTGATCTGTTTTAGATAAGTTCAATCCTACATATCCCTGATTAGATTTAATATTTTTAACAAGTAATTTATTAAGAGGAGTGCTTTCGTAAATCAATACAGCATCAAGCTTTGATGGATTATTAGAAACTAAACTATACCCACAGGAATAAATAAACAGACATAAAAGGGATAAACAGACATAACGCATCACACAACAAAGTTTATCAATTTACCTTTAACAAATATTATTTTTTTTATTTCTTTCCCATCTAAATACTTTGCAACATTTTCAATTTTCATCGACATAGATTTGACGTCATGTTCACCTGCTTCAATATCAATGATTAACTTACCTCTTGATTTCCCATTAACTTGAACAATGAAATCAACTTCATTAGATTCTAGGAAATTTTCATTTGGAACTGGCCAACTTTCATTGTAAAGAAAATGACCTCCAGCATCCTTCCATAGTTGTTCTGTAACATGGGGAATGATTGGATTGAGAAGACTTATAGCAACCCTTAAAGTTTCATTAACTAATGTTTTTTGATCTTCAGAAGAATTATCATCAAGGAATTTATCAGGTATTGCATTTATCATTTCCATGACTGAAGAAATCGCGGTATTGAAAGAAAATCTTCTTGAGAAATCATCATTAACTTTTTTGATGGTCTGATTCACTTTGATGTAAAGTTTTTCCATTTCAGAATCTTCAGAGTTATGTTCATAGTGCCCAACAGTTGAAAAATGTTTTTGGGACATTGTCCAAAGTTTATTGATAAATTTAAATGAGCCTTTAATGCCACTATCGGACCACTCCAAAGACTGTTCAGGAGGGGCTGCGAACATCATAAACAATCTTAAAGAGTCAGCACCGTATTCTTCAATTAAATCATCTGGATTCACTACATTACCTTTTGACTTAGACATTTTTGCACCATCCATAAGAACCATTCCCTGACAGAGAAGATTCGTAAACGGCTCCCTTGTATCCAAATATCCTAATTCGTTAAGAACTTTGCAGAAAAATCTTGAGTAGAGAAGATGAAGTATTGCATGTTCAATTCCTCCGATGTACTGATCGACTGGTAACCAATAATTTGCTTCATCATCCAAGATATCTTTATCTGATTTAAAAGATGCATACCTTGCGTAATACCAAGAGGATTCAAAAAAAGTATCAAGCGTATCTTTTTCTTTAACGTATTTTTTTCCATTTCTCTCTATTGACTCTGCCTTTAGCTCATCATCGGATAGATCTGAAAAAGGAATGGCATCATTGTCATCTTCATTCTCAGAAATCATCATCGGAATAGGAGCGCCCCAAGATCTCTGTCTGGAAACACCCCAATTTCTGAGCCTGAAATTTTCTTCAAATCTTCCAAAATTATTTTGCTCTGCAAATTTTTGTATTTCTATGAATGCATCTTCAAAACTTAAACCATCGAATTGACCCGAATTAATCAATTTCCCTTTCTCTGTAGATGCTTGATCAGAATCTTCGTTCTCGGAAGAAATTACTCTAACGATAGGCAGTGAATATTTTGTGGCAAATTCAAAATCTCTTTGATCATGACCAGGTACACCCATCAATGCGCCTGATCCATAATCTGAAAGAACGAAGTTTGCTACCCAAATAGGTATCTTTTCTTTTGTGACTGGGTGATAGGCAAATTCGTTAAGAAAAAAACCTTTTTTTTCTTGTAGTGCTTGATCTTTTTCTGCGCTTTTAACTTTACTCATTTCTTCTATCCAGAGTTGTAAATCTTTATTCTCGGATAGTTTTCTCTTCGTGATTTCATGTTCTGATGAAAGTGCAATAAAGCTGACACCCATAATGGTGTCAGGTCTTGTAGTAAAAACTTCAATTGGCTTATCTATCACTGAGTTTTCAAATTGGAATACCATTCCCTTTGATTTACCGATCCAATTCTCTTGCATTAGCTTTACCTGTTCAGGCCAGCCAGAGAGATTCCTTAATTCTGAAAGAAGTTCATCAGCATAGTCAGTTATCTTTAGAGACCACTGATTAAGGAATTTTTTTTCTACCGGAGCTCCAGATCTCCAGCCTCTACCGTCGATGACTTGTTCGTTTGCTAAAACTGTTTTATCAACTGGATCCCAATTTACTTCAGCTTTTTCTCTAATAACCAGACCCTTTTCAAACATTTTACAAAACAGATCTTGCTCCCATTTATAGTAGCTCTCATCACAAGTAGAAAATTCTCTACGCCAGTCATAGGCAAATCCTAATTGTTTAAGCTGACTTCTCATTGTTTCTATATTCTGATAGGTCCAGTCTTTTGGAGAAACTTTGTTTTCTATTGCTGCGTTTTCTGCCGGTAACCCAAAAGCATCCCAACCCATTGGTTGCATGACGCATTTTCCTAATCTGATATTGAATCTAGAGATTAAATCACCAATCGTATAATTCCTAACATGACCCATATGAATTTTTCCAGACGGGTAGGGCAGCATGCTTAAGCAGTAAAATTTATCTTTATCAGTATCGGGATCTACCTCGAAAGCATTATTTGAATCCCAGTAATCTTGAATAGATTGATCAATGACTTTTGGATCATACTCTTTCATGAAAATATTTACTTTATGTTAAGAATATCTCTTAAGTAATTTATTGAGATTTTTTCTTCAACAAAGTTTGGCTCAACAAGAATTCTTTGATGAAGAGGAGAATTTGTATTTATTCCCTCTATATATGTTTCTTCGAGAGCTACTCGCATCTTTCTTATTGCAGAAATTCTATCACTTGAATGCGCACATATTTTCGCTATTAGAGCATCATAATATTGGGGAACTGTATAACCAGAATAGAGATGAGAATCGGTCCTAATCCTAAATCCGCCTGGAGGATGGAATTCAGTTACCTTACCAGGAGATGGAATGAAAGTTTCATGATGTTCAGCATTTATCCTGCATTCGATTGCATGACCGCGGCAGTTAATATCATCTTGAGACAAAGGAATTTCCTGACCTGCAGCAATCATAATTTGAAGTTTTACAAGATCAATCCCAGTTATCATTTCTGTGATCGTGTGTTCTACCTGCAATCTTGTATTCATTTCAATGAAGTAAAAATTTCCATCCTCGTAAAGAAATTCAAAAGTACCTAAACCTTTATAATTTAGCTTCTTGCAGGTGTTCACTGCTATCTTTCTTATTTCATCTAATTTTTCTTGAGGAATATCAAAAGCAGGGGCTTCTTCAATGATTTTTTGATTTCTTCTTTGGATTGAGCAGTCTCTTTCAAAAAAATGAACAGCATTGCCATGATCATCAGCGGCAACTTGTATTTCTACATGTCTTGGAGTTTGGAGATATTTCTCTATATAAACTTCGTCACTTCCAAAGCTATTTAAGGCTTCAATTTGAGTGAGACTTAGTTTTGACAAAAATTCTTCTTTTTTCTCACAGATTTGTATTCCTTTACCTCCGCCTCCTGCAGCAGCTTTTATTATTACTGGATAGCCAATTTCATCAGCCATCTTCAATGCTTCTTCCTCCGAGTTAATTCTTCCTGTGCCCGGCACGGGCTGCATTCCAGCTAATAGAACTGCTTCTTTTGCAGTGATTTTGTTTCCCATCACTTTTATGGTTTCTGAATCTGGCCCTATGAATTTGTATCCGCTAGATGTTACTTGTTGAGCAAAATGATCGTTTTCAGAGAGAAAACCTACACCCGGATGAATAGCATCAATCCCTGTCAGTTCTGATGCGCTTATAATAGCAGCGACGTTGAGATAACTTTTTGCTGATTCTGCAGGTCCAATACAAATGGATTCATCCGCCATCTTTACATGTTTTAAATCTTTATCTGCTGACGAATAAACAGCAACAGTCTTTATATCAAGTTCTTCGCATGCTCTTAAGATTCTTAAGGCGATTTCTCCTCTATTAGCTATAAGGATTTTTTTAAACATTGGACTCTAAGAAATAACAAATAAGGTTTGATCGAACTCAACAGGCTCAGCATTGTCAACTAAGATTTGTTTTACTGTTCCGGAAAACTCTGACTTTACCTCGTTCATCATTTTCATGGCTTCAATTATACAAAGTACATCACCTTCATTAATTTGATCGCCAACTTTTACAAAGGGTTCTGACTCTGGATTTGGAGCAGAATAAAAAGTTCCTACCATAGGAGAATTCATTTTATTTCCACTTTCAAGAACATCTGATGTTTGGCTTATTTCTTGAGTAACTGTTGCTTCAGACAAAGGTGCCGATGGCTTAGTAATCGGAGACTGTTGAGTAGGTTCTGAAATGATAGCAGGAGTAGAAGAAATAAAATTACTTGGAACAGGGTTACTCTTTACAAGTTTTACAGCTTCTTCACCTTCTTTAATTTCTATTTCATTGAGATTAGATTCTTCTAACATTTCAATTAATTTTTTTACTTTACGAATATCCATTAATCCTCCCTTAGTAGATAATTTTTTGCTGCTTGAAAAGCCATTAAATAACTTTGCTTTCCAAATCCTGAAACCACTCCTAAAGCAATGTCTGAAAAATATGACTTTTCTCTGAATTCTTCTCTGCCATAAATGTTAGACAAATGTATTTCAATCAAAGGAACATTTACACCAAGTATCGCATCCCTCAAAGATATGCTTGAGTGGGTGAAGGCGCCTGGATTGAATAGAATAATTTTTACTCCATTAGATTTAGCATCATGAATCTTGTCAACTAACTCATGCTCAGCATTACTTTGAAAGCATTCGGTATCAATATTGTTCTCTTTGCCTAGCTTTTCTATTGTTTTTTCAATATCTTCAAGAGAAAAATCTCCATAAATATCTGGCTCTCTTTCACCTAAAAGATTCAAATTTGGCCCATTTAAAAGCAAGATCGAAGACATTGAGCGAATTTTAAAGTATTTTTTTAGAAATTAAACGATTTTCTTTGAATAATAGATTTATTTCGTTATTTTTTTCTGGATAGCAATATTTTCCTTGATAGCATCCCAAATAGTTTAATTTGAATGACAAGATGCCATCCTTCAGATTTGGGACATTAAAGAAAATATTATTAATGAAGACTTCAGACTCTCCAAAAAACTCATCTTTTATAACTAATGATTCTGTTTCTACCTTTAAATTTTTATTTTCCGGAGAGATTGTGAAGTTTAGCTTATCGGAATAAACGTAAACATTTTGATGTAATTTCAAATCTATCAAAACATGATCATCAAAAGAATTTATAGTGATAGTATATGCCTCCTCAGGAGATACGAACTGATCACTCGTTTCAACAAACAAGAAACTATTGCTTGAAAAGACAGCTGAAACAAAAAGTAAAAATAAATTCATGAATAATTTTGGTGAACCAATTTTGAAAGTTAACAACCTTAATGTTGAATTTGCAAATGAATCTTCAACTTTTAAGGCTGTTAATAATTTAAATTTTAACCTCTCTGAAAAAGAGACTTTAGCCGTTGTAGGAGAAAGCGGATCAGGCAAATCAGTTACAGCTTTATCTATTATGCAACTACTTCCTTATCCAATTGCATTTCACAGCAAAGATAGCTCCATAAACTTTCAAGGTATAGAACTTATAAATCTTCCCAAAAAAGAACTTGAGAATATCAGAGGTAAAAGAATATCAATGATATTCCAAGAGCCAATGACTTCATTGAATCCCTTTATAAAGGTCGGTAAGCAAATTATGGAGTCTATTCAAGTCCATAATAAGAGTTCCAACAAAGAGGCAAAAGAAAAAGCCATAGATCTATTAAGGAAAGTTGAAATACCAAACCCAGAACAAAAATTTTCTTCATTTCCTCATCAGCTCTCTGGAGGACAAAGACAAAGAGTGATGATCGCAATGGCATTATCAAACAATCCTGAGATATTGATTGCAGACGAACCAACAACAGCCTTGGATGTGACTGTCGAAAAAGAACTATTAATTCTTTTAAATAAATTAAAAGAAGAGGAAAACCTCAGCATAATTTTTATCACGCATGATTTAAATGTTGTCAAAAGATTCGCAGATAAGGTTCTGGTGATGAATCAGGGTAATGTGATCGAAAGAGGAACTACTGCAGAAATTTTTTCTAATCCAAAGGATTCTTATACAAAAAGGTTAATGGAGTCCATTCCTGAACCCAAAGAGATTAATAATGTTTCAGATTCTAAAATTCTGGAATGCGAAAAATTAAATGTAAGCTACCAAGTAAGAGAAGCTTCCCTTTTCCAAAAAGAAGAAAGATTTGATGCAGTCAAAGAAGTCTCATTCTCTTTATCCGATAATTCAACTCTAGGAATTGTTGGAGAATCAGGATCAGGAAAATCTACCATTCTCAAAGCAATTCTGGGCATAGAAGAGTATTCAGGAAAAATTCTCTTTGAAAATGAAATATTAAAAAAAGATAAGCTAAGTGATTTGAGGAAGAAGTGTCAGGTTGTCTTTCAAGATCCCTTTAGTTCTCTATCTCCTAGGATGAGGGTGGAAGAGATCATCAAAGAAGGTTTGGATATTCATTTTAAGCAATTGAGCAAACAAGAAAAAAAACAACGCATCATAGAATCAATAAATGACGTTCATTTAGATCCATCATGCCTTGAAAAGTTTCCGCATGAATTTTCTGGAGGCCAAAGACAGAGAATTGCAATAGCAAGAGCATTGATTACAAATCCCAAATTGATCTTGCTCGATGAGCCAACTTCAGCATTAGATGTTTCAATTCAAAAGGAAATACTTCTGCTCTTGAAGGATTTACAAAATTCCAAAAATATAAGCTACGTTTTGATAAGTCATGATTTAAGAGTAATCAGGTCAATGTCAGATAGAGTTTTAGTCATGAAAAAGGGCTCAATAGTTGAATCTGGTCCAACTGATCAGATATTTGATACACCTCAAGATGAATATACAATCAATCTTATAAATGCTGCTTATAATTAAAACCAATGTCTAAAAAAAGAAAATATTCATCCTCTCTGGTTGATGGAATTGATCAAGCTGGTGCTCGATCAATGCTTAGGCCAACAGGTTTTTCAGATGAGGATTTTAAAAAACCACAAGTAGGTATTGCTTCAACTTGGTCAAATGTGACTCCTTGTAACATGCACATCAATGAATTAGCACAAACCATATGTAGCTCTGTTGATGATGCAGGTCTCAAATCAGTTCTTTTCAATACCATCACAATCTCTGACGGTATTTCAATGGGTACTCTTGGAATGAGATATTCTTTGGTCTCTAGAGAAGTCATTGCAGATTCAATTGAAACTGTTGTTGGGTGCCAGTCATTTGATTCTGTTGTAGCAATAGGCGGATGCGATAAAAATATGCCAGGTTGTATGATGGGATTGATACGGTTAGATAGACCAAGTCTGTTTGTTTACGGTGGTTCTATCAAGCCTGGGAAGAATCATACTGATTTTGCCACTGTTCTTGAAAAGGTTGGCGCATATTCTCAAAATCAAATAAGTGAAGACGAACTAATAGCAATTGAGAAAAATGCACTCCCTGGGCCTGGTTCATGCGGAGGAATGTACACTGCAAACACTATGGCATCGGCAATTGAAGCATTAGGAATGAGTCTGCCTGGCAGTAGCTCACAAGATGCAATCTCTCAGGAGAAGAAAAATGATTGCCTGGCTGTAGGTAAGGCTATCGATTACTTATTAGAAAAGGATATTAAACCTAGCGATATTCTAACCAAGAGCGCTTTTGAAAATTCTATTAAAGTAGTTATTGCACTAGGTGGCTCTACTAACGCAGTCCTTCACCTCCTAGCAATGGCAAAATCAGCAAATGTTGATTTAAATTTAGACGACTTTACTAGGATAGGGAAAAATACACCTGTTTTATCTGACATCAGGCCTTCTGGTTACTATTTAATGAGTGATCTGAATGAACAGGGCGGTATTCAACCCTTAATGAAAATGATGCTTAATGATGGATTACTGGATGGAAGTTGTATGACCGTTTCAGGAAAAACTTTAGAAGAGAATCTTAAAGACATAGAACCCTATAAAGACGATCAAAAAATTATTGCTCAAATTAGTAAACCTATAAAAAAAGAAAGTCACATTAGAATTTTGAAAGGTAATCTAGCTCCTCAAGGGGCGGTAGCTAAAATAACTGGGAAAGAGGGACTATCGTTTTCTGGTCCTGCAATAATTTTTGAATCTGAAGAAGAAGCTGTTGAAGCAATTTTCAAGAATACCATTCAAGAAGGTTCGGTAATTGTTATCAGATACGAAGGTCCTGTAGGAGGCCCAGGTATGCGTGAAATGCTAAAACCGACTGCGGCAATCATGGGAGCTGGGCTAGGAGATAAAGTTGCTCTAATTACTGATGGAAGGTTCTCAGGCGGATCTCATGGTTTTGTGGTTGGTCATATTACCCCTGAAGCAGCGAATGGAGGTCCAATTGGACTTTTACAGAATGGAGATTTAATCACCATAGACGCAAAAAAAGATCAAATAAACATTGATATCTCAGAAGAACAGTTAGTAGATAGAAAGAAAAACTGGCGATCTTTAAAAGAACCTCCCAGCAGAGGAGTGTTAGCTAAATACGCTAGATCAGTATCTTCAGCTTCCGAGGGGGCTGTAACAGATGATTTTTAATTTGCATTTTTAAAATTTAACCTAATATAAAAATTATGAGTAACACAATAGAGTTAAATAAGGAAAACTTCACAGAAACGGTTGGGTCAAATAAACCTGTTTTAGTCGATTATTGGGCAGAATGGTGTGGTCCATGCAAAATGGTAGCCCCAATACTTGAGGAAGTTGCTTCAGATATGTCAGATAAGCTTACGGTTGGAAAAGTTGATGTGGATGAAAATCAAGAATTAGCAGCCCAATTAAACATAATGAGCATTCCAACGTTAGTTTTATTCAAAGATGGAGAGGTAGTTGATCAGGCAATAGGTGCTTTATCAAAGTCTCAGCTTCTATCTTTTTTGGAACAACACCTATAAATTTAACCTAGACTAGGGCAAACTAAGGTGTTACATTTATTCACCTTGTCTTAGACAATCTTTAATTAAATCCCAAAATTTGTTATGCATTTAGGCGAATTAAAAGCCAAGCCCGTAGAAGAATTGCTCAGTCTCGCTGAGGAAATGGGCATTGAAAATTTAGCCCGCTCAAAAAAACAAGATGTTATTTTTGGAATTCTCAAATCTCATTCTGGAAAAGGTGAGGATATCGAGGGCGAGGGAGTTCTTGAAATTTTAAATGATGGGTTTGGATTTTTGAGATCACCGTCGTCTTCTTATTTAGCAGGTGCAGACGACATATATGTTTCACCAAGCCAAATAAGAAGATTTGGACTCAAAACAGGTGATTCTATTTCTGGGAAAATAAGACCACCAAAAGAGGGTGAAAGATATTTTGCCTTGTTAAAGATTGATGAGATCAACTTTAATGCACCAGAGCAAACGAAATCAAAGGTTGCTTTTGAAAACTTAACACCTTTGTTTCCTGAAGAAAGAATTGTGATGGAGGCAGGGAATGGAACAACTGAAGATTTATCAGCAAGAATAATTGATTTAACTGCTCCAACAGGTAAGGGTCAGAGAGGACTTATCGTTTCTCCACCCAAAGCAGGAAAAACTCTTCTTCTTCAAACTATCGCTCATTCAATTGAAAGGAATAGCCCTGACAGCAAGCTAATGGTTCTTTTAGTTGATGAAAGACCTGAAGAGGTTACTGACATGAAACGTTCTGTTCGAGGGGAAGTAATCGCGTCTACCTTTGACGAACCTCCATCAAGACATGTTCAAGTAGCTGAGATGGTAATTGCCAAAGCTAGAAGACTTGTTGAAACAAAAAATGATGTCATTATTTTGCTAGATTCAATCACTCGTTTGGCTAGAGCTTATAACTCTACTCAAGCAGCTTCTGGGAAAATATTAACAGGTGGTGTTGACGCTAATGCCCTTGAAAAACCAAAAAGATTTTTTGGTGCTGCCAGAAATATAGAAAGTGGAGGAAGTCTTACCATTATTGCTACAGCGCTCATTGACACTGGATCGAGAATGGATGAAGTAATTTACGAAGAATTTAAAGGTACTGGAAACCAAGAAATTCATCTTGATAGAGCAATTGCTGAAAGAAGAGTCTTTCCAGCTATTAACATAAGGCGTTCAGGCACAAGAAGAGAAGAGCTCATAACCGATGATGCAGAACTTCAGAGAATAAATATTCTTAGAAAGCTTCTCAATGATATGGAAGATGTTGATGCAACTGAATGGCTTATAGATAAACTTGGAAAACACAAGACAAACAATGAATTCTTCAGTTCAATGAAGAAAGGAAAATAACTATTTTTCTTTAAGAAGTAAATATTGCTTCCTCCCAGAGTTAGTCTCTTTTATAACTTCCCAATCCGTTTCTAAAAAACTTAGATCTATATCTTTTTCTACTTCAAGATAAATATTTCCAGATTTAGCAAGAAGAGATTTTGTTTTAATTTTTAAAAGAACTTTTTCAGCAAGTTGTTCATAGAATGGTGGATCAACAAAAATTAGATCAAATTCATCATTTGCTTCATCCAACCAAGCAAGGACATCCTTATTAATTATTGATATATCCTCAATAGCACCTAGCTTTTTGACATAGCCTCTTAATTTATCAAAGTGCTCAAAATTTTTTTCGATAAATGTAACTTTTTGAGCACCTCTAGACAATGATTCCAATCCTAAAGAACCTGTTCCAGAAAATAAATCAAGACAAGTCTTCCGATCAATGACCTGTCCAAGCCAATTAAACAATGTTTCCCTTAGTCTATCTGGAGTTGGTCTAAGATCTTTAGAAGGTAAGAATTCGAATTTTCTTCCTTTATATTTTCCGCTGATTATTCTAAATGAACCTTTATTTGCTTTATTGCTCATAATTTTCTTTTATAATTCTCTTTTCTAATCACTTATCAATGCAAGATATATTTCTAAATATTTTAAGAACGCAGGCTCAAACTGTATATGTTATTTCTTCAGGAAATTCAGATTCTAAAGAGGCAATGACAGTTTCTTCAGTAGCATCGTTATCAGCTGATCCGCCAAGAATGTTAGTTTGCATTAATAAATCTGCTGCCATGCATGATTTTTTAAAAACAACTCAATCGTTTTGTCTTAATTTATTGAGCAATGGACAAAAACATGTAGCTGATATCTGTAGCAACTCAGAGAAAATAAATGAAAGATTTTCCAATGATTCATGGCTTAATAAGGAAGAGACACCATATTTAGAGAATGCTCAATCAAACCTCTTCTGTAATTTAAAAGAAATTATGGAAGACACAACTCACTCGATCTTCGTTGGCGAGGTTCAAGATTTAATTCATAATGACAATTTAAAACCCTTGGTATATCAAGAAGGAAAATATGTCTAAGTTTCTTTATCTTTTAATTTTTGTTTTGTGCTCAAGCTCAGCATTTTCAAGCGACATAAAACTTTACTTTATTGAACCTAAAGACGGTGCAACAGTAAATGGACCTGTAAAAATAGTTTTTGGGTTATCTGGAATGGGAGTGGCTCCGGCTGGAATAGATTTTCCTAATACTGGTCATCATCATCTACTTGTTGATATAGAAAATTTACCTGATCTTACAAAACCTATCCCTGCTAATATAAACCACATTCATTTTGGAAAAGGACAAACAGAAGTTTTAATTGATTTACCTAAAGGTAAAAGAAGTTTGCAGCTTTTACTGGGTAACTACCTTCACGTTCCTCACAAAAAACCTGTTATTTCAGATAAAATATATATCTACGTTGAATAATCAATTCTTTTTTATTTATCATTGATCAGTTTGCTATTTAAATATACTAGATTTCTAGTCTTCTCTTTTTTTATATACGCTTCATATCTTACGTCTGAGATCACTGTTGATGGAAAACTTTCTGAAATAGAGTGGTCCGAAGCAGCCTATATAGAAGATTTTTTAGTTGTTCAGCCTAATACACTTAAAGAACCAGAAAATAAAACAAGAGTTTTCTACTTTGCAAATGAAGATGGAATATATTTTGGATTTGAGAATAACCAAAGCAAAGAGTCTCAAACAGAAAGACTCCACAAAAGAGATTCTTGGATGGTTAGCGCTGATAGAAATTTTGTATTTTTAGACTTCAGTGGAAATTCAAGTAATGCTTACAGTTTTGGAATAACTCTTGGAGGATCTCTAGGAGATGCAATCTGGCAGAATGAAAATGAACCTTCATCTGACTGGGATGGGCTTTGGTATGCAGCTGAAAGTCAAGAAGGTGATAAGTGGTTTTCCGAATTTTATTTACCTTGGGACGTAGCTCCAATTCCAGTAACAGAAGAAAAATTTATTGAAGTTAAAGTCAGGCTCGTTCGATATTTTTTTGAAGATAATGAATGGACAAGTTATCCACCTATCTGGGGGGACGATACAAGGTTTATTTCCAAATTTGAACAGATACAAATTCAAAATTTTTCCAAGGAGAGTTCTGCTGATGTGGACTTTTATCCCTATTTAACAATTTCACAAGAACAAGTTACTGAAGAACAGCAAAATAAGATTGGTGGTGAAATCTTTTGGTCCATTGATGCTGAGAAACGATTAGATGTGACTTTGAATCCAGATTTTGGGCAGGTCGAAAGTGATGATGTTATTGTTAGTTTTGATGCAACAGAGACTTTTTATGATGATAAAAGGCCATTTTTTACCGAAAATCAAAGTTTGTTCTCTATTACAGGTTGGCGACTTTACTTGATCAATACTAGAAGAATTGGCGGTTCTCCAGACTACAACTGCGATACTCTTAAAGAAAATCTTATCGAAAGATGTAAATCAGAGAATAGATCATCCAGTGATATTGATGTTGCCCTCAGATATACGCAAAAAGAAAAGGAAAATGAATTTGGTGTTTTTTCTGCGTTTGAGAGAGATGATCCTTTGTATCAAGGAAGAAATTTTCAAGCAATTAGATATAGAAGAATATTTGACGAAGGCAAAGTTGGATATATGTTGACTTATGCTGATAAACCAAATATTTCAAGAACAGCGCAAGTTCATACCATGGATTATGAATATTCAATTGATAGAAACACAAGACTTTTTGGAATGGTTAGTTATTCTGAGATTGATCAATTAGGAGTTTCAACGGAAGGTGCTGCATTAAGAGCAGTTGCATCAAGAGTGTTTAATGAGAAATTTTCTGGGCTCTGGGCCTTATCAGTATTTGATGAAGGATACGATCTAAATGATATGGGATATATGGAGATGAAAGAATATATCTCAACAGGTTGGCAAGCCAGATATAAAGAGTCTGAATTTTCTGAGTCCTCACCATTGAGAAATCTCACATTAGAAACGAATGGAGGTCATCAAAGAAGTATTTCAGGAATTAATGGTGGCGGGATGGCGTACTTTTCATTAAATCTTGATTTTAAGGATTATTCTTCTGTTGATTTATTTTGTGAGTGTATTTTAGTACCAGGAAAGGATTATTTGGAAACAAGAGGAAATCCAGAAGCACCTTTTATAAGACGTCTTGGAGGTTATAACTTTTTTGTAAGATACCAAGCTCCTCAGGACAGAGTCTTCATCCCAAGTTTTAAAGTGCAAAGTAATTCTGGAGGATATAAATTTGATGATCCTGTGTACTCTCGACGAGGAGAAGGATGGGGTTTTAATCTAGGCGCAACCATTCAACCAACCGATAATTTAGATATCAACTTGGGTTTAATTAGATATGATGAAGAAAAAAATTGGAATAAATTCGAATACGATAAAGTTTTTGGATTTTACGATTATAAAAAACTTTCCTCCTCTTTATCTTTAGGTTGGTTCTTGGATAATACTCATGAGCTCAGAATTAAAGCACAGTTTTACGCCTTAACTGCAGACAACCCTAGTGCATTCTCAGTATCTAAGGATGGAAAAATGCAATATTCAGATGCACAGCTAAATCCTTTTGAATTGAGCCAAGTTGCATTTCAAATAAGATATCGTTACGAGTTGGCTCCGTTATCCCATTTTTATGCTGTATATACCAGAGGTGGGTATTATTTTGATGAGGATAAAGACTTATCCTCTTTCGGGGACCTTTATACAACCGGTTGGGATACTACTTATTCTGATCAGTTTGTATTGAAAATCAGATACAAATTTTAATGATTTTTACAGATCCAACCCCTTGATGTTTTTCTAGCTTCTAAGGCAGGGAAATAAACATTGCATTCTATACATTTGACCATGCTGGATTGATCTTCACTGATATCAACTGAATTTTCTCCCAAAAGACGTGCAAGCCCAACGACTATTCCTACAAAAATTAAAACTGAAATTAAAATAGCCATTAGGATTTAATTTTCTTTTCTTTGAAAGCGTCGAGTAAGTCTTGAGTTATGTTGGCCAAATCTGACTGGTTGAGTTCTTTATAGGCTTCAATTTTAATCTCAAGAGCTTGTTCTACTTGAGAGCTATTTGGGAGATGTTCAATCACATAATTAGCTCGGTTTAAGGCAGCAACAAAAGCCTTTCTTTCCATATAAAAAGTCGCTACATAGATTTCTTTTTTTGCGATCAAATTCCTTAAGAAAACCATTCGTTGCCTTGCTTGATCAGCGTAGTCACTATCTGGAAACCTAAGTAAAAAATCACTCAAGTCAGAAAACGATTTCTTTGCTTGATTGAGATCTCTTTTCGAGGCCGCATCCTCTAAAATCATATTTGGATTAAAAATAGACATATCGGCTGTGTAACCGGACATCCCTTTCAAATAGTAAGCGTAATCTATATTTGGATGATTAGGATGCAAGCTGATAAACCTATCAGCAGCTGATATGGCAGCCTCATAGTTTGCTGACTTAAAATAAGCATAAATAAGCTCTGACTGAGCTTGTGTGGCAAATCTTCCAAAAGGGTATCTAGCCTCAAGCATTTCTAAACTCATTGCGGCAGCAGCAAAATTGCCAGATCTCAATCTATTCTGCGCTTGATCAAATAGTTCTTTTTCAAGCAAGATCCTTTCAATAGTTTCTTCTTTATTTGCACACGATGCGGATAAACCCATCAAGATCAGTAAAAAAAGTAGATTAAAGATAAAATAATGCTTATTACGAGTTTGCATCTGCTAATTCTATCTGTTTAAAGATTAAAAAACATGCCAAAAAAAATTTCAATTAATTTCGAGGTCAACGCCGAAGAGTCAGGAAAAAGAATAGATGTAATCGTATCCAAGAGACATCCAGAGTTCTCAAGAATGCAAATTAAAAAGTTTATTGAACTAGATTTTTTGTCTATTGATAATCAAACAATTTCCAAAGTAAGCGAAAAAGCTTCAATTGGAAGCAAGATAAATTTATCTGGTCTAATTGATGCTGAAGTTGAAGATCTTCCTGAAGATATTGAGATTGAAATAAAAAAGCAGACAAAGGATTTCATAGTTATAAATAAAGCTCCAGGAATTGTTGTTCATCCGGGCTCAGGAAATAGATCAGGAACAATTCTCAATAGTTTATTATTTAACTTTCCAGAGCTGGCAGATCTTCCAAGAGCTGGAATAATTCATCGTTTAGATAAAGATACTTCTGGACTAATGGTTATTGCAAGAAATGAGAAGGCTTATAAACACTTGTCAGATCAAATCTCCTCTAGAACCGTTAAAAGGGGATACGACCTAATTGTAATTGGAAAAACGTTGAGAGCAGGAACTTTGGACCTCCCAATTGGAAGGCATCGTACGGTAAGAACAAAACAATCAGTTACAGAAAAAGGAAAAGAAGCAATTACTAAATTTAAAGTATTAGAATTTTTGGGATTTTATACTTATATACGAGCTTATTTAGAAACAGGCAGAACTCATCAAATTAGAGTCCATTTTAGCCATATTAAACATCCTCTCGTTGGAGATAAAACTTATGGAACAAGTCAAAGATTTGCAAAAAATACTTCAGACGATTTGAAAGATTTTATTATCAAGTTTCCGAGACAGGCCCTACATGCTAGAGAACTTTCTTTTATAGATCCCTCGTCTAATGAAACAGTTAATTTTGAAAGCGAAATTCCTAAAGATTTTCAAAGTTTATTGGATCGTCTAAAAACCAATGAAAACTTGACTTAAAGGCTTCTAGTGTCACAATTCGAATCTTTTTAAAACTGTTAAATAAATATGAAGAAAGAATCAGGCGGATCTGCGCTTATCAGAGCTTTAGCAGATGAAAATGTAGACCTTCTCTTTGGATATCCTGGAGGAGCTGCTCTTCATATTTACGATGCAATCTATCAACAGGATAAAGTTCAGCATATTTTAGTTAGGCATGAACAGGCTGCAGTCCATGCAGCTGACGGATATGCCAGAGCCACAGGAAAAGTTGGAACTGTTCTTGTAACATCTGGTCCAGGAGCAACAAACGCAATCACTGGAATTGCAACTGCATATATGGACTCTATTCCATTGGTAGTAATTTCAGGTCAGGTTGCAAGCCATTTAATAGGAACAGACGCCTTCCAAGAAACAGATATGATGGGAATATCCCGACCAATAGTAAAACATAGCTTTCTAATTCAAAGTCCAGAAGAGATACCAGAGGTTGTCAAAAAGGCCTTTATTATTGCGAAAACAGGAAAGCCAGGTCCAGTTGTAATAGATGTACCCAAGGATATGACAGATCCGAACCATCTTTTTGATTATCAGTATCCTAAAGATATAAAGATGAGATCTTATTCAGCCCCCTCTGAAGAAGAAGAAAGTAACGTAGATGAGGCAGTTTCATTATTAGAGAAAGCAAAAAAGCCAGTTTTATATGCGGGCGGTGGGATAATTCAAGGTAATGCATCTGAGGAGCTAAAAAAGTTAGCGAAAATCATGAATGCTCCTGTGACAAATACACTAATGGGATTGGGAGCCTTTCCTGCAACTCATGAAAACTTTATTGGAATGTTAGGAATGCATGGAACCTATGAAGCTAACATGGCAATGCATGAAGCTGATTTAATCTTTGCTTTGGGTTCAAGATTTGATGATAGAACTACAAACAATCCTAAAAAATACTCATTAAATGCCAAAAAAATTCACTTAGATTGTGATTACGGTTCTATAGAAAAAATTATAAATGTCGATGTATCTCTAAATGGAGATGCTAAAAAGATTCTTAATCAAATTCTCAATAAAATAGATCCAAAAAATATTGATAAAGCATCAATAGATCTCTGGAATAATGAGATTCTGAACTGGAGAGAAACTCATGGTCTTAATCATGATCTTCTGGACAAGAAATTTCATCAGAAGCAAATCCTTCCTCAACAAGTAATACAGTCTCTTTACAAGTCTACGAACGGTAAGGCATTTATAACTTCTGATGTTGGCCAACATCAAATGTTTGCTGCTCAATATTATAAATTTGATGAACCAAGAAAATGGATCAATTCTGGCGGCCTAGGAACAATGGGATTTGGTCTGCCTTCTGCCATGGGAGTTAAATTTGCTTTTCCTGATGAGGATGTTGTTTGTGTAACCGGTGAAGGCAGCATTCAAATGTGTATTCAGGAGCTATCTACTTGTATGCAGTATGGACTGCCTGTGAAAATAATTAATCTTAATAATAGAGCTTTAGGAATGGTTAAGCAGTGGCAGGATATGCAATACGGCGGAAGGTATTCCAGTATTCTCTACGAAGATTCTTTACCTGATTTCGTTAAGCTTGCAGAATCTTATGGACATGTGGGTATGAAGGTAGAGGATATCAGTGAGCTAGAAGAAAGAATGGATGAATGTATTTCCATGAAAGATAAACTTGTATTCATGGATGTATATGTTGATCCAGATGAGCATGTATACCCAATGCTTGAAGCCGGTGGCAATATGTCTGAAATGCGAGTTAGTAAAACTAAAAAGACTTTTTAAAATGAGTCACATATCGATTTTAATGGAAAACCAACCGGGAGCTCTTTCTAGGGTTGTAGGTTTATTTTCACAAAGAGGTTACAACATAGACTCTTTATCTGTGGCTCCTACTAACGATTCATCTTTATCAAGGCTCACTATGGTCGTTAAAGAAGAAGAAAGCATAATATCTCAAATACTCAAACAATTAAACAAAGTAATTGATGTTGTCGAAGTTCAGAATCTGTCCGACATTGAATCTGTCTCACTGGAAATTGCTATTGTTAAATTAAAAATTACCGAGAAAGAAGCAAAAAAAATTATTGAAAGTGCTTTTCCTGTTGTTGGAGAAATTATTAATCACAAAGATGCATTTGTAATGATTAAACTTATTGGTTCGAACCATGAAGTTGATGATTTTCTTCTTTCTTTAAATAAGCAAAAGTTTTTAGAGGTTACCAGATCAGGTCTGCTTGGAATGGGGACAGGTGAAAACTTTCTCATTTCTGAAAGTGAAACTACAATTGAGTATTAGGAGAAAACAATGGAAGTATTTTACGAAAAAGATTCAAATCCTGAATTATTAAAAGATAAAACTATAGCGATCATAGGCTACGGTTCTCAAGGTCATGCACATGCTAATAATTTGAAAGACTCTGGTTTTAACGTAATTCTCGGATTAAGGGATGGATCATCTTCAGCTGCAAAGGCATCTGAAGCAGGTTTTGAAGTTGCTAGCAATGTCGAAGCAGCATCTAAAGCTGATGTATTGATGATGTTAATTCCCGATGAGTTTCAAGGAATTGCTTATAAAGAAGAGATAGAACCTAATCTTAAGCAAGGTGCTACTTTGGCATTTGCACATGGATTTAATATTCATTACGAACAGATTGTTCCAAGAGAAGACTTAGACGTAATCATGATAGCTCCTAAAGGACCTGGTCATACAGTGCGAGGTCAATACTTAGATGGAGCTGGGGTACCTTGTTTAGTTGCAATTCATCAAGATGCCTCCTCTAATGCATTGGATACCTCAATTGCTTATGCTTCAGCTATAGGTGGCGGAAGAGCAGGTATCATCAAAACAACTTTCAAAGATGAAACCGAGACAGATTTGTTTGGTGAACAGTCTGTACTGTGTGGAGGTCTGACTTCATTGATTCAAGCAGGCTATGAAACTTTGGTAGAAGCCGGTTATCCACCCGAGATGGCATATTTTGAATGTGTGCATGAAGTTAAATTAATCGTTGATTTGATTTATGAGGGAGGTTTAGCAAACATGAGATATAGCATTTCAAATACAGCAGAATATGGAGATTACACTTCAGGACCTAAAGTAATTACTGACGAAACCAAAAAGGAAATGAAAAAAATTCTTGAAAGGATTCAGTCTGGAGATTTTGCAGACGAATTTATTGCTGATGCAAGAAAAAGCAACGGACCAGATGGAGGCCCTGCAATGCAAGAATTTAGAAGACAATCAGCCGCACATCCAATAGAAGAGGTTGGAAAATCTTTAAGAGAGATGATGCCTTGGATAGCTAGTAACCGTCTGGTTGATAAAGCAAAAAACTAGTACCATCGACAGGGTGTCAAATAAGATACTCGCCCTTATTTTAGGAATTTCTTTATTTTCCGTTTATCTCTTTTCTATTAATCTTTATCCATTAGTTGATGAAGACGAAGGTGCATTCGCTTCAGCAACTTTGACTATGATGGATTCTGGTAATTTTACAAACGTTGAGTTAGCAGGAGAGAGGAGGGATGACAAACCGGTTCTTACCCATTGGCTGCAGGTCATAAGTTTAAAAACCTTTGGCTTTTCAGAATTTGCTTTCAGATTACCGAGCGTAATCTTTGGTTTGCTCTGGGCATTCGTAACGTTTTGGTTTACAAAAAAGATTTCAAATAAAAGAAATGCTTTTTTAGCTGCTTTTTTCGTTCTAGCAAGCCTTGGCGCATCGATTATTATCAAAACAGCAACTGCGGATGGAATATTCAACTTTTTTGTGGCTTCAACCACTCTTTTGGCATTTTTAGCTTTAAGAGAACAACGGACCAAGTATTTATACTATGCAGCAATTCTTGCCGGCTTTGGCTTTTTAACAAAAGGACCCGCTATTTTAATCGTGCCTGGAGGGGCATTATTTTTCTGGGCTTGGTGGAATGGATATTTAACTGAAACGTTAAGAAAACTTTTCAATCCTTTTTTGTGGCTTGTCTTTTTTTGCATTGCATCACCATGGTTTATCTATTTATATTTAAGCGAAGGCATAGATCCGATACTAGGATTCTTTTTAAAACATAACTTTCAAAGGTATACATCCACTTTTGAGGGCCACTCAGGACCATTTTATTACTATCTTGTTATTTTGATTTTTTTGGTTGCTCCATTTTGGAATAGTCTTTTTACGGTAGTCGGCAGAATTAAGACAGACTTCAAAGACGAGACTAGAAGTTTTCTATGGATTTGGTTTTTATGGGTTTTACTCTTTTTTTCAATATCTTCAACTAAGTTACCGCACTACTTGCTCTATGGAATAACTCCATTATTCATATTAATGGCACTCAATTTTAAGCAGCAAAGTAAAAGAATAAATCTGCTAATTTTTATTTCTTTATTGGGCTTCATATCATCTTTGCCAATTGTATTAGAAACTCTGGCTTCTTCAGAGAAAGACATTATTTGGAATGTTTTGAGAGAAGAAATAGAGGTTTTCTTTACTCCTGCAAATTTCTATATTCCAATATTAATTCTTCTAGTCCTTGGAATTGTCTCCTTTATGGTCTTTTCCAAATTTAACCAATTTATAATCTCGTCTTTATTATTTTTGATTAGTATCCATTTAATTTTCCTTCCAAGCGCCATAGGACTATTTCAAGATCGATTCAAACAGGCTGGATTAAAGGTAAAAGAAATGAATAAGCCTTTAGCCATGCACAAGATGAACTTTCCCTCATTTGGAGTGTATGCAAGAGACACTGCCTATAGAAATCATAATGATGGACAAATAATTCTTTTAAGGAGCAATCAAATTGATGAGCTGGGTTCAGTGACAGAAATTTATAATAGGTCGGGTATTTCTGTGGTGATAAAAGAGTGAATCCTCAGCACAAAACAGGATTTATTGTCTTTGCTTTGGCGCTGGTTCTGATTGGTTTGAATTATTTAGATCCTGTAATTGTTCTGAATAACTTTATTTTTATTGGACTAAATAGTGCTGGAGCTTTTATAAATCAATCAGCTCTCACTTTTCTTACCGAATTTGGTAATGCAGCCGTACTGCTGATTGCATCTGTAATCCCAATATATTATTCAAGAAAATTTTTCAGGTTAATTATCTCATCTACACTGATTGGAATCTTGCTCTCGAGGGGATTAAAAATTTTACTGGATATTCCAAGGCCAGGAGCAGTCCTACCAAGAGAAGAATTTTTTGTTGTTGAACCTCTTTTGACCTCTCAATCCGTGCCTTCTGGACACGCATTTAGTCTCTTTTTATTTTTCTCTTGTTTGGTTGTCTCAGGCATGATTAAAAAAAATTATTTTGTACTGTTAATTTTCGCCTTTTCAATTATTGCTTTTACAAGGATATTAGTTGGGGCTCACTGGCCAATGGATATTCTGATAGGGGCTTCTTTGGGTTTTAGCTTGCCTTTACTCTTAGCTTCATTGGCAGATAGATCGTCAAAAATTTTGGACACTTTATATTCGGTATTTTTTATTATTTTATTAAGCATCGCACTTTACACAATTCTCATTGGCAATTTTTCTACTTATGATTTTGCAAATGAAATTGGTTGGTTATACATTCTTATTTTCTTGAGTCCCCTTTTATTTCTTAATTTACTGAAGATAGAGAACATTCTTAGTATTGCTTTAGACTATTTCACTAAAATAAAGGTATCTCAGAGTAATTTTTTTAAAATCTTTATGCCTTTGCTTATTTCTTCCACATTCATATATTTAATCTATCAATATGGATCCTTTAGTTCCTTTCTTTTCATGACAGAAAATTTGGATTTTCTCCTAGTGTCCGTTGCATTAGGTCTTTTGGTTTTAAGCCTATTGATAAGGGCTGCTCGAATTAGAAGATTTTTTAAAAAAGAAACAAAGAGTTTAGGAGTTATGCGAATCACTTTCTTGCATAACTTTTTAAATAATTTCTTACCTATGCGAATTGGAGAATTTTCTTTTCCTTTGCTTTTGAGAGAATCTTATGGGATCGATAATAAGATATCCCTAAGGGCACTTTTTATTTTCAGGATCACAGATCTTCTATCAATCATTTTTTTGTCTTTATTTGTCTTTCTTAGTTTCTACTATTCTTTAATGCTTAATTTTTTAATTTTAGTTGCTTGGTACTTGGGAGTAAGCTATTTATTGCAAGAAAGAGATATTAAAAAAAATCTTTTTGAAAAAATTGAAATTTTGATTTTGTCTTTGTTAGCTTGGTTCATGAAAATATTTGCACTCACTTATCTTCTGTTATCTTTGATTTCAGCAAGCCTAGAAAGTTCTTTCGTTGCCGTTATTTTTGGTGAATTAACATCAATCCTACCCATCCATGGCTTTGCAGGAACGGGGACATATGAGGGAGGCATAATATTTGGACTAAATTCTTTTGATAAAAATATTAATATCGATTCAATGATCAGTGCTTCTTTATTGGTTCACTTTACTGTTCTTTTATATAGTCTTATCCTTGCAATTGTTTCAACATTCATTAAGAAGACATGAAAACTTATTTAAGCATTGTTGTTCCTGTTTACAACGAGGAAGAAAATATAAAACCTCTCGTCGATGAGATTTATCAATCGATGGAATCTCTAGACAAAGAATGGGAATTACTCATTGTTGACGATTCAAGCAAAGATAATACTGGAGATATATGTGAATCAATTGCCAAAGTAAAAAAAGAAGTCAGGTACCTACAATTAGGAAGTAACTCAGGGCAAACAGCTGCAATGCAAGCAGGTTTTGATCACGTGCAAGGAAAATACATAGCAACTTTGGACGGTGATCTTCAAAACGATCCGAAGGATATTTTAAGACTCTTGAATAGGCTGAAAGATGAAAAATTGGATTTAATTGTTGGATGGAGAAAAGACAGAAAAGATCCTTTTCTTAGAAGTCTCATATCAAAGATGGCAAATTCTTTAATTGGCTGGTCAACTGATATAAAGCTCCATGATTACGGATGTAGCTTAAAGGTCTACAGAAATAAAACTCTCAAAGCAGTTCAACTGTACGGCGAAATGCACCGGTTAATTCCTGCTTGGATGAGTCTTTATACTGATAAGGCAAGGATAAGCGAAGAGGAAGTAAATCATAGACCTAGAATTGCTGGCGAGAGCAAATATGGGTTTGGAAGAATTGCTAGGGTACCTTTAGATTTATTTTCAATTATATTTTTCCAAAGATTTTTATCTAAACCAGCGCACTTTTTTGGCTTTCCTGGTTTAGTTTTTTTGGTTCTTGGAATAATTATCTTATTTGTATTAAGCGCCCAAAAAATTATGCTTGGCATAGACTTAGGCGATAGACCTCTTTTTTATGGCGGAATACTTTCTGTTGTGTTTGGAACCCAACTTTTAACGACCGGTTTATTGGCTGAAGTTGTCGTAAGAATTTACTTTTCGAATAAAAACCGTCCCTATGTCATAAGAAGGGATTCTGATAATTAATTTAACTTTATTTATTGATAATAGCTTGCTAAGGTTGCATTCCATTTCATATGGGTCTGTAGCTCAGCTGGTTAGAGCGCACCCCTGATAAGGGTGAGGTCGCAGATTCGAGTTCTGCCAGACCCACCAAATTCCTTAGAATCTTTTGACACAATAACTGTCATAATTTATATTTTCCTTACATCATCATTCAATAATGCTTAGGAAAACTTTAATTACTTTTGGACTTCTCGCCATAATAGGCATCACAGCCTGGGAATTTAAAATAAATATACTTATTTGGTCTATACCGAAACTGTCGGCTATTTTTATGCCAATACAAGACAATATTCCAACCACTTGGACAGAGGGACCTGAAATTCCTACACAAGATGATCGTCCTAATATTATTTTAATTTTGGCCGATGATTTGGGATACAACGATATCTCTGCTCATAACGGCGGAGCAGCAGACGGGTCTTTGATAACACCCCACATAGATTTGCTAGCAGAAAACGGCATTCTCTTTTCAAGAGGATATGCTGCCAATGCTACTTGTGCTCCTTCAAGGGCATCCATCATGACGGGGAAATACCCCACAAAATTTGGATATGAATTTACTCCCGTACCGGCAACCGGAAGATTAATTATGCGCTGGCTTGCTGAAGAGGATGACTCAGAACTGAGAGCCAGAGTTGATAGAGAAGTAGCGACTCGGTTACCTCCTTTATGGGAGCAAGGAATGCCAACTGAGCAAGTAACAATTGCAGAGGTTCTTCGTGATGCAGGATATTACACAGCCCACATAGGAAAATGGCATCTTGGCCAAGCCAATGGCATGGATGCGCAAAGCCAAGGATTTAAAGATTCTTTATCTTTGGTGGGACCTTTGTATGCCCCAGAAGATGATCCAGACATAGTAAATGCAAAGTTCGATACTGGAATCGACAGAATGATTTGGGGTATTGGACAGTATTCAGCAATGTTTAACGGAGGCGATTTTTTTGCTCCAGATAAATATGTTACCGATTACTATACCGACGAAGCTTTGAAGGTTATTGAAAAAAATAAAAACAGACCTTTCTTTTTATATTTAAGTCATTGGGCAGTTCATAATCCCTTGCAGGCATTGAGAAGCGATGTACAGCACATGAGCCACATGCAAGGACATAATTTACAGGTTTATTCTGGAATGATTGCCGCGCTTGATCGAAGCGTAGGAAGAGTTATTGCAAAACTCAAAGAGCTTGAAATATATGGCAAAACTTTGATTATTTTTACTAGCGATAACGGTGGAGCCGATTATATTGAGTTAGAGGATATTAATAAGCCTTACAGAGGGTGGAAAATAAGCTTCTTTGAAGGTGGAATAAGAGTTCCTTATATTGTCAGTTGGCCTGATAAGATAAATCCAGGTCAAAAATCAAATAGCGCTGTTCATCACTTTGATATTTTTTCTACGATTGCATCTGCTGCGAGAATTGAATCTTCTAAATTAAATGATTTAGATGGTGTTAATCTTCTACCTTATATAAATAAGGAAATATCCACTGAACCTCATAAAACGCTTTTTTGGCGCTCAGGAAATCATCAATCTGTATTACATGAAAATTGGAAATACATAGTCAGTAAAAAAGAAAATTTTCACTGGCTTTTTAACACTTCTGTTGATCCAACAGAAAAGAACAATCTTATAGAATCTCATCCTAAAAAAGCACAACTTCTAAAAAGTTTATTGGCCCAATTTAATTCAGAGCAAGCTGACCCAGTTGTGCCATCCGCATTTGAAGTTCCAATCCTCATTGATAAATACGATGGACAAAAATATGAGGAAGGAGACGACTATATTTATTGGTCAAACTAAAAATTAAGTGAGAATTTTAAAAAAATCTTTTTTGTGGATCGCAGGAATTACATTTAGCTTGGTTTTAATCGTATTTATTTCTTATCAGTACCAAGAGAGACAAACTAAAAAAACTATAGAAAAAATAGATGATATTTTCTCAAAACAAATATCTTCCGTGAAGTATGAGACTGATGATAGACGAGAGAAAAACCCAGACAAAAATGCCTATTTTGGAGATCTGCACGTTCACACGGCTAATTCTTTTGATTCTTATACATTCGGTAATATTAATTCTCCAGATGATGCATATCGTTTTGCTCGAGGAGCTGCTTTACCTCATCCATCCGGATATCAGATCCAGCTCAAGAGACCTTTAGATTTTTATGCTGTGACTGATCACGGGATATTTTTAGGAGTGATGAAATCTGCAAGTGATGAAAATTCTTTTTTATCTAAATATGATTGGGTGAAGCCATTACATAATTTAAATGATTCAGCGGGTGCAGGCATATTTGAGGTTATCAGAAGATCTAACCTCTTTAGACCTTTCGCACAGAGGCTCGCAGAAGAGGGAAGACTGACCAATGATCTTACCGATGAATTAAATAAGATTTCCATTACTGTTTGGCAGGATATTATTCAGGCTGCTGATAGAGCCTATGAACCAGGAGTTTTGACTACTTTTGCTGGTTACGAATACTCGGCAGGTAGCGGAGCAGACCTTACAACACTGCATAGAAATGTTATTTTCAAGGATACTAAAAATTTACCATTGATGCCCTTTAGTAGAGTAAATAGTCCAAATCCAGAAAAGTTATGGGATTGGATGGATTCTCTTAGAAACAATGGAGTTGAGAGCATGGCCATACCTCACAATTCTAATCTCTCTGGAGGCTTAATGTTTATGCTAGATGATTTTAATGGCGCTCCAATAGATGAATCTTATAGCAGAAAGAGAATAAGTAATGAGCCTGTTGTTGAAATAACTCAGGTAAAAGCTTCCTCAGAGACGAGTCCCTTCTTATCAAAAAATGATGAGTGGGCTGATTTTGAAATTGAAAATACAGCAGATAATGATGGAGGGAGTTATACAAGAAGCGCCTTGTTAAGAGGTATGGCTCTGAAAAACAAAAGTGGGGTCAATCCATATAAATTTGGTTTTATTGGATCAACTGATACTCATGTATCTGCATCATCTTTCGAAGAAGATAGATACTTTTCAAAAATAGGCATTCTTGATGGAACTCCCGAACTCAGGGGATCTATTCCTTTTAATAAGACTTATGGATCCGTATTGAAAGTCCTAAGGCCAAATTTAATTACAGAGGTTGATGGAAAAGATTATTTCGCAGGCAGCAGTAGGCTCATTAGCTGGAGCGCTTCCGGACTTGCAGGAGTTTGGGCTGAAGAGAATACTAGAGAGTCAATCTTTAACGCATTTAAAAGAAAGGAAACTTTTGCAACTAGCGGACCAAGAATAAAAATTAGATTTTTTGCTGGATATGACATTGAGAATGCTTTCAGCAAAGAAAATACTATTGCTTACCTTTACAAAAGAGCATCGACAATGGGAGGAAGCCTCAAAACTAAGGAGAATAAATCTCCTACTTTCCTTGTATGGGCAATGGCTGATGCCCAAGGTACAAATTTACAGAGAGTTCAAATTATCAAGGGATGGCTCGATAATGGAGAATCTAAAGAGAAGGTCTTTGACGCAACCTGTAGCGATGGATTGGAAGTAGACAAATCATCACACAGGTGTCCTGACAATGGTGCAAAAGTTAATTTGAATGATTGCTCAATCACCAAAAATAAGGGCTCAAGGGAGCTTAAAACTTTATGGAAAGATCCAGAATTTATTGAAGATCAGGAAGCCTTTTATTACGTTAGAGTTTTAGAAAACCCAGTTTGCAGATGGTCTACTTGGGACGCAATTAGAAGTAATCAACTTCCTAGATCGGATATAAAATCAACAATTCAGGAAAGAGCTTGGTCTTCACCAATATGGATCACCAACTAATATTCTCAAATTAGGATGATTCAAGCTAATCTAGGGCTTAAATATTTATTTATTTAAATTCTGTTAGTAAAATAAAATTGCTATGGATGAAAAATCTTCAAAAACAAAAGATAAAATTTCAATAATAGAGCAATGGTTCATTGTTTTATTTGCGTTTGTTTTTTTTGGCAGCGTTTTAAATGCTGCAACCATTTACTTTTTTGAACCAAAAAATGAACTTCTTTTCACCGTAGCCAGTTATCTGGCTGGTTTCCTTTTTGGCCTGTTAGCCAAACATAAAAAATGGGGTTGGATAGTATGACCGATAGCCAGGTGTACGATTACCAATCCTCTGAGCTCTCTCATTCTAAAGAAAAAGAAATAGCTAGGTCTTTTATGGGAAGAATAGAGTGGGAAATGATTGTAATTGCCTTTACGCAATTTTTTGTTTGGTGTCTTGTCTGGTATTTAGTTATTTCATCAACTATTCCATTATGGTTAGGTTTTTTCATATCTCTGATATCCACATCTTTTGCCTATTTGCCATCTCATGCAGGTCAACATGGACATCTATCGGGGGGCCATAAGAACCTTGAGTGGGTTAATTCTTTTGTGGGTCAGATTTCCTTGATTCCTTTAGCAAGATCTCATGAATTATTAAAAGTTCTTCATATGAAACATCACGCACACACAAATGATCCTGAAAAGGATCCTGATTATTTCCATACGCATGTTGATTCATGGTTTGAAGCAGCTTTGAGGGTTCATAATCAGGGATCAGACGATAGGATAGAAAAAATGGTTAATGACTATTGTGACAAAGATCCTGAGTTCAAAAAAAGCATAGATAGAGGATCTACGGTTCAATTATTCATTGTTTTAACACAGATGGTTACCGTTTTCTTTTTTCCTTTGGAAACTCTTTTTTTGTGGTGGCTTCCATTAAAGATTATCACTTCTTATTTAGGATTGGTTTTTTCAAGAGAGCCTCATAATGGGCTCGGAATTGGAAGAAATAACGATACAAGATTTTGGAGAAATGGGTTGCCTAGGTTTGTAAATCATTCAATGCAAATTCACATCATGCATCATATGTATCCAAAAATTTGTCATCACGATGAACCAAAAGCGATAGAGGCTTTACGACCTTTCATGATTGCTAAAAATATGCCCGGTGCAGACAACATTCCAGAAAAAATTTCCTTTAACCCACTGACTTGATATTACTTTGGCTTATACATTAGAAGTAGGCAAAAAAGCTCCAGATTTTAATCTTCTTGGAACTGACAATTTGTTTCATGATCTAGCAAGTTACAGTAAATATAAGTTATTGATAATATCCTTCACTTGTAATCATTGTCCTTATGTAATTGGATCGGATGAAACCACTCGGAAAACTGTCGAAAAGTACAATCAAGAGAGTATTAAGTTGGTATGTATCAATTCGAACAGTAAAAATACCTATGAAGAAGACAGTTTTGAGAATATGCAAGCTCGCATGCAAGAGCATCAGTTCCCCTGGGACTATCTTCACGATGAATCTCAGGAGATTGCTTCTAATTATGGAGCTCTAAAAACTCCTCATTTTTTTGTCTTTGATTCAGAAAGATCATTGATTTACACAGGAAGAGGAATTGACAATCCAAGAAATGGCTCTGAATCAACAATAAACGATTTGGAAAATGCAATTGATGATTATCTAAGAGGAAGTATCATTTCAGTTCCAGTTACCAACCCAATTGGATGTAATATAAAGTGGGATGGTAAAGATGCCCATTGGATGCCGCCCGCAGCTTGTGATTTAATATAATTTTCAGGAGGAAATAATGAGTGAACCAGCAACCCTTAGCAAAGAAGGAGATATCTCAACTATTACATTGGATGATGGGAAGGTTAATGTCTTTTCATTAGAAATGCTTGAATCTATACAGAATTGTCTAGATCAAGTTTCCAAAGATAGCGGTGCATTAATTATAAGAGGAAGAGAAGGCATATTTTCTGCAGGATTTGATCTCAAGACAATTCAAAGTGGAAATGCGGAAAAGGCGCAAAAAATGGTTGCCTTAGGAATGAAAACTATGCATGATCTTTATACTTTTCCTAGACCAGTAATTATGGCAGTAACAGGGCACGCAATTGCCATGGGAATTTTTATTGTTTGTTGCGGGGACTACCGCATAGCACTAGAAGGAGAGTTTGTTGCTCAAGCAAACGAAGTTAGAAACAACATGGATATTCCTTCTCCTATTATGGAAGTTGCTGAAAGCAGAATCGATAAAAAGCATGTTTATTCTGTGCTTTATCATGCTGATCCTTATCCTTTTGATAAGTGTATTGAGGCTGGACTACTCGATGAAATAGCATCATCTTCAGATTTTGAAAAAAGAATAATGGAGAAAGCAGAAGATTTAGCTTCTTTAGGTCATCCTCATTATGCAAAAACTAAGCAAGCACATCAGAGACCGCTCCTTGAAGCTATCTCTAATGCATTGCCTGCTTAATAAAAATTTATAATTTGTATCCAGATTGACCGTGGGAGGATAGGTCTAAACCTTCCTCTATTTGATCATCATCTACTCTTAAACCAAAGAATGATCTTAAGATCAAAGCAATTATCACTGTCATAATCGCAGTGAAAATTAAAACACTAATTGTGCCTGTAAGTTGAGTATTGAAAAAACTCATGACAGTCTGCCCTTCAGAAAGACCAACTCCTCCAAGATTTGAACCAATTAGGAAAGGCAATAAAAGTATTCCCAAAGTTCCTCCAAGACCATGAACTGCAAAAACATCAAGTGAGTCATCAATTTTTAGGGCATTTTTAACAAATCCAACTGCAACGTAACAAAGGTAACCAGACACTAAACCAATAATGACCGCTCCAATAGGACCTACAAATCCTGATGCAGGTGTAATTGAAGCAAGACCTGCAATTGATCCTGTTACTATTCCAACCAAACTAGGTTTTCCGAATTTAATCCATTCTATAAACATCCATACCAAAGATGCTACAGAAGCAGAAATGTGAGTTACAAGTATGGCCATCCCCGCATCTTGGTTTGCTGCGAGAGCGCTGCCACCGTTAAAGCCGAACCAACCAACCCATAACATACAAGCTCCCATCATAGTTAATCCAGGATTATGAGGAGGTTTTATTTGATTAGGAAAACCCTCTCTAGGTCCTAATAAGAAAGCTAGAATCAGCGCCGTGGTTCCAGCAGTTAAGTGGACCACCAAGCCTCCAGCAAAATCTAGAACTCCCATTTCCGCCAACCAGCCGCCACCCCATATCCAATGTGTTACGGGTGCATAAACAAATAAAATCCAAAGAAATGAGAAAGCTATTACAAAACTGAATTTAATTCTCTCAGGATAAGCTCCTACAATTAATGCTGGAGTAATAATTGCAAATGTCATTTGAAACATAAAAAATGCAGATTCTGGAATATCTCCAGAAAGGCTATCTCTTGCCATATTCATTAAAAACATTTGACTTAAATCCCCAAAATAAGGAGATCCTTCGGAAAACGCTATGCTATATGCCGTAAACAACCATGCAAAAGAAGCCAAGCAAGCAATCGCAAAGCATTGCATTAATACCGATAGAATATTTTGAGACCTAACCAGACCGCCATAAAATAGTGCTAAACCTGGCATAGTCATGAACAAAACTAGTGCTGTGGACGTGAGAATCCACGCTGTATTTCCAGAATCCATTAATTCCTCCCAATAAATTAAGGACTTTCATTATATTAGAAATAAAATAGTGCAAATTGCTCTAAAAAAGAGCATTTAATGTTTGAATAAAAACATTAGACATTTCCTCTATCTTTCTCTAATCTACTTCCTTCTTTTGGGGCCATAGCTCAGCTGGGAGAGCGCCTGCTTTGCACGCAGGAGGTCGGCGGTTCGATCCCGCCTGGCTCCACCAAAAATACTTCAATTTTCCTCATTACAGATACATAATAAGTTTATGAGAGAAATGCACTTACACGATTTAGTTATTAGAAATGGCAACATAGTTGATGGATCCGGAAAAAAACCTTTTCTTGGTGATATTGCAATTGATGATGGAAAAATTACCAAAGTCGGTGAAGTCATTAACTCAGGCAAAAAAGAAATTGATGCTGATGGAAACCTAGTTTCTCCTGGGTGGGTAGATATTCATACACACTACGATGGACAAGTTTGTTGGGATCCTTATTTAACTCCTTCGAGCTGGCATGGAGTAACCACAGTTGTCATGGGCAATTGTGGAGTTGGGTTCGCACCCGTAAAACCCGGAGATGAAAATTTCCTTATTCAACTAATGGAGGGTGTAGAGGATATACCAGGTACTGCACTGCATGAAGGGATTAATTGGGAGTGGGAAACTTTTCCTGAATTTCTAGATGCAATTGAAAGAAAAGAATTTGTAATGGATTTAGGATTTATGATTGGGCATGGACCGGTAAGAAGTTATGTGATGGGCTACGACAGATGTCAAAACCAAGTTGATGCATCTAAAGATGAAATCAACCAAATGTCAGAAATTGTAGAAAAAGCTATCAATGCTGGCGCACTAGGATTCAGTACATCAAGAACTATCTTACATAGGGATGTTCATGGTGTTTATGTGCCTGGCACAGAAGCAAGCTCAGAAGAAATGAAAGAACTTGCTTTTGCAGTGGACCGTGCAGGTGAGGGTACTTTAGAAATTGTATCTGATTGGCTGGACCAAGAAATAGAAATGTCATGGATGAAAGAATACGTTGAAAAGTCTGATTGCGGTTTAACTGTACTTCAAACAAACGGCGACTCCGTTAAAACAATTCTTTACTGCGAAGAACAATTTCTTAAAGGCAAAAATGTTCGACCTCAGTTTCCTGGGAGAAACGTGGGACTTATGTTTGGTCTAGAAAGTTCTTTGCATCCATTTATAGGTCATCCTTCCTATAAAGAAATTTCTCATCTTCCTCTCAACGAGAGAATCTCAATCATGAGGGATCCTGCCTTTAAGCAAAAAATCTTAAATGAGTCGCCAAGCTTCAGAGAAGATTTGCAAAAAGCTGCTGAAGAACAAAAATCTAATAAGACCAAAGAAGAGATTAAAGCAGAAGCAGAAATAGGAAAAAAACTAATCTCTAATTATGAAACTCAATTTATTTTAAGTGATCCCCCTAATTACGAACCAACAAGAGAAGATAGTATTGCTTATTTAGCTGAACAGAGAAATCAGTCAGAAGAAGAAGTTATTTACGACGAATTGATAAAAGATGACGGAAAAAGCTTGATTTACGCATGTTTCACTCCTTATGAAAATCATAAACTTAAGTTCGTTGAAACATTCTATAAACTTAAATCATCTGTAGCTGGTGGAAGTGATGGAGGAGCTCATTGCGGTCTTATTTGTGACGCAAGCATGCCCACAACAAATTTATCTCATTGGGCAAGAGATAGATCAGCAGGCAATAAAATTCCTTTAGAGCTAATCATTAGAAAGCAGACAAAAGATACCGCTGAAACTTATGGACTATTTGATAGGGGAGAAATCAAAACTGGAATGATTGCAGATATCAATATTATTGATTTTGAAAAATTAAATGTCTCTCTTCCAAAAATGATATTTGATCTTCCTAAAGGAGGGAAAAGGCTTGTTCAGGAATCCTTTGGTTATTTAGCAACTATTAAGAGTGGTGAGGTTGTTTATGAGAATGGTCAAGCAACCGGAACTCTCCCAGGTCAAGTCATAAGAGGTAAGCAAACATCGGAGGCCAAAGAGACGAAAGAAAAGATATCTTTTTATGATCGAACAGTTAGGTTATTCGTTGTCAAATTCCTAAGACTTGTTTGGGCTGCAAGAAACAAGCCTGTTAAAAGCACAGTCATCTCTTAGTGTTCAATCGATAATTCTTCAAGGATATTTCTAGCTTCATCAAATTTCTCTAAAGTCCAAAGAAAGTACCTTGAATCTACAGATATCGTTCTTGCTTCTGGGATATATTTGTAGTCAGCGATAATAGTCTGAAGCATTCCGTCAAAGGCAAGACCAACCAATTCACCTTTAGCGTTTAGCGTGGCTGACCCAGAATTGCCATTTGTAATATCAAGATCGCACAAAAAATTCACGGGAACAGAACCTAAGGATTCCAACTCATATCTTCCATAATTTTTTTGAGAGATTAAATCCATTAGCTTATCTGGAGCATTAAAAGGCTCCTCTCCACTATGTTTTTTATTAATACCTTCTAAACGCGTAAATGGACCATAGGTAATTCCGTCTTCTAGAGATACTCCCTTAACGTTACCAAAGGTAATTCTGAGGGTACCGTTAGCATCTGAGTACAATGACTTTCCAATACTTTTGTAATATTTTCTTAACGATTTTATGAAAGTGGATTTGAGTCTTTGTTTTTCGCTTGCTTCAGACTTAGCAATGTTTTCATACTCCATTTGCTCATCAAAAAGAATCCTTGCAATGTTAATGAAAGGATCTTCAATTGAATTGAGCTCATCTAGAGATAAGTCAATCAAGGAAAGTCTATCTTCAGCAGAATCCAATAATGATTTTTGTGAGTAGATATCTTCAACAATTTTTTTAGACTTTTTAAAGTCTGCATCTAGTTGAAAATAATTGTTAAATTGTGGCCTTCTTAAATTTCCGTCAAAAGTTCTATATTTTTCAAGTCGGTTAATAAAAATTTCTTTATCAACTCTTTTATCAAGACGATAATCAAGAGATTTAATTCCATTCACAATATTTTCATGATCTCTCTCTTGGAAGCCAATTTCTCGCTGATCATTTGGTTTGATTCTTTCATAGGCGTATCTGTAAATTCTTTGAGCGGTAGAAATCATTCTTGAATTTCCATAATAATAATTAGGTAACTCTTCTGCCTTTTGATCATCAATCAAAGAAAGAAGTGAACCTAAAGACTCCTTTTCTTGTTTAGAGCCTTTTTCATTTAAATAATCTATGAAACCTAACCAATCAGAATTAGCTTTGTCTTGAACTTTGAATGACTCTGCACCATCTATTTGTCCTGATATTTTTTTATAATAATTCTCATAACCGCTAATTAATCCTCTATATTTTAAAGAAGAACCATCTTCATCTTTCGTAGAAGATCTCATTATGTCTATCCCAGACTTTAAAAAATTAACGAAACCTTTAAATCCTTCCTCAATATCAAATTCCACTTCGTTATACGTAAGCAACCTATTGGTTGTACCTGGATATCCGGCAACCATAACAAAATCTCCTTCTTGAACTCCTTTTGCTGATATCTTTAAATAGTTCTTGGATTTATATGGTTTATTTTGTTTAGCAAATTCTTTGCTGCTACCATCTGGAGCCACATAAGCTCGCAACAAGGCAAAATCCCCTGTATGCCTTGGGAACATCCAATTATCTATCTCGCCGCCGTACTCACCTATCGAAGCAGGTGGAGCGTAGACCAATCGGACATCTCTTATTTTTAATCTTTTTTCTAATTGATAAGTTTCTCCGCTGAAAAATGATCTGACATTGCATCTTATTTCATCGCTTGTTTCGCATTCTTCAATGATGCTTTTTTTATTACTTTCAATTTTATTGTATCTATCAAGATCATCTTTAAGGTTTTCTGTTTGTCTTAACACAGCCTTGGTAACATTGGTGATGCTTTGAGTGACATAAGCACTTGACCCAGGTGCAGAAGGTTTTTCCTCCGATTTTCTTCTGGCAACAAATCCGGTTTCAAATAAATTTTCCTTTTCGGAAGAGTTAAATTGTAAATATGACCCTTCGATACAATGGTAATTCGTTGCAATAAGACCTTCTGGAGAGACAAACGATGCAGAGCATCCACCAAGACTCACTATTGCATTAAGCGGGAAAGAAAATAAATCTGTTAGTTTATCTGCGTCTCCAGAGTATCCTGTTTTTTCTAACTCATTTTTTAAATTGCCCATTTGAGAAGGTTCCCACATACCCTCAACAGCAAAGACATTAAGATTTAACAAAGCTAAAACAATCAGTAATTTAATCTTCATTCTCCGGGCCTCCTCAAAAAAGATCTATTTAATTCATTAACATTTTTGACTCCTGTTAGGATCATGCTTTGCTCAACTTCATCTTTTAAAAGTTGTAACGCATATTTAGCACCTTTGTATCCTCCAACTGATAGTCCATAAAGGTAAGGTCTACCCCCCATGCAAGCATTAGCTCCCATGGCGAGAGCTTTTATGACATGAATCCCTCTTCTGATGCCACCATCAACTATAATCTCAATAGAGTCTCCAACAGCATCTCTAATTTCTTTCAACATTTCAAATGGCGCAGGACATCCATCCAGTTGTCTTCCTCCATGATTTGAAATCATTATTGCTGAAGCACCAATATCCTTTGCCCGTTTAGCATCTTCTACAGATAAAATTCCTTTGACCGCAAAAGCCTTATCCCATTGACCTATCATCCACTCTGCATCTTTCCAAGTAACGGTCCTATCAAACTGACTGTTCATAAAATCCATTACAGAAATATCGTTAGCAGCATCTTTCAACCTATGCTCAATATTAACCATTGATGGCGTGGGGGGATGAGTAAGATAATTCAATGTCCAATCAAATTTGCTGGCAATATTTAGGTAAGACTTCAGAGTTAATTTTGGTGGCACGGTCATGCCCGTGCGTAGATCTCTTTCTCGTCTGCCGTTAACAGGAACATCGATAGTCAAGCAGAGAGCATCGTAATTAGCAGCCTTACATCTTTCAATGTATTCGACTGAGATACTTCTATCCTTCAGAACGTAAATTTGAAAAACTTTAGGACCTTTAGATTTTTCTGCAACCTCTTCGATAGTAGTTGTTGAAAGGGTAGAGAGGCAAAAAATCGTACCCATATCACTTGCAGCATTTGCTGCTGCTATTTCACCTTCGTGATGAAATAATCTGTGATAGCCGGTGGGCGAGCATATGTATGGCCAATCAATCTGTGTCCCAAGAACTTTTGTTGAAGTATCAATTTTATCTACATCAACTAAATAATTCGGGATCACTTCGTATTGTTCAAAGGAATTCGTATTGTGTTTTATTGTCCATTCATCTCCTGCAGCACCATCAATGTAATGGAACATTGCTGCTGGCAATCTTTTTTCTGCAGCTTTTCTTAAATCGCTAATGTTATGACAATCTTTTAATTTCAATTGTTAAATTCTTCCAAAAGTCTTTTTCTATCTGATTCATAAATTTTGCCACCAAAATAATAGCAAGGTATAGCTAATCCAGCGATCAAGGAGAAAGTAACAAGCATTATTGTATATGGTTCAGCCACATCAAATGATCTCAAAAGATCAGTAAAGATTCCACCTCCTAAAGAGCCAAATGTAAGACCTATAAGGTTTAGGCATAAAATATAAAATGCTACTACAGTAGCTCTTATTTTTGGCGGCACAAGCTCCTGAACAGTTGAAAAGGTAGGGCCATAAAAACATCCTAGTTGGAAATAACCGATAACAACTCCCAGCCAAAAAATAAAAGTATTTGGTTCTACGAATCTATAAATTATTCCAAGAGGTAATAGCAACAGAGTGAGCCAAAAAAGAAACATTGGACGACCTTGATTGAAAGTTCTCAGCCACCAGTCGCTCATTAAACCACCAAACAAGTTTCCAGCAAGACCCGCAACCACACCAATGATCCCAGTTAGTTGAGCAATTTCTGATCTTTCGAAACCTCTTTCCTGAGCATACCAAAGTTGTTCAAAAACTGCTGCTCCCAGTGCTACATGATAAAGAACTCCTCCAGCTATGGTTAAGATTAATGCATTAGAAGAGGTCAAGGCTTGCCTTAAAGTAGAAACTATCTCTGAAAAAGAGAGATTAACCTCATCTGGATTATCGATAAGATGTTTTCTTGGGCGATCTTTAAAGAGAAATGCAATGATCCCCAAAACTGCTCCGATACCTCCTAAAATGTAAAAACAATTTCTCCATCCTAGAGGCTCACCAAGAAACCCTACTATAAGGAGACTTATCCCAACTCCGATAGGAACACCCATATAATAGACTCCGGCAGCAAAACCCATCCTATTTGCTGGAAAGCTATCTGAAAGCATGGACATGGATGTTGGCGTTAAGATTGATTCTCCGACTCCAATGAAGGCTCTAGGAATGGCCATGCTTATAAATCCTTTAGCGGCACCTGTAAACGCGGTAAAAACACTCCACAGCAGAACCCCAAAACCAATTAATCTTGGTCTGTTGTACTTATCTGCCAGCGTTCCCATGAACAATCCCATGATTGAATAAAAAAAGACAAAAGCTAATCCAGTTAAAATACCGTACTGCCAATCAGTTAAGCCTAGGTCAGGAACAATAAAATTTGCGAAGCTCGCAATAAGTTGACGGTCCACAAAATTTAAAAGATTCAGAAGCGTCAAAAAGAAAAGTAACCTATATGGATTCATATTCCCCCAGTTGAATTATTTATCCGATCATGGAATATAATCATTATCCAGAAAAATAATTTTTATGATAGTAGTAGGTTTAACAGGAGGAATTGGATCAGGAAAATCATCCGTCTCCGAAATCTTTGAGGACTTAGGAGTGAAAGTTGTGGACGCAGATGTAGCTTCTAGACAACCTGTGATGAAAGGACAACCAGCCTTAAAAAAAATCGCTGAAAAATTTGGATCAAATATTCTTACCTCTGAGGGAGAATTAGATAGAAGAAAGCTCAGAGAAATTATATTTAAAGAGAGTTCTGCAAAAGACTGGTTAGAAAATCTACTTCATCCATTAATTCATCAAATACTCATCGATGATTTAGCAAGCGCGAGATCAAAATATGCGATTTTGGTATCTCCTTTGTTGTTTGAAACAAATCAAAAAGACCTTTGTTCAAAAACAATAGTTGTTGACACAAGCGAAGATAATCAAATCGATAGAACCACAAAAAGGGATAATGTTGAAGCCAGTCAGATTAAATCAATTATTGATTCTCAAATAGATAGAAAAAGCAGGAATGAGCTGGCAGATATTATTATTTCAAACGATGGATCTCTACAGGAATTAGAAGAGAAAGTTAAAAAAATTCATCAAGATTTAGAAAAAGAAATTCTTAAATGAAAAAAAAATGTCCTCGATGCAGAAAAATGTACTCTGTGAAGAAAGATTCAAATCACAGACCTTTTTGCAGTGAGAAATGTCAGGCCATTGACTTAGGCGATTGGTTTTTTGAGAAACACAAGATTTCCCGACCCATAATAGATGAAGATGATCTTTCTATTGATCCATAAAAGAAGAAATACCTGCTATTCCATCAGCAGAATGTTTTTTTGCCTCATTTAAGTCTGAAATTCTCATTCCACCTAGAGCATAAGTCTTAATATCAGTTAGAGATCTTAATTCCTTAAATTTTTGCCAACCTATAGAAGATGCTTCCTGATGACTTTTTGTTTTTTTGACTGGTGAAATAAAAATATAATCCAACTTAAGTTGGTTTGCTTTATTGATCTCCTCCTCATTATGACAAGACGCACCCAAATAATTTTGATAGTTTTTTAAGTCCGATAAATTCATCAAATCCGCTGAATTGAAATGAATGCCATCAAATCGTTTTGAGATGTCTAGGTGTCTAGAGCTTAAAATCAGTTTGGTTTGATACTTTTTCTTTAGTAATAAAAATTTGTTTAAATTTTTATTAAGTTCTGAGTTATCTAAACATCTTAACAATAGCAATTCTTTTTTAATCTTGATCGATTCCAGCAGTTCTAGGTAATTCTCAGGAATTACTTCAGGTGTAATAAAAAAATAATCAGGATCTATAGTCTGCATTCATGCTTACATAATCTTTAGATAAATCCGACGTAAGGACTTTGCTTGTCTTATTGCTATCACCCAGCTTAATGACTATTTCTATTTTTCTTTTTTTAAATTCTTTCAATCCTAATTTTTCTGAATAACTTGAACTAAGTTTGTTATTTCTAAATACCTGGAGCTTTCCAAGCTTTAGATTAAATTTCTTCTCGTCAAAGCTAATATTGGTATTGCCAACTGCCATTAAAATTCTCCCCCAATTAGGATCTTCTCCGAAAGCAGCTGTTTTTACTAAGAGAGAGTTAGCAATATTTTTAGCAACTGTTTTGCATTCGTTTTCAGTCTTGAGTCCTTTAACAGTTATCGAAATTAGCTTTGTTGCTCCTTCAGCATCGAGTACTATTTTTTCTGCTAAAGAGTAAAAAATATCTTGAAGAGTCTCTAATATCTTTTTTTCATTGGCTTTCGACAGTGAAATTAGTGATGATCCTGTAGCGATAAGCAAAGAAGAGTCATTTGTTGATTGATCTCCATCAATAGTTATTGAATTGAAAGAACTTTCGCAGGCTAATCTATGGATTTTATCTAACTTCAATTTGCTTATCTTTAAGTCAGTAAATACAAAGGACAACATTGTTGCCATGTTAGGTTCAATCATTGCTGAACCTTTAGCGATGCCAATGAAATTTATAGTCTCGCCTTTTATCTTGATACTCTTTTTAACTATTTTTTCTTTCTTGTCTGTTGTCATTATTGAAGTAGCAAAATTTTTCCAATTACTTCTACCAAGATTTTTATAAGCATTAAAAAAGGATTTTCCATACCTTTGTAGATCCAGTCTTTCTCCTATCACTCCGGTTGAAAAGGGCAGAACATTTACATCTTTATAATTAGCAAACATTTTATTTATGTCTTTTAAACCTTCTGGTCCAGTTGCAGCATTTGCGTTACCCGCATTTATAAATAATGCAGTTTTCTTTTTTTTATCAAGGTTTGTTAAATTCCTTTTTGCAACCTTTACCGGCGCAGCAGGAAATTTATTTGAAGTAAATAGCCCAGAGATGTTGCTGTTGCTTGGCACTTGAATTATTGCGGTATCAAGCCTTTTGCCATATTTTTGATAACTTGAAGAACAGCCAATTTTAACTTCTTTCATAATCTATTTTCTTTTTTTCCTTTTGGCTTTGGCTTGAAGTCTTCGCATTCTTCTATTTCCTGAAAATTCTTCATTTGGTTCAGATTTATTTTTATTGACTTGTTCTTGAGGTGAATCAAAAGCGGATTGAATCTCTTCTTTGTGACTTATCGTGTTTTTTATAACAGAACTTTCCTGAGCTGTTTGCTCTTCTTTATTGATTTGAATTTTGGATAAAAACTTAATGGCTTCGGCATTGATATTTGTGAGAAGACCCTCGAACATTTCAAAAGCCTCTCTTTTATATTCAAGTCTGGGATCCTTTCCTGCATAACTTCTAAAGCCTATATTTTGTCTTAAGTATTCAAGAGCATTGATATGATTTTTCCAAGATATATCTATGACTTGCAAAACAATTTGTTTTTCTAGACCAGGAAGAACTTCGCTATATTCGATTCTTTTTTCAAGATATTTATTTTTAAGCTGACTTACAATTTCATCGATTAAGGTATCTTGATTATTCTTTTCATCATCTAAGAACTGAGCTGGGTCAAATTCAAAAGCGAAATCAGAAGACAAGGAATTCTTTAACTTATCTGTTTGCCACTGACTTTCTACACTAGAAGGCGGCAGAAACGAATAAACTAAATCTGCTATTTCATTGAATCGCATTGAATCAATTAATTCTGTTAAGTCATCTTCCTGAAGAATTTCCTCTCTTTGTGAATATATAACCTGTCTTTGTTCATTAAGGACATCGTCAAATTCAAGAATTCTTTTTCTTAGATCAAAATTTCTTCCCTCAACTCTTCTTTGAGCTCTCTCGATCGCTCCGGTGAGCATTCTATGTTCTATGGATTCTCCCTTCTTCATACCTCCAATTGATTGCATGAGATTTTTAACTCTTTCCGGTGCAAAAATCTTCATCAAGCTATCTTCTAATGACAGAAAAAATTGTGAGGAACCAGGATCTCCTTGTCTCCCAGATCTTCCTCTAAGTTGATTATCAACTCTCCTTGATTCATGTCTTTCAGTTCCAATCACATGCAGGCCCCCAAGAGATAAAACTTTTTCTCTGAAAGAAGCGTCCTTTTCATTGCCTCCTAAGACGATATCTGTTCCTCTTCCTGCCATATTTGTTGCGATGGTTACAGCATTCTGAGCTCCTGCCTGAGATATTATTTCAGCCTCTCTTTCATGTTGTTTAGCATTCAAAACGTTATGGTCAATTTTTCTTTGTTTTAGTTTGCTGGATATTAATTCAGAAGTTTCTACGGAAATTGTCCCAACCAAAATTGGCGCGCCGGTCGAGTTAATTTGCTCTATTTCCTCAACAAGAGCATCGTACTTCTCCTCAAGGGTTAAATAAATTTTGTCTTCCTTATCGTCTCTGATCATGGGCAGGTTCGTTGGTATGACAATGGTCTCTAAAGAGTAAATTTCCTCAAACTCTTGAGCTTCAGTTTCAGCAGTTCCGGTCATGCCAGATAATTTATCGAAGAGTCTAAAAAAGTTTTGAAAAGTGGTTGATGCTAAAGTCTGACTTTCGACTTGGATATTTACATTTTCCTTTAGTTCTAGCGCTTGATGAACTCCGTCTGATAATCGTCTACCTGGCAAAGCTCTTCCAGTGTTTGTATCAATCAATACTACTTGACCATTTTGCACAAGATAATCTGTGTTTTTTTCAAACAGATTAAAGGCTCTTAGGGAAGACTGAACCATGTTTAATAATTTTAGATTTTCACTCGCATAGAGCGAGTCATCCTCTTTAAGAAGTCCGTTGTGTACAAGAAGACGTTCAACGTTTTCATGACCTTTCTCGGTAAGTTCAGCAGATCTTACTTTTTCGTCAATCTGAAAATCTCCTTCTACAAAAATATCTCCTGTTTCCAAATCAAATTCTTCTTGCTTAAGGCGAGGAATTATTTGGCCGATCTTTTTATATATTTCAGAATTATCTTCGGCGACACCGCTTATGACTAAAGGAGTTCTAGCCTCATCAATCAGGATTGAATCTACCTCATCAACCACAGCAAAAAAAAGGTCTTTTTGCATTTTATGGGCTTTGTCCATTGCCATGTTATCCCTTAGATAGTCAAAACCAGCTTCGTTGTTCGTGATGTAAACGACATCTGCCTGATAGGCATTTTTTTTCTCTTCAAAACTTTGATTGGGAACAACATGACTTACTGTCAATCCAAGGCCTTCAAACAAGGGCCTCATCCAATTTGCATCCCTTTCTGCTAGATACTCGTTAACAGTAATTACGTAAACGCCTTTTCCGGTCAAAGCATTTAAGTAACAGGGTAGAGTAGCCACGAGGGTTTTTCCCTCACCGGTAGCCATCTCAGCGATCTTGCCTTCATTAAGGATAACTCCTCCAACGAGTTGGCAGTCATAATGTCTCAGACCCAAATTTCTTTTACTCGATTCTCTAACTAGTGCATATGCTTGGGGAAGAACTTTTTCCAAGGTCTCCCCCGAACGAACTTGATCTCTCAGTTCATTAGATTTTGCCAGTAGATCATCAGCATTTAATTTCTCAATGGAGGACTCCAAAGAATTAATTTGATCAACAGTTTTGGAAATACGGTTGATGACTCTTTTATGTTTTGAGCCAAATAAAAAGCCAAACATTTCTTATCCTGTGCTCGGGTCAATGATTGGATCGATATATCTGATGAACTGATTGCCTTCTTCTGCAGTAATTATTTCCCAAGTATCAGGATTATCGATAAGTTTTCTTAAAAGTTGGTTGTTATGAGAATGACCAGATTTAAAACCTTCAAAAGATCCAATTAGATTGTGTTTTAGTAAATATAAGTCACCAATGACATCAAGAATTTTATGCTTAACGAACTCATCCTCTGACCTCAAACCTTCTTCATTAAGAATTTCATTTTCACCGATTGCTATAGCATTTTTCTCGCTTGCTCCTAGAGCTAAGTTTTCTTTTTTTAATGCATCAACTTCACTCATAAAGCCAAAGGTTCTTGCACGAGATATCTCTTTGAGAAAAGTTGTTGAATTGAAGTCAATGGTAGCCTTGTTGGGCTGTCTTTTATGAACAGGATGATCATAATCAAGTTCATAACTTACTTTGAAACCATCATAGGGTGAAAGTGATACTCTCGCACCATTGTTAGCTTCCACTGATACCGGTTTTTTTATTTTTATAAATTTTTTAACTTCTTTTTGTTCTTTTATGCCAGCTGATTGAATCAAAAAAACAAAAGGATTTGCTGAACCATCCATAATAGGGACTTCAATGTCATTAATTTGCACATAAGCATTATCGATGCCTAAACCTGCAAAAGCAGAGAGCATATGTTCAACTGTAGAGATTTCAATATCTCCACTTACCAGTGTTGTTGCGAGCGCTGTAGCTCCTACGTTTTCAACGGTAGCCTGAATCTCAACTACTGGATCACAGTCAACTCTCTGAAAAATAATTCCAGTATCTTCAGGTGCGGGTAAAAGTTTTATTGTAATTTTCCTACCTGAATGCAAGCCTACGCCACTTGCCTTGATGGGATTAGTTAAAGTTCTTTGAGCTAGCATTTCTAGTTTGTTCTTTGTCTATTAATCTCAAAAACAATTACTGAAGTTGCAATAGCTGCATTGAGACTCTCCAATTTATTGCTTATTGGAATCTTGATTATTTTATCGCATTTTGATTTTAAAGTTTCTTGAATACCTGTATTTTCTGATCCTATTATTAAACCTATTTTTTTGGAAAAATCAGTATCGTAAATAGATTCTGACTGAGAACTACCTTCAGCTCCATAGATTAAAAATCCTCTAAGCTTTAGCATCTCCGTAATCCTCTTAAGGTTTGGCACAATCACAAATGGGATAAGTTCGCTTGATCCTTTTGATACTTCTCTTACCGATTTAGTTAAATGACATGCCCTGGATTTTGGAACCACTACCGCATCAACCATTCCTCCCAAGCTTGTGCGGAGGATTGATCCTAAGTTGTTGGGATCCGTTATGTGATCAAGCAAAAGAATAACGGCGTCCTCTTTAGTTTCTAAAAATTTTTCCAGGTACTCTATATTTTTTGGTTCTGATGGTTTGAAAATCAGATTGATCTTTTTATTTGGATTTTTAAATTTTTTTATTTCTATTTTTAATTTCTTCTCTATGGCGATCTTTTTTATATCTTTAATTCTTTTTGAAATTGAATTGTCATCTACTTCCAACAACCTAACTGACTCAGGTTTGTTGGAAAGTAAAGTTTTGATCGTATTTAAATCTGATGTCTCGAACATTTTTACGCCGGTATTAAACTTATTTTACCTTCATAAGGATGCACCGATTCGATAATGCAACTCATTTTATCTCCAATGCTTATCGTACCTTGTCTACTGACTAAGGATTTCATCTCATAATTAAAATTGTAATATTTATTTTTGAATGAGCTTATGTGACACAATCCTTCAATGTTAATTTGATCTAGCTTCACAAATACTCCAAATTCTGTAACTCCAGTTATGATTCCAGAAAATTTATTCCCTAAATAATTTTGTCCGCATCGCGATCTCAGAACTTTATCTGCTTCCTTAGAAATTTGATCAGCCTCTCGTTCTCTAAAGCTACAATTTTCAGCAATGTCAGCTAAATCATTTTTTGATAAAGATTTAAATTTCTTGTTATGAATAATTTGTTTTATACATCTATGAACCACTAAATCTGGATATCTTCTGATGGGTGAGGTGAAGTGTAAATATTCATCTAAACCCAAAGCGAAATGTTCACTCCTCTCAGAAGAGTATATTGCGAGTTTCATACTCTTTAGAATTTCAAGAGCTAAGATTTCATTGATTTTATGTTTTGAGGTTTTTTGAACCCAATCGAAAATAGATTTTCTTGAAAGATTAAAATCTTCTGATATGGGTAAACCTCTTGATTGAAGAAATTTCTGCAATGAAATGATCTTATCCATATCCGGGAAGTCATGAAATCTAAAAATAGTGCTTATTTGATTTTCCTTTAGAAATTTTGCGGCAGATATGTTTGCCAAAATCATGCATTCCTCAATAGCCTTATGACTTAAATATCTTGTTACCGGAACAAAAGCTTTTAGTTTTCCTTTCTTAACTTCTGGTCGGTACTCATTCATTTCAAAATCTATTGCGAGCCTTTGTTTCCTTTTTTCAATTCTTTTTTTGCATATTTCTAACAATTTCTTTAAATCATTTGAAAATTCTGGGTGTCTATCTATGTCATCTTTCTCAAGATTTGAAAGTTCGTCATAAGTAAACCTTTTCTTCGATTCGATTATTGCTGAATAAAATTTGAAAGTTTTAAGAGAACAATCTTTATCAAGAATCATTTCGCAGACCAGCGTTAACCTTTTTTGAAGGGGGCGAAGAGAGCAAATATCATTTGATAATTCTTTTGGTAGCATTGGAATAACTTTTGAATTCAAATAAATTGATGTTGCTCTTTCTGCAGCCACTTTATCCAAGGAAGATCCTTCAGAGACAAAAGCAGAGACATCAGCAATCGCTACCAATAATTTGTATCCATTTGAAGTTTGTTCGCAGCAAATTGCATCATCAAAATCTTTTGCATTTTTGCCATCAATGGTAAAAAAATTTTTGTCAGTTAAATCTTCATACTCAGAAGGAAAATTTCCAGAATTATGTTCTTTCAAAATCCTATTTATTTCTGGCAAAATTGTTTTTGGAAAAGTTCTCTTAATATTAAGATTTGTTTGCAAAGCAATCTCGTCTGCTTCTTCAAAAATATTTGAAAATATAAGTTGCTCAACTATGTAACCTTCAGGCCTATGCTTTAAAGTTGGTTGTTTTTTTATTTTTATTTTACAAAAGTCACCATTTTTGAGTTTTTTAGAGGTGTTCTTTTTTATAATTATTTCTAGATGAAACTCATTATTAACAGATTCTGCAATCCATCCTTTGTTAGTTTTTTTTAATTTACCTATGACTTCGGTTGTATTTCTCTCGATTATTTTTTGAATGGTTGCTTTATCTTGCTGAACTGAACATTCAACCTTATCGCCCGGAAATACTTTGAATAATTCCTTTCTTGAAAGTTTAAATGATAGATCTTCAGATACAAATAAAGATCCCTTGCCATTTTTTGAAAGTTTTACAATTCCTTTAAACATTTATGTCTCAATGAGTTACTCAAGTATACTTTTTCAATGGGTAATAAGCTCAAATTTGGATTATTGGGAGCACTAGGGTACATAGCTCCTCGCCATATTCAAGCAATCAATAATATTGGTGCAGATCTAAAATGTGTCAGTGATTTGGATTTTAACTCAGCCATAAAAAAAGAATTCCTCTCTAAGAACATAGAAACCCTTGATAGTCTTGAGGAAATGATCAAATTCCATCAGAAAGATAACTTAGACTATATTTCTATCTGCACTCCAAATCACTTACACACTGATCAAATAGTTACTTGCTTGGAAAATGATATCAATGTGATTTGTGAAAAGCCCCTCGCTTTATCTGTTTCAGACTTAGATAGGATTAGAAAATCTGAATCCGTTTCAGCTGCTAAGGTTTTTACAATTATGCAATTAAGATTTCATGAATCAATAATTCAATTGAAACAAAATATAACCTCACAAAAGTCAGGAGAAAAACATGAGGTCATCCTGATATATGCTACTACAAGAGGTTCAGATTTTTTTTCTTCCTGGAGAGGAAGTGAAAATAAATCAGGAGGGATTCTTTTCGAATTTGGTATTCACTATCTGGATATTTTGATAGATATTTTTGGCCAAGTTTCAAATTTCAATGTCAACAAGTTATCTCTCAATCAAGCTAACGTTCTTATCGAACATGAAAACGCGAAAGTTTTAATAATGATCAATGTTTTATCCAAAGAAAAACTTAAAGAAATGGGACAAGAGGAAGTTCTGTATCGATCCTTCACCATAAATGGAGATGAATTTGAATTTACAGGAGGATTCCAAGATTTGCATACCAAGAGTTATGAATCAATTCTTGAAGGAAAGGGCTTTACAGTTGAGGATGCGTCCAAATCAATCAAACAAATATCTAAAATAATGGATGAGTTTGAAAAAGGATCGACTTATAAACCAATTTTAAATAATCTTTAGAAATGCAAAAAATTTCAACTCCAGACCTTAGTGATCTTAATCCCAACGTTCCATTCCTAGGTTTACAATTTAATTCGTATGGAGCTAGAGATTTTCTTTATGGCCCTATAAAAACAGTTCATGCTCCAAACGATAATTCTTTTGTTAAAAAAATATTAGCAACAGAAGGGCAGGGTGGAGTTCTTTTTGTCGATGGGGATAAAAGTTTTGAGGTGGCCCTCTTGGGAGACATGATTGCTGAAAATGCTTACAAAAATAATTGGAATGGAATAATTATCCTCGGCTGCGTCAGGGATGTAGATGTCTTGAAAACAATCGATATGGGAATTTTTGCACTTGGCTCTGTTCCTAAAAAAAGTGAAAAAAAAGATAGAGGTTCCGTTGATGACCCTATTGAAATAGACGGATTGATAATAAATTCAAATGATTGGGTCTATGGAGATTCAACGGGAGTCTTAGTCTCCAAAGTGGAGCTGGCGATAGGAGTCGAACCTACGACCGCCTGATTACAAATCAGGAGCTCTACCAACTGAGCTACGCCAGCAACGTCAAGAATTATAAACTCATTTCTTTAATTTTAAAGATACTTCTCCGGAACTAAATTTCACTATCCTTTGATCCTTTAAATTTTGAGCGATTAAAAGGCCTTTATTATCTATTCCTTTTCCAATGAATGTTTCACTAGGTTTATCTTTCAGGGTAAATTCCTTACCTTTTAATAAATCCAAAGATGTAAATTTTTTCAGGAAGTAATCAAACTCCTCTTGCTCAAACTTATTTAAGGTTATGCATAGTTGATTAATCATTTCTGTAATGATTGAGTTTCTATCTACTGATTGTTTCTTTTCTAATTTTATTGAGGTCCACTCTTGATCTATAAGTTCTGAATATTCCATGTTGACATTGATTCCTATGCCAATAACCACTTTGGTCAATTCACCTACTTTTGCAGTTTCTACCAAAATTCCACAAATTTTTTTATTTCCAACAAGAAGATCATTAGGCCACTTGATCAAAGACATCACATTTATTTTAGTAAGCACTTCAGATACCGATAAAGCAACTGCTATGCTGAGTCCAGATAAATCTTCTTTTTTCAAATATGAATTCAGGGAAAAATATATATTTTTAAATTTAGGACTAATCCATGATTTACCTCTTCGTCCTCTACCTTTAGTTTGCTCTTCTGCAACGCATATTTTTATATCTTTATTTTTATTTTTTTCTTCTCTTAAAAGGTAGTCATTAGTAGAACTAATGGTATCGAATACTTCTAAAACAACTTTTGATCTAAATTCATTACTAAGTTTTGATAATATTTTTTCTTTATCTAAAGGATTTTTGTTGACAACTTCTATCATGACTCCGAGAATACCACGCTCTGACTGGAGGGGTTGGGGAGCGGTCAAACCCAGCTGACTGTAAATCAGCCGCTTCGGCTTCGCAGGTTCGAATCCTGCCCCCTCCACCAGAAATTCTTGCCTTTATGACAAGAAAACAGTATAAATGCCACCGGAGCGAAAGGTCTAGGATATTTCATTGTATTTTTAACAAGAATTTATCCTTTTTTGATCCGGAATTTATGAACATTTATGCTCATATAGCTCAGTCGGTAGAGCACTTCCTTGGTAAGGAAGAGGTCACCGGTTCAAGTCCGGTTATGAGCTCCAGACAGTACATTTTTAAAGAGGATAGACAATGGCTAAAGAAAAATTTGAAAGAACCAAACCCCACGTAAATGTGGGTACTATAGGTCACGTGGACCACGGTAAAACTACCTTGACTGCTGCTTTAACAAAAGTTTGTGCAGAGACTCATGGTTCCGGTGAAGCTGTAGCTTTTGAAGGGATTGATAATGCTCCTGAAGAAAAAGAAAGAGGTATAACCATAGCAACATCACACGTTGAATATGATTCTCCAGCAAGACACTACGCACACGTAGATTGTCCAGGACACGCTGACTATGTAAAAAACATGATTACTGGTGCAGCCCAAATGGATGGAGCTATATTGGTTGTAAATGCCGCAGATGGACCTATGCCTCAAACTAGAGAACACATCTTATTAGCAAGACAGGTAGGTGTTGAGCACATCGTAGTCTTTTTAAACAAAGCTGATCAGGTAGATGATGCTGAGTTAATTGAGTTAGTAGAAGTAGAAATCAGAGACCTTTTAAATGAGTACGATTTCCCTGGGGATGATACTCCTATAACCATTGGGTCTGCTTTAAAGGCTCTAGAAGGCGATGAAGGTGAACACGGAAAAGAAGCTATTCTTAAATTGGTTGAGTCATTGGACAGCCACATTCCTGAGCCAGTTAGAGATCTAGATAAGCCTTTCTTGATGCCTATTGAAGATATCTTTTCAATTCAAGGAAGAGGAACTGTTGTTACTGGAAGAATTGAAAGAGGTATGGTTTCTGTCAATGATGAAATGGAAATTGTTGGAATAAAAGACACAGAAAAAACTACTTGCACTGGTGTAGAGATGTTCAGAAAACTTCTTGATGAAGGTCGTGCTGGTGAAAATGTTGGTGTTCTTCTTAGAGGTACAAAAAGAGAAGAAGTTGAAAGAGGTCAGGTACTGTCTAAGCCTGGTTCAATAACTCCTCATACTAAGTTTGAAGCTCAAGTCTATGTATTAAATAAAGAAGAAGGTGGCAGACATACTCCTTTCTTTAAAGGCTACAGACCGCAGTTTTATGTAAGGACAACCGACGTGACTGGTGAAGTCATTCTTCCTGATGGAGTTGAGATGGTTATGCCAGGTGATGATGTGGCAATTAATGTTGAATTGATATCACCAATCGCTATGGAAGAAGGAATGCGTTTTGCTATCAGAGAAGGTGGTAGAACTGTTGGTTCCGGAGTAGTATCCAAAATCGTTCAATAGGCCAGTAGCTCAATTGGTAGAGCGGCGGTCTCCAAAACCGCAGGTTGGGGGTTCGATTCCCTCCTGGCCTGCCACGGAGATGGATATAAGATAAAACAATATGACTTCAGTTAGCAGTAAAATTTTATGGATCCTTGGCTCAGCAGTTATCCTGATTGCTGTCTGGGGAAATTCTTATTACTCTGAAGTAGCTCTTTTATACAGAACCTTGATTGTGATTGCTCTATTGATTCTGGGTTTAGCAATAATTAGATTCACAATTTTTGGTAATTCCGCATACAACTTAATTGTTACTTCTCTAACTGAAATTAGAAAAGTAGTCTGGCCCAATAGAACTGAGACGACTCAAACAACTCTTATTGTTTTAGCTGCAGTAATTGTTGCCTCACTATTGTTATGGGGCTTGGATTCTCTTTTTTCCTTTGGATTAAATTTATTATTGGGGTAGAAATGTCGAAATCTTGGTATGTTCTTAATTCTTATTCTGGTTATGAAAATAAGGCCAAAGAACAGCTTTTAGAGAGAATAACCCTCAACGGCATGGAGGATTTTTTTGGAAAGATTGAAGTGCCTTCCGAAGAAATAACTGAAATGAAAGGAGGAAAGGAAAAAACTATACAAAAGAAATTTTTCCCAGGTTACATTTTGGTTGAGATGGAAATGAATGACGATACATGGCACCTTGTCAAAGAGACTCCAAGGGTTTTGGGTTTTATTGGAGGCACAAAAACCAATCCAAGACCAATTTCAGAAAACGAAGCAAACAGAATTTTAAATCAAATAGAATCTGGAGTAGAAACCACTTCACAACAAAATATTTATGAAGCCGGTGAAATGATTAGAGTTATTGATGGACCTTTTAACGATTTTAGTGGCGTGATTGAAGAAGTCGATTCAGAAAAAGGAAAAGTAAAAGTAGCGGTGATGATCTTTGGAAGATCAACTCCGGTCGAGTTAGATTTCAATCAAATTGAGAGAGCATAATGGCGGACAAAAAGATAGATACATATATTAAACTTCAAGTGCCTGCTGGCGCTGCCTCTCCTAGCCCTCCTGTTGGACCTGCGCTGGGCCAACACGGTGTTAACTTAATGGACTTTTGTAATGCATTTAATTCTAAAACTAACGATATGGAAAAGAATGTTCCCGTGCCTGTTGTTATCACAGTTTATGAAGATAAAAGTTTTGATTTCATAGTAAAGACAACTCCTGCAAGCATTCTTCTAAAAAAGGCTGCTGGACTCGATAAGGGTAGCCCTACGCCAAACTCATTAAAAGTAGGAAAAGTAACTAGGGCTCAAGTTGAGGAAATAGCAGAAAAGAAAATGCAGGATCTCAACGCTGCTAATATGGATGCTGCAGTAAAAATTATTTCTGGTAGTGCCAGAAGCATGGGAATAGAGGTAATAGATTAATGGCTAAAACATCTAAGAAGAATAAACCTTTAAGAGAAAAGTTAGTTGAAGCAGCGTCCTATAATTTGGAAGAAGCTTTAGATATTTTGTTTGAACACAAGTCTGAAAAATTTACTGAGTCAGTGGATGTAAGTATTAACTTAGGAGTGGATCCATCGAAGTCAGATCAAAACGTTAGGGGAGCATCTAATCTCCCTCACGGCACTGGCCGTTCATATAAGGTTGCTGTTTTTGCAGAGGGTGAAGAGGCTAAAAGTGCTCTTGAAGCCGGAGCAGATAAAGTGGGCATGGAAGATCTCGCTGATGAAATGAAATCTGGGGAAATAGATTATGATGTCATAGTCGCTACTCCTGATACGATGAAAGTTGTAAGTCCGTTGGGCCAAATTTTGGGACCCAAAGGATTAATGCCAAATCCTAAGTCAGAAACGGTAACAAAAGATGTTTCGGGTGCGGTAAAAAATGCCAAGGCTGGCCAGGTGAGATTTAAGTCAGATAAACAGGGAATTGTTCACTGTAGAATAGGCCAAATAACTCAGAGTAAGGAAGAAATAAAAAGTAATTTACAATATTTATTATCTGATTTAAAAAAATCAAAACCTCCCTCATCCAAAGGAGTTTTTATTTCAAAAGTTTCGATGTCATCAACTATGGGACCTGGATTAGAAATTGATATTTCCTCTCTCAATTTCTGATTTTTTCCTGTATGATGCGCGGTCCAGAACATTTAAATAAGCATTTGCGTTTTCGCGATTGTCTTAGACCGCATGTGTTTTTTGGTTTTTGCCATAAAAACTTAATTTCATGCGTAGATGTACCAAGTCTTTTAGGTCTTGGTTGGAAGTTCTCTCACTTTAAAAAAGAGAGGTTTATTTAATGTCACGTTTAGAAGAAAAGAAATTAGTTGTTGATGAGTTGAGAAAGGTAGCTGATGAAGCCTTGTCAGCTGTCGTTGTTGATTACAGAGGTACTAACGTACCTGACTTAACATTGTTAAGAAAGGATGCATCTTCTAGTTCTGTATATCTCAGAGTAATAAAGAATACTTTAGCTAAAAGAGCGTTAGAAGGTACTAAGTTTGATTCAATCAATGAAATTCTTACCGGACCTAGTTTGTTTGCTTTTTCTCTTGATGACTTTAAAAGTGCTGCAAAACTTGTAAAAGATTTTTCAAAGTCTCATGAGTCTTTCAGCGTAAAAGGGTTATCGGTAGGAGAAGGCCTTTTAGATGCAAGTGAGTTAGACAGACTAGCTACACTGCCCTCAAAGGAAGAAGCAATTTCTATGTTAATGAGCGTACTTCAGAGTCCAATTCAGAAATTTGCAGGTGGTTTACAGAATTTACCTTCAAACTTTGTTAGAACTTTGGATGCGGTAAAAGAAACTAAATCTTAATTTTAAACTTTAAAAGGAGTAGTAATGGCACTATCAAAAGAAGAAATATTAGATGCAATATCCGACATGAGTGTTATGGATATGGTTGATCTGATTAAACTTATGGAAGATAAATTTGGAGTCACTGCCGCAGCGCCTGTCGCTGCAGTAGCAGCAGCCCCAGCAGGAGATGCAGCTGGTGATGCTGCAGAAGAAAAATCTGAATTCGAGATTTTCCTTGCTGAAGTTGGTGATAAGAAAATTGATGTAATTAAAGTTGTTAGGACCATTACTGGTCTTGGATTAAAAGAAGCTAAAGCACTTGTTGATGGAGCACCTTCATCATTGAAAGAAGGAGCCAATAAAGATGAAGCTGAACAGGCTAAATCTCAATTAGAAGAAGCTGGAGCTACTGTCGAACTTAAATAACTTTAAATACATACAATTTTTATGCCAAATAAATATAGTTTTGCTGAAAAGAAAAGAATAAGAAATAGTTTTGAAAAAATTTCAAGCGTCATGGATTTTCCTGACATTCTTGAAGTTCAAACAAATTCTTACAAGGAATTTTTACAATCTCACCTTTCACCAGATGAAAGGCAAAAGCAGGGTCTTCATGGAGTATTTCACTCCATTTTTCCTATAATCAGTGTTTCGGGTAATGCAAAAATCGAATATCTGGGATACGAGCTTGATGAGCCAGAATTTGATGTAAACGAATGTATTGCCAGAGGCACTACATATGAATCAACCATGAGAATCATATGTAGGATTTCTTTCCTTGATAAAACTACTGGAGAGGAAATTCTAAAATCTGCTAGAGAAGAGAAAGTTTACATGGGAACCATACCTCTAATGACAACATATGGAACATTCGTTATAAATGGTGTTGAAAGAGTTGTAGTTTCTCAATTGCACAGATCCCCTGGGTTAATTTTCGATCATGACAAAGGTAAAACACATTCTTCAGGAAAATTGCTTTACGCTTCAAGAGTAATTCCTTATAGAGGATCATGGCTAGATTTCGAATTTGATCATAAAGATCTTGTTTACATAAGAATAGACAGAAGAAGAAAGCTTCTAGCTTCAATTTTGCTCAAGGCTTTAGGAATGGCTAATCAGGAGATATTAGAAACGTTTTATGAATCAGAAACTTATTCTGTAACCCCACAAGGATTCTCTCTTAAAATCAACTCTAGAAGACTGATGGGAAGGATATCCCCAGCTGAAATAAAGGATAAAGAGGATAAAGAAACTATTGTTGAAAAAGGCCAAAGAATTACTGCAAGACACATTAGGCTTATTGACTCAAATAAAATAAAAACAATATCTTTGGATTTTGAAGGCTTGAATGGATTAATCACAGCTGAAGATATTATTAATAAAGAAACAGGAGAGCTTCTCATATCATGTAATTCTGTTATCGATGAAACAATTATTAAAGCTATCCAAGAGCAGAAACTTAAAGAAATTAAAGTTTTATACATTAATGAGCTTGAATCAGGGCCTTACATTTCAGAAACTTTGAGGTCTGATACTACTTCTTCACAATTAGAAGCTTTAGCTGAGATCTATAGAATGATGAGACCAGGAGAGCCTCCAACTAAAGAAGCAGCAACAAATCTTTTTGAAAACTTATTTTTTAATTCAGAAAAGTATGATCTTTCTGATGTTGGAAGAATGAAATTCAACCGTCGTCTAGGAAGGGAAGACCTTCAAGGACCTGGAATTTTAAGTAAGGAAGACATCATTGATGTGACAAAAACTCTTGTTGATATAAGAAATGGAAAGCAAGACTGCGACGATATAGATCATTTAGGAAACAGACGAATAAGATCAGTTGGCGAAATGGTATCGAACCAAGTCAGAGTTGGTCTTCTAAGAGTGGAAAGAGCTGTCAGAGAAAGATTGAATGTAGCTGAAGCTGAGGGCTTTGGACCAGCAGATTTAATCAACGCAAAGCCCGTAACTGCTGCAATTAATGAATTTTTTGGTTCAAGTCAACTTTCACAATTCATGGATCAGAATAATCCACTTGCTGCAATTACTCACAAAAGAAGAGTTTCAGCACTTGGTCCAGGGGGCTTAACAAGAGAAAGAGCTGGCTTTGAAGTTAGGGACGTCCACCCAAGTCATTACGGAAGAGTTTGTCCAATAGAAACCCCAGAAGGACCCAATATTGGACTAATAAATTCTTTATCTGTTTTTGCCAAGGTCAACGATTTTGGATTTATTGAAACTCCATATAGACAAGTAATTAATGGCAAAGTGACTGAAGAGATTAAGTACATTTCTGCAATAGAAGAAGGCGAATTTGTTATTGCACAAGCAAGTGCACTGCTTGATAGAAATAATAAATTTGTAGACGAACTCGTTCCTGTTCGATTTAAAAATGAATTTGAACTTATGTCAGCTGATAGAGTTGAGCTAATGGATGTATCTCCTCAGCAGGTAGTATCTATCGCTGCATCACTAATACCTTTCCTAGAGCATGACGATGCTAACAGGGCTTTAATGGGCTCTAACATGATGAGACAGGCAGTTCCTACCTTGAAGACTGAGGCTCCTCTTGTTGGAACTGGAATGGAAAGATTGATTGCCAAAGATTCAGGAGATTGTGTAATAGCAGAAAACAAAGGGACTGTAGAAAAGGTTGATTCTGGAAGAATAGTTGTCAGAAAAGATATGAAAGAAATCTCTTCAAGTAACTCAGCTGTAGATATATACAACCTCACAAAGTACACAAGGTCTAATCAAAATACATGCATGAATCAAAAACCAATAGTTAAAGTTGGAGATAAAGTTGCTGAAGGTGATATCTTGGCGGATGGTTCTTCAATTGATTTAGGAGAGTTAGCGCTTGGCCAAAATATCAAAATTGCTTTTATGCCTTGGCACGGATACAACTTTGAGGACTCAATTCTTATTTCTGACAAACTTGTAAAAGAAGACAAGCTTACAAGTATTCATATACAAGAACTTACTTGTACAGCTAGAGATACTAAATTAGGACCAGATGAAATCACAGCTGACATTCCCAATGTAGGAGAATCCGCATTAGGGAAGCTTGATGAGTGTGGAGTTGTTCACATTGGAGCACAAGTTAAGGCGGGAGATATTTTAGTTGGAAAAGTTACACCAAAAGGGGAAACTCAACTTTCTCCTGAAGAGAAACTTCTAAGAGCAATATTTGGAGAAAAAGCAGCAGATGTAAAAGATACCTCTTTAAGAGTTCCAAGCGGTGCCGATGGCACAGTTATTGATGTTCAAATTTATACAAGAGAGGGATTAGAAAAAAATCCAAGAGCTTCTGTTATTGAATCTGTCTCTTTAGCAGAAATCCAAAAAGATCTTGATGAAGAACTGGAGATCGTTACAAATGCGACCATTAACTCTTTAAGGTCTGTTTTGACAGGTCAAAAAGTGATATCGGGAAGAGGCATATCCAAAGGGGAAACAATATCTAAAGAGTTTCTAGATAACCTTGCTTCAGATGAATGGTTCAAATTGAGAATGCAAAGCGAAGATATCAATGATCAGTTAAAAGATTCTAAAGACAATTTGAAGGCATATGAAAAAATGCTCAAAAATAGATTTGATGCTAAGAAGAAAAAAATTGTTTCCGGAGATGATTTACCACCAGGGGTGCAACAAGTAATTAAAGTTTACCTTGCAATCAAAAGGAGAATCCAACCAGGCGATAAATTAGCGGGTAGGCATGGTAACAAGGGAGTTATATCGGTAATTATGCCTGTCGAAGATATGCCATATGATGAAAACGGCGAGCCAGTTGATTTAGTATTGAATCCATTAGGAGTGCCATCAAGAATGAACGTTGGACAACTTCTAGAAGTTCATCTGGGATCAGCCGCAAAAGGTCTTGGAGACGAAATATCTAAGATGCTGGAAAACTATAAGGATTTAAAAGCCTTAAGATCATTCATAGATAAAATTTATGTTAAATCGGGGATGAATCAGGACATTAGTTCTCTTAATGACAGTGAATTCTTAGAGCTTTGCCACAATCTTAAAAACGGTGTTCCTATGGCAACTCCAGTTTTCGATGGAGCTAAAGAGGCAGAAATCAAAGAGATGTTGAAGTTAGCCAACCTTCCTGAAACTGGACAAACTACTTTGTTCGATGGAAGAACAGGGGATAAATTTGATCGCCCAGTCACTGTTGGATTCATGTATATGCTCAAGCTTAATCATCTTATCGAAGATAAAATGCATGCACGTTCCACAGGATCTTATAGCTTAGTTACTCAGCAACCGCTCGGAGGAAAAGCGCAATTTGGTGGACAAAGACTCGGAGAGATGGAAGTTTGGGCTCTAGAAGCTTATGGTGCGTCTCATACTCTTCAAGAAATGCTCACTGTTAAGTCTGATGATGTCTATGGAAGAACAAAAATCTATAAAAATATAGTTGATGGTTCTTATGAAATGGAAGCTGGAATACCTGAATCCTATAATGTTTTAACAAAAGAAATTCGATCTTTAGCGATTGATATTGATTTCGAGGAGGTTTGATCTAATGAAAGATTTATTAAAGTTATTCAACCAAGGCGAACAAGAAGATTTCAATGCTATCAAAGCAGGTTTGGCTTCACCCCAACAAATAAGATCATGGTCTTTTGGGGAAGTAAAAAAACCAGAAACAATAAACTACAGAACATTTAAGCCTGAAAGAGACGGTCTTTTTTGCGCAAAGATTTTCGGTCCTATAAAGGATTACGAATGCATATGTGGCAAATACAAAAGGATGAAGCACAGGGGAGTTGTTTGCGAAAAATGTGGAGTAGAAGTCACACTGGCTAAAGTTAGAAGAGAGAGAATGGGGCATATTGAACTAGCTGCGCCCGTTGCCCACATTTGGTTTCTAAAATCTCTGCCTTCAAGAATTGCTCTACTTTTAGATATGACGTTAAGAGAATTAGAAAGAATTCTATACTTTGAATCTTTTGTAGTTACTGATCCAGGAATGACAGATCTTGAAAACTGTCAGATTTTAGACGAAGAAGAGTATTACGAGGCTCTTGAAAATTATGGTGAAGAATTCAGAGCAGGAATGGGAGCGGAAGCAGTAAAAACACTTCTAATGGAGATGGATTTAGAAGAAGAAATTGCTTTGATTGAACAACAAATGACAGAAACCAAGTCTGAAGCAAAAATAAAAAAACTTTCTAAAAGGATGAAAATCATAAAATCATTCACTAATTCTTCCAATAAGCCTGAATGGATGATCCTCGATGTGTTGCCTGTACTACCTCCAGATTTAAGACCTTTGGTTCCTCTTGAAGGAGGAAGATTTGCTACTTCAGATCTTAATGACTTATATAGAAGAGTGATAAACAGAAACAATAGACTTAAAAGATTAATGGAACTCAATGCTCCTGAAATTATTGTCAGAAATGAAAAAAGAATGCTCCAAGAATCAGTTGACGCTCTTTTAGATAATGGAAGAAGAGGAAGAGCTATAACTGGTTCGAACAAAAGACCTCTCAAATCTTTAGCTGACATGATAAAAGGTAAGCAAGGAAGATTTAGACAAAACCTCCTAGGAAAAAGGGTTGATTATTCTGGCCGTTCAGTGATCGTGGTTGGACCTACCTTAAAATTGCATCAATGTGGTCTACCTAAAAAAATGGCTCTTGAACTTTTCAAACCATTTGTATTTGGGAAGCTTCAAAATCTAGAGCTAGCAACTACTATCAAAGGCGCAAAAAGGATGGTTGAGAGAGAAGAACCCGTTGTTTGGGATATTTTAGCCGACGTTATAAAGGAACATCCTATTCTTTTAAATAGAGCTCCAACACTCCATAGATTGGGAATCCAAGCTTTTGAACCATTACTTATTGAAGGTAAAGCAATCCAATTACATCCTCTAGTTTGTAAAGCTTACAACGCAGATTTCGATGGCGATCAAATGGCTGTTCATGTTCCACTAACTTTAGAAGCACAACTCGAATGCCGTGCCTTGCTTATGGCTAGTAACAATATTCTTTCACCTTCAAATGGTAGACCAATCATAGATCCATCCCAAGATGTTGTGTTAGGAATTTACTACATGACAAGAGAAAAAATTAATGCAAAGGGTGAAGGATCTATATTTGCAGACGTAAAGGAAGTGTCCAGAGCTTTTGAAACAGGTGCAGTTGAACTTCAAGCAAAAGTTAAAGTAAGGATAAAAGATAAAGAAGGTCACACTGAACTTAAAGATACAACAGTTGGAAGAGCATTACTTTATCAAATCTCCCCAGATGGTTTAAATTTTGAACATTTTAATAAGACTTTAACGAGCAAAGGCATTTCCGATCTAATAAACACTTGTTACAGAGATTGTGGCTTGAAAGATACTGTAATTTTTGCAGATCAGCTCATGTATCAAGGTTATGAATACTCTACTAAATCCGGCTCTTCTATTTGTGTTGATGATTGTTTAATTCCAGAGGATAAAGCCGAAATTATTGAAAAATCTGAACAAGAGGTTAAAGATATCGAGGCTCAATACTCATCTGGTTTAGTGACCCAAGGTGAAAAATACAATAAGGTCATTGATATTTGGTCTCGTGCTAATGAAAAAGTAGCAAACTCTCTGATGGATACCATCTCAAAAGAAAAAGTTACAAACAAAGACGGAGAAGAGGTTGATCAAGATTCCTTTAACTCTGTTTATATGTACTTGGATTCTGGTGCAAGAAGTTCACCTGCACAAGTAAGACAGCTTGCTGGAATGAGAGGTCTTATGGCTAAACCAGACGGATCAATTATTGAAACTCCTATAACTGCAAATTTCAGGGAAGGATTGACAGTATTGCAATATTTCACTTCAACTCATGGAGCAAGAAAAGGATTAGCAGACACTGCTCTAAAAACTGCTAACTCTGGGTACTTAACTAGAAGATTAGTTGATGTAGCACAAGATTTAGTGGTCAGAGAAGTTGATTGTGAGACTGAAAAAGGTATTGAAATTAAATCAATTATCGAAGGAGGTGAAACTGTATTAGAGCTTAAAGATAGAGTTTTAGGAAGAGTCACAGCAAAAGAAGTTTCTTCAGCAGATGGAACATTTAAGTTACCTGCAAATACTGTTATCGATGAGGCTATTGCACAAGAATTAGGAAATCATTCTATCGATTCAATATTTGTTAGATCTCCTATTACTTGCGAAACAGCATACGGAATATGCTCAATGTGTTATGGAAGAGACTTAGGAAGAGGGAATCTTGTTGACCCTGGAGAAGCTGTTGGAATTGTAGCTGCTCAATCAATAGGTGAGCCAGGTACACAATTAACAATGAGAACTTTCCATATAGGAGGTGCAGCCTCGAGATCTTCTGAAGAAGATAAAGTTCAAATTAAATACGACGGTAGTGTCAAATACACAAATCTTAATTCGCTCATAAATAGAGAAAAGAAAAATGTATGTATATCACGATCAGCTGAAATATCTGTATCAGATGAAAATGGTCAGGAGAAAGAGAGATACAAGGTTCCTTATGGAGCTATTATTTCTATTAGTGATGGAGATCAAGCTAAGGCAGGAGATATTATTGCATCTTGGGATCCACATACGAGACCTATAATTTCTGAAGTTGAAGGTAAAGTTAAATTATCTGATATGGAAGAAGGCATCACAGTCAAGACCATACAGGATGATTTAACTGGATTGAGTAGTACTCAAGTCTTGGATGTTTCTGAAAGATCTTCATCAGGTAAGGAGCTAAGTCCATCTGTAAGTATTATGGATGAAAAAGGAAAAGAAGTTACTTTGCCTGGAGGCAAACACGCTGCTGTATATTCTCTCGAAGGTAACTCTATTCTTGGCTTGACAAATAATTCAAAAATAAAAGTTGGTGATGTCATTGCTCGTATTCCTAAAGAATCATCTAAAACTAGAGATATTACTGGTGGTTTACCAAGAGTTGCAGATTTATTTGAAGCCAGGAAACCAAAAGAGGAAGCAATTCTAGCTGATATGTCTGGGGTGGTTTCTTGGGGTAAGGAAACCAAAGGAAAAAGAAGATTAGTCATAACTAAAATGGATGGCAAAGAGGAAGTAACTTCAGAGACGCTTATTCCTAAAACTAGAAATATTAATGTTTTCGAAGGAGAGATGGTTAGCAAAGGAGATGTAGTAAGCGATGGACCTTTAAGTCCTCACGATATTCTTTCCCTAAAAGGAGTTGAAGAGCTCACAGATTATGTTGTGAATGAAATACAAGATGTTTATAGACTCCAGGGAGTTGAGATATCTGATAAACACATAGAAGTGATTTTGAGACAAATGCTAAGAAAAGTTGAAATCACTGATCCTGGCGATTCTGACTTTATTTTGGGTGAACAGGCCGAACTATCTGCAGTTGCTGAAAAAAATAAAACTCTTTCTGAAGATGGAAAAGCTTTAATTGAATTTGACAGAATTCTTCTTGGAATTACTAAGGCTTCACTTGCTACTGACTCATTTGTATCAGCTGCGTCTTTCCAAGAAACAACAAGAGTTCTTACAGAAGCGGCTGTGACTGGCAAAATCGATAAGCTTAGAGGGCTCAAAGAAAATGTGATTATTGGTAAATTAATTCCTGCTGGTACTGGGTTCTATGTTGAAAAAGATGAAATTGAGTCTAATTTGGAAATGGAGCTAGCTGAAGCTATGGAAGGAACAGAGATCTCTGAGGAATAATTAAATAATGTTTGACCTAGACTATCTTCATAACTAAAATCGCAAACCAAAATGGCTACTGTTAATCAACTTATAAAAAAACCGAGAAAGAGCAAATCTGCAAAGTCGGATGTTCCAGCTTTAAACAGATGTCCACAAAGAAGAGGTGTCTGCACTCGTGTTTATACTACGACTCCAAAGAAGCCTAATTCGGCTCTTAGAAAAGTTTGTAAAGTCAGATTGACTTCAGGTTACGAAGTTATTTCCTATATTGGCGGAGAAGGTCACAACTTGCAAGAGCACTCTGTTGTTCTACTAAGGGGCGGAAGAGTAAAAGACCTACCCGGTGTTAGATATCATACCGTCAGAGGCACTCTTGATACTTCTGGAGTTGATGACAGAAAGCAAAGAAGATCTAAATACGGATCTAAAAAACCTAAATAATTCAAAAATATGCCAAGAAAAGGTCCAGTTCCTAAAAGAGACATACTTGCTGATCCAAAATTTAACAGCATTAAAGTTGCAAAGTTTATTAATCAGATCATGCAACGCGGAAAAAAAAGTGTTGCTGAGAAAATAATGTACTCTGCTTTAGATCAAATCTCTGCAAAATCTAAACAAGATCCTTTAAAAGTATTTGACGATGCTTTAGACCAAGTCGCACCTCAAGTTGAAGTTAAATCCAGAAGAGTAGGCGGAGCAACTTATCAAGTTCCAATAGAAGTAAAGTCTTCAAGAAAAATGGCTCTTGCAATGAGATGGTTAGTGACCAGTGCGAAAAAAAGATCAGAAAAGAAAATGGCTGACAAGTTAGCTAACGAATTACTAGACGCGTCAGACGGCAGGGGGGAAGCAGTCAAAAAGAGACAAGATACCCACAAAATGGCTGATGCAAACAAGGCATTTTCACATTTCAGATTTTAATAAGATAAACACAATTTAAATATGAGCGGCAGAAAAGTTCCACTTAAACTATATAGAAACATCGGTATTTGCGCCCACGTAGATGCCGGAAAAACAACCACTACAGAAAGGGTTCTATATTACACAGGCATTTCTCACAAAATTGGAGAAGTTCATGATGGTGCTGCGACTATGGATTGGATGGAGCAGGAGCAAGAAAGGGGTATCACCATAACATCAGCTGCTACAACATGTTTCTGGAAGGGAATGAAACAACAATTTGATGAACATCGTGTCAATATTATTGATACACCTGGTCACGTAGATTTTACTATTGAAGTTGAAAGATCTTTGAGAGTATTGGATGGAGCAGTTGTTGTTTTCTGCGGCAGCTCAGGAGTTGAACCCCAGTCTGAAACAGTTTGGAGACAAGCAAATCGTTATAAGGTTCCTAGAATTGCTTTCATTAACAAAATGGATAGAGCTGGAGCAAACTTTCTTAATGTTGTTCAGCAAATGAAAGATAGATTAGGCGCCTCACCAGTTCCTATCAACCTACCAATCGGTGCTGAAGATGACTTTGAAGGAATGGTTGATTTAATTTCAATGAAAGCTCTTTATTTTGACCTTGATGATATGGGGAAATCCTATAGGGAAGAAGATATTCCTGAATCGATGTTAGCTGAGTGTGAAGATTACAGAGAGCAGATGCTTGAATCTGCCGCTGAGGCTTCGGAAGATTTAATGGATAAGTACCTCGAAAATGGAGATCTTACTGAAGAAGAAATCATCTCAGGACTGAGACAAAGAACCTTAGCCAATGAAATAGTTTTATGTCTGTGTGGTTCAGCATTTAAAAATAAAGGAGTTCAGTGCGTACTAGACGCGGTAATCAATTATCTGCCATCTCCTGATGAGGTTGAAGCTATTAAAGGTGTTTTGGAAGATGAAGAAACTGAAGATCAGAGATCTTCTAGCGACGAGGAGCCATTCTCAGCCCTTGCTTTCAAGATTGCTACAGATCCATTTGTAGGTACCTTAACCTTTATAAGAGTTTATTCAGGTGTTTTATCATCTGGAGATTCCGTATATTCGCCATCTCGAAGATCCAAAGAAAGAATTGGTAGGATGTTGCAGATGCATGCTAACAACAGAACAGAAATATCTGAAGTAAGGGCAGGTGATATATGTGCAGTAATAGGTCTGAAGGATGTCAGCACAGGAGAAACCCTTTGCGATAGAGATAAGGCTATCATCTTGGAGAAGATGACATTCCCAGAGCCAGTGATTTCGGTTGCTGTTGAACCAAAAACTAAAACAGATCAGGAAAAAATGTCTACAGCCTTAGGAAGGCTAGCTCAAGAGGATCCATCTTTTAGAGTGAATAGTGATGAAGAATCAGGTCAAACGATAATATCCGGTATGGGAGAGCTTCACTTAGACGTAATCGTTGACAGGATGAAACGAGAGTTTGATGTTGAAGCTAATATTGGTAAGCCTCAGGTAGCTTATAGAGAAACAATTAAGCAAATGGTTGAGTCTGAAGGAAAGTTTGTAAGACAGTCGGGTGGTAAAGGGCAATACGGACACGTTTGGATAAAAATTGAACCCTTAGTTCACGAAGAGACGGAAGAAGAAGATAAAGATATCTATGAATTTGTTAATTCTATAGTTGGTGGAACCATTCCAAGAGAATTCATACCAGCTGTAGACAAGGGCGTCCAAGAGCAAATGGAAGCCGGTGTAATTGCTGGTTATCCCTTAATCGATGTAAAAGTAACACTCTATGATGGTTCTTTCCATGATGTAGATTCAAGTGAGATAGCTTTTAAAGTTGCTGCTTCACAGGCTCTAAAAGATGGAGCTATGAGAGCTAAGCCGGTTTTACTTGAACCGATTATGAAGTTAGAAGTTGTGACACCAGAAGAGTACATGGGAGATGTCGTTGGAGATTTAAATAGAAGAAGAGGAATTGTCCAAGGAATGAATGATATACCATCTGGCAAGGCTCTCAATGGAGAAGTTCCACTTGCTGAAATGTTTGGCTATGCAACTGATTTAAGATCTGCAACTCAAGGTAGAGCAACGTTTACCATGGAGCCTCTAAAGTACGCTGAAGTCCCCAATAACGTTGCAGAATCCATCATAAATAAAAGCTAATACGCTTGTTGACATCGCATCGATGTCCCAATAGAATTGCCGCTCGTCCGTGAGATGGATGAATCGATTTACGGATAAATCGATTAGTTCTTTAACAGATATTTATTACTTTTGGAGGTTGGTTTGCAAGACCAGAATATTAGAATTCGGCTCAAAGCTTTTGACAATAAATTAATTGATAAATCGGCAAGAGAAATTGTTGATACTGTCAAAAGAACTGGCGCGGTTGTTAAAGGACCAATACCAATGCCTGTCAAAAAAAGTCGCACTACTGTATTAATCTCGCCGCATAAGGATAAAGATGCAAGAGATCAATATGAAATTAGAACCTATAAAAGAGTGATGGATATCATCAAGCCCACTGAAAAAACTGTCGATGCTTTAATGAAGCTTGATCTTTCCGCTGGGGTTGACGTTCAAATCTCACTAGATGAGTTAAGTAAATAAGATGATTGGATTGATAGGCATAAAAGAAGGCATGTCCCGGGTTTTCACAGAAGATGGAAATTCCGTGCCTGTTACCGTGGTAAAAATCGACTCCAATGTTGTGACCCAAATAAAAAAAATTGATTCAGAAGGTTACTCATCATTACAAATATCTACTGGAACCAAAAAAGAAAAACATCTCACAAAACCCGAAAAAGCCCATCTCAATAAATCAAACACTCCCTCAGCAAAAACAATTAAAGAATTCCGAATCCAAGAATCAGACTTAGAAAATATTGAACTTGGTCAATCATTGGAATTAAACATGTTTGAAGAGGGTCAGATTATCGACGTTACCGGTACAACCAAAGGCAAAGGCTTTGCTGGTACGGTCAAACGTTGGAATTTTGCAACACAAGATGCAACACACGGAAATTCTTTAGCGCACAGGAAACCTGGATCTATTGGTCAATGTCAAACTCCTGGAAGAGTTTGGAAAGGAAAAAAGATGGCAGGTCATCTAGGAAACACCCGCCAAACAACACAGAATTTACAAATACAAAAAATAGATGCAGAAAATAATCTTATATTAGTAAAAGGCGCTTTACCTGGATCTAAAGGTTCGCCCGTCATCATAAAGCCAGCAATTAAAAACTAATAACCATGCAGCTAACTTATTACAAAGAAAAAATATCAGCAGATTTGCCTGAGACTATATTTGAACAAGATTTTAATGAGGATCTTGTTCATCAATTAGTTAATACTGTAATTTCAAATAATCATAGCGGTACTAAAGCTCAGAAAAATAGATCTGATGTCAGCGGGGGTGGGAAAAAACCTTGGAGACAAAAAGGAACTGGTAGAGCAAGAGCTGGAACAACTCGTGGACCGATTTGGAGATCAGGTGGTGTTACATTTGCTGCTAGACCCCAACTTACAAAGAAAAAAATTAACAAAAAGATGTTCAAAAATGGGATTAAATCAATCCTATCCAAATTAGCCAAAGAAGAAAGAATTATCATGGTAAAAGATTTTTCTTTAGATGAACCAAAAACAAAAAAACTTTTAGAATTAATCTCTCCATTTGAGACTTCTTCTATGACGATAATTTTAGATGAGATTTCTGAAAATCTTCATTTAGCTTCTAGGAATTTAAATAATATAGATATCACTACAGCTGATCAAATCAATCCAGTAGATTTAATTTCACATGAAAAAATCCTACTCACAGATAAATCTTTAGAAAAAATTATAGGGGCATATTCATGAGCCAATTACACCCCTTAAAAGTATTAAATTCATCTCATCTTTCTGAGAAAGCTTCTTTAGCTATTCAAAATGCAAATAGTTACGTTTTTAAAGTTTCTTCCTCAGCTAACAAGCTTCAAGTAAAAAAAGCAATAGAATCACTATATAAAGTTGAAGTTGAAAAAGTAAATATTGTGAATGTTAAAGGCAAAACAAAAAGAACACTGAAGAATAAAATTAGAAAAAAAAGTGATTGGAAAAAAGCTTATGTATTTCTTAAGGAAGGCAATCAAATAGATTTATCAATTGAATAATAATGACTGTAGTTAGAGCAAAACCAACATCTGCGGGAAGAAGATTTAGAAGCTTCCAAGTAGATCAGAATATTCATAAAGGTAAACCTCACGCACCATTATTGGCTACAAAAAGTAAAAATGGTGGAAGAAACAATAGGGGAAGAATAACCGTAAGACATCAAGGTGGTGGACATAAACAACATTACAGAATCATTGACTTCAAAAGAACAAAAGATGGGATACCCGCAACTGTAGAAAGAATTGAATACGATCCTAATAGATCAGCTCATATAGCTTTATTGTTATATTCAGATGGTGAACGAAGATACATTATTGCTCCCTCCGGCCTCAAACAAGGTGATACGGTCCAATCTGGTAACGACTCTCCAATCAAAGTAGGGAATGCTCTTGATCTTAATTCTATCCCTGTAGGTTCTACTATTCATTGCGTGGAGCTCAAACCGAAAAAAGGTGCTCAAATAGCAAGAAGTGCTGGATCCTATGTTCAATTTGTTGCAAAAGAAGGAAATACAGCAACCCTAAGAATGAAAAGCGGAGAGGTAAGAAGAGTGCCTGTCGAATGTAGGGCTGTTCTTGGAACAGTGTCTAATTCTGAGCATTCTTTAAAATCTATTGGTAAAGCAGGAGCAAAAAGATGGTTAGGAGTTAGGCCCACCGTTAGAGGTGTTGCAATGAACCCTATAGATCATCCGCATGGTGGAGGAGAAGGAAGAACTTCTGGAGGTAGGCATCCAGTATCGCCTTGGGGAGTTCCTACGAAAGGCTACAGAACAAGAAGCAACAAGAGAACAGATAAACAAATCATCAGAAGAAGGAAGAAATAGAAATGCCACGCTCAATAAAAAAAGGTCCATTTATCGATCATCATTTGATGGATAAAGTCTCAAAAGCTGTTGAGTCCAAAGATAAGAGACCCATCAAAACATGGTCCAGAAGGTCTATGATCTCTCCAGAAATGGTCGGTTTAACAATCTCCATCCATAACGGCAGGCAACACGTACCTATATTCATTCAAGAGGACATGGTAGGACATAAGTTAGGTGAATTTGTTCCTACTAGAACTTTCAAACAACACTCAGGCGACAGGAAAGCTTAATGACAGAAGTATCAGCAAAATTATCCAGATTTAAGTCTTCAGCTTCAAAGATAAGACTATTGGCAGATCAAATCCGCGGTAAAAAAGTTGATGAAGCATTGGATATTCTTACTTTTAGTCCAAAGTCTGGTTCTAGAAATTTAAAAAAACTTTTGGACTCAGCTATTTCTTCTGCAGAAAATAATTATGGTCTAGATATCGATACTTTGTTTGTCAGCCACATTTCTGTTGATGAAGCCTTGATCATGAAAAGAATAAGGGCAAGAGCTCGAGGAAGGGCAGATCGGATCGAAAAAAAGACATGCCATATAAATCTAAAACTAAGTAATTAAGGAGAATAAGTGGGACAAAAAGTTAATCCAATTGGAATCAGACTAGGCATCTCTAGAGATCATAACTCTGTGTGGTTTGCTGAAAAAGATAAATATAGGGAGATCCTATTTAATGATTTTCAAGTTAGAGAGTTTCTAAAAAAAGAACTTGATAATGCATTTGTCAGCAAAATACACATAGAAAGGCCCGCTCAAAGCGCGAAAGTCACAATCCATACTGCAAGACCTGGGATGATTATCGGTAAACGAGGCGAAGATATCGATCGATTGAGAGAGAAGCTAACACAAATCATGAATGTACCCGTTAGCCTTAATATTCAAGAAATAAGAAAACCTGATCTTGATGCTCAGCTAGTTGCTGCAAACATAGCACTTCAACTTGAAAAAAGGGCTATGTTTCGAAGAGTCATGAAGAGAGCAGCTCAAAACACCATGAGACAGGGAGCGCTTGGCGTGAAAATAAAAGTTTCAGGTAGATTAGGTGGAGCCGAGATTGCAAGATCTGAGTGGCATAAAGAAGGGAGAGTGCCTCTTCATACATTAAGAGCAGATGTTGATTACGGCTTGGCCGAAGCAAAAACTACTTACGGGATTATTGGTGTGAAGGTATGGATATTCAGAGGCGAATTAATTGATAAAAAAATTAAAGAAAAAGACAAGGATAGCTAATGTTTCAGCCAAAAAGGACTAAATATAGAAAGCAAATGAAAGGTCGAAATCGAGGCCTTGCACAGAGATCTAATTCTTTAGATTTCGGTACATTTGGTTTGAAAGCTACATCAAGAGGTCAAATTACGTCCCGTCAAATTGAGGCTGCAAGAAGAGCCATGACTAGGCACGTAAAACGTGGAGCAAAAATCTGGATTAGAATTTTTCCCGACAAACCAATTACTAAAAAACCCCTTGAAGTTAGGCAAGGAAAAGGAAAAGGAAACGTAGAATATTGGGTTTCACCAATCAAACCTGGAAAAATTCTTTATGAAATGGAAGGTGTTGACGAAGCTTTGGCAAGGGAGGCATTTTCTCTGGCAGCTGCAAAACTTCCTGTTTCAACTCAATTTATTTCTAGGAAGGTTATCTAATGGCTAAAAATCCATCTCACGCTGATTTAATGAAGGATCTAGAGAAAACAAGATCTGAATTATTAGATCTTAAACTAAAAAGTTCATCTGCTTCTCTTCAGCAGACTCACCTTTTAAAAGAGAAAAAAAAGGCTGTTGCAAGAATTTTGACTTCGCTTAAACAACTTCAACAACAAGAGGATGCAAATGTCTGATAAAGCAATAAGAACAATGACAGGTATGGTTGTAAGTTGTAACTCTGACAAAACAGCAGTAGCAAAAATAGACAGAAAAGTTAAACACCCTAAATTAGGAAAAATAATTACAAGATCCTCGAAGATAAGTTTTCATGATGAAGAAAATGTTTGTTCTCTTGGGGACAAAGTAACTATCAAAGAATGTCGACCAATTTCAAAAACAAAATCGTGGACTTTGGTAGAAATACTCAAAGAGGGTAAGTCATGATTCAAACAGAAACTATTTTAGAAGTTGCTGATAATAGCGGCGCCCGAAAAGTGATGTGTATCAAAGTGCTTGGTGGATCTAAAAGACGTTACGCAAAAGTTGGCGACGTTATTAAAGTGGCAATTAAAGAAGCCATCCCAACAGGTAGGGTTAAAAAAGGCCAAGTTGCAGATGCAGTTGTAGTCAGAACTAAAAAGGATATTCGCAGAGAAGATGGATCAATCGTTAGATTTGATGACAATGCAGCAGTGCTCATAAATAACCAACAACAACCAATTGGAACTAGGATTTTTGGTCCTGTTTCCAGAGAATTGAGATCAAATAATTTTATGAAAATAATTTCTCTAGCACCAGAGGTAATCTAGTGAATAAATTAAGAACTGGTGATGAAGTAATTGTGATTTCTGGAAAAGATAAAGGAAAAACTGGAACTCTAACTAAAATTAAAGGTGATAGATGTTTAGTGTCTGGAATAAAACTTGTAAAAAAACATGTAAAACCAAACCCTCAAATCAATGAACCCGGAGGGATTATTGAAAAGGAGTCCTTTATCAACATATCCAATATTGCTTTTTACAATAGTAGTACAAAAAAGAGAGATAAATTACTAATTAATTCAGATGAGAAAAAAGGAAAGATTAGAGTTTCAAAATCAACAAATAAGGAAGTTAAATAGGAATGTCTATTACTAAAACAAATTATCAGGATAACGTCGTAAGTTCACTTAAAGATGAGTTAGGCGTAAAAAGCTCCATGGCTGTTCCCAAAATTACAAAGGTCACAGTAAATATGGGGTTAGGACCGGATGCACTGAATAATCGAAAATCAGTTGATGATGCAATTGCAGATCTTGAATTAATAGCAGGCCAAAAACCAATAAAGACTTTTGCAAGGAAGTCGGTAGCGAGTTTTAAAATAAGAGAAGGATTTCCAATTGGATGCAAAGTTACTTTAAGAGGTAACAGAATGTATGAATTTTTAGACAGGTTGTTGTCTATAGCAATTCCAAGGGAAAGAGATTTTAGAGGATTGAATCCAAAATCTTTTGACGGTCAAGGTAATTACTCATTGGGAATAAAAGAACATATTATCTTCCCTGAAATTGATTATGACAAAGTAGAGAAAATACGCGGTATGGATATTTGTATTACAACCTCCGCCAATAATGATAAAGAAGGTTTTGCCCTATTATCAAAATTAAACTTCCCATTTAAAAGTTAAAGGTAAAAATTATGGCTAAAGTTTCAATGATTGCTAGAGAGAACAAAAGAATCAAGATGGTTCAAAAGTTTGCAAAAAAGAGAGAGGAGCTTAAAAGAGTTATCTCAGACATGAATCTATCTGATGAAGAAAGATATGAGGCAAGATTAAAACTTCAAAAACTTCCAAGAGATGCAAGTCCTGTTCGTCTCCAAAGAAGATGTCAAATAACTGGAAGACCGCATGCTGTTTACAGAAGGTTTGGTCTTTCAAGAAATAAATTAAGAGAATTGGCTATGAATGGAGATGTTCCAGGATTAGTTAAATCAAGTTGGTAGAGGTTATCAATGAGTATGCAAGATCCAATTTCTGACATGATTTCTAGAGTGATGAATGCTCAAGCTAGAGGGCATGCAACAGTGAGCTTTTCATCTTCCAAAATTAAAAATGCCATTTGCTCAGTATTAGAGAAAGAAGGATTCATATCATCTTTTAAGATTGAGGGCGAGGAGAGTAAAAAAAATATTTTAGTTTCCCTCAAATACCATCAAGATTCACCGGTTATTAAAGAATTGAAAAGGATAAGCAAACCTGGATTAAGAAAATACTTTTCATCAAAAGAAATTCCTTCAGTCAGAAATGGTTTAGGGGTTGGAATCATTACAACAAGTAAAGGAGTTTTGACAGACAAAGAAGCAAGAGAACATGGGGTAGGCGGAGAATTAATCTGCACTGTATTTTAATTATGGCCAGAAACACTGAGAGACCAATTCCAATTCAAGAAGGTATAGAAATATCCCTTGCTGAAAACTTACTTAAAGTTTCGGGTAAGAATGGAGACTTATCTATGTCTATTCATCCTTCAGTAATGGCTACCACTCCCGAGAAAGAACTACTATTTTCTCCTAAAGAAGAAACAAAGGAATCTATCGCAATGGTAGGGACAATGAGGGCTTTAGCAATAAATATGATTAAAGGAGTTTCAGACGGTTTTGAAAAAAAATTAGAAATTAATGGTGTTGGTTACAGAGCAAAGCTTTCTGGAGATAAATTGGAACTCTCACTAGGGTTCTCTCATCCAGTAATTTACCAACTACCTAAAGGGGTAAATGCCGACGTACCATCTCAAACTGAAGTTATTTTAAAGTCAGCTAATAAGCAACTTTTAGGAGAAACTGCTGCAAAAATTAGGTCATTTAGACCTCCAGAACCTTATAAAGGAAAAGGTGTTAAATATGCCGAAGAAAGAATCAAACGTAAAGAATCTAAGAAGGCTTAATCATGAGTGATAAATTTACTGCAAGACAAAGAAGATCTAGAAAACTTAGATCTAAGACTAAAGAATTGAGTAATCATAGGTTATCTATTTTTAGATCCAATAATCAGATTTATGCTCAGGTCTTTTCTCCTGATGGAAAAGAAGTGCTTGCGTATGCTTCTTCTGCAGATAAAGAAGCAAAACTTGATAAAGGTGGAAATCAAGAAGCTGCAAAAAAAGTTGGAGAATTGGTTGCTAAAAGAGCTATCGAGAAAGGCATTAAAAAGGTTACGTTTGATAGATCGGGATATAAATATCATGGTCGTGTAAAGAGTCTTGCTGAATCAGCGCGTGAAGCAGGCTTAGAATTTTGAGGAATTATGGAAGAAAATATAGATCAGTTTAGTAACGAAGCTCTAGAAGAAAAACTTGTAGGAGTTAATAGAGTAGCAAAAGTTGTAAAAGGTGGAAGAATCTTTGGGTTCACAGCCCTTACAGTTGTAGGAGATGGAGCAGGCAAGGTTGGCTTCGGAAGAGGAAAAGCCAGAGAAGTTCCTATGGCTATTCAAAAAGCATTAGAAAATGCTAGAAAAAATATGATCAAGATTGAACTTAAAGGTTCTACTCTCCATTACCCAGTTAAATCAACTCATGGAAGTTCCACTGTTTATATGCAACCGGCTTCTCCAGGTACGGGAGTCATTGCAGGTGGTGCGATGCGAGCCGTCCTTGAGTTAGCTGGCATAAAAGATGTATTAGCCAAAACATATGGCTCAACCAATCCTATTAATGTTGTTAGAGCGACTGTGAAGGGATTAGCAAGCGTTGAATCACCGGAACAAGTTGCAGAAAGGAGATCATAAGAGGAAGAAATGTCTAACGAAATGATTAGAGTTAAATTAAAGAGAGGTTTAGCAGGCTCGATGAAAAATCAGAGGCTCTCCGTAAGAGGATTGGGATTAAAAAAAATCAATCAAGTAGTTGAGGTTCAAAACACGCCTGAAAATCTAGGTATGATCAAGAAAGCTCATCATCTGCTGGAGGTCTTAGATTAAATGCTAAAACTTAATAACCTTCAAAGAACAAACAAAAATAAAGTCTCTAAGCGTATTGGTAGAGGAACAGGGTCTGGCTCAGGAAAAACATCAGGAAGAGGTCATAAAGGTCAAAAGGCTAGATCTGGAGCTTCAATAAGACCTGGATTTGAGGGAGGTCAAATGCCTATCCAACAAAGACTTCCAAAGTTTGGATTCACTTCTAGACAAAAACCATACAGTACACATATAAAACTCAGAGATATAGAAAAGCTTTCTGAAGATCATATTACTTTAGAGGTTTTGAAGAAAAATAAAATCATTTCAAACAAGATAAAAAAAGTGAAGATCATCAACGGCGGCGAATTGACAAAAACAGTGAAAATTGAGGGTTTATCTGTTTCTAAATCTGTTAAGGAATTAATTAATAAATTAGGTGGAGAAATTATAAGTGGCTAGAAATCCTGCCAAATCATCTGGATTGTCTGAACTTTGGGCAAGGCTTAGATTTGTTCTTTACGCAATAATTATTTATAGGATTGGAACCCATATTCCTGTTCCAGGAATTGATCCTATGAAACTTTCTTCTTTATTTGATCAAAATCAAGGAACTCTTCTAGGTTTATTTAATATGTTTTCTGGAGGTGCGTTAGAAAGAATGAGCATCATGGCTTTAAATGTTGTTCCCTACATCACTGCGGCTATTGTGATGAATCTATTAGAGGCGACAACTCCAAGCCTTAAAAAAATGTTTAGACAGGAAGGGGAAATTGGAAGAAGAAAAAGGACCAACTATGTTCGCCTAGGTACTTTAGGGCTTGCAATCATTCAATCGAGTGGTTTTGCGATAGCATTATCGAGTCAAGGGCTAGCTAGCACTCCTGGAAATATGTTTATTGTTACCGCAGTTATTTCTTTTGTTACTGGAACAATGTTTTTGGTATGGCTTGGGGAACAGGTAAATGAGAGAGGCATCGGAAATGGAATATCTCTTATTATTTTTGCCAGTATTGTTTCTGGATTGCCAAGAGCAATAGGCCAGTCATTTGAAGGAGCTAGACAAGGAGAAATTAACTTAATCGTACTTTTATCTGTAGCTCTTCTCGCAATATTGGCTATTGCTTTTATTGTTTGGGTAGAAAGGGCACAAAGAAGAGTTTCGGTTAATTACGCTAAGAGACAAATCGGTAACCAGATGGCTATGGGTCAATCATCTCATGTTCCATTGAAAGTAAATATGTCAGGAGTAATTCCTGCGATCTTTGCTTCATCGATAGTTCTTTTTCCAGCCTCAATTAGTACTTGGTTTGGACAATCTGAAGGTTTTGAGTGGTTGCAAGAAATATCATTGGCTTTAAGTCCTGGGCAACCCTTGTATGTAATAGTTTTTGCGGTTTTGATAGCTTATTTCTGTTTCTTTTATACCGCCATTCAATTTCCGGCAAAAGATATTTCAGATAATCTTAAAAGATCTGGAGGATTCTTACCTGGAATAAGGCCTGGCGATCAAACAGAAGGCTATATTGACAGTGTTATGTCTAGATTAACAGTATGGGGATCTATATACATGATTGCAGTATGTTTACTTCCTCAATTCTTAATTGTTTCTGCAAATGTACCTTTTTATCTCGGGGGAACATCACTTTTAATTGCTGTGGTAGTAGTCATGGACTTCATGGCTCAGGTACAATCGCACCTTTTATCTAGTCAATATGAGTCTTTAATGAAAAAAGCTAATTTAAAAAATTATAGAAGGTAATTATGAAAGTAAGAGCTTCAGTAAAAAAAATGTGTAAGGATTGCAAGATAATCAAAAGGCACGGCACCGTTTTTGTTATCTGCAGCAATGAACCAAGACACAAACAGAGGCAGGGGTAATAAATATGGCTAGGGTAGCAGGTGTAAATATTCCAGATAAAAAACAAGCTTGGGTTTCTTTAACTCATATTTTTGGTATCGGCAGAACGAGAGCGTTATCTATTTGTGATCAATTGGGGATTGAAAAAACTTCTTTGATCGGAAGTTTAAGCGAGGAAGATTTAGAAAAACTTCGAAAAGCTGTAAATGAGTTTCTTGTAGAAGGAGATTTAAGAAGAGAAATAAGTACCAATATAAAAAGACTTATGGATTTAGGAACTTTGAGAGGAATGAGGCACAGGAAACATTTACCTGTTAGAGGACAAAGAACAAAAACTAACGCTAGAACCAGAAAAGGGCCTAGAAAACCTATTAGAAGATAAATATGGCAAAACAAGGGACAAAATCTAAAAAAAATAGCCGAACATACAACGATGCTGTTGCGCATATATACGCTACATTTAATAACACCATCATCAATATTACGGACAAACAGGGAAATACATTAACTTGGGCAAGTGCTGGTGGATCAGGTTTTAAAGGATCAAGAAAAAGTACACCTTTTGCGGCTCAGGTGGCAGCTTCCAAAGCCGGAGATGCTGCTAAAAACTTCGGAATAAGCAATTTGGAAATTGAAGTTTCCGGACCTGGAGCAGGTCGAGAATCAGCGGTAAGAGCTTTGAATGGTTGCGGTTTTAAGATTACAAAAATTTCGGATGTAACTCCTATTCCTCACAATGGGTGTCGTCCTCCAAAAAAGAGAAGGGTGTAAAGTGGCAAGATATAGAGGACCAAGAAATAAATTATCTCGTAGGGAAGGGACTGATCTGCTTTTAACAAGTGGGTATAGGTCATACGAATCCAAAATTAGATCTGAAAATCCTCCTGGACATCATGGAGCAAAAAGAATAAGAACTTCAGACTATGGTTTGCAGTTGAGAGAAAAGCAAAAAGTAAAAAGAATGTATGGAGTTTTAGAAAGACAATTTAGAAATTACTATAAGGCTGCAGCTAGTAGCAGAGGTGAGACTGGAACAAATCTCCTTCAATTTTTGGAGGCTAGATTGGATAACGTGGTCTATAGAATGGGATTTGCTGCTACTCGTGCCGAAGCAAGACAATTGGTTAATCATAAGTCAGTTTTGGTTAATGGAAAAAAAGTAAACATTCCTTCTTATCAAGTAGCGGAAGGCGATGAGATAAGTATTTCTGAGAAATCAAGAAATCAAAAAAGAATTTCTCAATCTTTTGAGATTTTTAAAACAAGAGAGCCTTGTGAATGGATTGAGGTTAACCACGATAACTTTTCAGGCATTTACAAAAATACTCCTGACAGAGATTTGCTTAGCAGTGAAATTAATGAAAGTTTTATTGTTGAGCTCTATTCAAGATAATTTTAAAGAGGATATTCTATGACAGATAATTTCGATATGATCAAAGACTTCTTAACTCCCAAAGAAATTTTGGTAGAAGAAGTTGATTCAAACAATTCAAAAATAGTATTAGAACCTCTTGAAAGAGGCTTTGGACACACCTTGGGGAATGCTCTTAGAAGGATAATTTTATCTTCAATCCCTGGTGCAGCGGTTTCAGAAGCAAAAATTAATGGGGTTCTCCACGAGTTTGGCTCTATTGATGGAGTTAAAGAGGATGTCATTAATATCCTTTTAAATTTAAAAGGTCTTTCTGTGAGACTTTCAGATCAAGAAGAAGTCGAAATATCAGTGAACAAGTCAGGATCGGGAGATATCAAAGGTAGTGATTTTGAACTTCCTGCTGGAGTTGAGATTGTAAATCCTGATCACGTAGTTGCTACTCTCGCTGACAAAGGCTCCCTCGAGATGACGGCAAAAGTTACTAAAGGAAGGGGTTATGTTCCTGTAGATATCATAGCTTTGGCCGAGAGCGAAGATACTGAGGTTGGTTCACTAAAGATTGATGCTTCATACAGTCCAATTAAAAAAGTTTCTTATTCAGTTGAAAATGCAAGGGTAGAAAATAGAACTGACCTAGACAAGCTTATTCTTGAGGTTGAAACCAATGGAACAATCGATCCTGAAGAGATTGTGAGGTTAGCAGCGACTATTTTACAAAGACAATTAATGGCTTTTGCTGAATTAGGGTTTGAAACCGAAGAACCAGAGGAAGATGAAACTCCTCCTGTTGATCCAATTATGCTGAGGCCTGTAGATGAACTTGAATTAACAGTGAGATCAGCCAATTGTTTAAAAGTAGAAAAGATCCATTATATTGGAGACTTAGTAACCCGAAAGGAATCTGATCTTTTAAGAACTCCTAATCTAGGTAGAAAGTCACTTAATGAAATCAAAGAAGTTCTAGCAGCTAGAGGATTATCTTTAGGTTTAGAGCTAGAAAATTGGCCCCCGTCAAATGTTGAAGGTTAATAGATGAGACACCAAAAAACAGGAAGAAAATTTGGTCGCACAAGCGATCAGAGAAAAGCTATGTTTAAAAACATGGTTATTTCTTTGATTGAGACTGAATCTATAAAAACCACTGTTCCAAAGGCAAAAGAACTCAGAGGTGTCTTTGAGCCATTAGTTACATTGGCTAAAGTAGATTCTGTTGCCAACAGAAGAAGAGCCTTTTCAAAACTGAGAAATGATTCTGCGGTTGGAAAACTTTTTTCAGACCTAGGACCTAGATTTAAAGACAGACCTGGCGGATATCTCAGAATCATTAAGATGGGACCAAGACCCGGTGACGCAGCCCCAATGGCTTTTGTAGAGCTTACCGATAAGTCTGAGGATTCTTCTGAAGAGATATCTCAAGAAGATTAATTCAACATTTCCTTCAGAAATCTCCCAGTATGAGATTTTTTAATTTTTGAAATTTCTTCTGGAGTTCCTTCTCCAATAATTTCTCCGCCACCCGATCCCCCTTCCGGGCCAAGATCTATTATCCAATCAGAATTAACAATCACATCTAAGTTATGTTCGATAATGACAACAGTATTGCCTTGTTCATTCAATTTATTGATCACTTTTAATAGTAGGTTTACATCATGGAAATGAAGACCAGTTGTTGGTTCGTCTAATAGATAAAGAGTATCCCCGGTGGCTACCTTGCCAAGCTCTTTAGCAAGTTTTACTCTTTGGGCTTCTCCTCCAGATAACGTTGTAGCGGGCTGGCCAATTTTTATATAACTCAATCCCACATCATAAAGAGTTTGTAATTTTCTTTTGATGGTTGGAATCGAATCAAAAAATTTCAAGGATTCTTCAACGTTCATATCAAGAACCTCAAAGATGTTTTTCCCCTTGAATTTAACCTCAAGCGTTTCTTTGTTGTATCTTTTTCCATCACAAACATCACATTTAACATAGACGTCAGGCAGAAAATGCATTTCTACCTTAATTAAACCATCTCCTTGACAAGTTTCACATCTGCCACCTTTAACATTGAAGCTGAATCTTCCTGGCTTATAGCCTCGAGCTCTTGCCTCCTCCGTTTCTGAAAACAGCTCTCTGATAGGCGTGAATATTCCTGTGTAAGTAACAGGATTTGATCTTGGAGTCCTTCCTATTGGGGACTGACTAATCTCAATAATTTTATCTAATTTTTTTTCACCTGAAATATTTTCAAATTCTTGACAGTCATAGTTAGATTTTTGAATCTTATTTGCCAAAGCAGGATATAAAGTTTGATTAATCAGAGTAGATTTTCCAGAACCCGAAACTCCAGTAATGCTGATAATTTTTCCCAAAGGTAAATTTAAATTAACATTCTTGAGATTGTTCCCATTGCAACCCTTAATACAAAGAGAACCTTTTTCAGATTTCTCAAATTTATCAATCTTTATAGCTTTTTTCCCGGATAAATATTGTCCGGTTAACGAACTTTCTTGCTTAAGGATTTCTTTATAATTGCCCGCAAAACTGACAAACCCTCCATGAATACCTGCCCCTGGACCGATATCAATAATATGATCAGCACATTCTATTGTCTCTTTATCATGCTCAACGACGATAACTGTATTTCCTAAATCTTTTAATCTAAACAAAGTAGATAAAAGTCTCTTATTATCTCTTTGGTGAAGGCCAATTGATGGTTCATCAAGAATGTATGTAACTCCAACGAGCCCAGCACCTATTTGACTGGCAAGTCTTATTCTTTGTGCTTCTCCCCCGCTCAAAGTTTCGGCGCTTCTTGATAATGTTAGATAATTAAGCCCGACATCAGATAGAAATTTTAATCTTTCTTTCAGCTCTTTTACTACCTTCTCTGCAATTGCTCCCTTTTTGCCCTTTAAATTCAAGTTATTGAAAAAATCAAGGCAATCATCAATGGTCATGTTTGTTATATCCCAAAGCTCTTTACCATCTATCTTCACAGATCTTGCCTCTTTATTTAATCTTGAGCCTTCGCATGACATACAAACAGTATTGGTCATATATTTGGATAAATACTCTCTAGAAAAAGCTGATTCACTCTCTCTAAATCTTCTATCAATATTATTAAGCACACCTTCGAAAGGTTTAAATGATTCTCTGAGATTCCCTCTTTTAGAAACATAACTAAAATCTATAATTTCACCTGAACTACCATTCAGTATTTTTTCTTTTATATTTTCAGATAAATCCTCGAAGGGTTCGTCCAAGGAAATGCCATAGTGTTTTGCTACTCTGTTGAGAAGATAGTGATGATACATCTGACTTGAATCCCATCCCTCAATTGCTCCTTGATTTAAGCTTAATTCAGGTCTCACAATAACTTTTCTTCTATCAACTTGTGACTTCTGACCTAATCCATCGCAATCATCGCAAGCTCCAGAAGGGCTATTGAAAGAAAAAAGCCTAGGTTCCAATGAAGCAATGCTGAAACCACATTCGGTGCAGGCCATTTTTGTTGAAAATGTTATGTCTTTTTTAGATTCATCGAGGAAAGAAATAGTTACTATTCCATCTGACTCTCTCAACGCAGTTTCTATTGATTCAGATAATCTTGATTTATTTTTCTTCGAAATAGATAGCCTATCAATGACAATATCAATATCGTGTTTTTTATTTTTATTAAGTTGAGGGAGATTATCCAGATCAATGATTTCTCCATTAATTTTTGCCCTAATAAATCCTCGCACCTTAAGGTCGTTAAGTAGGATTAAGTGCTCACCTTTTTGTTGGCTTACTATAGGACACAAGATAATAGCTCTCTCATTTTCCTCATCTTTAAAAAGTTTATCGACTATCTGATCGATGCTTTGAGATTCAAGGGAGATTCCATGATCTGGACAAAAAGGGGTGCCGACCCTTGCATAAAGCAGTCTCAAATAGTCATATATTTCAGTAACGGTCCCAACTGTAGACCTTGGATTATGAGATGTGGATTTTTGTTCTATTGAAATAGCCGGGGACAAACCATTTATATGATCGACATCAGGCTTATCCATAACTGACAAAAATTGTCTCGCATAAGAAGACAATGATTCAACATACCTTCTTTGACCTTCAGCATATAAAGTATCAAATGCTAAAGAAGACTTTCCTGATCCAGAAAGCCCTGTAATAACGGTAAGTTTATCTCGAGGAATTATTACATCGATGTTTTTAAGATTGTGCTGTTTAGCACCTTTGACTTCGATATTTTTCATTTATTTATAAATAGTCTTACAGATGGATTATAATGAATTTAAATTAAAATTAAGGTGCATTATGGCTCGAAGCGGAATAAATAAGGTTATATTAGTTGGTAATCTCGGGAAAGATCCTGATATGAGATATACGGCGGGAGGAGATGCAGTTGCAAATTTGAGTATCGCTACATCTGAAAGCTGGAATGATAATCAAACCGGAGAAAAAAAGGAAAAAACTGAGTGGCATAGAGTTGTTTTTTTTAGAAGAATTGCAGAAGTTTGTGGGGAGTATTTAAAAAAAGGTTCCTCTGTTTATATTGAGGGATCATTAAGAACGAGAGATTGGGAAGACGATCAAGGAAATAAGAGATATACAACAGAGATTATTGGGAGAGAAATGCAAATGTTAGGAGGACGAAGATCTGAAGATAATATGGATCAGAGCCCTCAGATGAATAGCTCTAGTCCTCAACCTGAGGAGGGGCTCATAGACGATGAAATTCCTTTTTAGGATTTCAACTTTTCAAAAACTAAACTAACGTTAGTTCCCCCAAAGCCAAAGCTATTATTCATTACAGCATCCAAATCCTGATTTCTGACTTCTGAAACTAAGTCCAAACCTTCACCTTCATCAATCGAGCTAGAAAGGTTAAGGGTTTTTGATATAAAACTGTTTTTTAGCATTAATAGTGAAAAAATACTTTCTAAAGCCCCAGCGGCACCAAGGGTATGTCCAGTTTGTGATTTCGTTGAGCTTATGGGAGGAATTTTATCTTTGAAAACCTTTTTTATAGATTCTAACTCGACAGGATCTCCAGCAGGTGTCGAAGTTCCGTGAGCATTAATATAATCAATATTATCTTTTCCATGCATTTCAACAGCCTTTAGCATGCAATTAGTTGCTCCTTCTCCGGATGGATGGACCATATCATCTCCATCAGAAGTTGCTCCATATCCAGTTATTTCAGCATAAATATCAGCGTTTCTCTCTAGAGCATGATCTAATTCTTCAATGACGAGCATGCCCGCTCCTCCTGCTATAACAAAACCATCTCTATCTTTATCAAAAGGCCTTGATGCTTTCTCAGGACTCTCATTATATGAAGAAGACAGCGCTCCCATGGCATCAAACATACTAGACATTGTCCAATGCTCATCTTCAGCGCCACCAGCTAATATTATTTTTTGTTTTCCCAATTGAATTTGTTCCAGAGCTGATCCAATACAATGTGCGCTTGTTGAGCATGCAGAGGAAATAGAGAAATTCACCCCTTTGATGCCAAAAAAAGTTGCAAGAGCTGCTGAAACGGTGTTTCCCATTGTTTGAGTAACTCTATAAGGTCCTATTCTTTTAACTCCTTTGCTCTTAACTATATCTGCTGCTTCAACCTGGCTTCTAGAAGATGCTCCACCGGAACCTGCAATGACCCCAACGTCTTGTGAAGAAAACCTTGATAGATCCAAGCCTGAGTCTTTTATAGCCTCTGCAGTACTTAAATAGGCATAGCTTGCTGCTTCTCCCATAAATCTCAAATGTTTTCTATCAATGAGATCCTTTAGATTTAAATTAATGGAGCCAGAAATATGACTTCGCATACCCAGTTCTTTGTAAGATTCATTGAAACATATCCCAGATGTACCCAATTTAAGAGATTTCGTTATTTCAGAAATATTGTTACCTATGCAAGATATGGCACCAATTCCTGTTATTACAGCTCTTTTTAAAGTACTCATCAAAAATTACCAGGGTTCTCAAAAAGCCCAACTTTTAAGTTCTTCGCTGAATAAATTTCCTTCCCATCAACGTACATTAATCCGTCTGCAACTCCAAGAACAGTTTTTGTTGAGAGCATTCTTTTTACATGAATCTCATATTTAACCTTTTTAGCATGAGGAAGCACTTGACCATAAAATTTTACCTGCCCGGCGCCAAGAGCTCTTCCTATTCCATGATTCCCAGACCAAAGTAAATAAAACCCTAAAATTTGCCACATTGCATCCAAACCTAAGCATCCGGGCATAACTGGATCATCTTTGAAATGACAATCAAAAAACCAAAGATTCTCATTGATATCAAGTTCTGCCTCTATAAGTCCATTAGAGTAATTACCCTGATCTCCTGATATTGAAGTAATTCTATCTAACATCAGCATATTGCTGCTTGGAAGCTTTCCATCATTTTCATGAAATAACTTTCCGTTAGAGCAAAGTTGAAGTTCTTCTTTGGTGAAAGAATTCTTTTCTGTAAATTTCATCAATCTCTCAAGTACAAATTATCATAGTTGATTTATCGAATCTATTGCGACAAAGAACTTATTTAGATATCATTCGACCTCAATTTTGATATAAAAATGTACGCGGTAATCAAAACAGGTGGTAAACAGCATAAAGTTGCTGAAGGAGAAATCCTTAAAGTTGAAAAACTTAAAGCTTCTGAAGGTGAACCTGTTGATATTACTGATGTGCTATTAATTGAGAAAGATGGCGAAGTTACACTTGGCTCTCCTTTTATTGAAGGGGCGAAGGTAACTGCAAAAATCCTTCGACACGGAAAAGAAGATAAAGTAACTATTATCAAGATGAAAAGAAGGAAGGACTACAGGAAAAAGCAAGGTCATCGTCAAAATTATAGTGAAATTCAAATAGAGCAAATTTCGGTTTAAGTATGGCACATAAAAAAGCAGGTGGTAGTAGTAGAAACGGAAGAGATTCTGAATCTAAAAGACTGGGCGTTAAAAGGTATGGCGGCCAACTGGTATCTGCTGGCTCTATTCTAGTCAGGCAAAGGGGCACAAAGTTTCATCCTGGCACAAATGTTGGAATTGGAAAAGATCATACACTTTTTGCAAAAATTGACGGAACTGTATCTTTCAGCAAAAAAGGTAGAAATCTTAGACAATTCATAAATATTACTCCCACAGATTAAATAATGAGCTTCATTGATGAAGCTGCTATTCAATTAATAGCTGGCTCTGGTGGAAACGGATGTTTGAGCTTTAGGAGAGAAAAATTTATTCCTAAGGGTGGTCCCGATGGTGGTGACGGAGGAAAAGGAGGAAGCATTTTTCTTAAAGCTGATAGCTCTTTAACAACGCTGCAAGATTTTAGATTACAAAAAAAATACCAAGCTAAAAATGGTTCTCCTGGCGAGGGTAAAAATAAACATGGCAAGGATGCCAGTGACATAATTTTAAAAGTTCCCGTTGGTACTGTTGTTTTTGAGGAATCAACTGAAGAAGAGATAGCAGACTTAAAAAAAGATGGCGATCTTTTTGAAGTTGTTTCTGGAGGAAAGGGTGGATTAGGGAATGCAAGATTCAAGTCATCTACTAATAGAGCTCCCAGAAAAACTACAGATGGAGAAAAGGGAGAAGAGCTATCGCTTCAGTTAGAACTAAGATTAATAGCTGATGTTGGTCTCTTAGGATTTCCAAATGCAGGAAAATCTACCCTAATTTCGAGTATATCTGAGGCAAAACCCAAAATAGCCGACTATCCGTTTACTACTCTAACTCCTAATCTTGGAGTGGTTGAGGCTAAATCTCTCAATCCATATGTAATTGCAGATATTCCAGGATTAATTCCGGGAGCTGCCAAGGGAGCAGGGCTTGGGATAAGATTCTTAAAACATTTATCTCGAGTAAAGTTATTGCTTCATCTAATTGATGTATCAGAAATCAAACCTGAAGATGTAGAGGAAAAAAAGAATTCCTTAGATAAAGAACTTAAAGAATTTGACGAATCTTTATCTAAACTAGAGCAATGGATTGTGCTAACTAAAGCAGACACAAAAACAGAATCGAAGGATGATTATTTATCTAAGGCAAAAAAGATTTACAGCAATGAGGTTTTTTTAATATCTTCTATAACTGGGGAAGGATTAAGCGAACTAGTCAAAAAGGTCAGCACAAAAATCATAGAGATTAACAGTAATGAGTAATTCAATAGTAGTAATTAAAGTAGGGTCCTCCTTAATTTCACAAGGAAGTCGAGAAAATTCAGCTTTTTTTAAAAGACTTGCTAAGTGCATTCAGAAATTCAGAGAAAATGATTTTGATGTAGTTTTAGTTTCATCTGGCGCAATTTCCTATGGAATGAAGAAAAGAGGCATAGAAAAAAAACCAAAGAATATCAAACAACTTCAATCATTATCAGCTGTTGGCCAAATAGGGCTTATTAATGCTTACCAGAAAAATTTTGATAAATTTAAAATAGAGGTTGCTCAAGTTCTACTCAGTCACAGTGATTTTAAATCTGAAACAAAATCCAACAATATTAAATCAAGCATCAATAATCTCCTGAGATGGGGTATAACGCCAATAGTCAATGAAAATGATTCTGTATCAACAGAAGAAATTGAGAGAGGAGATAATGATCAATTAAGTGCAAAACTCGCGAATCTTATTAGTTCTAAAAAACTTATACTTTATACAGATCAAAAGGGTTTATATTCAAAAGATCCAAGAACAAATAAGGACGCGGTTCTTATTGACGAGGTCCACCTTAAAGCTCTTTCAAATAAAAAAATTATTTTTGGAGACTCTGGTAAGTTAGGAAGGGGAGGCATGAAAACTAAATTGTCAGCTATGAAAATTTTCTTAATTAATAATCAAAGGATTGGCTATATCCTAAGCGGTCATGAAAAAGATCTATTTGGTTCATTGCAAAACCAAAAAAAGAGAACTAGATTGAAATTAAGCTGATTTAAGAGCTTTTAATTTTTTGTTGAGTCTTGATTTAGTTCTTGCAACGTGATTTTTGGGAAGAACTTTTTTATTGGCAAGTTTGTCCATTAGTTTCTGAGTTTTCTTAAACTCATTACCGGCAGCTTCGATGTCCTTATCATCAAGTGCTTTTTCAAAAGCCTTAATACTTGTCCTTGCCGAAGCACGTTGAGAGCTTTTAAGGGCATTTCTTCTATTAGCTTGCCTAGCTCTTTTAATTGCTGATTTAATGTTTGCCATAGGTGCGGAATGATGAAGATAACAAACTAATTTGTCAATATAATACTTAACAAGTTTATTCATTCATGCGAAAACTAGCCATAATCCTTATTTCCATTAGTTTATTATCGTGCGAGCAGTTAAGCATGGTTGATAATAATAATTTGAAATCAATTTATCCCATGACTAAAAAAGTTAATATTTCTGATTTATATTTTTCAAAAGAAATTCAAGATCCATATAGATGGCTTGAGGATGATCTCGATAAAGAGACAAAGAGGTGGATAGAGGATCAAAATCTCTTTACTGATAAATACTTCGAAAGTTTAGGATCCAAACAGCAAATAAAAGATGGATTAAAAAAAATTTGGGACTATGAGAAATTTTCTTCGCCCTTCAAAGAAGGAAATTACATTTATTTTTTCAAAAATACTGGCCTACAAAATCAATCAGTGCTCTACCGAAAAGACTCTCAAGGGGTTGAGGAAGTCTTTTTAGATCCTAACTCGTTCAGTGAAGATGGAACTATCTCTTTATCTGATATTAGTTTTAGTAAAGATGGAAGAGTTGCTGCTTATGCAATTTCTGAAGGTGGAAGTGATTGGAGAAAAGTATTTTTTTTAGATACGGAAACCAAATCATTGTTATCAGATTCTCTAATCAACATTAAGTTTTCTTCATTAAGTTGGAAAAACAATGAGGGCATCTATTATTCAACTTACGATGCTCCTGAAGGAAGTGAACTAAGTTCTTTGAATAATAATCATAAACTTTATTTTCATAAATTAGGAACTACTCAAGAAAAAGATCAAATTATCTTTGGAAACAAAGCTGAACAAAAAAGAAGATATGTTTCATCCTCTGTAACAGAAGATCAAAATTACTTAATTATATCTGCCGCAAATTCCACATCTGGAAATGAGCTCTATTTAATAAATCACTTAGATGAAAATCCAGAAATTAAAACTATAAATGACGATCTTTCTATCGATGTTTATTTATTGGATAGTCTAGATGACGAACTTTTTTTAGTGACTAACAAGAATGCTGATAATCAAAAAATTATTTCAGTTCAAGCCACAAAACCTTCTTTAGATAACTCCAAAGATTTAATTCCAGAACAGGATTCTGTAATGAGCCCCAGTTCTTCAGGAGGCTACATATTTGTGGAGTTAATGCAGAATGCAATTTCAAAGACTTTTCAATATGATTTTTCTGGAAAGCTCATTAGAGAAGTAAATCTACCGGGTATAGGGAGCGTTTCTCAAATCTCAGGAAAAAGAGAGGATGATGAACTTTTCTATACTTTCTCCAACTACCATACACCTCCCACAATCTACAGCATCAATCCTAAGAGCGGTAAATCAAAAATTTATTTCAAGCCAAAGATAAATTTTGATCCTGAAAAATATATATCAGAGCAGGTTTTTTATACCTCCAAAGATGGAACAAAAGTTCCAATGATCGTCACATATAAAAAAGGTTTGAGTAAAAATGGTAAAAATCCAACAATTCTTTATGGATATGGAGGTTTTAATATTTCTCTCACTCCAAATTTCAGCAGCATTATGGCTTATTGGTTAGAAAAAGGCGGAGTTTATGCGGTTCCAAATATCAGAGGAGGTGGAGAATATGGGAAGAAATGGCATCTATCTGGAACAAAAATGAACAAGCAAAATGTATTTGATGATTTTATCTATGCCGCAAGATTTCTTTTTTCAGAGAGCTATACAAAATCAGAAAACTTAATTTTGAGAGGAGGTTCAAACGGAGGTCTTTTAGTTGGTGCTGTTATGACCCAAGAGCCTCAGCTTGCTAGAGTTGCTCTCCCTGCGGTGGGTGTACTTGATATGCTCAGGTATCATAAATTTACTGCCGGTGCAGGCTGGGCTTATGATTACGGTACATCGGATGAAAGTGAAGAGATGTTTAACTATCTTTTGTCTTATTCACCATTACACAATATTAAAGACGAAGTCTCTTATCCAGCCACATTGATAACAACAGGTGATCATGACGATAGGGTAGTCCCAGCTCATTCATATAAGTTTGCTGCGTCTCTTCAGGATGCACAAAGCGGAATTAATCCTATCCTCATTAGAATTGAGACTGAAGCAGGTCATGGTGCAGGTACACCGACAGATATAGTTCTTGATTCTTATTCAGAAATTTTTTCTTTTATATTGAGTAATATAGATAATAAGCTAATTATAAATTAGTTAATTTTTTAAACATTTTTCTGAGTAGAGCTTTGTAAGATGCGTCATCCTTGCATTGATTGATTCTTGATTTTTTCTTGCTTGTTGCTCATTTACAATAATTCCAGGCCAAAAGAAAAAACCCAAAGCTACATTGTCTCCAGTGGCTCCAGATTCTGATTTAACTTCTTCAAATTTTGCTCCAAGATTAGTTAATTCGTAATTAAGTTGAGCACAATTCATTTCAAAATCTCCGGCTTGCACAGTTTGTATGGTTTGATTAGCTACGCAAGCAGATAATAAAAATAAAATAAATATCTGTAAAAATTTCTTTTTCATTGAATCATTTTATCACTAGATAAATTCTTGGTGGAGGCGGCGGGTATCGAACCCGCGTCCAACTAACTCTTACCTTCAGATCTACATGCTTATTTCATCAATTTTCTTTTACTTCCATGGCCCGATGAAAAGGGATTAGAAGAGTAAGCTCAGAAAAGTCTTATCAAAATGGGTCTGAGCAACACATTTCAAGCATTCTACTAGTCGACTTCGCTTATCCCTTAGTAGAAGTCAGGGTAAGGAAGCTAGCTTAATTATGCAGCTAGTGCGTAGTTGTTTTTGCCAACTAATTGTTTTGAGAATTGTTTAACGAGAACTCCTCAATCTCGACATGCACTTAAGGTTCGAAAGAAAGATGTCTAATCCTGTTCGCCCCCAAAAAAGCAAGTAATTGTATCTAATGATCATCAGTTAGAAAAATTTTCTAACGAAGATTTTTCTTTTCTCCACTCCTTACTTTTTAATGAGTGTCTCTTATCGTATTTTGATTTTCCTCGAGCCACAGAAATTTTTACTTTAACTAAATTATTTTTCCAAAAAATTTTTATGGGGATGCAACTCAATCCTTTTTCATTTGTCTGTTTGAAAAGCTTAGATAACTCTGCCTTAGTAAGTAAAAGCTTTCTAGACCTTTCTGATGAAACTTCGTAAGTGATTTCTTTCATGGGAAGAATTTTCAATCCAATAATCCATGCTTCTCCTTTTTTTAAAACAACGTAAGCATTTTTTAACTCTATCTGCCCATTTCTGATGCTTTTTACCTCCCAGCCTTCCAAAGAAATTCCTGCTTCAAAATCATCTAAAAGCTCATAATTTAATCTTGCTTGTCGATTTTCAATTGTTGGTCGCAAGTTACTTTTTTTGGAGATGTTCATTGATGTAGTATAACTATTAAGTAATGATTCTTTTAGAGACGTCTTTGTATGGCAAATAATTCAAAAATCTGGAAAGGTAATTGGACTTTTATATTAGCTGCAGCAGGATCCGCTGTAGGCCTTGGCAATATTTGGAAATTTCCTTACATGGCGGGTGAAAATGGTGGAGGAGCATTTGTAATAATTTACCTAACCTGCATCGTATTAATTGGATTTCCAGTGATGATGTCCGAGATTTTCTTGGGAAAATACGGAAGATCGAGCCCAGTCTATACAATGAAAAAATTTGTTTCCCTCAAAGGCATTTCTTCGTATTGGGTTTTGCTAGGTTGGTTTGGTGCCTTAGCAGGTTTGATGATCTTATCTTACTATAGTGTTTTTGCAGGTATTTCTTTGGCTTATATTTTTAGTCCAATTCCTGCTGAATCACTGAATCCTTCTCAATATTCTGTTGATTTTTTTACTGAGTTCCAGTCCTCTCCAATGAGGATGATCTTTTGGCATAGCCTTTTTTTGATTTTAACTTGTTTCATAGTCGCTAAGGGAGTTGTTGATGGAATTGGCGCCACCATAAAAGTAATTATGCCAACGTTATTTTTTTTGATAATTCTGCTTTCAATTTATTCATCATTTACCGGAGAAATTGGAAAAGCTATCAGTTTTCTATTCATGCCAAATTTTTCTAAGATTTCGTCAAGTGTAATTATAAGTGCCATGGGTCAGGCTTTTTTTACTCTGAGTTTAGGCATGGGAGCAATTATGGCTTACGGTGCATATATTCCTGAGGAACAAAACTTAACCAAAACTG
>CACJNS010000002.1 GCA_902594855.1 uncultured SAR86 cluster bacterium
TTAGCTCAAAAGAGAGGAGCGCTCGAGCAAGAATTAGGTCAAAAATTACAAGCTGAGCAAGCAGAAACAGTTCAAAAAGTCGTTAATGAGCTAATTATTGCCAAAAAAATCAAGCTATTATTCAGAAGAGAGGCTTTAGCAGCATTTGAGGGAACTAATCCTCTGATAAATATTACTCCTGAAGTAATTGAGCTCATAAATCAAGAAAGCGAAGAATAAGATTAAATTTTGTCCTCAAAGCCCTATAAGCTTAGTTACATAGCAAAATATATCGGTGCCTCATTAGATGGAGATGATATTGAGATATCATCCATGAAATCTTTGGCTTCGGCATCTGATAAAGATATTTCATTTTTTTATAGTAATAAGTTTAAGGAAGACCTTTCAAAAACTAACGCGGGTGCTGTTATTACAGATACTGCGAACTCAAAATACTTCAAAGGAAATAAATTAATAATAGATAACGTTCATCTGGCATATGCCAAAGCAACTGACTTATTTGCTGAATCAACTTTTTTGTCTGAAAAAAAAGGTTTATCTGAGGAAGCATTTATTAATAAAGAAGCTGTAATTTCAGATGATGTTTATGTCGGGCCTGGTTGTGTGATAGAAAAAAACGTTGAGATAGGAAAGGGTTCTATTTTATTACCTAATGTAACTGTACTTTCAAATGTTTTAATTGGAGAGAATTGCATAATTCATTCAGGAACTGTAATTGGTTCAGATGGACTTGGTTTTGCCAAGGACGAAAACGATAAATGGAAAAAAATAAATCACTTAGGAAAAGTGGTGATAAACAATGATGTCGAGATAGGATCTAATTGTACTATTGATAGAGGTACTCTAGACGACACAATCATAGGTGAAAATGTGAAGTTAGATGATCAAGTTCATATTGCGCATAATTGTAAAATTGGAAAATCTACAATAATGGGAGCAAATGCAACAATTGGAGGAAGCACAATCATTGGAAAAAACTGCATGATAGGTGGACTCTGCGGTGTAGCTGACAATCTGGTTATCACAGATGGGGTTACAGTATCTCCAGTTTCGTTCATATTTAAATCAATTAATAAAGCAGGTAAATACTCGGGTTCTGCACCGCTGATGCCAAGAGGAGAATGGTTGAAAGCTTCAGCAACTTATAAAAAGTTATCAAAAAAAGATTAATGATTGAAAAGCAAGATATAAAAAGATATCTACCTCATAGAGAACCTTTCTTATTTGTTGATGGCGTGACAGAAATAATTAAAGATGAATATATAAAAGGTTTCAAAGAGGTTAAAGAAGATGAGTATTATTTTAAAGGTCATTTTCCTGATAACCCAATACTCCCTGGAGTAATAATCATCGAGGCATTAGCTCAAGTATCAGGAATTTTAGGTTTTGTTACCATGAATAAGACCCCTGAAGAGGGTTCAATTTACTATTTTGTTGGAGCTGATAATGTTCGTTTTAGATCTCCAGTAGTTCCTCCAAGTATATTGACTTTAGAATCTAAGAAAATTCAGGATAGGCGCGGTATATGGAAGTTTGACTGCAAGGCCTCATTGGAAGAGAATTTAGTTTGTTCTGCCACGATTTTATGTGCAGACAGACCAAAATGATTCATGAAACTGCAATAATTGATCCCTCAGCAAAGATCGCTAAAAATGCCTCCATTGGTGCGTATTCATCTATCGGTAAAGATGTGGAGATTGGTTCAGGAACCATAATTGAATCGAATGTAGTCATTCATAAAAATTCAAAGCTTGGAAAAGACAATCATATATATCCTTTTGCAAGCATTGGAGGAGATCCTCAAGATTTAAAATACGAAGATGAAGAAACTTTCCTCAAGATTGGTAACAACAACCAAATCCGAGAGGGAGTTACCATAAATAGAGGGACTGCCCAAGAGAAAGGTTTAACATCAATTGGAAATAATAATCTCTTTATGGCTTATTCTCATGTGGCTCATGATTGCACTTTAGATGATGATATTGTTTTAGTTAATAATGTTGCTTTAGCTGGGGTTGTAAATATTGCAAAAGGTGCAAGGTTAGGCGGATATACTTTAGTTCATCAATTTTGCAATATTGGCCCATATAGTTTTTGTGCCATGGGATCTGCAGTTTCAAAAGATATTCCTGCCTTTGTAAGAGTTAGTGGAAATCCTGCCATACCAAGAGGACTGAATGTAATTGGAATACAAAGATTAGATCTTGGAAAAGATCAGTCATCACTGTTAAAAAAATTCTATAAGCTTGTATATTTAAGAAAACTTAAACTTGATCAAGCCATCTCTGAGATTGAAAAAGAAGTATCCGATTTTGATGAAGGAAAACTTTTTCTTGATTCAATTCAAAGTTCTGATCGAGGAATAGTTCGCTAATGCCATTGAAAGTGGGGTTATGTGCCACGGAGTCATCTGGAGATATTCTCGGTTCAGACTTAATTAGAAACCTTAAATCTAAAGATCCGTTAATAGAGTTTTTTGGCCTTGGCGGCTCTGAAATGAGAAAAGTAGGTTTTAATTCATTTGATTCAAATGAAGAACTTCAAGTAATGGGACTGATTGATCCAATATTTAGGATAAATAGAATTCTTAAAAAAAGAAACGAACTAATAGATCACCTAATAGATAAAAATATAGATATCTTTATAGGAATCGATAGCCCAGCATTAAATTTAGGAATTTCCAGAATTTTTAAAAAAAAGTCTAATATCAAAACAGTGCAGTATGTTTGTCCTCAGGTTTGGGCATGGAGATCGAACAGAGCTAAAAAATTTAATGATTTTTTAGATCTCGTTTTAAATTTATTCCCTTTTGAGAAAAGGTTTCTTCAAAATTTCAGCGTAAATTCAGTTTTTGTAGGTCACCCTAAAGCATCTCGCATTTCAACTAATATTGATAAATTAAAATATAAATTGGAATTAGACTTAGATCCTGATCTAAAAACACTTTCTTTCTTACCTGGAAGCAGAAAATCTGAAATCAATGCTCATTTGCCCGTGATGATTGAAACGATTAACTCTCTGAGTAAAAGGGGAGATTATCAATTTTTAATTCCCTTTAAGGATGAAAACGAAATTTCGAGGAATTTAGGTAATTTAAAATCAAAAACTTACAAAATATTTATCGACAAGACTGATTCAGTTCTTGCTGCGACTGACATAGCAGTTAGTGTGTCTGGTACAGCTACTCTTGAGTGCCTTTTAAACCAGGCTCCTCCAGTAGTTTGTTACAAATCAAATTTTTTTAATAACTTTCTTTTAAATCAATTTTTAAATACAAAATATATTTCACTTCCGAATATCCTTGCAGAGGAGAAATTAATCCCAGAATTGAGACAAGGTTTTGTAAATGCCGATCAAATAGAAAAAGAGCTGCTTAATATGAGTGAGGCCACCAACTTAGATCGGATAAAAATGAAATTCCATGAAATTCATAATTCTCTGAAAGTAAATCAAGAAGATAAATTTAACTGTCTTTTTGATTTAGTATGATTCTTGGAGTAGACGAAGTTGGAAGAGGATCCATCGCCGGTCCGGTTGTGTCTGCTGCTGTTATTTTAGGACAAAATAAAATCTTTGGGCTTAAGGACTCTAAAGATCTCTCAGAAAAAAAACGTATAGAATTTTCTAATCAAATTAAGGAACTATCTCTTGAGTGGTCTATTGGATTATCTTCTGTTGAGGAAATAGATAAATATAATATCCGGGAAGCTACTAAGCTTTCAATGATAAGGGCAATAAGCAAAGTAAAAAAACCTTTTTCAAAAATAATTATTGATGGAAAAGATAATTTCTTTAATGATCAATCTGTAGAATTTATAATTAAAGCAGACACTAAAATTAGAGAAGTAATGGCCGCTTCTATAATTGCAAAAGTCTATAGAGATGAATACATGACAGAACTAGAAAATAAATTTAAAGGCTATTTTTTTGACAGACATAAAGGTTACTCAACCAAACTTCATAAGAGTATGATTAAGAAATATGGAGTCACAAATATTCATAGAAAATCTTTCAGGCCAATTAAGCAATTTCTAAATGAATAGGTTTTCACACTTAAATATACATTCTCAATACTCAATCTCTGATGGCTTAGTGAGATTAGATGAGCTTTCGAGCAAAGCAAAAGATTTAAATTTTGAATCTATTGCAATAACAGATGATTCAAATTTATTTGGATTTGTAAAATTTTATAAAGAAATGCGCGACAAAGGCATTAAGCCAATTTGTGGGGTAAATTTTAATTCAGTGAAAGACATTAGCGATAATTCTGAGTCTGGCAAATTAACTCTTTATGCAAAAAATTTTGAAGGTTATAGAAACCTAACAAAGTTAGTTTCCAAATCCCATATAGAAGGAAGAATTAGGTCGATACCTCATCTTAAATTGGAGTGGCTTAAAGATTTAAATGAAGGATTAATTTTATTATCTGGAGATATGGATGGACACATCGCAGATGCAATTCTAAAAAATAATTTTGAGCTAGCCGAAGCAAGAATAGATTTTTTTAAAAAAATATTTAATGAGGATTTCTTCATTGAGATTTCCAGGTTAGGAAGGGAAAGGGAAGAAGATTACATTAATATTGTTTCATCTATGGCGGCCAAAGCAAAAATACCTCTTGTAGCAACTAATCAGGTTAGATTCATGGAAGAAGAAGAATTTGAAGCTCATGAAACTAGAGTATGTATTCAAAATGGAAATGTTCTAAGCGATCCTGCTAGAAAAAAGAATTACTTATCAACTCAATATTTCAAATCTACAGATGAAATGTTTGAGTTGTTTGAGGATATACCAGAAGCTCTAGAAAATTCTTATTTGATTTCTCAAAAATGTAACCTTGTAATTGAGCTAGGCAAATATATTCTTCCTGATTTTGAGACACCTAACGGTGAAACAGAAGATGATTACCTAAAAAAAATATCTATCGAAGGTCTGAATAAGATTTTTGGTGACAAAGTTAAGGAAGATTATTTTTTAAGACTAGATTTTGAATTAAGTGTAATCCAAAAGATGGGATATTCAGGCTACTTTTTAATTGTTGCAGATTTTGTTAACTGGGCTAAAGAGAATGATGTTCCTGTTGGTCCTGGGAGGGGATCCGGAGCTGGATCATTAGTTGCATATGCCATAGGAATAACAGGATTAGATCCAATCAAATATGATCTATTGTTTGAAAGATTTCTTAATCCTGACCGAATTAGTAATCCAGATTTTGATATAGATTTTTGTAAGGATGGTAGAGAGAAAGTAATTGAATACGTTACAAATAAATACGGACAAGATTCTGTTGCTCAAATAAGCACCTTAGGCACTATGGCTGCTAGAGCAGTTGTAAGAGATGTGGCAAGAGCTCAAGGAAAATCCTATAGCCTTGCAGATCGTCTCGCTAAATTAATCCCTTTTCATCCTGATATGACACTAAAAACTGCATTGCAAAACAAAGAATTAAAACAAGCAATTAAAAATGATGAAGATGCAGAAGAAATTATTGAGATGTCACAGAAACTTGAAGGTTTATCAAGGAATGTGGGAAAGCATGCTGCTGGCGTTGTCATGGCTCCATCAAAAATAACAGATTTTTCTGCTCTCTATTTAGATGAGGAAACCGGCGCAGTATCTACTCAATATGATATGAAGGACATTGAACTTGTTGGATTGCAAAAATTCGATTTCTTAGGTCTTAAAACTTTAACAATAATGAAAAATGCCCTGAAGCTAATTAATCAGAACAGGCAGACATTAAAACTAGATCCAATTAATTTAGATGATCTTTCTCTTGATGATTCAAAGACGTATCAGCTCCTCCAAAAAGGCTTAACTACTGCTGTTTTCCAACTGGAATCACGGGGCATTAAAGAGTACATAGTAAAGCTAAAACCGAATAACTTTGAAGATATTATTACCTTGATTGCCTTATACAGACCTGGTCCTTTAGAAATGAACATGGTTGAAACTTATATTGAAAGAAAGCATGGAAGAGAAGAATTCTCTTATGGAGACGAATCAGTTGAAAAAATACTTGATAAAACTCACGGTGTGATTGTTTATCAAGAACAAGTGATGCAATTGGCTCAGGAATTCTCCGGTTTTACGCTTGGTGAGGCAGATATTCTTAGAAGAGCAATGGGAAAGAAAATAGCCTCTGAGATGGAAGAGCAAAAAGAACCCTTTATAAAAGGCGCAATTGAAAAAGGAAAAAATAAAAGATTTGCAGAAGGATTATTTGATCAAATTGAAAAATTTGCTGGCTATGGTTTTAACAGGTCTCATTCTGCAGCTTATGCCTTTATTTCTTATCAGACAGCATGGTTAAAAGCCCACTATCCAGCAGAGTTTATGTCTGCTGTCTTAAGTTCAGAAATGGACGATACTGATAAGATTCAGATGCTTCTTGATGACTGCAAGCTTTTGGGCCTTAAAGTTTTGCCGCCTGATATTAATTCAAGTTTTTATGAATTCAGGAATATAGATAATGAAACACTTATGTATGGATTGGGAGCAATAAAGGGAGTTGGTAAGTCAGCTATAGAAAGCATAATTGATAATAGAACCTTAAAAGGTAACTTCAAGACACTCTCGGATTTTTCTAGTCGCATTGATACAGAAAAAGTAGGAAAAAGAGCTCTAGAACCGCTGATTGCATCTGGCTCAATGGATTCATTTCAATCTAGCAGGGAAGAGATGTTTGTGAATATTGAATCTGCTTTGAAGTTTGCTAGACAGGTGTCTGAAGAGAAAAAAAGTGGAATTGATGATTTATTCGGTGACGTTGAACTGCCTAACGTTATTCCCATCACAAAACCAAAAGCTATTGAATTTGATAAGTCTCTGGGTGAGCTAAACTCTTTAGGATTTTATTTCTCATGCCATCCTATGGATGAATATAAATGGGAAATTGAGCAAATTTGCCCTAATAGGATTTCTAGTCTCAATGAAGATAAGAATATTCAGAGGTGTGCAGGTGTTATAACTACCAAAAGGACAATTCAAGGCAGGAGAGGTCCGGTAACATTTGCAACGTTAGATGACGGAACTGAAAAAATAGAGATTATTTTGGGTTTTGATGTAATGCAATCAATGCAGGTTGAATTAAATAACAAAGATATTTTCATTGTGGACGGCAAGGTTACTGTAGATAATTCTCGAGAAGTTTTGTACGGATTAGCAAAAAAAATTGAAGTTACTAATATCAATACTTTAGAAAACTTAAGAATCAGGATGGTAGAAAAATTAAGAATATCTTTGATTGAATCAAAAAAGTCTAACATTGAGAGCTTCAAAAGATTGCTCGACGACCTTGATACAGAATCTTCAATTGGTTGTCCTGTTGAGCTGAAATATACTTCAAAAAAATCTGAAGCAGAAATAGAATTCGATGAAGATAGGAGAATTTTGTTGACTAACAATACTATGAAAGCTCTTTTAAATACTTATGGAAGAGATAATTTAGAACTTATGTATCATAGAAGATAATGTCCTACTCTTTTTTAGATTTTGAAAAACCAATCAGCCTTTTAGAAAAAAAGATTGAAGATCTGCGCTCGAGCCAAGACCAGCCAGATGTAATTCAAAGTCAAGTTGATTCTCTTAATAAAGAAATTATTAAAATAACCAAGGAGCTTTATTCAAATCTTTCCATATGGCAAAAAGTTCAAGTTGCGAGACATCCCCATAGACCGCATTTCAGTGATTACATAGAAAAAATATTTCATAATTTTGATGAACATCGTGGCGATAGAAATTTTGGTGATGATAGGGCAATAATTGGAGGGACCGCTACTTTCAAAGGAAAACCTGTGATGCTTATCGGTCATGAAAAAGGTAAGGATACAAAAGATAAGATAGAAAGAAATTTTGGTATGTCGCAACCTGAAGGTTATAGGAAGGCAGCCAGATTAATGAAGCTTGCAGAAGATTTTTCTATGCCGGTCATAACATTTATCGATACTCCTGGAGCTTATCCTGGCATAGAAAGTGAAGAAAGAGGAAATTCACAAGCCATAGCGTACAACTTAAGTGTTATGTCCAAACTTAAAACACCTATTATTGTAATCATTACCGGAGAGGGCGGTTCTGGCGGAGCTTTGGCAATTGGAGTGGGAGATAATATATCAATGTTAGAGTACTCTATTTATTCTGTGGCTTCTCCAGAAGCTTGTGCGTCGATTGTTTGGAGAGATTCTTCAAAAGCAGAGGATGCCGCAAAAGCAATGAAATTAGACGCTTCCAATCTTCTAGAGTTAAGTTTGATAGATAAAATCATCGATGAACCTTTAGGTGGTGCTCACAGAGATATTCAAAAAATGAGTTCCGTGCTTTCAGATCACATTTCTGAGCAGCTTGAAAAATGTTCGTCCCTTAATATTTCGGATCTTCTTAATGAAAGACACAAGAAAATTATGAGCTACGGAGCCATCGAGTAAGTGAACGAAATTTATGAGTCTTTCTCAGGTTACTTAACCGAAGATTCAAAAAAATTCTTAGTTGCTTTCAGTGGAGGATTAGATTCAACGGTTCTCCTTTATGCTCTTAAGCATGCTCTAGTTAAAGAAAAATTAAATAAAGAAATTCTTGCGATACACGTAGACCATAAACAGAATAAGAATTCAAAGAACTGGATCGAACACTGTAAAAAATTTTGTGAAACCATACAGGTTTCTTTTGCTTGCTCCCAAATCAAATCAAACAAAAAAGCACTATCAGAAAATAATTTAAGGGATCTTAGATATGAGATATTTTCTGAATATGTAGATAAAAATTCTACGCTCTTCCTTGCTCATCACTTAGATGATCAAATTGAAACTTTTTTCTTTAGAATTTTTCGAGGAACGGGAATGGATGGCATAGTTGGTATTCCAGAAGAAAGAGCTCTCAATGAGGGAAGACTAGTCAGGCCTTTTCTTCGTTTGTCAAAAGATCTTCTTTTAACATATGCAAAAAAACATAAACTTGATTTTATAAACGATCCATCGAATAAAGATACAAGTTTTGATAGAAATTACATAAGGAAAAATATCATCCCAAAAATAAAGAATCGTTGGCCTAACTATGAAAACAAAGTTCAATCCTTTATCGATATTCAAAAGGAATATTTAGGTGTAGCTGAAACTTCTCATGACTTTAGTGATGCTGAGCTTTCTAAAAATACTCTTAATCTTAGAAAGCTAATTGATGAAAAAGATAGTCAAAAAAAAATGATCCTTAGAAAATGGATAAAATTAAATGGTTTAAATTCACCAAATCAAAAAGTGCTTGATAATTTAATTAATATTTTCATAAAAACCTCAAAGAATAATTCCTATTTTCACTGGGGCGCAAAAGGCAAAAAGGGATCTGTCTCAATAAAAAAAATAAAAGAATGCTTAGTTGTCTCTGAATTGATCTAATCTAGGGCGTTTAATACAGAGATAATAGAGGCAACTAGCGTGTTGGCATGAATACCAGCCCCCCAAGAAAGGCTTTTCTTATCTTTTTGTACTTCTATGTACGCAACTGCCTGAGCATCTGCCCCGGATGAGATTGCGTGTTGATGATAATCAGAAATTGAAAATGATGATTTATTGTAGTTATTGAATGCACTCATAAATGCATCTATAGGCCCATTTCCTTCACCCTTTATGTCAAATTCTTTACCTTCCTTAGACAAAGTAACTTCAATGTTATCTTTTTGTATTCCTTTATCGTCAGGACCAGAAGAAATTTTATGAGAAACATATCTGTACTTATTTCCTTCCAAATAAGTTTCCCTAAATTTGGTCCAAATGTCTTCACTCTCTAATTCTTTTCCAGTCTCATCAGTAACTTGTTGAATAACCTTACTAAAATCTATTTGAAGCCTTCTGGGCATTGATAGTCCATGGTCTTTTTCTAGAATGTAAGCAATTCCACCTTTTCCTGACTGACTATTTATCCTAATCACAGCTTCATATGTTCTGCCTAAATCTTCAGGATCTATTGGGAGATATGGAACTTTCCAAAGCGGGTCATTGGATTCTCTCATTGAATCAAAACCTTTTTTGATTGCATCTTGATGTGATCCTGAAAACGCAGTGAAAACTAAGTCCCCAGCATAAGGATGCCTAGGATGTACAGGTAATTGATTGCAATATTCAACTTCTCGCATTACATGATTGATATTGGAAAAATCTAATTCTGGATCTAAACCTTGTGTAAGTTGATTTAGGGCAAGGGTTACTATGTCAACGTTGCCAGTTCTTTCTCCATTACCGAAAAGACAACCTTCGATTCTATCCGCTCCTGCCATTAATCCTAATTCGGCTGCAGCTACAGCAGTCCCTCTATCGTTGTGGGGATGAAGACTCAATATTACACTTTCCCGATTATTTAAATTTCGTGACATCCACTCAATTTGATCTGCATATATATTTGGAGTAGACATCTCAACGGTAGCAGGAAGATTCATTATTGATTTATTATCACTGGAAGGATTCCATATCTCATTCACCTCATTACAAACCTCAACCGCATAACTCAATTCTGTGCCAGTGAAGCTTTCTGGACTGTATTGAAACACCCAATTAGTCTCATTATTTTTATCTGCCAGTTCTTTAACTAAGGAGGCACCGTTCAAAGCAATTTTTTTGACCCCATCTTTACTTTCTCTGAATACTACCTCGCGTTGAAGGGTAGAGGTGGAGTTGTAAACATGAATGCAAACATTTTTTGCTCCTTTAACAGCTTTGAAGGTATCCTCAATTAAATGATCTCTAGCCTGAGTTAAAACCTGAATAGTGACATCATCAGGAATTAAATCCTTTTCAATTAAGTCTCTAACAAAATCAAAATCAGTTTTTGAAGCAGATGGAAATCCAACTTCAATTTCTTTAAATCCAGTCTCTAATAGTAATTGAAAAAATCTATGCTTTTTTTCAGACCCCATAGGTTCAATCAAAGCTTGATTGCCATCTCTTAAATCGACACTACACCAAATAGGTTTTTTAGAAATAATATTTCCTGGCCATTTACGATCGCTTAGGTCGATCCTTTCAAATGGTAAGTACTTTGAAGTATTTGTATTTGTAATTTTTTTCAATTAAATAACCAATTTATAAATTATTATACTATTCATAACGAATGATAAATGAATAAAGAGACTTTAAACAAAATGGGCATCTCAACTTATGAATTGGTTGAGGATTTTATATTTGTAGATAACAAAGTAAAGGCAGTCGATAAAAGTGATGAAAGCGAAGGCAATGATCAGTTTTTAAAATCATTGGATTATTATCTAAATAATTTCACTAACGATAACGAAAGTGCATTAGATTTTCTAAATTCAAAATCATTGAAGTTATCTGAATTATTGGAAAATTCTCAAATGAGGAAACAAGCTTGGAAAAATGAAAATTAATTTCAGACCTATGAATAAAAATGATATCTACTATGTTCACGGCATAGAGTCGCTAACTAATGAAACTCCTTGGTCTGAAAATAATTTTTATGATGCCTTAAGGTTTAGCAAAGCTGATGTGGTTACTATTGACGGTAAAGTTAATGGGTATGTCATCTATCAGTATGTGATGGATGAAATCCATCTATTAAATATTTCTGTCGCTCCACAATTTATTGGAAAATCAATTGGTTATCAGTTGCTAAAAAGGGTTGTAGATCAATCAAAATATACTTTTAAAAAAAGAATTTTTTTAGAGGTTAGAGAATCAAACCAAAGAGCTATTAAGTTTTATCGTCGAAATGGTTTTCAGGAAGCAGGAGTAAGAAAGAATTATTACAAATTAAATTTTGGTAGAGAGGATGGATTAATTATGCAAAAAAATCTAAGCAAGCCTGCAATTATTCTCCTACTCGATAATGTCTTTAAGTTCTTCTTCAATCTCGCTAGGTTCCGTTTGAGGTGAATACCTTTTTATAACGTTCCCATCTCTATCAACTAAAAACTTTGTAAAGTTCCACTTAATGGCTTCGGTTAAAATTCCAGTTTTTTCTGATTTTAAATATTCATAAAGCGGATGGGTGTTTGACCCATTTACTTCAATTTTTTTCATTACAGGAAAATTAACATCGTACTTCGTTTTACAAAAAGTTTGAATTTCCTCATCGGTACCTGGTTCTTGACCCATGAATTGGTTGCAAGGGAAACCAATAACTTGCAAATCTTTCTCATATGAATCCTGAATTTGTTTAAGGCCTTCGTACTGCGGTGTAAGACCACATTTACTAGCTACATTAACTATCAAAATATACTTTCCTTTGTATTCTTCTAAGTTTTTTTCTGCTTCTTTTGAATCCTGAAAATTTATTGAATAGATGTTTGGTTCCACTTTTTCCCCCTATATACTAAGCAAATGTTTTTGGAGGGTAATTATTATGGAATATAGAAAATTAGGCAATACAGACATCGATGTGAGCGTTATTTGCTTAGGAACCATGACTTGGGGACAGCAAAATACTGAAGAAGAAGGTTTTGAGCAAATGGATTACGCCGTTGATCAAGGAGTAAATTTTTTTGATACTGCTGAGTTATATTCTATTCCTCCAATGGAAGATACTCAGGGGAGCACTGAGACAATAATTGGCAATTGGATTGAAAAAAGAGGTAACAGAGAAAAAATTATCCTTGCAACTAAAGTTGCTGGAAGAAGCGGCATGAAATGGTTTCGAGGCGGTGAAACAAGACTTGATAGAGATAATATTACAAAGGCTATTGAAGGAAGCCTTAAGAGACTCAAAACTGACTACGTTGATCTTTATCAACTTCACTGGCCAGATAGACCAATAAACTTATTTGGTGGAGGCCTCTCTTATAAGCATTACGATTTAGAATCAGTAGCCATAGAGGAGACATTAAAAGTTTTGGGTGATTTAGTGAAAGAAGGAAAAATTAGGTACGTTGGCCTTTCCAACGAAACCCCATGGGGACTGTCCGAATTTATTAAGGCTGCAGAAATGCATGACTTACCTAAAGTTGTTAGCGTTCAAAATGCCTATAACTTGTTAAACAGAATCTATGAAAATGGGATGTCCGAATTCCATCACAGATCTCAAGTTGGTTTGTTGGCTTACTCACCTCTTGCACAGGGATATCTAACCGGGAAATACCTTGACGGTGCTAGGCCTGCTGGAGCTAGGACTACGTTATTTGAACGAGGCCAAAGATACGAAACGGAACAGGCAGAGGAAATAATAAGGAAGTATGTAAATCTTGCCAATGAATATTCAATGGATCCTGCTTTGATGGCTAATTCATTTGTTAATGATCAAGATTTTGTGACCTCAAACATTATTGGTGCCACAACTATGGAGCAGCTAAAGATTGCTGTTGGCAGTATTGATACAAAGCTTGATGAAGAATGTCTGAAGAAAATTGAAGAAATTCATTACGGATGTCCAAACCCTTGTCCATGAGTGACATAATCTGGGTAGAAGGAACATTCGAAGACTTAAGCGTTCATCAACTTTATGACGTAATGAATCTTCGCCAAGAAGTATTTTTAATAGAGCAAAATACTTCATATCTGGATGCGGATAATGTTGATCAGGACTCTTTTCATTTGCTTGCCTACATAGGATCAAATCTTCAGGGTTACAGTCGTCTAATACCGCCAGGAATAAAGTATGAAGACGCTTCTATAGGAAGAGTGGTTTTACACAAAAAATCTCGTGGCAGTGGGTTAAGTAAAATTTTGATGGATAAATCTATCCATGCATGCCAGGTTCTATATCCCGAGACAGACATTAGAATTTCAGCACAACATCCCTTGGTAGATTTTTATCAAGGTTACGGCTTCAAAACAGTTGGAAAAATTTATGATGAGGATGGGATTCCTCATATAGAAATGGTCCTAGAAAAATAATTGAATATTTCTTACCTCAATTTTGGATTCTTGCTTTCATTTATTCTGGGAATAGTTTTCTTAACTTTTGATTTTTTTGAAGATATTTCTCTTCCGTCCTCAAACTGGGCAATAAAAGTTGGGGACAAATCCGTTTCCATGGAAAGTTATCTAGCTCAGATCAGCCAACTTGATTTCAATAATGACGGGGAAATAGACGCCGAACTTAAAGAGTCAGTGATTGATCAACTCGTCATTGAGCAATTATTGATTATGAAGGCAATCGATGAAGATATTATCCAAAGCGATCCTCTATTGAAAAATAATCTCATCGATTACATGACAAACATCATTTCTAATCAGACTATCTTGAATATTGAGTATGAAGACGTTGAAGAATATTACAAAAATAATCTAGATAAATTTTCTCAAAATAATTTGTATTTAATGGAATCTGATAGTGAATTTATTAATTTACCCAATGATTATCTTACAAAGCAGAAGCTAAGAGATTATTTGGGAGCAGATGCAATTATAAATATTGATATTCTTGAGATCGGCAGTGAAATTAAATTTATCCAAGATGATCAATCGTTTAGTGTTTTGCTTATAGATAAGATAGAAGGGGAACCCGCTTCATTGAACTCGATATTTGACATAGTAAATCAAGAGGCAATAAGGAGCAAAAGAGAGAGGTCTTTTAGAGAATACATAAATGAACTTAAAAAAAGTTATCCAGTTGAAATAAACCCTATCCTATATAAGTAATGAGACTTCTGTCTTTGTATCTCTTATTGACAGCCTCTTTCTTGAGCTCACATGAGCTTCAAAAATTTAACCTTTCCTTAGACTTTCTTGAAACAGATGAATTCAAGGAAATTGAGATGAACATTAGAGTACCTCGAAACTTATACAGACCATCTTTGGAAGAGAACCTTAACAATGGATTAAATTTTGATGCCTGTAACGAAAAAGATTTTGATCTAGTTAATTCAACAGCGAGATACTTAGATTTCAAGAAAAAAATTACTTGTAGCAATTTTCCTAGATCACTTGATGCTAGAAATTTCTTTTCTTTTTATCCAGATCAAACTATTTTGGTGAATATAAAAAAAGAGACCAGCCTTCAAAATCAAACATTTTTAAATAATTCTAAAAGTAAAATTGATTTCAAAGAAGCCGATCAGAATTTTAGTTTTTTTTCTTTAGGATTAAACCACTTTCTAGGGGGCTACGATCATATTGCGTTTGTATCTCTTTTAGCCTTACTGATAATTGGAATAAAACAATTAATTTATATACTCTCTGGCTTTACCTTAGGCCATGCTATCAGCATTACGTTCTCATCCTTAGGCTTTATTTCTGTAAAAATTTCAATAATTGAAATCCTTATTGGCTACTCAATATTTTTATTGGCTCTGGAGTACTTAACAATTAGACAAGTTAATAAAAATGGAATTATGAAGATAAATTCCATGTTTTGGATATCACTGGTCTGCATTTCACTTGTCTTCTTTCCAGAAATAACTGTTCTATCCGTAGGCATGGCTTTGATTGGAATTTCTTATCCTTATTTAATTACAAGAAATTCACTCCTTAGAATTATTGCGACCGTATTTTTTGGACTTTTGCATGGTTTTGGATTTGCTTCAAACTTATCTAATTTTGATTCTCAATCACTAGTCTCATCTATTATTCTCTTCAACTTGGGAATAGAAGCAGCTCAAATTTTATATGCTTTTTTTCTTCTTTTAGTCCTTAACCTTATTGCAAAAACAAGGCTTATAAGCAGACTATTTTTAAAAGATTTTATCTCTTTGATTGTTTTTTTCTTCTCTACCTTATGGTTTATAGGAAGGTTGCTGTTCTAGATAATTTTGACTTGTTCTGCCTGGGGTCCTCTTGCACCATTGGTAACGGTAAAGCTTACTCTAGTACTTTCTTTTAATAATTTTCTATCACTTTCATTTACCGAAGCAAAATGAACAAAAAGATCACCACCTTTATCTCTCTCAACAAAACCGTAACCTTTGCTAGGATCAAACCATTTGATTGCTCCTTTTTCTCTTTTCAACCTCCTAGTAATTTGTCTTCCATAGACTATCGCCATACTGGAGATAAAAGTTGACATCAACAGAACCAAAAACATAGGTCCAAATGAGAAAAAAAATTGAGGGAAGTTAAAAACTAGAAAAGAAGCTAAGAGAGAAATGATTGCTGAAGTTGTGAGTCCGCGTAACCACATCCAATTATATTAAAGGATTAGTTAAGTTTATTTAAGTTCTTTAAATGTAATTGAATAGACTTAGATTCTTTAAGTGCCTGCTTATATTGACGTTTTCTCTCATTTACAAGGCTTTTAGGAGCGCTTGAAATAAACTTTTTGTTGCTTAAAGTATTTTCAATATTGGCCAAATTTTTGGTTACTTTCTGTAATTTTTGCTCATTTCTTAATTTTTCTGATATTGGATCTACGTTTCCTTCAAAAGGTATATGAAATTTGAGATCGTGTGAAACAACTATGGCGCAAGGTTTATCTATCTCTAATACTTTTAAATCTTTTATTCCAGCAAGTTTTTTTAAATGATCTGAGTTTTCGAGAATAAAATTCAGTGAAGTTTTATTGCCCGATATAAACACCTCTTCAAGCTTTAAAGATGCAATACCCATTTCAGCTTTCATGTTTCTTATTGACGATATTGAGTTTTTCAAATTTTCTATTTCTTTGTATTTTGATCCTGAAATTCTTACTTTTTTTGGAAACGATTGATTTAACAAGAATGATTGTTTTTTTCCGGAAGCAATCTGATTCCAGATTTCTTCTGTAATAAAAGGCATAAAAGGATGACAAAGTTTTAAGATTGACTCAAGAATATTCAGCAAACCAGATATGATTCTATCTACTTCGCTTTTCTTAATGTTATCTGAATCAAGTCGATTTTTTGAAAACTCGATGTACCAATCACAAAAATCATTCCATACGAATTCGTAAACACTTTGAGTGGCTAAATCAAATCTATAATTATCCATATGCGTATTCATAGAAACTATTGTGTAATTTAATTTCTCCACGATCCATTTATCTTCGGGAGTTTTTATAAATTGATTAGTCTTTTTGAAACTAGCTGGCTTATTTAATTCAATGAATCTAGAGGCATTCCATAGTTTGTTACAAAAATTTCTATAACCTTCTACACGCTTCATATCAAAATTAATATCTCTACTTCCAGAAGCAAGAGATAAAAAAGTAAATCTCAAAGCATCAGTACCGTGAGCTTTTATTCCTTGAGGATAATCTTTCTTTGTCTGTTTGATTATCTTCTGCTCGTCGTCTGGATTTAACAGACCAGAAATTCTTTTTGAAATAAGAGCTTCTAAATTTATTCCATCAATAATATCCAAAGGATCAAGAACATTTCCTTTTGATTTAGACATTTTTTGGCCTTCACTATCTCTGATAAGCCCAGTAATGTAGATTTCTTTAAACGGTATTGCTTTTGTGAAATGCTTAGTCATCATTATCATCCGGGCAACCCAAAAAAAGATGATGTCGAAACCAGTCACTAATAATGAGGTAGGGTGATACTTATATAATCTTTTTGTTTGTTGAGGCCAACCAAGGGTAGCAAAAGTCCACAAAGAGGAAGAAAACCACGTATCCAGAACATCTTGATCTTGAACCAAAGATACTTTTTTATCTAATTTATATTTTTTTCTAATATCTTTCTCGTTTTCTCCACAATATTCACCTCCATCTTGGTCATACCAGATTGGGATTTGATGACCCCACCACAATTGCCTACTAATGCACCAATCTTGAAGCTCGTTCATCCAAGAGAAATAGGTTTTTTTCCAATTATCAGGAATAAAATTGATTGACTTTTTTTTGACCAAACTCAGGGCTTCCTTACCAATAAGGTCTGTATTTAAATACCATTGATCTGTCAGGTAAGGCTCTAGTATCGTGTCGGATCTTTCTGCTCTTGGAATAGATAATTTATGCGGTTCAATTCTCTCTAACATCTGGATATCTTTTAAAGATTTAATAATTTCTCTCCTAGCATCAAAACGATCCATGCCTGAGAAAGGGGCCGGAGTTTCAGCATTCAAAGTGCCATCAGGATTCAAAATATTTATAGGTTCTAGTCCATGTTTTATGCCTAGTTCATAATCATTAAAATCATGACCAGGAGTGATCTTCAAACAACCAGTACCAAAATCTTTATCAACGTATGAATCAGCAATGATGGGGATGTATTTATCGGTAAAAGGTATTTTTGCTTTTAAACCTATTAATTTTTTATATCTTTTGTCTTTGGGATGAACAGCTATTGCCTGATCACCAAACATTGTTTCAGGCCGAGTTGTAGCAACAATAATAAAGCTATCTCCAACTTCGTATTTGATATGCCAAATATTCCCATTTTCTTCTCTCGTAGTTACCTCTAAGTCGGATAAGCCAGTCTCATTTTTGGGATCCCAATTAACCAACCTATTCTTCTTATAAATCAGTCCTTTTTCATAAAGTTCAATGAATACTTTTCTTACAATATGCGCATAATCTTCATCCATGGTGAAAGCTTCATTTTCCCAGTCTAAAGATGCACCTAACCTTCTCAATTGACTTGTGATGGTATTTCCTGACTTGCTTTTCCACTTCCAGACTTCCTTGATAAATCTATCTCTCCCTAATTTATTTTTACTTTTATTTTCCTTTTCAAGATTTCTTTCAACGACTATTTCTGTTGATATGCCAGCATGATCTGTACCTGGTTGCCATAACACATCGTATCCATTCATTCGTTTGTATCTACAAATCGAGTCCATGATAGATGTTTGAAAGCCATGCCCCATGTGTAGAACCCCTGTCACATTTGGGGGCGGAAGCATGATGGAGAAAGCTTTGCTATTTTTCTTTAAGCTTGGTGAAAATAATTTAGATTCTTCCCATTTAGAAGACCACAATCTCTCAATTTTTTTGGGTTGATATTTAGAATCCATTATCCAATATAGTTTGGTTTAATTCCGTATTCTAAACAAACTTTAAAACTCTCTCTCGCAATCTTTTGATATTCACCGCCATCTTCAATAACCAATTGATAAGAGGATTTAAAATCTTGAAAATTCGAAGGCAATTTTGGGTTCAAATTAATCAAATAAGTATTTTTATTACAAGGATGCTTTATTCCAGGGAAGGAAATCAAAATTGGAGCATCAGGTGAATCTAAATCATTACAGATTTTATGAGGTAGAAAAATATCTGAAATATTTTCCCACAGAAAGTCATCTAATTTTTTTGCTTGATTTAGATCTTCACAATTTATGACAATATAATTTTTTTCGTCAGATTCAATATTTTGCCAATAGAGGTCTTTTGTAAACTGGCAGCAAAACTTTTCTCCCTCGTCTAAGGAAGTTCCAGCCTTGTAAAATTCCATTAATTACGATTGAGACAATAGGTAATTAGTTAAGAGTGGAACAGGTCTTCCTTTAGAGGCTTTGGCTTTTCCAGAACCATGAGCTGTCCCAGCTACATCAAGATGCGCCCAAGGATACTTTTTAGTAAACCTTGAAAGGAAACACGCAGCAGTAATTGTTCCAGCTCGCCCACCAATGTTGGCTATATCAGCAAAATTACTATCTAAATCACCTTGATATTCATCCCATAGAGGCAATTGCCATGCTTTGTCCATTGAAGCATGACCAGCATCTATTATTTTGTCGGCTAATTTCTGATTATTACTCATCAAACCTGAAGCAACATGACCTAAAGCTACTATCACTGCTCCAGTTAATGTCGCTATATCTATGACATTTTTAGGTTTAAATCTTTCTACATAGGTGAGTGCATCGCAAAGAACTAATCGTCCTTCTGCATCTGTATTAAGTATCTCCACAGTTTGCCCAGACATTGTTTTAACAACATCTCCAGGTTTGGTTGCCTTGCTGCCAGGCATATTTTCAGCAGAGGCGACTACTCCAATGATATTAGACTTTGGTTTTATCAAAGCAATAGCCTCCATGGTTCCTAGAACGCTCGCAGCCCCACTCATGTCATATTTCATTTCATCCATTGCTGGACTTGGTTTTAAACTTATTCCGCCAGTATCAAAAGTTATACCTTTTCCAACAATAACTTCCGGTTGTTCTGTTTTTTTACCACCTTTGTACTCGATAATAATGAACTTAGATTCTTGTACACTCCCATTTCCAACAGACAAAAGACAATGCATTCCAAGCTTTTCCATTTCTTTTTCACCTAGAACTTTCACAGATAGATTTTTATATTTTCTTCCAAGCTCTTTAGCTGTATTTCCAAGGTAAGTGGGCGTACAAATATTTGCAGGAGTATTGCCAAGCTCCTTCATTCTGTTTATACCAACACCTATGTTAGTCCCAATAGATATTGATTTTCTTAGATCGGTAATATCCTTTTTGGAGTTAACAAGTAAATTTACGGACGTAAGAATATTATTTTTTTGTTCTTTTTTTCCATCAAAAATATATTTATAAGTCGATGATTCCAATTGCATTGAAAGGTTTTGCAAGAACCAAGAAAAATCTCTTTTTTCAAATTTAATTTCTGGAAGAAACAAAGAAACTTTTTTTGTATTTGCAGTTTTTGCTAAGGTGCAAATCTTAGTTATCAACTTCGATGCACCATCATCTTTGAATTTATCTGACGTATTACCTAAACCTAATAAGAAAAACTTTTTATCTTTTTGATCCGCTAGGGCGGGGATATAACAAGAAGTATTAACTTTTCCTGAGAATTCTTTTCTTTTTATCAAAGTGTTCATTAGGCCCTTAGAAGCCTTATTGAATATATTTTTACTGGATTGAGAGTTGCCGTTTTCTTGAATACCAATAATAAGAGTTTCGTTTTTATCAGAAAGCATCTCATTTGGAGAAGTTATAGATAGGTTTATTTTTAAATTTGATGTCATTTATTACTCCTTAGTAAGCCAAATTTCTGTGGGATAATATCACCATAGACAAATTAAAATGTTCAGCATTATATCTAAGTATATTATCAGAAGCTTCTTACAGACTTTTTTAGTTATATTCTCAGTACTATTTTTAGCCTTTTTCTTTCTAAGAAGCATTGATTTCCTAGAGATTGCAGCCAGAGGAGATATGTATCCACAAATTGCCTTGGGTTATATATTTTTTAACATTCCAAGTGTTATTGAGATTATTCTCCCTTTGAGCATCTTCCTCTCAACTTTAATTTGCATTGCAAGAATGAACACAAGCAATGAAATAAATTTCATGAGGCAGATGGGGTTAAAGAGCGGTAACTTTCTTAAAATCCTTGCAATACCAATACTGTTAATGTCTTTTTTTGCACTATTTATATCTCTGATAGTCTCTCCTTATTCTCTTGACTCTTTGTACAAGCTTACAAGTAATCAAACTTTCTCTGATAGATTCAAAATGATGGGGGCAGGCAAGCCTACCTACTTTGAGGATGTGAATACTACCTTTTTTGCCAAAGAATCTAATGACTTTGATTTTGGATTCAGTGAAATATTTGCATCAATTGAACATGAGGATATGGAGATCATTTTAACGGCAGATCAAGTTTCTTCTATACCCACTGACAAATCTACCAATAGATTAACTTTTAAGAATGGGAAAATTGTTGGCCTAGAGATGGAGGGAGACTTTTTGATGAACTTTTCGCACCTAGAATTTACTTTTCCCAGAAAAATTAAAACCTCATCGACCGATCTAAGTCATCTTTCAATTACTGGCTTGATCTCAAATTTAGAGAATAATCGAGAACAATCAGAACTTTTTAAAAGGCTATCAATTTTTGTATTAATTATTGTGAGTGCCTTCGTTGCTCTCAATTTTGGAATTTCAAATCATAGAATTGGCTTTACAGTATCGTTAATTACCGGATCGTTATTCTTTTTGCTTTATTTTGGTATTTATTTAGGTTTGCAAAACTGGACGCTATCTTCTGAGTACAATCCATCTATTTCTTTTGCTGCTTTTCACTTCGTATTTTTTTTGGCAGGTATTTTCCTTAGTTATTTTCTTAATAAAGAGTCACCCATAAATATTTACAGTAGTGGAGTAACTTCAATAAATAACTTCCAATTAATATTTAATCTAGCTCTTCTGATTTTTGTAATTTATATGTTTTTTTACTTTTTAATCTAAATGTTTAAAAGTTTATTTGATATAACTGGTGTGCTGATACAGCTTTCAATCCTCAAAAGCATAGGTTTGGTTTTTCTGATCCTTTTTTCTCTTGATTTCATTCTAATGATGGTGGGTGAGTTACAAAATATATCCGATTATCAGAATTTTGAATCTTTTATAATTTCTTTAACTTTTAGTCTGCCTAAAAGAATTTATGATGTGGTCCCTTTGGCCTGTTTGATTGGCGCAATAGTTTCATATGGAAGACTTCAAGAGTCTGGAGAACTGATTGCCATAAGGGTTTTGGGAAAATCTTTCAAACAAATCTTCTCTTCAATGCTTCTTCCAATATTTATCCTCTTATCAATAATGCTCATGATAGGGGAATTTGTTATTCCAAGTTCAAATTTGATGTCTGAAGTTTATAAAACAAATCCTCAGCAAGCGCAAAAAGCTCAGTGGTTAACGAGAAAGAATGAACTCATTTACCTAGGTGATATATCTAGCGATAAAATTGATAATTTAAGAATTTATGAATTTAACTCTGAAGGAGATATTGATTCAGTTTTTAAAAAAGATGAGTTTGATCTTTCGCTCGATCAAAAAGAAGCATTTTTTAAAGATAGAGCTTCCGATAATCAAATACAAAAAATATGGAAAGCTCCTTCAAAAATTGAGCTTTCAAAATACATTAAATTAAACAGACAACCTCCATCTTTGCTTTTTCAGAATTTTAAATTTTCAGATAGCACCAGAGAGAAGAACTTATTTCTGTGGCAGTTTTTAAAAAAAATTATACAACCAATATCTGTCTCAATTTTTGTGTTGTTAGCCCTCATCTTTTGCCAAGCATTCTTAAGAGATTATTCCATCACTTATAAGGTACTCACAGGAGTGGTTTTAACAATATTTTTCAACTTTACAGAAAAAATAGCGGGGAACGTCTCCATCGTTTTTGGCTTCAGCCCACTTATAACTACTTTTATTTTTCTTCTTGGGCTTGTAAGTCTTATTTTTCTATTCAGTAAAAGACTTTAAGAGCGAACTATTCTGGTCTTTGAGAAGATATCATTGAGACTTTTTTTATCTGATCTAAACAGAATCACAAAAAAATTTAAACCTGCTATTGATCCAAATAATAAGCCCAATACCAACCTTTGAAGCATTGATTTTATAGAGATTGCTTGATTGTCATCTGCAACTAATTTTATTTTCCAAGCTTGCATTCCAAGGGTTTGTCCATCGTTGAAATGCCAAAAATAAACATAAAAAATAAAAGAAATTAAAAAATACGAAAGAAGCATCAAGTTGCCTCCTAGGAAAGATGAAATCGCACCACCGTTAATGATAACTATCAATAAGGTGAAACTGAGCAATATGCCTGCTATTAAAAGCAGGTCATAAAATAACGCCAATAATCTTCTAAAGAACATACTAGAATTATGATATCTTAAATTCCTATATTTATGATGAATCCAGATACAGAAAATACAGATTCGATCGACCAAGGATTTTTTGGTCATCCAAAAGGCTTAAGAACACTTTTTTTTACCGAACTTTGGGAAAGGATGTCCTACTACGGGATGCGTGGTTTATTGGTTCTCTATATGACCGTAGGGGTGACTGGTAATCCTGGTTTAAATTGGTCCAATGCAGAAGCAAATGCAATTTACGGCATCTATGCAGGAATGGTCTATTTCCTAGCTCTTCCAGGTGGTTGGTTAGCAGATAACCTATTGGGCTATCAAAGAGCGGTTTTATTTGGAGCTTTGATCATAATGCTTGGTCACTTCACTTTAGCGATTCCATTAGAACAAACATTTATTCTAGGACTAATTTTAGTTGCCGCTGGAACAGGTTTACTTAAACCCAATATATCATCGATTGTTGGTCAGCTTTATTCTACTAATGACGATAGAAGAGATTCCGGTTTTACTATTTTCTACATGTCTATCAACATCGGAAGCATGCTTGGTTTTGCAGTCTGTGGATGGTTAGGGGAAAAAGTAGGATGGCATTGGGGATTTGGTGCAGCCGGATTTGGAATGCTCCTTGGTATAATCCAATTTATTTATTTTAGAGGCCAACTTGGAGAAGCCGGTTTGAATCCGAATCCTAATTCTGACGAGTATAAAATTAAGCTCAGAAATATTTCTTTAGGGATTATTGTGTTAGTTACCTTAATAGTCCTCTCAGGCCTTTTAGGGTGGTGGTCGGTTGATGCAGTATTTTTTGCTGAAAGATTTAGAGATTTCCTTGTCATCCTTTCAATGGTTTATTTTGCCTACCTTTTCCTTTTTGCCGGACTTAACTCAGCAGAGAAAAGAAACGTCTTGATGCTTCTATTATTGTTCATAGGTGCTGCAGCTTTTTGGTCTGGATTCGATCAATCAGCCGGATCTTTGACTATTTTTACAAGAGACTATGTTGATCTAACCTTTGGATCATTTACTGCACCTGTTAGCTGGACTCAATTTGCAAATCCACTGTTCGTAGTAATGTTCGCTCCGTTTTTTGCCTACATATGGGTATTCTTAGGAAAAAGGAATCTCAATCCAAACACTCCTGTTAAATTTGCTATAGGTTTAATCTTCATGGCATTGGGTTTTATAATCATGCTCTTTGCAGTCGATTACGCTTTAGTTTCATCCCCAGTAGGTGTCCAGTGGTTACTGTTAACTTATTTACTCCATACCTTTGGAGAGTTAGCTTTATCTCCAGTAGGGTTATCAGCTTTTTCTAAATACTCTCCAAAGAGATACTTAGGACAGATGATGGGATTGTGGTTTCTTGCCTCTTCCTTGGGAGGAGTCCTAGCAGGATTGTTCGGTGGTGAGGCAACGTCAACTGGATTAGATAGCATGACGCCTATATTTTCAGAGCTAGTTTATTACTACCTTGTTTTAGCAGTGGTTTTAATTGTTTTATCTTTCTTTATTAAAGGAAAAGTTGAAGAGTAAAACTTTAAAAAAAGTTATACCAAATTACCGATACTAGAAAACCTAAAAAGCTTAATTGTAAAGACAGCCACCATCTTTTCTTAGGATCGATACCCTTGAAAATAAAAGTTGTTGCGTATGCGATTACATAAAGAGCCAGCCAAGTTAGAAGAAGATTAATGACCATTAATTATTATCGTGAAGGTCCTCGTTTAACTCGTTCACGTTTCGGTTGTCTCGGCATTCAATAGAGCCGGTGATTGAATTTCTAATGAACAATAGATCAGATTTATGCGCCAACTCCATCGCTTTGACAGTTTCTTTAACTTTTCCGTTTTCTATTACTTGAACCTTTGATGAACCAGTCACATAAAGGCCTGATTCAATTGTGCATCGATCTCCAAGAGGAATGCCTAAACCTGAATTTGCACCCAGCAGACAACTTTCTCCGATGGATATGATCACTTGGTTGCCTCCGGATAGAGTTCCAAGAGTAGATGCGCCTCCGCCAATATCTGATTTATCCCCAACTATCACCCCTTGAGCAATTCTGCCTTCAACCATTGCTTCTCCTAAGGTTCCACCATTGAAATTTACCGAACCTTCATGCATGACTGTTGTCCCTGGTCCAAGATAAGCTCCTAATCTGACTCTGCTGGCATCTGCTATCCTTACATCGTTCAATGCAATGTAATCCGTTAAGCACGGAAACTTATCTACTGAATAAACTTTTACATATTCGCCTTTATTTCTTTTTTCATTAAGAAATTCTTTTAATTCATTTGAATCTATTGGACCAGCTGAGGTCCATGCTACCGTGTGTAATATGCCAAAAATACCGTCTAAATTAGTTTCGTTGGGCTTTACCAAGCGAAGAGAAAGAAGATGTAACTTCAGATAAGCTTCTGGGACTGAAGAAGGTGGCACATCATCAGAAACTTCTACCTTTTCATATCCTTCTTTGATTTCTGCAGCACTTGTAGATATATCATCAGGTGAAAAATACATTTCAATGTATTCACCCTTTTTATTTTTGGTTCCTTTACCAAAACCAATCCATTTTTGATTCATCATTTTTTTATAAAAGATTATTGATTCTTTTCAATGCTTCTTCTGTGGTTTCAAGATCATACACTAAAGCAATTCTTACGTATTTTTCTCCAGGATTAAAACCATTGGCCTCGGCAGATAAATAACTTCCAGGAAGTACAATTAAACCCTCTTTTTCAAGAATATTTTTTGAGAAAGATTGACCGTCTTCAACATCCAACCAAAGATAGAAAGCACCTTCAGGAATTACATTGCTTACTTTATCCTTAAACATATCTGCTGCCAGGCTAAATTTATCGTTGTAAGACTTTCTATTTTCAGCGACAAAATCATAATTCAGCCAAGCTTCAACGCTCGCCTTTTGAATTGGCAAAGGAACGCTGACCCCATGAAAAGACCTAAACTTCTTGTAGGCAGAAATGGTTTTTTTACCGGAGCAAGCAAAACCCGATCTAAAGCCAGGTAAATTAGATCTTTTCGATAAGCTATGAAGAGCAATCAATCTATCCGATCTATCTGATGAAGCTTGGAGGATACTTGGACAGGATTTCTCAGAGGTATATAAATCTACATAGCACTCATCAGAAACAACATAAAAGTCATACTTTTCAGCTAAATCTAAAATATTCTTAAGTTTACTCAGAGGTAAAACAGACCCAGTTGGATTGTTTGGGGAACAGAGAACTAAAATTTGACACTTCTGCCAATCCTCACTTTTAAGGGAATCTAAATCAGGCTGAAAATTGTCTTCTTCAGGACAATCCAAAAACTTCGCTTCTCCACCGGCAAGAGTCGTTGCTCCGCCGTAAATTTGATAAAAAGGATTTGGCATTACAACATAGGGCTTTTCTTTAACATTCTCTTTATTAAAGAGAGCCTGAATGATTGAGAATGTTCCTTCTCTTGTGCCAGCTACAAGACAAACTTCATCCTCAGCAACATTCTCAATACCGAAATGATTTTTCAAATATTGCCGATATGCCTCTGATAATTCAGGAACTGCATTCATAGGAGGGTAGTTTGAAAAAGAATTTGTTTCTTTATTCAAAATGCCCAGGACTTTGGAGTCAGCATTTAATTTTGGCTCACCAATGGACAGATTGATTACTTCTTTTGATGGCTTTATGTCCTTATGAAGAAGATTAAGTTTTTCAAATGGATAAGATCCAATTTTAGACAGTAAATGATTCATAGAGTTTCTTCTGATCTAGCAGTAAGAACTTCGCAGCCATCATCGGTTATAGCCAACGTATGCTCCCATTGGGCTGACAATCTTCCATCAATAGTTTCTACTGTCCAGCCATCATTTTTAGATAATTTGGTTTTATGAGTCCCAAGATTAATCATAGGTTCAATGGTAAAACACATACCCGCTTTTAATTCCATTCCAGTTCCTGGATTTCCGTAGTGAAGAATTTGAGGATCCTCATGGAAAACTTTGCCAATACCATGCCCGCAATAATCTCTGACAACTGAGTAGTGATTTTCTTCTGCATGTTTTTGAATCACATATCCTATGTCACCTAGGTTTATTCCTGGTTTGCATATTGCTATGGCTTTATAAAGACATTCTTGAGTAATACTTACCAGCCTTTCTGCATGAGGTTGTTTTTTTCCAACAAAAAACATCTTACTTGTATCTCCGTGGTAACCATCTTTGATCACAGTTACATCAATATTGATAATATCTGCGTTTTTTAGGACTCTGTTGTCATCAGGTATTCCGTGACAAACCACTTGATTTATCGAAGTGCAAATAGATTTTGGAAAACCATTGTAATTTAAGGGAGCAGGAATACAGTCAATTTCATTGACAATGTAATCGTGACAGATTCTATCCAACTCACCTGTAGATACCCCTGGTTGAACGTGTTGTTCAATCATTTCCAAAGTTTGAGCTGCAAGCTTTCCTGCAACCTTCATTTTGGCTATTTCGTCAGAACTTTTAATCATTTTTTAAGATTTTACATCATAAGTCATAGACTTATTAAGTACTCTTCATTATAGTGTCCTTCTAATGCCAGTAGCATTAGAAATCATCCAAGACGCGAGACTAAAAATTTAGTGCCGCGTTTTTTTTTGCCTAAATGACAGAAAAAAAAGCATATTTATATCTAGATTCCGAAAGATTTTTTGAAGGTTTTTCCGTTGGGAAAAATGCTGATACTTGCGGAGAAGTCGTTTTTAATACTTCCATGTCTGGGTATCAGGAAATAATTTCCGATCCATCTTATACCGATCAAATTATTAATTTTACTTACCCTCACATAGGTAACGTAGGAACTAATGATGATGATTTAGAGTCCGATTCAAACGGATGTAATGGGGTCATCATCAGAGATCCGCCAAAAATTACAAGTAATTGGAGAAAACAGGATGATTTATCAAACTTCCTAAAGACAAAAAATATTTCAGGTATTTATGGAATTGATACTAGAAAAGTCACTCGAATAATCAGAAACGAAGGTGCAAAAGTAGGTGCCATCGTTTCCGGCAAAGATCATAAAAAGAAAGCGCTTAAATTAATTGAAGAGTTTGTGCCTTTAGGTGGAAAAGATCTCGCCTCAGTTGTTTCAACGAAAAAAGTATACGAATGGAAAGAACCCTCTTGGAGGAAGGATTTCGATGATAATAATTTAAAAATAGTTGCGATCGATTTTGGAGTAAAGCACAACATTTTACGAATGCTTAAAGATAGAGGATTTCAGGTGATCGTGGTTCCAGCTAAAACAATTGCTGCAGAGATTATTGCAATGAAGCCCGATGGAGTATTTCTTTCTAATGGACCTGGTGATCCTGAACCCTGCAAGTATGCAATTGAATGCATTAAGGAACTAAGGACAAAAAGAATTCCAATGTTCGGCATTTGTTTAGGCCATCAACTTTTAGGATTAGCTTTGGGAATGAAAACTATCAAAATGAAGTTTGGACATCATGGCGCTAACCATCCAGTTAAAGACTTGGATTCAAATAGAGTTTTCATAACGAGCCAAAATCATGGATTTACCATTGATTCGAAATCAATTCCTGAGGATGTCAAAATTACACACCTGTCTTTATTTGATGAAACCATTCAAGGAATAGAAACATACGATAAAAGATGCTTCAGTTTCCAAGGACATCCCGAAGCCAGTCCCGGTCCCCAAGAAATACAAGAATTATTTGATAAATTTTTAACAGTAGTAAAAAGCAATGCCAAAAAGAAATGATTTAGATTCTATTTTGCTTATTGGAGCTGGTCCAATTGTGATTGGTCAGGCATGTGAATTTGATTACTCTGGTGTGCAAGCATGCAAAGCTCTTCGAGAAGAGGGATATAGAGTGATTTTGGTGAATTCTAATCCTGCAACAATAATGACCGATCCTGAGACCGCTGACTCAACCTATATAGAACCTATTAATTGGAAGACATTAGAAAAGATAATCGAAAAAGAAAAACCATCAGCTCTTTTACCGACAATGGGAGGACAAACAGCCTTAAATACTGCTTTAGATCTAGATCAAAAGGGTATTTTGAAAAAACATAATGTCGAGTTGATAGGAGCCACTAAAGAAGCTATCGATAAGGCAGAAGACAGAGAACTGTTTGCAAAAGCGATTAAAAAAATAGGTTTAAAGACTCCAAAAGCTGGATTAGCACATAATCTAGAGGAAGCACAAAAAATCCAACAGGAAATTGGTTTCCCTTGCATTCTTAGACCAAATTTCACTCTCGGCGGCATGGGCGGTGGAATAGCTTATAACTCTGAAGAATTCGAATCCATATGTTTAAGAGGTTTGGATTTATCGCCAACTTCTGAGCTATATATAGACCAGTATCTTTCGGGCTGGAAAGAATACGAAATGGAGGTTGTAAGGGATAAAGTGGATAACTGCATAATTATTTGTAGCATAGAAAACTTCGATCCTATGGGGGTGCATACAGGAGACTCCATTACTGTTGCACCTGCTCAAACGTTAACGGACAAGGAATATCAAGAAATGAGAAATGCTTCTTTTGCCATTCTCAGAGAAATAGGAGTGGAAACCGGCGGCTCAAATGTTCAGTTCGCTATAAATCCAGAAGATGGAGAAATGGTGGTTATTGAGATGAATCCAAGAGTCTCCAGGTCTTCAGCTCTAGCATCGAAAGCAACAGGATTTCCCATAGCTAAAATCGCAGCAAAATTAGCTGTTGGGTTTACCTTAGATGAATTAAGTAATGATATCAGTGGAGGAAAAATTCCAGCTTCTTTCGAGCCAACTATTGATTATGTGGTGACTAAAATACCCAGATTTAACTTTGAAAAATTCCCTCAAGCTGATTCCACTCTAACTTCTCAAATGAAATCTGTTGGTGAAGTGATGGCGATAGGAAGTAATTTTGCGGAGTCATTACAAAAAGCTATAAGAGGAATGGAGAATGGAAAGACTGGTTTTGACAACATAGAGGAAGAACTAACAAAGACTACTTTGAGATCAAAATTAATATCTCCTTCTCCTGAGAGACTTTGGTTTATTGGCGAAGCTTTTAGAGAAGGTAGTTCTCTGGAAGAAGTGCATGATTTAACCAAAATAGATAAGTGGTTTCTTCAAACCATTGAGGAGATTATTTCTGCTGAGAAAAAAATAAATAAAAAATCTTTGTCTTCTAGAGATTTCTTTTTGAATCTCAAAAAAATGGGTTTTTCTGATCAGCGTTTAGCAGCTCTTTCAGCTCAGTCAGAAGAAAAAATTAGATCTTTAAGACAGAAGCTAAATATTAAACCTGTCTTTAAGAGAGTTGATACATGTGCAGGAGAGTTTGAAACTACCACAGCTTATATGTACTCAACATATCAAGACGAATGTGAATCAAATCCAACTGAAGATAAAAAAGTAGTTGTTCTTGGAGGAGGGCCAAATAGGATCGGTCAGGGCATAGAGTTTGATTACTGCTGCGTTCATGCATCAATGGCAATGAAAGAAGAGGGGTATGAAACAATAATGATTAATTGTAATCCTGAAACTGTTTCCACTGACTACGATACTTCCGATAGATTGTATTTTGAACCAATTACTCTTGAAGATGTTCTTGCAATAATTGAATTAGAAAATCCATATGGCGTAATCATTCAATTTGGAGGACAAACTCCATTAAAACTAGCACAAGAGCTAGAAAAAAATAATGTCCCAATTCTTGGAACTTCACCAGATAAAATAGACCTTGCGGAGGACAGAGAAAGGTTTCAACAATTCGTTAATGAAAATAAATTAAAGCAGCCTCCAAATGGGATGGCCTCAAATAAGTCTCAAGCTAAATCTATCGCACATCAAATTGGTTACCCTATAGTTGTAAGACCTTCATATGTCCTTGGCGGAAGAGCCATGGAGATTGTGCATAACGATAATGATTTGGAAAAATATCTGGATGAAGCCATACAAGCTTCTGATTCTAACCCCGTACTTTTGGATAGATTTCTAGATATTGCCACTGAGTTGGATATTGAAGCGATATCCGATGGAAGCCAAGTTGAAATTTATGGAGTTATGCAACACATTGAGCAAGCAGGAATCCATTCAGGCGATTCAGCTTGTTCTCTTCCTCCTTACAGTCTCCCAGACAAAGTTATTAAGAAAATTAAGGAACAAGTGAAAGTCATTGCAAAGGAAATGGATATTATTGGATTAATGAACGTTCAAATGGCGTATGCCAACGAGGAAATATTTCTCTTAGAAGTTAACCCCAGAGCTTCAAGGACAATACCATTTGTTTCCAAGGCTATTGGACTTCCTCTGGCAAAAATAGCTTCCAAGACAATGATTGGAAAGTCTCTTAAGCAACAAAAAATAAAAAATCCTTCAAATTTGAATCATTTTTCAGTTAAAGAAGCAGTACTTCCTTTTGATAGATTCCAAAACGTTGATCCTATTTTAGGCCCAGAAATGAAATCCACCGGGGAAGTAATGGGTATAGGTACATCATTTGCTGAGGCATACGATAAATCTCAAATCTCAGCCGGAACAATTATTCCAGATGGAGGGTCGGTATTTCTTAGCGTTAGAGAGAATGATAAACCTCATCTTGAAGAGCTCGCAACCAGGCTAGATCAATTGAACCTATCTATTGTGGCCACTAAGGGAACTGCTAGAGAGATTCAAAACATGGGGATTAAGGCAAGAATAATAAATAAAGTAGCAGAGGGAAGACCACATGTTGTTGATTTAATTAAAAACAATGAAATTTCTTTGTTAATTAATACGACGGAAGGCAAAGAATCTATCCAAGATTCTTCCTCTATCAGAAGAACTGCTCTAGATAATAAAATTCCATGTACGACAACTTTGCAAGGTGGTTTAGCCATATGCGAAGTCCTAGAAAAGAGACTTGATTGGTCCGTCCAAAACATTCAAGATATTCATAAAAGTATTGAATAAAATTGAACAGAGAGCCAATGACAGTCGAGGGAGAAGAAAGCCTTCGAACGGAATTACAGCAACTAATTACGGATGTTAGACCAAACATTACCAAAAAAATTGCCGAAGCAAGAGAATTTGGCGATCTTAAAGAAAATGCTGAATATCATGCTGCCAAAGAACAGCAAGGTCTTACCGAAGCGAGGATAAGAGAAATTGAAGGAAAATTGAGTGCATCTCAAATTATAGATATCAAAAAAATTGAATGTACAGGTAGAGTCATTTTCGGATCTACGGTTTCCCTCTTGGATATGCAAAACGATGAAAAAATCAGCTATCAAATTGTAGGAGAGGATGAAGCAAACGTGAAAAATGGAAAAATATCTTATTCTTCCCCTTTGGCAAGATCTCTCATTGGTAAAGAAGAAGGAGAAGCTACAAAATTTGAAAGTCCCTCCGGCATCAAAGAGTATGAGATCCTAGAAGTTTTTCACATTTAAATGTCATATTCAGCAGGCGAGCACTTTAATAAGCTTGCTAAGTCTAGAGGGTATAGATCGAGAGCAGCCTTTAAGCTTCATCAAATAAATAATAAATTCAATCTTCTCAAAAAGGGTTGCTCTGTTATGGACTTAGGCAGTTCTCCAGGCGGTTGGAGTCAAGTAGCAAGAGAATTAGTAGGCAATTCAGGAAAAGTATTTGCTTTAGACATCATTCCAATGAAACCCATAAAAGGGGTTGAATTTATAGAATTCGATTTTAGGGATAAAGATATAAAGAAATTTATTAATCTTGATTTTAATGTTGTAATTTCTGATATTGCGCCCAATATAAGTGGTATAGCTATTACAGATAAAGAAAACATGCTTGAACTATTAAATAATGTCGTTGATTTCTGTAACTCCTCTTTAATGAAAGGAGGTTCTCTGATAGCAAAATGTTTTGAAAATTCAAAAAATGATCTAAAAAGATCTTTATTAAACCACTTCAGTAACGTAACTTTTTATAAGCCAGATGCATCAAGAAAAACATCTAAAGAAATTTATGTTATTGCACAAAATAAATTGAAATAAGTTATGTCAGATTTTCTAAGAAATATTTTCCTTTGGTTGGCAATTGCTGGTACTACCTTTTTTGTTATTCAAAGTCTTTCGGGTCCAGCAACTTCATCTTCGATGAATTATTCTGAGTTTGTGTCTCTTGTAAATTCAGATCAAGTTTCATCAGTAGAGTTCAAAGGTGATGGATATACACTTGAAGGTACACTTCAAGATGGCTCTCAATTTAAAACAACACGTCCTGTCTATGTGCAAGACAATCAATTGATGGATGATCTTTTCGAACATAGAGTACAAGTATTAGGTGAAGAGCCACAACAAGAAAGCATTTGGACTCAATTGTTGGTTGCAAGTTTTCCAATTCTAATAATTATTGCAATTTTTATGTTTTTTATGAGGCAGATGCAAGGCGGAATGGGCGGCAGAGGTGGCCCTATGAGCTTTGGTCGAAGTAAGGCTAAACTCCTTGAAGGTGGTAAAGTTAAAACTACATTTGCAGATGTTGCCGGGGTTGAAGAAGCAAAAGAGGAAGTGCAGGAATTAGTCGATTTCTTAAGAGATCCATCAAAATTTCAAAAATTAGGAGGAAAGATTCCTCGAGGAATTTTAATGGTTGGGTCTCCTGGAACAGGTAAAACTTTGTTAGCTCGTGCTATAGCAGGTGAAGCAAAAGTTCCTTTTTTCTCAATATCAGGGTCTGATTTTGTTGAAATGTTTGTTGGAGTTGGTGCTTCAAGAGTGAGAGACATGTTTGAGCAAGCTAAAAGACAGTCACCATGTATTGTGTTTATAGATGAGATCGATGCTGTTGGAAGACATCGTGGTGCGGGTCTCGGAGGAGGGCATGATGAAAGAGAACAAACATTAAACCAACTACTTGTAGAGATGGATGGTTTTGAAGCTAATGAAGGAATTATCATAATTGCTGCAACAAATAGACCTGATGTTCTAGACCCAGCTCTTTTAAGGCCTGGTAGATTTGATAGACAGGTTGTCGTTCCTTTGCCAGATATCAAAGGTAGAGAACAAATACTTAAAGTGCACATTCGAAAAGTGCCAGTAGATAAGGATGTTGAAGTATCCTTTATTGCAAGAGGTACCCCAGGATTTTCAGGTGCTGATTTAGCTAACTTAGTTAACGAAGCTGCTTTGTTTTCTGCTCGAGCAGGAAAAAAGAAAGTCACTATGGAAGAGCTTGAATTGGCTAAAGACAAAGTCATGATGGGTGCAGAAAGAAAGTCCATGGTTATGAATGAAGCCGATAAAATTAAAACGGCTTACCATGAATCTGGTCATGCAATTGTCGGAAGATTGCTTGAAGAACATGATCCAGTTTACAAAGTATCCATAATTCCACGAGGAAGAGCTTTAGGAGTGACTGTCTTTCTCCCTGAAGAGGATAAATACAGTAACAGCAAACAAGAAATTCTCGATAGAATTTGTGGTTTATTTGGTGGCAGGATTGCAGAAGAATTAATCTATGGTGATAAAGGCATTACCACTGGTGCTTCTAATGACATTGAAAGAGCTACAGATTTAGCAAGAAACATGGTTACTAAATGGGGTTTATCAACTGCAATCGGACCAATGAAATACGACGAAGATTCAGACGAGCCCTTTCTAGGAAGATCGGCTAGTTCGCAATCTAAGGGAATTTCTGATCAAACTGCTGAGAAGATTGACAAAGAAATCAAGAAAATTATTGATGATTGTTACAAAAGAGCAACCAAAATTCTTAAGGATAATATTGATAAACTTCATTTAATGTCTGAGTCTTTAGTCGAGCTTGAAACTCTTGATACAGCACAAATTGATGACATTATGGCAGGGGCTAAACCAAGAAGAGAGTCAGATGATGATTCTGCTCCAAAGAATACTGGCAAAAAAAGCTCTTCTATAGAAGAACCTGTGAATCAAACTTAATATGCCTTCTATATCTAGGAGCCTCATAAAAGAGTCTCCTAGAATAATGGGGGTAATAAATCTAACTACTGATTCATTTTCAGATGGTGGTCATCTATTCTCTGGTAATAAAGTTGATTTATCGAAAGCTCATAGAAAAGTTGAAAAACTCATAAATGAAGGCGCCGATATTCTAGATTTTGGAGCCGAGTCTACAAGGCCAGGCTTCACTGAAATTCCTTCACAAGTCCAAATAGATAGATTGATACCGATACTAGAACAGATTAAGGACGAAGATATTTTGATCTCTGTTGATTCAAGGGATTATAAAGTTCTCTACGAAGCTTCTAAATTTGGAATGAAATTTATAAACGATGTATCAAAGAATATATCTCAAAAGAAGTTAAAGTTAGCAAAAGAAAAAGAACTTTTCATATGCACAACTCATCATGGAAATAAAACAAAAAAAACATCAAATATTCTTTTGGATGTAGATAACTTCTTTGAGGCTAAAGAAAAATCATATCTTTCGAAAGGCATAAATATTAAACAATGCTTTTTTGATCCCGGGTTTGGTTATGGGAAAACACCCCTGGAGAATATATTTATGATGACTAATATAAATTTTTTCAAAAAAGAAAACAGGAAAATACTTACTGGCACTTCAAGGAAGAAATCTTTTGCAGATTTCTTTAAAGATACCTCAAAAACTAAACTATCAGCTAGCTTACTGAGTGGTATAATTTGTGCTCTTGGCGGGAGCAATATAATAAGAAGTCACGAAGTTAAACAACTTCGAGAGGAATTAGAAAAATTAGGTATTTATGAGAGATAGAAAACTAATATTTTTTGGTACCGACGGCGTAAGGGGATCCATAGATAATGAAGTTAATCCAGAGTCAGTTCTAAAACTTGGCCATGCAGCAGGAAGACACTTCAAAAAAAGAGGAATCAACACTTTAGTAATCGGAAAAGACACCAGAATTTCCGGATACATGTTGGAGTCAGCACTTCAAGCTGGAATTATTTCATCTGGAGTAAATGTGCGATTAGTAGGCCCTATGCCCACACCTGCAATTTCATATCTTGTATCTACTTTCAAAGGACATGCTGGTGTGGTGATAAGTGCCTCACATAATTCATTTGAAGATAATGGCATTAAATTTTTTGATGAAAATGGAGAAAAGTTATCCATTGAAAATGAAAGAGAAATAGAAAAATTTGCTGAAGAAGCTTATGAATTTGTGCATCCTGAAAATCTTGGCAAGGCGGCAAGGATTAGTGATGCAAAAGGTAGATACATTGAATTTTGTAAGAATACTTTAAGTGAAGATATTTCATTTTCAAGTTTAACTCTTGTTATTGACTCTGCTAATGGCGCCGCCTATGAAGTTGCACCTAAAGTTTTTAAAGAGCTAGGAGCCGAAGTTTATTCGATTGCCGATAGTCCGGATGGTTTAAATATTAATAAAGATTGCGGAAGCACCAACATAGATTTTTTAAAAAATGAAGTTTTAAACAGAAATGCAGATTTTGGCATTGCTCTTGATGGTGATGGAGATCGATTAATTATTATTGATTCATACGGTCGAGAATTAGATGGAGATGATATTTTATATGTCATCGCAAAAAATAAATTTGAGTCAAAAATACATCTTGGCGTTAAAGGAGTAGTTGGTACTCTTATGACAAACAAAGGGTTAGAGAGAGCTTTTAACGATGAGGGTATTGAGTTGGTGAGATCGGATGTTGGAGATAAGTATGTTTTACAAAAGCTAAATGAACTTAATTGGACTCTTGGAGGAGAACAGTCTGGACATATTCTTTGCCTAGATAAGTCAAATACTGGAGATGGAATAATCGCTGCAATTCAGTTTCTTCAATCTATAGTAGTTTTAAATAAAACAATACCCGAATTACTTTCAGAGTTTAAAAAATATCCTCAAATTCTTACCAATGTAAAAGTTAAGGATGGAAATAAAGTTTTAAAAAATAAAAAATTACAGAAAGCTCAAAAAAAATCAGAGGAGTTATTAGAATCTTTTGATGGCAGAGTGCTTATAAGAAAATCTGGTACAGAAAACAAGATTAGAATAATGGTTGAAAGTAATTCTCAAGAAGCAACTTCAGAGCAATCGGTTTTATTAACTGAACTTGTAGAATCAATTTCATGAAGCATTTAATTGCAAATTGGAAAATGAATTTTATTAATTCAGATGCATGGTTGAAAGATTTTGATCTAAATAATATCCCAAAAGAAATTCAGGTAGTAATTTGCCCCAATTACCTAGATATAGAAGATTTTTATGAAATTTCATCTAAAACTCACGAAAAAATTTTAATCGGTGCTCAAAATTTGTCTTCAGAGATTCAAGGCGCATTTACTGGTCAAATATCTGGAAAAATGCTGAAAAAAATTGGAGCTTCTTACTCGATAGTTGGCCATTCTGAGTGTAGGCTTCAAGGCGAGGACGATGAAACTATTCTGAATAAAGTCCAAACTGCTATAGAGTGTGAGCTCATACCCATTTTGTGCATAGGTGAAAATCAAGAGGAATACTCCGAAGGTAGAACAGAAAATAAAATAAAACACCAATTAACTGAAAATTTATTTCCTCTTAAAAACTTATCAAAAAGTGTTCTGATTGCCTACGAACCCATTTACGCTATTGGCTCTGGAATAGCTGTCCAAAACGATCATTTGGAAGAAGTTTCTCTTCTTGTAAAAGATTTAGTTAGAGACAATTTAGGAATAGATTTAACATTGATTTATGGGGGCAGCGTAACTTCAGAGAGCGCTAAGAATCTTGTCGAAGTAGATGGAATCGATGGATTTTTAGTAGGAAATGCTTCTCTTGACCCTAAAGAATTTGCTAATATCGCGCTGAGTTTAGAGTAATGATTCTTTTTTTGATTATATTCCAAGTGATTTCCGCCATATTATTGGTTGGAATAATTTTGTTGCAGCACGGTAAAGGAGCCGATATTGGTTCTGCATTTGGATCTGGTTCTTCAAATCCAATGCTTGGCCCAATCGATTCAACTAATTTGTTGACAAAAGTTACTTGGGTTTTAGTAGCTATATTCTTTGTTGTAACTATTTCTATATCAATAGTTCAAAAAAATGAAATAAATAATGAATTTGATTTTCTTATTGATCAAAATAATATTGAACAGATTGAAGAAGAAATCATTCAAGAATTACCAGAATAAGGGCCGAAGTGGTGGAACTGGTAGACACGCTATCTTGAGGGGGTAGTGGACAACTGTCCGTGGAGGTTCGAATCCTCTCTTCGGCACCAATTTACTTGAAAAACAAGCTTTAAAAACCTATACTCGCGCAGTTTAAGAATATTGCGGGGTGGAGCAGTCTGGTAGCTCGTCGGGCTCATAACCCGAAGGTCGTAGGTTCAAATCCTGCCCCCGCTACCATTTTTTGGGCCCTTTATGGGCTTCTTTTATATGTGGTTATGACAAGTACGATAGAAAAGTTAGAAACAAACATTACAAAAGATATTGAATCTTTTGGTCTTTCTCTTTGGGGGATTGAATTATCAGGGAATTCAAGATCAAAATTAATAAGGATTTTTATAGATAAAAAAAATGGCGTTGACATAAATGACTGCCAGAAAGTTAGCAATCAAGTGAATGAATTACTCACCAATGTAGTGCTTGTGTCATTTGATTATACTTTAGAAGTATCTTCGCCAGGACTTGATAGAAAATTCTTTAAATTAGAGCAATTTCATGAATTTATTGGACATGAGATTAAAATTAAATTTTATGACGGAAACAAAAAAGTAACCAAAATTGCTTTATTGCTAAATGCCAACGAGGAAGGTATTTTTTTGAAAGATGAAAATGAATTCTTTATTAATTTTGACAAAGTTATAGTCGCAAGACTTGAACCAATTTTCGAGGTATCAAATGAATAATGAAATATTAATGGTTGCAGAATCAGTCTCTAACGAAAAAGCATTACCAAAAGATACTATTTTTGAAGCAATTGAATTTGCTTTAGCTAGTGCTGCTAAGAAAAAATATGCTGATGAGGTAGATATTCGCGTGGATATAGATCATCAAACAGGAGATTATGAAACTTTCAGATGTTGGGAGGTAGTCGAAGTTGATGACTATGAAACTCCTGAAATGCATATTCTTATTGATAGTGATGATGCAGAGGAAAAAAATCTTTCTCTTGGTGATTTAGTCAAAGAAAAGATTGAAAATGTTGAGTTTGGAAGAATTGCTGCTCAAATAGCAAAACAAGTAATTGTTCAAAAAGTAAGGGATGCAGAAAGGCTTGAGATAATTAAAAAATTCAGATCTTACTTAGGCCAACTTGTTACTGGGACAGTAAAGAAAGTTACAAGAGAAACAATCATTGTTGATATTGGAGAAGGAGCTGATGCAATTCTACCTAGATCAGATTTGATACAAGGAGAGATATATCGCATTGGAGATAGGGTTAGGGCTATTCTTGAAGAAACTGTTCGTGAGAATAGAGGTTCACAATTAACTTTATCTAGAGGGTCAAAAGAGATGTTAGTTGAATTATTCAAGCTAGAGGTTCCTGAGATAGCTGAAGAAGTAGTCCAGATAAGAGCTGTGGCTAGAGAACCTGGAGGAAGGTCTAAGATTGCAGTCAAAACAAATGATACAAGAATTGATCCTGTTGGAGCATGTGTGGGAATGAGAGGAGCGAGAGTTCAAGCAGTTTCAAATGAATTAGGTAATGAGAGAATTGATATTATTGTCTGGGAAGATGATCCAGCAAAATTGCTTATAAATACTTTGTCACCAGCTGAAGTTACTTCGATAGTTTTAGATGAAGACGCAGATAAAATGGAAGTTCAGGTCAAAGATGAAAGCTTGGCTCAAGCAATAGGAAGAAATGGCCAAAATATAAGATTATCTTCAGAACTTATTGGATGGGATATCCAGATTCGTGGAGAGAATGAGAATAAAGAATCTTCTGGGTCTGATCAAGCTTCAAATATTCTTGAAAAATACTTAGATATCGATACTTCTACTTCAGAAATTTTAATTTCTAATGGTTTTGAATCAGTTAATTCTATTGCAGAAGCTGAAATATCAAAACTTTGTGAAATAGAGGAGATTAATGAGGAAATTGCTGAAACGTTAATTGAAAGAGCCTCTGATGCACTTATTGAAATTGCTCTTTCAGATATGGAAGAGGCATTTGACTTTAATTCTTTAGATGATGTCGATGAAGAAATTGCAAAAGTTCTTTCAGATAATTTATCTAGTAAAGACGAGCTAGCTGATCTTTCTGTTGATGAATTAGTAGAAATGATCAAAATAGATGAAGAATTAGCTGCAAAAATTATTATGGATGCTAGATCTGATTGGTTTGAGGGATAAAAAATATGGATGTAAGTGATTTAGCAAAAGTCATAGGATACGAAGTAGATTCATTGTTAGAAGCAATAAATCAAGCAGGTCTATCTCAATCATCTGCCGACGATAATATTTCTACGGAAGATAGAAAAAAAATTCTTGAACATATTAAGAGCACTAAGAAAGGTTCCAAGAAAACTATTTCTATTGCTAAGAAAACAAAGACCGAGACCAAGAATGATGAAGGACAAATCTCTATAACTAGGTTTAAATCTGAGAGTCAATCTGCTAATCAAAAAACTTCATCAGGAGATTTATCTGGAACAATTGATTTTGAGGCTGCTGAAAAAAGGAGAGTTCAGGCGTCGAGTGATAAAAAAGCCCAAGACGAAGAAAGAGAAAAAAGAATAAAAGATTCTTCTACCAAGGTAATAAGGAAGACTAAACAGGAGCAGGCAAAACAAAGCAAAGGAAATACTTCAGCAAAAAAATCAACTAAAACTCAAAGAAAAGATCTCACAAGTCCTGCCAAAGATTCAAAACTAGATAAAAAAGAACAAGAAGGTGAAAAGTTTTTAGAATCTCAGCTTGCATCAGTTCAAAAATTTGAGAAGCCTTCTGAATTTATTCAAAAAGAGATATCAATCCCTGAAACTATTTCTGTAGCTGAACTTGCCAAAGGACTTTCCGTAAAGTCTTCTGACCTCATTAAAGCTCTTATGAATAATGGAATTATGGCTACTGTGAATCAATCTCTTGATCAAGAAACTGCAGTTCTTATAACGACTGAACTTGGTCATGTAGGCAATCCGATTCAAGAAAATGAAGCTGAGGAAAAAATGCTCGAGGGATTTGCTCAAGAAGGAGAACAAATTGGAAGAGATGCCATCGTTTCTGTACTGGGGCATGTTGATCATGGAAAAACTTCACTTCTGGATTACATAAGAAATTCCTCCGTTGCAGATAAAGAAGAGGGAGGCATCACTCAAAGCATAGGTGCTTATCAAGTATCAATTGAAGACAAGAATCTCACATTTATTGATACACCAGGACACGCTGCATTTTCAAAAATGAGAGCTAGAGGTGCAAATTCTACAGATATTGTTGTTCTTGTAGTTGCTGCTGATGACGGAGTTCAACCTCAAACAGTGGAAGCCATAAATCATGCTAAAGCTGCTGGTGTGCAAATTGTGGTTGCAGTAAATAAAATCGACAAACCTGAGGCAGATGTAGACAAAATAAAAGGGGATTTAGCCAAGGAAGAACTTGTTTCAGAAGATTGGGGCGGTGATATTCAAATGGTTCCTGTATCAGCACAATCCGGAGAAGGAATCCCTGAATTATTAGAAACAATTTTCTTAGTAGCAGAAATTATGGACTTGAAGGCATCTTTTGAAGGGCCTGCAACTGGAGTAGTTTTAGAATCTGGCGTAAAAAGAGGTGAAGGTGCAGTTGCTACATTATTAATTCAACAAGGCAGCCTAAATACAGGTGACTTTATTCTTGTAGGAGATCAAACCAGAAAAATTAGGGCTTTAAAAGATTTTAATGATAAACCAATTAAAACTGCTCAACCTTCCTCACCTGTTTCAATATCAGGTTTGGAATATCCTCCATCAGCTGGGGATCAGTTTTATGTATTAAAAGATGAAAAAACAGCAAAAAATCTATCAGAAGAAAGAGCAACAAAAGAAAGAGAAAAAAGACTTTCTAGAATGGGCTCTCTAAATTCTGAAAATATATTTGCAAATGCTGATGGAACTAAACCTTCAATAAATCTTATTCTTAAATCAGACTCTAACGGAACATTGGAAGCTCTATCCGGTTCAGTTCTCAATATGAAGATAGATGAGGTTAATTTAAAGATTGTACTCGATGGAGTGGGCTCTATTACCGAAAATGATGTCAACTTAGCAATTGCATCGGAGGCAACAATTTTTGGCTACAACGTGAGAGCTGATACCACTGCACTCAACTTGGCAGAAAGCGAAGGTATAGAGATAAAGTATTTCGGCATAATTTATGATTTGCTGGATTCAATTAAAGCTTTGATAGAAGGATCTTTAGAGCCAGAAATAAAAGAAAGACAGTTGGGCATCGCAGAAGTAAAAGAATTATTTAAATCACCCAAATTCGGCCTGATAGCAGGTTCAATGGTTACTGATGGAAGCATCATGGCAAATAAACTCGTAAGAGTTCTAAGAGATAATATTGTAATTCATGAAGGAAAATTAGACTCTCTAAGAAGATTTAAAGATGAGGCTTCAGAAGTAAAAAGCGGCACTGAATGTGGAATAGGAATTACTAATTATACTGATGCAAAAGTTGGTGATGTCATTGAAGTATACGAAAGAGAAGAAATAGCCAGAAAACTTGAATCTTGACAAATAAATACTCATTTAAGAGGTCTGACAGGATTGCAGATCTTATATTCAGGGAAATTTCTAATTTAGTTCAAACGCAGGTAAAAGATCCCCGACTAGAAAATACCGTCATCACTAAAGTAGAGATGTCTGACAATATGAAGATAGCCAAAATCTTCTACAGAAATTTGATATCTTCTTCCGATCAAGCAGAGTTAGAAAAAGGTTTTAAAAAGGCATCAGGCTTTTTAAGATCAAGTCTGGCAAGAAATTTATCTTTGAAAAGAGTTCCAAATCTGACTTTTATTTATGATGAGCTAAGCATTTATGATTAATGGTGTACTTCAAATCGATAAGCCAAAAGCTGAGTCGTCTGCTTCTCATATAAGAAGACTATCTAAATTAGAACCCGAACTAAAAATTGGACATTGTGGAACCCTTGATCCAATGGCTACTGGAATATTGGTAGTTTGTCTTAATCAAATGACCAGATTTGCTTCATATCTGAGCTCGTCTGAAAAAACTTATCAAGCTTGCATATACTTTGGGAAAAAGACTAGCACTGGTGACTCTGAGGGAGAGATAATCGATTCAAAAGAATTTTCATTTGTAGATTTTTCTTCAAAAGATGTTGAAAATACGATTCAAAAATTCCTGGGCAAATCTAAACAAAAACCTCCAGCATTCTCAGCCTTAAAACACAAAGGAAAATCTCTATATGAATACGCAAGAGAAGGTATAAAAATAGACAAAGATGAAAGAGAAATTTTTATATCTTCAATAAAACTTTTATCCATAATTGGAAATGAAATCAATATTGAAGTCTCTTGTAGCTCTGGAACTTACGTAAGATCCTTAGCAGAAGATATCGGTGAACTATTTAATTGCCCTGCGTATTTGAAAGATCTTAGAAGAACCAGATCTGGAAATTTTTATGTGAAAAATGCAATCAAACTTCCTCAAGACAGTTTACCTATCGATAAAATAATTTCACCAAATGATGCACTAAATTGCTTTAATGAGATACAATGCGCGCCAGATATAGTAGATAAATTAAGAAACGGCCAATTCGTCGAATCTAACTTGAAATACGATTCTTCGACTATTTTAAGGCTAAGGGATTCCAAAAGGGGATTCATTGGATTGGTAGAATATAACAAAGGTTTACTTAAACCAAAACGATTCCTAGAAAATTTTCTATCTTTATCTTAAAAACTAGGAGGACTCATTGAGTTTAACAACAGAACAGAAAAATGAAATTGTAAGTAAATTCGCCGTATCGGATGGAGATACTGGTTCACCTCAGGTTCAAATAGCTTTATTAACTGCGAATATTGAATCGTTACAAAAGCATTTTAAAGATCATGCAAAGGATCATCATTCCCGTCAGGGACTTATAAGAATGGTGAATTCTAGGAGAAAGTTATTAGATTATCTCAAAGGAAAAGATCCCGAGGCTTATTCTTCTGTTCTAGAAGCACTGAATCTAAGAAAGTAATTTAGATTCAGATTTATAAAGGAAATTAAATGTTTGAAGAGACTTATGCGTCAGTTACAACAAATGTAGCTGGAAGAGAAATAAAATTAGAAACAGGAAAAATAGCACGACAAGCAACAGCATCTATCATTGCTTCTTCTGGCGACAATCAAGTTCTAGTAACTGTTGTTGCTGGAAGAGAGCCAGAAGGCCAATCTTTTTTTCCACTAACAGTAAATTACACAGAAAAATATTATGCTGCAGGAAAGATTCCAGGTAGTTTTTTTCGTAGAGAGGGTAGACCAACTGAGAAAGAAACACTTGTCTCAAGACTTATTGATAGACCTTTAAGACCTTTATTTCCGAAAGGTTATTTTCAAGAAGTACAGGTAATATGCACAGTTTTATCTGCTGATAAGAATGAAAGTCCGGAGATTATTTCTCTCATTGGAGCATCTGCTGCTTTAGCGATATCTGGCCTTCCTTTTGAGGGTCCAATTTCTGCTGCAAGAGTGGGATTTGTGGATGGATCATATGTGCTCAATCCTGATAATGAATCACTTGAAAAATCGATGTTGGATATGGTTGTTGCTGGAACGAAAGATGCTATTTTGATGGTTGAATCTGAGGCAAAAGAACTTTCAGAAGATCAAATGCTCGGAGCTGTTTTATTTGCTCATCAAGAAATGCAAAAAACAATTACTTTAATTGAAGAGCTCGCTTCAAAAACCTCTATTCCTGAAATTGAATATTCTATAAAAGAAGATAATTCTGAATTAAAAGAAAAAATTATAAATATTGTAAGAGACGACCTAGTGAGTGCTTATTCGATTCCAGAAAAGTCCAAAAGACAGGAATCAGTCTCTCTTGCTCGAGATAAAATGAAAGAGAGTCTTAACGATGAAGATTTGGAAGATGAAAACGCTGTTTCTGGATATTTCAAATCAGTAGAATCAGAAATAGTAAGATCTAGACTCCTCAACGGAGATTCAAGAATAGATGGAAGAGACCTTGATACAGTCAGACCAATAGATATAGAAGTTGGATTTTTAAATAAATCTCACGGTTCTTGTTTGTTTACGAGAGGTGAGACTCAATCTATTGGTGTTGCAACACTAGGTGGGTCCAGAGATGCTCAATTGATAGATGCTCTAGAAGGTACAACAAATGATCCCTTTATGCTTCATTATAACTTTCCTCCATTTTCTGTTGGTGAGGCAGGTTTTATAGGGGCGCCAAAAAGAAGAGAAATCGGTCATGGAAAATTAGCACGAAGAGCTTTGGAAGCAGTTTTGCCATCCCAAGAAGAGTTTCCCTATACCATAAGGGTTGTATCCGAAATAACTGAATCGAATGGCTCTAGTTCCATGGCAACAGTTTGTTCTTCAAGTCTATCAATGATGGATGCAGGAATTCCTATTAAGAAAGCTGTGGCAGGAGTAGCTATGGGGCTTGTTCTTGATGGTGATGATTTCTGCGTCATAACAGATATTTTAGGAGATGAAGATCATCTGGGAGATATGGATTTTAAGGTAGCAGGAACTTCAGATGGAGTAACGGCTCTTCAGATGGATATTAAAGTTAAAGGAATATCAGAAGAGATAATGGAGGTAGCTCTTGAGAAAGCACAGATAGCAAGGACTCACATCCTTGAAAAAATGGACTCTGTATTGGACTCACCAAGAAAAGAACTTTCTCCAAATGCCCCGCAAGCCGTAAATATGACCATTGAAAAAGATAAAATTAGAGAAGTGATTGGAAAAGGCGGTTCGGTAATTAAAAGTATTACCGAAAAATCTGGTGCAAATGTGGATATTAATGATGATGGAGAGATTAAAATATTTGGCGATTCACCTGAATCAAGGCAAACAGCCATAGACCTTATTAATCAAATTGTTGCAGATCCTGAAGTCGGTCACATTTATACCGGAACTGTAGTTAAAATTGTCGAGTTCGGAGCTTTTGTTTCAATAGATGGTGGAAAAGAAGGCCTAGTCCATGTCTCAGAAATCATGGAAGAAAGGGTTGAGAAAGTCTCTGACTACCTTGTTGAAGGAGAAGAAGTCGATGTTAAAGTCATTGGTATTGATGACAGAGGTAGGGTAAAACTTAGTATCAAAGCAGTAAATTCACCGGAAGAAACTACCGAAGGATAAATCTGGTGGCTATGGGTAGACTTGAACTACCGACCTCTGCGTTATGAGTGCAGCGCTCTAACCAGCTGAGCTACATAGCCAAAGAAAGAGAATTCTCTTAGTCTGATCATTAAAAGTCAAGCAACAAGCTATACATTGAATCTGAAGTGAACTATGTCTCCATCTTTAATGATGTATTCAGAACCTTCGGATCTTAATTTTCCTGCCTCCTTAGCTCCTAGCTCACCATTAAACTCAATATAGTCTTCATAGGAAATGGTTTCAGCTCTGATAAAACCTTTTTCAAAGTCTGTATGAATTGTTCCTGCAGCTTGAGGAGCCAGAGATCCTTTTTTTATTTCCCAAGCTCTTACTTCTTTTTTTCCAGCCGTAAAAAAGGTTTGAAGACCTAAGCTATCAAATGCTGCCCTGATCATGACGTTTAATCCAGGCTCTTCCAGACCTATATCTTTCAGAAGATCATCTTTGTCATCTCCAAGTTCAGCTATTTCAGCTTCAAGCTGATTGCATAGACTAATGACTTGAGAATTATTTTCAGAGGCGAATTCTTTAACGGATGAATAAAATTCATTTTCTTCAAGGCTATCATCTATGTTTGCAACATATATAACAGGTTTGATTGAAATAAGATTTAAGCCTTTAAGTTCAGCTAAATCGTTATTTTCAAAGTTTATATTTCTTAAATTCTCTTCTTTATTGAGAAATTCCAATGTTTTTTCGTAAACTTCTAAGGTAAAGAGAAGCTTTTTGTCGCCACTTTTAGCTTTCCTCTTAACATTTTCAATGGCGTTCTCAAGAACTTCCATGTCTGCAAGGATAAGTTCAAGTTCTATCGTTTTTATATCATCTAGAGGAGATATTTTATCTTTGACATGAATTATGCTTTCATCTTCAAAGCATCTAACTACATGAATAATCGCATCTGTTTCTCTGATATTGGCAAGAAACTTATTACCTAAACCCTCTCCCTTGGAAGCTCCCTCAACAAGACCAGCGATATCAACAAATTCAACAGTTGATTGAATTATTTCCTCAGGATCAACAATTTCAGCTATTTTATTAAGTCTTCTGTCAGGAAGATTTACTATTCCAACATTAGGATCGATTGTGCAGAATGGAAAATTTTCAGCTTGTATACCAGATGATGTTAACGCATTGAACAAGGTAGATTTTCCTACGTTAGGTAATCCCACAATCCCACATTTAAGTCCCATTATTTTTTTGAATGTAATTGCGTCAAAGCCTTTTCCCAATCATCAAAAGCAACAAGTTCAAAAACCTCCAAGGCATTATGCATCGCTATAAGTTTATTTTTTCTTTCACTAGAAGATCCTTTTTTTACGACAAAGGAATTAACTTTTTTTGTATCGCCTGGATGACCTATACCAATTCTTAGCCTCTTAAAATCTTTTTTACCAGACAAGCTCTGCATAATATCTTTTAAGCCATTGTGACCTCCATCTCCTCCAGAGAATTTTAATTTTGATACTCCAGGAGGAAGATCTAGATCATCATGAACAACAAGAAGATTTTTTAATTTTATATTTTCCCCTTTTACAATAGGAGCAACGCTTTTTCCACTTTGATTCATAAATAGGGTAGGGATAGAAAGGATGACTTCCATATCCTTCAATAGAAATTTTCCTATAGAAGCTTTATATTTTTTCTTTTCTGTTAACTCAACATCATACTTTTCACAAAGCATATGAACGAAATCAGTTCCTGCATTATGTCTTGTATTAGCATACCTTGAGCCAGGATTTCCTAACCCAACCACTAAAAAGGTTTCCATAAATTAGTTATCGTTAGATTCTTCTTCTTGAGACTCGTCTGTTTGAGATGAATCGGCAGAAGCTTCAGCATCGTCTGTAACTTCTTCACCATCTTCTCTAATAACAGGATCATCATCAATTTCAAGTGAAGCTCTGGTAACAGAACAAGAGAGAACAGGTTGATCTTGGAGATCATTCAATACGCTGGTCAGTTCGACACCTTCGGGCAAGGAGATTTCTGACATCATCACAGATTGATTCAATTCAATGTTTTGAGTGTCGATTTCAATAAATTCTGGAAGAGAGGCTGCAGAGCATAAAACTTCTACTTCGTTTCTGAGGTGAGAAATCATACCGCCTTGTTGTTTGACGCCAACACAAATATCCTCATTAATAAATTTTAATGGGACATTAACAGTTACTTTGGTATCTTTTGAAACAACAAGGAAGTCAACGTGTGAAGGTCTATCATTTCTCGGGTTTCTTTGAATATCTTTCAATAGAACCTCAAAAGGGGATCCATCAATATTCAAATCGATAACTTGGGAAAAAATACTTGGGTTTTCAAGAATTTTCTTAAGATCTTTCTCCATGACTTTAATATTTGAAGATTTTTCTTCTCCGTATATAACCCCGGGGACTATTTCAGAAGATCTTAAGCTTCTTGAATTTGCCTTACCTGTTTCTTGTCTGGATTCTCCAGATATAGTTATTTTTTCGCTCATTTTTTATAAAAACATTTCACTGATTGATTCTTCTCTATTCACTCTTGTTATAGCGCCTGCTAATGTTGAATCCATAGAGACAATCTTTATTTTCTTACAATTTTCAGCCTCTTTTGAGAGCGGAATTGTATCAGTTACTATCAATGAGTCTAGCTTTGATTTGGATATTTTTTCAATTGCAGAACCAGAAAGAACTGGGTGAGAAATATAAGCATAAACTTTTTGAGCGCCTTGTTTTTTCAACGCATCGGCAGCGTTGCAGAGAGTTCCTGCTGTATCAATTATGTCATCGATAATAATGCATGTTTTTTTCTTAACGTCCCCAATAACATTCATGACTTCAGATTCATTCGCCTTTTCTCTTCTTTTATCAATGATAGCTAAATCAGTATCCCCCATATATTTTGCTAGTGCTCTTGCTCTTACAACACCACCTACATCAGGAGAAACTACAATTTGGTCTGGATATCTTGATCTGTTTATATGATTTAAGAATGCTTTTGTAACATAGATATTATCCACAGGTATATTGAAAAAACCCTGTATTTGGTCTGAGTGCAAATCCAGAGTCATGATTCTATTTGCACCAGCAATTTGAAGAATTTCAGCGACTAGTTTTGCTGAAATAGGCACTCTTTCAGATCTAACTCTTCGATCCTGTCTGGCATAACCAAAATAGGGAATCACTGCAGTAATTCTGGATGCAGATGCTCTCCTTAAAGCATCTATCATAATTGATAACTCCATAAGATTTTCATTTGCAGGAGAACAAGTTGATTGGATTATAAATACATCCTTTCCTCTGACATTAACGTTTATCCTTACATCTGACTCGCCATCGCTGAATCTTTCTACTTCAGCTTTTCCTAGATTTTTACCAAGTTTTTTAGCAATCTTTCCAGCTAACACACTGTTAGCATTACCTGAAAATAAAATAAGATTTTTAGCAGGCTTTAACATTTTGTCTGGCTGGGGTGGTAGGATTCGAACCTACGCATGGCGGCATCAAAAGCCGCTGCCTTACCGCTTGGCCACACCCCATTATTTATTAAGTTCATCATATATCGGAGACTTGTCTAAACTTCTTGTTACAAAAAACTTACAGTTAGTCGGAACTTTCGTTGCAATTGTATACGCCTCTTCTGAAGAATTAAAATTTAAATACATTGAAGAGCCAGTTCCAGATAATTCTACAGTTCCATATTGAGACATGAGGTTAAAAATTTCATTTATTTCTGGGTATACTTTTCTTGCAAAATACTCAAAATCATTTTTTAAATGTTTTGGAAAATCTGTCTTATTTTCTTCATAAAACTTGAATGCATCAGCCGTGGATATTTTTATATCTGGATAGATAATTAAATAATAGTTTGCCTCTATTTCAATATTTTCAAGTAATTCGCCTCTTCCTTTAGCAACAGAATTTTCTCCTTTTATGAAAAAAGGAACATCGCTTCCTAGACTAAGTCCAATTTTTAATAACTTACTGTCTGGTAAATTTAATTTAAAAAGTTTATTTAGAGCGATCAATGTAGAGGCACAATTTGAACTTCCACCCCCTAAGCCTGCACCAATTGGTATATTTTTCTGTACTTTAAATGAGAAATCAGATTTTTCATGGCATAAGTTTTTCATCAAAAAATAAGCTTTTGTAATTAGATTATCTTCAGTTTTAATCTCATCATTATTGATGTTAAGTTGGAAATTTTTACTTTCTTTTATTTCAAGATAATCATACAAAGATATTAATCTGAACTCAGTTTCAAGATCATGATAGCCATCAGGTCTCTTTGAATTTATTTTCAGACCAATGTTTAACTTCGCTGGACAGGAAACTTTCATTTATTTATCAAAATCTTAAGTTTATAAAATGGATTAGTTGCAACTAATTTATCCGTATCTTCTTGAGCGTCGGATATTTTTTCAACAAGGATAGAATCTTCTATTATTTCTAGAAGTTTGCAGTCTCCAGATAAGCAATCTCTGTAGTACCAATCCACTACAGAATAAAGTGTAAAAATTAATTTATCATTCTTTTGAATTATTTCTTCTGCTTTGCTTCTAAAGGAATTATTGACTAGTAATTGATATGTATTTTTATTTTTGAACACAAGGCTGAATTTTGGATAGAACCTACTACTTTTAAAATTTATTATTAATTTTTCTTTTTGTTTTAAAAAACTGACTTTTCCGTTAAGGAAAGATTCACTTGTTGTAAATGAAAAATTTGCATCTAAAAAATCTCTATCATTTTTTGAAGTAATTAAGTCATCTTTAACAGTTGCACAAGATGAAAGATAGGATACTAAAATAAAAATAAGTAGAATTGACCTCAGGATTGAATTTTTATTCATCTTTTAAAAATTTTATAAATGTTAGATTCAATAAAAACAAGATTAACTGAGATTAAGGATAATTTCTCTGATATTCAGACTAAATTGAGTATGCCAGATGTAATAAATGATCAAAAGCAGTATGCATCTTTATCGAAAGAATATTCTAATTTAAAACCTATTGTAGAAAAATTCGAAGAGTACATTCAGTGCGAAAGCAATATCTCAAGTGCTGAAGAAGTCCTTAATGAATCTGATATAGATTTAGCGGAGTTAGCAAAAGAGGAAATTAAAGAAAATAACGAAAGAATTTCTGAGATTGAAATAGAGCTGAAGAATCTTCTTATACCAGTTGATGAGAATGATGATAAAAATGTTTTTGTTGAAGTTAGAGCCGGAACCGGTGGCGATGAGGCAGCACTTTTTGTTGGAGACCTTTATAGAATGTATCTAAGGCTAGCAGAAAGAAATAGATGGAAGAGTGACCTTATTTCGTCAAGAGAAAGCGAGCAAGGTGGATTTAAAGAAGTTGTAATAAAAATTTCTGGAGAGAATGTTTATAAAAAATTGAAGTTTGAATCTGGGATACATCGTGTTCAAAGAGTTCCTTCAACTGAATCACAAGGAAGAATTCATACCTCAGCATGCTCGGTAGCTGTTCTTGCAGAAATAGAAGATGTTGAAGAAGTCGAGATAGATAAGTCTGAAATCAGAACTGACACTTTTCGTGCCTCTGGTGCAGGAGGACAGCATGTTAATAAGACAGATTCAGCTGTGAGGTTAACCCACATTCCGACCGGAATAGTCGTTGAATGCCAGGATGATAGGTCTCAACATAAGAATAAAGCAAAAGCACTTACTTTGCTTGGTGCAAAGCTCAAAGCAATGGCAGAACAAGAACTAACTCAAGAGCAAGCTGAAAAAAGAAAAAATATGGTTGGGTCAGGAGATCGATCTGAAAAAATTAGAACATATAATTTTCCTCAAAGTAGAATCACTGATCATAGAATTGAATTTTCGGTTCATAATTTGGATGGTTTCCTCGATGGTGAAATGGAAATCATGATCTCAACGTTATTGGAAGAAAATCAAGCTAGATTATTATCAAACCTTGAAAAAACATTCTCGTGACGAATCTTCGAAAGTTATTTTCAATTTCTAACCTGCCAACATTAGATAAGGAACTGATTTTGTGTCACATCCTCAAAATTGAAAGAGTTGATCTTTATAAAAAGTCTGATATTGAAATTCAAGATAAAACAAACAAAGCCTTTACCGACCTTGTAAAGAAGAGAGAAGAAGGTTTTCCTTTGGCATACATAACAGGCATAAAACCTTTCTGGAATGATGAATTTCAGGTTAATGAAAGTACGTTAATCCCAAGACCAGAGTCAGAATTATTAGTAGAAACAGCCATCTCTTTTGATTTAGAGAATTGTTCACTTCTTGAGCTTGGAACAGGATCTGGAGCTATAGGTATGTCTATAGCTAAAGAAAAGCCTTTTTGGACTTGTACCTTAACAGATAAAAGTTTTGAAGCTTTATCTGTTGCGAGAGAAAATATGAAAGCTCTAAATCTAAAAAACTCTCTTCTAGTTCAGCATGATTGGCATAAAAGATGGCTTTTTGAGCCTATGGATTTGATAATTTCTAATCCACCATATATTTATCGTAATGATTTAGATGGTGATGAGGATGGAATTTGGTTTGAGCCACCATCAGCACTTTTTTCTGAGAAAAAGGGACTGGCTGACATTAGTACAATCGTAAAAAAAAGTGTTACTTTCTTAAAAGAAAATGGGAAGTTGCTTTTAGAACATGGATTTGATCAGAAGGATCCAATTAATAAAATGGCAAATCAAAATGACTACAGTGATGTTTCTTTTTTAAAAGATTTGAATGGAAAATGGAGAGTAGCGTGTCTAACCAAGTGAACTTTAGTGAAAAAGAGCTGATGAAATACAGCAGAAACATCATGCTTACTGACATAGGGGTTGAGGGACAAAAGCTACTAAAAAATTCTACTGTCACGATTATTGGGGTTGGTGGTTTGGGTTGTGCCTGCTCGCAGTATCTGGTTGCAAGCGGAATTGGTAACTTAAACCTCTTTGATCCTGACCAAGTTGATCTAAGTAACTTACAAAGGCAAATTTTATTTCGTGAAGAGGACTTAAATGCTTTTAAAGTCGATGCTGCAGTTATATCTTTACTGAGACTTAATCCTGATGTGAATATAAAAAAATTCAGACAAAGTTTTGAAAAAAATAGTGTTCCTGATGAAATAACAAAGAGCGAAATTGTTATAGATTGTTCTGATAATTTTGAAACAAGAAGGTATACAAATAATTTTTGTTATAAAAATAAAATACCCTTAATTTCAGGTTCATGCATTCAGTGGAAAGGGCAGCTTATGAAATTTGATTTCCAAAATGATAGTGCATGTTATGAATGCTTATTCGAAGATACATCTTCGGAAGACTTAAGCTGCACAGAATCAGCAATATTTTCTCCAATAGTAGGGATAATTGGGTCAATGTTAGCTTCAGAATCAATAAAAACAATTACTAAGATATCCAAGAAATGCCAAATTTTCCAAGATTATGATTTCAAAGATAATTTAAGCAGGGAAATATCTTTTAAAAAAAATAACCAATGTAAAATTTGTGGTAAGTGTTAATGATGAAAATCAGAGGATTCATAGAAGGTTTTTATAATAGAAAGCCAAAAAAGAACGATTATGGTTTTGAGAATAGTAATATTACCCATTACATTTATGCGCCAAAAGAAGATTCTTACATCAGACAAAAATGGCGATTAAAAGATAAATCTCTTGAAGCACGAAGCATTCCCAAAAATATAGCTCAAGTATATACATTATCTCCAGGAGCAGACTTTAATAGAAAATCTAAGAAGGATTTTAACTTTCTGCTTTCAAAGTTTAATTTTGCCATTAATAAAGGATTTTCCGAGGTAGGTTTATTGTTTGATGATATTGATATAAATAACATTGGAATAGAATCTGATGATAAGGATTTAGGTAAATTTCACGGCGAATTAATTTCAGAGGTAACTACTAAGTTGGGTCTTAGTAATGGATGGTTTTGTCCATCAATTTATTGCGAAAGCTTTTCTAAAAAAGGAATTCAAAATGATAAGTATCTCGAAGGAGTATCAGAAACCATAAATAATGATTTATTTTTTCTTTGGACGGGTCCAAAAGTAATTAGCAATTTTATTTCTCAAGACCACCTCAAAGAGCTAGGTCAAGTAATAAAGAATCCTGTGGTTATTTGGGATAATTTTTATGCAAACGATTATTGTCCTACAAGGCTTTTTTTAGGCGATATTACGGGCAGGGATTTTTTTAGAGGTAATCCTTATGGACACGTTATTAATGGCACCGGACTCATAAACACTGATGAATTTTTAACAGGTAAAGTTTTTGATAAGAAAAAAAAGATAAATTTACCCAGTGAACTGCTGCCTTTATTTGATAGTCCATTCAAAAATATCAAGAAATCTGAAATCAATAAAATGATTAGAAATTTTAAAGGTATTAAGAAAGCAGTTTTTGAGACTACAGATGATAATTTGTTTTTGGAATGGAAACCTTATTTAGTGCAAGCCTTAAACGATATAGAGCTAATAAAAAATTTTAAATCTAAGCAGACTATTGAAACTTACTTGCATCGAAGATATTCTCCATTAGTAAGTCAGACTTTCAATAAATATTAATCAAAAGAGGTAATAATGCTGGGTAATATGATGACTGAACCTTTGCTCATTTCAGGAATTCTTGAGCATGCAATTCAAAATAATTCTAAAACTGAAATAGTAAGCAAGAGAGTTGAAGGAGACATTCATAGATATTCTATTTTAGATGCTGCAAAAAGATCAAAGCAGCTTGCCAATGCTTTAGTTAACTTAGGAGTTAAAGAAGGCGATGTTCTCGGCACAATGGCTGTCAATGGCTACCGACATTTTGAACTTTATTTTGGAATCTCTGGGATTGGAGCAGTATTGCATACTTTAAACCCCAGGCTTTTTCCGGAGCAGATAGATTTCATTGTTAATCATGCTGAAGACAAGTATCTTTTCATTGATCTTCCTTTTATACCAATAATTGAGGCAGTAGCTAAAAATTTAAAAAATGTGAAAGGCTTCATTGTTTTATGTGATAAAGAAAACCTTCCCAAAGATTCCAAGCTAGAAAATTTGATTTGTTACGAAGAGTTAATTAAAGATGAAAGTGAAGAGTTTGATTGGCCAACTTTTGACGAAAACACAGCATCTTCTTTGTGTTATACGTCTGGCACAACAGGAAATCCAAAAGGAGTTCTTTATTCTCATAGATCTACAATACTTCATGCTTGGTACTCAAGTGCAGGAAATGCAATGAATTTAACTTCAAAAAGTGTGGTCCTCCCTGTGGTTCCAATGTTTCACGTTAATGCCTGGGGAGTTCCTTATGCAGCTAGTATGCTTGGGTGTAAATTAGTATTTCCTGGTCCTTTCACTGATGGAGAGTCTATTTACAACTTGATTAACGATGAAGGAGTAAATAATTTGCTTGGTGTTCCCACAGTATGGCTCGGATTACTAAATTATTTAGATGAAAAGGACATTACCCTAAAAAATGTAAATTCAGTATTGGTAGGTGGATCTGCCGCTCCAAAGTCGATGATAAAAGACTTCCAAGAAAAACATAACGTTTTTCTTTTGCATGGGTGGGGAATGACTGAAATGAGTCCTCTGGGGACATTAAATCAAGATACAGCAGAGATGGATTTAATGGAGTTAGATGATCGTTATGAGCTTCAAACCAGTCAAGGAAGAGCAATATATGGATGCCAAATTAAAATTGTTAATGATGAAGGAAATACTTTACCTAACGATGGGAAAACTTTTGGCAGGTTAATGGTTAAAGGACCAGCAATAATTGAAAGATATTACAAGTCATCAGAGAGCGCTTTAGAAAATGGTTGGTTTGATACTGGAGATGTATCAACTATTTCGCCAGACGGATACATGAGGATAGTAGATAGGAGTAAGGATGTAATCAAGTCTGGAGGTGAGTGGATAAGTTCTATTGACCTAGAAAATACCGCCCTCGGATGCCCTGGAGTTTTAGAAGCATGTGTCGTTGGAGTTGCTCACGAAAAATGGGATGAGAGACCTCTACTGTTTGTTGTTAAAAATTCTGACGAATGTACAAAAGAATCTGTTTTGGAGTATCTTTCTGATAAAGTTGCAAAGTGGTGGTTGCCTGATGATGTGATCTTCATTGATGAGTTACCTCACGGAGCAACCGGAAAACTATTGAAAACAGGTTTAAGAGAAGATTATAAAAATCATTTAATTACGAAAGGAGATTGAAATGGCGGGATTAGTACCAGCAGATACTTTAAAAGATTACATAGGAAAAGACATGGGTACATCAGATTGGTTGGAAATTGATCAAGAGAGAATAAATCAATTTGCTGATGTAACGTTAGATCATCAATTCATTCATGTCGATGAAGAAAAGGCAACACCATTATTCGGTTCCACTATTGCTCATGGTTTTCTTTCATTATCTTTGATGGCTGGAATGCCTGCTCCTCAAGTAGCTCCAGATAATATGAAAATGGCTTTTAATTATGGTTTAGATAAGGTTAGATTTCTAACTCCTGTAAATGTTGGCTCAAAAGTTCGAACAAAAGCTACTTTGTTATCTGTAGATGATAAAGGAGATGGAAGGTATCTAGTTAAAAATGAAATAAAAATGGAAATTGAAGGGCAAGAAAAACCAGCATATATAGCTGAAGCTCTTACTATGTATGTGACTTAGACTAATTTCTTTTTTAGAATCTCATTTACCAGCTTAGGATTGGCCTTGCCCTTGGATTCTTTCATTACCTGGCCCACAAAGAATCCGAATAAACGATCTTTTCCAGAAAGAAACTGCTCTTTTTGATCAGGGTTATTATTTATAACTTTTTCTATTATCTCTTCAATCTCGTTGTCGTCTGATATTTGCTCTAAACCCAGGTCTTGAATGCTTTTGGAAACCGATAAATCTGGATTTTCCCATATGTTTTCCAGAACCTTTTTCGTAGCTTGTCCAGAGATTTTTTCTTCCTTGAGATAAGTCAGTAGTTCGGCGAATTTGACTGCATCAACTTTTGAGTCTTTAGCCTCTACGTCAAATTTATTTAATATGGCTGAGAAGTCTCCTAATATCCAATTTGTCACAAGCTTAGGATCATCAATATTAACCAAGGTTTTTTCAAAGAAATCTGCAAGTTCTAGATCATATGTAAGATTCCTCGCATCATATTCTGATAGACCTAATTCATTTATAAATCTTTCTTTTTTCTCATCAGGCAGTTCTGGTAATTCATTTTTGATTCTTTGGATTTGATCAGATGTTATTTGAATAGGGATTATGTCTGGTTCAGGAAAATATCTATAATCGTTAGCTTCCTCTTTCGATCTCATTGATCTAGTGGTGTTATTTATTGCATCATACAGCCTAGTCTCTTGAATAATTTCTTCTCCTTTCTCCAAACAAGAAATTTGGCGTTTTATTTCAAAATTAATTGCTTTTTCGACAAATTTGAAAGAATTTATATTTTTAAGTTCTGTTCTTGTACCTAATTTTTCATCACCTTTCTTCCTTATAGAGACATTTGCATCGCATCTCATTGAACCTTGAGACATATTTCCATCAGAAATTTCCAAAGCACAAACTATAGAATGAATTTTTTTTAAGTAAGCAACCGCTTCTTCAGCATTCGACATATCTGGCTCAGAGACAATTTCCAATAAAGGTGTGCCAGCTCTATTAAGATCAATCGCAGTCTCATTTTCAAATAGATCATGTATCGACTTGCCCGCATCTTCTTCGAGATGAGCTCTTGTGATTCCAATAGTTTTGATCTCTTGATCTCTTAGTTGAATTTCAATTGATCCTTTGCCAACTATTGGATCATCAAGTTGACTTATTTGATATCCTTTTGGTAAATCAGGATAAAAATAGTTTTTTCTAGCAAAGCCTACTTTCTCAGCAATCTCTGCATTGATTGCAACTCCAAACTTAATTGCCTTTTCAATGGCTTTTTCATTTAAAACTGGAAGAGTGCCAGGCATGCCAAGATCAACTTCGCATGCTTGCAGATTTTGATCAGATCCAAATTTAGTAGGAGCATTAGAAAATATTTTAGATTCTGAATTCAACTGAACATGAATTTCTAGTCCGATAACACTTTCCCAATTGTTTGTCATTTTTCACCTAACTGAAATTTATTTGAAATATTTAGAAGAGAGGACTCCTCTAAAATGTTCCCTATGAATTGTATTCCAAGGGGCATATTATTCTTTTCTCCAAATGGTACAGATGTAGCAGGCAAACCTCCAAGGTTTGCAGGAATAGTAAAAATATCCTGTTTATACATTTCAACAGGATCAGTTATTGAACCTAAATCAAAAGCTTCTCCAGATGTTGTAGGTAACATTACTGAAGTAACATCTTTGAATGCATTAACAAAATCACTTGAAATCAGGTTTCTAATCTTTTGTGCCTTTTTGTAGTAAGCGTCGTAAAATCCTGAAGATAAGCAATAAGTTCCTATAAGTATCCTTTTTTTTGTTTCGTTTCCAAAACCTTCTCCTCTAGATTTAAAATATAGATCTTCGAGATTTTCAACGTTCTCAGCTCTGTATCCAAACCTGATCCCATCATATCTAGCTAAGTTAGCTGAACATTCAGCAGGGGCTATTACGTAATAAACGGGTAATGATAATTCTAAATTTGGTAATTCAATCTCTTTCGTCTTAATTTTTAATTTTTCTAGCCTCTCGATGGCTTCGCCATAATTTTTTGATAAATCTTCATCTCCAAAAGAATGAATTAAATCAGTAACCAAACCAACAACATGCTCAAATTCACTTGATTCACAATCTTCAGAAAAATTGGGAACTTCCGCTTTTATCGAAGTAGCATCTTTTGAGTCATACCCTGATATGCATTCAAGAGCAATCGCCGCATCTTTAATATTTTTTGCAAGTATTCCTCCCTGATCAAGACTTGATGCAAAGGCAATCATTCCATACCTAGATACTCTTCCGTAGGTTGGCTTAATTCCTGCTATACCGCAGAATGAAGCGGGTTGTCTGATAGATCCTCCTGTGTCAGTTCCAGTTGAAAAGCTACTGAAGTTTGCGGCAACCGCTGCTGCAGATCCTCCAGAAGAACCTCCTGGAGTTTTTTTAATGTTAAGCGGATTTTTTACTGCCCCATAAAAGCTTGTTTCATTTGAAGATCCCATCGCAAATTCATCCATGTTTGCCTTTCCTAGACAAATTGATCCAGCTTGTTCTAACTTTTCTACAACTGTTGCCGAGTAGGGAGGATAAAAATTATCCAACATTTTTGATCCACATGATGTTTTGATCCCTTTAGTACAAAAAATGTCTTTGTGTACCATTGGTATTCCATTCAATGGAAAATCTTCTTGGCTCTTTTTGGACCCATCAGACTTTTTTGCTTCCTCAAGCGCTTTTTCAAAATCATTGGATACAAAGATATTGAGATCTTCTTTATCTTCTATTACCGAAATATAATTTTCTACCAGCTCTACGGAAGAAAATTTCTTTTCTCTTAAGCCATCTATCTGCTCTTGAAGTGTTAATGTTTCCAAATTCATTTATTCAATAACTTTAGGCACGAGGTAAAATCCGTCTTCAGTTTTATTTGAAGTTTTTTGAAGACTTTCTCTGTTGATATCTTTAGAAACTACATCTTCTCTTAAATTAAAATTATTTTTTATTGGATGACTTAGTTCTTCTATTTGATCGCAATCAATTTTATTGATTTTATCAATCATATTCATCGTCAAATTAAGATCTTCCTTCAATTTATCTCTCAGATTATCGTCAATTTTAATCTTAGATAATTTCGAAAGATTTTCTAAAGTCTTATCATTTATTGTCATTTTTTTAAATTTTATTTTATTGCTATTTCTTGCCCCTTCGACACAGCATTGATACGATTCGCTTATAAAACGAGAAACTAATGGTACTAAAATATTTTAGAGGATTATACTCCAATGATTTATCAATTGATCTTGGAACGGCAAATACTCTTGTTTACGTCCGAGATAAAGGAATTGTCCTCAATGAACCAAGTGTAGTTGCCATTAGAAAAACTGAAGGGGCAAGAACAGTAGTAGCAGTTGGAACTGAAGCAAAAAGGATGCTTGGAAGAGTACCAGGAAACATTGAAGCTATAAGACCACTGAAAGATGGAGTGATAGCAGATTTTCAGGTTACTGAGAAAATGCTTCAACACTTCATTCAACAAGTTCATGGCGATAACTTTATGCGACCTAGCCCGAGAATTCTCGTGTGCGTACCTTGTCAGTCAACACAAGTGGAGCGAAGAGCAATCAGAGAGTCTGTGCTTGGAGCTGGGGCAAGAGAAGTAAGATTAATAGAAGAGCCCATGGCGGCTGCAATTGGAGCAGGACTTCCTGTAGAGGAGGCTTTTGGATCCATGGTAGTTGATATTGGTGGCGGTACCACTGAGGTTGCAATTCTGGCGCTTAATGGAGTGGTTTACTCAAATTCACTAAAAACTGGTGGAGACAGGCTTAATGAATCAATAATTTCTTATTTAAGAAGAAAATATGGAATTCTCATTGGTGAATCTACTGCTGAAAGAATAAAAGAAACTATTGGATGTGCTACCCCTGAAAGTGAGTTACAAGAGATGGAAATCAGAGGGCGTAATTTAGCTGAGGGTGTGCCTAACACTCTTTCTATTTCAAGTTTAGAAGTATATGAAGCAATGTCTGGCCCTCTATCTTCTATATTGCAAGCAATTAAAAATGGCCTTGAGCAATCTCCGCCTGAGCTGAGTTCCGATATATCAGAAAGAGGAATTGTTTTGACTGGTGGAGGAGCCTTACTCAGAGACCTTGATGTTATGATCTCAGAACAAACAGGTATACCTGTTATCCCAGCTGATGATCCTCTTACTTGCGTTGCAAGAGGAGGGGGAGTTGCCCTAGAAATAATGGATAAATACGATATCGATCTTTTATCAACAGATTAATAATCCCTTATGGCCAAGGAGCATAAACAAGCTGTAATTGCTCAAAAAGCCATTTTTACAACTGGCTCCATGAGGCTTTCCAGAGTGGTTCCATCTATACTCTTTGCCATTTTAATTCTCGCAGCTGACGTTCGATTTAATGTAGGTGAAAAAGTAAAGATTTATGTTGGCTTTGCAACTGAGCCTATTATTTATATACCGCAGTTTGTAAGAGGAGGATGGATTTCTTTTTCTGATTATTTCGAGGATAGGGAAATATTACAAAATGAAATACTTCGCTTAGAAAAAGACGTCGATGATCAAAGATTCAATCTTATAAATTATGAAAGGGTCCTTCAGGAAAATATAGAACTGAAAAAATTACTGGGATACCTAGAAAAGACTAGTAAAAAAGAGTTCATCTATGGCGAAATAGAGGAGATAAATTATGCTCCTAAACCTTCACTAACTGTGGGGATTGATAGGAGTCAAAGAGCAGATCAAATGGTAGCATTTAATTGGACGGGCTTGATAGGATCGGTAGAATTATCAGCAGGTTCCAAAGTTGAAATTAAACCAATCTTTGCCGAAGATTCTCAAATTCCTATAAGGAATAGAAGGACAAATTCAAACATGATTTTGGTTGGAACTGACATGCCTCAGAATTTTTTAATTAAAGGATTAAAGAAAAACGAAGATATTGTTCCAGGCGATAAACTTGTAACATCTGGTCTTGGCAAGAAATATCCCAAGGGAATTGATGTAGGAATAGTTAATAAAATTTCAGCAACATCAAATAATGAATTTTTAGAAATTGAGGTACTAGGAACTTCAGAATTTAGTTCCGGCGATCAAATTTTGTTAACTTTACCGTAATGGCTTATTTTTCTTCAAGAAATCCTAATAAGACTTTTTCCACTCAATTAGCAATTGGCATTTCATTAATATTTGGAGTTTTTTTTCAATCGCTCTTAAATTTCTTTTCATTGGAAATTTATGGATCTTCCATTCCAATTACTTTAATGATTCTAATCTATTGGAATATTGCTTTACCAAAAAATATTGGTCTGTCTTGGTCATTTATTTCAGGGATTCTTTTAGATTTGAATCTGGGATATTTTTTAGGATCTCATGTAATTTTATTTTTATTTATTTCTTATTTAACTCAGAGATATTTTCATCGTATTAGAGCTATGTTTCAAATTCAACAATCTCTCTTGATAGCAAGTATCGTATTTCTTTATCTTTTAAGTCTTTATGTTTTTTTTCAGGAATTCAGTTTTTTTGTCATCCTTGCAATTATATTAAATAGTTCGATCTCAGCTTTTGTATGGCCAATTTTATTTGGATTATTAAGGATCATCAGAAGAAAATATACCTATGCGTAAACGACAGATGCAAATCCAAGGAAAGTAAAAAAACCAACGATATCCGTTATTGTTGTAACTATTACTCCACCGCCAATGGCAGGATCAAATTTTAATTTTCTCAATACCAGAGGTATGGAGATACCTGACAAGGCTGCTGAAATTAAATTAATGGTCATAGAGAAGATAATAATTAAGAAGATATCAAAATCTTTAAACCAAAATGAAGCTATTAAACCTAAAATTATTGACCAAAAAAGACCGTTCCAAAAAGAAACAATTAATTCTCTAGATAATATCCATTTTAAGTTGCCTGAAACTATTTGACCTAATGCCAAGCCCCTCACTGTAATGGCAAGAGTTTGAGTTGCAGCAACACCGCCCATACTCGCAATAATTGGCATTAAAACTGCTAAAAATATGACTTTTTCAATAGTATCTTGGAAGAGATTAATAACTGAAGAAGCAAGAAGAGCTGTTATGAGGTTTGCACCCAACCACAAGCCTCGAGATCTTAAAGCTAAGAAGGTTTCTTGAAAAGTATCCCTACTTAAACCTGAAATTTGTCTGAAGGGCTGATCAACTTCTTCTTTGATAGAATCAATGACATCATCAATGGTAATTCTTCCTAAAAGTTCACCATCATCGTTAGTGACTGGAGCAGAAATTAGATGATTACGTTCAAATAATCTATCTACTTCTTTTTCTGAGTTCGTAGCAAGCAAAGAATGAAATTTTCTGATCATCAAGTCTTCGGCTTTCTCTGAACTTTTGGCGGATAAGATCTTAGTAAGAGGCAAATTTCCTCTTAAAACATTATTTCTATTCACAACAAAGACTTTATCCATATCCTGAGGAAGCTCATCTCTAATCCTAAGGTAACGTCTTATCACTTCAATAGTATGAGAGGGTCTTACCACCACAACGTCAGGATTCATCATTCTTCCTGCAGTACCTTTGGCAAAAGAGAGATCTTTACTAACAAGCGTTCTGTTTTGGCTTGACATTGCTTTCAAAACATCTCGAATTACCTTTTCAGGCAATTCCTGAATAATTTCAACTATTTCATCCGCTTCAAGCTTTTCTGTTACTTGAGCAACCTCAGTTGCATCCATATTAGAAAGGAAGAATTCTCTTACCTCTATTGATAACTCATTTAATACTTCTCCTTCGACATTAAAATCTACAAGCTCCCATAAAATTCTTCTGTTATATGGGCTACTTGATTCTAAAGCTGATGCAATATCAAAGGGCGACATGCTATTAAACATGCCTCTAATAAGTTCAAATCTTTTTTTTGTGAGTTGTTTTTGGATTTCTTCAGAGAGAGAAATGTCGCTTCCTTGGATCATCTCAAGAAATTTTAAGTTAAATTTTCGCCTAAATAAATTTGTTGAACGGTATTATTTTCTTTAATGCTGGAAGGATTACCCGATGCAATTATTTCTCCATTATTAATAACCGAAATATTGTCACAAATATCCATTGTTGCTTGAGCATTGTGATCACTTATAACGACACCGACATTTTTGGCACGAAGTTTTGAAATAATATTTTTGATTTCATTTATTGTTAATGGATCAATCCCTGCAAAAGGTTCGTCTAATAAAATAAATTTAGGTTCAAGTGCAAAAGCTCTGGCTATCTCAAGTTTTCTTCTTTGGCCGCCCGAAAGATTTTCGGAGATTTGTTTTTCTAAACTAAGAAGATCAAATTCTTTCATTATGCTTGTATATTTATCTTCTATTTCAATATTTTTGAATTTAGTCTGCAGGGCAGCTTTAATATTATCTGCAACTGATAGTTTTCTAAAAACAGATGGTTCTTGTGGCAAATAAATTATCCCTTTTGAAGCTCTAAAAGAAATATCCCTGAAAGTAATATCGTATTCATCAAGAAAAATTTTTCCTGAGGTAGTGATCTCCAAACCAGAGATTAAAGAAAATAAAGTAGTTTTCCCTGCACCGTTAGGTCCCAGTAGACCAAATACTTCAGAGCTTCTTATTTGAAGATTGATCCCGTGTAAGATTTCTTTTTTCTTAAAGCTTTTTTTAATATTTTTGAGTTCAAGAGTTTTCACTTTTGATCCTCAAATTTTTCGAATTTAAAATGCTGTTATTTTCATAGTCAAAAACGATATCTGCACCAGAGATATTTTTCCCATCAATATAAATGCTTGATGTTCCAGAAAGATATAAAAGCTTTCTTTTTAAATCTATTTTAATTTCATTAGAAAGCCCTTTAAAAATATTCTTTTTAGCAAAACTTATAGGATTTCCAGACACAGAAATCAATTCATCAGACAAAGAAACTTCTTTCCCTGAAAAGGTAATATCATTGTGGTTCAGATTCAGATTATTTGAACTTAAATATTCTTTATCAATATCTACAAAAACTTTTTCTGCAAAAAGCTCTATCTTTTCTTTATCTTTGATAAGGTTCACATTTATTTTTTCTGATAGATCAAACTGATTACTCTCAAAGAAAAAAACACCCTTATTTGCAGACAAGTTTACTAGATAGCTATCTTTATTATTTATTTCAATTTTAGGTTTGAAGATTGATAAGTTATCGGAATTAGAGAGAGCATTAATCATCTCGCTTTCGATGGTGTAAAGAATTTCTTTATTCTTTGAAGAAGCTCTAATTTCAATTTCTTTTGCATTGAAAATTGAAGAATTATTTTCTTTTGAGGAAAGAGACTCATTTTCAATTGTTATAAAAAGAAACGAGCCTGTTAGCGCTAATGCTAGGACACAATAAACAATTAATCTCCATCCCATCAAAATACTCTTGATTCATTCAACTCATGCATCCTTATGACACCAATAACTTTTTTTTGATTTTTTACAACCAAGCTATAGATTTTATTCTTGGACATGATCTCTCTAGCTAAGTAGGCATTTTTATTATGCTCAATGCTTTTAAAAGATTTTGTCATTACTTTTGATATTGATAAATTTCTTATATCGATTTTTTTATTAAGAGTTCTTCTCAAATCACCATCAGTGAAAATTGCATTAATGGTTTGTTTTGAATTTTTAACTAAACAAAACCCTAAGCCAAATTGTGTAATGACTTTAATTGCCTCTAAGATAGAAGTATTTTCTTTTACTATGGGTATTTCTTTAATATCAATCATTAGATCTTTCGCAAGGAGAAATCTTTTTCCTAATTTCCCGCCTGGATGATTCTCTGCAAATTCTTTTGGACTGAATCTATTATTTTTTAGTAATGCAATAGATATTGCATCCCCTAATATAAGCATGAATGAAGTGCTTGTTGTAGGTGCTAAATTATTTGGACAAGCTTCTTTATCTACTTTTGCTTCTAGATGTACCAGTGATTTTTTGGCAATAGAAGACTCTTTATTGCCAGTAATTGAAAGAATATTCTTTGTCTTTTTTATGAGGCCGCTAAGTATAAAAACAATTTCATCGGTTTCGCCTGAATTTGAAATTATCAAAATTCCATCACTTTTGGAAATAGCTCCAAGATCACCATGACTAGCTTCTGATGGATTAATAAAAAAAGAAGGAGTGCCAGTGCTTGATAAAGTAGAAGAAATTTTTGCAGCAATGTGGCCTGATTTACCAACACCCATCAAAACTAATTTTCCCTTAAGATTTTTTATATTATTGCAAATTGAATTGAAATCTTTTTTAGATAGACAATCTAAAGAGTGATTTATTGATGAAATTTCATCCTTAAAAGTTTTTTTAGCATGAATGAAAAAGTTATTTGTAGTCATTATTTTTAAATTTCATTAAAGAACATATAGTAAACTTAGAAACCATGTTAGGGAAATTTGCTTCACAGATTAATTTTATATTAATTGCATTGCTGTTATTGATTCATCCTGTCTACGCAGATGATGAATTAGATGATTATGTCAATAATCAACATGAAAAAATATTTTCATTCTTGAAGGAAAATACCGAAATTTTGAGTGAAAACAATCGAATTGATCTTATAGAGAAAGAATTTTCAGGACTTATTTCTATAAGCGAAATATCCAAACGGGTTATGGGTAAGAAATATTTCATGAGCGCCTCAGAGGAACAAAGAAAGAGATTTACAAACAAATTCAAGGAGACTTTTTTTAACACTTATTCGAGTGCTTTAAGTAATTTAGAGGACCAAAAAATTGAAGTAATAGGTCATGCTCATCCAAAGGATAAGCCCAATGCAGCAATCGTAAGAGTGAGAATAACATCAGGTGAGGATTCATATGATCTCAATTATCAAATGATAAAAAAGAAAAATAGATGGGGAGTTATTAATATAATTTTCAGTGGAGTGAATATCGTTTCTATTTTTAAGACTCAATTCTCATCTCTTGCCTCTGAATATCAAAATGATCTTGATAAAGTAATTGATAACTGGGAAATTTCAGATATTAGGCAGAATTCTTAAATGGATAAATTGGTCGTCGAGGGCGGTTTTCAGCTTAATGGTTCTATCACATCATCCGGAGCAAAAAATTCTGCCTTGCCAATCCTAGCTGCATCAATTCTCCTCGATGACACAATAATTATAAAAAATATTCCGCATCTTAATGATGTCACAACTATGCTTGAATTGCTTGGTTCTATGGGGGTCGATATGACTTTATCTGAAGACATGGAAGTGGAATTAGATCCATCAGGTTTGAATGATGTAGGTGCAAGATATGAATTGGTAAAAACAATGAGGGCATCCGTGCTAGTTTTGGGGCCTCTTTTAGCAAAAACTGGCTACGCTAAAGTAGCTCTTCCAGGCGGATGTGCAATCGGCAGTCGCCCAGTCAATCTTCACATTGATATTATGAAGAAAATGGGCTCACAAATTTTTATAAAAGATGGATACATAGAGGCGAAGTCTAAGGGTAGGCTTAAAGGTTGTGAGTTTCACTTTGATCTTGTAAGCGTGACTGCAACTGAGAATGCTCTTATGGCAGCATGTTTGGCAGAAGGAAAGACAATACTCAAAAACTGCGCAAGGGAGCCAGAGGTATCTGATCTAGCAAATTGTTTAAATTATTGCGGTGCAAAAATATCTGGAATTGGATCTGATGAACTGGTTATTGAAGGAGTAAAAGAATTACACGGAACATCTTTCTCAATAATGCCTGATAGAATCGAAACTGCAACATATTTAGTTGCAACCACTATGACAGGCGGTGAGATTACTATTAAGAACTGTCAACCAAATTCCTTGGGCGCAGTAATTACTAAATTAGAAGAGGCTGGAGCTAATATAATTTGTAGTGATAATGAAATTAATTTAAAAATGAAAGAAGATTTACCAAAATCAACTTCTCTTAGCACCGCACCGTTTCCTTCATTTCCAACAGATATGCAAGCACAGTTCATAGCCCTGAATTCCATTTCCAATGGGTCTGCAACTGTTACTGAAACTGTATTTGAAAATAGGTTTATGCATGTAAATGAACTCATAAGAATGGGAGGAGACATAGAACTGAGGGGAAATACTGCCTTTATAAAAGGCAAAGGCAGGAAATTAATCGCAGCTCCGGTAATGGCTACAGATTTAAGAGCTTCAGCTAGTCTAGTCTTAGCAGGCCTTGTTGCCAAAGGAGAAACTTTAGTTGATAGGATTTATCACATTGATAGAGGATACGAAAGAATCGAGGAAAAACTTAAGCTTTTGGGCGCAAAAATAGAAAGGATTTCAGCATGATATTAATTGGATTACCAAAAGGAAGAATCTATAAGGAAATAAGGCAGTTACTAGAGAACTCAGGAATACATTTAAAGGAAGATAAAAGAAAATTAATTTTTGGTTCCTCAGAAAAGAATATTCAGTTTTCTATTCTTCGAGGTTGGGACATTCCTAAGTTCGTAAGTTATGGAGCAGTTGATATTGGAATCGTTGGAAAAGATGTTCTTTTGGAAACAGAAGAAGAAAATTTTTTTGAAGTCCTAGATCTAGAGATTGGGAAATGTAGATTATCTTTGGCTGCTAAAGAAAAAAAAGTCAGTGAATTAGCTGGTTCTACTATAGCCTCAAAATTTCCCAAAGAAACAAATAATTTTCTATCAGAAAATTTTATAGATGCTGAAATAATTGAGTTGAAAGGATCTATTGAAATTGCTCCTATTTTGGGAATATCGGACTATATTGTTGACTTAGTTAATACAGGCAATACTCTGAAAGAAAACGGATTGAAGGAACTTAAAGTTATAAAGGAGATCTCGACTAGACTGATTGTCAATAAATCAAAATTTAGAACAAAAAATAAAGAAATTAAAAAATTTATTCAAAGGATTAAGAGTGATTAAAAAGATCGAAAGCCATTATTTAGAAGATTATTTAGTAAAAGAAAAAAATCTTCGAAATGAAATCACCGTCACAGATGTTGTAAGAGAAATAATTCAAGAAGTCAAAGACTATGGAAACGAAGCATTACTTAAATTTATAAATAAACATGAAGGAAAAAAACTTAAATCTATTGATGAAGTTTTATTTAATCAAGATTTTTTAGAGGATAAGTTCAATTCCTTGAGAGATAAAGATAGAAATATGTTGATCTACATGGCTGAAAGAATAGAAAAATTTCACAATAACGATATTAGATTATCTGAAGAGCTTGAAGATGACACGGTAGAAAAGTATGGATATTTTTTGAGGCCTATAGATAAAGTAGGCTTGTATGCTCCGGGAGGAAAAGCGCAGTATCCTTCTTCTGTTCTCATGACGGGTGTTTTAGCTAAGTTAGCAAGAGTTAATGAGATAACCGTTATGTTTCCTGGAAACATTGATGACTTGAATCTTATGTTTGCGGCTTCTCATTTAATCGGAGCAAAAAGTGTTTTAAATTCTGGTGGGGCGCACACTTTAGCTGCTGTTGCATTCGGGACTGAGTCCATAGGAAGAGTTGATAAAGTATTTGGACCAGGAAATAGCTATGTTTCTGAGGCAAAAAGACAACTTTATGGCGAGGTAGGAATTGATTCTCTTAATGGACCATCAGAAGTTGCAATTATTGTTGATGAAAACTCTTCAATTGAATATGCAGCGAAGGATTTTTTAGCTCAAGCTGAACATGGTGAGGACTCTAGGTGTTTTCTAATACATCTTCCAGGCTTTGATTTAAATCAGTTCAATAAAACGTTAAAAAAGAATCTATCAACATCAAAAAGAAAAAAAATTATCAATGAAGCTTTAAAAAATTGTTGCTCAATTGAAGCCTCATCATTAAAAAATGCTATTTCGTTATCGAATTTAATTATCCCTGAACACTTAGAAATTTTGATTGATGAAATTGATTTAAATCAGATGCCAGTAATCAAGGCCGGTGCAATTTTTATTGGAGCAGAGGCTTCTGCAGTAATGGGAGATTATTGTGCAGGACCATCACATGTTATTCCTACCGGGGGTCAAGGAAGATTTAGTTCACAAGTTTCATTGAATGACTTCTTTATAAAAACTTCCTACATTGTTACTTCAAAAAACTCATATAAAAAAAATGGGTACAAAACGCTTCTCAGTGAGTCAATAAATATTGCTGAAAGCGAGGGTCTCTGGGAGCACGCTAATGCTCTAAAAGAGAGAGAGAATTAACTATCTTTTTGTTTCTTTAAGGATTTTAGAATAACTCTCTGATACAACATCAATTGGAATGGCAAAATTTAAACCTTGATTCCCACCAGTTGTCGATTCAATGAAATTAATTACGCCTAATAAATTTCCATTTGAATCAACCAACGCTCCACCAGAATTTCCAGGATTGATAGAAGCATCAGTCTGTATAAACGAACCTTGCTTGTTAATGAACTTCCTGCCGATTGCGGAAATTATTCCCATGGTGACTGATTGTCCAAGCCCTTGAGGGTTACCAATCGCATAAACAGTTTCACCAATATTTATATCTTCTATTTTTCTTTTTCTTTGAATCGGTGAAATATTTGCAGTTTTTTCTACTAATTTTAATACTGCTAAATCATTGTCTCTATCTATGCCTATAATTACAACTTCGTGATTTGATCCGTCATAAAATTCAGCAAGAAGTTTTTGTTTCAATTTAATTGAATTATTCAAAACATGTAGATTAGTGATTACATGACCTTCATCATCAAAAATTACTCCAGATCCATCAGGAAAAAAACCTGTTTTGATGACTTGTTTCCATCTTCTTAGGCCTAATGAAGGAGTTTTTTCTTGCCATTCTCTCCACCGACGAAGACTCCAAATATTTACAACAGATGATGAAGATTTTTCGAAGTTAAATCCTCTCGAAGAATATTCATTTCTATCTCCTAAACCTACCAAAGTTAGGAAACCATACCCTGCAAAGGTTCCCAGTATTATCCATATAGATAGTGTGTAAAAAGAGCGCATTTTTTATTATTCAGAGTTGTAAATTATAACCTCTCTAATGTATCATTCACGCGCCTTTTACGTTAATTATGGATACAAAATCTTACAAACTAGATTCACTTGATAAAGGTTGGTTGTTAGTAGATGCTTCCGACAAAACCTTAGGTCGTTTAAGCACTAACATTGCAAAGATTTTAATGGGGAAAAATAAACCTGAGTATACCCCTCATAATGACGTTGGAGACTATGTAGTTGTTATAAATGCTGAGAAAATAAAAGTAACTGGAAATAAAAACGAGCAAAAAATGTATTACCGACATACCGGTTATCCTGGTGGAATAAAATCTCAAAATTTTAATGACCTAATTGCTTCATATCCGGATAGAATAATTACCTCTGCAGTTAAAGGTATGTTGCCTAAAAATAAACTATCAAACTCAGTTATAAAAAAACTTAAAGTCTATAAGGGAGAATCTCATCCGCATAGCGCTCAAAATCCTGTAAAACTCGAGATCTAAAATAAAATATGAGCGATAATCAGTATTATTCAACCGGCAGAAGAAAAACTTCTACAGCCAGGGTTTATCTCAGTTCTGGCGGGGGCTCCATATTAGTTAACGATCTACCATTAGAAGAATATTTCGGTCGAGAAGTAGCTAGAATATTGGTCAAACAACCAATTGAGCTAGTTGAGATGGTAGACAAATTCGACTTGAAAATTTATGTTTCTGGTGGTGGATATTTTGGCCAAGCAGGGGCTATAAGACATGGACTCTCTAGGGCCCTTGTCAAATATGACGAATCTCTTAAGCCAGTTCTTAAAGAGGCCGGTTTCCTTACAAGAGATTCAAGAAAAGTAGAAAGGAAAAAGGTAGGTTTAAGAAAAGCTAGAAAAGCTCCTCAGTTCAGCAAAAGATAGACTTTATGCAGCCAAAATCTCCTCCTAACCCAATAAGACGACAATTACTAACCTCAATCACATCCTTGCTTGGGTTTGTGGGTGTTATTTTTGCAGCTATTCCTTTTCTAAGTGCATTCAAGCCTAGTGCTCGAGCTGAAGCTGCTGGAGCACCTGTAAAAGTTAATATTAGCAAGCTAAGTCCAGGAGAATTAATGACTGTGGAATGGAGAGGTATGCCTGTATTTGTTTACAAAGTCTCAAGCGAAGCTCAAAACGCTTTATCCGCAGATAAATCTAAATTAGCTGACCCTAATTCAGATCAACAACAACAACCTGAGTACGCACAAAACGATACAAGATCTAGAAAAAAGGGTATCGCCGTTGTAAAAGGAGTTTGTACTCATTTAGGCTGTGCCCCAAAGTTTTATCCAGAAGCCACCTCACAGGATTTTGATCCTAATTGGCAGGGTGGTTTTTTCTGTCCATGCCATGGATCAAAATTTGATCTCGCTGGAAGAGTTTATGCCAATGTACCTGCCCCAACCAACCTTGAAGTCCCACCTCATTATTTTGAGACCGATTCTACGTTGGTAATCGGTTCCGATGGAGCAAGTTAATGACAACTGATACTAGAACGAAACGTTTCCTTAGTTGGATAGATTTTAGATTTCCTTTAACTGAAGTTTTCGAAAGGCATTTATCTAAATATCCTGCACCCACTAACCTCAATATTTGGTATCTCTTTGGATTTCTTCTTATTGTTGTATTGGCAATGCAAATTGTCACAGGTCTTTGGCTGATGATGAATTATACAAATTCAGCAGAAGAGGCTTTTTCTTCTGTTGAATATATCATGAGAGATGTAGAGTATGGATGGCTTATCCGTTACATGCATGCTGCAGGAGCCTCAGCATTTTTTGCACTTATCTATTTGCATATGTTTAGAGGAATGATGTACGGATCCTATCAAAAACCTAGAGAGCTGATATGGCTCGGAGGTTGGTTTACCTATCTCATTCTAATGGCTGAAGGTTTCACAGGCTATGTTCTTCCTTGGGGTCAAATGTCGTTTTGGGCTGCTCAAGTTATCATTTCATTGTTTAGTTCAATACCTGTTGTAGGAGAAGATTTGGCAACATGGATAAGGGGTGATTACTTGGTATCAGGAATTACTCTATCAAGGCTATTTGCATTTCATGTAGTCCTTCTTCCAATATTACTAATTGCAATTGTTTTCTTTCATATACTTGCACTTCATGAAATTGGTTCAAATAATCCAGATGGAATAGACGTTAAAAAACATCTTGATGAAGACGGAGTTCCATTGGATACAAAACCATTTTTTCCCTACGACATTAGTCATGATATTTTTGCTCTCGGCGTATTCCTGATTATATTCTGTTCTGTGGTCTTCTTCTTTCCAACAGGTGGTGGGTACATTATCGAATATGTAAATTATGAGCCAGCTAATCCCCTTTCTACTCCAGCTCACATCGTTCCCTCATGGTATTACACTCCGTTCTATGCCATGTTGAGAGCTGTGGATTTCCCTTTATTCGGACTAACTGCAAAATTTCTTGGGTTTGCCACTATGATGGCTGCAGTTGCTATCTTTGCTGTTCTACCTTGGCTTGATCGAAGCCCTGTGAAATCGATCAAATATAAAGGGATATTAAGTAAGACTTTCTTAGGAATCTTTGTGGTAAGTTTCTTTGCCCTTTGTTATCTAGGTATGGTTCCTCCCACAGAAACAAAAACACTGCTATCAAAAATTTTCACATTGGGTTATTTCTCATATTTTCTATTGATGCCAATTTATACAAGGATAGAGAAATGCAAACCTGTTCCGGAGAGAGTAGCAGAAGCATGAAGCTATTAGTTTTTTTGGCTTTTGCTTTTTTTTCAGGGCTATCTATTTCCGCAGGAGATTACAAATGCGGCTCAATTGAATGTTATGAATTCAGCCCTGATACAAAAGATAAAGAATCCCTTCAAAGAGGTCTTTCAGCATATATGAACTATTGTTATGGATGTCACTCTCTCAAATATTCACGTTACAAAAGAGTTGCCGAAGATCTCTCAATCCCTCTTGATATTTATGAGCAAAACTTGATTTTTGATGACTCTAAAATAGGTGACTTGATGCATATAAGTCTCAAGGAATCCAAGGCTATAGAGCTATTAGGAGCCAAACCTCCTGATTTGACTTTAGAAGCAAGATTAAGATCTCCCGAGTGGGTTTATACTTATTTAGATACTTTTTATGAGGACTCCTCTAGACCTTATGGAGTCAATAATAAAGTTTATGTAAATGTTTCCATGCCACATGTTTTGGAAGACATCCAGTTAGAATTATCTGAAGAGGAATACGATAGATATATTGCTGATATAACCAATTTTCTTACGTATGTTTCAGATCCATCAGCTGAAACCAGAAAACAGCTTGGTATATATGTTATCCTTTTTCTTTTAATCTTCACTGCTTTCGCTTATCTGGTTTATAGAGAGTTTAAAAAAGACTTAAAATAAATTTATAAAATGACAAGTTTATTAGGTAAAAGATCATCCATGGTCTTATTTCATAATGAAATTGGACATCAAAGCCATAAAGTAAGAATAGTACTATCAGAAAAGGGTATAACCGCCGATCTTGAAGCTTTAGATCCTGAAAATCTTCCAAAAGAAATTCTAGAAGTTAATCCAAAAGGTTTTCTTCCTTTACTCATAGACAGAGAGTTAGCCTTGTATAAGTCTCAACTAATTGTTGAATACTTGGATGAAAGATTTCCTCATCCCCCCTTGCTTCCTGTTTATCCTGTGGCAAGAGCTCAAACAAGATTAATTCTTCATAGAATTGAGGAAGAGTGGACTTATCATGTTGATATTCTGGAAGATGCATCTGCCACAACAGCAAAAAAGAATTCTTCAAGAAAGGAGCTCAAAAAAAATATAACAAATTCAATGATGCTTTTTGATGGCTCTGAATACTTCCGAAGCGAGGAATTTTCCGTATTAGATGCAACAATCATTCCTATTTTGATTAGATTGAAATTCTTAGGCGTGGATATTCCCAACAATAAATCAACTAAAAATATGCATGAATACGTTGAGAGGATGGTTGAAAATGAGCTTATACAAGAGAGTTTAACGTTACGCGAGAGAGAATCTTTTTTTACCGATTAAGTTAACCTTGCTTTACTCCGCTAAGATCTATTCTGAATTTTAAAGGATTAGAATAAAGAAAATTCTCTTTAATTTCATATTTACCAAGTAATCCAGAAAAATTAGAAGATCTGCCTCTAATTTTTGCTCCAAAGAAGAAAATATCAAAGCCAGCCGAAAAAGCAATTTTCTCGTTAACATTCAATTCAGGAATGATTTTTTCAAAGATATTCATTCTGTTTAATAATACTGGATACTCAAGGCCTTCAACTTTATTAAGTTCGCTTAAGCTTAATTCTGAATTCCAAACATCTAATGATTTAGGGTAAGTTAAAACCTCAGCATCAAAAATTAAATTATAGCGAATAGCAGGAATAATTCTTTTTGTTTCATTCGGTAAGGCATTGATAAATATTTTATCAATATCCTTTCTTTTTCGAGGAGAGAAGTTAATTTTTTCTTTTAAAACATTCCTCAAGGACCTTGCTCTTTCATTGCTTAAATTGATTTCAAAGTAATCAGCAATTTTTTGTTCGTAGTCCGAACTGTTCCTTAAAGACAAGGTATTTTCATTATTTTTTGAATTTCGATTTTTTCCAGTAATGAGAAGAGATTTTTCATCGATCTGGATAAACTCATTTTCACTATTTATATTTATCGATGTGAAGAGAGAATTTCTTGATAATCTTCTTTTGCACTTTCTGTAGAATTCTGAATTGATATCACTCACTAGTATTAAATTGAAACCCCTGGCTTTAATTATGCTGCAATCACTTTCTTCATTAAAAGCGATAAATGAGAGTTTCGACTTCATAGAATCTTCATTAGAAAAAAACCCAAACTCTATACCTTTCATGAAAGAAGAAATGAGTTTTTCATCAATCTCTTCCGAGAAGAAAATATGATAAGAAGAAGAGAAGTTTTTATTTTTATAGAAATTTTCAACAAAAGACTGCGAAAAGTTACTATCGATGATTTGCTCTTTATCTAATAAAACTTTATCTTCCATATTCATAGAACAGTGAAATAGGAATACACTGATGATTAAAAAATAAACTTTTTTCAAATAGTCTTTCATAAATTGCCTACATTATATTTAGTCAGTACACCGATAGGAAATAAATTAGATGTTTCTTTAAGGGCTCAAAATGTGCTTTCCTCAGTTGATGTCATTCTATGCGAGGACACAAAAAAATCGGGTATCTTTTTGAAAGATTTAGGCATAAAAAATAAATTACTCTCTTATCATGATCACTCGAATGTTTCGAAAATTAATTATTTCCTAAAGCTACTAAAAGAAGGCGCCTCTTTGGCCATAATCTCTGATGCAGGAACACCTTTAATATCTGATCCCGGATACGAATTAGTTGCTAAAGCCATTGATGAGAAAATTAAAGTTACCTCAATACCAGGACCTTCTGCTGTTACTTCGGCTTTAATATCGTCAGGTTTACCAACAAGTTCTTTTGTATTTGAAGGTTATGCTCCAAAAAAAAAGGGTCAGCTAGAAACGTTCTTAAAAAATTTACAATATGAGATGAGAACTATCATTCTGTTTGAATCTCCAAAGAGGATAGAAAGATTGATGCAGATGATTGTAAAAATTTTAGGTCCTAAAAGGAAAGTATCCTTAGCAAAAGAGCTCACAAAGAAATTTGAGAGAGTCATAACAGATGAGGCTAAAGAAATTCATGAATTAATAATAAAAGATGAAACTTTAAAAAAAGGTGAGATGGTTATAGTGATTGAAGGCTCCAAAGAGAAGCAACTTATTTTAGTCGAACATGAGAAAGTCCTCTTTAAAGAGATCCAAAAATTAAACGGAACCAAGGCAGCATCCAAAATTGTCTCAAAGATTTCCTCAAAAACCTCAAAAGAGATTTACTCAATTTTCAGCGAATCAAAGAATGACAAATGAGTCCAAATACTTATAATTAGCATCGAGCTGACCGGGTAATCGCTGTCAAATAGATAGAGGAAAGTCCGGGCTCCATAGAGAATGATGCCAGATAACATCTGGGTGCTGCGAAGTAACGGATAGTGCAACAGAAAATAAACCGCCTTGTGTTAAAAGGTAAGGGTGAAAAGGTGCGGTAAGAGCGCACCAGACTTTTGGTAACAAAAGTCGTTGGCAAACCCCATCAGGAGCAAGACCAAATAGAGACCTGCTAATGTTTCTCGCATTAGGTCAGGGTAGGTTGCTAGAGGTTTATGGCAACATAAATCCTAGAGGAATGATTACCAATTACAGAACCCGGCTTATAGGTCAGCTCACATAATAAATATCCTTAAAACCCTTATATTTTGGGACTAAACCTCTTGACAGTGATTATACAAATGTCTAAAGTGTGCTGAAGTGCACATTTGTGTATCTATGTGTGTAAAAGGGGTCTTGTTTGATGGCTATAGGACTTTATGGATACAGTAGTTTGGCATTGGATTCTAAAGGACGAATTGCAATGCCAGCAAAGTATAAAGAAGCTTTAAAAGAAGTTTCAGAGGGTTCTTTGGTCATTACTAGGGACCCACAATATCCTTCCTTAAGAATCTATCCAGGCAGTTTATGGAAAACCATATCGAAAGCTTTTGAAAACTTATCTGGCCTAGATTCAAAAATTAGATCTATTCAGTGGAATTTTCTTGGATATGCAAATTTAATTGATTTTGAAGTCAATGATCGGATGCAAATACTTATTCCTCAAAGCTTAAGAGATTACGCTCAATTAAAAGTTAAAGAAAAAGTATCTTTGATTGGTATGGGTCAGAAATTTGAAGTATGGAATGAAAAAAATTGGCTTGCAAAAGAGAAAGGTCAACAAATTCAAGGTGAAAAATTAGATATCGACTTACCTTCTAACGTCCAGGAGATCCCTTTTTAGCATCATGTTCACTCATCAGCCAGTAATGATCAACGAAACTATTAAAAATTTAGTTCATGATCCTGCCGGCACTTATTTAGATTGTACTTTTGGCTTAGGGGGACATTCAAAAAAGATTTTAGAAAACCTTAACGATAATGGCCGATTAATTGCAATAGACAGAGACAAAGAAACTGTCTTGTATTCACAAAAAATAAAAGACAAAAGATTTCATTTTAAAAATCTAAATTTTTCAAAAATTGAAAGTTTAGATACAAGACTAGACGGTATCTTTTTTGATCTAGGGAATTCTTCTATGCAATTAGATGATCCAGAAAGAGGATTTAGCTTTCAAAAGGATGGTCCTCTTGATATGAGAATGAACAAAGAAGAGGAAATTACAGCAGAACAATGGATAAATACTGCAACAGAGAAAGAAATAAGTGACGTCTTATTTCATTTGGGCGAAGAGCGAAAATCTAGGTTTTATGCCAGGAAAATTGTTGAATCAAGAAAAAAGACCAAGTTTAAAAGCACAGCACAGCTTTCTTTATTTATTCAGAAATATAGCAGTTCACAAAAGCGTCATCCAGCAACTAATGTATTCAGAGCAATAAGAATGCATATAAATAATGAAATTGAAGAGATGATCAATGGATTTAAATCAGCAGCTTGCCTACTCAAGCAAAATGGAAAATTAATCATCATAAGCTTTCATTCCATAGAAGATAGAATAGCTAAAAACTTTCTCAGATCAGAGGAAGCAAAAAATCTTAATCTTAAAAAGCAAGGAAAGCCTATTAAGCCAACAAATAATGAAATTAAGTCTAATCCGAGATCAAGGAGCGCAATAATGAGAATTGCGATAAAAAATGTTTAATCAAATGATATTGATATTTATTTTAGGATCTCTGATTTCTGCTTTTTTTAGTTCCTGCTTAGTTTTGAACAAGAATGCTAGTTACAAGCAATTAGTCTCAGAAAAGTATCTTTTAAACGACTATAAGTCAAAACTAGATGAGGAATCAGTTTATCTCAAGAATAAGATATTAAATCTAACTTCTCACAATTCAGTAAAGGAAAAAACGGTTGACGAATATGGAATGATTTTGCCTGAATCCGTTCTTTTGATTCAAGGAGCAGAAAAGTGAAATTCTTAACTTTCATTGTAATGATTTTTTCTTCAACCTTTGTTTTATCCGAAGTTTTTGAAGACCCAAAACCTTTGTTTTCAAAACATAATCCTAACTTTGTTGAATCATCTAAGGAAGTCAATTCTTGGCCAATAAAAAGATTGCATGTGAAAGAATTTCAACCTCTTGCTTTTTGGGGAAAAGACCAGATACTGACCCAATCTGGTCGCCTCCTCAAATTTAAAACAAAAGAAAATTTGAAGTTAGTTAATATTGAAGCAAACAGAAATAATATTGACTTTGTCTTAAGGTATTTTTTTGAGCTAAATCAAATTTTGAAAGGATCTAACTTGGTTCTTAATAGAATTCTAATTGAAGAGTTTGATTTAATGACCTTAGAGGATAATTCCGGCATAAGGTTTCACATGAATAAATCAAAAATAGAAATTCAATTAGAAAACCTTAAAACATTCCTGAAGAGCGAATACTTTAACAACATAAAAGATACCTTTTCATATTTAGATTTAAGGTATCAAAACAAAGGAGCAATTGGGTTAAGGGATTAATATGGCCAGCAACGGATCAAATAACATCAGAGTAGGTATTGACATAGGCACCTCGAAAGTCGTGTGTCTAATCGCTGAATATGTTGATCACGAATTACGAGTTATCGGCTTAGGAAGCCAAACTTCTCAAGGTTTAAAAAACGGTGTGATTGTTGATATTGAATCAACTGTATCCGCAATAGAATCCGCGGTAAATGATGCAGAATTGATGTCTGGAAAACAAGTTACATCAGCTTTTGTAGGTATAAGTGGAGGTCATATAAATGGTTTAAATTCTGAAGGTGTTGTAGGTATTAAAGATAAAAAAGTCAAAGTTAGTGATGTTGATAGAGTCATCACTGCCGCACAAGCATATGCTATTCCAGATGACTCTCAATTGCTTCATGTTCTGCCAAGAGACTACATTATTGATCAACAAAATGGCATTAAAGAACCTCTTGGAATGGCTGGCGTCAGACTGGAGACCAAAGTTCATTTAGTCACCTGTAACAGGAACTCTGCTCAAAACATATCCTCTTGTATGAAAGCTTGTGGTATTACTGTTGAAGGATTTGTTTTGGAGCAACTAGCGTCAAGTTACTCCGTCCTATCAGAAGATGAAAAAGAGCTGGGAACGTGTTTAATTGACATGGGCGGTGGAACTTCAGACGTTGCAGTTTTTCAAAATGGAGCGATAAGTCATACAGCTAATATTCCAACTTCAGGCGATCATATTACTAAAGACATTGCTAGAGCGCTTCAAACTCCAAGTATGCAAGCAGAAGAACTTAAGAAGAAGTATGGCTGTGCTTCAAGCTCGATAATTCATGAGAATGAAACAATTGAGGTTCCAGGTATGGCAGGAAGAAAAAATAAAATTTTCTCAAGAATGGCCCTAGCCAGTGTAATAGAGCAAAGGTATTTGGATATTTTTGGCTTAATAAAACAAAAACTTAACTTATCTTCTTTAGAAAATAATATTCCCGCTGGGATTGTAATCACAGGTGGAACATCCAGAATGGAAGGAGTAGCTCAATTAGCAGAGGAAGTTTTTAATGCTCCTGTTCGTATTGGTTCGCCATCAGGATTGATAGGATTGAGCGATATTTTAAGGAATCCAATATATGCAACTGCTGTAGGGTTGGTTTTATATAGCCAGAAATCACAAGAAGAAGACCATATGAACTATCTGTTCATGAAAGATAAGAACATTTTTAACAAAGCTTTTAGATGGATCCAAAACAATTTCTAATTTAAATAAGGAGGGACTATGAACTGGACCGTTGTAGAAAATGAAACTAAATCATCTGCTCTTATAAGAGTAGTTGGAGTAGGTGGAGCTGGAGGAAACGCAGTGAACCATATGGTTGAAAGCGGTATCGAAGGCGTGCAAATGATTTGTGCTAATACAGATGAGCAAGCGCTTGATACCAACTTAGCAGAATTAAAAATTACTCTTGGGACTGGTATTTCGAATGGTCTTGGAGCAGGAGGGAAACCTGAGGTTGGAAGAGATGCTGCTCTTGATGATCTTGAAAGAATTAAAACCTTGCTTGAGGGTTCAGATATGGTTTTTGTTGCAGCAGGAATGGGTGGCGGTACTGGAACTGGTGCAGCCCCAATTGTTGCTAGAGCTGCTAAAGAAATAGGTGCTTTGACAGTTGCAGTAGTCACCAAGCCATTAGAGCTTGAAATGAGAGATCAAATTGCAGATGCTGGTTTAAAAGAACTTACTGATGAAGTTGATTCACTAATCGCAATCCCTAACCAAAAATTATTGGAAGTTCTTGGAAGAGAACATAGTCTTCTTGATGCCTTCAAGCAAGCAAACGATGTTTTACTTGGAGCTGTTAGAGGTATATCAGATATCATCACACAAACCGGGCTCGTAAATGTTGATTTTCAAGATGTTAAAACAGTAATGTCAGAAAAAGGAACGGCTATGATGGGAACGGGAATTGCAAATGGGCCAAGCAGGGCAAAAGAGGCAGCCTCCGCAGCTGTAGGAAGTCCACTATTAGAAGATATTAATCTAGAAAACGCAAAAGGAGTTCTTGTTAATATCACAGCTGGGCCAGATATGAAAACGGGTGAAATTGAGGAAGTTCTCGCCTTGGTAAGAGAATTTGCTGCTCAAGATGCAACAATCATACACGGTGTGGCATTTGATGACTCAATGGGAGCAGATATAAAGGTAACAATAGTTGCAACTGGCCTTGGCGGAAGTGCATCAAAAAAAATGCCTAAAAACACCTTTGAATTTGAATCGGTTGAACCAATCCTCCCTAAGCCAGATATTACTCATTCTTCTAGGGAAGTTAAAAAAGTTTCGTCTAGTGATTTAATGGATTCAGAATATCTAGATATTCCATCGTTCGTTAAAAAACAAATAGATTAGATTTCTTTGAGCCATCAAACGGAAAAAACCAGAGAACTTGTTCTCTGGTTTTTTCTTCCCGTACTTTTTTCACTTCTCTTTGTAAGATTAATATATTTCCAAATAACTGAGGCAGACTTTTCATTTGATAAAATTGATAATCGAATTTCACAAAGTAAAGTCATAAAGTCATCACGAGGAAAGATAGTCGATAGAAATGATCGAATACTGGCTGAAGATATTATTTTTTACGATATTGGAATAGACCTTAATTATTTTTCGTACAAACCAGACGAGATAAAATTAATTTCCAATTTATTGAATATCGAGGAGCAAAATTTAAGAGAAAGATCATCTGATCAGAGGCTTAAATTCATTCAAATTTCTAAAAAAGTAAATAGGGAAAAAGTAGAGGCGCTTAAAAAGGAAAAAATTCAAGGACTAGTTTTTGATGAAAAATACTACAGAAATTATCCTGAAGGAGAGGCTTTTTCTCAACTAATTGGGATCACTGATGTAAATAATGATGGTCTTCAAGGTATAGAGCTCAGCTTTCAGAAAAGTCTTGATAGCTCAGATGGAAGAATAGATTTAAAGAGAGATGGTAATGGAAAAGTTATTGAAGAAGTTATTGTCCCTGAGAAGGATGGCGACTTAATTAAGTTATCTATTGATTCAGATTATCAATTTATTGTTTTTGATGAGTTGAAAAGGGCTGTAATTGAAAACAATGCCAGTAATGCTTCCGCAATAATGATTGATCTGGATACTGAAGAGATTTTAGCAATAACTAATTATCCTAGCTTTAATCCCAACGATAGAAAATCTTTATCAGACATTTCTTTAGTGACAAATAAGGCATCGATTTCTCTTATGGAACCCGGTTCTGTTTTAAAACCTCTTAGTATTTCTTTAGCTCTAGACGATGAATTAATTAACGAAGATACCTTGATTGATACTAATCCTGGATGGGTTGAATTTGAGGATTACAGAACAGAGGATTTTAGAAATTATGGAATTCTTTCAGTAAGCGAAGTTATAGCTAAATCAAGTAATGTAGGTACTGTAAAAATTTGCTCTCAAATGAACAAATCAAGAGTAATATCAGGAATACGTTCTTTTGGAATCGGAGAGTACTTTAGTGAGATGTTTTTAAATCATAGAGAAGGATTTTTGCCTGGGGAACAGAATATTTCCTTAAGAGATTTAGTTAGTTTATGTTATGGGTATGGTCTTCAGACAACTTTGCTTCATATTGCAAAAGCTTATACCGGGATTTTAAACGACGGTATCGAAGCAAATCTAAAGATTATTTCATCAGAAAATAATGAAATAAAAAGAAGAATTCTAAAAAAGGAAACCACTAATAAGATAAAAAATATTTTAATCCATACTGTGAATAATGGGACTGGAAAACTAGCCAAAGTAAAAGATGGAGTCGTTGGTGGAAAAACAGGGACAAGCTTCATTTCTAAACAGCAAGGATATGATGAAGACTCTATAAATGCTCTATTTGTAGGATTCATAGAAAAAAATAGTGAGAGATATTTGCTAGCAATAATGGTTCAAGAACCAAAAAATGATGTTTCAGGCGGCTCCGATGTTGCAGCTCCAATCTTTTCCAATGTTTTTAAATCAATTTTTGCTTCCTCATGAAAAATCTAAAGAATTTATTAGGCGGCAATAAATTAAAAAGTGATATTCAATTTAAAAAATTATGCATCAATTCAAATGACATAGATCCAGGAGATATTTTTGTTGCATTGAAAAATTCTTCCAAAAGAGATGGAAATAAATATATAGATCATGCCTTTGATAAAGGAGCATTAGCTGTTCTTTCTGGAATACATCATGCTAATGATAATAGAAACATAATTCATGTATCTGGATTAGAAGAAAAACTGGTAGATCTGGCAAATAAGGCCTATGAGTTTAATCAAGTTAAAAAGATATTTGGTATAACTGGCACAAATGGTAAGACCAGCACAATTCATTTTCTCAAACAATTACATGAACAGCTAAATTTGAAGGTATCTTTTTTTAATTCTATTGAGAATGGTGGTTCAGGCCTTGAGTTACGATCTTCAAGTATGACAACTCCTGATATCTTTAAACTTTATAGGTTTTTAGAGATATCAAGTGAACACAATATTGAGAATTTTTTGCTAGAGGTTTCATCTCATGCAATACATCAAAAAAGGACCGGAGATATCGAAATCAAATTTAAAGGATTGACAAGTTTCTCTGAAGACCATCTTGATTACCACGGCAATATGGAGAAGTATTCAGACATAAAAGAATCTTTTTTCGATTCCGATGACTTGTCGTTAGAAGGATATGTATTCAATGAAGACAATTATTTAGGTACAAAACTTAAACAAAAATACAAAAATTCTTATTCATATTCATTCAATAACAAAGATGCTGATGTATTCATACACAAAAGCTCATCAAATAAATTTTTATTGGATTCAGACGATATCTTGCCGAAAAAAATTAATGTTAACTTCCAAGGAGATCATTATTTCTCAAATCTGGTTTGTGCTCTTCTTTTGTTTAAGGCTGCAAACCAAGACGTTGATTTATCAAGGATAGATTTTTTTGACCTTAGCCTGCCAGATGGAAGAAATCAAAAAATAGATTTTGAAGGAAGAGATGTTTTTATAGATTTTGCTCATACTCCTGATGCATTGGATGCAAGTTTAAAATCTTTAAGAAGCACACATTCTGGAAATTTAATTTGTCTATTTGGATGTGGCGGTGATAGAGATAGATCTAAAAGGTCAAAAATGGGAAAAATAGCACATAATTTATCTGATCAGGTTTTTGTTACCAATGATAATCCTAGGAGTGAAGATCCTAAAAAAATCATTGAAGATATATTATCAGAATGTTCATTAAAGAATATAAATGTAATTTTTGATAGAAAAGAAGCTATTCTTGAATCACTTGAATCACTTATTAATAGTAAACCCGGTTCCGCATTATTAATTGCAGGTAAGGGAAATGAAGATTATCAAGAATTTGAGAATGGATTAAGAAAAGATTTTAGTGATTTTGAAGTAGTGATGAGTTTTAAGAATGCTATTTGAATTTTCAAACCAAATTTTAGCCGCTAAATTAAATCTTGAGAAACCTAAGAAAGAATTTGTATCCTCAAAAATAGTTACAGACTCTAGAAAAATTTCAAAAGGTGATTGTTTTCTTGCTTTAAAGGGTCCTAATTTCAATGGACATGATTTTATTGACGAAGCATTGGATAGGGGAGCTTCTTTTGTTATTTCTGAAAAAAATCATCCTCAAGATGAAAAAATTTTAGGCGTTAATTCAACTCATGAATGTTTATCTTTTTTAGCTAAATATCAAAGAAAAAAGTTTGAAGGTAAAGTTGTAGGCATCACTGGAAGCAATGGTAAAACTTCGACTAAATTGCTATTGAGCTCTCTTTTACTCGACAAGTTTGATCCATCTCAAATTTATGTATCACCAGGAAACTGGAATAATTTTTACGGATTATGCTTTAGTCTCCTAGAATTAAAAAAAGATCATAAATTTGGAATTTTTGAGATAGGAACTAATAATTTTGGTGAAATAAATGAATTGTCGTCAATATTGCAGCCCGAAGTAGGAGTCATCACATCAATTGGAAAAGCTCACCTAGAAAAATTAATAAATCTTGAGGGAGTTGCACAAGAGAAATCTGATATTTTTAAAAACGTTTTACTTCAAGGAACTTGTATCTTCCCAGATATTAATGCTCATCTCAGTGAGTTTCATGCAAAGTCTCATGAGAAAAAGATCAGATCCTTTTCAAGTGATGGAACAAATGCAAAAAAATCAAACAGTAAGTGCGTAGAAGCTATTCTTGTAAGTTTAGGCATAGAAAATATCTCTTTTGATCAAATATATAATTTATCAAAAGATATTGTCGTCCCATCCAGGACAGAGCAAGGCTATAATTCCATGGGTGTTTTGATAATTGATGATACTTACAATGCAAATCCTGATTCATTTAAAGAGGCATTTAGAGTCTTGGATTCTACTGATAAAGAAAAAAAAATTTGTGTTATTGGTGATATGAATGAGCTAGGTAAAGACTTTCAGAAAGAAATGAAAAAAATAATCGATGAAGCCTGCGAGAGATTTGATAACGTTTTTTTATTTAACTCCAAATTTGAACTCACGAAGGAAAATGTAGTCAAAATAAATATTGCTAATGCAGAAGAAAAGATCGGGTCTTTATTGAGTAAAAATACTGCCATATTATTTAAGGCATCTAGATCAGTTAAAATAGAAGACTGCATGAATATTTTTAAATAATGTTTTTACCTATTTTAGAAATTCTAGCTGAAAGCTATGGTCCCTTGAGGATTTTCAATTATCTTACTTTTAGAGCAATTTTAGCCACTCTAACTTCATTGATTTTTTGCCTATCCTTTGGAAATTGGTTCATTAATTTTTTGAAAATGGAAAGGTTTAATCAATATGTTAGAAAAGAAGGACCCGAAAGACATCTTGTTAAAGAAGGAACTCCAACAATGGGGGGGCTGCTAATTTTGGCAGCTGTAGTATTTTCAGTTTTTTGTTGGGGGGACTTATCAAATAAGTACCTTTGGTTGGTATTATTTATGACAGTTTCATTTGGGGTAATTGGCTGGATAGATGATTTAACTAAACTAAAAACTCAGTCAAGCAATGGACTTACAAGTAGGCAGAAGTTTTTTTGGCAGTCTCTATCAGCTTTTATCGGCATAATAATCTTTTATACATATTCCACTAATCCCCTTGAGACGAGCTTAATAATTCCTTTTTTCAAAGATTTTTCTTTACCGTTAGGTTTATTTTTTATTTTCTTTTCTTATTTTGTAATTGTTGGCTCAAGTAGCGCGGTGAATCTTACTGATGGCTTAGATGGTCTTGCAATAATGCCTTCAGTAATGATTGCAGCTGCTTTAGGAGTTCTTGGATATGCATCTGGAAACATAATCATTTCAGATTATCTCAATATTCCATATTTACCACTATCAGGTGAAATGCTTGTATTTTGTGGAGCTATTGTAGGATCTGGAATTGGATTTCTATGGTTCAATACTTATCCTGCTCAAGTCTTTATGGGTGATGTAGGCTCTCTTTCATTAGGGGCAGCACTCGGAGCAATTGCGGTTATGATAAGGCAAGAAATAGTTTTTGCGATAATGGCAGGAGTTTTTGTTGCCGAGACGTTATCTGTCATGATCCAGGTTACTTCATATAAATTAACTGGTAAAAGGGTGTTCAAAATGGCTCCTTTGCATCACCATTTTGAATTATCAGGATGGGCAGAACCAAAGATTATTGTGAGATTCTGGATAATTACATTAATTCTAATTCTTATTGGATTTGCTACCCTCAGACTTAGATAGCCAAGTGTCAAAAAAAACTTCTCGATCACTTATTTTAGGACTTGGTCAGACAGGTTTATCTCTTTTTAACCACTTAATAAAATTTGAACAAGAGCCAATTATTTTTGATACTAGAGATGATCCTCCATGCAAAAAAGAATTACTTAAAAAGAGTAAAAATCCCCTAATTATATCTAATCTTAAGGAGATAGCTTTTGATGCGATTCGATCGTGTTATGTGAGTCCTGGATTTGATATCAGTCATCAAATAGTAAAAAAGTTGAACACTCATAACATTGAAATCCTTTCAGATTTAGATCTCTTTTTGAAAGTTCATGCTAAAAAATCAATTCTTGTTACAGGAACAAACGGAAAAACATCTGTAGTATCTTTGCTTCAACACATCATGAAATCCTTGGAACTCAAGGTTAAAAGTATAGGAAATAATGGTTTTCCTGTGCTTGATCATATTGAAGATCAACTGGATTATTTTATTATCGAAGCATCTTCTTTTCAGATAGAAAGAACGAAGTCTTTATCAAGCTTAGTTTCTGTATTATTAAATATATCTCCTGACCATTTAGATGTTCACGATTCTTTTGAACAGTACACAAAAATAAAAAAAAGGATATTTGAAAACTCAAACTTTAAAATTGGACCTAAAGGCATAGGATTAGATTTAGATTTCATTATGCCTGAAATCGCAGATCATGAAATTTATAATCAAGAAGCTGTAAAAAGGATTCTTTTACACATAGGCCTCAAAAAAAAATCCATTGAGGAGAAAATACTTACCTTTAATCCGCTTCCCCATCGCCTTGAAGATATTTCTTTAAATAAAAACCTCACCATCATAAATGATTCTAAATCTACCAATCCACATTCACTTAATGCTGCAATAAATAAATTTAAAGATGAAAAAATTATTTTAATAATGGGGGGGTTAAAAAAGAATCTAAGTTTTAGATCACTTGTGGAGGTTCTTAAGAGAAATACTAAGAAAGTTTTTGTTTATGGTGCGGACAGAGAAAAGATTTCAAATGAAATAGAAGATTTAAATCCAATCGTGCTCGAGAGTATGGCTCAAGCTGTGAAAGAGGCTATTAATTATTCAGCTAAAAATGATTTCGTCCTATTTTCTCCCGGTTGTTCAAGTTTTGATGAATTTCAAAATTATGAAGAGAGAGGGTCTAAGTTTAAAGAATTAATCAAAAAATATGTTGGCTAGAAAGCAAAACTTTGTAAATAGGATTTTATTTGGAAGCCACGATCGGAACATTAATTTTGACAATTTCGACTTTACGATAATAACAATATCTATTTTCTTAGCTTTCTTTGGAATCTTGATGGTATCGAGCATTTCATTTAACGAGTTAACCACTAGGCACATATTTAATTTGATGGTGGGTTTCGTTCTTTTCTTCTTTATATTCAGGTTTGAGATGAGTACATGGAGAAATATTGATTTATATCTTATTTTTTTATCGCTCTTTCTTTTGTTGATACTCTTAGTGCCTAATCTTGCACCAGAAATAAATGGAGCAAAGAGGTGGATAAGGTTCCTTGGTTTTAGTTTCCAGCCTGCTGAATTAGCTAAGTTATCATTATTGATTTACGTATCATCCTTTTGTATCAGGAAGAAAGAAGAATTTAAATCAAATTGGACAGGTTTTTGGAAGCCCATTTTCATAATGGTTTCACTTATTTCTTTGATTTTATTGCAACCAGATTTAGGTTCTTCAGCAATTATCTTTTTGGTCACTCTCACAATCATGTTTATCGCTGGCGCGCCTATTGTTCATTTTATTGCAATCTCCATGGTAGGTTTTTTTACATTTATTTTGATGATTTATTTAGTTCCTTGGAGATTTCAAAGAATACTTACATTTATGAATCCATGGGAAAATGCCCAAGAAGGAGGATATCAACTGACGAGATCCTTTTCTGCTATTGGCAGAGGTGACTGGTTCGGTGCTGGATATGGAGAAAGTTGGTTGAAGTTAAATTTACTGCCAGACGCTCAAACTGACTTTGTTTTTTCTATTATTTTGGAGGAATTTGGTAGTTTTTTTGGACTAATTTTAATTTTTATTTTTCTAGTTTTAGTCATAAGATGTTTCATGATTGGACGTTTAGCAAGACAAATGAATCAAATGTTTAGTTCATTTATTGCATATGGCATAGGTACTCTGATTGGGCTACATGTTTTTATCAATATCGGCGTGTCTATCGGACTTCTTCCTACAAAAGGGCTGACGTTGCCTTTTTTAAGCTACGGCGGTTCCAATTTATTTTTGACCTTTATTTTGATTTCACTGATCCAAAGAATATATTTTGAATTAAATGAATCAGATAGACATAAAGTGATATCAAGGAGGAAAAATTTCTAAGAAATTCTTCATAGTTGCTGGAGGAACAGGAGGGCATGTATTTCCTGCTGAGCAAATTGCGAGAGATTTATTAAAAAAAGATATCTCCATAATCTGGATTGGCACAGCCAGAGGACCTGAGAAAAATATATGTAAAAAGCTTGGCATCAAATTTATAGAATATGATTTGGTAGGTTTCAGAGGAAAGGGCTTTATTAATAAATTTTCTTCAGTTTTAAAACTATTTCACTCTGGATTGAAATTTTTTTTCAGATATAGAATTTTCTCCAGTCAGAATGATCAAATGATTGTTTTTGGAGGATACACTTCATTGATCGCTTTATTTTTCCCTTTAAGAACAATCTATGCACAAGAGCAAAATTCAATACCTGGATCTGCAATAAGGATTCTTTCAAGGTTAAAATATCTTGATAAAGTATTTTTGGGCTTCGGTCAGGCATCTAATTATTTCAAAAAAACTAAAGTCAATTTTCTTGTTGATAGTGGCAATCCTATTCGAGACGAACTTTTAGGTTTAAAACAAAAAAATATTGATCAGTTAAATAACCTTCTAATAATTGGAGGCAGCCAAGGTTCAGATTTTTTAAATCATTTGGTTCCAAAAGTTCTTGGAGGAATCAATAAAAACAGCTTGAAAATACGTCATCAGTGTGGATTGAAACATAGAGAGATCACCCAAGAAGCTTATAAGAAAAATAATGTAAAAAACCAGTTCACAGTAAGCGAATTTATAGATGATATGAGAGAAGCATATGAATGGAGCGATGTTGTCATTTGTAGGGGGGGCGCGCTGACAGTATCAGAATTAATTAAGGTAAGAAGATCAGCATTCATAATCCCAATTCCAAATTCAATTGATAGTCACCAAATTTTAAATGCAAAATTTTTTGAAGAAAGAGGATTTGGAAAGGTTTTTGAACAAGACTCCGATATTAATGACTTGATATCAGGCCTCAGGGAATCAATTTTAGATAATACTTCTGTAAAAAGT
>CACJNS010000003.1 GCA_902594855.1 uncultured SAR86 cluster bacterium
TCCAGGCGACTTAGGGTTAATGTCTGAAACACTTAATGGAGCAAGTGACTCTACGCATTTTATTATTGCCTCTTATATGACAAGAGAGGACTTTCAAAATGCAGGCGCATTAACACAAAGCTGTCCAGAAGCTGCCACAATGCTTGGTTCTTTAATGAGTTCAGCGAGTCCAGTATCAGATCTTGCAATTGTCCCTATCATTGAAGCCAATGATTGGACTATTGATGGTGCATTCACTAAATATGACATGAGAATGAATCTAGAAAATGAGGAAGAGTACGCCGAGGCATGGTCAGAACTAATGGATTCTAATGTTGAATCAGGATCTGTTACAAGCTCTTATGGATTAAACAGAGTTCTATATGGCAATGATGAATTTACACACTTTGTTTATATCGGAGCTTCTGATTTTGTAACTTTGACAGATGGGGCTACAGAATTAACATCATCAAAGGCTTTTGAAAAATTTTCAAGGAAAGTAAAAGGGATGAGAGAAGTATTAAATACTTCTTTGGTAATTCCTGTCAAAGCCTGGCCGAGAAGATAATTTCATTAAAAAAAAAGAGAGGCTTAGACCTCTCTTTTTTTTAATTGTTCTGTTCTTAAAAACACAAAGAAACTTAGCGTGGCTAAAGAGCATAATATATGCCATATACCGTGCGGTTGAATCAAAGAATCTGGATTACATAAAGGTTGATTTGGATACCCTTGTAACCAAATTACAAAAGCTGAAATATATAAAAGCATTCCAACAAAAAACCATGGGAAATGCTTTCGCTCGTAGTCAGGCTTAGTGTTACAAACAAGTCCAGGTAACCAGAAAAATGCAATCCACCAGTATTGATCAAGATTATTAAAAATTTCTTGTGGATAAATTCCAAATATTGCGGCAACAAGGAAACCCACAAAACCAGATAAAAATCTCATTCTCTGACTCCAATATTTAAATAGAAATTCAGATACTATCCATACACCTATAGAAACACCATAAACACTAAAGCCTATTCCCATACCATCGCCAAGAAACCATCTGCCTAAACCATAGGCAACTATGATGCTTAGATAGACTTTAAAAAAGGTACTGATGCTCCATTTAGCCATAACTTTAAAGTTATAAAGCCAAGGGATGACGATGTACATCACCATGCTCAAGTTATCAGCCCATCCACCCCATTCTGTATGAGTACCATGCATTAAAAATGATCCTGGACCTAAAAAGATTGCTGCAGAGGCATATAGAATAGCTATTGGAGTCAGGGTATGGAAAGTATTTACATTTTCTTCATCTCGATTAAGAACATGAAACATTATTAAGCCAGTCACCATAAAGGCTAAGTTTGTAAGTGTATTAACAGGCTCTCTAAAAATACTATCGCTTACCCTTTCACACCATCTTGATACACCGCCAATCTCCATTCCCGGTTCAAGTGAGAGACCAATACCAAATAAAGTAAAAATACTATAAAGAAATAGAAATAAAAAACTGAATAAATACGCAAGACGAATGGCCATAATTAATTATATAGCCATAAAGTCTTGAAAATTAGAATTTATTTATGGAGTTCTCATTACCTCAGGTGGAGTACACTTGAGGATAGAAGTTGTATTGAGCTCTTCTAGTACTAATTTAAGTTTTCTGAATTCAGCGACTTCTGGATTTAACCCAACTGAACTGACACCAATAAAGCTAGTCCCAATCAAAGGATCGTGCTTTGTTAAGCCATAAGTAGAGTAGCTAGTGCTTCTATTTGAATTCTCGACAACTCTTTCAGATAGATTATTAATTAAATTAGAAATTCTGATTCTATTTGCTTGCATTTCAGAACAAGACAAAGTTTGAATATCTAAAGGATAATGAATTGTCTCGTCGTTAACTGCTCCTTTTCCTCCATTTTGCTCAATAAAATCATCAAGCATTATTGACGCAGAAGAATAAGTAGTAACGTTAGTGCCAGCACAATTTGCTAATACAAATAGTAACAAAGGAAGGATCAGTACTTTGTTAAATTTTTTCATGTTTATTGTCTTCATAAACCCACTCCATGAAGTTTTTCCCCTATATTTTTCTCATAATTAAGAAAAAAGAGAATTTTATTGTCAAAATGACACATAGTCAAACTAACAAAAACTTATTTGGTAATTAAATTTTACTATATTTAATGCTAAAAAGCCTTAATTTATCTATGATCAAAGAGATTTTATTTAAATCTAAATCGTTTCATGATATTCAATTCAACTTAATGTAAAGTAACTATTCTTTTATGGATACCAATCAAATCATACTTTCAGCCATACTTTTAGTAATGGTGGGAATGTTTATATGGGGAAGATATCGCTATGATGCAGTTGCGCTTACAAGTTTAGCGGTTTTAGTGGTGCTTGGATTTGTGCCTGCAAAAGAAGCATTCGTTGGCTTTGGCCATCCAGCTGTTATAACTGTCGCACTTGTATTGTTGATAAGTAAGGGCTTAGAAGCTTCAGGATTGATAGGAAAAATTGGCAGCCTTCTTCAAAAAATTGCCAGCAGCGAATTTCAATTTCTTGTGATCTTGATGGGAATAGCGGTTGTTCTGTCTTCATTCATGAACAATATCGGAGCTATGGCGATGCTTCTACCGGTTACTTTAGGAATATGCCAAAAAATGAGCTGGTCCCCTTCTAAATTTTTGATGCCTCTTGCTTTTGCATCTATTTTAGGCGGAATGAATACTAAAATAGGAACACCTCCAAACATTATTATTTCTGAATTTAGAGATCAATATTCCGATAAAGGCTTTGAATTCTTTGATTTTGCCTATGCTGGATTACCTGTAAGCATTGGTGGTTTGGTTTTCATAGCATTATTAGGATTCATACTTGTAAAAAATAGATCTGGAGAAAATGACTCTTCCTCTTTAGTGGATATTAATGAATATTTAGTGGAATTAGTAATAGATAAAGATAGTGAACTTATTGGTAAAAGAACCCAAGAGTTTAGGAAAGAATTAGGATCTGACATTGTACTTATTGGGTCTGTTAATGAGTCCTCAGATGCTAGAGAAATATTAAGTAATTTTGATGAATTAAAAGAATCACAAATATTGCTTTTAAAAATTAATCCTGAAGAAGTATCTGGTCTCCAAGAAAAATATGGACTATCCCTTAGAACAGAAATTAAAGATCTAGATTCAGGAAGTTTTGGTGAAATTGAAACTATGATTTCTCCTGGCTCTAGATTGATAGGAAGAACTATAGACTATTTTTCTACAATGGCAGGAAGACAAATGGCTATTTTAGGGCTTTGGAGAAAAGGAACAAATTTTCAAGGAAGTTTATCAAACGAGCACTTTAAATCTGGAGATGTATTATTAATTGCAACGAGGGAAGAACAAAAAGATACTAGCGAAAAAATGCAGGATCTAGGCCTTATGCCTTTGTGGCAAAGAGAACTAGATGTAATAAAAGATGACTCTAAAATTCTTTTATCGCTAGGTTTATTTTCATTTAGTTTACTTCTTGTTATCACAAATTTTTTAAATGTTGTCATTGCTTTTTTGCTATGTGTTTTAGCTTTTGTAGCCTCTAAATTACTAAAGCCAAATATGCTTTACAGGCATATTGAATGGCCTGTCATTGTATTACTTGGGGCTATGATCCCAATTGGCGATGCATTGTATGACAGCGGCCTTACCAATATTCTTGCAACTGCTATAGCCACTCAATCAATTCAATTTGGTTTAGTAGGCACTTTAATTATTTTAATGGTTGCAACCATGTGTTTATCAGATGTCATTAATAATGCAGCTACAGCTGTTATCATGGGACCAATATCAGTAACCATAGCTAATCAGTTAGGCCACCCTACTGAACCTTTCTTGATGTGTGTTGCCATAGGTGCAAGCTGCGCTTTTCTTTCTCCAATAGGTCATCAATGCAATACTTTAGTGATGGGGCCTGGTAATTATAAATTTGGAGATTATTGGAAACTTGGATTGCCTTTGGAGCTTCTGATCATTGCGATATCAACTCCTTTGCTACTTATTTTTTGGTTCTAGTAACCCTGAATTATTGTTCCTCTTACAAAGAGTTCATAGTAGCGAGAGCAATTATATTTTCTCAGCTTTATAAGCATATCAAGGTATTTTTGTTTATCTGCTTCTAAAGACGATTTGTGATCTAAATAACAAGCATCAAACTCATCCAAATCATACATAGAGTTTTTTACAACTTTTTCGTAAGTGCAAGAAAGTAAAGTAAGAGATATTAAAAGAACCAAATAGTTATTGATTCTCATCTGCGCTTAATTGACCGCTACTTGATTTCTTTGACATTACATCGACAATAATTCCAATGACCATGTTTAACATTATGACAGCATTCAAAAGAATAAAACTTATAAAGTAAATCCAAACCCAAGGGAAAACTTCAATAATATCTTTCATTACTGCTGCCCAGTCATCGTAGGTGGCAACCTGTGCAAGAGTTAGCATTGCTAAACCAATATTACCCCAATGCTCTGGGTCAGTAGTTCCAAAAACTAACGTACCTATAGCAGCCCATATATATATGAAAATGAACATTAGAAGCGCAACAAAGCCAACTCTTGGAAGAGTCTCAAATAAAGCATCAACAATTTTCTTTAATGCAGGCACGACTGTGATAATTCTCAGTACTCTTACTATTCTAAGTAACCTTGCTACAAAGGCTGTTTCTCCACCAGTAATAGGAATTAAGCTGACTGTCACAATTATGAAATCAAATATGTTCCATCCACTTTGAAAAAATTTAATTAAGGATCTTTCAGCGACAATTCTTATTATTATCTCTATCAAAAAGAAAACTGTGATCGCAGTATCTAAGAAGTTCAAAATTCCTACATAGTCATCTGAAAGATCATAAGAACTTACTCCTGCGTAGATAGCAGAACCAATTATTACAAAGATGACTATACCGTTAAAAAAACTGCTGTTTCTGATCTTTAAGAAAAATTGAACTATTTGATTCATGTGCGGATTATATACTCAACTTGAAATAAGAGTTAATTATTTAAACAAAGATAAGAAAGGTTCAAACCAACATCTGTATTACTTCTAGAAAAAATATCTATGCTACTTCTATTATCGAAAGGTTTAACGAATATATTCATTGATAAGCAGTTTATATAAAGTCTAGAAAAGGTTAAATCAGAAGATTCATTTATATCTTTTCTAACCCCTAACGGACCATTAGGCGCAAGGTAGTTTTTTGTCGACCAATCATAATTGGTTGCCATTACCCAAGAATCAGGCAATGGCATGCGATAACTAAAACCGAATCCCCATTGCCTAAAGGACTCAAATTTTTCATTTGCTTCATATTTATCGCTAAAAACATTCAAAGTCCAACTTGAATTATTATTAGGTAAAAAGAATGTATTATTTACAAAAGTTCCGTAACGATAACCACTTTTTGCTTCTAGACCTATAAAGTTCCTTTTGTCTATATTGAAACCATAATCAAAATTTGATCCATTTTCTAAAGTGCCTGAATGACTAACGCTAAAAGCATTTGATTCTAAAAGTGCTTCACCCGATAGGTATACCTGAATTCTGGTAAAACTGGGAGTGACACTTGGACTTTTAAGAATTCCTAATCTACCTTCTTCCACCTCAAGTTTACTGTTAATTCCAAAAACTAAACTTCTTTGATCAAATTGAGTGAATCTTGATTGATAAGTAGTAGCCAGCGCTAAAAAGTAATTTATTGAATCTCCTCGAGGATTATTTAAGTTTTGAGTAAGTGAAACGTTATAATTAAATGATAATTTTGAGTCAGACTGAGGTTTAGAATCAGGACTCACTTCTAAGGGAAATCCTGCTATTTCAATGATATCTGCATCTATCCCAGCATTAGCATTTGTTGAGCTTGAAAATCCAAATGTCATTAATTGATTTACCTTCAAAGGTTTTTCTTGCTCTTCTATAGCAGAAAGAAAAGACTCAACTTTTGTAACTACTTCTTCTGGAGGATCGTAATCTTTGACACTATCTAAATATAGTTTTGCTGGAGCGTAAGCTTCTAATCTGAAATATAGTACTCCTAGCTCTAATCTAATCCTCGCAAGGGTCGGATCGTATATAAGCATTTGCTCAAAGACTCCAATTGCTGCCTCTAAATCACCCAATATGATGGATAAATTGGCATATTTGAATAAATTGCTTTGATTGGTTGGTTCTTCTAATAATTGATCAAAGATTAGTTGTCTTTCTTTTCTGATAGTTTCTAATTGCTCAGGATCAGATATAGTTGGTGGAACATTTTGCGAAGAAGCAAAAAAGGTCAAACCAAAGACAAATAGTAATAAAATATACTTACTAGACATGACAAAGCGTCAATTATATAGCTTTTAATAAACAAAAATGAAGAACATTCAAAAAAAATTGTTATTGCCAATGGCAATTTTAATTGGATTAATTCCTCTAGCTAATCCTTTGAACATTTTCGATGAATTAAGATTATTTGCATTCGATACTTTGCAACAAATAAATCCAAGAGAACCATTGGAAGATGATCCTGTGGTTATTATAGATATTGATGATGAATCTCTTAATAATCTTGGTCAATGGCCATGGTCTAGAGATTTATTATCTAAATTAGTCCAGCAAACAGAACAAGCTCTTACAACATCATTCGATATCGTTTTTGCAGAAAGAGATAGAACTGGGAGTGATGTTCTCACTGAGCAATATTCAGATAACTCGGAGTTAGTTAATGAGCTGAAGAAAATTAAACCTAACGACTTAGTTTTTGCTGAATCTATGCAAGCTCATACAACCGTAGTACTTGGAAGCGCACCTAACAATAAATTAATCAGTCAATCTATCAAACCTAAATTTGGTTTAATTATTCAAGGTGATACACCTAATGAATTTTTACCAAATTATTCTGGTATGCAAAATAATCTGCCTTCATTGATTTCTTCTGCAGCGGGAGTTGGATCTATGAGTATTGGCGGAGATTCAAGCATTGTTAGAAGCTTACCAACTTTTGAAATAGTTAGTGGGCAGATCGTTCCCTCTCTGATGCTAGAAACTTTGAGAGTAGCAATAGGAGCAAGTACTTATCAAATAAAATCTTCTAATGCTTCAGGAGAACTTGCTTTTGGAGAGAGCACCGGAATTAATAACATTAAATTAGGAAATGTGATTGTACCAACTAATGCAAATGGAAATTTATGGTTACATTCAACTTATACAGAAAATTTAAATGTTATTCCCGCCTTTAAAGTACTTAACAATACTTTCGATAGAGAGTACTTTGCTGGAAAAATTGTCCTAGTTGGAACGAGCGCATCTGGCTTACTTGATATTAGAAACACATCTTTAGAGAAAGATATTCCAGGTGTAACAGTCATAGCTCAAGGAATTCAACAAATTATAAATGGCGAGTTTTTAGTTAGACCAGATTGGATGGAAGGAGGAGAATTTATATTTGGATTATTTTTTTCTATTTTAATATGTTTAATCATTCAATATTTTGGCCCTACTGGAGGATTGATCACATTTCTAGTTGCAAATATGTCAAGTCTCTACGGTTCTTACTACGGATTTAACAATTTAGATTATTTAATTGATCCTATATCTCCATTGGTAATATGCTTAACAAGTTATCTAATAATTACATTTTTTAATTTTTTATTTACTGAACTAGAACGAAGTAAGGTTAGGACTGCGTTTTCTCAATATTTAGCACCAGAAATGGTTTCTAGACTTGCTGAATCAAGTGAATCGTTAAAGCTAGGTGGAGAGAAGAAAAATATGACCTTTCTGTTTTCTGATATCAGAGGTTTTACAGCAATATCAGAAAGTTATAAATCTAATCCTGAAGAGCTAACGGAACTTATAAATAACCTCCTTACAGTGCTATCAAATGAAATTTTAGATAACGCTGGCACTATTGATAAATATATGGGAGATTGCATTATGGCTTTTTGGAATGCACCCACAGATCAAGAAAATCATACCGATTTAGCTTTAAAAGCGTCTTTTGATATGGAGAAAGCGTTAGAGCAATTTAATATTGAGTTCCAAAAGCAAAAAGGTATGGAGTTAAAAATTGGTATTGGAATCAATACAGGAGAATGTATTGTTGGAAATATGGGTTCTGAAAAAAGGTTTGATTATACGGTCTTAGGTGACCCTGTAAACCTTGCTTCAAGATTAGAAGGTCAATCTGGAACTTATGGATTTCAGAGGATTCTTGGTCAAGAAACAGTGAATGCTCTTAAATCAAATGCAAATCTTTTCGAATTAGATCTGATTCAAGTAAAAGGAAAAAGTGAACCCGTAAAAATTTATACTTCTTTTGATAAATTCTCATTGAAAGATGAAAAATTATCTGAGTTCAGTAAAGATCATGAAGAATTTCTTCATAATTACAGAAATCAACAATGGGATTTAGCTTTAAACTTTATTAAGAAATGGGAGCAACAAGTTACAGAGTTTGATTTATACTACGCTATTTTTAAAGACAGAATTAAAGATATGAAGCTTAATTTAGCTGATCCAAATTGGAATGGAGCGTACGTTGCAACAACTAAGTAAACTCCTCTTTATTACATTATTTTTGCCGTCAATGGCTATTTCTCAGACTATTGTGAACATAGAAGAGTTAAGAAATGAAGGTAAAGAAGGTTTTTTTGCTGGTCTTGGTTTTTCTTTGAATGCTTCAAGGGGTAACAGAGATAGAGACTATTATTCATTTGATCTAAGATTTGACTACAATCTTGATGATGTCGAAAATTTCATGATTCTAAGAAAATCTGAAAGGAAAATAAATCAAAACGTCACGGATATATCGCAACTCATTCATATAAGATCTGTCTTTGAGACATACAATCAGTACCATACTGAATTCTTTATCCAGTCAGCTAAAAATCCTTTTAGATTATTTAGAGAAAGAAACTTATTTGGTACCGGTTTAAGAATGATCATAGATGATCAAATGAGATTTGGAGCAGGCGTTATTTATGAAGAGGAAACTGATTTAGAAGATTCAGTCACTGATACAACAAGATTCTCTCTTTATTTCCATGATAATTTTGAAATTGCTGAAAACGTTAACTTCAATACAACTATTTATTATCAGCCCGATATATTGGATTTTAACGATTACAAAACAAGCTTCTTAATGGCTTTTAATTTTAAAGTTAATGAAAAATTTAGTATCAGCCTTCAGTACGATATTGCTTACGATTCGGAACCTATATTGAATGCCGTTGAGGATGATCAAGGATTAAGTACTAAATTCTCTTATTCCTTTAATTAACCGGTTCTATCTAAACTTACTTTTTCAAGCTCCTCAAAAAGATGAGGATACTCTTCCATTAATTCTTCAAGGTCTTCTTTTGATAAAGAGAGTAGTTTAACTTCTTCTAGAGAGCTAATCGACGCATTACGCACTTCCTTGGAAAGAATTCCTTTTTCACCGAAATAGTCGCCCTGCCCCAAGGTAACAGGAGATTCTATTTCAACTTGCACCGAACCAAACTCAATGATGTACATGCAATCCGCCTCATCACCTTTTTCAATAATTTTTCTTTTAGCAGGATAAATCTCTGCAACCAACTTATCGTTTATTTTGCTTAATGCTCCAATAGGCAACATAGAAAATAATGGAATGCTGGAAATTGTTTCCATCGTGATAAGAAAGTTTCTCTTTTGAATTTCTTCATAATAAGCAGATGCTAATATTGCTGCAGGTAATGCAAACATCCCGATACCTAAAAACATAGTTAGAGAAGTTAAAACCTGACCTAAAGGAGAAGATGGAGTTACGTCTCCATAACCTACTGTCGTTAAGGTTGCTATTCCAAACCACATTGAGTTAAGAATAGATCCAAAATATTCAGGATTAATATCCCTCTCAATAAAGTGAATTAAAGTAGAGAAAATCAACAGAACAGAAAAAACCATTATCTGAGACCCTAATAACGCTAATCGTTGGTTATACACTGTTCTCAGTAAGGTGTTTGTTGGTAACAACATCTTATGGTTACTGTAAATTGAATAAGCTCTGAAAATTCTTAATATTCTTAAATCGTAAAAACCAAAGAAAACATAATTAGCAAGAACTACAAAATCAAAAACTAACAAGAAAGAAAATCTTCGTTCAATAACAATCCTTAAAATGAACTCTGTCCCAAAAAAAATATACGAAGCTATAACAAAAATATCAAAATAAATGTTTTCTGGAATAATTTTGCTTGAAGATAAAATCTGATCAAAAATATTTAATAAAATTAAAATACCAGCAATATTATTAATATATTTGATCATTTGGGTAAAACCTTGATTTGTATTTTATAACAATAATGTCTTAATCAAAAAAAACCCTGCTAATGCAGGGTTTTTTTAATAAAGAATTTAATTAAAAATTCCACCCAGCTCTTACACCGTATCTAGCTCTTTCTCTAGCCATAATTCTTTGATAATTACCTACTGCAGTACTTTCTAAGTTTCTGTAATAGATACTTTCATTATCAGTAATGTTTTGACCATAGAATTGAACGAACCATGAATCATCACTATCTGAGACAGTAATTTGTGCTCCTAATTCATCCCATCCTTCAAGATAATCACTAGCTAAATTGTAAACCCTGTTATATCTTTGACCTTGAATATAATAATCAAGACGATAGTTAATTTTAATTTCTCCAACGTCCTGCAGATATCCTATACCAAGTGAAATTTGACTTTCAGGATGATACAAGCTGTTTCCTGACAAATCAGTTTCCAGACCTTCACTGATGTCTGTTCCTGCCACTAAATCAAATCCATGAAGCTGAGCCAATACTCTTAGTGGATCGAAATCAACATTATTTCTTAACCTGTTACCTAATGATGGTAAATGTCCATCTGCAGGCATTGCTCCAGTAAATGGATTGAAATAACTCACAGGCGTGGGTTCACCAAAAGTTCTATCACCATGGTGTTCTATTGGATTAAAGAAAACTGCTTGAACTAGACCTAGACCATCTAAAGCAGGATTCAATGCAGCAATACCATCTGCAGGAGTGGTAGCTGCACCAAGAGTAGTGACTTCTTGCAAATAAGTTTGCCACATAGCTGCTAAAGCTGTTTTCTTAACAATATAAGTCTCAGATTGTTCGTCTTTCATAAGATGCCATTCTGCTCCACCACCAGAAAGTTGGAGATCTCTATTGATGACATCAATGGCTTTTTCACCATCAGCAATAGAAGAATTGGTCAAACTGATTGAAGCATTGAATGATAATCCTGGAACATCAGGTGGGACAACTAAAAGTTCCGCTTCTAAACCGCTTATATCAACATCAATTCCTTCATTAATTGTAGTTCTATTAATGATTTTACCTATATGATAATTTTTAACTTGCGAAGCATAAGCAGAAACGTTAAATCTAATTCCTTGATCAGGGAACTCATTCTTAAATCCAACTTCTACATTCCATACTTCTGAATCTGGAAAACCTGTGGGAACACCAGCAAAAGCGCCTGGATCAAATCCAGGGTTAATTCCACCACCTTTAAAACCTTTAGAAAGCGATACATACATCATCGAATCTGAGTTAATGAAGTAATCAACAACGAATCTTCCAGTAAATTTACTTGTCTCAAGTGTTGTATCAAAACCGGCTGCTTTATAAGCTTCACCAGGAGCGCTTAAACCTTCTCTGCCTGGAATACCAGCTGGGCAAAATGCACCGCCTGGGGGACAGAAAAGAGCCTCCCATGCAGCGGCACTAGGCACTTGACCGCTTGTAAGCATTCCGGCTAAAACATCGGTCATAAATCCTTTTTGATATCCAAATACATTAATAAAAGGATTGCTTGGCAAAGCTTCTTTAAAATCATCTGTATATCGAAGACCGAAGGTAATTTTTACATCATCATTGGCTTGGTAATAGTATTCTCCAAATACTGCAGAAGATTCAATGGTATCTAAGTTTGCCGTTCTAAAGTGTGGAGCATATAACTGAATACCCAGAGCATTTAATTGCGCTCCTACCAAAGCTGCTGCAGGCGCTTTCGTTAAAGCATCCAATCCAGATGCAACAACATCAGTATTTGTGTCACCTACATTTTTATAATAATTCATTCCAAAAAGAAAATTATGAGGCCCATCAAAACCCGAGACCAATTTTAATTCGACTGAATCAGTAATTTGTTCACTCATAATTGCAAAAGCACCAACAGGATTATTGACAGTATCTAAGATACAGCCTCCGAACCAACCCGCAGTATAATCTTCTACAGAACAAGCTGGATTAAATACATCTGACATAGTTCCTAACCCGCCTGGAGTTGCTGGCGAATCTAAAAATCTAAGAGTATCTAACTCAGGAGACTCCCAAGCTTCTCTTCTGTTGAAAGCTCGATCTTTTCTACTCGCCGCAACAGAAAGAAATAATTCATCAGAAATATCGTGATCAATTAAAATCTGAGTGAGGTATTCATCAATGGTATACATTGGAGTACCTCTGAGATTAACTTGCCAGAATTGCTGCGGTGCACCAGACATATCTGTTATAGGAGTAAAGTCTAAGACGCCTTGTGCTACAAGCAGATTTTCAACAAATGTAGACATAGGATTAGCTATTTCAAATTTTTGATTTTCTGGAGCAACCTGAGTACAGCCAACCACAAGCGATGGATCTCTGTCACACCATGAACCGGCAGATACATTCCTAGTTGAGTCCTCTAAAGCTGCTGAATGAACTACATTGATCGTTGTATCGTCTGACGCATCAAAAGTAAGAGTCAATCTATAGGCTGATTGATTTCTATTATCTATATCTTGACCTTGTGAATATATGTTCTCAATTAAGGGATCTTGCCTAAGAGTATAAGTAGCAATTCTTAAAGCTACTGAATCATCTAAAGGGATATTGAATACTGATTCAGTACCAAATCTTCCATAGTCACCTAGATCAACCTTAGATGAACCGTAAAAACCTGATGTATCAGCTTTTGCAGTTATAAAATTTATTGAGCCACCGATAGCATTACCCCCATACAGAGTTCCTGCAGGCCCTCTAATAACTTCTACTCTTTCCATGTCGAAAATACCACCAGAAGCCAAATCTGTAGTTCCTACAATCATATCGTTAATATGAACTGCGACACCAGGTTCAGTAGTTCCTGAGGTAGCGCCATTTATCATTCCTCTGATTTCAAATTGACCCCCACCAACACCAATGTTTCCACTAAATCTTAGACCTGGTATAAACATTTGAAGATCTTTAGCTTCTTCAATTTGTCTCGCTAAAATATCGTCAGTATCCAAAGAACTAACTGCTAAAGGAACTGATTGAAGGCTTTGCTCTTGTCTTTGAGCAGTAACTGTTACTTCTTCTAATCCATCTGAATCTTGCACAAAAGCAAAAGAAGACGAAAGAAAAGAAAAAATTAAAAATAATTTAGATGAAAATTTCATAACACTCCCTGTTTAAGTTTTCTTCCTTGATTTAATGTGTAATCTAACTTAAATCAGTGAAAATTTAAATATTTTTATTTTTCGAAATTTATAATTCTATTTTGAGTCAACCTTATTTTTTAAATTTAAATAAAATTAATATAAATAACTATTTATTTATTAGTTGGTTGAATTCCAGTAGTCGCTCATAAATTTATAGAAATTTTCATTCCATAAGCGAGAATTTTTAATTTTGGTTGAATAGATTTTTGCAGAAGGATTTTTGGAGCTAAATGGTACATAACCTTCTATGCGACCATATTTAGCAAACTCAATCCAATCACTACGCATTTCTTTTGCAATCATCCTATCTGTTTCGGTTATTGTTTCTTCAATTCCAAATAGTCCGCCTTCATTAAATAGATAGCCTAGTTCTAGAGCATGGGTGGCACCCAAATAATCACTTGGAACGTTTAAATCAACATTGAAATAATACAAGTAAGTATCTGCAAGCACACTATGATTTAATGCTGCGTGAAATGCGGGTGCACCAAAAAACATTTCACCCCATAGATCAATTGCAGTTTTATAAGGATCTGCATTGGTATCTATAAGGTTTAAATATTCAGTAGGTGGTGGTGATAATTTAGAAGGATCAGTAAAAGCCATAAGAGCTGCTTCTGGATCAATGAATGACCAAATAACAGACGGCCATATATCACCAAAATATGAAAACATTTGTTTATCAATAATTAAAGGTAAGAGACTCGTCCCTTCGTTTGCATTAAATCCTATTAAATATGGAACTTTATGATTTTTTCCCTTTTTAAAAGATTGCAAACTATTAGTTGGAAATACATAACCATCAACTATTTGACCGCTTATATTTGCCATAATGGCGTTATCAAGCATAGGATCATTTATCTCAACGATTTCACTTGCCGGTAGCTTTCTAAAATCTTCAATTGATCCATTTTCACCGAGAAAAAAATTCACTGCATTTATACCAAAATTTTCAGCTGAGACACCAGACTCTGAAACTTTCAACGGTATTGATATATTGGGGATAGCTGAGCCACTTTGTGAAATAGCTTTATGAAATAGACCCTTCGATAAAGGAGACATTAGCAATGATGAAACAGCCTGTCCACCAGCAGACTCTCCAAAAATAGTTACGTTGTTAGGATCACCACCAAAACTTGAAATATTATTTTGAACCCATTTTAGAGCAAGGATTTGATCTTGAGTGGCATAATTTCCAGACACACCATGGATTGATTCGGCAGACAATTCAGGGTGTGCTAACCATCCAAATATCCCTAATCTATATTGAATTGTAACTACAATTACATCTCCTTGCGTAGGAAGATATCCGCTGGTGTAATTTCCTTCGTGACCAGAACCCCACCTTCCGGCTCCTCCATGTATCCAGACCATAACAGATTTTTTCTTTGCTCCTCCTTTGGGAACAATGACATTTAGATATAAACAGTCTTCTGAAGTATTTTGTTGGGTAACTTCATCAAAACCTGATACTTTCCCAATTGAATTTAAATCTAATCCTGATTCTTTAAGAATTAGTTGGTAAAAAGCATTATTACCTGTCCTATCATTTATAGGCTGAGTGCATGCTTTGACATTCTCGATTGTTCTCTTTATCCCTTGCCAAGGTTCTTTTGCAATCGGTGCTTTCCACCTTAAGTTTTTTATCGGAGGTTCGGCATAAGGAATACCAAGAAATTTTATTGTTCCGTCATCTGCTTCATATCCCTCTATCAGACCGGAATCTGTAGCAACAATTTCGCTTAATTGCTCGCTGCATGATAGAAAACAAAAAACCCCACATAAAAGCAGGGTTTTTTGTAAATGAAGTTTTACCTTAGAAATTATATCCAGCTCTTACTCCGTAACGTGCTCTTTCTCTGGCAATAATCCCTCTTGTGTTTCCTACAGCTGAACTACCAAGAGCCATAAAGTCAATATTCTCTTCATCGGTAATGTTTTGACCGTAGAAAGAAACAAACCAAGCTTTGTCAGACGGCGTTACCGTGATTTGAGCTGATAGTTCATTCCAAGGCTCTAATTTATCACTTGGAAGATTGAAGATACGTACGTATCTAGAACCTTGATAGTAATAATCTAACCTGAAATTAACCATTACTGGTCCTGTATCAAGTTCGTAACCTATACCAACGTTAGCCATAACATCTGGATGAACTAATTGGTTGCCTGATAGATCTGAGTTAAGACCATCTTGAATGTCAGGAGCCGCAGGATTTAAATTAAATCCGTGCAGTTGTGCCATTGTATCAAGAGCAGATCTATCTGCTAAAGAAGGTAAATGACCTTCTGCAGGCGTAAGCCCTAATGCAGGCACTAGATAACTTACTGGAGTTGATTGACCTAAAGTTCTGTCCCCGTGAAATTCAGCAGGAATTAAACCAGCCATTAAATCTTCAGTGCTAACTGTCCCTTGGCTTACAGCAACAATACCATCTAATGGTGTAGTTGCAGCTCCACCTGTGGCTGATTCTGTTAACCATGAATTCGTGATAGCTGCGAGAGCTGCTTTCTTAATTATAAAGAATTCAGACTCTACATCTTTCATTAAATGCCAGTCTTTTCCGCCACCGGTTAATTGAAGATCGTGGTTGTGCGGGTCAAGAGCAGATTCGCCATCAGCAATAGTTGATTGCGTAAAACTTAAGCTAGCATTTACGCTTAAACCAGGAACTGAAGGTGGAACATACAATAAATCAAACTCAGCACCCATAATATCTACGTCAACACCTTCGTTAAGAGATGTTTTCTTGATTACTTTTGTGACGTGATACCCATCGAACTGCGATGCATAAACTGCGGCATTAAATCTTACACCAGCATCAGGGAATTCGTTTTTGAATCCAATTTCTACATTCCATACATTAGTTTCAGGAAATGCTAAAGGAACGTTTGGAAAAAGTACCGGATCAACTGCAGGGTTAATACCACCACCTTTGAATCCTTTTGAAATAGATGCGTACATCATAGAGTCGTCGTTAATAAAGTAATCAACAACGAATCTTCCTGTCGTTGAGCTGAATTCCATTTCGGGGTCAAAACCAGTAACGTCTCTGTACACCTCACCGTAGTCAGGAATTGAACCTGCTAAAGCACAGAATCCTCCGTTAGCAGGACAAAATACGCTTTCCCATAGAGCGGCAGCGGCACCAGCAGGAAGAAGTCCTGCTTGTTGTCCTGCAACAGTTTGTGCCATACCGGCAATCAAAGGATCTGTTTGAGGTGAAGACGGCAATTCGGCAACAATTGCAGCTGCTGCTCCGTCAGTAACTTGACCAGGTGCATATCCAGCTACGTTTACAAATGCTTGTCTTGAAAGACTTTCTTTGTAATCTTCGTTATACCTTAGACCGAAAGTTAGCCTAAGATCCTCTCTTGCTTGGAAGTAATACTCACCAAATACAGAAGAAGATGTAATAGTGTTTAATGAATCCGTTCTGTATAGAGAAGGATAAAGTTGAATACCCAATGCTGCATTAGTAGCACCTACATACAATGCGGGCGGTTTATATGCTAAGGCATCAAGACCGGTAGCACCTACATCGTAGTGATTGTCAGAAAAAGTATCAGTGTAATTTAAACCTACTAAGAAATTGTGATTCCCATCGTAATCAGATGAAATTTTTAATTCAACACTGTCTGTATTAGAGAGCGCATTAGAATGATCGAATCCTGTTGGATAATTAATTGTATCGAGAACACACCCACCGTAAGCACCATACAAACCAGCAGTTACATCGTCACAACCAGCAGGATTAGAGGCAAAACCACCATCTCTACCAGGGCTGTACCCTGACATAACAACTAAGCCACCAGGAGAAGCAGCAGTATCTTTAAATCTAAGAGCCTGTAGGGTTGGGGAAGCGTAAGAGCTTTGTCTTAGAAATTTTCTATCTTTTCTTGATGCGGCAGCTGATAAACTGAGGTCGTCATTAATTTGATGTTCAATAATTAACTGTGTGAGGTACTCGTCTACTTGGTAAAGAGGGGCTCCTCTCTGATTAACCTTCCAGAATTCCTGTGGAGCACCGCTCATGTCAGTTACTGGAGTAAAATCAAGCACTCCCATAGCCACTAATAGATTCTCAACAAAAGTACCCATTGGATGAGTCAGTTCAAATTTTTGGTTCTCAACTAGCGTTGGCGTACAACCTACAACTAAAGAAGGATCTCGGTCACACCATACGCCGGCAAATAAGTTCCTGTTTGAATCCTCAAGAGAGCCTTGATGAACTAGGTTTATTGTTGTGTTATCGGTAGCTTCAACTGTTAATGTCGCACGGTAAGCAGACTGATTTCTGTTATCAGTATTTTGGAAACCACCAGAACCTTTGTAAGTATTTTCAATTAATCCGTCTTGAACCAACGTATTAGTTGCAATTCTCAAAGCAACTCTCTCGTCTAATGGAATATTGAAAACCGCAGTGGTTCCTAATCGACCGTAATCACCAACATCGGCTTTAACGTTCCCATAAAATCCTGAAGTGTCCCCTTTTGCAGTTATAAAGTTCAAGGCTCCACCAACAGAGTTTTGACCGAACAAAGTACCAGCCGGTCCTCTAATGATCTCAATTCTTTGCATATCAAAGAAGTTACCATCTTGGAGTGTTGTTGAACCGACAGCTAAATCATTAATATGTGTAGCCACTCCGGCATCAGCAGTTGCAGAAACAGCAAGGTTAGTAACACCTCTAATTTCAAAACCACCACCACCAGAGAATTGATCGGAACCAAATCTCAAACTGGGAACAGTTAATTGAAGATCGCTAGCGCCTTCAATTTGTTGTTCAAATAAATCGTCTTCTGAAAGAGCTGAAACCGCTAACGGTATGTCTTGAAGACTTTGCTCTTGTCTTTGCGCAGTTACCGTAACTTCTTCAAGACCACTGTCTTGTGAAAAAGCAATACCAGTAAATACTAACGTCAGGACAAGAAACGACGAAGATAAATTTTTTATACTCATAACATTCCCCTTTTTTGTTTTGAGTTAAACATCCATGTATAAATAACCTAAAAAACTCCTTTTTTTAGGTATTTAACCTCTAATCTATCTTAAATTTAGCAAAAATTAAACGATTTTATTTATTTTTGAAATTTAGCTATTCTATAAAAAAAGCCCCTTTATGTATAAAAGGGGCTTTCTTAATATAAATATAATTTTAGAATCTATATCTGTACTCTATCCCAGTTACTCTTGGGTCTCTTAAGAAGTAACTTTGGAAGTTTCCTGTCACATCAGTAGAGTTATATTTCCAAGTAATATTATCTTCATCGAGAGCATTTCTTGAGAAAAATCTGAAATACCATTGGTTTTCAATGTCTCCAACAGTTAAACCAATATTAAGTTCATCCCAAGCATCAACTTTTCCGTAAAGATCATTATTGAATTCATTTACATACATATCACTTTGATAGTAGTAATAAATGTTTGGAACTACAGAAATACCGTTGCCTACCTCAAAGTTATAAGAAAGACCTAGAGAAGTAGTTAATTCAGGAGTGTTAGGAAGTCTATTGCCATCAATACTTTGTTTAACTCCAGTCGTAGTAGGTATTCCAAGAGCTGATAATGCTACCCTGGACATGTAGATCGGATGACCATCAGCTTGAGTAGTTCCGGGAACCGGCAACCAAGCATCCAAACTAGCTAAGACTGCTTGCGCAGCGTTTACAAGATCTTTATCAGCGATAAATGTATTTGCAACACAACCTTCACCTTCGTAAAACAAATCGATGCATTTGTAGACAGTATTTTTAGCATCAAAATATTTGGTGCCTTCGGCAGCAATATTAAATGGATCAATCGTTAACGCATCATCCATGATCTTAGTTTTGATATATGCAAACATAAAATCTAATCTTAAATTAGGAGCGGAGGCTGGAACGTAATCCATTTCAATTTCAGCACCGTAATTTTCTGAATCGATATTAAAGTTAAAAGTTGTAGTAGCTAGAATTCTTGATATTTGCATATCGGTATATTTGTTATAGAACAAAGAAGTGTTAAGTCTCATTTGTCCACCAAGCAAAATTGACTTGATACCAATCTCGTACGAATCAACTTTCTCTTCAACTGTGTTAGCAGGAATCAATCCTTTTTCATAAATCCTAGGATTAATCGGAGGATTAATACCAGCTGGTTTTGTACCTCTTGAATAAGATGCATACAGAAGAGAATCATCACCGAATGCGTAATCAACGATTAATCTTCCTGCGGTAGTTGTGTAATCAAGTTTATTTTTTTGATACGACTCCCATCCAGGCTTATTGTAATCTTCACTTCTGTCGTAAAGCGCTGGAACTAAGTCTTTTACTGACATGAAATAAGTTGCATAAGCTGTTCCGGTAGCAAGAGCTTGTTGTTGAGGATCAGCAATTTGGCCAGCAGCAGCAATACCACCAGCTAATGCTGCTGAAGCAGCATTTACTTGCGCAGACACTCCATATAGATCCACTGTTTCCTGCTCGCCTACCCCACAACCGTTACTTGCTTGACCAGTTAATATTTGACCGATGACTGCTTGATCTGGAGCTTGTCCAAATGCGCCGGCAATGCCTTCAAAACAATTATACAAATCACCGTCCACCAATAACCAAGGAACCCCAGCAAATGCTCCAACATTTCTTGCTTGTCCGTAGGTAGTGGTAACGATGTCATTAATTTTCTTTTCTTCACCGTAACGTAATCCAAGAGTAATTCTTAAGTTATCTTGAACGTCGAAATAAAGCTCTCCAAATAAACCGCTTGCTTCTAGTGCATACTCATTTGTATTACCAAATGTGGTTGGTACAAAGAATTGAGCATCCCCTAACAATGTTAGAGGCGAAGAAGTAGTTAAGTAACTGTCGTCTTCGTAATGACCGTAATGATTTATACCCACGATGTAGTTAAAAATTCCGTCTAAATCAGAACTGTATTTAAGCTCTAAATACTCGGTAAGTTGTTCGTTACTGGATCCATCAATGAAAGAATTTCTGTTGGTAGTTTGTAAAACGTATTTACCTGATTGACCGCTTAATCTTTCTGCTTGAGTTGGTCCTTTTATTCCACACTGATCGGCTACACAATGATCCAACATGTCTACACTTATAAGGCCTCCAACGTAAGTGAGAGGATCATCAGATACTTTCACTCCGAGCAAAGGTTCAACAGCCAGAGTTGTATCCATTCTTGTGTAAGAAGAAGACTCTCTATTCATCATATTTAGAGATAACCTTCCTTTATCAAGGTCGTGGGAAATAGTTAATTGATGAGTTCCAGATTGGCGATCAAAAATTGGAACAAAATCACTGTGCGTTTGTCGCAAAGTCATATTGTCAGGCCTTGGGGCATCGTTTAATCCAAAAGCTGTATAAGTTGCCGTATTGGCTCCTAATGGAGCAGATTCTAAAAAGACCGCAGCTAGAATTCCGTTGTAAGTAGCAGCAGGATTGGCTATTCCAATACCCTCTCCATCCAAAGTACAACCTCTAGCAATGTTAGCGCTTGGCGTACAAACGTAATTAGTTCTCAAAGTTCTGGTGCTTTCTTCTTCGTGTTCTTGATACATGTAGTCGATCACAGTGTTTCCTGTGTCGTATCGTAAAGAAATTCTTCCTACGTAATGTTCTCTTCCATCAAAGGTGCCGCCTACAGGAGTGTATAAATTTTCGGTAAATCCATCCCTCTCAGTTTGAGTATAAGCAGCTCTAACTGCAAAATTATCATCTAAAGGAATGTTTACGGCACCTTCAAAAACCTGAAGATCGTACTCTCCAGTTGTAAAGCCTGCATAGCCTTCAACGCCAGAGTCTACGGAAGGTCGCTTAGTAACAAGATTAACTAGTCCTGCAGTAGTCCCTCTTCCAAATAATGTTCCTTGAGGTCCTCTAAGTACTTCCACTCTGTCCATATCAAACATAGTTGCTACGTTGGTATTTTCTCCCCAAGGAGATTCATTTATATGTGTTGTCACTGATTGATCAAAAGAAATTCCTGTGGCAAGTCTTCCAATACCTCTGATAGACACCGAGCTACCACCGAAGTTAGTCTCTGAATAACTGAGGTTAGGAACATTAAGTTGCAAATCTGTAAATCTCACTGCCTGCCTTAAAGCTAAGTCATTAGCAGATAAAGCTGAGACAGCAATAGGAACATCTTGAAGAGATTTTTCTGTTTTTTGAGCGGTTACAATTATCTCCTCGAGCGTATAATCTTCATTGTCAGATTGAGCAAAAAAGTTTGAGGAAAATAAGAATAAAGCAATTAAGAGGTGATGGAAAAATTTCATATAGAGCTCCTAAGAAAGTGAAAGTTTTTTTAAAATAATCATCCTTAATGGTTGCGAATTATAAAGATCAAAGAATAAAAAACAATTAAATATTATGAAGGCATTACCTAAAGCTAAAAAAGTCAAGAAGGTTTTAAAAAAACATAACGACTCAAGAATTGATAACTATTATTGGCTCAGAGATGACACTAGAAAAAGTAAGACAGTTCTCGAATATTTAAAAACTGAGCGTGCTTACCATGATGATTGGATCAAAACCCAATCAAGTATTTCTAAAAATTACTTCAAAAAACTAAATGGCTACATTCCTGCTAAAGATGAGTCTTTAAAGATAAAAAGAAATGGATTTTTTTATTTTTCGGAATCCCTAAAAAAAAATGATTATAGAAAATACTATCGATCAAAGAAAAAGAATTCAAAGAAAGAATTGATTTTAGATATCAATAAATTAGCTAAAAATAAAAAATTCTATCAAGTTTCAGGAGTCTCGCCATCCGAAGATAATCAATTATTGGCATACGCTGAAGATATAAATGGGCGCAGAGAATACACAATCAAAGTTAAAGATATAAAAACAGGAGAAAACCTATCAGATAAAATTTCCGGAACGGACGGACAATTTATATGGTCTAAAAACTCAAAGAATATTATTTACATTAAAAGAGATGAAACGACATTAACGAGTAATCAAGTCTTTCTTCATACAATTGGAACCTCTCAGAAAAATGACATACTTTTATTTGAAGAAACCGACCCACAATTTCATTGCAGTTTAGGAGTTTCAAGAGATAAAAATTATGGGTTTATTTACTCCAGCCAGACTAATGCAAATGAAGTTCAATTCTTCTCATTAAATAATCCAACCAAATTGAAATTAATTCTTAAGAGAAAGAAAAAACATAAATATTACGTAGATATTTTTAATAATACATTTTATGTCATGACAAACATGGACGGTCAGGACAACTTTTCTCTCAAATATTCTGATTTATCCGTTTGTCATCAATTTAAAAAATGGAAAACAGTTCTTAAAGAAAGTAAAAAAAGATATTTATTGGATTTCGAAATATTTAAAAATCATATTCTTCTTGATGTAAGAGAAAACGGTCTTCCTCAGATATTAAAAATTAATACCAAAAACAGGACTCATGAATACATTAAATTTGATGAGCCGTGTTATGACGTTTCTCTAGCAGGCAATCATGATCCAAAAGCTGATTATTTTTGTTTTGCGTATTCATCGCTCAATAAACCAGAGACTGTTTATAAGGAGTCTTTAATTTCTGGTAAAAGGTCCGTTATTTGGAAATCAAAAATTAAATGCGAGACAAAAAGCTTAAAAGTCGAAAGGCTTTCATTAAAATCTAGAGATAACATAAAAATACCAGCGTCTCTTGTTTACAAGGATAACGGGACCCCTTTACATAAAAAACCCATACTCTTTTACGGATACGGTTCTTACGGCCATATTATTGATGCAAATTTCCGTTCCAGTATTGTGCCCTTATTAGAAGAAAACTTTATATTTGTTTTGGCGCATATTCGTGGCGGATCAGAAATGGGTAAACATTGGTATGAGAACGGACGCATGTACAAGAAGAAAAATACCTTTTATGACTTTATCGATGTAACTCAAGGATGTTTGAAAAAGGGTTTTGGAGATAAAGATAATGTTTTCGCTATGGGAGGAAGTGCCGGTGGTTTATTAATGGGTGCTATAGCAAACGAAGCACCGGAACTATATAAAGGTATTTTAGCTGCGGTCCCTTTCATGGATGTTGTGACAACTATGCTTGATGAATCTATTCCATTAACAACTTTCGAATACGATGAATGGGGCAATCCAAATAATAAAAAAGATTACGACTATATGAAGAGTTATTCACCCTACGATAATTTATCCAATCTTCCATATCCGAATATTCTGGTGACTTCTTCGCTATTCGATTCACAAGTTCAATACTACGAGCCTGCGAAATACGTTGCTAAATTAAGAGATCTTTCAACTTCAAATAACAAAGTTCTCTTTAGAATAAACTTAATTGGCGGTCATGGAGGCTTAAGCGGAAAGACAGCAGTATTAAAGGAGACTTCGGAAGATTTTACCTTCTTTATAAGCTTAGTGGATTCCTAATTTGCTAATTACCTCATCAGCGATTGATAGAGAACTGGTTAAACCTGGACTATCGATACCTTGTAAATGAATCAAATTTTCAAGTCCGTGATCACTTGCATTAAGAATTTCAAAATCCTGACTACCCTCGCCTTCAGCTACTGTCTTGGATCGGATTCCTGTGTAATCTGGTGTTAAACAAGAGGGATCAAAATTTATCCAATAAGATTTAATTGAATTACAAAACTCATCCAAAGTATTTTCATCAAAAGAATACTCGATGGAATCCACCCATTTTGCATTTGGTCCAAAGCGAAGATTATTTTCAATATCCATTCCAGCATGGATACCGTGTCCATTTGAATTAGGAAGCGGATAGATTAGGTGCTTAAAAGGATTTTTCTTTTTATAAAGATAGTAATGACCTTTTGCATACATCACTGTTTTAATTTTTGGTAAGTTTATTTCTTCGATTCTATTGGCGACGTCTTCGGTATGAAGACCCGAGGCATTAACCAAATATTTACATTGAATTTTATCGCTTGAATTAAGGGTTAATTCAAAATGTCCATTAACTTTTTTGGCATGTTTTAACTCGGAGGCTAAAACTACATATCCTGTTTTTTTTATGTCCTCCTCTAAGGCGCTCAAATATTCTGGCACACTTATTATTCCAGACTCGCTTGAAAAAATTGCTCTTTCACACTTTATCTCATCTTCAAGAACTTTAACCTTTTCTTTTGAGAGCATTTTTAATGGAACTCCATTGGAATTTCCATTTTTATATAATGACTCAAGCTGATCTAGCTGGTTTTTTTCAGTCGCTACTATAAGCTTCCCAGTTTTTTTAAACGGAATATTTTTTGTAGCTACATATTGATAAAGCTTTTGTCTGCCGTCACAACATACTTTAGCTTTAAGAGATTTTGGCGAGTAATACAGACCAGCATGGATAACGCCAGAATTTCTTGTACTAGCACCTTCGCCTATTCTATTTTCTTTCTCAATGACAGCTACTTCAATGCCTTTATCTGCTAAGGATTTTCCAACAGCTAAACCAACGACTCCAGCGCCGATAACAACAGCCTCTATTTTTATCTCAATTCTCCCTTTCTTGAGTGTAATTATCTTGAAGAGTTCTCATTTCTTTAGAAAGAAGAAAAATGGCAATTAGGTTTGGTAACGCAGCCGCAGCTACAGTTATCAGCGCAAAATTCCATATGATTTCTGTATCAATCCAACCTGTACCAACAATAAAAAAAGCTGACATATAGACGATCCTATAAAGAAAAACGTATTTTTTACCGAACAAATAAATTGTGCATCGATCTCCGTAGTAAGACCATGACACCACCGTGCTGAACGCAAACAACAAAAGACCTAAAGTGACAATGTATTCCCCATAATCGCCAAAAAAACCTTTATTAAATGCTTTACTGGTCAGCACAGCAGATTTAACTAAAGATTTTCCAAAGATATCCACATTAGATGAAACTAGGCCATCCTTTACAATAATTTCACCGTTAAATGGATTTTCATTTTCGTAGATAAGGATATCTTCTGCGAACGATCTGTTGTTTATAAAAGTATAATTACCCTCAACCCTTCCTGACTTAATATTTATTTCTCCTGAATGAAGGTTGATGGAATTATTATTTCCTTGAAAGAAATCTATTAGTTCTTCCGAGTCAGTTTCATCAAAACTTCCCTCTAGAATAAAAAAAGTTGTTCTTTCGAATTTGTTTTCATATTTTTCTATCCATGCGCCTGAAGAAAGGATAACCAGCCCGGTGAGAGTACAGATTACAATTGTGTCAATAAAAGGCTCAAGTATAGATACAAAACCTTCCTCAATAGATTCTTTCGTTTTTGAAGTAGCATGTGCAATAGGCGCTGAACCTTGTCCCGCCTCGTTTGAATATAGTCCTCTCGCAACTCCATAATTGAAAGCAGTCGCTATGCTTGCACCTAAAAATCCACCAACTACCGAAGTTCCGGTAAAGATATCGCTAAATATCATTTGAAAAGTAGGAAGGATATTTTCATAGTTGTAAAAAATCACGCTCAGTGCACCAATAAAATAAATTGCAGCCATTGTCGGTACAATGGAAGCGGCAACCGAGGCTATTCTTTTTAGACCTCCAATTATTACGAGTCCAACTAAGATAGTCATGACAATAGACGTCGTAAGATTGGGTATGGAAAAACTGGAAAATAACGTACTGCTGATATTGTCTATTTGGGGCATCATCCCTGAGCCAAATGTAGTAACTAATAAACAAAACGCAAAGATAATTCCCAACCATTTAGACTTTAAGCCATTTTGCATGTAATACATCGGTCCGCCAGCAATAGATCCGTCATCTAACGAGATCCTGTATTTGTGGGCTAAAGATACTTCGACATATTTAGTTGTCATTCCCAGGAATGCAGTAATCCACATCCAAAAAAGTGCCGCAGGTCCACCGATAAAGATTGCCATTGCCACTCCTCCAATATTTCCGGTTCCAACTGTGCCGGATAAAGCAGTGCTTAAAGCTTGGAAAGGTGTGGTTTCTCCTTTGTTATCTTTATATTTATTTCCAGAAAAAAGAATTTTCCAAGCTCTGTTAAAAAAAATTATTTGTGGGAATTTAAGATAGATAGTAAAAAAAATACCTGTTCCCAAAAGTAAAGCTGGAAACCACGGAGAGCTACCAAAGTAACTATCTATCAGCAGAATTGCTGAATTTATCGAATCCACTGCTAAATAGATTTAGTCTGGACGTATTGATTAAATTCTTGATAGCCGCCAACTAACTCTCCATCAACAATAATTTGAGGAAAGGTTCTGGCGTTTGGAAATTTTTCTGTGAATTCTTCTCGATTGAAATCTTCATCAAGCATGTATTTTTTAAATTCTAAATCCTTTGTTTCGCATATTTGAACGGCTGCATCGCAGAATGGGCATTGTGGTTTTGACCAAATTTCTATCATAATGTCTCCTACATTTATTTTTCTATGATTTTAAACGCTATCACATCAGGCTTCACATTATATTTTAATAATTTTTTAGCTTTTTCTAAGATATTTTTATTTCCAATCCTATTTATTGGTCTACTTTCTACTGCTGCAGATTATTTATTCTCTTTAGGAGAAGATTACTTTGTTGTTGCCGCATTGATTCTAGTTTTTCAAGTTATTTTCTTGACTCCTCTATACACCGGCATGGCAATCTTAATAGGTAGAGATTTAAGAATTGGATCTCTAAATAAACTCATAGGCTATGTGATAGTTGCAGCCCAACTAGCTTTAAAGATTTTCATTCTTCAAGTGATCATTGGAATTATGACAATCATAGGTTTAGTTTTATTTATTGTTCCTGGTCTTTATATTCAATTTAGATTTACTTACTCGGTCTATTACTTAGTCTTAGAAGGAAACTCTATCTTAGGTTCTTTAGACAATTTATGGAATGAATCCAGAGAAGTACACTGGTCTTTATTCAACGCAGGAGTTTTATTAACTCTTATAACAATTTCTTTTGTTTTGATTCTTTATGCAGTTTTAGGAATATCGTCTCAAGATGAAATGTCAGTGGTTTTAAGTTTTATTGGTAATTGCATCACTATCTACTTACAAATGATTCTAGTAGCTTTCCCTGTATATTCAATTTATCAATTAATTCTTAAAAAAATCAGTAGCTAATTGCAGCAGTTTGAAAATCATAGTTAAGATTTTCATTTGACTGTAAGGAATTTATCAAAGGCAAAATTTCATCATAAAGATAGATCAATGTATCTGCATCTAAAGTATTTTTAACTTCTTTGGAAATTTGAGCAAATGGAGTATCACTTAAAGTTTCTGTGAAATGAATGAGAATGCTTTCTTCAATTATTTTTGATAACCAATTAAGCTTTATAAGTAAGTTATCCTTATCTTTATCTTTGATTAAGTAGTTGATTATCTCCCTCCCTTTTAATGAAACCAAATCATCAAACAATCCCATGATTTTTTCTTCTTTGTTCCAGCATTCTTCTGGATAATCATTTTTATTGATGTCGATAAATCCATCATTATTTGATTCAGAATTCAGACTATGAATTTCAGGATTAAGTTTGTAGTGCGTCAATCTGCTTAAAACTGTTGGCTTAAGTCTGTAAGGTAAAGAAGTGGTTAAAATAAACTTTAAATTTTCCGGCGGCTCTTCTAATGACTTCAATAAAGTGTCTTGCGCAAAAAAATTCAACTCATCGGCTCTGAGGATCAATACAATTTTTTTATCGGCAATTAATGGAGTCGAATATATAAAATCTGATGCATCTCTAATCTGTTTAATTTGAATTTGAGTCCTGTCTTTTGAACGCTCAATTACTTTAATATCGGGATGAGAATTAGCAGAAAATAGATTACAAGAATGACAATCATTGCAGAACAAATTATTTTTTTTGATATCTTTGCACAAAAATGATTGAGCAATATGCAATGCAATTTTTTCTGGTTGTGAAATTAAATTTCCAGACAGAAGAAATGAGGAAGCGCTGCTCATAAAAATCAAATTAATCAGATTCTCTAAATCCTTAGTCATTTCAAAAAAGTTTATTGATAACTAATTGAAGAATTTTGTCAGGCTCTTGTTCAGCATCTACGGTTATGAACCTATCAGGATTATCGCCTGCCGCATCTAAGAAACTTTTCCTTAACCTTTCATGGAAATCTATATTCTCTGATTCAAATCTATCAAGTTCATTTCTCGTAGAGGCTCTTTTCAAACCTACTTCCGGACTAAGATCTAACAGAATAGTTCTGTCAGGTAACATTATTTCTGTTTGACTGACTAAATTATCAATGATGCTTTTGGAGATACCTCTGCCAGCACCTTGGTAGGCATAAGTTGAATCAATATAGCGATCTGTAATGACAATTTTTCCTTCTTCTAGAGATGGCTTTATTACCTTATCTAGATGGTCCAATCTATCAGAGAACATTAGTAAAAGTTCTGTTAAAGGACTAATTTGTTGCTTTTTATCTAGAAGGATTGAGCGAAGAATTTTCCCTATTGAGGTACTGCCTGGCTCCTTAGTGATTACGTAGTCAATATTTCTTTCATGAAGGTGCTGACCTAGACCATTTACTAGAGTTGATTTTCCACATCCTTCAATACCTTCTACGCTAATAAACATTCAGTAAAGTTTATCAAACTAGATGATGTTTCTATTGATATTTTTTTATAGCTTCTTTGTGCTCATCGTATGTTTCAGAAAAATGATGAGTACATCTATCTTTTGCCACGAAGTATAGAAAGCTATGAATATCGGGGTTTGATGCTGCCCTTATAGCTGATTCAGATGGATTTGATATCGGCATGGGAGGTAATCCTTTATTTGTATATGTATTGAAAGGAGTATCTTTTCTTAAATGATGCTTTTTAATATCTCCATCAAAGTCCTCAATGCCATAAATAACCGAAGAATCAATTTGCAAAGGCATATTTAAACGCAGCCTGTTATAAATAACGCCTGCTACTTTTTTATGTTCATTAGGACATGCCTCTTTTTCTAATAAAGATGCTAGAACTAAAAGTTCCTGAGGTTCTTGCAAAGAAACGTAAGGAGTTCTTGAATTCCAGTATTTTTCTAGAAGACCGTCTTGAGTAAGAATCGCTTCTAAAAAGACATCTTCACTATTTTCAACGCTTGAGTAGTAGTAGGTATTTGGATGGAATCTCCCTTCAAGAGCGTGGATGTTTGTTCTATCAAATTTAATTCCATTGATTTTCAAGGAAACTGGTAAGTTCGATCTATCAAGTATTGAACTAATAGTGGATCCTTCAGGGATTCTATATTTTCGATAATGGGTATCTGATGAAATTATTTTTGTTAAAACAGAGAGAAGATTCTCATGTTTTCTAATTAAATAATCTCCGTAAGTGATATTTTTGTCTAACGATGTGTATTTAAGGATAACCGAAACAAATGAGGGAATGGTTATATCTATATTTTCTAAGTTATCAACAATCCTAGGGTAAGAATCTCCTCTTTTAATTTCAAAAATTAAATCCTCTTTGATTTCAGACGGTTTTATAAATAGAAATAGGCTGAATAAAATATTTATGAAGCAAACTGTAAGTAAAAGTCTTATCACCTAGATTTTTGAGAACACCAAAGATGCGTTCGTTCCACCAAAACCAAATGAATTGTTTAGAACACAGTTAATTTCTTTTTCTTGAGATTCATTAGCAACATAGTTAAGTTTTGGAGCATCTCCATCAAGATTATCAAGATTTATGGTTGGAGGGAGACGATTATCTCTGAGACTTAGAATGGAAAAAATTGATTCAATTGCACCCGCTGCTCCTAAAAGATGACCAGTCATGGACTTTGTAGATGAAACAGCTATATGTTCTTGAGAAGTAGAAAAAATATCAGCTATCGCGTTTGCTTCAATGATATCTCCTAAGGGTGTAGATGTTCCATGAGCATTGATATAGTCAATTTTAGAGCTATCTAGATCTGCATCCTTTAATGCGGAGATCATTGCCTGTTTGGCACCCTTCCCGTCTTCAGCAGGCGCTGTCATATGAAAAGCATCAGAACTCATTCCAAATCCTGTTACTTCTGCAAAGATATTTGCAGATCTTGCTTTAGCATGCTCGTATTCTTCCAATACTAAAATACCTGCTCCATCACCTAAAACAAAACCATCCCTATCTTTATCCCACGGTCTGCTAGCTTTAGTAGGATTTTCATTGTTAGTAGATAATGCTGTTACTGCAGAAAACCCTCCTAAACCTAGAGGGGTTATAGCCATCTCTGATCCGCCGGTAATCATGACATCGCAATCTCCGTGTGAAATCGACCTTGCTGAAAATCCAATGCTGTGATTTCCACTGGAACAAGCTGTAACAATCGACAAATTAGGGCCATGCAATCCATATTCGATGGAGACTAGGCCAGAAACCATGTTTACGATTGCTCCTGGAACAAAAAATGGTGAAATCTTTCTAGGACCTCTCTTATCTAAAGTCAGAGCATTTTTTTCAATGGTATCTAAACCACCGATGCCAGATCCTATCGAGACTCCTATTCTCGAAGAATCGATGGAATTTAGCTCCAAGCCAGAATTTTCAATTGCATGTTTGGAAGCAACCAGTCCATATTGAACGAATTCATCAACTCTTCGTTTAGTCTTTACATCCAGATAATTTACATCATCAAAGTTTTCTACTGGAGCAGCAAATTTGGTTGGGTATTCTGTTACATCGAATGCAGTAACAGTTTTAGCGCCGCTTTTACCGGCTAAAATATTTTGCCAAGTTGTCTCTAATTCATTTCCCAACGGGGAAATGATACCCATGCCTGTAACTACAACTCTACGAGATGCGGCCATGAGAGTATGTGAATGGAATTAAGATGCAGATTCTATGTAATTGATAGCATCTTGAACAGTTGCTATTTTCTCAGCTTCTTCATCAGGAATCTCAATTTCAAATTCCTCTTCAAAAGCCATTACAAGTTCAACAGTATCAAGTGAGTCTGCTCCCAAATCGTCTATAAACGAAGCTGTTGTAGTAACTTCTTCTTCACTTACGCCTAATTGTTCGCAAACAATTCTCTGTACTCTTTCTTGTGTGCTGCTCATAAATACCTCGTTAAGGTTAAAAAGTTGTCGAATTATATACCTAGAAGATAAGTTTTTTAATTTTTTTTATACATAACCTACATATAAAGTCCACCATTTATATGAATGGTCTGACCAGTAATGTAATTAGCTTCTTCTGAAGATAGAAAATAAATTAAATCAGCTACATCTTCGGGAGAACCAAGCCTTCCCAGAGGAATTTGGTCTGACATAAACTTTAAAGTATCTTCATCCATACCTTTGATCATATCTGTCTCTATGAAACCTGGTGCAACGCAATTAACAGTTATATTCCTCGGTGCCAGTTCCCTGGCTAAAGACCTTGAAAATGCTTCTAAACCTGATTTTGCAGCTGCGTAATTAGCTTGCCCCTTATTTCCAATGGCAGCCGAAGTAGATGAGATATTAATAATTCTTCCAGATTTATTTTTCACCATTTTTTTGGAAAAAAATTTAAGTAATGAGAAAACAGAACTAAGATGAACCTGAATTACCTCATCCCACTCTGCATCTTTCATCCTCAGAAAAATATTATCTCTTGTTATCCCGGCATTATTAACGACAATCTCTGGATTGATATCTTTCTCCTTCAAAGTATCAAATAAATTTTCAATTGATTGCTTATCAGAGAGATCAAGTTTAATTCCAAAGCCTTCTCCAGATAATTCGGATAAAAATCCATCTATAACATTAACGCCTTCCTCAGAAGTAGCCGTTCCGATCACAGGAAACCCTTTGGAAGAAAATAACTTTAGTATGCTTTGACCAATGCCTCTCGAAGCACCAGATACAAAAACATATTGAGAATTCAAAACTTAATTATTCTGGAGTATTTTGTTCTTCAGTGTCTTCTTTGATTTTTACTTCCATTACCTTCTTGCCTTTGTAAAAACCATCTGAAGTCATGACATGACGCTGATGACGCTCTCCTGTAACCTGATCGGTAGATAAGGTTGTGTTTTTTAGAGCATTATGGGACCTACGTGCTCCTCTTCTTGCTCTAGATACTTTACTTTTTTGTACTGCCATAATTAAAAGAATGCGATTCTAGATGAAATTTCGTTTCTCATCAAACTTCAAAAGGTTGAAAAAAAGAATTTGGTACTTTGCTGGTGATTTTCAGATCCTTCTCTAAAATCTCCAAGCTTGAACAATGTAGATACATTCTTTTCTCCATGTCACTGTTTAAGGTCATTGAAGAATATTTTAAATCTCCTACTATAGGAAAACCACTGGCACTAGTATGCACTCTAATTTGATGAGTTCTACCTGTCTCTAAGGAGCATTCTAGTAAAGAAAAGTATTGATTAGATTTAATCAATTTAAAGTTTGTTGCTGAATATTTTCCATCTTCAGAAACAATGGTCTTTTTTAAATTTTCGTTCTTATTGACTTTCAATGGCAGTCTTATGTTATTAAGTTTCTTTGGCCAAGAGCCATGAATTAAGCAATGATATTTTTTAATTATTTGATTGGATCTAATAAACGAATTGTAAAGACGAGTGCTTTGTTTATTCTTAGCTACTATGATGCAGCCGGATGTTGCTTTATCTAACCTGTGAACAAGTTGAGCGTCTCTATAATCCTTTCCAAAATTTCTGACAATTTCAATTAATCCAATACTTACTCTCGAGCCTCCGTGAACGGCTAAATTATGCTTTTTGTTAATTGCTAATATTTCTCCATCCTCATATATTACTTGTCCCTTAATTTCCTCTATAAGTCCTTTTTCCGGAGAACTTTGATTAAATTTTGTATTCAAAAATAAGGGGGGAATTCTTATTTTATCGCCTAAGGAAAGTTTAAAATGAGGTTTTACTCTGGAGCCGTTTATTCTGACCTCTCCTTTTCTAATAATTGAATAAATTTTTGATTTAGGTAAATCTTTGAATTTTCCTAACAAAAAATTATCTACTCTTTGATTTAATGAATTTGTGCCAATTTCTTCAATGGAAACTTTTGTATAGCTATCTTCTGTCAATTTCTTAAGCGGAATTGTTTTTAAATATCCTATTAATGTGGTAGTTTAGCTTCTTTTTTAGGAGATAAAACATAGCAATTTTGCTCTTTATCTTTATTTTTAATCTCCTAAACGTATAAATTATTCAAAGATAAAGAATTATTTGCATGTTAAATAATAGAGTTTTATAAGAACAATTAATATTTTTTCAGGTCAGTAGGCGTAAATCCTGAAAATCTCACATTTTTGAAGTCATTACTGACTCTTAATTACTTATAAAACATTTTTTTCGAGGTACTTATGAAAAGAATGTTAATTAATGCTACTCAACCGGAAGAGCTTCGCGTTGCTATGACTAGAGGAGATTCCCTCTATGATTTAGATATTGAAAACATCAATGAAGTAAGAAGGAAGGGAAATATCTACAAAGGTATTGTTACCAGAGTGGAACCAAGTTTAGGGGCTGCATTTATCAATTTTGGTGCTGATAGACACGGTTTTCTGCCTTTTAAGGAGGTTGCACCCCAATTTTATCCAAAAGACAAAAAAGGAAGATTATCCATAACCGATTGTCTATCTAAAAATCAAGAAATTATCGTTCAAGTTGAAAAAGAAGAACGCGGAAACAAAGGTGCTGCATTAACTACTTTTGTCAGTTTGGCAGGAAGATTTTTAGTTTTAATGCCGAACAACCCAAAAGCTCAAGGCATCTCTAGAAGATTAAACCCTTCTGAGAGAGATACTTTGAAACAAAAAGTTTCTGCTCTGAACATTCCTGAAGAAATGGGGATAATTGTAAGGACTGCTGGGGAAGGAAAAGAATTGACTGAATTAGAATGGGACTTAGATTATTTATTGAAAGTCTGGGATGCAATTTTAGAAGCAAATCTTCAAAAAAATGGTCCTTTCTTAATTTACAAAGAAAGTGATGTAATCATTAGATCTCTCCGAGATTATGTTAGGGAAGACGTTGATGAAGTTTGGATAGATACTCAAGAAGCATATGACCAAGCCATAGAGTTTGTAGACAGAGTTATGCCAGAACAATCAAATATCATAAAAAGATATGAAAACAGTCTGCCTCTTTTCACTCGATATCAAATTGAATCTCAAATAGAGACTGCTTATCAAAGAGAAGTAAAACTTGAGTCAGGTGGATCAATAGTCATTGATGATGCAGAAGCCTTAGTAGCGATAGACATAAATTCATCAAAAGCAACTTCAGGCAAAGATATTGAAGAAACTGCTACGCATACAAATCTTGAAGCAGCAAGAGAAATATCCAGGCAGTTGAGACTTAGAGATATTGGCGGTCTGGTAGTTATTGATTTTATTGACATGATGAATCTCGAAAATAAAAGAAAAGTGGAAGATGAAATGCGAAATTCTCTCTCAGCGGATAGAGCGAGAGTACAAATCGGCAGAATTTCAAGATTTGGTCTTCTTGAACTCTCTAGACAAAGACTGAGATCTTCTTTGAAGGAAAGATGGACACAAGATATTAATACCCTCTCAACCGCTGTATTAAGATTAATCGAAGAGGAAAGTAGTAAAGAAAATACAGGAGAAGTGAGAGCGATCGTATCGCCATCAATGTCTGCTCTTCTTTTGAATGAGAGAAGAATCAGACTTAACGATATCGAAGCTAGAGCTAACTTAAAAGTAACTGTTATAGCTGACCCCATTCGTCCAGATACAAGATTTGAAGTTGTAAGATTAAAAGATGGGGAAATAATTGAAGAGGAAACAAGTTCTCACATACAAGAACAATTAGAGAAAGATTCAATCAGTTCTCCTGTTGCAAGAAAGGAGGAAAAAGCTGCTGTTAATCTGATGCCATCCTCTAGACCTAAAACTGGTTTGATATCTAAATTGATGAATCTGTTTAAAAGTAGCAAACCTAAAGGAAAGAAAAAACCAAAAAATATAAGAAAACGAAATCCTAGAAAAGCTCAAAATAAAAAACATCAGCCTAAACAGGATGCTAGAAGGAATTCTAATCAAAAGAGAAAACCGTCTAATCAAAAAAGGGATCAAGTTAAATCTAAGACAACCGCAAAAAAAGATTCAGTAAATGAAGCACCAAAGAAAAAAATCTCAAAACCAAAAAAAGATAATAAACCCGTTGCAAAAAAAGATTCTGAGGCAAAACTTCAAGCTGGTGCTGCTGTAGGTAAAGTTAAAGAAACTAACAAGGAATCAAAATCTGAAATTAGTAAAAAAGCTACTAAACCAGTGAAATTATCTAGACCTAAGAAAGTTGAAGAACCCAAAAAGGTTGAAAAAGAGGAATCAGTTTTAGATCAGAAACAACATGCCGGCGATATTAGAGCCTCTAACGATCCAAGAAATAAATAATCTATTTAAGACTATTCAAGTAATGTTGAATTAAATCTCCTGAAATAGATACGCCTGGTGGAGGTGTATTAGGTAAATTATCAACTTCAAACCATTGAGCATCATCTATCTCATCGTTGTCTGGGGTTATTTCTCCAGATTTGTATTCAGCAAAATATCCAAGCATTAATTGACCTGGGAAAGGCCAAGACTGACTTTGAAAATATTTAATATTGTGAACCTCTATTCCAACTTCTTCTTTTACTTCTCTCATTAAACAAGCTTCGGCACTTTCTCCAGCCTCAATAAAACCAGCAATAGTGCTGTAAAGATTCACTGGAAAATTTTTATTGTGAGCCAATAAGATGCTTTTATCTTTATGAATTAAGGTAATTATGCATGGAGAAATTTTTGGATAAACTAAAGGCGCATGACAATTATGACATTTCATAGCCCTTTCTCTTTCATCATGATGTAATTCTGATCCGCAAAAGCCGCAATATTTATTTGAATCTGACCAGTTAACTATCTGAAATGCTCTAGAAATGGCTTCGAATAGACGCATATTCATCACAGGAAATAAAGCTCTTAAATCGGTAAAAGTTGTATCTGGAATCAATGTTTGTTCATTTGACACAGACACAGCATAAAGGGGTGAATCATCTAAATATCCAATAAAGTGTCTACTTTTTTCTTCTAGGCCTGACCATTTCATTTCATCCTCAGTAGCTGGTCGGACCGAAGATTCTTTTAAAAAGTGTAATAACTTTGAATTATATACAGGAAAGTACTTTGACTCTTTGGACGTATCATCTATAAAATTAGCCGGCGTAAAGATATTCATACAAAAAACTATGTCCTCAGCAATTTTTAAGAACTTTCTTGGTCATGCTCCTGATTGGTATAAGCAGACCATTCTAGCCTTTTTAGTTATAAATCCAATTCTTTACTTCATTTGTATTGCAACGTCCTTGCCTGCTGGGACCATTTTAGGCTGGGTTATTCTTGCGGAATTTATTTTTACACTTGCCATGACTTTTAAATGTCACCCTCTTCCTCCTGGAGGACTGATTGCACTGCAGGCAGTTATTTTAGGGCTCACTTCAACCAGTCAAGTTTATTACGAAATTTCTCTAAACCTTAAAGTAATTCTATTGCTTATGTTCATGGTTGCTGGAATATTTTTTATGAAGGACTTGCTTCTTTTTATTTTTACTAAGCTTTTATTGAAAGTAAAAAACAAGACAACTGTATCTCTTCTTTTTGTCTTCGCTGCCGCTTTTTTATCAGCTTTTCTTGATGCCTTAACTGTAACAGCAGTTTTAATATCCGTCGCCGTTGGTTTTTATACTGTTTATCACCAAGCGGCATCTGGAAAAGATTATTTAGATGAACATGACTTAAACGATGATTCTCATCTAGACGATAATGAATCAATTAATTTAGAAAAATTTAAACTCTTTCTTTGTAACCTACTAATGCATGGAGCCGTGGGAACAGCTCTTGGTGGCGTTTGTACTATTGTAGGAGAGCCACAAAATCTTCTTATTGCATCCATCGCCGAATGGGACTTTATAGAATTTTTTATGAGGATGGCTCCAATTTCAATGCCTGTTTTAATCGCTGGCTTGTTCACTACATTATTTTTAGAAAGATTTAAGGTTTTTGGATACGGCGCTCAACTCCCAGAAAGAGTCAGAGATATACTTCAAGCATTTGATGATGATCAAACAGCTAACTTAACAGATCAAGTTAAAGCCAAACTTCTCGTTCAACTAATCGTTGGATTAATCCTTATGTTCTCTTTGGCATTTAGTATTGCTGCTGTTGGTCTTATAGGTTTGATGATTATTATACTTTTGACTTCATTTACAGGGATCATTGAAGAAAAAGAATTAGGAAAAGCCTTCGAGGAAGCTCTTCCTTTCACAGCCCTGCTGGTTGTTTTTTTTGCTGTGGTTGCAGTTATACACGATCAACATTTATTTAAGCCTGTTATTGATTATGTGTTTCTTCAAGCTGTGGAACTTCAAGCGCCTCTGTTTTTTATAGCAAATGGAATTTTATCCATGATTAGTGACAATGTTTTTGTTGCTACTATTTATATCAACGAAATTAAAGCTGCATTAGATTCTGGAGAAATCAGCAGAAATCAATTTGATGCGTTAGCTGTTGCGATAAATACCGGTACAAACTTACCAAGTGTTGCTACTCCAAACGGACAAGCAGCTTTTCTCTTCTTGCTAACATCATCAGTGGCTCCTCTAATTGGTCTGTCTTATTTAAGAATGGTCAAGCTGGCTCTTCCTTATACAATCGTATTGAGCTCTGTTGGATTGACAGCAATTTTTTATTACTTTTAATGGATAGAACCTTTTGTATCGCCCCAATGATGGGAAGAACTGATACGCATTTTAGAAATCTTTGTAGGTTTGCTTCAAAACATGCTGTTTTATTCACAGAAATGGTGCATTCCAATGCCCTTTTGAAAAACAAACGAATAGATAAATATATACAAAGAACTGATATAGAAAATCCAGTTGTCTTCCAGCTTGGCGGTTGTGAACCAAGGGATCTCGCAGAAGCAACTAAAATAATTAATGAAAACAAATACGATGAAATTAATTTGAATGTTGGTTGTCCTAGCCCAAGGGTGAAATCAGGAGGTTTTGGAGCATTTCTCATGTACGAACCAACTAAAGTGAAAGATTGTCTTTCTGCTATGACTGCATCTTCTGATATACCAATAACTGCAAAAATTAGATTGGGAGTAGATAATCAAGATATTGAAGAAACTTTAGATAATTTCATTGAAATCATTTTGCAATCTGGAATAAAAACTCTATATGTGCATGCCAGAAAAGGAATGCTTGAAGGATTAAATCCAAAAGAAAATAGAAATATTCCACCTCTTAACTACGAAAGAGTCTATCGATTAAAAGAAGATTTTCCAGATATTGAAATAATACTCAACGGAGGTTTATCTAACTTTCAAGAAGATAAAGATAAATTAAAAATGATTGATGGTTTGATGTACGGAAGGTATATCTGTGAAAAACCTTATGAATTAACTAAAGTAGATAAAATTTTTTATCAATCAACAAATGAAACTGAAATTGAATCTCTTGTAATGATGATGGAAAAATATTTGATAGAAAATCAAGATTTAGGATTCTCAGGCTACTTAATTAAAAGGCATATGGTAAATTTTTTTAAAGGTTTTAGTTATTCAAAAAAGATAAGACAAATAATTATGTCGGATAACCTAAACGTAGATGAGATAATAAAAATACTGAAGAAAAAACATTTATTAGTCGCATGAAATTTTTCAAAAATTTATTTAAAACTAAAGAAAGTGAAGATGAGAGCAAAGATAACAGTATTCAAAAATCCATTTGCTCTTTAATGATAGAAGTTGCTTATGCCGATAATCAATTAGATGAATCTGAATTGAAAGCTATGGCTAATTCCCTCAATAAATTAGATATTGAAGAAGAAGAGATACAAGAAATCGTTGATGCAACTCTTGCAAAGTCTAAAGAATCAATTTCTTTTTATGAACACACGAGAATACTTAATGATCAACTTGACTACGATCAGAAAAAAGAAGTCCTGAATTCTGTTTGGGCAATAGCTTTTGCAGATGGAGAGATGGATAAGCATGAAGAGCATCTGATAAGAAGAATTGCTGATCTTTTATACCTCAATCATAAAGATTTTATTAATGCCAAATTAATTCAAAAAGAAACTAATGAAGATAGTTAATCCAAGCAAGCATCATTTATCAAAGGAAAAACTCCAATTCATGGATGAACTTTTCATGGATAGATACATATCACCAGGAAAAATATCTGGAACACAAACCTTGGTGGCAAGGAATGGAGAAATTGTTCATTGTCATTCTCAGGGTTTAAGAGATATTGAACAAAATCTAAAGATGGAAGATGACTCGATTTTTAGAATCTATTCAATGACAAAACCTGTAACCGGAGTAGCCTTAATGCAGTTATATGAAAAAGGTTATTTTCATCTGGCAGACCCGGTGAGCAAATTTCTCCCTGAATTTAAAAATCAAACAGTTTACATAAGTGGAATCTATCCGGCATTTGATACCAGACCTGTAAACAGAGAAATGACAATTCGAGATTTATTAACTCATACCTCTGGTCTCAGCTATTCAATTAATTTTGAAAATCACTTAGATAGTGCCTATAGACATGTATTTGATGAATTACTACCAGACAGGGAAAGACGTTCTCTGGATTTAAAAGATGTATGCGAGACTTTAGCTACCCTTCCCCTTCAATTTTCCCCTGGCGAAGGCTGGCTCTATAGTGTTTCTATAGATGTGTGCGCAAGAATTGTTGAAGTTATATCAGGAGAGAAAATAGATGATTACTTTAAAGAAAACATATTTGATCCCTTAGGTATGAAAGATACAGGATTTATAGTGCCTCAAAAGGATGCAGATAGATTGACAGCTTTGTATTGGAGAACGCCCGAAAAAAAATTAGTCCTAGAAGATCCATCTGGAAAAGAAAGTAACATGTTGATAGATAAAAAATTCAAAGGAGGCGGTAGTGGTCTCGCATCTACTATTGAAGACTATTTCAAGTTTAGTCAGATGCTCTTAAATGGTGGCGAATTAAATGGGAAAAGAATACTCTCAAGAAAAACTGTTGAGTTAATGACAATGAATCACCTTCCTAATAACAATACTTTGATAGATATGAATGCTGGAGGAGGTTTTTCTGAGGTACGTTATCAGGGGATGGGTTATGGTCTGAGCATGGCTGTAACTGTAGATCAAGCTGCTACACAAATCTCTGGAACTGCGGGCTCCTATAACTGGGGCGGTATGGCAAGTACTTTTTTCTGGATAGATCCAATAGAAAATTTATTAGGGATCTTCATGACTCAATTGAGGCCTTCGACTACCTTTCCATTTAGAGGGCAAATGCAAGCTATGGTGTACGGATCATTTGAGGACTAAAAATCTTCAAATTCATCGACAAAATCATCAGCATCAATTTCTCCGTCACTGATTTCGTATTTTCTACGTTGCAAATATGCATCTCTAAAAAATATATATTTGTCTCCGCTAACGAAATTATCAAGCTCGAGTAATACAGTTGTTTGATTCAAGACATTTATTCCAGTCAGTAATCCTGATGTAGTTGGATGATCATCTGCTACAGCCAAAGGAGATATTACTGAATCAATTCCCCTTGATAAACCATCCCTCACAGTTGTGGGACCTAAAAAGGGCAAGACAATGTATGGTCCTTGATCTACACCCCATTTACCGAGTGTCTGACCAAAATCTTCATTGTTCTTATCAAATCCCATTGGGGTAGCAACGTCAAAGAGACCAAAAAGACCAAACATTGTATTAAAAATAAACCTTCCAAAATCATTTATGGCTTTAATAAAATTTTCTTGCAGAATATTATTAATTCCTGATTTCACATCACTAATGTTTTCAAAAAAATCTGTTACTCGATCTCTTATAAATGGAGGCGTTGCTTTTACATACGCTCCAGTGACAGGCTCAACTAGATTTTCAATAACTTTTTCATTGAATTCATGGACTTTTCTATTTTGTTCTTCATAAGGGTCTATTGGATCTCTTAATTCCAAGGAACTAGCACAACCTATAAACAAGAAGAAAAATGTTAAAATAGATGCAAACCTTTTAAAGAAAAGAATATTCATTTCGTAAGCATATGCCTCTTCCTAAAAAAAACAACAGTGTAATTGTAACTTCTGCTTTGCCTTATGCTAACGGTGATTTACACATTGGGCATCTTTTAGAGCATGTGCAAACAGATATCTGGGTAAGGTTGCTTAGAGCAAACAACATTACTTGTCACTATGTTTGTGCAAGCGATGCTCATGGTACTCCTATTATGCTAAGAGCTAAGGAGTTGGAGACCGAACCTGAAAAAATGGTTGAAGAATTCAGATCCTCTCATATGAAAGACTTAGGATCATTCAATATTTCTCACGATAATTTTTATACAACTCATAGTGAAGAAAATAAATACTTCAGTGAATTGATTTATAACAAAGCAAAAGAATCTGGATTCATTGAAAGTAAACAGATCGAACAACTATTTGACGAAAGTGCAGGCTTATTTCTCTCAGATAGATATGTTAAAGGTTCTTGTCCAAAATGTTCTGCTGAAGATCAGTATGGAGATAATTGTGAAATCTGTGGTGCGAAATATGAAGCAGCTGAATTAATCAATCCAGTATCAACAATCAGCGGTCAAAAGCCAGTAGTGAAAACTAGTGAGCATGTTTTTTTTAAATTATCAAAGTTAGAAACTAATGTGGCAAATTGGATGAAAGCTACACCTCTTCAGGAAGCAGTTAAAAATAAACTTGAAGAATGGTTTCAGCAAGGTCTAAAAGATTGGGATATTAGTAGAGATTCGCCTTATTTTGGATTTGAAATTCCTGATATGCCAGGGAAGTACTTTTATGTCTGGCTTGATGCCCCTATTGGGTACATAGCCAGTCTTGAAAAACATCTAAGAGCAAAAAGTGATGTGTCTGCAGAAGAAATTTGGTCGGAAACTGCCAATACAGAAATTTATCATTTTATTGGAAAAGATATCATGAATTTCCACGCCTTATTTTGGCCAGCTTTACTAGAAACTTCTAAATTTAAAAAACCATCCAATGTTTTTGTTCATGGTTTCTTAGGCTTGAACGGGGCAAAAATGTCTAAGTCAAAAGGTAATTTTTTAAGTATGAGAGATTACTTAGATATTCTTGATGCTGACTATATAAGATATTACTTGGCATCAAAGTTATCTCCTTCCATTGATGATATTGATCTCAACTATGATGACTTCCAAAAAAAAGTTAACTCTGATTTGGTCGGAAAATTTGTGAATATTGCCAGTAGATCCGCAGGATTTTTAAAAAAGAATGATAATCAGATAGGAAATAGTATCGATCATGAATTTTATGAAAATTTTATTTCATCAAAAAATGAAATTACTAATCTTTTTGCAGATCTTGAATACTCAAAGGCAATTAAAGAAATCATGAAATTAGCTGATTCTGCAAATGCTTATGTGGATGAGAAAAAACCTTGGATTTTAGCTAAAGATGAAAAAAACAGGGATGAGGTTATCAAGATTGCGAGCACCACAATAAATCTATTTAGAGTTATAAACACTTATCTCAAGATAGTGATTCCAGACACATGCTCTAAAGGAGAAAGTTTTCTAAACGAGATAATCGGCTCGATTGATGATATTGACACTCCTTTAACAAATCATAAATTAGATTCTTTTTCTCCTATCCTTAATAGATTAGAAGATGAGAAATTAGAAGCACTTATTCAAAGAGGTTCAAATGGATGAAATTTCTATAGAAGATTTTATAAAAATAGATCTGAGAGTTGCTGAGATCAAAAACGCTGAAAACGTGGAAGAAGCAGATAAACTCCTAAAAATAATTCTAGACCTTGGAAATTTAGGAGAAAGAACGGTATTTGCAGGTATTAAAAAATTTTATGATCCAGAAAAATTAATAGGTCTAAAAATTATATGTGTAGCTAATTTAAAGCCTAGGAAGATGCGATTTGGAGTATCTGAGGGTATGATTCTTGCTGCAAGTAACGATGAAGATGGCGTATTTATATTGCATCCTGATCAGGGTGCAAAACCAGGGATGAGAGTGAGTTAATGACTAAAAGCATTGAAACAGATATTTTAATTATTGGAGCTGGTCCGGTAGGACTATTTACAGTATTTGAGGCAGGATTACTGGGTCTCAAATGTCATCTTGTAGACAATCTAGATAAAATTGGCGGTCAATGCATTGAACTTTATCCAGAAAAACCTATTTACGACATACCCGGTGTACCAAATCAAACTGGTAAGGAGCATATAGATTCACTTTTAAAACAAATCGAGCCCTTTGATTACGAAGTTCATCTAAATCAACGAGTGGATAAAATTGAAGAGTCAGGAGATTATTGGATTGCCGAAACGACTGATGGAATTTCTTTTAAGACGCTAAATATTTTTATAGCGGCTGGTGCTGGGTCTTTTGAACCTAGAAAACCCCCCGTTGAGTCTCCGGATAAATTTTTAGGCAAAGGAATAGATTATGCAGTCAGAAGTGTAGACAAATACAAAGGTAAGGATATTGTTATTTTTGGTGGCGGAGATAGTGCACTAGATTGGTCAGTAGAATTAGCAAATAAAGCGAAATCAATAAAACTTGTTCACAGAAGAGATGATTTTAGAGGTGCAGAACATACCGAAAACAAAATGCGAAGTTTTGTTGCAAGTGGTGAAATAGAGTTAAAAATTCCTTTTGTCATAAAATCTATTGTTGGTGGTAAGTCTTTTGAGGGAGTAGAAATCATGAATTTTGAAACCAAAGAGACAGAAGTTATTAACTGCGATGAGGCGTTATTTTTCTTTGGTTTAAGTAAGCAACTTGGGCCAATAAATGATTGGGAGATTGATTTAAACGAAAGAAAAGTTCAAGTAGATACAGAAAAATTTGAAACGAATCAAAAAGGCATCTTTGCTGTTGGCGATATCAATACTTATCCTGGAAAATTAGACCTAATCCTTTGCGGGTTTCATGAAACTACCCTTGCTGTACAAGAAGCCTTTAAAAGAATAAATCCAGGTGAGAGAGTTCCTTTCGGTTACACAACCTCGAATAAAGGTTTGCAAGAAAAACTTAAAGTTTCTGGATCATGAATGCTATTTTGTTCCCTGGTCAGGGAGTTCAAACTGTAGGCATGATGGATAGCCTTTTCAGTTCAAGCGAAAAAGCAAAAGATTTATTCATCAAAGCTTCTGATGCTATTGATATTGATCTTGTTGAGTTAGTTTCAGATGATTCAAATAATTTGATCGATTTAACAGAATATTCTCAACCAATTATTTTGGCTTCAAGCATTGCCTTTGCTGAACACTTCACAGATAAAGCCAATTATAATTTCTGTGCAGGTCTATCTCTCGGTGAATATTCTGCGCTAGTTTATTCAGGATGCTTAGATTTTTTAGATGCAATAAAGTTAGTTCATATTAGAGGAAAGCTAATGCAGAATTCAGTTGCACCCGGTGAAGCTAAAATGCTGGTTGTCATGGGAATGAATCATGATGATATTCAATCCTTAATAAAAGAACTTTCTGATGATGGATGCACAGTAAATTTGTCCACAGATACTGCTGATGGAATGGGTGTGCTTGCGGGCGAAACTGCAAATATTGAAAAGTGTAAAACTTTGCTTGAAAGCAAAGAATTAAGAAGAGTTAAAACGCAATACGTAAATATGTCTGTGCCATCGCATTGTTATTTATTAAAAGATGCTCAAGAGAAATTAGCCTCTGAGTTAGAAAAAATAGAATTCAGAGATCCAAGAGTTCCGATAATATCTAATTTTACTGCGCTTCCAACTTCTGATATCGATGAAATAAAAGATAATTTGATCAATCAACTTTGTGAAACTGTAAGGTGGAGAGAAACTTTAGATTTTCTTGATAAAAGCAAAGTTTTAAGCATTACGGACTCTGGTCCCGGAAAAACAATAATAGGAATGGCTAGGAAGTTTAAAGAAATGGAGAAACTAGCTTTAATTGATTCTTAATTATCTCTATTTTTTAATCTTAACGATTTGATCTTAATATAACCCTCGGCATCTTTCTGATCAAAATCACCTTTCTCATCAAAACTCGCTAAATCTGCTTTATATAAAGATTTATCACTTCGTCTGCTTAAAATGATTACATTACCTTTCTTGGCTAATATTTTTATTTGTCCTTGAACATTTTTTGAAAAATTATCGACAAGACTTTGTATTGCAAATCTTTCAGGTGCCCACCACAAACCATCATAAATTAAACCGGAATATTTACTTATAAGTTCGTCTTTAGTTTTTATTGATTCTCCATCCATACAGATTGATTCTATTGATCTTCTTGCTTTGAGTAAGATCGAACCACCAGGCGTCTCGTAGCAACCTCTTGACTTCATTCCGGTAGATCTCGATTCAACAATATCCAATCTGCCTATGCCGTTTCTTGAGCCAATGTCATTTAACTTTGTTAATAATTCTGCAGGAGAAAGCTTTTCATCATTAACTGCAATAGGATCTCCGTTTTCAAACTCTATGGAAAATTCTTCTCCTGAATCAGGCGCATCATCAATTGATTTAGTATTGCGCCACATACTTTCTGGAGGTACCGAGGTTATATCTTCTAAGATTCCACCTTCATAAGAAATATGTAATAAATTTTCATCAGTTGAAAAAGGAGGTTCGTTTTCACTACCCTCTTCAACTGGCAATTGATTTTCAATGCAGTATTTAACTAAATCCTTCCTCGATGCTAGATCCCACTCACGCCAAGGGCTAATAATTTTCAATTCAGGAGCAAGTCCATAAACTCCTAATTCAAATCTAATCTGATCGTTTCCTTTACCTGTAGCCCCATGAGATATGAACTGAGCTCCCTCCTCTTTTGCAATTTCAACGAGCCTTTTGGCGATTAAAGGTCTTGCAATTGAAGTACCTAAAAGATATTCACCTTCGTAAATAGCATTCCCTCTGAACATAGGAAAAACGTAATTTTTTACAAAATCATCTTTTAGATCTTCAACTATTGAATGAGATGCACCAGCTTGTGAAGCTCTATCTTCCACGTCATCTCTTAAGTCTTTTTGCCCTAAATCTGCGGTATACGTAATAACTTCAGCATCATAGTTTTCTTGCAACCATTTAAGGATAACAGTTGTATCTAGTCCGCCTGAGTAAGCTAGTATTATCTTATTCATATAAAAAATTTTTGAGGATTATATCTTTAAACTTCTAGCCTATGTAAATCAATATGAAAAACATTCCGTATCCAAAATTTCTTCTTCGTTGCTAAGTTAAATGCTTAATAAAAATGATTATCAATTCCCATCTATTTCTCATCAAGAATTTTCTATGATTTAACTGCTATAGTTTCCAAAATTTTGAGGTGATAAAAATGGAAAATGAAAATTTTGATACAAGCGAGGTATGTGGAATATTAAATGAAATCATGGAATATGAACTATCAGGAGTTGTGAGATATACCCATTCGTCTTTGATGGTTACTGGTCCTCATAGATTACCCATAGTAGATTTTTTAAAAGAACAGGCAAGTGAGTCATTACAGCATGCTCAACAAGCTGGGGAATTATTAACGGGTTTAGATGGCCATCCAAGTCAGAAAATAGCTAATATCGTTGAAACAAATAACCACTCAATTAAAGATATTTTAGAAGAAAGTCTTGAGCATGAAATGCATGCATTGAATCTCTACAAAAAACTTCTCACTAAAGTTGAAGGTGAATCAGTATATCTTGAAGAATATACAAGAGATTTAATTGGGCAAGAAGAACAGCATCAACTCGAACTCCGCAAGATGTTAAAAGACTTTAGTTAATTGCTTATCTCTAAAAGTTCAGTTTAGGATTTTAAATATATAAATTAGCTATAATGAAAATGCGTGATTTGGCCCTATTGCTGCGTTAATGCTAAGAAGGATCAATTCTGATTTACTTTCCGGAGTTGTTATGAAAATTTTTATACCTATTCTAATTCTTGTTCTCTATTCTTGTGGTGGAGGCGGTGGCTCCATGTATGGAAGCTCTGAAGAAACTGGTACAGGTTCTTCTGGTGATTATGGGAGTTCATCAAGCTATGGATCGAGCTCGTCAAGCAGCAGCCAATCCTCCTCACCTACTCTTGCCGCATCGACAACTACAATAAATGGTCTTGAAATAATTCAGATAATGGGTGCTAACAGTGAGTCAAATATGGGGGGATCTGCAACTAGTTCAAAAAGATCTGTTTACGCATACGTTAATGATGATGATTCAGTTGCAACCTACGAAGGTAATGCATGGCCGAGGGTGAGATTTTCTGGAACCGAGATCAGTAAATCTGATTCTGTTACCGCACAAGTTACAAAGCTTTCCAACACAACAAATAGTAACGATATTGTAGGAATAAATTTTCGTCCTAGCTATCAATGCTCTGCTGATGCATATGACTACAATGCAGGTTGTGAAGATGCAAACTGGAGACTTTTTCTTCCAAATGGTTCAGTAAATCTAGAAGATACAGAATCTGTTCCTGAAACTACTCAATCTTTTACCGTAACCGTCCAGAGCACAGATTCAGGAAATAAATTTTATATTGATGGTGAGTTAGCAAAAGACCTTACCTTAGAAAGAGGTAAGACATACGCTTTTGTTCAAACAGATTCTTATACTTCTCACCCGCTAAGATTCTCAATAGAAAAAAATGGATTACATGCTTCTAAACCGGAATTCATTAGAGGTGTGAAAACTTCTAAAACAAACAATACAATTTATATTACCGTACCTAGCGATGCTCCCGATCAGCTGTATTATTTCTGTTTTATACATTCTGGTATGGCTAATGATGCTGTTATAACCATTACTGACTAGCAAATGATTTTTATAGAACTTCTTTCTGGAGTAATTTCAGGAATGATTCTTTTTCAAACTGCTATTGTTGCTCCTGTAGTTTTTACTACACTTGATGCAGAAAATGCCTCAAAGTTTTTAAGAAAAATCTTTCCTAGATTTTTTATGGTAATTTTTATCTTAGGTATTAGCGCTTTAATCGTTTCATCAGTATTTTTGAGCATCCAGGGGATCGTTATCGCTGCAGTTACTGCGATTTCAATGATTATTTCTTACCTAGTAGTGCCAGCAACTAACAAAGCTCGAGATGAAGACAGGTCTACAGCTTTTAGAAGATTGCATACCCTAACTGTAGTTTTAACCTTTTTTACCTTATTAGCTAACTTAAGTTGGATTCTTCCAATTTAGATTTCAACTGAATCTATCAATTCTTTGAGTTCGCCGTTTTGGTACATCTCCATCATGATGTCACTACCACCGACTAGTTCACCATTGATAAATAATTGAGGAAAAGTTGGCCATTCCGAAACAGAAGGAAGTTCCTGTCTGATTTCTGGATTACTTAAAATATCTACAAAAGAGAATTCCTTTCCACATGCCATTAGTATTTGTGATGCACGTTGAGAAAAACCGCATTCTGGTTTATCAGGAGATCCTTTCATGTACAAAAGAATTTTGTTGTCAGCAATTTGATTATTAATCTTTTCAATAATATCCATAATTTTTATTTTAACACTTCAAGATATTTCTTAGTGGTTTCTTTGATTCCATAGATCAAACAATCAGATACATATGCCTGTCCAATAGATACTTCTTTTATCTCACCACAATCCATAAGAAATGGAAGATTCTTGAGATTTAAATCATGACCGGCATTGAGATCCAAATTTATCTCATTAGCAAATTCAATAACAGAACGATAAGTATCTTTTGTTGATTGGCTGTTGTAGAGAGCTGCGTAAGGTCCTGTGTAGAGTTCTACCCTATCCACTCCTAAATCTTTAGCACGTTTTAGCTGTTCAATATCCGGATCGATAAAAATGCTTGATCTTATATTGAAAGATTTTAATGTTTTAATTATTTTTTCTAATTCCAGATTTGGTTTGTTTAAATCAAACCCATGATCAGAAGTTTTTTGCATCGTATCGTCTGGTACTAAAGTTGCCTGATCAGGCTGATAGAAGTTAATCAGTTCCATATAACCGGGATATTCATCGTTTGGCTGTTCAAATGGATTTCCTTCAATGTTAAATTCTATATTGCTCGGTATGATCTTTTTTATTTCTGCAACGTCTTTTGGCGTTATGTGTCTTAAATCTGGTCTCGGATGAACTGTTATTCCATGACAACCCGAATCTATAATATTCATAGTCATATCCACCAAGTTTGGAATATCTCCATCTCTTGCATTCCTTAACCAAGCTATCTTATTTATATTGATACTTAAATTTGTCATAAAAAAAGCTTTATGGATCCATCATAAAATAGCTTGCAACCTGCGAGCAAAGTACAAAAGTATCCAATTTTATAAAACCAATCTTGCCCTATTTTATCAACAAGATAAGCTCCAAAATAAACACCAAGAGGAGCTAAAGGAAGTAATAAGAGAGAAGTATATATATTTTCAAAATTCATTTCGCCTAGATAAGCATAGGGAAAAATTTTAAATAAATTTATCAATAGATAAAAAAGACCGGCGGTTGCAACGTACATAGTTCTATCTAGCCTCATCGGAAGAAGATAAAAACTCAATGGCAATCCACCAGCATGAATTGAAAAACTAGTAAAACCTGAAAGACTTGGCCAAAAGTATGAGGCAAATTTAGATGGCTTCTTAGGTTTATCTGAATCTTTACGAAAGTAATAATCCAAACAGAAAATAATAGCCATTAGTCCAATGATCATTCTTATATGGTCATTGGTCAGATAGCTAAATGTAAAAGTCCCAATTAATACTCCGACGAAAGCAAGAGGAATTATAAATTTGATAATTTCAATGTTCCATTTATGCCTATATCTCCAAACTGTAACGCAATCCATAAAAATCAAAGGTATAAGAAGAATTGCTACAGCCTGAAAAGGTGGAACAAAAAAAGACATAACGGGAATTGCCAAGAGAGAACCAAAGGATCCTGCTCCAATGAATCCTCCTTTTCCCATTCCATGAAGGAAAACAGAAATGATTGCTACCACATAAAATAATGGATCCAGAATCATTTTCTTTTAAATTAATTTATAGAGAATATCGGATAATTCGTTGGAGGATTGATAAAGTTTTAAGCCCTTATGAATTTTGTTATTGATATAAGAAAAACCAATTTTTTTATCTGTATCACCATAAGCGCAGGCTCCACCGATGCCTGCATGCCCAAAAGCACTTTCAGATCTTCCAATCGGAGAAAGCTGCGTATTGAGCAAATATCCTAGTCCAAATTTAATATCTCCAAAAAAGAGAACTGTATCCGGTCCAGAAGTATGGGGAGTTAAAGCCTGATTGATCGATTCCCTTGACATGATTGTCTTGCCATCTCTTGATCCACCATTAGATAAGATGCCATAAAACTTTGCTAAAGCATTTGAATTACCGTGTCCGTTTCCAGCCGGAATTTCTGCCATCCTCCAATCTGTAGAATTCATATAGTTCTGATCATCGTTAGCTGCAGTACTGTCAAAAGCAACCTTAAAATCTCCCTTTCTGAACCATCTCTTTATGTTTTTAAGTGGCTGAGGAAGAAATAACTCTGGGATCAAAGATATAAATATCTGAAATCCTTTTGAGGGCCCCATAGCATCAGAAATAGAAATTGTATCTGCACAATTTGGCAAATCCTCTTCATCTAAACCAATCTTAAAATTTAGGTCAAATGGATCAGCAATATGTTCTTTAAAATAAGATCCTATTGTTTGGCCTGTAACCTTTCTGAAGAGTTCGCCGTTTAGAAAACCATAAGTCAATGCATGGTAACCTTGACTTGTGCCAGGTTCATGAAATGGTTCTTGAGTTTCAAGAGCTTTGATAAAAGAAGACCAATCCTGCCATCTTGGATTTTCGAGTCTTTCTCTAAAACCAAACATTCCCGCTCTGTGTGTTAAAAAATGTTTGATTAAGGTATTTTCTTTACCGTTAGTTCCGTATTCTGGCCAATATTTACTTACTTTGTCATCCAATGATATTTTTCCTTGTTCAACTAAGTGCATCATGCAAGGGACAATAATTCCTTTTGTGACAGAGAAGACATTGCAAATAGTATCTTTATCCCAAGGTATAGTTTTTTCCTTATCCTTAAATCCACCCCATAAATCCACTATCATTTCACCATCTTTTTCCACAGCAAATGACGCACCAGTTTCATAACCAGAATCTATTAAAGATCGGAAGTGATTCTCTAACTCTTTAAAATCTGGGTGACAATATCCATCTATCATGATGCTAGAACTTGTTTTAATGAATCGACAAATTCTTTAGGTTTATCTAAGAATAAATGATGCATTGCACCAGGAATCATATGTAACCTATCATCAGATAAACCACTTACGTACTTGAAATAATCTAAAGTTTCTTGGGTCATGAGTTGACTAAGCTGACCGTAGATAAGAGAAAGTTTGCAGTTAAGGTTGGTTAAATTCTCATGTTGATCTAAATACGAATAAGTTTTCATGATTGTAGGGTCTGATTTCAATTTCCACCCTTCCTCAGTTTCTCTATAAGAAGTTTCGGCAACATATTTCAGGACAAAATCCAGCTCACAAGGTTGAGGAGGCATAAGCCTAAATCTTTCAATTGCATCCTCTTTAGTAGGAGATGCCACTCCTAATCTAACAGTTGGCCGACGAGATGACATTTCTTTTGCTTTTTCAGGCGGAAGAACAATGGTTGAATCCACAAGGATTATTTCATCGCAGAGGTCTTTATATTTATTGCCAAAGATAATGGAAACATGACCTCCCATACTGTGAGCAACTATGATTGGTTTATCTAATTTTAAACCTTCTATAACGTCTTTAACTTCATCTGCGTATGTTTCCTGCGAATAAGCTTCTCTGTGTTCACTATCTCCCATACCGCTAAAATCCATGGCGACAACAAAATAATCATTTGCAAATTCTGGAATGACATGGTCCCACCAATGCGTATGCGCATTAAAGCCATGTAAAAATAGAAGGCACTTTTTTTCATTTGAACCCCAAGTCCTAACATTTATTTTTACCCCAGATGAATCTATCGATAATTGTTCTGAAGGATATTCAATATTATTTATGAACCATTCTGGTGCTAGACCCAGAGGATTTTTTCCAATTAACATGGCGCGATTATACGGAATATTAGTTATCTAAGTAAGGAATGAATATTTCCTTGAAACTCTATGGACGGGTTGACATTAACTCCAGCGGTAAGAGATTGCTCTAATACTTTTTCCAACATTCTAGAGGAGCCGAATATTTCATAATTTAGTTCATTATCTATAACTATATTGCCTGACAAGAGATCGGCATTTGGAAAAGTTATAAAATTAGCAATTAATTTATTATTTTCGCAATTTATATTTGCTTCAACCGAAGTTTCGTAAACTTCACCAAATAATTCAAGATCATTGACCATAGCGTTAATTCTTCCCGAAGAGGAAATGCATCTATCTTTATCAAAACCTAAAGTTAAGTTATCCGATGAAAGAAGGATTTTCATAGGCAATTTTGAGCCAAACTTGTCACTATCAAATATAAATTTTATGGAGCTAAGACTAATTACTTCATTCATGATTAGCTCTGCTATTGAAATATCTCCTGTTAGATCAAGCCTTCCACGATCAATTTTTATATGAAGTTTATTCAATCCAACAGAGGTATTAAGATTCCCAATCAGAGTATCGCCATAAAAAACTTCCTCAAATGTGCCACTCCAAATTGTTCCGTTAATGTCTCTATAAGAGATTTCTGGAAAAAGATCATCAACAGTTGAATAAGCAATCCTTAAGGGTAAAAATAAAAAAAGAAGTACAAAGAAGAGAGAAACTACCGAGATAAAAAAATATCGAAGACTCATTAGATTTTAGATAGATTTAATTGAGCAGACACTCTCCCGCCTGAAGACTTTGTGAGGCTAGTTTTATCTAAAGAAACTCGATCTTGAATTGAGAAAAGCCAGTCATAAAGTCTCATAAAATCTGCATCATTTATCCAGACAATAATTGACTCTTCGTCTATGACCTGAGTTCTGTCGATGGAAATTTTAAAATCGCCAGAAGTATTGGTAATTAAGGAGGATATTGAAACATTATCTTGATTGACAAACCCTGGGAAAAAATTAATTTTATTTATTAATCTTTCTTCTGTAAGTATTTTATTTCTTTCGATTTCAAGATTGTTTGCTGTCTTTTGAATAAAATTTAAAAAGAAACTAAGAACGATTAGAACAAGTAAAGACAACGTCAAAATAAATATTATTTGTTGTTGTCGAGTTAAGGAATTTAGATAACTAAAAACTTTCAATTATGATTTCTCCTATGATGAAATTATTACTTCTATTGGATGTGCCTATTTGAGCGTAAATCCCCTCTCCTTCCAATTTAGCTATTATTCTTTCTAAATCGGCGAATGAATTTGCCTCAACTTCGAAAGCAGTTCTTTGTTGTGACAACACAAATGAATTTAAATTAGTTGAATTTAGAGAAGTAACAGCATTACTGACTGTAGAAATTAATTTTAATTGATCTTGATCGTTATTCTGTCTCATCAAGCGGTATTTAATTTCATTGAAATCGGTCTCGTAATTCAGACTTGGGAATTTTTGGTTAAAAACTTGTTTTGACTTTTCTAACGAATTATCAATTTGAAAAGAATAGGAAATAATTTCAATCAAGCTCAAACTAATAAAAAATAAATAAATTGAAGCTAAAGCAATTAGGGGTTTTTTGCTTTGCTTGAATAACTTGTCTATATCTAGACGTTTTTCATATTTTCCCTGCATGAGGTTGAAATATGAAAAGTCTATTGATTTGAGAGAATGGATCATAAGATCCTCATAAGAATCAAAGACTTTTGATTGAATTTTTAAATCCTTATCGAGAGATATTTCTTCGACGCTAAAGACTTCAAGTGGATCAGCTTTAAATTGATTAATAATATTTTCTTTACTTAATTTGAAGGTTGCCAAAGACATCATCAATCTTATTTTGTTTCTCTTAGAGTGAACGTAAACAAAATTTTCAAAGAAAATTAAAGTATTTACTTCGGAATCGTAAGCGTGAAATGGTGTCAAAAAATCTAGATTTTCTTGAAAAGCTAAATCTCTAACTGAATTAAGATATTCACTTGATGCAGCAAGAATCTCTTTTGAGTCTTTTGATTGTATCCATTCATCTTCAGAATCATCGTCAATAAGCTCATCTTTTATCATGAAAGGAATAGCTTTCTTAAGCTGTGCATCTGATACATCGGGAAGATTAAGATCAATATTATGGAACTCATTAGTCAGCAATATTCTTCCTGATACTTTGTGACTTTCGGAATCAAATTTTACTGATTTAAAAGTGTCATTTTCTTGGAGAAAATAATGACTTTTATCTTGTTCTATAAGCTCTATTACTTTTTGTATCATAGATATTTTCCAATCTTTCGCATGTAAACTTTTGGTCCTGTTGAGGTTATTTCGATTTTTGAAATTAAATCGTAAGTGTTCGATCCATTAGTAATTTCTACATCTATTTCATAATAATTACTTTGAGTTGATAACGACTCTCTTATAGATCCTGATAAAGCCAATCCATCAAATTCTGGCATATCAAAGAATTCCTTAGTTGATTTGTAGCCTCCAAAAGGTTTTGATAACAGCACATTTTGAGCCGAATAAAAATCTAATTGATTTTCCGTAATAGCAATTATTAGATGAGGATATTTAGGAGACAAAGCATTTATATTGATGTTTAACTCCCTCGAAGGATGAACACATAGATAAGGTTTAAGTTGTTTGTAAATCTCATCATTCATCCCATTAATGTTTCTAATTTCAGGCAAGTCAGCAATTAATTGATTAGTTGGAAGATAAGGATTCTTTTTGGCAGTGTAGTTAACATCTTCCGCGCCAAGAGTATCCTGTGGAGTGGAATTGGTATCAATCCAATCAATTAAAGAGGACACAATTATATCCATGTCATATTCAGGAATTTCTAGACTCATTCCAAGATTTTTCAATAACTGCGAATTGATCCTACTAACCCTATCTTGAGAATTATTGATCTTTGAAACCAAAGAATTAACATTAAAGCAATTATTCCTGTCATAAAAATTTCCAAAAACTCGACCGTTTTCAGTTTCAAAACTTAATGAGTTTTCAATGGACTCTGATGAGCTGGCTAAAGCAATTTGAAGTCTATTTTGTTCCGGTTTTAAATATTCTTTTCCAATTACTTCGAGACTTAATAGATCAAGATATGCTTGAGAGAAAAAATTTTCATAAATATGAAACTTTACCTTTTGCTGTGTCTCATTACTCATCATTACTCCGATCGAAGAAACGATCGTTATAATAAATAAGGATAATATGAGCGCTATTCCAGGCAGACTTTCTCTCTTATCCATAATTCACCAATAAAATCTTATTGAATATTAAAAGGTCATAAAATCCTATTTTGACTTCAACTGCATCTGGAAGACTGCTATCAAAAAATATTTCTTCTGATATAGGCCATGCTTCATAAGAGACATTTTCAAAAAATATTTCAAGATCCACATAATCCACATCATCAAGAAGGATTTCACTTTGTAAAGGATCCTCGTTATCTATATATCTGTAGGATTCTCTGATCAGTTCTCCGTTATCTAATTTATAAATTATCTTTCTTAGAGCACCGGTATCATCCAATCCATCTGTGTCCGAGAGTTTTATTAACCTTAATAAGATTTCGTCAGAATCTGAGGAATTTAATTCCATAGTTGATAATTCATAAGCACCCATTTGGTCTCTTGGGATTGTATTTACGGATTGCGTAAAATCTTGTCTCAAATATTTATTCAAAAGAACCAATTTATCTAACCTATCATTTTTTTCTTGAATGGAAAGATTCGAAGAAACAGATATATTCAATAAGGATGAGCCTAATAATGCCAAAAGAGCGAATAAAGATATTGCAATGAGCATTTCTATTAAAGATAAGCCTTTCATTGGGCCAAAACCTCTTTAAAAACCTTTGATTTTCCTAATAAATCTCCATCTTCAGAAAAAACTTTTATTTCAATTTCAATTCTATTTCTCTCAACTGAAGTTGCTAACTCTCTTTCCCAAATGAACGGCATGCCTAGAAATGTTTCCTCTCCTTCGTCGTATTGCGAAGAAGTAAGATAATCATCCTTGACTAAGTTTTTCAAAGCTAAGTTTTCTGCAATATTATTTGCCAAGAATCTTTCTTCAATTAAGTTAATGGATTTTGAAGAATCAGTGATTAAAGAAGAGAAAGCCAGTGCAGCAATAGCAAGAATAAAGAAAGCAACTAAGATTTCTATTATTGTGAAACCAGATAATGTTTTATTCCCAGTTGCCAATATCTTTATCCGATCCTTCTCCACCTTCCTCACCATCAGCTCCTAGAGAATATAAATCAAAAGTTCCAAATCTTCCGGGTCTTCTGTATTTGTAATCATTACCCCAGGGATCTTTTTCTAATCTTCTTACGTACCCTCCTGATCTGTATCTTTCTTTAAATCTGTGATTTTCAGGAACTGTCACAAGAGCTTGAAGACCCTCTCTGGAATTTGGGTAAGAGATCATATCAAGACGATAGAGCTCAAGTGCTTGTTCTAAGAGTCTAATGTCGGCTTTAGCTTTATCTTCTCTAGCCCTTTCCTGACTCGGTAAAACATTGATTGCAATCACGGCAGTCAATAAGCCTAAAATCATTAAAACAACTAAGATTTCAATAAGTGTAAAGCCTTTTAATTTTATTTTTTTCATCATCATATTTTACTCCTCGTTATAGGCTGAATGTATTTAACTGAATCAACGGTAATAAAATTGCCAAAACAATCAAAGAAACAAATCCACCCATAAAAATAATAACCGCGGGTTCCAAAAGATTTAAAGTTATCTTAGTAGAATGATTAAATCTATCCTGAAGGTATTTTGAAACCTTAATTAACATGTTTTCTAACTCTCCACTTGCTTCACCGCTAGATATCATTTCAATGATTAGTGAAGGTATGTATTTTGATTTACTTAATGATCTTGCAAGAGAATTTCCTTCAGAAACTTCAACGGATGCAAAATTAATATCTTTTTTTAAAATTCTGTTGCTGACAGTATTTGCAGAGATATCCAGTGACCTAATTATGGGGACATTGCTTGATCTGAGAATGGATAGAGAATTAGTGAATCTTGATAAGTTTGAATCGATAATAAATTTATTAATTATCGGAAGTTTTAATAGGACTTTATCAACATAAAGAAAAAAATTATTAATGCCAATGAATCTGATTCCAATAAAAGCAATTAAAGCTAAAAAAACAATAAGCAATCCGAACCAGAGGCTTGTAAAAAAATTTGAAATTCCTAACATTGCCATTGTTAAGAATGGTAATTGCTGATTAGAGTTAGCAAATTGAGAGACGACATTTGGAACAACAAAGATTAGCAGTAAACTTATTATCACCAGGGAAGTTGCAAATAAAACCATTGGATATATTGTTGCTCCAAGGATCTCTTGATTAAGGGTTGCTCTTTTTTCTAGATAATCAGCTGTCTCCTCCATAACATTTCCCAATTCTCCAGAAGATTCCCCTGCTTCGATTAGTGATACATATAAACTATCGAAAGATTCAGGGAATTCCTTTAAAGCTTCAGAGAACTTATACCCTTCTTTAACTCGCATGGATATTTCCTTGAGTTTGTTGGCACTAGATTTATCTGAAAGCTGTTCAGCTACCGAATCTAGTGACCTATCAACAGGTATGCCTGCATTTATAAGAGTGGACATTTGACGAGTAATTAATGCTAAATCACTTGATTTAATTTTATGGGACAAAAAACTTAAAAAAGATCCTGAAGCTTTTCTTTCTTTTACATCTATAGGAATTAAACTCCTACTTTTTAATTCTTGAGAGGCTAAATTGACATCATCTGCAATTAAGCTGCCTTTTATTTTTTTTCCATCTGACGATAAAGCTTCGTAATTAAAAGCAGGCATCAGGCCTCCATAAGAACTCTTCTGACTTCTTCAAGGGTTGTGACACCCTCTTGAATAAGTTTTTGACCTGATTCTTCAAGAAAATCATGCTGTGGATCGATAATATCCCTGACTTTCTTTTCAGAAAAATCATCGTTAATAAGTTCTTTAACGTTTTGATCGACATCTAAAATTTCAAAAATACCTTGCCTCCCAGAATAAGTTTCTCCATCTGATGAAAGTTTTCTTACCAGTCGTTGTGAAATTATTGTTCTTAACGATGAAGCTAATAAATAAGGTTCAACGCCCATGTCTATCAATCTAGTAATTGCACCCAAGGTATCATTGGTGTGAATCGTTGATAAAACCAAGTGACCAGTTAGAGAAGCCTGAATTGCAATCTCAGCTGTTTCTTTGTCCCTTATTTCACCAACCATTACCACATCTGGATCCTGTCTTAGAATTGCTCGCAGTCCAGCAGCAAAAGTCATTCCAACTTTATTATTAACTTGTGTTTGCCCAATACCGTCTACGGCATATTCAATAGGATCCTCAACCGTTAAAATGTTTCTACTCTGATCATTCAATAGGTTTAATCCAGCATATAAAGTTGTAGTTTTACCGGAACCAGTTGGCCCTGTTACTAATATAATTCCATTATTTTGAGAAAGGGACTTAGTGAATACTTCTTTTTGCCCTGCAGGCATTCCTAGATCGTCTAAATTAAATTTTGCTTCAGACTTATCGAGAAGTCTGAGAACAATTCTTTCACCGTAATTAGAAGGTAAAGTTGATACTCTTAAATCTACCCATTTTTCCCCAAGCTTTAATGAGATTCTGCCGTCTTGAGGAATTCGTTTTTCAGCAATATCAAGGTTAGCCATGACTTTTATTCTGGCATTTAAAAGAGAGGCTATTCTGCTACTTGGAGAAAGTATTTCTTTTAATATACCGTCTACTCTAAACCTTATAGAGAGATTTTTTTCGTAAGGCTCTATGTGTATATCAGATGCATTCGATTTAATTGCTTCCGATAAAACAGCATTAATTAGTCTGATTACGGGAGCTTCTGTTGAGTCATCCAGCAGATCTTCTGTTTTTGGTAAATCGGAAGCCAATTGTTCCAAATTAATTTGATCTCCAAGGCCATCAACAATATCTTCTGATTTATCGGTATTTTCTGAATAAAAAGATGAAATATGTTTGAAAAAATCTGCTCCAGATAATGATTTTATAACCAAAGGCATCTTAAATTTTGCCTCTAATTGAGATAATTTATTTAATTTAACATCGTCGGAAGTTAACACTTCCAAGTTATTTTCATTTATACCCGAAATAAAAATTCCATTTTCTCGTGCAAATTTATAGCTCAGTTGAAAATTTTGTGTATTTTTATTCTCCATAATCTATTGTTCGTCCAAAAACGTTTCGATGAGGCTCAGATCTACGACTGGTATACCTCTTTTCTCTAATAACATTTGTTCTGCTTTCAAATAGTTGTACTTTTCAGTGCTAATAGTTTGCATATCAGCAGCATTTTTAATTATTGTTGGTTTAAGGAACACGACAAGGTTTCTTTTCACCTTAGATTTTGACGTTGATTTAAAGAGATTCCCAAATACTGGAATATCTCCTAGTCCCGGAACTTTTCTTTCAACCTCTTGAATATCTTCATCGATCAAACCCCCAAGCACAACGGTCTGTCTATCCTCAACCATGACTTTAGTTTGAATCTCTCTTTTATTTGTAATTATCTCTGACGCACTTTCTGTAATTGGCCCAAATAAACTGGAAACTTCTTGTTCGATATCAAGCCTAATTGAATCGCCGTCATTGATTTGCGGAGTTACCAAAAGTTTAATTCCTATTTCTTGACGATTGATAGTTCTGAAAGGATTCGCATTGTTTGCCCCTAGTGATTCTCCAGTGGTGATAGGAATTTCTTGTCCAACTAAAATAGAAGAGGTTTCATTATCCATGGTTAAGATAGAAGGTGTAGATAGGACATTTGAATCAGAGTCTTTTGCAATAGCATTTAAAATAGATGCAAAGCTACTTTGACCCGCAACAATTTTTCCAATCCCAACCGCTATACCCTCAATTCCAAGTAATGAGGATGCTGCAACTGACTTAACTGTTCCTGCTAATCCCTCTTCTGCCAAGAGACTTGAGCTAGAAGCAGCAAAAGCACTTAAATCAGGATTTGGGCTTCCAAATCTTGTGCCAAATGCTGGTTGTTCAACACCATCGCCTTGAAAAAGAATCTGCACACCAAGATCTTTTGTAAGTTGTTCTGAGATTTCCACAATAATTGCTTCGACTAAGACCTGAGCTCTTCTGATATCAATTTTATCTATGACATCTTCTAATTGCCCTAGGATATCTGGATCTGCATTAATGATTAAAGAGTTTGTCTCTTTATGAGCTGATATCGATGTCTTAATTTTCCCGCCAGAATTTCCTTGAGGACTCTTATCTATATTTTCTGCAACATTGGTCAGAATATCCTTTATCTCCTCTGCGGATGCATATTTTAAATATCTGACTTTTAAACTTTTTGACTCACTAACTTCGTTATCTAAATCAAATGCTATGGATTTCATTTTTGTCGTAACTTCTTGATTTCCAACCAACAAGACGGCATTAATACGATCAATTCCAAAAGCATTAAATTGTGCAGTTGTTCGGTTAGACGCACTCTTCAAATGCAGATCATTCAGAATCTTAGCCATTTCTTTAGAAGAAGAATTTTTAAGAGAAATTAATTCAACGAGATCTTGATCAAGTCGATCTAACTCATTTGCAATATTCATGATTTTTGTAATGTTCGATGCCTTATCTGCTATTAAAACTGCGTTTGCATCGACAAAAGCTTCAATATGACCTGACCTATTAGTAATAGGTTTCAATAAAGCTACTAAAGGCTTTGCAGAAATATTTTTTGGTCTAAAAACATTGATGGCCAATCCATCGGACAAGCTATTTTCAGAATAGTTAGCTTGAAATTCGGTTCTACCAACGACTTCGGGAACTATTTTGGCAAGATTCCCATAATCAACTACAGAATAAGCGTGGGCAGCCATGACAGATTTAAATACTTCGTAAGCCTCATCAATGCTTAAATCAATCTCAGATGCGACCGTTACCGAGCCTTTTACCCTGGGATCGACTACAAAGGTTTTATTGGTCACGCCGGCCATATCTGATATAAAAACCTTGATGTCGGCATCACGTAAATTTATTTTTGCAGACGCCAATGACAAAGACGCACAGGCGAGCGCAAGGAGTAATATCCCTCTCGTAAAAATCATATTTTAATTTAGGTTAATTGTAAGGGTGATTGGGATACCGTCTCTGATAACACCAACCTCTATATTTCTAACTTTTTGGTTTAGTTCTCGTTCTAGATCAACAGTCGTTACCTTTTGACCGTTGAAGGATGTAAGGATGTCTCCGGGTTCTAAATTATCATCTTGAAAAAATGGTGAAGATTTCACCGGATTAACTCTTATTCCTAAAACTTCCCCATCTCTAATGACGGGATTGAATGAAATAAGCTCTTTGATTTCAAGATTTTCTAACCAATCTTTTGTTGCCACTTTGGATGGATCTATGGATTGTTTAAAACCTTTATTTTTTATAACCTCGGCAAAAGATAAGCTTTCAAGTTTTCCGTTTCTTCTCAGATTAACAAATGTGTCATCTATAGATTCCACTACAAGATTACCTGAAATTTTATCTCCAATTTTATAGCTCCTCTGTTTTTCATTTGGAAGACCAATAATGGCAACATTTTCTTCTTTAGATTTTACAATTCCATACAATTTTATATTCAGATCAGTTTCAGGGCCTTTTTTATTGCTTTCAGAAGAATTAGCTATGGATTGATTGATAGCGCTTGCCTTAGCTGAAGAAAAAGGGTCCGAATTAAGCGCAACGTACTGTTGAGAAGTATTTACAACAGTAGAAGCTTTAAAATCTATGTCTGGAAACAATATGCTGTTGACAGAAGAATAAAGTTGAACGGAAATAAAAATAGCAAAAACAGAAGCAAAAACTAGACGGAATTTAAGAGCAAATTCAGTTGCGTGATTAAAAAAGCTCTGAAAATCGAGTTTAATGCCAAAAATCATAAATCTCATTATATATGTTTACTTAAAAACATAGTAATTTTTAGAAATTAACTTTAATACTGAATGAATATGATGTTGGATATTCGTATTGTTCTACCATTTCATCCAATTGAAAAACTTCATATTTTTCACCGGTTAAATTACCAAGCTTAAACCCTATTTCAAGATCATTGTTTCCATTATAAATATAAGCAGTGTAATTAAAATCTAAAATTCCTGTACCTTGCTCAAAATAAGCAGGTGCGCCCTTAATTGGAGCTAATTCAGATATACGTTCTCCTGTGTAGTTATATGCAAGAATAACTTTGTGTGCATCCGTTTCATAGCCGAAAGTAAAGTTACCCAAAAAGTCTGACTGACCTTGCAGGCTTCTTTCTTCTTGAACAAACTGAGACGTTGTATCAACCTCTGAATTCATAAAGGTTAGATTGCTTCTTATGAAGAATGGGAAAAAATCATAAAAAATTTCAAATTCTGCACCGGTCATTTGACCTTCATCTACGTTTAAAAACTCTCTATAAAAAGTCCCTGGTTGAATTCCTTGTTCAATAGGATTTTTAAGATCTTTTGCAAACAATCCTGCAGAAAAATACTGACCACCATCACCAAAATACCATTCGTATCTAAAATCTAAATTGGTAATTTCGGTAATTTTTAGGTCAGGATTTCCCACGAAAGATCTGTTAGTGGCGGGATTAAAGAAAACAGACTGAGCTAATTCTCTAAAATTAGGCCTCACCACAGTCTCACTCACACCCAATCTTATTTGCATATTATTATCTAAGGTTTGAGTAAGAGTTATCGCAGGCAAAACTTTATCTAGCGCTAGATCGCTTCTGTCATTTTCAACTTTAGAGTATTTATTAAAGTTTGAAACATTGATATCAGAATCTTCATACCTAAATCCGATTGACAATCTTAGAGAATCTGTAAATTGACCATCGATACCAGTGTAAAAAGCTAGTATTTCTGAATCTGCTTCGTAGTAATCAGCTGCTCCAGTAATCTCGTTTATTTCCCATGTGTCTGGACCGATATTTTGTTCTGCAAAAAGCTCCGTTAAAGGCTGAGTAAGAAATGTCTCATCAAATACGGTCGTAGCAGTTGGAGAGCGATCAAATTCAAAATTAGAAATTTGATTATCTCTTTCTTTGAAATAATAGGAAGCTCCAGCTTTAAAATCCATGCTGACATTGCCAGCGATAATAAAGTATTTGATATCTGCCCCTATATCAACAACAGAGTCCTGAAGATCAAAAAACTTTAATCTAAATTTATCATTCCTGTTGCCAAAATATCTCGTTCCATCTTCGTAGACTTCATATTGTGTATCAAGGTTATTAGGGGATTCTCTGGTGCTGTCTGCAAAGGATGTACGCCAATTGAATTGCAAATCTCCCCAAAAGTGTTCTCCGGAAGCTTGGTTGGTCCAGACTTGTCTTTCAACCCACTCAACATAAGTTTTCTCCATTGGAAAATTAGAAAGAGCTAAATCGCTGTAAATAAAAGATACTGTATCTGATGATTTTCGAGTTAAAAAACTGGTTAATTTTATTGTATGATCGTTATCTATATTGAATCCCAGACCCAAAAGAGAAGATAGATTTATTGTGTTGGTTGAATTGGTAAACGTTTCTCTATCAAGAACTATTAAAACGTCCTCAGGATCTTCAGCATCTGAATTCCAAGAGTTTGAGTTACGCATTTTTTCTTGAGATTCCCATGCGTTTGAATAATTTAACGCAAAGATTAAGCCCATATCTCCTCTATCGATATCAAACGAATCGCCAGTCGACAAAGACAAAGAAAAATTAGGATCTAAGGAAGAAGATTTTGTTCTTGTAGGCATGTTAGCTGCAAGTGCGACACCAATTTCTTGAAGTTCTACTGGAGATAAGCCGCCTGAGAAGAAATTATTATTTCTTCTGATTATTTTACCTTCCGATTGTGCTTTTAAATATGCATTGGGTATCGCTCTATCTTCCGAACCAATGCCAAAAATATCTAAATCATAATTTGGAGCTGTTAAGAAACTTTTACCAGTGGTTAGGTTGTCACCGCCTAACGAGAAAGAGAAATCAGTAAAAGCTTGTTCGGGCACTGCAACCGTTCTTAGATTCACCACGCCTCCCCCAAAATTTCCAGGGTACTCAGGAGAAAAGGTTTTTTGAACTAAGACGCTTTCTAAGATATTAGTTGGAAATAAATCTAAAGGAACAACTCGACTTAGTGGTTCCGGTGATGCTATCGAAGAACCATCAAGCAAAGCAGTTGAATATCTATCGCCCAAACCCCTGACGTAAACGTATTTTCCTTCAACCAAACTAAGACCGGTTACTCTTTTCAAAGAGTCAGCTATATTGCTATCGCCTGCCTCAGACATTTGAGTCGAATCAATGACATTTGAAATTTCAGAAGTTGTTCGTTTTTCGTCTGGGATAAAAATTCCCGAAACTACTAATTCTTCAAAGTCGCCAGTATCTTGTGTAAAAGAGAGAGCAGAGTGGAAAATAAATAAAGATATCAGAGACAGTTGTTTCATTTTTTTAGCTCCAAAAAAAATTGAGCTACCATTTTAAGGTGGTAGCTCAATTTATCAATTGTTTTAGTCTTAAATATCAGACCAACCAGTAGTCCAGTCAGTTCCAGTAGATGGAACTGCACCGATCTCCGTTGGTACATCAAAGAAAGACCCTAATAACGCAGTATTAACTGTCACTGATGCCTCTGTAGCACCGTTTTTATATCCAGTTAACGAATTAGTACCTTCTGTGATTCCTTGCGCAGTAGCCCAAGCAGCTGTACTAAATGCATCACCAGAAGACTCTCCACTGAACTTGTTATCACCGCAATCTATCATTACTGAGACAGCTCTGAGTGTAGTAGAAGAAGCTGAACCTGCAGCAGTGAAAGTCTCGGCATCATCAATCTCAATGCAAGGTCCTAGGTTTGATGAATCCACAATAATTCCATTAACCAAAGTAGCCGAAGTTCCAGCTCTTAGATGAACGAGCTCACCGTGTTTTGTACTGTTACCGATTACTAAGAAATTAGATATAGTCGGATTAGACCTAGGTGTGGCATTAGGAGCTTTACTGTTGCTATCGAATTCCATTCCGTTATCCGGCTCGTTACCAGTAGCTGTGGCAGGGTCCGGAGTGTTTTGGTCAATAATTACCCATTGAGCCTTTCCTCTCCAACCGTTTGTGAAGTCAAACGAATCGTCCTGGTTACCGGTAAGGTAGGCGTATTTGAAGTTAACTGTTCCACCAAAAAACTCAATGCCGTCATCTTTGTTGTTGTGAACTCTGATGTAATTTACATCGGTTTGATCACCAACAGCATAAAAAGCTATACCGTTAAGTTCGTTTTCCTGATTAAATTGGTAACCTGCATACTTAACAACTACGTAGTTTAAAACACCAGAATCGTCGTTATCATCGTTACCGCCGTATTGAACTGCTCCAGCATCGAACCCTTCTGCAGATCTTTCACAAATTCCACTTGCATTTTTTTCTGCATCAGTACAATTTTGTGTAGCTTTACCCATTATCTGCAATCCGCCCCATTGTGCATTAGCATCAGCAGCTAAAGTTCCGTCATCGCTAGCAGAAGTCATAATGATTGGACTTGCAGCAGTTCCATTTGCAACAATCTTTGCTCCTCTAAGAATATTCAAAGAATCTTCTCCAGATTCTCCCCTAATGGTAACTCCAGCATCAATAGTTAGAGTTGGTGAAGTAGTATCGTCACCAATTTTAACCGGGCCACTTAAAATATGAGTAGCGGATGCTTTCATTTGAAAACTATCGTTGTAAGTTCCTGTATAAGTACAAGTCAAATCGCCAGCTGCATCTTTTCCCGATGCAACAGAAGCTCCAGCAGCATTCGTAACTGTGGGGCAAGATGCTGCTGCTGGAGTCGAAGAACCAGATGAACTTGAAGCAGAAGAAGAACTATCGTTATCGCTTCCCCCGCAACTAATGACTAGACCTATAACAGAAGTTAAAAGAAATAAATTAAAAATTTTATTTTTTGTCATGTTAAAACTCCGTTAATAGATTGACCTTAAAATCATACAAATCGAATTTGTCAGATTTGTGCTGTAAAAATAAGATGAGGTGACAGAAATGTGTCAAAAATGTAAATTAATTAAAGTGTTGTTTTATGTAGGTTTCTCTACTGGACATGAAGTTATCTTTAAATGTAATTAATTGATTTTTAATTTCCCTGTCGTTGAGTATTTCTAAGACAGAAAGACCCTCTTTCTTGAGAGAATTAATTCTTAGATAAATCTTGTCCAGCTTATTGATGTATCGCTTGAGTTGTTTAAAAGACATAGCCTGTCCTAAGCTCGGAATGAAAACTGTGTTTTCATTACCTAAATCAAGAGCTTTTTTTAAAGCAGCTAGAGTTCCTTCAACAGATCCACCGGCTTTAATGTTAACAAAAGGCAATCCGTTACTTGTGGCTATGTCTCCTATAAAAATTAAATTTTTTTCAGAGAAATTAACGATTATATCTCCGTCGGTAGAAGCCTTCTCCATATGGATAAGATCAATTTTTTCATTATTAAAATTAATTCTTATCTTGTCTTCAAAAGTTATTCTTGCACCTGCATTATCCACATGCCTTTGTTGAAAATAATTTGGGAGAATATTTAAATCATCGATGGTTGAATCTCTCAGAATTCTATCGCGAGTATTTTGATGGGAGATCATAAAATCCATCATTCCTCCAAACAGTCCGTTTGCGTTGGTGTTCCAAAAGTGTGGGTTAGAACTGATAAGAATTTTTATGTTACTGATGCCTGATATATCTCTGATTTCCTTACGAAGCCAAGGCAACATTTTGGCCAACATTGAGTTGATCAAAATGGCGCCGTCTTTACCATAAACTAACAGAGAATTACCGCAGATGGTGTCGCAATCAATTAAATAGGCACCTGGCTTGATCTCAGTATGAGAAAGTGTCGGTTGGGCTAGCCTTGTTCCGTATTCTTTGATAACAATCGGGTCTAAGCGTTCGTCTAGAGTTCCGAGCGAAGCTAAATTAAAGCTGCCTATAAGCAAAGCACATTGGATCAAATTTTTCACGGGTGCATTTTGAAGACGTAATGTGACATTAATGTGAAGATGAAAAATATTGGATCAAAATCTCTGTTAATTATATTAAGGTACAAAAATGCTTAGCAGAATTTTTTCAGAATTTATTGGGACAATGTTTTTGCTGATGATTATTGTTGGCTCCGGCATCATGGCTGAGAATTTGACAAGCAATCAAGGGATTATTTTATTGGCAAATTCGTTAGCTACTGTCCTGGGTCTAATTGTTCTAATTTTAATGTTTGGAGATATTTCTGGAGGTCATTTTAATCCTGTCGTTTCAACGATGTTCTTTATGTTGAAAGAATTACCGTTTAAGCAATTTATTCTTTACCTTCTTGCTCAGATTTCAGGTGCTATTCTAGGAGTGATATTAGCCAATATCATGTTTGATCTTAGCTTTGTAGAAATTTCTACAAAGGATAGAGATGGCTTAAATATCTTCCTCAGTGAAATAATTGCTACTTTCGGATTGCTGATGACTATTTTGCTAGTCAGGAAGAATTCTAAATTTTCTACTCCTTATGCTGTTGGATTTTACATTGGAGCAGGATACTGGTTTACCTCTTCCACATCCTTTGCAAATCCTGCGGTATCTATAGCTAGATCTCTAACCAATACATTTACAGGAATTAATCCGGAATATATTTTTTACTTCATTTTGGCTCAGCTAATAGGTGGCTTTGTTGCCTACTTCGTTTATACAAGAATTTATGATTAGTGTCTTATTTCTGTGTGTGGAGAATGCCTGCAGAAGTCAAATAGCTGAAGCAATTTGCAATAATCTCTATTCGCATAAAATTCTTGCTTATTCAGCCGGTTCAAAACCAGCTAAAAAGATAAATCCAAAAGCAATTCAATCTCTGAGTAGAATCAATATCACTCATTCTGGTGAGCCAAAAAAAATTGATTTCTTCGAAGATCATACTTTTGATTACGTAATAACAATGGGTTGCGGCGACGTATGCCCTTATGTACCTAATATTAAAAATATTGATTGGAATATTCCTGATCCAAAGTTTTTAGAGGAAGAGCAATTCGATGAAATTAGAGATATGATTAAATCAAAAATTATCTCTGAGTTATTAGTGTGACTTTATTCTTATTCTTTTTCTTTGGAAGTATTGTTGGGAGTTATTTTGAAACTACAAATCAAAGAATTGCCAGAGACGATAATTTAATCTTAGACAGCAATAAAAGATTTTTACGTTCTCGATGCGATCACTGTAAAAAAGAATTATCTTGGCTAGATTTATTCCCTATTTTTAGTTTTCTATTTTTAAAAGGTAAATGCAGATATTGCAAAAAGCCAATCAAGATTGATCACTTAATATCTGAATTGTTATTCGGGCTGATTTTTTGTTTGTTGATCTTGTCTGATAATTCTCTAAATTTATTTTTGACTATTCCATTTTTCAGCTTTTTATTCGCAATTGCCTTATTTGATTATAAGTATTTTCTGATACCAAAAATCTATTTGCTGTTTTTTATTTTAATAAGCTTTTTTTCGCTATATTTTGAAGGGAGTCTCACGAATATCATTTTTGCATCGGTAATGACCTCGACTGTTTTTATTGCAAAACAAATTATGGACCGACTTATGAAAAGAGAAACTTTGGGTAACGGAGATCTTTTTTTAATATTTGGCTTGGGCTTCTTTCATTCCCCTATTGAGTTTTCATTTACTTTGTTACTTGCTTCCTCTTTAGGTATCGTAATATTCGTATTGAAAAGTCTTATGAGTAATCCAATAGATAAAGTACCTCTTGGAACTTTATTGGCTATCGGTTCAATATCCTCATTCAGTTTTATTTAAAAGGAATATATGGATTTAAAAATCCAAAATATAATGATTGAAAGAAAGCCCCCAACAGGAATTGTTACTATCCAACCTGAAAAAATTTGAACCACTTTTGACCAGTCCATACTTTTTGAGCTATTAACAAGCCCAATGCCAATGATTGCTCCAATTAATGTGTGGGTTGTTGAAACGGGAAATCCATAACTAGAACTCAATACAACGATGGTTGCAGCTGACAATTCTGCTGCAAACCCAGAAGAAGGTGTAATTTTGGTTATCCCCTTCCCAACGGTTCCGATAACTCTAAAGCCCATAGTCAAAAGACCAATAATTATCCCAATGGACCCTAATAATAATATCCAAGAAGTTATCGAGGTCTGATTATTAATTGAATTTTCTACTGAAACAGTATTGATTACCGCTGCAAGCGGTCCGACTGCATTGGCTACATCATTAGAACCGTGAGCAAATGCCATTGCGCAAGCAGTAAATATGACTAAAATCGCAAAAAATGATTCGATATTTGCATCTTTTTGTTTCATGATGTTACTGGCTCTCAAAAGAATTATTCCCACTAAAGTAAGCATTAT
>CACJNS010000004.1 GCA_902594855.1 uncultured SAR86 cluster bacterium
TTAGCATCTGGTCTAATATTAAAAACAATCTGCAAACCATCATCAGATATTTGCCAAGATTCTGCAGCAGCTGGTATCACACCTTCGCCTGTTGGATTTTGCATAGTCAGTCCTTCAAACAAAGCAATGACAATCTTATGTTCTGTCACGCCTGTCACTATATGAGGATCTAATCCTTGTGGTTCTGTTCCATTGTCTAACAGAAGTATTCCTAATTCATTTGCGCTTTCTACATCTAAGGAATCTTGAGATGAACACGAGATAAATATACTTAATATAAAGAAAGGGATAATAAAGTTTTTCATATTGTTATTATAAAAAAAAGGAACCTTAACGGTTCCTTTTTTTTTAAGCTACTGATTAAAATCTAGCTTCAAGACCTAATCTTATCTGTCTAGGATATTGATAAGATACAGGTAGTTGATAATATTGCTGCGGATATGAAGAAGGTCCTCCATTCTCACCGTATTCATTAATATCATCTACACCATCTTGTCCTAGGATATTAAAGACATCTACTTTAAAGAAAGATTCTTTAATGATGCCTGCGCCACCAAGATCAAATGCCATTGAGAAGTCTAGAGAGAAAATAGTATCACTCTTAGAAATTGACCCTCTTGGAGTTGATTGACCAGCACAGAACCAAGAATCATCTCCGTATTGCTGAGCAAATGTATCTGTAGGGTGAGTTCCTATACAACCAAAAGGTCTTCCATCTGTAAGCGTGGCATTAAAACCTAATACTAAATTATCAGTCGCTTGATAACCACCAAATACTTTAACTCTGTAATCTCTGTGGTTCGGCAATAGTCCGTAAGAACCATCAGTTAAACCTTGAGCATCAAAATCTTGAGTCAAACCTGCATCATCCTGACCGTTATCAGATTTTACAGATCCTTCATAGTTTCCTTTGCTTGAGCTGATAGTTACGTTACCTTCTATAAAGTAAATATCATCCCAATCTTTTGAGAAAGTGAAGTCCAAAGCTTGGTATACCCTTTCTACTTCCGGATATTTAAGCTGTTCCTTTGTTATTTTAACTGTTTCGTAAGTTCCAGATGTTCCTCCTGGTAGTTCGTCCGTAGCGTAGGTCAAATCTGTACCAGGATTAGTTAAAACGTAATGATGGAATCCAGTCCAATTATCTTCACAACCTGTTCCATCATCATTTGTTAGAGCTAGTCCATTAGCTGCACAATATCTTATGATACCAGCATCAATAGCGACATCCTCAATTGTTGAACCAAGATCTCTGTATGTAAGTGCCAATCCAAGATTCCAGTCTTCTTGAATCCAATCGTATGTAACAATCAATTCATTTGCATACATTGGCTCAATAGAAGTATCAACTAGTTCAGAATTGTCTGGAACTGTACCGCCTGAAAATGTATCGGTGTGGAATAAAGTTGATTCATCAAACACAGGGAAGAATTCACCTTTAGAGTCATCGATTCCATCTAATCTATAAAATTCATGAATGAAAGTTTCTGCACCAGCAAGTCTAATATTAGTATTTGCTGCAATTGGTAAGTAATAAGTACCAGCAAAAATACCAAACTTTTCAGATCCATCGCCATTAACATCAAAAGTAGCGCCCAATCTATATGCAACCTGATTTTCAAGCTCAATGAAGGACTCGCCTACTGCATTCATGTTGTTGAAGTTGTCAGATCTAATACCTGCATTTAGGTTCCATTTGTCGGTAAGAGCGAAATTACCTTGCACAAAAAACGCGCTATTTTCAATCTGATAAGTACCACCAGATTTATAAGTTCTTTTTCTAACTAACTCTTGAGTATCGGATAATCCAGATGCTGCAAATGATGCTTTCTGTTTAGCAGATGTTAAGTAGTCAGGCTCGATTAGGAGGTAATAATTACCACCTGATTGCATTGTGGAGTCAATAGATTCAAGATCTTCTTGCTCGTAACCGAATTTAATGATGTGCTCATCAAAAGTTACTTCTGCTGTGATTTTAGCAACTTCTCTTTCATCAGATCCTTCACCTATCATCCAGTTAACCCAACAACCTTTTTTAATAAAATTTGTACCTGTAATAGATGTTCTTCTGTCATAAACAGCAGGACATCCATCTTTACTACTTTGAGAAGTTCTTCCGGCTTCATTCTTACCGTATAGTAAATTTAAGGTCCAATTATCATTAATATTTGAAGTGTAATTAACAATGGTATTTTCACCACCAGTGAATTGGTAACCTAAACCTACTGAAGTACCTCTAGCGAAAGATGCTACGTCATAATTAAAAGTCTCAGTTTCAATTCTTGATTCATCTGAAAAGTAAGTTATTTCTAAAATATTGTTATCGTCAAAATAAGCATCAATCTTTGTTCCGTAGAAAGTGTCATCAAAAGTATCAACGTACTGTTCTTCAGAAATGTATCCTGCGTAAGTTTGAGATGATTGGTTAGGACTAGCTAAAACATAGTAGAAAAGCCTGTCAGGAACAATCGCTCCACTGAATGAGACATTGTAGTTAAAACTGTCAGCTTCATCTTTCTGATTGATTGCTGCATAAGTATCAGGACTGTCCCATCTTAATGCATCTGGCGCATAAAACGCGCTTACTTTTGCTTCAAACTCATTTGACCCTGATTTGGTAGTTCCATAAATTACTCCACCAGTGGCTTTACCAAACTCTGCCTGATAACCACCAGTTTTCACATCCACTGATTCATAAAATTCAAAAGGAACGGTTGAATAACCAAGAAAATTTCTAAAGTTCGTTATGTTTAATCCATTTACATAATATTGATTTTCACCTGAAGATGAACCACTAATTGAAGCCAAGCCAGAAAATGCTGAATCACCTTCACTAGTTCCTGGGGCAAGAAGAACTATGCTGTTCAAACTTCTAAATTGAGGAGTTCTGGTATAGAGATCTTCAACGTCAACGTTAATACCAGTCTCTGATACTTCAAAAGCATATGACTTAACAATCTCTCCTCTTACTGTTAGGTCTTCTGCATTTACAGAAGTCATCGTAATTGAATAAGAATTTCCACCTGCTAATAATCTAATTGTTTCAGTTACTGTTTCGAGTGCTGGTGCTGAAGCTCTAACTGAATATGTTCCAGGAGGAAGAGCCGCAAATCTTACAGAACCACCGCTTGATACAGCCGATCTTTGTAAACCTGTTCCAGAATTTATAACTGTAACCGTTGCATTATTTATATCTGCACCAGAAGCTGTTTGAACGGAAGCCGTTAAATTAGCTGTGGTGTCTTGTGAATACGCAATTGACGCAAATCCTATGGCCAATGCGATAAAAAAGTACTTCAAATATTTCACTTTTTATACCCCAAATGTGATTAAAAAACGCAATTTTACACTTAATTTGGAAAATATGTCACTTATTTGACAAAAAATATCATTAATGAATACAAAAAAAGGCGGTATAAAACCGCCTTTTTTTTGTAACGATCTAATTAGAATCTAAGAGATAGTCTTAGATATCCAAAAGAACCCATTACATCGTAGTTTTCAATAGAAGTATTTCCATTAAAAGCAGTATCGACGAATGGTGGCTCAGTATTGAATAAGTTATTAACACCAACAGTTAATGTTAAAGGACTGAAATCAAAACTAGCTCTGACATCGTGGTAAAACACTGCGTCAACATCCCATTTTGATCCACCGTAGTTTTCCTCTTCTGCTGGACCAATATACCTAAGACCATATTCAATAGAATATATATCTTTAGTCCATGTCATGTAACCATTAGCTCTGATGTTAGGAATTAATCCAAACTTTGTTTCAACTTGAGTGCCGGCGTAATCAGTTGCAACACCTAAGATCGTTTCTTCATACTTGCCGGTATAAGCAATCAAACTTCCCCATGATAAATTCCAACCATTAATCTGTTCTGGAACATCATAGTTAAGATAAAGGTCAACACCACTATAATTCTGCTCACCAACGTTTTCGTTTAAGTTAGTAATCAGTTTTATATAGTTTTTCAATTCCGGTGGTGAATCATATCTTTCAATTTTTCCACAATATACCGGTAAACCAGTCTTAGCACATTGATCTAGAAGAACTTGAGGACCGTAAGTACTAATAGTTTCTTCAATATCTACCTGCCATAGATCTAAGGTAATGTCGAAACCATCAAGCGGTTGAAAAACAAAACCTAGAGTAGTCGACGTAGCAGATTCAGGTTGTAAAGCTGGGTTACCACCTGCAAGCTCATTAGACTGATCTTGCTCATTTATATATCCTTTTCCGACTGAAGCACATCCAGGAAGAGTAGCAAGTCTTGTTTGATATTCTGCGGATGTTTCACCTTCACCTTTACCCTTTTGTGCACAAGGATCTGTTACTTCTGGGAAAGTTGTGAATTGACCACCGTAAAGATCAGGCGTTGAAGGAGCTCTATAAGCTTCTGAATACGAACCCCTTAATGTGAAGAAATCAGTCGCAAAAACTTCAAAACCAAACTCTGAAGTCGTATTAGTTCCAAAAGAAGAGTAATCAGAGCTTCTTGTTGCAAACTGAAGCTCAGCTCTTTCATAAATTGGCACGATAACTTCAGCATAGACCTCTTCAAGTGAATAAGCACCAGAAGTATTCAAACCACTTCTATCAGTAAGAAGGCCTTGAATAATCAAAGAATCTTGAAGAGTCTCACCGTATTCAGTTCTGCTTTCATAACCAACCGCCATGTAAACAGTTCCACCGTCGTATTCAGCAATCGGTCCGTTGAAGTTCATAGAAGTAACTTCTTGTTCATTCAAGCCACCAACAGTTGCATTATCACTACTGTAAGCAATCATTTCATCGGTAACTGAGTTGACACCAAATATGTTTAAAGGAACACAAGAAGAAGGGATAGTTGTATCTTTATCAACTCCACATCTTAATACTCCAGCATCATCTGTGTATGTTGGACCAACCTGTTGCGCAACTTTAGCTAAGTTAAAGTAACCTTTAGCAACAGCAGCACTGTCGTTTTTCCCGTAATGATAAGTAAGATCCCAGTTCCAACCCGAATCACCAAATTCACCTTCGAGTCCAACTAATACTCTGTAGTTATGAACATCACGATCGTCAAATCTTCCAAGTCTTTCAACTATTCTTCTTCTCCAATCTTTAATTTCCATGGTCTCACCGTTGGCATCCAAGGTTCTGACTATGTCGTAGGCTCCTTCGCCGTCATCATTCACAACGTATTGACCCCCAACAAGATCGTATCCTCCATCAGTGATGGCTTTGCCTTCATCGTCTACATTGGTGTAAGAAGTTTTAAACTTAGGACCGTAAGTTTTGTTGTAGTAGTTATCTGGAGAATAAGGTGCAGCTTTGCTGTAGAAAGCCAACGGTGCAAGAGGTTGCGGAGCAATTCTTGATTGACTTTTTATGTTTGAATACATTACCTCTGTAAATACTTTAGTATTTTGAAATACTGAAAAGTCAGGAAGATTTAGCTTCCCGTGTACAGTACCATTCCATCTCTTTTGTGGAGAAGACAGCCAGTTTAAAGGATTATAGTTATACCAATCGCTGTCAAATTTTCTCCAATCGGCTTGCCCTGGGTAAACAGGAGCAACGCTTTGATCTATAAATCCTGCTTGCGGGCCAACTACATCCCCATCGATCCCTGCATTTTTCCAAAATTCAGGACCCAAAGTTGCAAAACCAAAACCAGGGACGTTAACTCTTGTCCAAGGAGGCGCTGAACTTCCACCGAAGTCACAACCATCAGGACAGTTTGAACCTGGAATAGTCGTTCCAGCTAAGCTTTCAATACCAGCATAGACTTCGTAGAAAGAGTTTCCTCTTGCTCCCATAAGAAGTCCGTGTTTTTCAGCCATAGAAACTGAGAAAACAATACTTCCTCTGTCGCCTTGGACTCCGCCAACAAATGACATTTCATCCATCCTATCGTCACCTTCTTGAGATGCTCCACCCTGGATACTCAACTCAGCACCATCGAAATCATCTCTTGTGATGATGTTAACAACACCAGCGATCGCATCAGAACCATAGATAGCTGAAGCACCGTCTTTAAGTACTTCTACTCTTTCAACCATAGCCGAAGGAATTGCAGATAAATCTGGCGAAGAAGCAGCTCCAGAGCCCATGGGCTGAAGTCTTCTTCCGTTTAACAAAATAAGAGTTCTGGCAGTACCAATTCCTCTTAGTGAGAATTTAACAGTACCATCACCACCATTACTGGTATTACTATTTGATACTGAACCTTGAACCAATGGAGTAGATCTTAAGATATCTCCAAGGTTTGATAGCCCTGTTCTTTCTATATCAGCTCTATCTAAAACTGTAACTGGCACATTAGAAGATATTTCAGGTCTTTCAATTCTTGAACCTGTAACAACGACTTCCTCTTGATCAGCATCGCTTTGTGCAAAAGTTAAACTTGCAAAGGTTAGTCCTGAAAAAGAAACGGTCAGTAACAGTAAGTTACGTAAATAAATCATTTTTACCCCTTAAAAATGTAATAATGTCGGCAATTATAGGAAAAAAACCAGAAAATAGCGAGAAAGATTCATTATGACCATTCTTCAAGGAAAAAAAATACTAATTGTGGGAGTAGCCAATAAAAATTCAATCGCTGCAGGTATTGCAGAATCAATGAATGATTTTGGTGCAGAAATTGCACTATCTTATCAATCTGAAAAACTTAAATCGCGAGTTGAAGCCTTAGCTGAAAATTGGAATTGTAGTTTGTTAACAGAATGCGACGTTAGTGATGATTCTGCAATCAAAGAAACATTCAAAAATATAAAGGATAAGTGGGGACATTTAGATGGAGTTGTCCATGCCGTAGGTTTTGCTCCAGGTAATGAATTAGATGGCAACTTTGTCGATGCATCTACTAGAGAAGGATTTGCAATTGCTCACGATATCAGCGTATTTAGCTTTATTGCTCTAGCAAAAGCCAGCAGAGAGTTGATGACTGACAGATCATCTTCCTTATTGACTTTATCCTATCTTGGCGCGCTAAGAACTCTCCCAAACTATAATGTGATGGGCTTAGCTAAAGCTTCTCTAGAATCATCAGTTAGATATCTAGCAAACAGTCTAGGAAAGGAAAATACAAGAGTAAATGCCATCTCGGCAGGCCCGGTCAGAACTTTAGCAGCCTCTGGAGTTAAAAATTTCAGAAAGATGCTCTCCTACAATGCAGATAGAACCCCTTTAAAAAGAAATATAACGGCAAGGGAAGTTGGTGATACAGCTTCATTTTTATGCTCTGATCTCGCGAGCGGGATAACTGGGGAGATTACTTATGTTGACGCTGGTTTTAATATCACAGCTATGGGTGATCTAGAGGAGATTTCCTAGCTTTATAGATGCGCTTGATCTCAATTGCTCAATTAATAGGGAGTCCTCAATGTTAATCACAGCACTTTTAGCAAATTCATTTTGCTGAGAATCCTCTTCAGAAGCTTCTAATTCAATCTCATCTATTGAATCAAGAGTATAAACGTAAGTATCCCCTTCTATGGCATCAAATCTTCTTATTTGATTTATTTGATCTTTTCTTAGAGAGAATATCTCTGAAACCATTGAATTTGGTAGCAAGCTGGTATCTCTTTTTAAATCTTCGTAGCTTGTCAATTCTGATGAGCTGGCTTGAGCAAAAAGGAGCACTGACTCATCCACTAAATTATTAAGATTATCTTGAACTTTTTGGAATTTTATTATTTCTGTTATATCTTCTTCTGCTTCTTCTAAAGTTTTTTGTCTTTCAGGAAAGAATTCTTCTACTTCAAGAAAAACCAAGCGATCGTTATCGATTGGAAATTCAAGGATCTCACCAGGCGAGAGAGAATCATAAGTATCTAGAAAATCCTCTGATGTTTGTAAATATTCTGGAGCATCGTTAAATGAAACGTTTGAAAAAGATTTAACGGGAAGATCCAATAACTGAGATATTTCAATTAGATTTTTATTTCCATCAATGGAGCTTAAGATATTTTCTTCTACAGAAGCAAAAAGCGATTGAGTTTTTTGATCAATCAATGAATTTCTTGCATCTTTAGCTGTAAAAGAATCTACATTGCTTTCAGTAAGCTTAATTAAATGAAGAGATGAGCTTAGCTCTACAACTGACGATATTTCATTAAGAGACAAATCTTTAATAACTTCTTCAAACTCAATCGGAAAGATAGTGCCATCGGTATAGCCAAGATCACCTTCAAGGCTTTTAGATCCGAAATCATCAGAAAAGTTGGTTACAGCATCTTCAAAACTAATCAATCCTGAATCAATTTGCTTTTTAATATCATCGACTTTCTGAAGAGCTTCAATTTTTGAAAGGCTATCAAAGTCAATTTGAATATGGCTTATTCTTTTTTGACCTGAGTTTGAACTCTGCTCTTCCAGATTAATTAACTCAGCCGATACCTCAGAATCCGTAACTTGTACTTTTGATTCTAGAAAATTTGTATTTAAGTCAATTATTGAGAAAGAAGCCTTAGATTCAATCATAAATTGAGAGCCTTCCTCATTGTAATATTTGATTATCTCCTCATCAGATAAACTTTCTTTTTTTGCTTCCTCAGCTAATGATATTTTTTTAAATGTAATATCTCTGTGATGATTAATTGAGGAAACGAATTTATTGAGATGATCATCTGGAATAAAAGCAGAGGCATTTAGAGCTTCCTTCAACTGAATACTTTTATATTGAGTTTTTAAAATATTTTGAAATTCTTCTGCCCCGAGACCGGACCTTAATAAGAATCCTCTAAAAACATCTAAATTAAATACACCATCTCTTGTAAAGGTTGGATCAGCTTGAATAATTTCCTTCACAAAAGATTCTGTGACATAAAACCCATTATTATCTGATTGCTGTGCCAGAAGAATTCTTTGAATTAAAGAATCTTGAGCAATTTGAGTAACTTGTTCTTGCTCAAGACTGATTTCTTGATTAGAGAAAATGGAATTAAGTCTATTGGCCTCCAGAGAAAATTCCTGAATGGAAATATCTTGCCCATTAATTTCCAATACCTTTTGATTACTAAAGGCATTATCTGTTCCCAAAAAATTTCCAAAAGTAGCCACCAACCCAACGATTAGTATTCCAACGATTAAAGTGGATCCTGAGCTAGATAGACCTTTTCTTATATTCTCTAAAGCTGACATTCGTGGACTCTACCATAAAAAAAGCGCGCCACTAAGACGCGCTTTTTTATAATTCCTTTACAGTCTATCTTTTAATGCTTTTCCAGCTTTGAAACCTACTCCTTTTGAGGCAGCAATCTGAATTGTTGCTCCAGTGGCTGGATTTCTTCCCATTCTTGCTGCTCTTTCTCTTACGTTAAAAGTCCCGAACCCTACTAAAGCTACAGAGTCTCCTTGAGATAATGCACCTGCTATTCCATTGAGAACAGCATCAAGTGCTCTACCTGCTTCAGCTTTAGACATATCAGTAGCGTCTGCTACAGAATCAATTAAATCAGCTTTATTCACTACACTCTCCTAAATAAATTAAAACTTGAAATCATTTATACCCTTAGAAAAGGATTAATTCAACAAGTAAATCGGGCTGTAATACCTAATTTAGAGTGTTTTGAGAAGTTTTTTTTGATCTAGTTTTTTTTCTACTAGATTCTGATGACTTTGAATTTCTCTCAGACCAAGGTTGAGGCTCTTCAGTAAAGACGATTTTGAAAACTTCATCAACCCATTTAACGGGTTTAATTGTTAATTTATCTGTAATCTTGTCAGGTATCTCTTTGAGGTCTCTGACATTATCTTCAGGAATGATTACTGTCTTTATTCCACCTCTTTTGGCAGCTAATAATTTTTCTTTTAGACCACCTATTTTTAAAACTTCTCCTCTAAGAGTGATTTCACCAGTCATTGCCACATCTGCTCTTACTGGCAATTGAGCTAAAACTGAAGTCACAGCAGTGCACATCGCGATTCCTGCGCTAGGGCCGTCTTTGGGCGTTGCTCCTTCAGGAACGTGGATATGCATATCTTGATTTTCATAAAATTCGGGATCGATACCTAAGGATTCTGATCTGTTTCTCACGACTGAAATTGCAGCTTGAATTGATTCCTGCATCACGTCACCTAGCTGACCAGTTTTAATTATTTTTCCTTTACCTTTGAAATTAGAAGCTTCAATCGTAAGCAGCTCTCCGCCAACTTGGGTCCATGCTAGTCCTGTGACTTGGCCAATCTTGTCCTTCTCTTGCGCTTCCCCAAAGTCAAATTTTCTAACTCCACAATAGTCCTCTAGATTTGAAGGTGAAACAGTAATTTTTTTGGGTTTTGTTGCCTCACCTATTTTTTTGATAGCTTTTCTACAGATTTTTGCAATTTCTCTTTCTAAAGCTCTCACTCCTGCCTCCCTCGTGAAATACCTTATAACATCAAGAATGGTTTTCTTAGAAACAGATAACTCACTTTCATTTAAACCGTTCATTTTCAATTGTTTAGGGAGCAAATATTTATCAGCAATACTTGCCTTTTCATCTTCCGTATATCCCGGCAATCTAATAATCTCCATTCTGTCCAATAGTGCGGGAGGTATATCCATTGAGTTAGCCGTACAAACAAACATTACGTCTGATAAATCATAATCGACTTCAAGATAGTGATCGTTAAATGTGTGATTTTGCTCAGGGTCAAGAACTTCTAATAAAGCTGCTGCTGGATCGCCTCGAAAATCCATTCCCATTTTATCTATTTCATCTAAAAGAAAGAGCGGATTTTTAACACCTACTTTAGACATTTTTTGAAGAATTTTTCCAGGCATTGAACCAATATAAGTTCTTCTATGTCCTCTAATCTCTGATTCATCTCTTACTCCACCAAGGGACATCCTAACGAACTTTCTGCCTGTTGATTTTGCAATAGATTCACCCAAAGAAGTTTTTCCAACTCCTGGAGGGCCGACAAGACATAAAACCGGGCCTTTTATTTTTGATACTCTTTGCTGAACTGCTAAGTATTCAAGTATTCTTTCTTTAACCTCTTCAAGTCCATAATGATCTGAATCTAAGACTTCAGAAGCTTTTGTTATTTCTGTTTGAATTTTTGACTTCTTTTTCCAAGGAATACTGGTCATCCAATCTATATACCCTCTTACAACAGAAGCTTCTGCTGACATTGGAGGCATCATCTTGAACTTGTTTAATTCACTGTTCACTTTATCTTTCGCATCCTTAGGCATGCCAGATTTTTCTATGTTTTTGGTAATGGTTTCTATTTCATCTTGGTCTTCATCTTCACCCATTTCCTTCTTTAAGGCCTTCATCTGCTCAGAAAGGTAATAATCCTTCTGACTTTTTTCCATTTGCTTTTTAACCCTATCTCGAATTTTTTTCTCCATTTGAGTAAGGTCTAGTTGATTTTCGAGGAAAGATACTAAATATTTCGCTCTTTTTTCGAGATTGATTTCTTCTAATAATTTTTGTCTATCAGATATTTGCAATGATAAATATCCAACCAGGTTATCAATGAGTTTTTCTAGTCTTTCAATAGCTCTGATTTGAGTAATCACTTCGGGTCTTATCTTTGATGATGTTTTTGAAAGCTCTTTAAATTGAGTTTGCAGAGTATTTAAATAACTGCTTTTAAGATCATCATCCAGCTCATAATCCTCTAGAACTTCTACTTCAGATTCCATGTAACCATTGTTTTCTGCTACTGATAGTATTTTTGCTCTTTTAATACCTTCAACTAAAACTTTATAAGTTCCATCTGGGAGCTTAATCAACTGTAGAATTGTTGAAACGGAACCTACCTCATACAAATCTTTTACTTTAGGATTTTCTTGCGAGGAATTTTTCTGAGCAACTAACATTACCGACTTGTCTGACTCCATAGCCGTTTGGAGAGACTTAATTGATTTATCTCTACCAACAAATAAAGAAGTAACTACTCCAGGGAAAATAACGACATCTCTTAAGGGTACTAAAGGTAATTGCATTTTTGCCTCGCTTTACTTTTATATGAGGAGTGTTTTGTAAAAAACAATAGCCTTTTAGTTAGAGCTTTCTTTTGGAGCTTCTGATTGAGAGTAAACCACAAGTGGCTCAGACTCTCCTGAAACAGAAGATGAATCGAGAACGACTTTTTCAATGTTTTGATCAGAAGGTATGTCGTACATCAAATCTAATAGGATATTCTCCATAATCGACCTCAGTCCTCGGGCTCCAGATTTTCTTTCAATAGCTTTCTTTGCTATTTCTAATAAAGCGTCGTCTCTTATTTCAAGATCAACATTCTCCATAGAAAAAAGCTTTTTAAACTGCTTCATTAGAGAATTCTTAGGTTCTGTAAGAATCATAATTAAAGATTCTTCATCCAATTCTTCTAGTGTTGCTGTAACAGGAAGTCTGCCAACGAATTCGGGAATAAGACCGTATTTGACTAAATCTTCAGGTTGAACTTTTTTAACTAAATCTGCTGAAAAAGATGCATTGGAATTTTTTGATATTGTTGCTTCAAAACCCATGCCTCTTTCTTCACTTCTTGATCTAATAATCTCATCAAGGCCAGCAAACGCGCCGCCACAGATGAAGAGGATGTTTGAAGTATCTACTTGAACAAATTCTTGCTGAGGATGCTTTCTTCCTCCTTGTGGGGGAACAGAAGCCACCGTGCCTTCAATTAATTTTAGAAGCGCTTGTTGCACTCCCTCACCAGAGACATCACGAGTTATGGATGGGTTATCTGATTTCCTTGAAATTTTATCAATCTCATCAATATATACGATGCCCCTTTGTGCTCTTTCAACATCGTAATCACATTTTTGAAGAAGTTTTTGAATTATGTTTTCAACGTCTTCTCCAACGTATCCAGCTTCAGTCAAGGTAGTAGCATCAGCTATGGTAAATGGAACATCAAGCAATCTAGCAAGAGTTTCTGCTAATAAAGTTTTACCACTTCCTGTTGGTCCCAGAAGAAGGATATTACTTTTGCCAAGTTCAACTTCTGAATCAACATCCATGTTTTGTAATTTCTTGTAATGATTGTAAACGGCAACAGATAATGTTTTTTTGGCGTCTTCTTGACCAATTACGTAATCGTTTAAAAAGGAATTTATCTCTTCTGGAATCGGTAATTTTTTTGTTTCAGAGTTTTCAGCTTCTTTACTTTCTAAATCTTCTTTTATTATGTCATTACAGAGGGAGACACATTCATCACAAATATATACGGATGGACCGGCAATTAATTTTTTTACTTCGTTTTGATTTTTTCCGCAAAATGAGCAGAAAAGAAGCTTTTCATCAGTGGTTGAGATATCTGTCATTTGGCCTGCTCTCTTTCAGAAATTACTTTATCAATTAAACCATATTCTTTGGCTTCTTCGCCATTCATAAAGTTATCCCTCTCCGTATCTTTTTCGATTTGGTCAACCTCTTTTCCGGTATGTGAAGCTAGTATTTCATTTAGTTTTTTCTTCATGGAAAGAATTTCTTTTGCATGAATTTCAAAATCAGAAGCCTGGCCTTGAAATCCTCCCAAGGGCTGATGAATCATAATTCTTGAGTTAGGAAGCGCGAATCTTTTGCCTCCTGTTCCACCAGCGAGAAGTATTGCTCCCATGCTGGCAGCTTGCCCAATACATAAAGTACTTATGTCAGGCTTTATGTAGGTCATGGTATCGTATATAGACATTCCAGAAGTTATGGCTCCACCTGGAGAATTTATATACACATTGATGTCTTTATCAGGATTTTCTGCTTCTAAGAAAAGTAGTTGAGCCACAATCAAATTAGCCATGTAGTCTTCAATTGGGCCTGTAATAAAGATTACTCTTTCTTTAAGCAGTCTAGAGTAAATATCAAACGCCCTTTCCCCTCTTGGAGTTTGTTCAACTACCATTGGAACCAATTGATTAAAGAATTTGTCAGTCATACGTTTATTCCTAGAACTTTATCAAAATCCATACTTTCATCAGTTGACTTTCCTTCTTTTTCTAAAAGCTCAGTAACCTGCTCCTCAAGGGCCAATGATTCAATGTTTTTTAATTGTTCTTCGTTACTATAATACCAATTTACAACTTTTTCGGGTTCTTTGTAGTTTTTAGATCTTTCTTCTATAAGCTTTTTAACTCTATCAGCATCTGCTTTTAATTCATGCTCTTCAATAAGCTTATTTAGAATGATGCCAAGCTTCACCCTTTTTTGAGCGTTTTCCCTGAAGTTTTCAACGGGAAATTCTTCATCTTTTAATTTTTCATACTCTTTGCCCATCTGAGCAGCAGAGCCTTTCCTGAGGTTAATCATTTCGTTCATTATCATAGACTCTGGAATCTCAAATTCGTTCATTTCAGCAAGCGCATCGAAAATTCTTTCTTTCTTCATTCCGGTAAGCGCAGAATCTAAATCATCAGATAGTCTTTCTTTTAAGGTTTTTTTAAATTCGGCCTCGTCTTTAGATGGTATGCCAGCCATAGTGAAAAACTCTTCATTCATTTCCGGTAATTTTGGTTTTAGAACATCCAGAACTTCTGTTTTAAAGACTGCTGGCTTCCCTTTTAAATGATCTACATGATAGTCATCAGGGAATGAAACATTTAAGTCTTTTTTATCGCCTTTAGATAAATCTTTTAAGCCATCTTCAAACCCAGGGATCATTGTATTAGAACCAATTTCAATGGTTACCTCGTCAGCTTTTCCCCCTTCAAATGGTTCATCATCAATGAATCCTTCAAAATTAACTTTTACCACATCGTTAGCTTCAGATTTACCATCTTTAGATTCTAATTGAGAGAATCTTTTACGAATATTTTCAATCGTTTTATTGATGTCTTCTTCAGCAACTTTTGAAATAGGTTTTTTGAATATAAGTTGAGATATCTTTTTTATTTTTATTTCTGGATAAACTTCAAAGGTTGCCTCAAATTTAACGTCCTTATCCAATTCCATAGATTTAGGATCAAATTTAGGTTGCCCAACAACTGGAATATTATCTTCGCTTATTTTTTTAAAGAAGCTCTCAGACATCGCATCAAAAATGACGTTGGCCTTAATCTGGCCTCCGTACATTTGCTCGATTATCTCTTTTGGTGCTTTACCTTTTCTGTAGCCTTTAACAGTAGATGAAAATTGCTGACTCGCAACCCTTTTGTCATATTCTTTTTGCAGTTCTTCTTTCGGAAGAGTGAATTTTAATTTTTTTTCTATTTCGTTTTTTTTACCTAACCCAAACATTACCATTCCTGAATTTTAGATAGCGCGAAACTTTATCACAAAAACTTAAATTTCTTCTGCTTTAAAATGGGGTGGATGATGGGGCTCGAACCCACGACAACCGGTACCACAAACCAGCGCTCTACCAACTGAGCTACATCCACCACTCTGGCCTCCCGGGCAGGATTCGAACCTGCGACCCTCTGCTTAGAAGGCAGATGCTCTATCCAGCTGAGCTACCGGGAGATGGTGACTATTCTATCGAAAAGGAATTAATTAGTCTTCTTGCTTAGGTATCGCAAAATTCACAGCAGTATGCATCAGTGTTGCAACCAACTTATCATTATCATCAAAAATTCTGGCCTCCATAGTAGCAATTTGTCTTCCAATTTTTATGAATTTGACTGTGATGTTTGCTTCACCCACAGCTAAAGATCTATGAAATAGAGTGTGTAAATCCGTTGACAAGGGAGCGGCAGTGCCGTTGTTGTTTCCTATAAAAGCCATAGAAGATGCTTGATCTAAGGCAGCTGTGATCATGCCTCCTTGGACAAAGCCTCTTGGATTCATTGAAGATTCATCAAAAGTGACTGAAAAATAATGTTCTTCGCCTTTTGAAGAAAGATACTGCAAATTTAAAAATTTATTTATCCCTGAAGGATTACCCAGCATCTCTGTAAGAAATTGTTTCATTATTTTTACGGTGCAGAAGTGCCTGCGATATCGTCAAAACTAAAATATGTACTCGCTTTCATAGCGTTAAAAAATGCATTTCTTGCATCTTGACCTTTTAGTTCTTGGCCAACTTTCTCCCTTGCATCTGTCCACTCTTGGTAAGTATCATCAGACTCTTGCTTATGTAAAAGAAAATCATGCATATTGCCAACATATTGACTATCTGCTCCCCTACCATGCAGTTGATAATAAATAGTAGCTGAATCTGAAGAGGTACTTAACTTTATTCTCATTTCTCCAAGCTCTCTGAATGTCCATGGAAATGAGTCTATTTCATCCAGAAGAGGTTTAACATCCAAAGTTTCTCTCTCAGCGTATGGATCATTTATTTCATTAGACAAAATATCAAGATCACCACCTGAAGCACCTGTTGAGATTGAAAGCTGTTCTCTGACGTTGCTTGAATTATTATTAACCGCTTTATGATTGTAATATAACCTCATTGAATATTGACCCACGTGCTGATTGCAATCCAAAATATTTGCAGTATCTTGGTAGCCACTCTTTAAAGACCAATCATTGGTTATTCCACTCCATCGACTTTCATTATTGAAATCGTAAACTTGTATGAAAGATTCGTTAATACATTTTCTATCTAAATCCTCATATCTTGCACCTGCCTGACCTGCACCATATAAGATAGAATATGTTCGACCCGAATCATCACGATATATGCTTCTTTTTTCCTTAAATATATCAATTCTCTTACCTTCATGACCTTCTACTCCTGATTCATTAAGGAATCTAAATCTCTCTGCGTGCTCCTCAGCAGAATTCATAACACCATCTAAATCAAGCTTATCTATTAAACAAGATCCAGAGCCATCAGCGCATTTGAAAGGTTTTAAATTACCTGTGCTAGAAGTCCCATCTACCTGCTTTTTAACAAGTTTTGAGCCAAGTGATTCAACACTTTGCACCATATACCAACCCAAACTATTTGGCACAGTTTGGTAACGGAAATAGAAATTTAAGTCTATTTCTTCTACATCTTCATTGGCTAAAAATTTATCTGCTACCTCATCTTCAATAGATATTACCGGTACGACATCGTCTCCTATTTCCTCTTTTGTCTGTTTTCCAATTTCATATTTAAGAGCAGTTAAGAGAGGTAACCAGGATGCAATCAAAGTCGCGTTTTCTTCGGTTATGATGTCGTTAGTTGATTGAGCTACAAAATCCCTTAAAAATTCTCTGTAATCTATACCAAAGTTATTTTGAATTCTTGATAATGCAGCATTTACATAAGACCTCACGGCTTGCTCAACTAAAAGTCCCTTTGAGCTACAACCTTCTGATAAAGAAAGGTCTCCTTGTAGATTTACACTTTCAATTCCATCAACAACAGCTTTAGATAAAAAATTACTAAAAGGCGAAATAATGATTGAAGAATAATCAGGATCACTACCGCCTTCGCCAGATATTTCGTTCCAAAATCCCTCAATGGACGGCAAAATCATTTCATATTCTTGCTCAACTATACCCTGAGTGCTATCAATAGCGCCTACAGGAACTTGAGCCACCAAAGGCCTCTTTTTTAAGCAAGCAAAAAAATCTTCTGCTTGTGCCTGGGTAGAGGTTGATCCATCAACTTTATAATCATAAGTTGGATTAGTTCCTGAAGATTTTTGTTCGATCAAGTTCATTGATAGAAGTCTTTGAACCGTACCGTTCATTAAAAATGAACCGGAGGCATCGGTAACACCCCAGATTTCACCTTCATCAAACTTCAAATTAAAATTTTCATCGATAAAGACTTTTGCGCCGTCAATGTAGCCGTCAACTGCTTTTCCGCCAATAACATTTATTGCTTCGCCATCAATTATAAGAGTATCGTTTTGAGGGGTAGTTACATCAAAAAAGTTTGAGGTCGTATCTGCATTTGAAGATACAGAAGCAGAAGATGTTGATGATGAATCATTTGAATTAGATGTGTTGGAAGTACTGCTAGAACTTGAGCTTGCACTTGAGCTTGTGTTTGAGTTGGAACTTTCTTGAATCGAAGCAGAAGAACTGCCGCCTCCGCCTCCTCCGCATGAAACAATTAAAAAGGTAATCGAAAAAATAAATAATTTGAACTTCATATATGCTCCTTTTGTAAAGATACATGGTCGGGGTGGAGGGATTTGAACCCCCGACATCCTGCTCCCAAAGCAGGCGCGCTACCAGGCTGCGCTACACCCCGAATTAGGTTCAAGGCGCAACAATAACTTCACCATGGATCACACTAGGTTCTCCGTTATTAAGCAAAGTTGACTCGTCCGGTGCCTCGCCAAGAATTTCTGGGCCAGTATATGACAAATCAATATTTAAAACACTATCTGTATCAACCGTATAACTGCCTTTTTCTCCAGGGAGAGGTTTAAGAAAATATTCTCCTCGGTAAACTTTTGACTTGTAACAGACATCATCTACATCACATACTTGCGATCCATCAGGCAAAACAAAAGACGGGAAAAACCTTACATTGCTACTATCAGCATCGGTGTAATCGTAATATTCTCCTTTATCTTCCCATTTAACAATATCGAAATGGTTTCCTTGAAAGCCCCATAAACGTCCGAAACCACCGTAGGTTAATCTTCTTGTTCTGTTGTAATCTAGAGGAAATTTCGCTTTATCGTTAGGGACATCGAAAAATACTTCCTTAGGTTTTGAAATTTCAGCATCAAGACCAGTTGATACAGCGACTGTTCTGTAATTTATTCGAGTTTCAAAGTCTATTTGATAGTAAGTATCTAGGTTTTTCTGGACCTGACTTCTGCAATATCTTGTCAATTCAGACGAATCTACAGTTGAATCATAGGTTCTTTGATAAATAGGATTATTGTTTGAATCCTTAGCATTTTTTGGACACTCAACTTTTGCTAAATCTTCCTCTAAAACTAAATCTCCGATCCAATTTTGCAATCCCGATCTCCTGTCTCGACCATTAGGAAGAAGGAAAAAAACATTCTTAAATGAATTCCATGCAGAAGGAAACTGATAAAGACCTTCAGGAACTGAGATTACTTGGTTAGTAACAGAATCTTTTACATCACCGCCAAGCACTGTGTAAGTGACTATCTCGTCAGACAAAGTTCCTTCAGCCATCCAATCGCCTTTTTGAGACCATTGGTTATCTGTTCTCCTGAATGGACCTGTTGGAATACCTGTTGAAGCTAATTTTGGACCATCAAATGGAGAAGGTGAAGCTGATGAAATTGTTCCAACTGTTCCATCTTCGCCTGTTGCAGCCAATACCTTTGTAATAGCATCATTAAGAAAGTTTGCGTAAGCAGTCGAACTGAAGCATTCAGATAAACAAACTAACTTAAGTTCTGATGATGGAATAATAGGTTTTCTTGATCTGACAGGAACTTTCTTCGCAGTTGGATCATTTAACGCATCTCGATTCATTTCATAATCCGTTCCATAAGAGTGCCCTCTCAAAGATCTAAACCAACCGTTATTGTCTTCTTCTATTGTTGAAGGATCAAAATCTTCGTCCATCGCAGCAATCCATTCGGCAGGAGTAAAACTAACCGGAGTGGAAAGTTCAACTTCCTCTCTTACAGTGCGTCCTCCTACTACGCTTTCTTTATATCCAATTGTAAAAACAAATTTACCAACAGGAGTAGTCCCAGATGTTTCTGCGTCTGGGTCCCACGTACCATAATATGCTCTATAGGTTCCATCCATAAGGAAGCCTAATTTATTAAATCTTTCGGGACCGCATCTGTCATCCTCTCCGTTAGAGTTAACATCTATTCTGTCAATGATGGGTGTAGTTCCTTCGTATCCAACGATTCTTTCTTCGTTCCACCAACAATCAGTTGCAACTTGTTTTTGTTCCCAGTCAATCCATAGCTGTATTTCTAGACCTGCAATATCATCAAGAGAGCTATAAGTTCTATCTATCTTATTAATCCTTACTTTTCTTTGGACAACGTTATACGTTTCAGTTTCTTCAGAATTACTTTTATTGAATACAGTTGAAGGAGTTATAACATCTTGGAATTTTGGATCTACCCAGGTACCCCAATAATCTGCCCAAGCTCTTACTTCCTGCTCCTTATCATCTATGGTTGCAGTTCCCTTGAGCTCAAAACCTGGATTCGCAAGATCTAATCGATCGCCCGATTGAGTGTAAAGTCCGTACTCCCAGATATTTAGCTTGGCATCACTCTCCTTGGTAGAATTACACTTTTCATCTGTGCTGTATTTTTTTGCACTCCACTCATTAAGAGTTAATGACGGCAGTAATGCCAAAAAGTCTCCGTCGTATACACCAGGCTGGCCTTCAGGTGCTGTATTGTACATGGCAGACAAAAGCTTCTGACAATAAACATCTTTTTGTCCATCAAAACTAAAGCCGAAAGTAAGTTCTAATTTTTTTCGTTTTGAATAATCATATTCTGCTCCGCCTGGTTGCCAACAAACCGCCTCACTTTGAGGATAGTTAATTTCCACTCCATTATCATCAAAACAAGCTCCTGTTTCTTCAAGAAATAACCCACTTCTTAAAGAGACAGAATTTGTACCATCAACAGTGTCGTTAGTTTCCATCACCAGCTTGTCACCCCAAGTCTTTAGAGCAACTTTGTTACCAATAGTACTTATAACTCCTTGTCTTGCCGGACTTCCAACTTGCGGGCATTTCCAGTCATCTTGGGTCCCAGGTATACCACCTTCACATAAAGATGTGGCTGTAAAAGCAACCTCTAAATCACCGTTAGGATCCCCTTCTGTTGGGCCTGAGAAGACCTTTACTAATGTGTAAACCAGAGTGTCAGGTTCACTGTTATGGGGATAGTTCTCCATGGCAGTTGAATAATCTCCCTTCCTAGTGAACCAAATTTTTGTCTCTATATAAGTATCATTTGTCAATTCATCGACTTTTGAAACCGCATCAAGGATCATGTTACTCGGAACTTCAACTTCAGCTTCTTGAGCTTGTTGTCCTTGATTGCCTCCCTGATTGGATGACGTATCCTTAGCTTCACATCTTGAAGGAAATACTGTTGCTTTATAAGGACCTTTATCAACGAATTGCTCCATCATAGTGTTAGATAGTGTGCATAAAATGACATTGATTTCCTCAAGAGTTGCTTCAACTTGGTCGTCTTGAATGTAGATCTCTCTTTCATCTTCATCATAGGCAGCAGACAATATAAAACCAGAGAAAAATAAGGGTAAAAAAACTAATAATTTATTTATATTCATTGATATCCTCACTGTTCTATTTCAACCACTTTAATTTTTTTTGGTAATTTATAAGCAGATGGACTTATTGCTGTAGCAGCTGAATTACTTGTATTGGAAGTATTTGAGGTATTACTGGATGCATTGGAAGACGAATTAGATTCTGTATACGAAGTAGAACCTCCGCCTCCTCCACCGCATGATGCTAAAATAAAAAAAGTTGAAATTATTAAAGTTCTCAGCATTACCTTCTCCTTATTTTTTTATATTAATATAACTTATAATAAAAATTACCATAACTTATCATAAAAACCACCTAATTTTATTGAAATCAACTATCTGAAGTTAAAGGCTCTATAATTAGATATGGCAAAAATTTTAGATGGAAAACTTCTGGCTTCGTTATCAGAAGAAGACTTCAAAAAAAGGGTAGCCCGATTAAAGAAAAAAACTGGGTCAACTCCGATTTTAGCAACAATATTAGTCGGCGAGGATCCAGCTTCTGCCACTTATGTGAAAATGAAAGGTAATGCTTGTCGACGCGTAGGAATGGATTCTTTAAGAGTAGAAATGAGTGAGACCACCTCTACTTCTGAACTTCTTGATAAGATTGATGAGTTGAACAATAAAGAAAATGTTCATGGGATATTGCTACAACATCCTGTGCCATCACAAATTAATGAACGAGAGTGCTTTGATAAAATTTCAGTGGAAAAAGACGTAGATGGAGTTACATCGAAAAGCTTTGGATTAATGACTATGGGTGAAAAAGCATACGGATCATGCACACCTTACGGAATTATTAGGTTACTTGATCATTACGACATATCTTGCGAAGGTTTAAGTGCTTGTGTCATAGGTAGAAGTCCAATTCTAGGAAAGCCTATGTCCATGATGCTACTTAATAAAAATGCGACGGTAACTGTATGTCATTCTAGAACACGAAATCTCAGCGAAATTGTCAAAGAATCAGATTTAGTTGTTGCGGCTTTAGGACAAAAGGAATTTGTCAAAGTTGATTGGCTAAAAAAAGATTCTGTTTTAGTTGATGCAGGATTTCATCCTGGCGGTTATGGTGATGTCGAACAGGAAGGACTGGATAAGGTTTGCTCCGCATACACTCCAGTTCCTGGTGGTGTTGGGCCAATGACCATCAACACCTTAATTATGCAAACACTTGAAAGTTGTGAAGAAAAATTTAAATAGCTTTTCCTTTACCCCAGTACTCATCTTTGAGAAGCCTTTTGTAAAGCTTTCCTGTTGGATGTCTTGGTAACTCTTCTCTGAAGTCAATGCTCTTTGGACATTTAACGTGTGAAATATTTTCTCTACAATATGCCATTAATTCTTGCTCGAGATCCGCTCCAGCTAAGCTCATGTCTTTAGGCTGAACAACTGCCTTGACCTCTTCTCCCATCTCTTCATTAGGAACTCCAAATACAGCTACGTCAGCAACCTTGGGATGCATAATTAAAGTGTCTTCCGTTTCCTTAGGATAAATATTCACACCGCCAGAAATGATCATGAATGCCTTTCTGTCGGTTAAATATAGATAACCCTCTTCATCCAGATAACCTACATCTCCGAGAGTTGTGTATCCCTGTTTAGAAGTGGCTCCTTTGGTTTTCTCCTCATCATTATGATAAGAAAAACCGGTGGATGTGGGCCCTTCAAAATATATAGTCCCTTCTTCACCAATGGGAACCTCATTTTGGTCGTCATCCAAAATGTGTACCGGACCCAATAAAGACTGACCAACCGTTCCTTTGTGAGCAAGCCATTGCTCAGAATTGCAAGCAACAAAACCATTAAATTCAGTTCCAGCATAATATTCATGAATGATAGGACCCCACCAATCAATCATTTTTTCTTTTACTTCAACAGGACAAGGTGCAGCTGCGTGAATAGCAATTTTATGGGTGGATAAATCGTACTTATCCATAATTGCAGGATCGCTTTTTAGAAATCTAATAAACATAGTTGGAACCCATTGACTATGAGTGACTTTATATTTCTCAATAGCTTCCAAGGCTGCCTCAGGATCAAATTTTTCTAGAATTATGCTAGTTGCTCCCAGAGCTAAAAATCCTGTATTAAAACCCATTGGGGCTGAATGATATAAAGGTGCCGGTGATAAATAAATTGATTCTTCGTCAGCAGAGTAAAGACCTTGTACAACTCTAGTTAAACCTAGATCATCTTCAGCAGAGTCATAAGGCAAAGGACTTAAATTTATCTCCCTGCTAACGCCTTTTGGCTTTCCAGTAGTTCCAGAAGAATATAACATAGCTGCACCCTGGCATTCATCCTCTATGGGTTCAACTGGCATTACTTTAATCGCATCTTCAAACGATTTGAAATCTCCTGATTCGCCATCAAGCATGTATTTATGAACACCTTCAAGCGAGCTTGCTAAATCTTTAGCTGATTCCTCAAGAAATTTTGAAGTAATGAAAACTTTTGCCCCGCAATCTTTAACAATGTATTCAACTTCATTTGCTTGAAGTCTCCAGCTGATCGCAGTGTACTTAAGTCCACTTCTCCATGCGGCAAAGGCAATTGGAAAGAATAATTTATGATTCTCCATCATGAAAGCCATGCTGTCGCCAGGCTTTAATCCCAGAGACCTAAACAATTGAGCTCCTTGATTAGATAACTCATTTAATTCTTGGTGAGAAATTACATCTCCGCTTCCAGCCATAATTATTGCTGGTTTATTTTTAAGTTTTGGGCCATTAATACCTGGGTGCATAATCTTTTGTATTTTTAAAGTAAAATAACTCCTCCAAAATAAAAAATATCATATTATGAACTCAATAAGAAGATTGCCGGTGATATGTGGATACGGAGGTATTAATTCTGCTGGTAGATCTTCTTCAGATCTTGCTTATAAAAGAATCGTTTTCGATCTTCTATCCAAAGAAATGAAAAATGAAGTTGTCGAAGACCTCAGTAACATAACTAATAACGAAACAAATAAAGATAATTTTAAAAAACAGACTTTAGTAAGGAAAATTGATAAGGAGAAGTATGACTCAGATGGTTTGATAACTGAGACTATGAACGTTAATGCTGCCGGTCAGTTTCCCTCAGGCTTTAAATCAGGAAGCTTTTATAAATCGCGACAACATCCCGTTGGTCTCGAAACAACGATATTTGGTGTATCTGATGCATTAGGTTACTCAGGAATAGATTGGGATGTTGATGTTAAACCGTTTGTTGATCCCTCAAGAATTGGAGTTTTTTCTGGTCCTGCCATAGGACAATTAGATTTTCTTGGCATGGGTGGGTTAATGCAATCAAGACTAAAAGGGAAAAGAGCTAGCTCAAAACATTTATCTATGTCTTTATTAGAAATGTCTGCCGATTTCATTAATGCATATATTCTTGGTTCAGTTGGTGTTACTGGAGCTAATGCAGGAGCCTGTGCCACATTTTTATACAACCTCGATCTCTTGGTGAATGGGATTAAGGAAAATCGTTTGGATATAGGGATTGCCGGTTCAGCTGAAGCCCCCATTACTGCAGAGGTCACAGATGGGTTTGTGGCTACCACGGGAATTGCAGATGATAAGAAGATTCTTGCTATGCAAGAAAGAAATAATGATCAATCTGACATCGACTACACAAGAGCGTGCAGACCGTTTGGAGATAATGCGGGACTGATATTAGGAGAAGCAGCGCAATTCGTTCTTGTTTCCAGTCTTGAAAAAGCTATTGAGTTGGGACTTGAGATATATGCCTTAGTGCCTTCTATTAAAATAAATGCAGATGGAATAAAAAAATCCATATCGTCTCCAGGCATTGGCAACTACATCACTATGGCATCTGCTGTAAATGAATCTAAAAATTTTTCTGATAATTTAAATAAGAGTTTCGTCATAGCTCACGGGACAGGCACTTTTCAAAATAGGAGTACGGAATCTCATGTTCTCAGTTCAGTAGCGGATGGAATGAATCTCAAAGATTGGAAAATTACAGGTTTAAAAGGGCTTCTTGGTCACACTATGGGTCCAGCTGCCGGTGATGAACTTATGACTGCAATAGGATTTTGGAAGCATGGATACGTTCCTGGAATTAATACCACCGAGGTTTTAGCAGAAGATGTCTATAAAGATAACTTAGATTTTATTTTAGAAAATAAAGAACTAGATAAAGATTCAATTGATTCTATATATCTTAATGCAAAAGGATTTGGCGGAAACAATGCATCAGCGGGAATTATCTCTCCAACCAAAGCAATGGATTTAGCTAAAAAAGAATTTTCAGCTGCGGATTTAAAAAAATATGCGGAGAAGAAAGAAAAAGTATTAGAGACATCAAAAAAGTATCAAAATGATTGTCGAAAAGGAGAATACAAAGTTATTTATCGATTCAATGAAGAGGTATTAGAGGGTCTCGATGACATCGAAATATCTGATAAAGGAATTCAGCTTAAAGGTTTTCCCCACCCTATCAAATTTAATTAATTTTATCTTTAGGAAACCAATTCCTAATGATTGAGACTAACGGAAGAAAATAGATGTACCATTTTGGAAAAATTCTTTGTAATAGATCGTAAGCATGGGCATCAATACCGACCAAGATTCTCTTATTTTTCTTTCTTATGTTTTTTAAAATTATATTTGCAGCGCTCTTAGCACTGGTTGGGGCATTCTCTTTAAAAATTTTGCCTGCTTCTTCAGGAGTATCTGCTTTACCAAACATAGTTGTTCCAGGCTCAAAATTTTTAAATCTTGAAGCAGAGAATATATTAGTGCCAATATGCCCTGGGTGAACTGAATAGACTTCTACTGTTTCTTTATTTAACTGCATTTCCAGAGCAAGGCTCTCGGTAAAAGCTCTTACGCCAAATTTTCCTACGTGATAAATAGATTGAGATGGCACGCTTAAAAGACCAAATATGGATGAGGTATTTACGATAGCGGATTCAGGCCTTTTTTTTAGGTGCGGTAGAAAGGCTCTTGTGGAATTGATGACACCGTGTAACAAAATTCCTAAGCCAAAATCCCAATCTTCATCAGTACTTTCTTCTACCGTAGCTGCAACAGATAAGCCTGCGTTGTTAAAAACTATATCAACTTGACCGTGATGCTCTATGACTTCATTGGGAAGATTGTCTACAGCTTCTTTATCGCTAACATCCAACAAATGAGAGGATACGCCAACATTATGTTTTTTTAGTAACTCTCTAGTTTCATTCAAAAGTTCTTCTTTCCATTCAACCAAGGCTAAATTGCATCCTTCTGAAGCAAGTTGAAGGGCTAGTGCCTGCCCCATTCCTGACCCAGCACCTGTTATGACGGCAACCTTATCTTTGAAATTTTTCATAAGAAATAAACCTTAACAAATTATTTAAAAAAATTCTTTATGGCTTCTAGGGGCAGCCCTTGAATCACATAAGGATCCCCTTTTATATATTCAAATAAATTTTTCCCAAGTGATTCATATTTATAAGATCCACTGGACATTAAGGGATCGTCCTTTTCAACGTATTCTTGAATTTCTTCTAGCGAAAGATCTTTCATTTTCAGTATAGCCTTGTAATGTTTTTCATGAACAACCTTATTATTGATTGCAATTGCAAGACCGCTTATTTGGAAATGTTCTCTACCAGAGAGTTTTCGAAGATTTTCTATCGCTTTGCTTGCAGTTAGGGGCTTGCTAAAGATCTCTGAACCAAGCAGACAAATTTGATCTCCACCAATTACATATCTGTCAGGAAATATTTTACTAACGCTTAAAGCTTTTTCTTTGGCAAGCATCACAGATAAATCTATTGGTGCGAGACTGCGATATTGTGATTTTAGCTTGTCTTCGTCTACAAGAGGTTTATGTGTATCAAATTTAAAACCGGCATCAAAAAGAATTCTTTTCCTAATTTCAGATTCGGAAGCAAGAATAAATGCAGTGGGCAAAATTATTGATTGTTACCAGAATGAATCAAAGCCATAAATTCATTTCGAGTATTAATATTTTTTTGAAATACTCCAGTCATTTTACTGGTCACGGTGCTTGTTTCTGACTTATGAATACCCCTGGTAGTCATGCATTGGTGAGCAGCATCAACCACCACGGCAACACCTTTTGGTTTTAATACTTTGCTTATAGTGTCAGCGATTTGAGCCGTCATAGTTTCTTGTGTTTGTAATCTTTTACCAAAAACATCGACAATTCTTGCCAATTTACTTATTCCTACAACTCTATTATTTGGGATATAACCTATATGAGCTATACCCAATATTGGTACCATGTGATGTTCGCAGTGAGATTCAAGCCTTATGTTCCTGACGATAACCATTTCGTCGTAACCTTCAACTTCTTCAAAAGTTTTCGATAATATTTCTTCAGGATCGTCATGATAACCTGCAAAAAATTCTTGGTAAGCTCTTGCAACTCGATCAGGAGTTTCAATTAAACCTTCCCTATCAGGATCATCTCCTGCCCAGGCAATTAAGGTTCTGACGGCATCTTTAGCCTCTTCCATGGAAGGAAGAGGTGTTTTTAGTTTTGTTACTTTTTTCATAACTTATAAGTTTGAGGTGCTAACTCTAGATGTAATTTTACAATATAGCAAAGTTAATAACAGGAATAAGGTTATTTCTGAACTATTGATCCTCCGCCTTTTGCAAACTCCTCTGCAGCTTTTTTATCTTTCAATAGGTTTTCAACCTTTACAGGTACTTCTAAGCCTTTGAGCATTCCTGGTTGTTCATAACATCTGTCAATCCAACCTTTTAGATTATCTAAGTCATCGGTTGAAACTCCTGACCAACGATGCGTCCGGACCCAACACCAATTTGCTATATCAGCTATCGAGAATTCATCAGCTAACCAATCTCTACCTTCTAAGCGAGTGTTTAAAACTTCAAAAAGCCTTCTGCTCTCATTTTGGTATCTATCGATTGCGGGTTGTATTTTTTCTGGGAAATATCTAAAAAATACATTTGCCTGCCCCATCATTGGACCGATGCCTCCCATCTGGAACATTAACCATTGAATGGCTACAGATTTTTGATGAGGATCTTTTGGAAGCAATTTTCCTGTTTTCTCAGCCAAATAAATCATGATTGCTCCTGATTCAAATATTGCTAAATCATTGTTAGCTCTATCGACAATAACCGGTATTCTGCCATTTGGGTTCATCGCTAAGAATTCTTTGGTTTTTTGCTCTCCTTTTTGCAGGTTTATCGCATGAATAGTATATTCAAGATTTAAAGCTTCAAGGGTGCATGAAACTTTATGTCCATTTGGTGTGGAGGTTGTGTAAAGATCAATCATCTTCTGAATTATTTAACGAATTAAAAGGATACGGTCTTTCTTCTGTTTCAAAAGTTACAAAATCGATAATTTGATTAATGAATTTCTGAAAGACATTAGTTAGGTCGCCTAAATTTTTATTTGGTTTTTTTGTTATCAGTTTAAAAATGAACTGCGCAAAAGCAATTATCCACAATAGGAATATTGAATAAGATATGACTATCAAATAAACAACGACGAGAAGAGCATCTATCCAGGTAGAACTGTCTTTAATATTTGACATTGCCTCATCAGAAACAGACTCTGGGGTTGTTTCTACTTCCTTGTTTTCTTCTTCTATTTTTTTTTCTTCTTCACTCATTTATAAATCTCTTCCGTCAGACTCAATGACCATTTTATCAAAAGATTCTTTTACTGAGCCTTTTTTAAAGACGATATTGTATAGTTTTTCCACTATAGGCATATCTAATTTTAGGGCCGAAACTTTTTCATAGACTGTTTTTAAAGTTTTTTCTCCCTCAATAACCTGATCTATTATTTTTTTTGCCTCGTCTCGTGTTTTTCCTTTACCCAAGAGATAACCAAAAGAATAATTTCTACTTTTTTCTGAACTAGCGGTGGCAAAAAGGTCGCCCACTCCAGCCAAACCTAATAAAGTTAATTTTTTTAATTTCAAAGCTTCAAAAAGGTGAGACATTTCTACCAGGCTTCTTGTCAAAATCATTGCTTTTGTATTTTTTTTGTTTCCTAATCCATCGGATAATCCAGAAACGATTGCATAAATATTTTTTAGAGCCCCAGCAAGTTCAACGCCTTTAACATCATTGTTCAGAAAAACTTTAAAACTTTGCCTATCAAAAATGTTTAAAAATTCTGTTCCTATTTTTTTGTTTTTAGCAGCAATCACACAAGCTGCTGCCATACCCTCGATGATTTCGGAGGCTAAATTAGGGCCAGATAAAACACTTATATTTGATTCCATCGCGAGTTCTTCTTTGAGAATTTCACTCATTGTGTAAAAAGATTTCTTTTCCAGACCTTTTGAGGCTATGAGAAAGGAAGTCTCTGGCACTATGTGTTTTTTATTTTTTCTGAAAAAACTCCTTACAGATGATGACGGTATGCAAACTATCACGTGGCTTAGATTTAATACATCTTTTTGATTTGAAGTAGCTTTTATATTTTTGTGTAATTTCTTGTTACCAGAATATTTTTTGTTTGTATGATTTTTATTTATTTCATTAATGGTGCTTGAGTTACGTGACCAGATTGACACTTCATATCCATTATTTGCTGCGATATCAGCGAGAACTGTTCCCCAAGAGCCAGATCCTAAAATTCCAATTTTATTATTTTTAAGTTTCATCTAAAAATTTCAGAGAAGAGTTTTCAAATTTATCCCACCATTTAAGACCCATTTCTCTCATTAATTCCAAATTACTCATTGTTTTGATATCTATTTTAGAGGCAACTTCATTCAGATTAGAGTCAACTCGAAAATAATTTTGACCAATAATTTCCTGGGCTAATTGATGTTCAAGATTTGATTCCAAAAGCATTGGAATAATTCCTCCCCTTAGCCAAGACAAGGATCCCCAATATTTTGTTTTAGAACCCTCAACAAAATTATTATTAAAACCCGTACCAACACTAAAGACTTTTATTTCTTCTCCTGGAAATAATTTTTTTCCTTCAGAATAAGCTATTAAGGCAGGATTATTAGTTGAAACCGCACCATCCACATACCAATTTGATTCAATTTCGACTGCGGGAAAATATGTTGGCGCTGCAGATGTAGCAGCCGCAACATCAGCAACAAATAGTTCTGGATGTTCTCTCTCGGAAAAGATTGTAGGAAATCTTGTATCCAAATTATGTGCAAGAATTGAGCAAGGTAAATCAGCGCTAATCATTTTCAAATTTCCAAAATACTCATAAAGTACTTCCATCTTTTTATCGCCGCTGTATTTGGTTCTAAAAAAACTTGAAAAGGATCGTGAAAATATTTTTTTTAAGTTTGTCTCTGAGTAGATTTCTAAAAGTCTGGGGCCTTCAATTTCCAAAACTGAAATCACAAGAGCTATTATTCCCCCTGTTGAAGTTCCAACAACTAAGTCAAACTTGGATGACAGAGGCTTTTTTAATCTTTTTTCTAATTCAAATAAATATATGGAAGTTGCAAGTCCCCTGACTCCGCCGCCGTCTAAAGATAAAACATATTTTGCCATGTAGGTTGATCAGCTCAGTTATAATTATATGATGACTGCAATTGAGCAATTTACTGATCACATTCTACACTCAAATTATCCAGTTTTTTTTACTGGTGCAGGTATAAGCACTAATTCAGGAATACCAGATTTTCGAGGGCCAAAAGGTTTTTGGAAAACAAATACTCCCATTATGTTTCAGGATTTTATGAGTCAAGAATCAATGAGAATGAAATATTGGACCCAAAGCGTAGAATTTAAATCAAATTTTCAAGAAAAAATTCCTAATGAGGGACATACAATAATCTCTGAGATAATTAATTCAAAAAAAGCCGGGCATTGCATTACACAGAACGTAGATAATCTTCATCAAAAATCTGGGCTCAATGATGCTTCTGTCACAGAACTTCATGGTAATGCAACTTTTGCAGTTTGCTTAGAATGCAAAAAAAGATTTGAACTTTCTTTCATTCATGAAGAATTTAAATCTTCCAATAAGCCACCTAAATGTGATTCTTGTAACGGATGGATAAAAACAGCAACGATATCTTTTGGCCAACCAATGCCTGAAGATAAAATGATTATTGCACATGAAGAAACATTAAAAGCTGATGTTTTTATTGTTGCTGGATCATCCTTGTCGGTTTTTCCTGCAGCAAATTTTCCTTTAATCGCAAAAGAAAATGACGCCAAGCTATTGATTGTCAACAATGAAGAAACGCAATTCGATCATTTTGCAGATGTTTTAATTCATGATGATATTTCAAAAACCTTCTCAAATTTAAAGATTAATCATTAAATAAATGGATACAAAAAAAATAGGATTTTGGTCGGGGATTCTTTTATTTATAACAATTTTAATCTTTTTTAATCCGGATGATTTATCTCAAAAAGGTCAGATAACTGCAGCTGTTTTTATTTTGATGGGTATTTGGTGGGCGACAGAAGCATTACCCCTTCCTGCAACAGCGCTTATCCCCATTATCGCCTTCCCTCTTTTAGGTGTTGAAGAAATTGGAGTGCTTTCAAAAGAGTATATGAACAAAGTTCAATTTTTATTTGCTGGAGGATTCATGATTGCTATTGCCATGCAAAAATGGAACTTACACAAGCGAATAGCTTTGATTGTTTTATCTATTACTGGATTCAAAAGTGAGAGATTAATTGCAGGTTTCATGATAGCAAGTTTTATTTTGAGCATGTGGATTATGAATACCTCTACAACCATTATGCTTCTTCCAATCGGCATCTCTATCATTCAAGCAATCAATGATTCCATCAAAAATTTATCCGAAGATCAAAAACTAAATTTTCAAGTCTGCTTACTTCTGGGAATTGCATATTCTTCATCTTTAGGTGGAATAACTACACCTATTGGAACAGCACCTAATGGTGTTTTAATTCAATATGCATTTGAAAACTATAATTTAGATATAGGTTTTATAGATTGGTTTTCAATTGCAGCACCTTTTTCAATTGTCTCTTTACCAATCATTTGGTTAGTTCTAACAAAATTCTTATTTACAATTAATTTTTCTGATACCGGCAGTGCTGAAAAAATTCTTTTTGAAATTAAAGAAGAACTAGGTGATATGAGTCGAGAGGAAAAGATAGTTTCTCTTGTATTTTTGTTTACTGCTTTTGGATGGGTGTTTCGAAAAATTATTGATGACCTTCCTTTTCTATTTTTACTAGAGGATGCGGTTATATCGATGATGGGTGGTTTGAGTCTTTTCTTTTTGACGTCAAATCAAAAACGCTTACTGGACTGGGAAGATATCCAAAATAAATTTCCTTGGGGTTTAATTTTTTTATTTGGTGGCGGAATGACTCTTGCTTATGTGGTCAATGATAGTGGCTTAGCTATTTGGCTTGCTAACTTGGTACCAAACGAAGCCAGCTTAATTTTGGTCTTGTTCATCGTAATCGCAATGGTCATCGCATTAACAGAATTGACCAGTAATTTAACTACAACCATTACATTTATTCCCATCATTGCAGGGATTGGTATAAACATTGGAGTCAATCCCATGCTGCTCATAGTTCCTCTTACGATCGCGGCCAGTTGTGCGTTCATGCTTCCAGTAGCAACTCCTCCAAATTCTATTGTTTACGCATCGGGTTATATTCCGATAAACCGCATGGTTAGAGCGGGTATTTTCTTAAATATAATCTGTGGCTTGCTCCTACTAGCTTTAAATTATTTATTTCCAAATTCTTTTCAGTTATTTAAGTAGTATTTGATTGTTCTCAAAACAATGAAGTATTAAAATTACAAAAGGTGTCGCAGCTAGTGAAAAAATATCAGGGATTCTCTAGAACTGCTTTCAAACAATTTACCCTGTACAGGAGGTGGTCCAAAATTAATATTAACGATTTAGCAGGAATATCAGGGGGTGCCTCTTGACAACGGGTTGACCCGTATTCCGGCTAGAGGCCGGTACGTCCCGCCTCTAGTAAGAGATTAGTTGAGATACTTTCTCTTGAAAAACCCCGCAAAATGCGGGGTTTTTTTCAATCAGATGTAAGATCGTGACCTGATGAGGCAGTCAGACCTCCATCGCAAATGATGGTCTCACCAACAGTGAAATTTCCAGCACGTGAAGAGAGAAAGATTGCAAGACCTCCAACATCCTCAGCGGTGCCTATTCTTTTCATAGGATTTCTTTCAACTAAAGGATCATAGTTATGAGCCACTGCAGATCCCAACATATTGCTAGGAAATGGGCCAGGAGCAATTGCATTCACCAAAATATTATCTTGTACTAATCTTGAGGATAGATGTCTCGTCAAATGATGAACTGCCGCTTTAGACGCACTGTAAACATAGTTCTCAAAAGCCGGTGTATTAATACCATCTATCGAACCGATATTTATCACTCTGGCTGGATTATCCTTGGTAGATTCTTTTTTTAATAAAGGTAAGAATTTTTGAGTAACAAAAAACATACTTTTGACATTTAAATCCATTACCTTATCCCATCCAAGTTCTGAGAATTCTTCAATTGGCTCTCCCCATGCTGCACCGGCATTATTAACTAAGATATCTAATTTTGATTCTTTTTGATTTATTTCTTCAAAAAGTTTCTGAATACCCTCCAAACTAGATGTATTGTTAGGAATTGAAATACATTCGGCATTATATTTTTCACTAAGTTCGCTTGCTTTATTGTCACAAGCTTCTGCTTTTCTAGCAGTTATATAAACTTTTGCTCCATTAGCTAAGTAAGCGGATGCGATCATCTCGCCTACTCCTCTTGAACCACCTGTAACTAGTGCTACCTTATCTTTGACAGAAAAAATTTCTTCAATTTTCATATACAACCTTTTATTTATGGCGGACCGGACGGGACTCGAACCCGCGACCTCCGCCGTGACAGGGCGGCGTTCTAACCAGAACTGAACTACCGGTCCAATTGAGGTAAACAATTATACATAGTATGAAAAGAAAGTAACTTACTTAAAAATGAGAATGTATTTTTTTAAAATTTATATTGGTTTGTTATGTTCTATTCTGAAAGAAATTGGTTTAAGTTTTCTATAATTCTTTGATTTTACTGTAGAGACATAATGAAACTTTGCTTCAATAAAATCAGAATGAACTGAAATTTCGGTGTAACCTTTATTCTTACCATCCATCCAGACTAAATCTCTATTTGATTCAACAAAGGATTTCTCTATTGAATTTACAAGGCTTCCAAAGGTGTCAACAAAATTTGGGGAAGAAATGGAAGGCGCACCTATTTCGACTCCAATGAAATTACTTTTGTCATATAAATTAGATACCCATGAGCAGTGTGAATCTCCGGCCAAAATTATGTTTGCTTGTGAGTTGCTAATAATTTTATAAAATTTATCTCTTTCTTTGGGATAACCATCCCATTGATCTGTGTTGTAAGGAATTTCTTTTCCAGATAGAGCTCTGAATCTCTGAATGTATGACGGAAATTCGTCGCTATCGATTTGACTTAAAATATTAGGCAAATATTTTGGTCCAATCAATATTTGCTGCCCAAAAATTGACCATTTGAATTCATTAGAATTGTTTTTTTTAATCCATCTAAACTGCTCGTTTCCAAGAAGCTTTCTTGGTTTTTGTAAATCTCTCTTATATGATTTTGTTTTGAAATTCTTACCCTCAAAATAGCTTTCAATATCCAACTGCTTATTTCTTGCAGCCGATCTTGTATCTAACATCATTAGATTTATAAGATTCCCAATTTTAAAACTTCTCCAAATCTTTTCTTTTTTGCCTTTCTCGCGAATGGGCATCCATTCATAATATGCTTTGAGTGCATTTCGTTTTCTTTCTTGAAAATTTCCCTCGTTCTTTTGATGATTTTCAGCACCATTTTTCCATGAATCATTAGTGAACTCATGATCATCCCAGACCGCAATCATTGGTTTATTTGCGTGTAGCTTTTTAAGATCATTATCTTTTCTGTAGGTTGCATGTCTCTTACGGTAATCATCAAGTGAGATAATTTCGTGTTTAGGTTCAACTAATCTATTCATCTCTTTTGCATCAGAAGATGCATATCCATCGACTGCATATTCATAGAGATAATCGCCCAAGTGAAGAACAAGATGGATATCTGTATTTTCAGCAATTTCTTTGTAAGAATTAAAATATCCTGCTGGATAATTAGAACAACTACAAAAAGCAATATTGAAACTTCTTGGATTATAAGAAGGTAAAGTTATTGTTTTACCAATTTCAGAATAAATTTTGTCAGCAGTAAACCTATAAAAAATGCTTTCTCCATTAAATTGATCTGGGATTCTTGCATCAACTTTCACAGTAAAATCATTGCTTAGTTTTGCAGTTACGCGTCCTTTAGCAATAATTCTGGAAAAGTCTTTTTGATCAGAGACTTCCCATCTAACTTTCTTCTTTTTGCTTTCTACTCCTGATAATTTTGTCCAGAGAATGACGTTTGAATTAGTTGGATCTCCGCTTGCAATTCCATATTTAAAAGAGATTTTTTTATCTTGGCTAAAAGGGAAAATTCTAAATGGCAAGAGAACTAGAAGGATGCCAAGGGTACGTAAAAATTGTCTTCTTTTCATTTATAAAAAATAACATTTTTAATTGGAAGTAATGTTACAAAATTGGGTATTTTGAACTCAAAAAGGATAATTCAAATATTTAGATAAATGGTGGGCGATACAGGACTTGAACCTGTAACTTCCACCTTGTAAGGGTGGCACTCTACCAATTGAGTTAATCGCCCAAAGAAACGAGGATTATAGTATTCAAGTCTATGCAAGTCATCACTTAGTTAGGCTATCAACAAAATAGACAATATAGAAATATTGAGGCATATTTTATTTAAAATTTCTTTAAAAAATCATGTTAGAAGCACAACCATTAAAAACTCGTTTAAACCTAAACGATGATGAATTTATTTCAAATAAAAAATCTATGCTCGGAAAGCTCGATGAGATTGATGAACTTCTCGATGAAGCTGAAGCTGGCGGTGGTCCGAGGCATCATGAAAGACTTGCTGCTAGAGGAAAGCTTCCTGTAAGAGAGAGAATTTTTAATTTTTTAGATCCTGATAGTCCATTTTTAGAGATCAGCCCACTAGCTGGTTATAAGTCTGACTATCCAGTAGGAGGAGGTTGCGTAGCCGGCATAGGAGTTTCTGCCGGTGTTGAATGTATTATTTTTGCTAATGATCCAACAGTTTTGGCTGGGGCAATGCAAGCGTTCTCAGTAAAAAAATGGATGAGAGCAATGCAAATTGCCAGAGACTGCCGCATTCCTTTTGTGCAATTTGTTGAATCAGCTGGAGGAGATTTAAGGCCTAGAGGAAACCGTTCTTCAGTCGCTCTAAATGTTGGTCATTTTGCTGAGTCAGGAAGACAGTTCTATGAGATAACTGAACTATCAAAGCTCGGTATACCAACTGTAACAATTACTTTTGGATCTTCCACTGCGGGAGGTGCTTATCAGCCGGGAATGTCAGATTACAACATTTTTGTTAAAGAACAGTCTCAGGTTTTTTTGGGTGGTCCGCCATTAGTTAAAATGGCTACAGGTGAAGAATCTGATGCTGAAAGTCTAGGCGGAGCAAAGATGCATGCTGAAAAATCTGGTTTAGCCGACTATTTTGCGGAAGATGAAATGGATGCAATAAGAATTGGAAGAGAAGTTATGTCTCATCTTGATTGGTCAAAAGAAGGTAATTCTCCTGATTCTATCTATGAAGAGCCCATTAATGATCAAGAAGATTTATTAGGTATTGTAAATCCAAGCTTGAAAAGACCATTTGATGTTCGTGAAGTAATTTCAAGAATAGCAGATGGTTCAAGGTTTGAAGAATTTAAGCCCCTCTTTGGTCCAACAATAATATGCGGTTTCATGAAAATTCATGGGCACACAGTTGGAGTTTTGGGAAATAATGGTTCCTTATTTCCAGATTCATCTCAAAAGGCAGCTCACTTTATTCAACTTTGCAATCAGATAAGTATCCCTCTTGTTTTTTTACAAAATATTACAGGTTTTAATATTGGAAAAGAATTTGAGCAGAATGGATCCATAAAAAAAGGGGCTCAAATGCTTAATGCAGTTTCAAATTCTCAAGTACCTCATTTGACAGTTATTCTTGGAAACTCATACGGTGCCGGTACATATGCCATGTCTGGAAGAGAATTTGGTAATGCTTTTACCTTTTTATGGCCAACAGCAAAGATTGCCGTAATGGGAGGGGAACAAATAGCTGGAGTTATGTCGATGGTAAGAAGAGCAAAAGCTATGCGTGATGGTCTCCCCTTCGATGAAAAAGAAGATGCGAGAATTGTAGAAGGTCAAAAAATTTCTCATGACAAAGGTTCTGAAGCTTTAATAGCCACAAGTGCAATTTCCGATGATGGGATTATTGATCCAAGAGATACCAGGACAGTTCTTGGTATTTGCCTTTCTGTTGTAAACAATAAAGAGGTTAAGGGATCAGATGGATTTGGAGTCTTCAGACTATGATCATTAAAAAATTACTAATTGCAAATAGAGGAGAAATTGCAAGTAGAGTCATCAGCAGTGCTCAAGATATGGGAATCTCATGTGTTGCTATTTATACAGAAGATGATGCTAATTCACCTTATGTTAAAGAGGCTGATGAAGCTTATAAATTAGAAGGCAGTTATTTGGATGCAAAAGAAATAATTTCTATTGCAACATATTCAGGTTCTCATGCAATTCATCCGGGATATGGCTTTTTATCTGAAAATGCTGGGTTTGCAAATTCTGTGAAAAAAGCAGGGATCATTTGGATAGGACCAAGTGGGAATGTCATTAAAAAAATGGGAGATAAAATTACCTCTAAGAAACTTGCTGAAAAGGCTGGTGTTCCGACTCTTCCTATGACTTCTGATGCCAAAGATGCAAAAAAAATTGGATATCCAATTCTTGTTAAAGCTTCCGCTGGAGGAGGTGGTAAAGGGATGAGAATTGTTGAAGATCCCAAAAAGTTAAAAGAGAGCATATCAGCTGCAGAGCGTGAAGCCGAAAGCGGTTTTGGCGATAAAAGAGTTTTTTTAGAAAGATATGTAGAAAAATCTCGTCACATAGAGATTCAAATTTTAGGTGATTCTTTTGGAAACGTTGTTCACTTAGGAGAAAGAGAGTGCTCAATTCAAAGAAGACATCAAAAAATAGTTGAAGAATCTCCTTCTACAGTTATTGATCAAGAGCTCAGAGACAAAATTGGATCTGCAGCTGTTCAGCTTGCTTCTGCACTTAAATATGAATCTGCAGGAACAGTTGAATTTTTATTTGATGATAAAACCAAAGAATTCTTTTTTTTAGAAGTAAACACGAGACTCCAAGTAGAACATCCGGTGACAGAAGAGGTAACTGGTCTAGATCTTGTTAAAGAGCAAATAAAGATTGCTCAAGGCAATGAATTAGAGTTTGTTCAAGATGATGTTGAATTGATAGGTTCATCAATCGAAGTTAGGCTTTATGCGGAAGATCCTGCAAATGAATTTCTCCCAGTTACTGGAGATATAATTGCCTTCGATCCATGCGATAACCCTTCTGTGCGCTGGGATGTAGGGATTGAAAAAGGAACTGTTGTGTCCTCAAATTTTGATCCAATGCTTGGAAAAGTTATTTCCTATGCTGAAACTAGAGAGGAAGCTGCTCAAAAGCTAGCTTTGGCTCTTGAAAGAAGTCATTTTGGTGGCATGAGGACAAACCGTGATTATCTTATTTCAATCCTAAGGTCTGAAGATTTTCTCAAAGGAAAAACAACAACCGACTTTGTCGAGAGAGTAAGTCTCAACACAGAAATTGATCTATCGGAAAGTGAAATTTTTGATCATGCTGTTGCGGTAGCCATGTGGAATCAAGCTAAAAACAGAGAAAATGCAGGTGTTCTTTCTAACATTCAATCTGGTTGGCATAACGCAAGGCTTCCATATCAAAAAGTAGATTTAATTTTTGGTGATGATGTTATTGAGGTCAAATATAAGTCAAAAAGAGGTGGAGACTTTTGTCTTTCAGACGATGCTTCAGTAAGAATTTATGAATTTGATGATGAATCTATAGATATTGAAATTGATGGAAAAAGGATAATTTCAAAAATTACATACCATGAAGGTAAGTTTCTTATTCAAACCATTAAGGGAGACTTATTGTTTGAGATGAAAGAAAGATTTGAGTCCAGCTCCATAAACGAAATAGCCGGTGGTTTAACTGCTCCTATGCCTGGAAAAGTGGTTGATGTACCTGTCAAAAAAAATGAGTCTGTTAAGTCTGGCCAAACTTTAGTGATTCTAGAAGCTATGAAAATGGAGCATAAGGTAACTGCTCCAAGTGATGGAAACGTTAAAGAAGTATTGATTGCTGTTGGAGATCAGGTTGAGAGCGGCTCAACTTTAGTGATTTTAGAAGATTAATCCCACTTTGGTTCTCTTTTTTCCAAAAACGCTGAAATGCCCTCTTTAGCATCTGGACCCGCAAAGGTTTCCGCACTTTTTTTACCTAAATAAGGTAAAGCTTCATCAAAATTCATTCCATCCTGATTAACATAGGCTTCCAATCCAAATTGCATAGTACCCGGAGCAAGATTAGCAAGGTCACTTGCAAGGCTATTTACCTTTTCATCTAATTGATCGTTGGGTACAGATTCATTTATTAAACCCCACTCCTCTGCTTTTTTTGCATCAATCGCTTGGCCTCTCATACAGAAATCTAATCCAGCTCTTTTAGGCATTACTCTAAATAGGCCTGCCATTACCATATGCGGCCAAACTCCTCTGAGTATTTCTGGTGCTGAAAATTTTGCATTTTCCACTGCAATAGCATGAGTGCAATTCGTAACCATCAATAATGCGCCGGCATGGACAGAACCCTGAATTTTGCAAATTACGGGTTTATATAAATGCCTTATGGACATACTTATGTCATCAGAGCCTTCTATCCTCGGAACATTTGATTCTTCTTGTTTTCTATTTAAATCTGCTCCAGCACAAAAAACGTCGCCTTCGGCAGCGATGATAACTACCCTGATACTTCTTTCTTGTTTTGCGTAAGCTAGAGCATAATTAATTTCATTCATCATGACATTATTTAAAGCGTTCTTTTTCTCTGGTCTATTCAGGGTAAGAGTTAAAACGTTGTTGGCAATGTTTAACTTTGTTGCTTGAAAATTTAAGCCCTCTAAAGATAATTTATCTGTCATATTTTTTCCTATAAAAGTTGTTTGGGTGCTTGAATTATTTTTGCCCTTAAATATTCCCCGAGTGATTTAGCTTGAGGGTCCATTCTAGTCGAAGAAGAAACTCCATCTTGAAGAATTCCACGGACATAGAAATTTAGTGAAAGAATGTTTGGTAATTCATACCTTTCAATTTCAAAGTTACTTAGATCAGGCAATAATTCCTTAAATTTGTCTACAGTTAAAAAGTCATACAGGAAAGCATAACTGTCTTTATTTTTTGCCCAAACTCCAACATTCGCACATCCACCCTTGTCGCCTGAACGTGTTCCGTAAAGATTGCCAAATGGAACTTCTTCCAGAATTGTTTTATCAACTTCTGGATTAGAGTAAGGTTCTTTTTGATAGAGAATCTCTTCGTAATCAAGCTGGCTGGTTGGAACCACTTCTTTCGTCTCTCCTAGAAAATGAACTTGTTCCCTAACAAATTTGCTGTCGACTAAAGCTGGCCAATATTCTATGAAAGGTCCGCTAGGTACTACCCCGCTTCTTCCTGTCCAACCAGGAAAATTAGCTAAAGCTAGTTCTACAATTTTTGCATTGAATAATCTGCCAACTTTATCAGCATCCTTAGACATGACATCAATTCTTAAGAATGCTTGGGCCTCCTCATTACTGTTTGGATTAATTTTATCGGTTCTGTGGAGTTGAACGTCTACCTTATCAAATTGTTCTCTTCCGCCTACATTTTCGAAAATTGAATCTGTAATCAAATCTGCTTTTTCTTCTATATCTAAACCTGTTAATAAAAGTTCAATTCCGTTTCTGAAACCTCCAGCTAAATTAATACAAACCTTATGTTTGTCTGGAGGGCTGCTTCCTTTGCAACCACTGACATAAACTCTATCGTTGGATTCTTGTTCGATTTTTAGAGTATCAAAATTGGCAATTACGTCAGGATTAATATATGCGGGACTGCTTATTTCATATAGAAGTTGTGCCGTTACAGTACCAACAGAAACCAATCCTCCGGTATTAGGATGTTTAGTAATTGTAAAATTTCCATCCTCTTCTATTTCTGCAATGGGATAACCAACGTTACTGAATGAAGGCACTTCTCTAAAGAATGAATAATTACCTCCTGTAACTTGCGCTCCACATTCAATTAGGTGGCCAGCTGCAAGAGCACCAGCTAATTTATCGTAGTCATTTCTTTGCCAATTGAACTTCCAGGCGGCAGGACCAATTACTACTGCAGCATCTGTGACTCTTGGACAAATAACCACATCTGCTCCTGAGTCCAGCGCTTCTTTAATACCCCAAGCGCCAAAGTAAGCATTTGCAGTTACAGCTTTTTTATCATAATCAAAAAGAGATACATTCGTATCAATATTTTTTATTTCCTCTCCTAATTCATTTAATTTTGATAATTCAGGCATGAGGTCATCACCATCGATATAAGCTACTTTTAACTCTAAGTTGAGTTCTGAAACGATGTCTTCAATCATTGAAGCCATGCCTTTTGGGTTTAATCCCCCTGCATTGGTAACAATTTTTATTCCTTCTTGCTGACATTTTTCGGCTACATCCTTAAATTGTTTTAAAAAGGTTCCCACATAACCATGATCTTCACCTCTTTTAAGCTTTTGGTTATAAAGAATGGTCATAGTTAATTCAGCCAAGTAATCTCCAGTTAGAACATCTATCGGACCTCCATCAACCATATCCTTAGCAGCAGAGAGTTTATCTCCATAGAAACCGCTGCAATTTGCAATTTTTATTACTTCATTTTTTGTCATGATTACTCTTTCTCTCGTTTAAACCCGCAATATAAATTCCTATAATCAAAATAATACCACCTAAGATCTGTTGAAATAAGAGCAGTTCATTAAAGAGAAACATACTCAATATTGCTGCCGTTAAAACTTGTAAAAGCAAAATGAGAGATGTGAATTGCGCGCTTATCTGAGATAAGCCATAAATGACTAATCCTTGTCCAATGATTTGAACCAGCGTGGACTGTAATAAAAGATTCCCTGCTCCCTGAAGAGAAATTGGGAACTTTATACCGGTCTCAAAAAAACCAAGAGCTAAAAGAGGAATGCAACCAAACAAAGCTGAGTAAAGCATGAGCTGAAATGTATCTAAATTGCTTGATAGTCTTCTCACAGATACCAAATATCCTGCATAAAAAATTGCAGCCAGCAAAGAAAGTAAGTCCCCTCTAAGGTTTTTGCCTAAAAAAACATCAAAATTTTGAAGATTAAGAATAATTAAGCTGACGCCTATAAAAGAAAGAATTAAGGAGATTAGAAACAATTTACTAATTCTTTCCTTAAAAAATAAAAAGGATATGATGCCGACGTATATTGGCGCAGTGTTAACTAACAAAGCCGCATTAGTTACAGGAGTGATCATGATTGCCGTATGCCATAGTGCAATGTCTGCACCAAAAAATATTCCAGGCAATGCAAGAATATAAAGATTTGTATTTACGAAAAATTTCTTGCCTTTAATAGCTCCGTAAATCAGTAAAATTAAGAAAGCAAAAAAGAAACGATAAAACCCTGTCATCGAGGGAGAAACTTCACTGTAACGCATAAGTATTGGAGCTAATCCAATTAATATCGCACCGATTACCGTGGAAAGGTAAAAAGGATATTTATTTTGAACACTCATCTTTAAGCATTTATTCAAGATTAGCTATACTGCACTAATGAACTGGAATGATCAAAAGGACAATAGATACATCTTCACTGTTAGCGAATTAAATAATTCAGCAAAAAAAACTTTAGAAAATTCATTTTCAGATATCTGGATTAAAGGTGAGATATCAAATTTTAAATCTTATCCATCTGGGCATTGGTATTTCACTCTTAAAGATGAGGAATCTCAAATTCAATGCGTTATGTTTAAGTTCAAAAATTCATTATTAAATTTTATCCCCAAGGAAGGAGATGAATTTATTGCTTTAGGCAGTGCTTCAATGTACTTGGCAAGAGGAAATTATCAGTTTCAAGTTGAATCACTGGAAAAAGATGGGATTGGAAAGCTTTATGAAGAATATGAAAAACTTAAAACTAGACTGAACAATCAAGGATTATTTGATGAAAGCAACAAATTAGAAATACCTAGCTATCCTCAAAAAATTGCATTGATTACATCTGAAAAAGGAGCGGTGCTTCAAGATATTAAGAATGTCTTAAATAGAAGAGCCCCGAGTATTGAGGTCAATTTATTCTCATCTCTTGTTCAAGGAGAGGAGGCAGAACAGAGTATCCTCAACAACTTAAATCTGATAAATGAAATTCAACCACAATATAAATATGATCTGCTCGTATTTGCCAGAGGTGGAGGATCGATTGAAGATCTGTGGGTTTTTAATTCAGAAAAAATTGCTTTAGCAATATCTAAACTAAATATTCCAACTATAAGTGCAATTGGTCATGAGACAGATTTTACAATATGTGATTTTGTTTGTGACTTAAGAGCACCAACTCCGTCCGGTGCAGCGGAAATTATTTCTTCAGAAATATTTCAAATTTCTAATTCTTTAGAAAATTATGAAAAATTTTTAAATAAGGTTTTTTTTAATAATTTAAATTTTCTTAATCAAGAAGTTAAAAACCTTAGTCAAAGAATCATAAACCCATTGAATAAAATAAATGAAAATTTTCTTAAACTAGATGAGAGCACTCTTAGATTGCATAATTCTTTTTTGAGTGGATTCAATAAAGTGAGGGAAATCATAAACTTCTCAAAAAGGTCCATAGATTTATTAAACCCAAATTCTAAATTGGCTCGATTTAAGGAAAATATAGATGATAATTTATCAAAAATTAAAACGCTTCATTCAAAGCATCTTAGTGAGAAACAAAATCTCATCACATCGTATTCTTCACAGATTGAGCAACTAAGTCCTTTCAATGTTTTAGAAAGAGGTTATTCAATTGTCAGGAATAAAAAAGGAGTTGTGGTCAAATCAATAGATGATATTTCTTTGGAAGATAAAATATCTGTCACTTCTGCGAAAATATCCTATGAAGCTGATGTTACAAATATAAATAATGATTAGAAAATTATTTCCGATAATTTTTTTAATTGTTATTTCCTGTTCAAATAAAATAATAAGTATTAAAAACGACTGTAACTTTCCTAAATCTAATCTTGTTCCAGGCGGACACATCACAGTTACTTCAAATGATTATCAGGAAAATTTTCAAGGTATTCAGTGTTTTAATAGCGATAAAACCTTTACTTTGGTTTACCCAGTCCCATTGGAGCTTAAAAACCAAAGAATTTATGTCTCTGATAGAGTTTTTGTTATTCAAGAAAAAAAATTTAGGGAGTCCAGAATCACTATAGAGGACCAAAATTTTATAAAAATATCTCCTGAATCAAGGAAAAGAATAAGAGAAGAACAAGTAATATTAAATTCCAAATATGCAGTTAACTCAGATCAAATAAATTTAAATTGGCCTATGATTCAGCCAGTTTCTGGTTATATTTCAAGTAGATTTGGATTGCGTAGATTTATAAATGGTTCTCCTAGAAACCGCCATCTCGGTCTTGATATTGCTAATAGCGAAGGTACAAAAATAATTGCTCCATTAAATGGAAGAGTCATTTTTGTAGGAAACCTTTTTTACAAAGGGAACAATATAATACTTGATCATGGGAATGGATTTCTTTCTTCTTATTCTCATTTAAATGAGATATTTGTAAACGAGAATGAATATCTTGAAAAGGGTCAACTAATTGGAACCGTTGGCTCTTCAGGAAGGGTGACCGGCCCTCATTTACATTTTGAAATCTTCATTAAGGGAAGAAGAATTGATCCCGAAGGTCTAATTAATGAGCTCCAATCTTTGGATTATTGACTCTTTTGTTTGTGGACCTCTCAAAACTTCTTTCACATTTAAATCTCTATCAATGATTACCGTCACGGGAAGAGTTTCTGGAATGTCAATTCCAAAGATTTGATAGGGACTTGTTAAGAGAGAAGGTATCCTTGCATTGAACCTTATTAGTTGTTCGTCTAATTCTGCTCCAGCAAGTTCATCGAAGTGAAATAAGTAAACATTAAGTTCATCTTTATTCTCTTCATATAAAGCATTCAATTCAGGAATCTCTTTAATACAAGGTGGGCACCAGTCTGCCCAAAAATTTATCACTGTGTTCTTTTCCTTTAAATCTTCCAGCATCAAACCATTTTGTTTATGAATCATAAGATCTGATTCGGAGCATGCTGTAATGATTAGTAAAAAAAAGGAAAATTTTATAATTCTCATGACTCTAAGATTTCTTTTAACAAAGGCACCGTGATATTTCTTTTTTTTGATAGGGAGTATTCATCAATTTTTTGAACTAAGTTAATTATATTCTCAAGGTTTCTAGAGCTTCTTTCTAAAGCGTACGATAGTACAGACTTATCAATCGATATGCCTCTTTTATTGAAAATTAATTTCATCAATATTCTTTTTTCCTCATCGTTTAATTCAGCAAAACTCATAGCAGAAATTGATGCGATTCTTGATTGAAGATCCTTCAAATTAAATTCGATTGAATTAAGAGGTTTATCAGAAAGAAAAATAATTTTATTTTTATCTGCTTCATTTAATTCGTTGTAAAGGTTAAAAATTCCTAACTCCCAATTGGAATCAGCAGGAGCAAGATCTAACCTATCCAATACTATTACATCGAAATAAGATATACCTTCTAGGATTTGTTCAGAAAAATAATCATCTTCTAGTGATGCATAAAAAATTTTTTTATCAAAATGAAAACAATTGATAAACGAATTTAAAATATACTTCTTCCCTGACCTTTCGTCTCCGTAAAGCAAAATAAATTTATTATTTTCAGAGAAGAAATTCTCAAGCTGTTTAAAGTTTTTCTCAAATGTATCAATTGACTGCAAATTCTCTTTTGATAGATAAATTTCTGAATTGAACTTGAAAGTCTTTTGATCCATCACTTTATGTTGCGTAGGATTTTTATGCCAGGATCAATGAAATAAACTATCAAGCTTAAGGTATTTGTGAATATAAAAAGGATTGATATCCAGTAAATTGCTATATCAGTAACTAAAAAGCCAACGGCATCAATTAAAATAATGCCAACCAATAAGAGTAAAATTGTTGTATTTAATTTTCCAAGATAATTTGGAGCAACTTGATAATCAGATATCAAGTAATTTGCCAGTACTACCCCTACAATAATTAATAAATCTCTGCCAAGAACCATAAACATAAACCAGTTTTCGATGAGGTCTATTGAACCTAAAGAAATTATTGTTGCCACCACCAATGTTTTATCTGCAACTGGATCAGCAATTTGTCCAAATCTTGATTGCCATGAAAATTTTCTAGCTAAAAATCCATCTAGTAAATCTGATATCCCCGCTAAAAAAAATATTCCTAAGGCCAAAAAAAATTGTTCCTCTAATATGAAAATTATGAGGGGATACACAGAGAGAAGTCTCAATACCGTAAGGATATTTGGAATATTTGAAAGCATTTAGTTTAAATTCTGAAGAATTATTTCTTCAGACGATTTGCTGCTCAAAGTTAGTAAATTATCAGTCAGCATTACTTCAACAAGGTCATCGGAATCAGAGTCAGTGGTAACCATAAAACTAAACATATTATCCTCTAGTCTGTGAAGAAATGACTTTTTAACCAAGAAATTTTGGTTAAGGAACTCTTTGAATGTCTGAAGAGCGTCAAAAGATGTATTTCCTTGAACGGTAATGAGAATCTTTTTATTTTTTGATCCAGATTTCACTCTGTAAGGATCCGATATATTGTCTAAAAGACCTTGGATTGCATCGAAAGGAAGAAAGCTATTATAGGGATTTAAATTAGAAAAAACATTATTTGGTTCCTCAGGCAGGTAACAAAGAAATCCTTTTTCTCTATAACAATACATCCATCCATCGGGAGAATATTTCTCATTATTAAAATAAATGTTTTCAAAGCTTTCCATATTTTTCCCTTCATAGAAGGTGATTTCTGTTGAGTCTAGAATTGGATATATAGCTCTCCCTCCCCTTTTTTTGGCTTCAGAAGAAATAATGTCTTTTAAAACGTTACATTCATCTAAGGCCATCTGATATGTTTTTGATTTTAGTTCGCTTGATAAATTACAGTTTACCCAAACGACTGCTTTTAATTTTTTTTCTGTAAATAAAGAAAAATTTAAATCAAATAATTTTGATCTCAGTTCTACAGCATCGATTTTAATTTCAATAAAATTTTTATTTTGCTCTTGTAAGAACTTGTATTCCCTGACGTAAGAGTTTAAGTCAAGATCCATAATTTTTTTTGAATTCCTTGTCTCCTCAAAATTTCCAGTTGCTCTAACAATTGCTTCTAGAACTGCTTGATCTAAGTAAAAAGAAATATCGTTTCCAGTATCTTCAATTTTTACTGTATAGACCTCAGGAAGATCAGATTGACTGGCTGAAAAAATAGCTTGGAAAAAAAGAAAAATTAAGAATACCTTCCTCATTGCTAAATCATTATAATGATTATTTCAAAAAAAAATTCACTGAAATATTGAGCAAGCAGAAGAAGATAACTTATAAATCGTCTGGCGTTGATGTCAACTTAGGTTACAAGCTTGTCGATATTATTAAACCTTTTGCAAAAAAGACGCTTAGAAAAGAAATAGATTCAAACATAGGTTCATTTGCTGCTCTTGCTTCTATACCAAAAAACTATAAAAGCCCTAAACTTGTTGCATGTACTGATGGAGTTGGCACAAAAATTTCAATAGCAGAAAAACTTAATGATCACAGCACTGTTGGTGAAGATCTTGTTGCCATGTGCGTGAATGATTTGATAACTGTAGGTGCTGAGCCTCTTTTCTTTTTAGATTATCTTGTGACAGATAAAATTAATTTAAGAAAAAAGAAACAAATCTTTAAAGGAATATCAAAAGGCTGTCTGGCAGCTGGATGCTCTCTTATCGGAGGGGAAACAGCTGAACATCCAGATGAATTTCCAAAAGGAAAATATGATTTGGCAGGTTTTTCAGTTGGAGTAGCAGAAAAAAATAAAATACTAAAAATTAGCAATGTAAAAAATAATGATCTTATTTATGGCCTCTCATCTACTGGGTTACATTCAAATGGATTCTCATTAATAAGAAAGCTCATACAAGCGAGAAAGATAAATTTGAAAGCTCGAATGGGGAAAACAACTTTAGGCAAAGCACTTCTTAAACCAACGAAAATTTATGTAAATGTTGTCCGTGAGTTATCCAAATCTATTTCTCTCAAACAAATTTGTCATATTACCGGAGGCGGCATCGTAGAAAACTTACCAAGAGTTATTCCAAATGGTAAATGTGCTCATATAGATTTTTCCAGGGGATACCCTTTTCATAAAGATCTTTTTGATCTAATTTCCTCAAAAGCTAACCTAACAATTAAGGAAATGACTGAGGTCTTTAATTGTGGAGTTGGGTTGATAGTAATTATTCATCCCGCTGACAAAGCTAATTTAGAATACAAACTGAAAAAATCTAGACAGCCGTTTGTCAGACTAGGAAAGGTAGTAAACGATAAAACGAAGAAATTAGAGATACAATTTGGGTGATATCAAAAAACTCGCTGTTTTAGTATCTGGAAACGGAAGTAATCTTCAATCAATCATTGATTCTATAAATATTGGTGAAATTAATGCAAACATTTCACTTGTTATATCTAATATTGAAACCGCTTTTGCATTAACAAGAGCTAAACAAGAAAATTTGAATAGTGCTTTCTTGAATCATAAAAATTTTTCATCAAGAGAGAGTTTTGATCAAGCACTGAGTGAACTATTGATTAAACATGAAGTAGATTTAATTGTTTTAGCAGGTTTCATGCGGATACTGTCTAATAGTTTTATAGAAAAATTTAAAAGAAAAATTATCAATATCCATCCTTCTCTTCTGCCTAAATATCCTGGTCTCAACACTCATGAAAAAGTAATAAATAACAAGGATAAGTTTCACGGAGTGACAATTCATCTTGTAGACGAAGGCTTGGATAGCGGTCCAATAATTGCTCAAGCTAGATTTGTAGCTACCAAATATAAAGATATTGATGGTTTGATTACAAAAGTTCACTCAATAGAACATAAACTTTATCCAATGATTATCAAGATGATAGTTGAAGGAGAAATTAACCTTAATGAACTTAATGGAAAAAATTTTAAATGTTACGAGGATGAATTTGATTTATAAAATAAGCTTAAGCTTTCTTTTTGTGATAGCTAGCAACCTTTTTCCTATTAATGAAGAAAGCTATACATTTAAATATAAGGAATCAGAGTTTAAAGTAAATCTCACCAATCTGAACGATGAGTGGAATATTACTTACGAAATCTCTCATCCTTTCTTTAAGTTAAGCCAAGATACTCAATTTAGTTATACAAATTTAATTCAGATATCTGAGATAAAAAGAAATTTAATCGTCATGGGAGGATTAAGGAAGATAGAAGAAAGTTACAAAATAGATCATTCAAGAAAAAAAATTAAATACATAAAAGGTCAGCTAACCGAAACTCTTCAATATGATGGAGCTATTTACGATGATTTGACTGCTCATCTTTACTTAAGATTGTTAAATATTCAGACTGACGAAGAAATTACTCTTAATGTATTGGAGAGAGGAAAAATAATACAGAAAAAGTTTATAAAAACAATTTCTAGTCCTGACACTATTAAAATCAAGGAAAAAAAAGAAAAGGATAAATTTGAACTTTTTTTTAAGGATAACTCAAAAGAAATATTTAAAGTTATTCAGAATGTTAATGGTAAAGAGTTTGTCTGGGAGAATCTTTAAACTTTGGGGGGTGTAACACCCAATTGACCTTGATATTTGCCTTTCCTATCCGCATAACTTGTTTCGCATAATTCGTCTGATTCAAAAAAAAGCATTTGTGCTACACCTTCGTTTGCATAGATCTTTGCTGGCAAACTTGTTGTATTTGAAAATTCAAGAGTTACATGGCCCTCCCATTCAGGTTCGAGAGGGGTTACGTTTACAATTATGCCGCATCTAGCATACGTAGATTTTCCTAAACAAATTGTTAGTACGTTCCTAGGAATTTTAAAATATTCCACAGTCCTTGCTAGGGCAAAGGAATTAGGAGGAATTACACACACCTCAGATTTAATATCAATGAAGCTATCCTCATCAAAATTTTTTGGGTCCACTGTGGCTGAATTTATATTTGTAAAAATTTTAAATTCATCAGCACATCTCACGTCATAACCATAACTTGATAGCCCGTAAGAAACTGTACTTCCAGCCTCTTCTGTATGTTTAACTTGTTTATCAATGAAGGGGTCTATTAGATGACTTTCTATAGCCATTCTTTTTATCCATTTATCTGATTTTATACTCATAAAAATAAGCTGTTATTATATATTAATGATCACTTTCAAAAGGTATTTAAATCGCAACGTTTACTATTTATTTTTAATAATTTATGCGGTATCACTGCCTTTAAAATCAAATGAAGATTTTTATGAAATTTATAAATATCTTCATCAAAATCCTGAATTATCTCTGCAAGAATTTGAGACGACTAAATACCTCGAAGATTTATTAGAAGAATATGGATATGAGATTATCACCAATATTGGAGGAAATGGTTTTGCAGCTATCCTCAAAAATGGAGGAAACAAGACAGTCTTATTTCGAGCAGACATGGATGCTCTTCCAATAAAAGAAGAGACAGGAATTTCTTTTGAAAGCGTCAAAACTACTAAACAGAATGGAATGGACGTGCCAATAATGCATGCTTGTGGGCATGATATTCACATGACGTCTTTAATTGGAACTGCAGAATACTTTTCAAAAAATAAAGATTCATGGAAAGGGACTATTGTTTTTATTTTGCAACCTGCTGAAGAAATTGGTTTTGGTGCAAGACAAATGATAAATGCAGGATTGTTTAAAAAAATACCTTATCCAGATATAAATTTAGCCCTTCATGTTTCAGCTCAAACTCAATCTGGAACGGTCCATATAACTCCAGGCTTCGCAATGGCGAATGTTGATTCAGTCGATGTTACTTTTTATGGAGAAGGTGGGCACGGAGCTTATCCTCATTTAGCTAAAGATCCCATCGTAATGAGCTCTCAATTTATTACAACTGTTCAAACAATTATTAGCAGAAATTTAAGTCCTATTAATGCAGGGGTTGTGACTGTTGGTTCCATTCATGGAGGAACCAAACATAACATAATCCCAAATCATGTTGATCTTCAGATCACCGTGAGATCTTATAGTGACGAGGACAGAGAGCTTATAATCTCTAGAATTAAAAAAATCGCTGAATCAATTGCAATTCAAAATGATTTGCCAAAAAATCTCTATCCAATCGTTAAGCTCAGAGACGAATACACTCCTGCCGTATTTAATAATCCAGACTTAGCTATGCGCGCCAAAGAAATTCTTTCAAAAGAGTTAGGAAAGGATAAAGTGTTTGATGGTCCTCAAGTCATGGGGGGAGAAGACTTTGGTCAATTTGGAAGAGTAGAGCCAAAAATACCTTCCCTACTGTTTTGGATTGGCGCTGTATCACAAAAGGATTACAAAGAATTTTTGAATAATTCTAAAAAATTACCGTCCCTTCATTCGAGTAAGTTTTTACCCGACTATAAAAAAACAATTGATACTGGCATTTCAAGTTCAATTGCGTTAATTGAGGCTCACCTAAAGTAATTTTTGCCTGCTATCAAACGCATGCCTAAGGGTATTAGAGTCCACATAGTTCAGATCTCCTCCAAGAGGCACACCTTGAGCAAGTTTAGTAATGTTTAGAGAATCTGATGAACATTTCTCAAGAATGTATTGAGCTGTTGCCTCACCTTCTAGGGAAGAATTAAAAGCTAAAATAAGTTCTTTAATTTCACCACTCAGAGCTTTTGAATTCAGCTCAGATAGACCTATTTCGTTTGGACCCTTGCCTTCAATTGGAGAAAGATATCCACCCAATACAAAATAGATTCCCTTAAATCCGCCCAGTTCTTCTATTTGAACAACTTGAGAGGTATTTTCTACAACACATACTTGTGTATTATCTCTGCTTGAGTCATTACAAATTGAACATATCTGATCTTCTGACAAAACCCTGCAGTTTTGACATTTGCCGATTAGATCTATTGCTCTGGATAGATTGTTAGCAAGATTTTTAGCATCGGCTTCATCGCCTCCTAATAAACTCATAGCCATTCGTTTTGCAGTTTTTGGTCCAACACCAGGCAGAACTTGCAAAGATTTAATCAGATCTGAGAGTAATGGACTAAATTTCATCTATATCTTTGAAACTTTTTTAATTTTTCCATCAAATTTTTCAAGCATTTCGTTCAGCGAAGAGTCTTTTTTAAGGTCGTCTTCTGCTTGCTTTGATTCTTTTTGAGACCTTATCTTTTCAAATTCAAAAGGAGTTTCTGTTAAATCAGATGGTTTGAAGCTAACTTTCAATTTCTTTTTAAGCAGAATTGATAAAGCATCCTCAACTTCTTTTATCTGATTTTTCGTAATTATGTTCAACCTCTCTTGGTTAATGCCAAAGTGCATCTCCGAGTCATGATACTCAATCATCGATGCATGGGACATAAATTGGGCAGTTAATTTAGTCAAATCAAGATTTGAGAAATCTTCGGGCCAACTAAAATCAGTCTCGTCTTTGTTAGTGTTTAGAGATTTTTTTTTTGAGCTTTCTGGAAGGAAAGCAATCATTTTCAAAAAAGTCATTGTGAGTAGACTTTCTGGTTTCGGTGATAACTTAAAATACTCTAAATTTGAGATTCCAAGATCATAAATCAATTGAAGGTTCTGGGGTTCAATAGATAAATCAGATAGATCTGCTTTTTCGTCAAATTGAGACAATGCAACTTCTTGAATAAGTGATAAAAGATCAATCAATATTTGTTCTGGATCATAAAAATTTATCTTAACCTCCTCGATATTTTCAATAAGTTTTTTTGAATCTCTACCTATTATTGATTTAAGAATGGATTGAATAAGCTCTGATGAAGGCAAACCCATTAATTCTTCAACTTTTTTTTCTGTAATTTTTCCCTCAGAGAATGAGATGACTTTTTCAGAAAGAGTTAATGCATCTCTCATGCTTCCCCTAGCGAGACTGGAGAGTTTTATCAATGAATTGTCATCATATTTTATTTTCTCTTCATCAAAAATTAATTGGAGTTGATTCTTTATATTGTCTACTTTCATAGCAGAAAGATTAAACTGAACGCATCTTGAAAGAACAGTAGGCGGAACTTTATCTATTTCTGTAGTAGCAAAAAGAAAAACTACATGCTCCGGGGGCTCCTCTAGTGTTTTTAAAAGTGAATTAAAACTTTCCTTAGAAAGCATATGTATTTCATCAAGCAGGTAAATTTTAAAAGGAGAAGATGTTGGTAAGTAAGGAACAGAATCCAATAATTCTTTAGTTTCTTCGACTCCTCTTCTAGATGCTGCATCAACTTCTTGAAAATCTATAGCACTTCCATTTTCAATGGATAAACATGAATCGCATTTCCTGCATGGCTGAGACTTCTTTTTTGAATTAGAGCAATTTATAGCTTTTGCCAAAATTCTTGCAAGAGTTGTTTTGCCAGTTCCTCTAGTTCCAGAGAATATAAAAGCATGAGGAAGTTTTTCCAAATCCAATGCACCTTTTAAGGCTTTCACTACATAATCTTGGCCTACTACCTCGTCAAAAGTGTTGGGACGCCATTTTCTTGCAAGAACTTGATAGGTCATTAATAACCTATCACTTGTCTGTAAGAAAGATCAAAATCAAAACCTCTTCTTTGCAAAAAGTTTATTGCCTTTGCCTTTGTTTTTTCTTCTTCAAAGTTATATTTTGTCTTTGGAAATTTTTTTAGAAGCAAGTCGTTTATTTCTTTTTCCCAATTAATTTCAAGTTCAGAAAATTTTTTATCTAGAAAATTATTTGAAATTCCTTTTTGAGCTAGCTCCATTTTAATTTTTATGGGTCCATAACCAGCTTGAGTTTTACTTCTTATGTATGCCTCTGAAAACCTTTCATCTGATTGGAGTCCTTCGTTAGCTAATCTATCAATTTCTTGATTAAGTAATTCCAAATCATTAACCCTTTTAAAAAGCTTATTAAAAAGTTCTTTTTTTGAATGCTCTCTCCGAGATAAAAAATCCATTAATTTTTTTCTGATTAAATTGTCTTCAATATTATTCAATTTTTAGAGGAGTATGTAAGCCTATCGAGATCTGCTCTTAAATCTACTGGATGTCCGAGAACTTGCGTCATGTGAACTAAAACAATATCTTCTACTGGATCGGCCCAAAAAATTGTAGACGCAGCTCCTCCCCAGCTTAAACTTCCTTCAGACTGATAAAATTGACTAAAAGCAGGGTTAGTTATTTTTGCCATACATATAGCCTGACCCATTCCAAGACTAACAACACCCAATAAACCAAAATTTTCCATATAGCTTTCTGATAACATTGAAAAAGCCTCTTCGCTCAGAATAGTCTTTCCTCCAAAAGAACCTCTATCATTTAGCATCTGACCAAATTTTAAATAATCTTCAGCTGTTGAAATAAGACCGGAACCACCATCTTCAACTTTGTTCATTTTTAGATAAGGACTTTCTTCATATGAATCCATTAAGATTAAATCGTCAGGAAAAATTTCATCGTTGAATTCTCTTTGAATATCTCCAACACTGGCCCCCTTATGTGTGTACATGCTAGTGAATCTATTGATTTCTGATTCAGGTACAGCAAATGAAGTATCTTTCATGCCTAAAGGATCAAATATGTTCTCTTGCATAAAGTTTCCAAAAGTCATGCCTGATACTTTTTCTATGATGCATCCAAGCAAATCCATGCCAACACCATAGGTCCATTTCTCGCCGGGTTGATGGACTAAAGGAGCTGAAGCAAGTTCTTGTGCAAATTCACATATATTTGAAAATGGTTTTCCTGGCGGAATTGAAAAATCTGTTTGATCAGCAGTCACTTCAAGATCTAAATAATAGTAAGGATGCAGATTCTTTTCTTCGTATATATCATTGGCAATGGTTTCAGTAGGAAGCCATGCATAAATTAGTCCTGAAGTATGAGTGGCTGCATCCAAGACTGTGACTGGCCTATCTAGATTAAAAAAGTCTCCAGCCTCGTTAACTACTTTTGTATTTTTAAACTCAGGAATAAATTTAGAAATAGGATCGCTTAATTTTATGAGACCTCGATCAACCAAAATCATCAAAGCTACTCCTGTGATTGGTTTAGACATCGAATAAATTCTAAATAAAGCATCTTCCTTCATAGGAATTTTTTTATCGATGTCTTTGTATCCATTTACAACTTTTAATATAGGTTTTCCATCTTTAGTGATGATTGTCACAAACCCAGGAAATTGTTTCTCCTCTACAAGATCATCCAACATCGCTGTGATCCTTTGCAATCTCTCATCGCTGAAACTAGAGGCGGATAAAAAATTAATAGAAAAGATCAAGAAAAGAAATATGTATAAGCGCTGAAGATTCATGAGATTACCAATTATTAAAAAGATTAAATGTTTCATATGAATAATATTCTTTAAAATTATCCAGTTCAAATAAATTACAGATTGAATTTAGCTGAAATTTTTCATCGATAAAATCATAAGAATGATTATCCTTTAATTCTGTTTTCAGCAGAAAGTCATACTCCTCTGAAGTAATTTTAGGTTTAAGTAAACTTATGTCAGTTCTTGTTAACGGTATTGAAGTATTTTTACAGAAGATAAAATATGTAAAAAAAGGATTGGTTAATTTACTTTGGTCTCTTTTTTTCTCAGAACCATATTCAAGATAATCAAAACAATCAAAAGTATTAGATCCTTCAAAAATAAAAAGAT
>CACJNS010000005.1 GCA_902594855.1 uncultured SAR86 cluster bacterium
TAGTCAAAGAGACTATGCGAGGACCGGTTGTGACAAGATTTGAAGTTGAATTGCCAAAAGGTATAAAGGTTTCTCAAGTTTCAAACTTGAATAAAGATTTAGCTAGATCTTTAGGTGTTGGAAGCATCAGAATTGTTGAAGTTATAGAAGGCAGGGAAACCATTGGTATCGAGGTTCCCAATTCAGAGAGAGAAAACGTTCTGCTAAGAGAGATAATTGCTTCCAAATTATTCGAGGATGCAAAAAGCTCAGTATCTTTGGCCTTTGGTAAAAATATCGAAGGTGTTCCAGTAGTTGAAGATCTTGCCGGACTTCCACACATGCTGGTTGCGGGTACAACAGGCTCCGGAAAATCTGTTGCTCTAAATTCAATGTTGATGAGTATCCTCTATAAAGCAACCCCTGAGCAAGTTAAATTAGTTCTTATTGATCCTAAAATGCTTGAGCTATCTGTTTATGAAGATTTACCTCATCTACTTTGTCCAGTCATAACCGATATGTCTGAAGCTGCGAACGGTCTTAGATGGTGCGTAAATGAAATGGAAAAAAGATACCGACTAATGGCATCACTTTCTGTTAGAAATCTAAACGGTCTCAATTCCAAAATCAGAAAAGCCAGAGAAGACGGGGAACCTTTAACGGATCCTCTTTGGAAGAGAAATCCAGAAAAAGAAGATGACAATCCATCCGAATTAGAGGAATTACCTTTAATAGTTATCGCTGTAGACGAATTAGCTGATCTTATGATGGTGGTCGGTAAAAAAGTAGAACATCTGATTGCACGTCTTGCACAGAAAGCTAGAGCGGCCGGTATTCATATGCTTTTGGCTACGCAAAGACCTTCTGTTGATGTAATCACTGGTTTAATTAAGGCAAACATTTCTGCAAGGATGGCTTTCAATGTTGCCTCTTCAATGGATTCAAGAGTTGTATTAGATCAAGTAGGCGCAGAGCAACTCCTTGGAAAAGGAGATATGCTTTATATAGGTTCAGGCACCTCAATTCCTTTAAGAGTTCACGGTGCTTATGTTGGCGAGGAAGAAATCATTAGAGTGGTTGAAGATTGGAAAAACAGACAGTCAGTTAGCTATTTAGAAGAGGTTACTAAATCACCAGAATCATCTGAAAGTCCAAACGGTGAGTCAGATGAAGAGAAAGATGAATTTTACGATCAGGCAGTTGCATTTGTAATAGATTCTAGAAGAGCATCTATATCAGCTGTGCAAAGAAAATTTAGAATTGGATACAACAGAGCAGCAAGATTAATTGAAACTATGGAAAGCGCAGGTATTGTCAGTGAAATGAACTCTAACGGAAATAGAGAAGTCCTATCTCAAAAAGTTGAACTTGATTAAACCATCTATCTTTTTATTTTTAATTTTAAATTCATTAAATTTAATATCCTGTGATGTTTCAAAAATAGAAAAATTTTTGGATGAAAATGTAAGATTCAAAGTATCTTATGAACAAAATTTTAGTGATTTATCTGATTCCATAGAAGGCAATATTTACAGAGATCATGACAACATAAAGGTTTTTTCTTTATCCCCAAGAGAAGAATTACTAATCAATGGTAAACAGATCTTTAGGCACGATCTTGAAATGGATCAATTAATAATTCAAACATCCGATGAATCAATGAATCAATCACCAGCCTTTTTATTATTTAACAAGCCAAATGCAATTTGTGATTTCTTTTCTGTAACAAATTGCTCTAAAGAATCTTGCCAATATTCTGATCCCTTAGATAATTTTTATTTAAAAAAAATTGAGATTGATTTTGTAAATCAAAAAATAAAAAAAATAGTTTATGAAGATCTGTTTGAAAGGATATCAACGATAAATTTATTTAAATACGAGCAACTGGATAAAAAGGTATCATTTAAACCGGAAGTTTCAGATAAAACAGAAAGAATATTCCTAAATTAAAGATGTTAGATAAAAAGCTTTTAAATCAATCCCCGGAATTAGTTAAAAATAATTTATCTTCCAGAGGTTATGTGCTCAATATTGATCAATGGAAAAAACTTGAAGAAGATAGAAAAATTGCTCAAGTTAATTTAGAAACAAATCAAGAGAATTTAAATAAATTATCAAAAGAAATTTCTAAGTCTAAGGATGATGCTAACTTAAAAGATCAGGCTTCATCCTTATCAACACTTGTAAAACAAGATAAGGAAATACTTCAATCTATTCAAGATAATATTGATGAGTTTCTTCTGGATATACCAAATATTTTGGATGAGTCTGTTCCAATTGGAGAGGATGAAACTTCAAATCAAATTATTGAAGAAATAGGCGCTATACCTAATTTTTCTTTTGAGCCAAAGCCTCACTCTTTTTTTATAGAAAAAACTGATCAGGGCAGGGGAGTAAAAATCGCCAAAAGTCGTTTTACAGTTTTAAGCGGAGAGCTTGCAAAATTACATAGAGTTATTGGGCAATTTATGATCGATACACATACCAACCTTCATGGGTATGTGGAATTATATGTCCCTTATATCGTAAATAAGACTTCATTGATTGGCACAGGACAACTTCCTAAATTTGAAGAAGATTTATTTAAACTGACCGAAAGTTCTGATCTTTATTTAGCACCAACAGCAGAAGTACCAGTTACTAATCTCCATAGAGATGAAAAACTTAATTTTGAGCAATTACCTATTAAATATGTGTGTCATTCGCCGTGTTTCCGAAGTGAGGCTGGCAGTTATGGCAAAGATACAAAAGGTTTAATCAGACAACATCAATTTGATAAAGTTGAGCTCGTGAAGATTTGTCATCCAGATAAGTCAGAAGATGAACATGAAAAATTAATTGAGGATGCAAGTAAAATTCTAGAATTACTTGAGTTGCCTTTCAGGAAAGTAATGCTGTCCTCGGGAGATACGGGATTTTCTGCTTCCAAAACTGTTGACCTTGAAGTTTGGTTTCCCAGTCAAAATACCTACAGAGAAATTTCTTCCTGCTCTAATTTTACTGATTTTCAATCAAGAAGAGCTAATTTGAAGTTTAAAGCCGATAAAGGCAATGAGTATTGTCATACACTTAACGGCTCTGGCCTTGCAATAGGAAGGACCCTTGCTGCGATACTTGAAAATTATCAAACAGAAGATGAAAATTTTATATACCCTGAAGTTCTAAAAAAGTATATTTAATATAAATAAAAAATTGAACTAATAAATTTACTAAGTTGTAACATAGCTAAATAAGAAAATATTTTACAATCTTAGCAATATTAAAGGAGTAAACATGATCCCCCAAAAGTTTTTAAAGTTTTTTACTTTGATCTTCTTAAGTAGTTTCCTTTTTTCTATAGAAACTACTTCAGATTTCAGAGGAAAAGTCACTGACAATTTTGGTAACTCTCTTCAGGGAGCTAATGTCACTATTACAAATGTCGGCACCAATGTTAGTTCATCGACCACTACTAATGAGACAGGAAATTTTATTATTTCTAATTTATCTGTTGGTGGCCCTTACACAATCCTAATTACATCAAGTGTAGGTTCTCAAAGATACGAAGACGTATTCTTAAATCTTGGTCAAACTTTAGCTTTAAACGTAACTCTAAGAGATTTTGAACAACTTGTTGTAACTGGTGCTCAGGTTTCCCAGGCGCAAGTTGCTATTGGTCCCAATACTATTTTTAATGAAATTGATTTGGAAACAACTCCTTCTATTGAAAGAGATATTAAGGAAGTTCTTCTTTCAGATCCTAGATTTACGATAAATCCAGATAATAGAAGAGCATTATCCTGTAACGGTTCCCATCCAAGATTAAATGGTTTTACACTTGATGGAGTTGCTCTTACAGATGGATTTGGTTTAAACAGCAATGGATACCCAACAACTAGGATGCCCTTTTCTTATGATGCCGTTCAACAAGTAGCAGTAGAATTTGCTCCGTTTGATGTCCAATACGGTAATTTTCAAGCATGTGCCATTAACGCAGTTACAAAATCTGGAACGAATGAAATCTCTGGTAATGCATTTTATGAATATGCTGGAGATGAATTGGCTGGCAATAAATACGGAGATAATACTTTTACTCCTGTTCCTTATGAGGAATCAAAAGTAGGTTTCACTTTAGGTGGGCCAATGATTCAGGATAAAGCATTCTTTTTCTTAGCTGTTGAGAGATATGACCAAGTAGATACCAGCCCGTATGGACCGCTTGGATCCGGAGCACCTAACGAACAAGATTTTATTTCTATGTCTATGTATAACGAGATAATTGACATAATGAAAACTAAATATAATTTCGATCCAGGTGGCATTCCAACTGCTCTTGATAGTTATGATAATTCATTGTTAATTAAATTTGACGTTGAGATTGATGAAAACAATTCAATGTCACTTGGTTACACATACAATGATGGATTTTATAATTCTCCATCTGATACAGCTCCAAGAGAATTTGAATTTGACAAGCATTTTTATGAAAGAGGTTATGAGTTACACAATATAAATTTCAAACTTGAATCTGTTTTTTCCGACAGTGTTAATGGAGAATTTAGATTTGGTTGGAAACAAGTCAATAACAGACAACTTGGAAAAGGTGGCGTCTTTGGTGACTTCCAAATCGAAGAAGTACTTAATCCTGATACAGGTGTAGAAGGCGAAGTTTATCTTGGTGGTACAGATGATTCTCGTCAAAATAATGACTTGAACTATACGACTATTTCGGCTGGATACATCGTAGATCAACTGGTTGGCAATCACTTAATTACTTATGGTTTTGAATACGAAACTACTAATATCTACAACTTATATATGCCAGAATCAATCAATGGAGAATGGGATTTTAAAACCATTGCTGACCTAAAAGCAGGTATAACGGACCAAGTTCACTTTAGAAATACTCCTTCCCTTGTAGATAGTGCAGGTGCAGCTGATTGGGATAACGGTATAGCAACTCTTTATGTTCAAGATGAGATTCAAGTAAGAGACGATTTAGAAATAGTTATTGGAATTAGATACGATCAGTTTATCGTTGATGCTGCTCCACTCCCTGCTGAAAATGCAACTTTTAAATCAGCTTACGGATATTCCAATACTATTACTCATGATGGGGCAGGAGCATTAGTAGCAAGATTTGGTTTCAACTGGGATGCCGATGAAAATACTACCTTATACGGCGGATACGGAGGTTTCTCTGGAGGTAATCCAAACATTTGGTACTCAAACATGGTACAAAATGATGGAACAACAATTATCTCCGTCAATACTAGAGATATTGATAATGTATTCACAGAACCTATGTGTAGTTCAGATACTGGTTTACCCTCAGATCTTGGACCTGGTTATGCTGTTCCTTGTTCTTTAGTCCAAGAAGTACAAAGTGGAACATCTAATACGGATACCAATTCAACTGATCCAGATTATGAACAACCAATTGTGCATAGGGTTGCATTAGGACTTACGTCAAGTTTTGGCGTAGAAGACCTTCAATTTAATGTTGATTTTCAATATTCTGAAGCTAGCAAGCCAGCTTATATAAAGAATATAAACATTAGCCCTAACGGTAATACTGATTTCTTAGGAGTGCCTTATTATAATTGTGCAAGCGGTAATGCTAGAGATAGTTTTAGTTGTTTCGGTCCTTATGACTTTCAACTTACTAATTCGGATCTAACACCGTTATCAAGAACGTTTTCAACGTCTGTGAAAAAATATTGGAGAGATCAAGATGTATCTTTCTCACTTGCTTACGCAAAAATATATTCTGAGGATGTTTCAGCAATGACATCATTTGTAGCATTCTCTAACTATGGAAGTCCCGCAAGTAACAATTGGAACAACCCACCGGTTGCAAGATCAGACTACGCTCAACCAGAAAGAGTAACGGCGTCTATTTCATACACTCCTGTTACCATCGAAGGAGGTTATAGAACAAAATTTTCTGTATATCTAAGACATTTTGAAGCAAAACCGTTTTCACTGATTTATGACGGTGAAGTTCACGGAAAAGCTCCTGGTTTCTTTGATCTAAATCCTATCTATGTGCCTACAGATGCTAATGATCCAAATGTAGTATTTGATGGAATTTCACCAGCTGACTTCTTCGCAATTACAGATGCTGCTGGATGTGCCAGAGGTAAAATTTGCCCTAGAAATGCAGTTGACGGTCCTTGGACGACAGTAGTCGATGTTAAATTGGCTCAAGAGTTCCCTGGTTTTAGGCCTGATCATGAAGCTGAAATTTATATGGTAATAAAAAACTTTATGAATCTTTTAGACCCTCAATACGGAGAATTTAGTATCTCCGGTTGGCCCAGAAAACAAAGGGTTGCTAGATTGTCTGAAATTGATAACTTGGGTAGATATGTCTACGACAGATTATATTCACCTAGTTTTGCTGAAGTTTTATCTCAACAGTCAACCTATCAAGTCAAATTTGGTTTTTACTATAGATTCTAAGAGAAAAAACTACAAAAACGCCGCTTTAGCGGCGTTTTTTGTATTATGAAGACTTGAAAACTTAAGACAGGCATTGTTTTGTTGAACAGATACATAAGAAAAATAATTAGCTACGTTACCTGAGTATTGAATATCCTTTGTTTCCATATAGCAGCCAATGAAAGCACCCAAAAAAGTATCTCCAGCTCCATTTAAAGATGTTAATTCTGTAGGTATGGCCTCCGATACATATTCAATGCCCTTGTGAAGAATCAGTGAACCTGAACTGCCTTTGGTAATAATGTATAACTTATTATTTTTTTTAGATGCAGAAATTAGACTAGAATTCATGGCCTGTTCCAGGTATTTCATCTCATCTTCATTCCCAGCAATAATTTTTATTTGATCGGAATATTTTTTAATAAAATCCATGTGTTTTTTCATGACGCTTATATCTGAAAGGCTCAAAATCAAGCCTTTATTTGAAGATAAAATATGACTGATTGTTTTTTTGTTGATAACAGAATTAAGTGAATAAAGATCTGAAAAAATATAATCAAAATCCTCTGCTTCAGTAAAATTAGCTAGAGTAAGTTGACCGCTTGCTCCAGCACAAGCTGCCATTGTTCTTTCTTTATCTGGAGTTAAAAATATTAAGCAGCAGCCTGTATTTTGAGGATCAACATTTAAGAAAGTCTTTATTGGGTAAGTATTCATAATATCTATAAGAAATTTTGAATTACTATCTTTGCCAACTGAACCCAAAAAAAGATTATTTATTTTAAAGATAGATGAGGTGGCAGCGGTGGTAAAAATTGATCCACCAAGGTATTGATTAGTGATTTGAGATTTATATTTAGAAAGGTAAAAAGCTAATTCATCTGAATTAATTTCAATAGCTCTACCTTTTTGAATCGGTATCTCAGATAGTTGTTTGTTTGATATGGATATTTCAATATCAACTAAAACATTTCCAACATTCAAGATTGAAACATTTTTGTTGCTATAATCTTCGGACATTATGTTTTCAAGTAAAGAAAGTATTCCTCATCTAGATTTTGACTTATTCAATAAGGATAAAACTTCTCTCGCAAAAGATACCATAAATGCATTTCATGATTATGGTTTTTGTGTATTTTTTAATCATACTATTGATAAAGATTTAATTGCGAATTGTTTAAGTATGTATCAGGATTTTTTTAATTACCCTGATAATGTAAAGGAGTCATTTATAGTTCCAGGTATTGGAGGTGCTAGAGGATTTACTAAATTCAAAACTGAAACTGCCAAAAATTATGATTCCCCAGATCTGAAGGAATTTTGGCATGTAGGGAGAGATAAATTAGATACCCCAAAAAATATATGGATTGATGACTTAAGAAATCATAAAAAACTTTCTTTAGATTTATATAACCAGTTTGATTCATTAGGTCGAGATATTATGGAACTCATAGGAATTGGTTTAGGTTTAGAAAATAATTTTTTTAATGAGATCATTGAAAACGGTAATAGTATTATGAGAGTAATTAATTACCCTAAAATTGAAAACTTTAATACTGATTCTTTGAGAGCATCTCCTCATGAGGATATTAACTTCATAACCCTTTTAATTGGTGGACATCAACCTGGACTTGAAGTGCTTAATGGAGATAAGTGGCTCAAAGCAGATTTCTCAAGGGATGAAATAGTAGTTAACGTAGGAGATATGCTGCAAAGATATACTAATAAATATCTCGTCTCAGCAACTCATAGAGTAACAAATGGAGAAGAGATGAATACTCAAAGAATATCTATTCCATTTTTTCTTCATCCAAGATCCGATTTTTTAATAAAACCCCTTGAATCTCTGCTTGGCAGTCATAACTACTATCCAGATCCGATAACAGCTGATGATTACCTAAATCAAAGATTGGCTGAGATTAAATTGAAATAAAAATGATTATTCAATCACTTATTGGAATTGTTGCATTAATTTTGATTGCTATTCCGTTCAGTGAATCTATACAAAAAATAAAAGTTAAATTCATAATTTATGCTTTATTAATTCAAACATCTTTAGCCTTTATCCTTCTGGAAATTCCTTTCATATCCTCCTTTTTTGATGTGATGAGTATGGCTGTAGAGTCGTTAAGATTATCAGCAATAGAGGGAAGCTCTTTTGTTTTTGGTTATCTGGGAGGAGGGGACGCACCATTTGAAGTTTCGAATAATCAGAATTTACCAATCTTTGCATTTACTTTCTTGCCAATGTTAATCTTTTTATCAGCTCTTTCTGCTTTGTTGTGGCACTGGAAAATATTACCTTTTCTGATAAAGCTTTTAGCAAAATTATTTGAGAAACCTTTAGATGCAAAAGGACCTATTGGGCTAGCTGCTACAGCTAATATATTTTTAGGACAATTAGAGGCTCCTCTATTGATTAAGCCTTATTTGAATAAAATGAATCAGAGGGATTTGCTCATTATTATGACTGTCGGTATGTCGACAATTGCTGGAAGTGTTATGGTTTTATACATTACCTGGTTAGATGATAAATTTACTGGCGTCATTGGCCATTTTTTAACCGCATCTATTTTATCCGTTCCCGCAGCAATTATGTTTTCGAATATATTGATACCTTCTGCACAAACTGAATTAAAAACAGCTAAAGAAGATTTGAAAATGTATGAGAGTTCCATGGATGCCATTAGCGTTGGCACAAAAGATGGATTAAATATGTTCCTATCTGTGATTGCCTCTCTAATAGTTTTTTTAAGCTTAGTAGCTTTGGCAGATTTCATGCTAGGTATCTTTCCAAACGTATATGGCGAGCCTATATCTCTTCAAAGGATAGCAGCTTTTATTTTTGCTCCTATTGCATGGTTAATGGGAATACCTTTTGCTGAAATTATTCCCGCTGGAAACCTTCTTGGTACAAAAACAATTTTTAACGAACTAATTGCTTTTAATGATTTGAGAGATTTAGATACAAATATTTTAAGCGAAAGAAGTCAGTTAATTATGCTTTACGGAATCTGTGGTTTTGCAAATATATCTAGTGTAGGAATTCTTCTTGGAGGCCTTTCAGCAATTTGTCCAGACATTAGAGGCACGTTATTAAAAATTGCTTTCAGAGCACTTTTTGCTGCTACACTTGCCTCTTGCTTAACTGGAACAGTTGTCAGTCTTTTTATATAAATTATGGAAATCTTATTTGAGTATTTAATCTTCTTATTAAAAGCACTTACAGTAGCCGTAGCTATCGTTATACCGATTTTAATTGTTATTAGTTCTATAAAATCTAGTTCTTCTTCTGGAGGGTTGCGCGTTAAAAATCTTTCAACTAAATACGCTAATACTGCTGATGACTTAAAACTTTCAGTTTTATCAGCGAAAGAGAGAAAAGTTTTAGAAAAAAACATAAAAAAAGAAAATAAGAATAAAAAAAAGGAGAAGGTATCTAGAAAACATATTTTTGTTTTAAATTTCAATGGTGACATTGAGGCATCTCAAGTCGAAGAGTTAAGAGAAGAAATATCATCAATTCTTAATGCAGATACCAAATGCCAGGAAGTGGTATTGAACTTAGAAAGTGGAGGAGGGACAGTTATAGGATATGGACTTGCAGCTGCTCAATTATCTCGTCTTAAAGATTCGAAAATTAAATTGACTGTTTGTATTGATAAGGTTGCTGCATCAGGCGGTTATATGATGGCATGCATCGCAGATAAAATAATTGCTTCACCATTCGCACTTATTGGTTCTATTGGAGTTATAGGGGCTGTTCCAAATTTTAATAAACTGCTTAAGAAAAATAATATTGAATACGAAATGCATACCGCCGGTGAGTACAAAAGAACAATAACTATGTTTGGAGAAAATACAGACGAAGGTAGAGAAAAATTTAAAGATGACTTGGCAAATATTCATGAGTTATTTAAAAAACATGTCGCCAAATATCGTCCAACCTTGGATGTTAATAAAGTTGCTACCGGAGAAGTCTGGCAGGGTATTGAGGCTATTGATGTTGGTTTAGTTGATAAAATCCAGACTAGTGATTCTTACTTAATTGAGCAAAATAAGAAATTTGATATTTTTGAAGTTTCTTTCAAACCTAAAAAAAATATGCAGGATAGATTTTCTAGATTCTTAAGTTTCTCTATTACTAGGACTATTAATAAAATTTTTGAAAATTTTTCAAAACAAAAATTTATGTAATTAGAGAAAATTGTTTTTTTAATTCACTCAAAGCTTCCTTTAATTCCGAGTTGGTTTTCGACATAGAAAATAGGTATTTATCTGGCCTTATTAACAAGTAGTTAGCATCCTTGAAATAATTTTTAAGTTTATTATCGTTGACTGAAAGAACTTTAATGTTCATTTTCTTTAAAATTAAATCTATTTCTTTTGTTAATTTTTTTTTGGAAATCAATCCAAAATTCCATCCAAAATATTCATCGCTATCTTTTTTAGATCTATCTAAATTAAATCTACAAAATGGAGTTGCGATAAGTCCATTAGATGGATCACCATAATATCCTCTGCTTAAGTGCGGGAAAACTTCACCATACCCCTTACTAGCGGGTACATATTTTTCTCCCTTTTCTCTGTATGAATATTGCTCCATCATTTCGCCAATTATTTTTGCCTGTTGAATAGTCCAATTTGCATGAGGTTCTCTTTCTAGTTGATAAGTTTCAAGAAGTTTCTCATCAGCCTTACCTCTTATTACTAAAAAAATCTTCCAGGCTAAATTAAATACATCTCTTATGCCTGTTCCCATTCCAGCACCAAGAAACGGAGGCATTTGATGTGCCGCATCGCCTGCAATAAATATATTTTTATCTCTCCATTTATCTGCGATACAGGCATGAAATTTATAAACTACTGCTCTTTCTATTTTGCTGTTATTTTTATTTATCCATGGAGACAAAAGCTCCCATACTTTTTTCTTCGTGAAGTCTTTTTTTGTTTCTTCCTTAAGAAGTTTGAACTCAAATCTTTTGTGATTTCTCCTCCCAGGAACATACGTCTTTAATCTGTTTGGATCACATATTTGCTTAGCTTCATCTTTAGAAATATCTATTTGCTTTGTTGTATGAGCATCAATAACAATCCAATCCTGATCAAATCCAAAATCAATCAACTTTGCCTTAATATATTTCCTGACAAAACTATTTGCACCGTCACAACCTATAAGATATTTACAGTAAATTGATGAATCTTTCCTATTATTTCTAATATCTACTTGAAGAGGGTCAGTGCTTTCAATATTTACTGCTTCAGTATTTTCTAATATTTTTAAATTTTTGTACTTTAGATTATTACTTCTAATTATTGTCTCTAGCTCCGGCTGATAAAAAAGAAGAGTAGGGGGCCATCCTAATTTATCCTCTTCTGGAATATCAATCGATGAATACGGATTGAACTCTGAATCTGTAAAATGGACTTTTTTTAATCTTCTTGAATTAGCGATTACTTCAGTTGCAATACTGAGAAAATTAAACGTTCTAAGTTGCTCAGAATCTGTATTAATTGCTCTAGCTGTTGGACTAACTCCTTTATTTTTTTCTATGACTACCACACTGAACCCAAGCGATGATAGTAAGCCAGATAAAGTTGCACCAACCGGACCGTAACCAATAATTCCAATATCAAAAATTTTGTCGGACATTTAAATTATTTTAAAATAAAAAGATGATTAAAGTTATAGATGTTGCATATCCTATTTTGCAAGTACCAAGTTTAAATAAACAAGAAGCATTTCTTAAAGATTTTGGATTAGTTACTACAAAAAAGACTAGTACTGAGCTTTATATGCAAGGTCTAGGGCCGCATAAATTTATTCATAAGACGCTTAAAGGAAAAAAGAAATTTATCGGATCTGCTTTTTATGCAAAATCTATGAACGACCTAAACAAATTATCTAAGACTGAAGATTTTAGTGATGTCAAAAAATTAAAATCACCTGGAGGTGGTTTCGTAGTTGAAGCCTTGGATCCGGACGGTTTAAAAGTAGAAGTGATATTTGGCATGAAAACGAAAAAATTTAATAAGAAAGATCTCGTTGCAGAACCATTTAATTCTGGCGGTATTGGCAAAGAAACTAGTCCAAGAAAAAATCAACCAAGAAGGGTTGGCAAACCTCGAAGTTCAAAAATTAAAAAATTAGGGCATCTAGCAATCAATGTTAATGATCCATCGGTTTCTTTTGATTGGTATAACAAACATTTAGGTCTTATTCCTTCTGACAAGGTAGAACTAGGTAAAGGCTCTGGTATTTATGTAGCATTGTTTTGTAGATGTGATCTAGGAAATAAATTAACTGATCATCATTCTTTTCTTCTACAAAGTAACCTTTCATCGGATCTTAAAAGTGGTTTTAATCATTGCGCCTACGAAGTCGTTGAAGTGGATGATATTTTTTTAGGTCATGAGGTTCTTAAAGACAAAAGATATAGACATGAATGGGGTATAGGACGACATTTTGCAGGCAGTCAAATTTTTGATTATTGGCGTTCTCCTTACGGTCATGTTCATGAGCATCAAACGGATGGAGATTTATTTGATAATAAAGTGAAGCCAGGAGTCATAGATATTTCAGAAGCTGCAGGAATGCAATGGGGGCCAGATATTACAGCTACATTTGGTAATTCTGAGGGCGTCTAATTGGATTTTGGATTAATTGATAAAAAAGCAATCATTCCGGCATCAAGCAGAGGACTAGGGAAAGCCTGCGCTTGGTCCCTTGCAAATGAGGGAGTCAAAATATTCCTTAACGGAGTAAGCGAAGAATCTCTAGAAAAGACAGTGAAAGAATTCACTCAAGATGGTTTTATAGTCGACTATGTCTTAGGAAAAATTGAAGATGAAGATACAAGAAAGAGACTTTTAGAGAAGTGTCCTGACCCAGATATACTTATTAATAATTCCGGTGGCCCGCCCCCAGGGAATTTCTATGACTGGACCGAATCTGATTTTATTGATGCTTTTAAATCAAATTTTTTATCTTCTACATTATTTATGCAAGATGTAATTCCCGGCATGAAAGAAAGAAAATTTGGCAGAATAGTTAACATCACATCTGCTATGGTAAAAAATCCAAATATTCTGCTGGGATTATCAACCAGTGCAAGATCGGGCCTGCACGGGATGTCCAAAGCCTTATCAAGAGATGTAGCCAAACATAATATAACCATTAATAATGTTCTTCCCGAAAGAATTGATACAGACAGACAAACTCAAATAATTGAAATGCAATCTAAATTGATGAAGGTATCCTTTGAAGAAGCTAAAGATTCAATGGAAAAACAACTCTCCGCTGGACGAATGGGGACAGTAGAGGAATTTGCAAGCATTGTATGCTTTTTATGCTCCAAACAAGCCTCATATATTTCAGGTCAAAATATTTCAGTGGATGGAGGAAATTCTTCATCTTTATTCTAATGAAATATTTAATTTTTCTTTTATTCACACCCTTTCTTTTTTCAATGGATATGAAATTAAATTGTGAGAATGTTCAAAGTGTTCATTACGAAAAAGGAAAAAAAACCATTGACCAAACCAGGATGGTATTAATTTATGAAATAGATTTTAAAAAAAATGAAATTTTAAAATATCCTCAAAAATTTAAGTTAACACCTTTGAAATACAAAATTACAGGAAAGAGTAAAAAATTTATAAAAGCTAACAAGAAAATTTCAAATTTAAATAATTCTTATGGAAATTGGAATTTGATGCTCGATATTGAAAAAGGAGAATTAAAAGAAATATTCGATTCAGGAAAACATAAAAGCCAAATCACATATAGATGTCTGACTTATTGAATCTAATTGGTTCTGGCTGTGCCCCAATAATTAAAACCTGCAATTCTAGGCGTGCCTGGGAGAAACATAGTCTCAAGATCAACTATTTCTAATTTTGAATTAGATATTATTTCAGGAATATCTCTGTTGATATTGCATCCACCCATTAATCTTTTCCAAATAGGATTTATCCTGTTTTGCCAATTTTTTGTTTTTAGGTCAGGAGCAATCCCATGTTCACAAAAAAATAGAGTTCCATCATCCTTGATTACTCTTCTTATTTCTCTCATCGAGTCGTCTAAGTTTTCAATAGAGCACAAGGTATAAGTAACAAGTATGGAATCAAAGGATTTTGATTCTAGTGGAATTTCTTCAGCTCCACAGTTTATGACATCAATATCAAGATCTAATTCAGAAATTCTTTTTTTTGCAATATCAGTTAATTCTTCTGCTGGATCTAAAGCAGTTATGTTACTTATATTGGATACGTTGTAATGCGGAAGATTCAATCCAGAGCCAATTCCAATTTCAAGAACATTACCACTTACTTTAGGAACAATTTTTTTCCTCTGATAATTGATCGGGGATGATCCGCAAAGCAAATCAAGGACCTTAGGCAATATTTTTTTTTCGTAAAAACTCATTAATTCAATTATATTGTATTTTTAACCTTTTAGACTTGGCTAAATTATATTTTAATTATTCATCAATGAATGCTGGTAAATCTACGGCATTGCTCCAGGCTAGTCATAATTACCAAGAAAGAGGGATGCACACTCTCCTTATCACATCAAAAAAAGATAATAGATCTGGAAAGGGCAATATTACCTCAAGAATAGGGCTTACAAAAAAAGCAAAAATCTTTGATGAGAGTACAAATATATTAGATTTATTTCATAGAGAAAATTCTAAAAAAAACATTTCATGCGTCTTAGTTGATGAAGCCCAATTTTTAAAAAAAAAGCAAATCAAACAACTATCTGAAATAGCTGATAATTTAAATATTCCTGTACTGACATTTGGTATAAGAACTGATTTTAGAGGTGAACTGTTTGAAGGCAGTAAATTTCTTTTAGCGTGGGCAGATAACATTAAAGAAATTAAAACAATATGCTGGTGCGGAAGAAAAGCTACTATGATTGTTCGAGTTTCAAAGGATGGAAAAATTATTACAAAAGGCGATCAAATAATGATCGGTGGCAATGAATCCTATGTCTCATTATGTCGTAAACACTTTTTTCTTAAACAACTTAAATAGTTATGTCCTCAAAAATAAGAATTTTTTCCTATCTTCCAAATCCAAGGGTTTGGAAATCTTTAATAACTGCAAAATTTGTAAAAGTAGATGTTGAAGTAATAGGAGATAAACCAAAAAATCTTGCTAGTTGGTTATGGGATTACGATGCAAAAGTTTTGTCTGATGATGAAAAATCAGTTAGTCCACATGCTCGAAAAGGAAAAAGAGGATTTTCAGGAGATCTTTACAAGACGGATGAATTTTTAGAAGCTCATCCATTTGGGACCGTTCCCGCGGCTTTTGTAGGTGATGATAAAGTTGGAGTTTTTGAATCCAATAGTATTATGAGGTCGGTAGCAAGATTAGGTAACTCAGACTCTCTCTACGGTAAAAACGATCCATCCTTAAGTTCTCGGATTGATAGTTTTTTAGATGCAAATTTAGTTTTTTCTAGAGAGCACCAAGTCTATATCCTCTCTATTGAATCTTTAAGTAAATATACTTACGACAGAATGAAGTCAGCTTATGAATTTTATTTAGATGGGATTGAATCAGCTCTTTCCAAATCAGAATATATTTCAGGCGATTGGTTAACTTTGGCTGATATTTCTTTTGTTTGTGATTTTTCTCAATTTTTAAGGGAAGGAAAATATCAAGAAATTTTAAAAAAACAGGGATTCAATATAATCTCTCAAGATATCAAGGATACTCATCCTAAATCCATTAATCATTTACTCAATCTATCAGAGCAAGAAGAGTTTTCTTCCGTTATGGGATCTTATTTAGATTGGTACAAATGATAATTATTGAAAGTTGGGAGGAATCCTAAATCCGCCTCTAAGATCTCTAATCATTTTTGCTACCTCAATGCACGTTAAATCATGTAAGTAAGGACCAATTACTTGAAGATTTACAGGCAAACCACTCGAAGTTAATCCGATTGGAGTGCTTGTGCTAGGTAAATTGGCTGTTACAACAGGTCCTGCCCAGATGGTAGTATGCCAATACTGTTTTTCTTTTCCATTAACATTAATAGTTCTTTCAATTAAAGGATCATGATTATGTTTGAACGCAGTTACAGCGCAAACAGGAGACAGCATCACATCATAATTTTCAAAAAACTTTAACCATTTCTGTTTGATGAAATGTCTTCTAGCATTGTTAACAACGTAATCTCTTGCCTTCAGAGAAACGCCTCTGGTAATTTTTGCGAGCTCAGACAAGTCTGAATCATCCAACTCTTGAGCTAAAGCATCTGCAGTTGCCAGAGTTTCCCTATCTCCACCTGCAGACATAATTGGGTGCACCAATTTACTGTATATGTCATCTACTTCATCAAAAGTAAAAGGAGGCGCTACTGTTTCCACTTTTGCCCCTGCTGATCTCAAATCTTCTGCCGTATCACTGATTAACTTGTTTATTTCTTGATCAACTTCTGCTGATTTTTCCTCAGGCCAAACCGCAACTTTAAGTTTAGTTATATCAGTTACTTTAGGTTTTGGTAACTTAATATTCCAAGCTATCTCATCTTGACCTTGAGGTGCTGCCAGAATATTCATTGCTATTTCAAGATCTTCTGGACTTCTAGCTAATGGCCCAGCTACTGATAATCCATTTCCAGTCAGAATAAAGCCAGGTGGAGGAGGTAGATGACCAACCTCCGAGACAATATTGTAGGAAGGTTTATGCCCAAACACTCCACAAAAATGAGCAGGAGTCCTAATTGAACCTCCTATATCAGATCCAAGCTCAAGTGGAGTCATACCAGCTGCGAGTGCTGCTGCTGATCCTCCAGACGATCCTCCAGGAGTTCTTTCCAAGTCCCATGGATTGTTTGTAACTCCATAAATATCGTTGTAACTTTGAATGTCAGCTGAGTGATACGGTACGTTTGTTTTTCCAAAAATAATTGCTCCTGCATTAACTAATCGTTGAACTGCTTCAGCATTTTTAGAGGGAACGTTATCCTTCCAATTCGGATCTCCTCCTGTAGATACTATGCCTTCAACTTCATATGCATCTTTTATGGTCATTGGTATGCCGTGCAAAGGACCTAATGATTTTCCTTTTTCAGTTAATTTATCAGCCTCTTTAGCCTTATCCATGGCTGTCTCTGCATCCAGAGTAACCACGGCATTTACATCAGAGTTTTTCGCTTTTATTTGAGATAATAAATTTTCTAGAATTTCTACTGAAGTTATCTCTTTATTCCTAATTAAATCGATTAATTCATGTGTATTTTTATAAATCATTGAATCTCCCACTACTTCAGTGATTAGTTTATTTTACATATTGATTATTCATTTTCTTTATGTCAATTTAAGTTAGACGGAGGATATTATGTTTAGTCATGTAATGGTGGGTGCTAACGATATAGAAGCATCAAAAAAATTCTACGATAAAGTCATGGGGGTTTTAGGTGCAGATGAAGGTAGGTTGTTTCCAAATTTAACAGGTCAAAAAAGATATTTTTATTTTTTAGAAGGAATGACATTTTGTATTTCTGAACCTATCGACAATCAACCTGCCACTTCAGGCAATGGATCCACTATAGGTTTTAATATAAAAGATGAAGCCATGGGCGATGAATGGCACAAGGTTGGCGTTGAAAACGGCGGCGTATCTATTGAAGATCCACCTGGAATAAGACAATACGATGAGATTAAAATTTATTTAGCTTATCTGAGAGATCCTTCAGGAAATAAACTTTGTGCAATTAAAAGATTATAGTTTTAAAAAATCCAAATTATAAAAAATCTTTAAGTAAGATTTAATGAATAAACTTTTAATGTTAAAAATTAAATTACTTCTTTTACTTCTAATAACTTTATTTAATTCTTGTTCCGATAAAGAATCATTAAATCAAGTTGATAAGCTAAATCTAGATTTATTGAATTCATACAATAATGTTTTTGATTCTGGTAGAAAGCTTATGTCAATTCCAAAAGGGCTGCATGAATTAGAACTTCATAATGTTAGCCAAGAAATATTATTCATCGCTGTTCATGGAAATAACAGCAGAGGGTATGAGTGGATATATCCGCTTAATACAATCAACAATTCAAACAATTTAATATCATTCTTTAGATGGAATGATAATTCTTGCTTCAATTCATCAATAAAATTACTTGATAATTCTATTAAAGATAAATTAAAAAAATATAAAAATATCGAGAAGGTAATTTTATTCGGCCATAGTTATGGCGGCATATTGACGGCATCTCTCATGGATCAATGGAAGAGTGAAATTTTTTTGGAAGTTCATACTATTGCTGCTCCTTTGAAAGGTTTAAATAATGAAGTAATAAATTGTTCCTATTCAACACCTATAAGAGTTCCAAATAATTCTCATCTTTATGAATGGAGAACAATTCATGAACTTGATGGAGCGTTTAAGAATTTAGAATATGATCCTCAAAATGTAAAAATATTAGGAAGCAATGTAAAAAGGCTTCCTGAAAAATATAAGAAAAATAGGTTAGGACACAATTGGTCTTTAAGTTGGGTAGCAGATTATCTTATAAAAAAGCAACAATAAATTTAAAAGCCTTTATTTGTAACAATGTCAGTGGTTTGAGCGGAATTAAGAATGTCTGTAAACGGAATAAGCTGTCTAACAAATCTAGACCAAGATGTAACGCCTCTGGTTCCTATGTAAACAATATCTTGTGACTGGAGATTAAATTTTCCAGCCAATAAGTAACCAGAAGATGAAGACAAGTCAGCTTTGAATATTCTTGGCTTACCCTCAAAATCTTTTGGTCTGTAGATAAAAATATCCTTTCCTTTGGCAGTATTTTTATTGAGTCCATTAGCTTGGGACAATGCAGAAGATAAAAGAATATTGCTTCTCTCCATTTTAATAGATTTGGGTTGAAAAGCCTCACCTAGAACATGCACTAAATTTTCAGAAGAATCTGGTAAGTGAATAACATCTCCATCTTTAAGATAAATAAGATTTTGTATTTGTGATTTTCTGGCAAGATATTCATAATCCAGATCATATATATAACCATCTCTTGTGAATTTTAAAGATGTCAGATCACCAGTTTTAAAGCTGTCTATATTAAAAGCATTAGCATTTGAAACTATTTGACTCAAGGTTATTGGCACAGTTGTGATTGGATAGGTTCCTGGATTTGCAAATGAACCGGATACAGTAACTTTTTTTGAATTAAATTCTGATACAGATACATCTACTTGAGGATTATTTAAAACATTTGATAGTTTAGAAGTAAGTTCAAGCCTTATTTCCTCAACTGTTGATCCTTCTACATCGATTATTCCAGCATTTGGATAAAAAATTGTTCCATCATCCCTTACATATTTTTCGAAAATAGGATTTATCGCTGCACCACTAACTAAAGAAGCAGATAACCTTTCAGTTTCACCATAAACATAAATAAAGAGTCTATCACCAACACCGATTTTGTATGAATCTGGTTGATACATAAGAAGATTAGTTGGTAGATTGAGAGGTCTATTAGCTTCTCTTGAAATAAGTTCAGAATCTATGCTTTCTATTAAAATTGGATCAGGAGATAAATCACTTATTATTGTTGCTTCATAACTTCTATTTCTAAATTTTTTATCAGTATTTAAATTTGAAGCAGAAATAGATGAATCAACAGATCCAAATGTGCATGCTCCATTTGTAGAAGAACATACAGAGCCGCATGAGGCGACTATCAGCAGAATGATTATAGATAGTAAAATCTTCATTTGTCTTTACTAAAATATTTAGAAATCAATAATCTAATCCTCTCATAAGACTTTTTTACTGAATCAATGGCGAATACTACATATTTTTGTAGTTTTCTGAAAGTTTTTGATTCATTTTCTGAGGAATAGTAGTTATAAGGATTATAGTAGTTGTAAGATCCATAAATAGGATACCTAACACTAAACCAGAAAATTTCCAGGAAATATCTTACTTTATTTAAGAAAAACAGAATCTCAGCATTTTCTTTTTCTTTATATTTTATTTCCTTATTAATGGAAGATATTTCTGAAAAACTACTTTCATGGGAAGAAAGAATACATATTATTTGATCAGCATAATTTGAAATTATTTTCGCATCAATAAACGTTCCCATTGGAGGTGAATCAATAAAAACTTTATCAAAATCAGCTTTTAATGAATTTATCAGATTTTCTAATTTATCAGAATTTAGATATTTTAGAGGATCATCTGTTTCAGGTTTTTTAAAGAGAGCAACATCTGAAAAAGTTAAATTATTATTAAGATAATCTTCTGTACTGATCCCGTTAACTTTGAAATCACTTGAAGTATTGGAAATTCCTTTTTTTCTTAAATCAAGATCAATTAAACATATCTTTTCAGAAAAATTAGAGAGTTTATGAATTAATTTTTCAGAAAAATAAGATTTTCCAACTCCTTCTTTCATGCTGGAAATTAAATAAACTTTTTTATCTGAATTAAGGATATTAACGATTACTCTATCAGTGAAGTTTTTTTCTATGTCAAAAAGAATCTTTTTATTACCCCTGCCAGATATATAAGGAAATGCACCAATTAATAAGTTTCTATCTTCAAGATAATCTACCAATGAGTCTAAACTCATGATTTTGTCTGTAAAAAAATGGTTCAACAAGAATATTAAATAGGCAGCTAATAAAACTATAAGGCTTAAAAGAATCAATGTAATTCTTGGACTTATCTTAATTGGATCTGATGGGTAATTGATAATTCTTACATTACTAGAACTAGAAGCAGCTTTAAGACTTAGAGATAATTTTTGTTTTTCAAGTTCTTCTAAACTTGAAGAATAGATATCAACCCTTTGCGTTAAATTGAATAATTTTCTTTGATCTGATGGTAAATCCTTTACATCTGATTCAAGAGCTTGTAGCTCATTTAATAAAACCTTTTTTTGTTCGATTAATGTTGAATAAATCGGATGGGTTGATTTATAAAATTCTTTTAATTCAATTTCTTTTAATTCTATCTCTTGAATCTCCTCATATAGAGTTTTTATAGAATCTCCTCTATTTTCGTCATCAAAAATTAAGTTATTTCCTCCTGATGATCTGAAAATTGTTAATTCTTCCTCAGCTGAGTTTAGTTGAGATCTTAATTTTGGTATTTCGTTATCGACAAATTCAATGCCTTTAATTGCTGTAATTCTATTATTTTCTACTCTGTCAGATAAATATTCTTCTACAAGACTGTTAAGAATTGTTTTCGTTATAGTAATGTCATTATTAGAAAATCTTACCGTTAATAAGTTTTTTCCATCATCCGAAAAGCTTAATCCAGAAGATATCTCGTAAAGAGAGGGTGTATCTTCATTTAGAATGGAATTTAATTTATCTTTTGCACCTTCAATAGTATTCAAGGATTTAAAAATTTCCTTTTCAGCTATCAGTTGTATATCAATAGTAGATAGGTCTTGAATCGACGATGGATTAAAAGAATTAAAAGAAGAAGATCTTTCAAATTGTAATAAAGCATTTGACTGATAAATTCTTTCTTGAAATATGTATATCAGAAAAAAAATACAAATTGATCCAAGAAAAACTATCAATAAAGGATTAATTTTATTAAAAAAAACTGTAAGAAGAGTATCAAGATCTAAATCATCATTGAAACCCCTTTCTTTAAATTCTTTCATATGACTTTAAAAATAACGGAATTATATAAAAATTCGATAATATGTCAGTAAAAATAAGATATTTTATAACTAAGTAATAACTTTCATCAGGTTTAAACTCATATAGAATAGGCAAACCAAAAAGGAGGGGTGGCAGAGTCTGGTTGAATGCACTGGTCTTGAAAACCAGCAGGTCAGAAATGGCCTCGTGGGTTCGAATCCCACCCCCTCCGCCATTATAAAAATGAATATTTGCGTCTTTCTAGGTTCATCAATTGGTAATGATCCTGTTTATGCCAAAACTGCCTTTGAATTAGGTAAACAAATTGCTATATCAAATCATAAACTTGTTTATGGAGGAGGAGGATTAGGATTGATGAATGAGCTTGCAAATGGCTGCCTTTCTGAGGGAGGAGACGTTTATGGGATTATTACTGAAAGATTACTTGATATGGAAGCAGGTCATGAGGGTATTCAGGAATTAAAAATTGTTCAAACCATGCATGAAAGAAAAAAAATTATGTCTGATGCTGCTGATTGTTTTATTTTATTACCTGGAGGAGTGGGATCATATGAAGAGATCTTTGAAATTATGGCTTGGAATCAACTTCAAATTATAAATAAACCAATTTTTATCCTAAACACGAAAGGCTTTTATGATTCACTGAAAATATTTCTTGATCAAGCAAAAGATGAAGGTTTTTTTAATGAAAAAACATTCAATATGTTCAACTTATATGACTCAATTGAAGAAATCTTTTCTAAAATTGATTAAAAATTAACCAATTTGCTTTTTTATTTTATAAATAAATATAAAAATTTTTTTTAATAATAAATTAATCTTAAAAAGAGCATTTTAGGTATTGAGTCGAACAAAAAAATCATTAGTATAGATATCAGTCTTTTAACAAAATTTAATTAACTCGAGACGATTAAACAGAAGTAAAAGATGAGAAGAAGAAGGGTGAGAAGAACTGAGGAAACTCAGCCACCTGCAGGGAGAAGGGTCAATCGCCTGCATCAGTAGAACCCACTGAACCCCTTCAACTTCGATAAAACACCACTTTTGTGGTGTTTTTTTTTATACTTACATTATGGATTCCTCTCTTACAGGTATTACAACTACTGGTACGCCTCATTTAGGTAATTATGTCGGAGCTATAAAACCTGCTATCCAACTAAGTAAGAAATTTAAATCCTATCTTTTTTTAGCTGACTATCATTCCTTGATAAAAGTTAATGATCCCAATGCTGTGAAAGAATCTTCCATGAAGATAGCTGCGACGTGGTTAGCTTGCGGACTTGATAGTAAAAACTCTCTTTTTTACAGACAATCGAAAGTTCCACAAATACTTGAATTAAATTGGATTTTATCTTGTATGGCTCCTAAAGGGCTTCTCAATAGAGCGCATGCATACAAAGCTGCAGTTGATTTAAACAAAGAAAATAAAAACGACGAAGACTATGGTATTTCTCATGGCTTATTTAGTTATCCAGTGTTGATGTCTGCAGATATTTTGATGTTCAATCCTAAATATGTTCCTGTTGGAAAGGACCAAAAACAACATTTAGAAATTACTCGTGACATAGCAGATAAATTTAACAAAACTTATGATAATTTTTTTCAATTACCTGAACCCATTATTGACGAATCTCTTGATTTATTGATCGGTACAGACGGGAGAAAGATGAGTAAAAGTTACAATAACTCAATAGATTTATTTTCTTCTGAAAAAACTTTGCAAAAATCTATCAATAAAATTAAAACTGATTCAAAAGAACCCGGTGAAAAAAAGGAGACAAAAGATTCAATTATTTTTCAGTACTTTAATCACTTTTCTGATGAAGAAGAAATAAATGAGATAAAAAAAGAATTTGATGATGGAATTGGTTGGGGTGATGCCAAGAAAAAGTTATTTACAAAAATAAATCAAGAAATATCACCTCTTAGAGATAAATATTTCGAATTAATAGATAGCCCTAAATTGATAGAAGATACATTAGAGGCTGGTGAAACCAAGGCTAGAGACGAAGCTAATAAAAATTTAGATAAAATTAAGGAAAAAATTGGAATTTGAAAAAAGTAAAAAATCTGTTTCACATAAAAGTGAAGATTTACTTTTAAATGGTACTGACTATCTTAGATTGGGTACAAATTTCCAATGTTTAATTTCTTTTTTCTCTATAAATAATAATAATTATTATTCATCAAAAAAATTATTAGAAATATATAAGGCTAGTCCTTTTTTTAATTTCCAATTAACTGGGAATTTCTTTAATTATCTCCCAAAATACCACGGGCCTTTTTTATCTAAAAATATTCAGGTAAAAAATTATCTTGAAATACCGCCTAACAATTCTTTCCTTAAATCGCTTGATGCAATAGTAAATTCAAAAACTAAATACAAGAATGTCATTAATAATGAGGCAATAGGCAAATTTAACGAAAGAGTAATTAAAATTTATTCTGATTGTTATAAATTTGTATTTTTAGAAAATTCTGAATCTTTTAAAAACATAAAGCCAATTAAATACGAGCATGAGTGGTCTCATGCATTAGTATCTTATGATGAATTTATTTGCTTTACACAGAGCAAAAATTCTTTTTTCCTTATTTCTCTAGCTAGAGATTAATAATCCAATGCAATCGAATAATAGTGCACCACGATCAATATGGCTGTTAGCCATAGCCTTGGCGTTTGTTGGTGCAGGTCAATCAACAATGTTTATTTTAATTCCTCCAGAAGTTAGAAATTTAGGATTTAATGAGTTCCAAGTAGGATTAATTTTCTCTATTTCTGCTGTTGCTTGGATGATTTCCAGTCCATTTTGGGGCGATTTAAGCGATAAATTTGGTAGACACTGGATTTTTTTAATAGGAATGATTGGATTCGCAATCTCCCTTATTTTGATAACGACATTAATTGAATCTGCAAGACAATTAATAATCCCTCTCTATCTTGTACTTCCTTTATTAATTTTAACAAGACTAATAAATGGACTTTTTGGAAGCGCTGTTCGACCAGCAGCAGGGGGTAGAATTGCAGATATTACTTCACCTGAATTACGGACAGCTGGATTTGCCCGTTTTGATGCAGGCTGGCAATTTGGAGTGATTGTAGGCCCAATTTTTGTTGGACTGGTGCTATGGCTTAGTGATGGAGATTTCTCTCTTCCATTTTTAATCATTGGTCTTTCTGGCTTGATTGCTGGATATATGAATTTTAAATTAATGAAGAACTCACATGTCGATACAGAAGTCGATAAAAGCGTAAAAAAAATAAATTATTTAGATGAAAGAATTTGGCCATCGATGTTCGTTGCTGCTTTTATGGGTATGTCGAATGCAACAATGGTACTTACAGCATCTCTTTATTTTCAAGATTTAAGTCCTGAAATTGAGAATATTTATCCTTACGTTGCTTTTGGTTTTTCGTTGATAGCAATATCAGGTCTTTTAACTCAACTATTTTTAGTCGATAGATTAAGACTTTCTCCTTATTTATTATTAAGAGTAGGACCATTGATAATGTTAGTTTCATTTTTAGGAATCGCGTTTGCGTCAAGTATTAACGTTTTGTTTATTTATTTGACTTTACATGGAGTGGGTTCAGCTCTCACACGTTCTGGAAATGTGGCGCAACTATCTTTATCGGTAAATAAAAATGAGCAGGGTTTAATAAACGGGTTATTAGGAGGTGTAATGCCATTAGGTCATCTCCTAACACCTATCATAACCATGCCTTTGTATATGATAGCGCCAAATTATCCTTTTATATTTATTGCCATTCTATCTGTACTCATTATCATGTTTATTAACTTGTCTAAAAAGTTTACTAACAAGCTTCATGTGGGAGAAATAAATGTTTGATAAAAATGTATTAAAAGGAAAAAGAATCTTAGTAACCGGAGGTGGATCGGGTCTAGGTAAAGAAATGACTAGACACTTCGTCAAGCACGGTGCGGAAGTTTATATTTGTGGTAGAAGGGAAAACGTTCTGAAGGATACTGCTGAAGAAATTATGTCTGAGTATGGTGGAAAAGTTAATTATTTTCCACTTGATATTAGAGACGCAATGTCAATTGAAGAAAATATTGAAAATGTTTTTAATGAAGGACCGTTAGATGGGTTAGTAAACAACGCCGCTGGAAATTTTATTTCAAGAACTAAGGATTTATCACCAAATGGTTTTAATGCAATTGCATCAATTGTCTTTCACGGTACTTTTTACATTACCAATGCCGTTGGCAAAAGATGGTTAGAACTTGGTCATAAAGGAAGTATTGTCTCGATTCTAGCAACATGGGTTTGGACCGGATCACCATTTGTTGTTCCATCTGCGATGTCAAAGTCAGGTATTAATGCCATGACAAAGTCATTAGCAGTTGAGTGGGGACCTCACGGTATAAGATTAAACTCTATCGCTCCAGGTCCGTTTCCAACTGAAGGAGCTTGGGCAAGGTTGATGCCTCAAACAGGTGATAAGAAATCTGACATTTCTGAGGATGCTGAAAGAAGTAATGTTCCACTAGGAAGAGTAGGAAAAATGGATGAGCTAGGGAATTTAGCAACTTTCTTAATGGCAGATGGCTGTGAATACCTTACAGGTCAGACTATTGCTATTGATGGAGCACAATACATCACTGGCGGGGGTACTTTTTCAATGATGAGTTCTTTTAAGGATGAAGATTGGGAAGCCATTAAAAATACAATAAAAGGCTCTAACGAGAAAGACAAAAAACAAAGAACTGTTTAGAATTGTAATTAAAAGGAGGAAATATGACTGATTCTGTTTTTGATGAAATGAAGGAAGTTTTAGCTTTGCAAAAAAAGGCTCATATCGATGAAGGACCTGCAAGTTATGAATTACGTTTAGATAGATTAAATAGACTCTCTCAGATGTTAAAAAAATATTCTGATGAGATAGTAGATACTATTAGTGAAGATTATGGAACTAGAGATAAAAACAGTACTTTTTTATCAGAAGTTATGTCTAGTTTAGGCAGTGTTGATTATTCAATAAAAAATCTAAAAAAATGGATGAAGTCTGAAACCAGACAATCAAATTCAAGTCAGCCTTTTGTAGCAAGATTAATGATGCGTTTATTGGGTGCTAAGACGGAAATTCAATATCAACCTCTCGGAACCATTGGAATGATTAAACCATGGAATTTTCCGATAAATTTAATTATTTCTCCAATAGCACAAGCATTTGCTGCCGGAAATAGAGTAATGATTAAACCCTCTGAAATAACACCGAAAACATCAGATCTAACTAAAAAGATGTTTAATGAATTTTACGATAAAGCAGAAGTTGAAGTTTTTCTAGGTGGTCCTGATGTGGCAGAGGCTTTTGGAAATTTAGACTTTGATCACTTACTTTTTACAGGATCAACTAACAACGGTAGAAAAGTTATGCAATCCGCTGCGGGAAACCTTGTTCCAGTTACGTTGGAGCTAGGCGGCAAATCTCCAGTAATTATGGATGAAACTGCCGATGTTTCTTTATCGGCTACACGATTGATGCGTGGTAAAACAATGAATGCAGGTCAAATCTGCATTGCTCCTGATTACATGATGATGCCTAAAGGTAAAGTTGACGAATTTATAGATGAAAGTACTAAAGCTGTTTCTGAAATGTATCCGGATATGAAATACAACGAACACTACACTTCAATTGTTAATCAAAGACATTTTGAAAGGATTAATAGTCTTATTGAAGATGCAAAAGAAAAGGGCGCTGAAATTAAAACAATTAATCCTTCAAATGAAGATTTTGAGCAACAAGAAGGACATAAAATTCCTCCTACTTTTGTCTTAAATCCTACTGATGATATGAAAATCATGCAGGAAGAGATCTTTGGGCCTGTTATGCCTATTAAAGAATATGAGGACATCGATGAAACCATAAGCTACGTCAATTCAAAACCTAGACCATTAGCTCTGTATTATTTTGGTAAAAATAAAGATACCCAAAATAAAATTCTAAACAGAACTACATCTGGTGGAGCAACTATTAATGACGTTGTGTGGCACTACGGTCAGGAAGATATGCCTTTTGGTGGAGTTGGAGACAGTGGTATTGGTTCTTATCACGGTCATGAAGGTTTTAAGAGATTCAGTCACCAAAAATCAGTTCTAACTCAATTTAGTTCTGACTTATTGAAAAACATGATGCCTCCTTACAAGGGTAAAATGTTTGAATCAGCCAAAAAGAACGCTCTTAAATAAAATCTATTGAGACAAAACCTTCCTTTTTTTATTGCTTTAAGATATTTCAATTCTAAAAAGGAAGGATTCTTATCCTTTGTTTCTAAGTTATCCTTGGGTTCAGTATCTCTGGGAGTGGCTGTTCTTATAATTGTTTCTTCGGTATTTAATGGATTTGAAAAAGAGTTAAAGGAGAAAATATTAAATTCAATTCCTCACGGAAACATTTACGCTTACTCATCAATTTCTAATCCAATCGAACTCATTGATTCGTTATCTGATATGGATAGACTTAAAGGAGCAGCACCATATATAGAGACTCAGTCTCTTATTGGCTCTAAATCAAAATTAAAGGGAACACTTATCTATGGAGTTGATCCTTCGTATGAATCAAATGTTTCTAATGTTCCAAACAATATGATTGTTGGATCATTTAATGATTTAAGTGAAGGAAGTTTTAACTTAATCTTAGGTGATTTATTAGCAAGACAACTATCTGTTTCTATTGGAGATAAAATAACTTTACTATTACCAAATCCTAAAGTTTCTCTAACCGGAATTTATCCAAAAATGAAAGTTTTTTCTATTTCTGGAATTTATAGCATGGGATCTAATGATCTAGATTCAAATTATGCTTTCATAAACATTAATGATGCCTCGAAACTTCTTTCGCTATCAGGAAATGTGACAGGCATAAGACTAAAATTTGATGATCTTTTTGACGCTCCTGATTTAACTTATGATGCTTTATTAAAGGCTCAAAATTATTCTGAACAACCTCTAAGAGTTAATGATTGGAGTTCTCAGTTTGGGACTCTTTGGAGAGCTGTTGGCATGGAAAGAAGTTTAGTTTTTTTGCTAACTAGTTTAATCATAGTCATTGCAGCCTTTAATGTAGTAGCAATGTTAATGATGATGCTTAATGAAAAAAAGGAACAAATTGCAATACTTAAAACAGTAGGCATGAGTGATATGAAAATTATTCAAATATTTTTATATCTTGGTTTGATAATCTCTTTTTGGGGAATATCTATCGGAACCTTATTAGGTTTGTTTATGTCATTTTTTATAGCCTCATCATATTTTGATGTCATTATTTCTGGTTATTTACAATGGTATTTCATAAGTTATCTTCCAACAGATTTAAGAATTGAGTGGATTATTTCAATTATATTAGGATCTTTATTGATAACATCATTTGCAAGTATCTATCCCGCTAGATCTGCTTCAAAAATTATCCCAGCTAAGATATTAAGATAATGAGCTTAGTTAAATTACAAGGCATTGGAAAAGATTATCAAACTGGAGATAATTTAATTTCTCCTCTTATTAACCTTAACCTAGAAATAAATGACAACGACAGATTAATTATTTATGGAAAGTCAGGTTCTGGAAAAACTACTCTGTTAAATATTTTAAGTACTCTAGAGATTCCTTCTGATGGTTCAATGATTTTTGCAGACAAACTTATAGAATCTTTATCGGATAGAGAGCTCTCAAATTTAAGGCTAAATGATATTGGTGTAGTTTTTCAATCTCATCATCTCTTAGAAGAATTTTCTCTTCATGAGAACATCATTCTCCCAGGAGCTATAACTCATAATCTTGATAAAGACTTTGCAAATTTTCTTATTGAGAAATTAAAAATTTCTGACAGAAAAGATCACTTACCTGATCAATTATCTGGCGGAGAAAGACAGAGATGTGCAATTGCAAGAGCATTAATTAATAAACCGAAATTATTAGTCATGGATGAACCGACAGGAGATTTAGATAGAAATACTTCTGATGAAGTCATGGAATTGATAGACGATGTATTTAATGAGATTGATATTTCTGTGGTTATTGCTACTCATGATGAAAATTTGAAATTTAAGCCAAATTCAAAATATTTACTCGAACAAGGTAAGCTCAATTTAATACAGAGCTAAGAGATAAAATTCTTCTAAAAAGGTAAAATATCCCTTTTTTTAGGCATGAAAAGCAACACTTCATATCTTGCACGACTTTTTGGCTATGTTTCTTCAAGCATTCCTTATTTCTTGATCAGTTTTTTTGGATTTGTATTATTTGCTGCAGCTCAAGTAGGAGCAGCGGAATGGTTAAGAAGAATAGTTGATTTTATAGAAAATCCAAATCAAACAGTTCAAACAATCTTACCCCTTGCACTTATAGCCTTAGCACTAATAAGAGGAATCGGTTTTTATCTTTCAAATTTTTTTATGGCCTTTATTTCAAATAAATTAATACACAATTTGAGAGTAGATTTATTCAAATCATTGATTTCGATGCCAGTGAGTTTTTATGATAAATCCTCCAGTGGACATTTATTATCCAGAATTACTTTTAATGTTATGCAGGTAAGTAGTGCAGTTACTGATGCAGTCAAAATTATTATAAGAGAAGGCTTGATAGTAATAGGACTATTAGGTTATTTAATTTACTTAAATTGGAAATTAACCTTAGTGCTAATAATTGCAGCACCCTTAATTGGCTTCATCGTTTCTATTGCTGGGAAAAGATTAAGACGTCTTAGTAAAAAAATTCAATCTGCCATGGGTGATGTTACTCATGTTAGTTCAGAATCTATAAACGCTCATAAAGAATTAAAAATTTTCGGTAATGAAAATCTAGAAATTGATAAATTTAATGAGGCAAGCGATGCTAATCGAATTCAAAATTTGAAATTAGAATCTACAAACTCAATTGCTTCTCCGCTTATTCAATTAATAATATCTTTGGCATTAGCATTAATTACTTGGTTTGCCTTAGATCCCTCTGTAATTACTTCAATGTCATCAGGAACATTTATAGCTTTTTTTGGTAGCGCAGGAATGCTAGCAAAACCTATCAGACAATTATCTTCTACTAATGTTATGTTCCAGAAAGGTATTGCAGCAGCAGAAGATATTTTTAAGCAAATTGATGAAACTCCAGAAAAAGATGATGGCTCAAAAATAATTAAGAATTCTAAAGGAAAAATTAAATTTGATAACGTCTCTCTTAAGTATCCAAGTTCAGAAGAATATTCCCTTAAGAATATAAATTTTGAGTTAGAAAAAGGTTCTAATTTAGCTATTGTTGGAAGCTCAGGTGCAGGAAAAAGCAGCATAATTAATCTGATCCCTAGATTTTACGATGCCACAGAGGGTGGAATTTCTATAGATGAGACAAGGATTGAAGAGCTTTCTCTGGAATCTTTGAGAGATCAAATTTCCTACGTAGGACAAGAGATAACCCTATTCAATGACACAATTTTTAATAATATTTTTTATGGAGATATCGATACCAGTGAAGAAGATGTTTATGAAGCAGCAAAAAAAGCGAATGCTCATCAATTCATAGAATCTTTTCCTGACGGTTATAAAACCGTTATTGGTGATAATGGAACATTATTATCCGGAGGACAGAAACAAAGAATTGCCATTGCAAGAGCTATCCTAAAAAATTCACCTTTTTTAATATTGGACGAAGCCACCTCTGCTTTAGATTCTGAATCTGAAAGATTGATAACAGATGCAATTGCAAACTTAAAAGAAGGCAAAACTACAATTACTATTGCGCATAGACTTTCAACGGTAGAGCAAGCAGATGAAATTTTAGTTCTTCAAAGTGGAGAAATAGTTGAAAGAGGTAAGCATAGCCAATTAATATTGTCTGAAGGTCCTTATTTCCAACTCTATAGAAATCAATTTGATTTTGATGATGGTGCAGTAAATATTGATGCTGAATTAAATTCTAATCTCCTCATAAATATTGATGCTTCAAAATCCTATGCTTCAAAATTAGAACAAGCATGGTACGAAAATAGCCTCTGGCCTAAACTTCTTGTTCCATTTTCTTGGATATACCAATTTCTCTTTAATAGACAAAAAAGATATCAAATTTCTAATTCATGGAAACCTAATCTTCTTACAATAGTTGTTGGTAATCTGACAGTTGGTGGAACAGGAAAAACTCCTATTATTATTTACCTTGCCAAATTACTTAAAAAACAAGGTCTTAAACCAGGAATAATTTCAAGAGGTTACTTGAATAAATCAAAAACCTATCCATTGCTACTAAACTCAGATACCCCAATTGAAGAATCTGGAGATGAGCCGGCTATTATGTTTAAGAATTCTCAGTGTCCAGTGGTCATCGGTCCTAATAGGATACAAGCTGCTAAACATCTCATGGAAAATACAGATAGCAATGTCATTTTAAGTGATGATGGTTTGCAGCATTTTTCTCTTGGAAGAGATATAGAAATATTAATGATTGATGGAAATAGGAAGTTTGGAAACGAATTACTGCTTCCAGCAGGACCACTTAGAGAGCCAAAATCGAGAATTAAAACAGTTGATTTTACAATCAGCTCAAATAGAAAATGGCCTTCCGTTGCAAAATATGAAATGAAATATCGTCCTTTCAAGTGGGTTCATATGAAAAGCCAAAAGGAGTACGATATTTTCGACTGGCCCTTAAAAAAAGAAGTAAATGCAGTTGCAGGAATTGGGAATCCATCTAATTTTTTTAATTTATTAAAACAACTGGGTTTTGACATATCTGAATACGCTTTCCCTGATCATCATGACTTTCACAGCGTAGATTTTGAAATTATGGATAGTCAACCTACTGTAATGACAGAAAAAGATGCAATAAAATGCTCATTTCTAGACCATACGAATTATTGGTATTTAAAGATAGAAGCTGAAGTTTCAGATAACTTTGAACAAGATTTCTTAGCTGAAATTAAATCTAAATGAATTATGTAGTGATCCCTGCTAGATGGTCCTCATCTAGATTACCCGGTAAACCGTTAAAGAAAATTGGTAGTAAGCCAATGATTCAATGGGTATATGAATCTTGTAGAAAATCTGATGCCGATTTTATATATATTGCTACAGATTCTGAGATGATAAGAGATCAAGTTCTAGAATTTAACGGACAAGTAATTATGACTTCAGTAGATCATAAAACAGGTACAGATAGAGTCCACGAAGTAATAACAAAAATAAAATGTCATGAAGAAGATTTAATAATTAACGTTCAAGGAGATGAACCATTTATATCTCATGATGACATCAATACTTTGATACACAATTACAACGATGATTTCGAAATGGCAACCTTATACAAAGAACTTAAAAAAGAAGATATAGAAGATACTAATGCTGTGAAAATTAATGTGACTGACAATATTGCAACTTCATTTTCAAGAGACTTTAAATCATCAGATTCTATTTATCTTCATCTTGGAATATATGCTTATAGATGTGAATTTTTAAAAAAATTCGTAAACTATGAGCAATCTGAAAACGAAATTCGAGAAAGTTTAGAACAATTGAGAGCTCTAGATAACGGTCATCAGATTAAAGCATTTAAATCATCTTCTACGAGCAGCTTTGGAATAGATACTGAAGAAGATTTGATCAGAGCTAATGAAATTATCAAATAAAATAAAACAATCCTTTAGCTTAAAAGAAAATAATCTTTTAAAAATTGATTCTACTGCAAAGTTTTTTATTGAAATCTTTGATCTTGAAGACTTAAAAAATATTCAAAATTTCACCTCAACAAAAAAAATTAATTTTTGTATCCTCGGAGAGGGATCTAACGTTGTTCTGCCTAATTTGCTTAACAAGTTTGTAATAAAAATTTCATTTAATGAAATATCAATCGAGGATAATTTAATTACAGTTGGAGCAGGTAAAAATTGGGATGATTTTGTCCTCTGGACCTTAGAGAACGGTTATTGTGGATTAGAGAATTTATCAGGTATACCTGGAAGCATTGGAGCTGCGCCTATTCAGAATATTGGAGCTTATGGGAGTGAAGTATCCAATTTTATTGAAGAAGTTATTTGTTTTGATATGGAATCTAACAGACTTGTTAGTTTAAATAATAATGATTGCAAATTTTCATACAGACAAAGCATATTTCAAGATGAAGACTCTCTAATTGTCGTAAAAGTTAAATTCAAGTTAACCAAAGATTTTCAACCAAACTTAGAGTATGAAGATTTAAACTTTTTAAGAAAAGAAGAGATTTCTCCGTTTATCATCAGAGAACATATCCTAAAAATACGAAAAGCTAAAATATCAGATCCACAAGAACATCCAAATGTTGGCAGCTTTTTTAAAAATCCTATTATCTCATTGGATGAATTGGAAAAAATAAAACAAATTCTTCCAAGGATTAAATTTTATTTGTATATTGATAATAAAGTAAAAATATCAGCAGCTTTTTTAATTGAATCACTGAATCTGAAAGGTTTTGCATTGAATAATGCAAGAGTGTCTGAAAAACACTCGCTAGTGCTAGAAAATAAGTCTGAGAAATCGGAGGATATTCTTGATCTTGCCTCGCATATTCAGGCCTCTGTGTTGGAGAATTACAACATTAATTTAGAATTAGAACCCCAGATATTTTGACTGAATTTCTTTTAATTGCTTCCATTCATCTTGTAGCGGTTATAAGTCCTGGACCTGATTTTGCTGTTGTACTGAGACAATCTCTATCATCTACAAGGAGAGCAACTATTTTTACTGCTCTAGGTATTACTACTAGTGAATTTTTTCATTGTTTATATTCTATTTTTGGAATGGAATTAATTATGAGATATCAAGAAAATATATTTCTTGTTCTTAAACCCTTAGCTATTTTATATTTAATGTATTTAGGAATTTCTTCTTTTTTTACTGACCGACCATCAGAAACAGTAACACATTCGAGCTCTAAAAATTTCACCCTTGGATTTATGACAAATCTTCTTAATCTTCAGGCAAGTTCATTTACTGTTACCTTATTTTTTGCAATTGTGAGTATCGATACTCCTTTAAGTATCCTAATTCTTTATGCTGTGTTTATAGCAATTAGCACTTTTTTGTGGTTTGCATTCTTGTCTTTATTACTCACAAGTAAAGGATTTTTATATAAATTTAATAATTTCATTCCATGGATATACAAATTTACTGGTATCGTTTTTATAATTAGTTCTTTTTATTTATTTACTTTGTAATGGAATCTAGCCCAAAAACATCTGCTCAATTATTTAGTGATATTTTGAAGCTCCAAAATGAAGGTTCACTTCCTCCTGTTGATGACTGGAATCCACCTTTATGTGAAAACGTTCAGATGAAAATATCCAGAGATGGAAAATGGTATTTTATGGATTCTCCTATAGGCCGCGAAAAAATGGTTAGTTTATTTAGTACGGTTCTTAGATTCGATGAGGATGGAAATTACTACCTTGTTACCCCAGTAGAAAAAATTAGGATTGAAGTAGAAGACAAGCCCTTCGTTATTGTCACCTACCAAAAAGAAATTAAAAATAATAAAGAATTGTTTTTGTTCAAAACCAATGTTGGCGATATTGTACTTTTAGATACTCTAGATAAGTTAAGAGTTGAAATTGATAAAGATACACAAGAACCTTCTCCTTATCTAAAGGTGAGAAAAAACTTAGAAGGGCTGATCAGTAGAAATGTTTTCTATCAATTAGTAGACGAATCCTACGAGAGGGATAAGGAATTATTTATTAAAAGTAACGATAAAGAATTTTCCCTTGGAAAATTGGAATGACTACATATTTGGATAGTTAGGACCACCCATGCCTTCAGGGGTTATCCAAACTATGTTTTGGCTAGGGTCTTTGATATCACAAGTTTTACAATGAACACAATTTTGAGCATTTATTTGAAATTTGTGTTCTCCGTCTTTCTCTACAACCTCATAGACACCAGCTGGACAGTATCTTTGAGCCGGCTCATCATAAGTCGGTAGATTTACATTTATGGGAATAGAAGAATCTTTGAGAGTTAAGTGACAAGGTTGATCCTCTTCATGATTGGTATTTGAAAGAAAAACAGAAGATAGTTTATCAAAGCTAATTTTTCCATCCGGTTTTGGATAATCAATTTTTTCACACTCACTTGCTTTTTTCATACATGCATAGTCAGGTGTTTTATGAGTCAATGTGAATGGATAACGACCTCTAAATAAGAATTGCTCGATAGCCATTAAAATTCCTCCAATCCACGTTCCATATTTATGGAGAAGAGGTGTCATATTTCTTGATTTATACAAATCAGTTTGTATCCAGGATGAATCAAATGTTTCTTCATAAGTCTCTAAATCAGCATTTAGATTACTATTTTGAATTGCATCAAATACTGTTTCTGCAGCAAGCATTCCAGACTTCATTGCTGTGTGAGTTCCCTTAATCTTGGTGAAAACCATTGTTCCAGCATTATCACCGACAATAAGTCCACCAGGAAAAGTCATTTTTGGTCTAGATTGATAACCTCCTTTGATGAGAGCTCTAGCTCCATAAGCTACTCTTGTTCCATTCTCCAGGATCTTTTTTATATCTTTATGTTGTTTCCATTGTTGGAACTCATCAAACGGACTTAAATGTGGATTTGAATAATCGAGAGGAACAACAAGGCCTATATAGACCTGATTATTCTCTCCATGGTAAAAATATGAACCAGCTTTTGATTTACTCGGCCAGCCAAAAGTATGCATTACAGTACCTTCTGAATGCACTTCAGCCGGGACATCCCATACTTCTTTGAATCCAATGCCGTAATGTTGAGGATCTTTACCTTTATCTAGCTCATATTTTGCAATAAGTTTTTTCCCTAAGTGACCTCTACATCCTTCTGCAAATATTGTGTACTTGGCTCTTAATTCCATAGAGGGTTGGTAAGAAGCTTTTTTCTCACCGTCTTTAGAAATTCCCATTTCACCGGTAAGGATTCCCTTAACAACATCGTTTTCTAATATCACATCCGCAGCTGTAAATCCTGGAAAGATCTCTACTCCTAAATTTTCTGCCTGAGTTCCAAGCCATCTACATAAGTTAGCCAGACTCATTACATAGTTGCCATGATTATTAAAATTAGGCATTAAAAAAGAGGGAAAAGGAATGTTGAATGATAAATCTTCGTTAATCAGGAATTTCACAACATCTTTTGTTGCTGGAGAATTCAAAGGAGCTCCTTTTTCTTTCCAATCAGGAATAAGTTCATCAAGAGCTCTTGGCTCAAAACAGTTCCCTGACAATATGTGTGCTCCTATTTCAGATCCTTTCTCAATAAGACATACGCTTAATTCTGCACTTTTTTCAGCAGCTAATTGTTTTAACTTAATTGCAGTGGATAGGCCAGATGGACCGCCACCCACAACAACGACATCATATTCCATGACGTCTCTTTCAACTTGATTTTCTTCCATACCTACTTATGTATCTGAGTATTCTAAAGACTTACTTTCAAGTAGCAAATCCTTTAGAATATGTAGTTCTTGTAATATTCCGCCTTAACACTATATAAAAATTATGAAAATTTTAGTTCCAATAAAGAGAGTTGTTGATTACAACGTTAAAGTTAGGCCAAAAGCTGATGAATCGGGCGTTGACTTAAATAACGTAAAAATGGCTATTAATCCTTTTTGCGAGATTGCTGTAGAAGAAGCTGTCAGATTAAAAGAGGGAGGTACTGCTACTGAGATAATTGCTGTGACAGTAGGGTCTTCAGCTTCTCAAGAACAATTAAGAACTGCCTTAGCCCTCGGTGCCGACAGAGCTATTTTGGTAGAAACTGACATTGAGGTTGAACCTTTAGCTATTGCAAAACTTTTAAAAGGAGTTGTTGAAAAAGAGTCTCCAGACTTAGTAATACTGGGTAAGCAAGCTATAGATGGTGATAATAACCAAACCTCTCAAATGTTGGCAGCTCTTACTGGGTATGCTCAAGCAACATTTGCCTCTGAATTAAAAATTGAAGGAGAAAAGGCTCTTGTAACGAGAGAAGTTGATGGTGGTTTGCAAACAATTTCTGTCAATCTTCCTTGTATAGTATCTACAGACTTAAGGTTGAACGAACCAAGATATGCTTCTTTACCGAATATCATGAAGGCAAAGCAAAAACCTCTCGATGTAATAGAGGCTGGATCTTTAGGAGTAGATATTGAGCCAAGGAATAAAACTTTAAAAGTTTCTCCTCCTCCAGTTAGAGAAGCTGGAATAATTGTAGAAACTGTAGATGATTTAGTAGATAAACTTAAAAATGAAGCAAAGGTAATAACATGAGCATACTTGTAATAGCTGAACACGATAATGAAGAAATTAAAGCATCAACTAATAATGTTGTAACTGCTGCAACTAATCTGGAAGGCGATATTCACGTTCTTGTTGCCGGATCAAATTGTTCTGGAGCAAAAGATCAAGCTGCAAAGATATCTGGAGTAGCAAAAGTATTAGTAGCAGATTCTCCAGAATACGAGCATTGTCTCGCTGAGAATATTGCAGACCTAATTGTTGCAATTTCTGCTGACTACAGTTATATCCTTTCCCCAGCAACAACTAATGGTAAAAATTACATGCCAAGAGTTTCCGCTCTTTTAGATGTCGCTCAAATTTCTGATATCACCGCAATTGAGTCTAGCGATACCTTTGAGAGACCAATTTATGCTGGAAATTGTATTGCAACCGTTCAAAACAGCGACTCAAAAAAAGTCATCACTGTTAGAACGACTGCTTTTGATGCCGCACAAAATGATGGAAGTGCTGAGGTTGTTGATCTTCAAGAAAGCCATAACCTTGGAATATCAGAGTTCATAAAAGAAGAAATTGCTGAGTCAGATAGACCTGAATTAACTTCTGCAGATGTAATTATTTCTGGTGGCAGAGGCATGCAAAATGGAGATAATTTTAAAATTCTGGAATCTGTAGCTGATAAATTAGGTGCTGCTATAGGTGCTTCAAGAGCAGCAGTAGATTCTGGTTTTGTTCCGAATGATTACCAAGTTGGACAAACAGGAAAAATTGTTGCACCAAACCTATACATAGCCGTTGGAATATCAGGAGCTATTCAACATTTAGCAGGAATGAAGGATAGTAAAGTTATTGTAGCGATTAATAAAGATGAGGACGCACCTATATTTCAAGTAGCAGATTATGGGCTGGTTGCTGACTTATTTACAGCTGTCCCTGAACTTGATGCAAAACTTTAATGTCAAATATTGTTGAAATCACAGAGGGCGCAGAAGAATATTTAGGTAATCTTCTAAAAGATTCTGAAGAAAAAGACACGAACATAAGAATCTTTGTTTCCGATCCTGGTTCTAATAGGGCAGAAACTTGCATAGTTTATTGCAAACCAGGCGAACAAGACCCAACTGATTTTTCTCAAACCTATAAATCATTTAATGTTTTTCTAGATGAGAAAAGTCTTCCATACCTAGAGGATGCTAAAGTTGATTACCATCCAGATAAATTTGGAGGTCAACTGACAATTAGAGCACCGAAATCAAAAACTCCATTTTTATCGGATGAAAGCTCCATTGAAGACAAGATTAATTTTTATTTACATAGTGAAATTAATCCTGCATTAGCATCGCACGGAGGAGAGGTTAGTCTGGTTGAAGTTCTTGATGACAATAAAGCGGTTCTTCAATTCGGTGGCGGTTGTCAGGGTTGCAGCATGATTGACGTCACGCTAAAAGATGGCGTTGAAAAAACTCTTATAGAAAATGTACCTGAAATTACCGGAATCATAGATTCAACTGATCATTCACATACAGAAAACGCTTATTTTAAATAATCATGCCTGAAAAGAATGTCTCATATGTTTTCAATGACACTGAGACAACGGGTTTAAACATCAATTTTTCTCAAATTATCCAAATTGGGTCAATTTTAACGTCTGAAAATTTTGATCAAATTGATACTATTGATGATGAATGTCAAATTTTGCCATGGATAGTTCCAGATCCGGGAGCTTATTTCACTCATAAAAAGATTTCTACTCTTAATTCAAATTGCAACAAGACTCATTACGATCTGATAAAAGAGATCCACTCAACTTGGCTGCAATGGTCAGATTCTTCGAATTTGGTTCACATAACCTATAACGGTCACAAGTTTGATGAGGAATTGCTTAGACGACAATTCTATTGGTATTTATTGGATCCATATATAACTAATACAAATAATAATGGTAGAGCAGATATGTATGTATTGTTTCAGTTATTAGCAAACTTTTATTCTGATGAAATTAAAACAGGTAAAAATGAAAATGGTGATTTAAGCCTCAAACTAAGTGATTTAGCAGAAGCAAATGGTATTTCTGCTGAAGGAGCACATGATGCTTTAGAGGACTGTATCTTGATGGTTGAACTTGCAAAAATTATTAAGGACAAGGCTCCCGAAGCATGGAAAATTTTCATTCAAGGTTCATCTAAGAAAGGAAACTTAGATATATTAAGATCTGAAAAATTTTGCCTATTAGGTGAGGTGTTACGCAGAAATAAATACGTTTATCCTATCTACCCATGCGGACAAAATAATTCGAATCAAAATCAAATAATTGTTTGTGATTTATATTTCAATCCAGAAGAATTATTTAAACTTAAGGATCATGAACTTTTAGAACAATTAGGAACTCAAGGCGGAGCTTTCAAATTAGTTTCAATAAATAAAAGCATGCCAGTTACTCCGTTAAGCAGTATCTCTAAACCTTCATCATATCTTGATTTATCAATCAAAGAATTAACAAGAAGGGCAAACTTATTAAAAGAAAATTTCGAATTTTCAGAAAGACTCTCCGAACTTTTAATAAAAAAACAAAAAAGTTATCCGCCTCCAAAATATGTAGATCAAGCAATATATCAAAGATTTCCTAGTGATTCAGATAGGCTTTGGATGGAAAAATTTCATATTTCAACTTGGCAAGATAAAACAAAATTAAAGGAAGGATTTGAAGACAGCAGATACAGAGAATTAGCATCTAGAATTATAGCTTTAGAGAAACCCGATTTATTATCTGACGATGAAAATGAAGATTTTTCTCAATTTATTAATGAACGATTATTCACAAAAGGACCTTGGCTAAATTTAAGTCAAGCTATACAAAAATTAGAAAAATACGATTCGGATGACTCAGATCATTTAAAGATCAAAAGCGCACTTAAAGAACATCTTCAGAACTTAGAAAAAACTAACTCGGCTTAGTTATTAAAAGAAGTAATCCAAATTTTGGATGATCAAAATAATTAATTTCTCCTGATCTAAGTCTTCTAGATTCTTTTAATTGGAAAATAGGCATTAGCTCTTCTTCTTGTAAATTTGGCAGACTTTTCTTTTGTAATTCTAGGCCTGTATTATTGAATAAATAACCTTCTATATTTGGATTAGTATTATCTAATTCTTCGATACTTAAGATTTCATCTTCTTGGATTTTTTCTGCTAAAAAAATCTCGATATCAGTGTGCAAATATCTTCCTTTGTAAGGTCTTAAAAAACCATAAATCCTTGAACCTCTTTCAATACTTGAATCAATAAAGATTTCAAATGAATTATCTTTTGTTGGTATAGGTTGATACCAAGATTGTTCCCCAATGAATCTAAAGTATCTACTTCTCCTAATGAGATCCTTAAATTCTTTCATTAAATTATCGTCTCTTTTGTCTATCTGAAATATTTCTCTAGGAAACTCTCTTTTTCGAGTGATTATATTTTTTTCTATAGTCTTTTTTTGTGTTTCTTTCTTAATAAAAGGAATATCAATGGATTGGTTTTCTTTAGGAATTTCAAAATTTGTAGGGACGATATCTAAATTTGGATATTGGAATTCATTAAGAGCAACAAAAAATCTTTCAAAATTTACTTCTGGATTCTGAAAGTTTTCTTTTAAGTCCTCATCTTTTAAATACTTAATAAAAATTAAGTCAATTCTGTACTCATCATCGCTAAGAAAATCAACATCCAATTGATCTCGCTCAACCGAAATCAGATTAAAAGATAACAAAAGAATAAAAAAATTAGCTAGCTTCATCTAATTTTAGGTTGGATATTATGGTTGAGAATGTATCTTGTAAAAATAAAATTGAATTATCTTCTTGAGGATTAAAAACTAATACATTGTTAGTTTTATTATCAGCCAGGATCGGAGATTCGGAATCAAACGTACATTCAATTCTTTTATTTGTACCTATTATTCTTTTAATCATCAGCGGCATAGAAATAATCTTTAGTTTGGTGAGTTCTATAAGGTTTTGGAAAGTTGTTGAAAAAGGACCGAATCTATCAACAATTTCATCTTTTAAAATTTCCAATTCATCCAGTGTTTTACATTCTGCTAATCTTTTATACATTTCTAGTCTAAGCTCAGCTTGAGGAAGATAGTCGTTCTCTATATATGCTGGAACGTTCAAATTAATTGATGTATCTATGATTTTATCCTCATGCATACCTTTCAATAAATGTTTAGCTTTTTTTATCATTTCACTAAAAAGATTTAAACCAACATCATGAACTAAACCGCTTTGCTTTTCTCCTAAGATTTCTCCTGCACCTCTTATTTCAAGATCCCTCATTGCTAAGGCTAGCCCAGCATTAAAGGAATCCGTTGATTGCAAAGCTGTGATTCTATCTTTTGCTTTACCTTTTATATCTTTGAATTCATTGGTAAAAAAATATGCATATGCCTGTGTCGGAGATCTACCAACTCTTCCTCTTAATTGATGAAGTTGGGATAAGCCAAAATTATCTGCATCTTTCACTATAAGTGTATTTGCGTTGGGAATATCTATTCCGCTTTCTATAATAGTTGTACAGACAAGGACATCAATATTTCCTTCTTTAAAATTATCTAATATTTCCTTTATCTTGAGCGGATCCATTTGACCATGAACAATATCAATATTTTTTTCAGGAAATATTTGAGTTAATTTATATTTTTCCTCTTCTAATTTATAGATTCTATTGCAGACATAAAATGTTTGCCCACCTCTTAATGTTTCACGTCGTATTGCTTCTTTGATGAAAGACTTTGATTCTCTTGAAACAATTGTTTCAACCGGTTTTCTTCCATGAGGGGGAGATGCAATGATAGAAAAATCTTTTAAGTCAGTTAAGGCTAGATTTAATGTACGTGGAATAGGCGTCGCTGATAAATACATTATATCTATTTGCGCCTTTAATGATTTAATTTTTTCCTTTTGTTTAACTCCAAATTTATGTTCCTCATCAATTATCAAAAGACCAACATTATTAAAATCTAATTTATTGTTCATTAATGCATGAGTGCCAATCACAATTATGTTAGGCTGATTTAAGATCTTTAAGTAAACATCTTTTTTTTCTTGAGTGGATAGATTTCTAGTTAATAAAACCACATCAACGTCGTATCCAGAAAATCTTTTTGTAAATGTTTCATAGTGTTGCTCTGCAAGAATTGTAGTGGGGACCATCAAACAAACTTGAAAACCATTCATGTAAGAAATATACGAAGCTCTCAATGCCATCTCCGTCTTACCGAAACCAACTTCACCGCAAATTAATCGATCCATCATTTTGGGAGAATTGAAATCGTTTATCAGAGAGTGAGAACATTTAAGCTGATCTGGTGTGAGTTCATATGGAAAATTTTCAACAAATTTTTGAAAACCCTCTTTATTTATCTCCAATGGAGATCTTTTATAATTTGATCTTTTAGCTTCTGATTCTATTAATTCAGCAGCAAAATCATATGCTTTTTCAAATGTCTTTTGTTTTTTCTGGTTCCATTTACTCTTTCTTATTGAGTCTAATTTTATCTCGTCCATTCCAATATAAGCCGAAAGCAAATTCATAGAGTGAACAGGCAAATATATTAAATCTCCTTGATCAAATTCAATGATCAAACATTCCGTATTGTTTAATTTTTTCAATCCTCTGTAAATTCCAATTCCATGATCTAAATGAACTACTTTAGAATCAATTTCAAAAGCAATATTTTCTGTTATCGAGAATCTTTCATAGGAGTAATCGTCTTTTGTATCTATTTCATCTTTATTTTTCTGGATATTTAAAATTAAATTCTCAGAACTTAATGAAGAAATTTCATCCAATGAATTAAATAAAATTTCAGGGGGGAGGGGAGGCCTGTCTAGGTCTAATTTAAAGTCTTCATATCTCTCATTAATTAGGTCCCAGTATTCCGATAGATATTTTTTTGCCTCATTGATATAGATAAGTTTGTAATTTTTAAAATAATCTTTAAAAAATGTTCTTTCATAAAAAAACAAAGGTAAGTAATGTTCTAGTCCCTCCAAATTTTTACCTTTCAAAATACTATCGAATACTGGCCCGTCTGACTGAAATGTATTTCTCCAGTTTTTTTTAAAGATATTAATCGATTCGTTTGTTAATTCGTATCCTTTAGCTGCAATACACTTATATGAATCAATTTCTTTGAATGTAATTTGATCTTCATTTTTGAAATACTTTATTGATATGACCTCATCATCAAAAAGATCAATTCTAATTGGTAGTTTTGAATTACTTGGAAAGATATCTATTACAGAACCTCTAACTGCGTATTGCCCATTCTTTACGACTAAATCTGCTCTTTCGTATCCGGAGTTAATTAAAAATTTTATTAATCTTTTTAAGTCAATTTGTTGATTTTTTGATATTTCGAATGTTTTTTCAAAAATATACTTTTTATCAAATAAAGGTTGAATGATTGATGATGCAGTACAGGCAAGGCTAGCTTCATCCTCTATTAATGATCTAAGAGTTTCAATACGCTTACCTAAAAGCGATGGATCAGGAGAAAAATTATCATAAGGAAGAATTTCAAGATCTGTTAAAACTTCTAGATCTTCAAAAAAAGAAGGATTAGAAACTTTATACCTCTCCAATTGGTATTTGCTTTCAAAAATTATTATATTTTTTTGATCTAAATTCATTAGTTTCTGCTTATTAAGATCCAGCTACATTGTGTATAATGACGTCGTCTATTTTGCCCTAAACTACAGAGGTGTTTTAATGAATTTATCATTTTCTAAAGAAGATCAAGAATTTCAACAAGAGGTTAGAAGTTTTATTGAGCAGAATTATCCTTCTGAAATTAAAGAGAAGCAAGATCAAGGTATTCCCTTAAGTAAAGAAGATACTGTTAAATGGCATAAAATCTTAAATGACAAAGGTTGGCTAGCAGTAAATTGGCCTGAGGAACTTGGCGGAACTGGATGGACAATTACTCAAAAACATATATTTCAAAATGAATTAGCTGCAGCTAATACACCTACGCTAATGCCTTTTGGTGTGAACATGTGTGGGCCAGTAATTTATACTTTTGGTTCCGATGAACAAAAGGAATTTCATCTTCCAAAAATCCTTAATGGAGATATTTGGTGGTGTCAGGGTTACTCTGAGCCAGGATCGGGATCTGATTTAGCTTCCCTGAAGACAAAAGCAGAAAAAAAAGGTGACGTTTACGTAGTTAATGGCGCTAAAACCTGGACAACTTTAGCTCAACATGCTGACTGGATTTTTTGTTTAGTAAGAACAGATGGCAGTGGAAAAAAACAAGAAGGTATAAGTTTCTTGTTGATAGACATGAAGACTCCTGGGGTAGAAGTTAAACCTATTATAACTATCGATGGAACTCATGAAGTAAACATGGTCTATTTTGATAATGTTGAAGTTCCTGTAACCAATTTAGTTGGTGAAGAAGGGTTTGGATGGAGCATTGCTAAATTCCTTTTAGCTCATGAAAGAACTGGTATTGCTGGGATACCTTCACTAAAAAGAGAACTAGATAGATTGAGAGACATCACTACTCAAATTCAAGTAGGTGAGGGATCTTTAAAAGATGATGCAATGTTCATGTCCAAGCTTGATAGATTAGAAATCAAATTAACTGCGGCTGAATATACTGAACTAAGAACTCTTGCTGCAATGTCAGCAGGAGGTCATCCTGGACCAGAATCATCAATCCTAAAAATTCTAGGAACTGATCTTCAACAAGAATTATCTGATTTATTCGTTGAAGCGGTAGGTTACTATGCTCATCCTTTTATGACCGAAGAAGATTTGGCTTCAAATGAATCAAGAATTGGTCCTGACTTTGCTGCACCAGTCATGCCTCATTACTTAAATTACAGAAAAGTATCTATTTACGGTGGTAGTAATGAAATTCAAAGGAATGTAATTGCAAAAGCAGTTTTAGGTTTATAAGTAAATCAGGAAAGAGATATGGATTTTTCATTAACAGAAGAACAACAGCTTCTTCAAGACAGTATCAACCAATTTATTGAAAGAGAATATACTTTTGATGACAGAAAAAAATTCTTAGATTCTGAAAAGGGTTTCAATGAAGAAAATTGGAAAACTTTTGGTAGTTTAGGCTGGCTGGGTATGCCATTTTCTGAAGATGATGGCGGCTATAACGGTGGTCCAGTTGATGTAATGGTCATTATGGAGAATTTAGGTAAAGGTCTAATCGTAGAACCATACGTCCCATCAATTCTTTTGTCCGGAAAAATTCTTGCTGATCAAGGTTCTGACGACCAAAAATCAAATTATTTGCATCCTATGATAAGCGGAGAAAAAATAATTACTTTTGCTTACATAGAGCCCCAAAGTAGATTTACTTTATCGGACTGTTTGACCAAAGCCACAGCATCTGATAATGGCTTTGTCTTAGATGGTTATAAAGCATTAGTTCATAATGCATCAGCTTCAGATACTTTAATCGTTTCCGCTAGGACTTCAGGCAGTCAGTGTGACGAAAAAGGTATTTCTCTTTTTCTGGTAGATACAAATGCTAAAGGAGTTTCCCTTAGAAATTATTCAACTATTGACGGTGGTAAAGCTTCTGAATTGACTCTTGAGAATGTATCAGTTTCTAGGGAATCTTTGTTAGGTGAAATGGATGAAGGTTTTACTGCAATTGACGATGCTATAGATCTTGCCACATTAGGCATATGTGCAGAGGCGGTTGGCATTATGGGTAAAATGAATGAAATGACCCTTGAATACACCAAAACCAGAGAGCAATTTGAACAAAAACTCAGTCAGTTTCAAGCTCTGCAGCATCGAATGGTAGATAATTTTATGCATTACGAACAATCTAAATCCTTATTAGTAATGTGTGCCGCAAAGATGAACGATAATACTGAGGACAAAAAGAAAGCATTAGCCTCATTAAAATATCAAATCGGACTATCCGGCAAACACATAGGAGAAGAATCAATTCAACTTCACGGTGGAATGGGAGTAACGGATGAGATGCATATTGGTCATTATTTTAAAAGACTAACCACAATAAGAACTTTATACGGAAATTCTGACTATCATTTAAGCAACTACGCATCTTTATAAATCTTAATATAGATGGCCTCTACAAAATCTGATCATAATCCAGATAAGAGAGATAGATCCAAACCAAAAGACTATCTTTCCGATTGGATCAAAAGACAATCTCTAGTAGAGAAGATGATTCCAATGATTGGAAATCTTCATAGGGAACAAAACGTTAGAATACTACTTTACGGCAATCCTTTAATTACCCTATCTGTATCTCAAATTATGCAAGAACATAGATTGGTAAGAGAAACAGAAAAAAATGAACTCAGTGAATTTGAAACCTACGAAGTTTTAAATATTCTAAAAGATCTTGATCTGGGACCTTGTGAAATAGATGTAGGAATTATCTCAGCAGGGTACATGTTCGATTCCAAATCCTTATCTCTTGAAGAATTTGTTAAAGAACAAGTTGCCGATGCTATTGGTAATAAAAATCCAGTTCTTCAGGAACCTCAAGATCTTGTTCTTTTTGGCTTTGGAAGAATTGGTCGATTAATTACTAGGCTTTTACTTGAGGATACTGGATCAGGAGAAACTTTATCGTTGAAAGCAGTTGTTGTCAGAAAAAAAAGCGATGATGACTTATTCAAAAGAGCTGAATTAATGAGAAGAGATTCTGTTCATGGAAATTTCAAAGGGACTATTAGGGTTGATTTAGATGAATATGGATTAGTAATTAACGGAAATCTCATAAAATTTATTGATGGAGATCCATCCAGCATTGATTATAAAAAGTATGGAATAGATAGCGCTGTAATTATTGATAATTCAGGAGCCTGGAGAGACGAGAAAGGTTTATCTGCTCATTTAAAATCCAAAGGAGCTAATAAGGTCTTGTTAACTGCTCCGACTAAATCTCCTCTAAAAAATATTGTTTATGGTGTAAATGAAAATGATCTAAATGATAAGGATAAGATTATTGGTGCTGCTTCATGCACAACAAATGCAATTGTTCCTCTTTTGAAAGCACTCGACGATGATTATGGAATTATAAATGGACATGTTGAAACAATTCATTCTTATACTAATGATCAAAACCTAATTGATAATTATCATTCAAAATCCAGAAGAGGAAGAAGTGCTGCTTTGAATATGGTAATTACAGAAACTGGAGCTGCCTCAGCCGTAAGTCAGATCCTTCCAAACTTAAAAGGTAAATTAACGGCAAATGCTATAAGAGTTCCTACTCCAAATGTTTCATTAGCAATTCTTAAACTTTCCTTGAATAAATCTCTAAGTGATAAAGAAACAGCTAATGAATATTTCAGACAATTAGCGTTTCATTCTATATACAAAGACCAAATTGATTTTACGAATTCTTCCGAAATTGTTTCATCTGATTTAGTAGGAAGTAGATACGCTTGTGTCATTGATTCTGAAGCAACTATTTGTGATGACAAACAAATAGTTATTTATGCTTGGTATGACAATGAATTAGGTTACTGCGTACAACTCCTAAGAGTTATTAAAAGCCTTGCAGGAATAAAATATAATCGCCTTCCTTACTTTTTGTAATGAGAAATATCACTATATCCAAAGGTTTAGATATTCCTATTTCCGGAGAAGTTACCGATTTAGAAATTACTAAACATATCACTAATAAAGTTGCTGTTTTAGGAAAAGATTATCATGACTTGAAACCGACAATGTTAGTAAAGGTTGGTGATAATGTAATAAAAGGTCAAAAATTATTAGAGGATAAAAAAATCCCAGGTTTATTTTTAGTTGCACCTATTTCAGGTGAAGTCATAGAGATAAATAGGGGAGAAAGGAGAGCCTTTGAATCGCTAGTAATTGAAACTGACAACAACGATGAAGAAAAAGTTTTTATAGAAAACCTTTCTAGCTTTCATGCTAACAATGAAAACGTAAGAGATATTTTAATTGAAAGCGGATTATGGACTAATTTTAAGAAAAGACCCTTTTCAAAAGTTCCAAACATAGACGAAAAAGTAGAAGAGATATTCATATCTTGCTTGGATACTAGTCCTCTATCAGTTGATCCAGAAATATTTATTGAACAAAATCTTGATGATTTTAATAAAGGAATCGAAATCATATCTTTAATAACATCTAAATATGTGCATATTTCTTCAAAAATAGGGTCTAATTTATTTGTCGAAAGCGAAAAAGTTAGATTATACGAGTTGAATAATTTACATCCCGCTGGAAACGTAGGTACACAGATTCATTACATTTCACCATTAGGAAGAAATAAATCTGTTTGGACAATAAATTATCAGCATGTTTGTCATATTGGGCATATGTTTAATTTCGGTAGCTTATCATTCAAAAAGCTAGTAAGTGTTGCAGGACCTCAAGTTAAGGCTCCTTTTCTTCTTGAAACTATAAGTGGCATTGATTTAATTGAAGTTTTGAAAGATAAACTTCTTGAAGGGACTAATAGAATAGTTTCTGGATCAGTTTTGTCCGGTCGAAATGCTGCTGAAAACGAATCTTTTTTGGGCCACTTTCATAACCAAATATCTGTTTTAAGGGAAGTCGAAGATGTTGATAGAGAATTGTTTAATTGGTTTAGACCTGACTTAAAAAAACATTCTTTCTTACCAGTCTTTTTTACAAAGTTTTTTGAAAAAATTAATCCTCTTAACTACACAACCTCTATGAATGGAGCAGATAGAGCCATCGTTCCTATAGGGGTGTATGAAGATGTTTTACCTTTCAATATTATGGCAACTCAATTACTCAAAAGTATTGTTCTTAGGGATACAGAGGAAGCGCAAGATTTAGGTATTCTTGAACTTGATGAAGAAGATTTAAGTCTTGCTACTTATGTGTGTCCTAGCAAATATGATTATGGATCTATCTTAAGGGAAAATTTAAAACTAATTGAGGACGAAGGATAAATAAATGTCTGATCCGTTAAGAAATTTTTTAGATAAAACCAAGCCAAATTTTCAAAAAGATGGTGCATGGTCAAAATATTTTCCTTTATTTGATGTCTTTGAAAATCTCTTTTATTCGTCTTCAAGAAAAACCTCTGGAATTACTCATGTAAGAGATGGTTCTGACATTCAGAGAGTCATGGCAATTGTATGGATGGCAACTTTTCCAACAATGTTTTTTGGAATGTATAACCTAGGTTATCAATCTTTAATTGCGATAGAGGCTTTAAATGCTGCGGGTCAAGAATTTACAAAAGACTGGCATTGGCCAATCATTAAGCTCGTTTCCGGTTTAAATCCTAACAACATTTTTGACTGTATTGCTTACGGCGCGGTATTTTTCATGCCTATTTACATAGTTACCTTCATTGTTGGAATTTTTTGGGAAGCTGTTTTTGCTGTTGTGAGAGGTCATGAAATTAGTGAAGGTGCTTTCGTTACAACGGTTTTATTTGCTTTATCATGTCCTCCGGATGCACCTCTATGGCAGGTTGCTTTAGGTATATCGGTAGGCTTGGTTATTGGTAAAGAAATTTTTGGTGGCACAGGTAAGAATTTTTTGAATCCAGCTCTAACAGGCAGAGCTTTCTTGTACTTTGCATATCCTGCATCTTGGTCTGGTGATTTATCATGGGTTGCTGTTGATGGTTATTCTGCTGCAACTATATTAGGTCTTTCAGCCGAGTCCGGTTATCAATTTCTTCCTGATTCTTACAGTTGGTCAAATGCATTTCTAGGTTTTATTCCCGGATCTATTGGTGAAACTTCGACACTTGCCATATTAATTGGTTTAGCAATACTTCTTTTTACCAGAGTTGCATCATGGAGAATAATTGCAGGTGTTTTAATAGGCACCATAGCTACTTCCTATCTTTTCAATATCATTGGAAGTGAAACTAACCCAATGTTTTCTATGCCATTTTGGTGGCACATGGTGGTGGGTGGATATGCTTTTGGCATGGTATTTATGGCTACAGAGCCCGTGTCCGGATCGCATACAAACAAAGGACGTTGGATTTATGGAATCGTAATAGGAGTTTTGGTTGTTCTAATTCGTGTAGTAAATCCAGCTTTTCCAGAGGGAATGATGTTAGCAATTTTATTTGCAAATTTAACTTCACCATTAATTGACTATTTCGTTGTTAAGCAAAATATAAATCGAAGAAATAAGGTAATTTATGCAGAAAGATAGCATTCTAAATATCATTCTGGTTGGAGTAGGTTTATGTATCGTTTGTGGTGCTGTTATATCCACTGTTGCTGTATCCTTGAGAGATCAACAAGAACAAAATGTAATTTTTGATCAACAAAGCAAAATCATTGATGCAGCAAGATTACTTGAAGTTTATCCTTCATCTCAAGAAGCATTAGATTCGATTGAGGAAGTGGTTGTTAATCTTAATGATGGACAACCCTCAAGCTTTCCTCCACAACAATATGATCTAGATTCTATATTAAGAGATCCTTCTCAACACACAGTTCTCAATGGTTCAGAAGATATTGCTATGATAAGCGTGAGAGAAAATCTTTCAAAGGTCTATATTGAATATAGAAATAATGAATTGAAAACCTTAATTCTCCCAGTTAGAGGATATGGATTATGGGGAACTTTGTATGGCTATCTTGCTCTTGATTCTGACTTAAACACGATAGTCGGCTTGGAGTTTTATAAACATAAAGAAACTCCTGGACTGGGAGCTGAAGTGGACAATCCTAATTGGAAAAAACTTTGGAATGGAAAAAAAGTCTTTGATGAAAATGGTTTAGTCCAGATATCAGTTATTAAGGGTTTTTCAGATCCGCAAAGTACAGATCATTCTTATGAAGTCGATGGTTTGTCTGGAGCAACCATTACCAGTAAGGGAGTCTCCAATCTTCTTGCATTTTGGTTAGGTAATGAAGGATTTGGACCTTTCATCAATAATCTAAAGAATAAAGAAATTAAATTAAGTGATGTCTAAGTTCAGAGAAATATTATTGACACCTATCTTCAAGGATAATCCAATTGCCTTACAAATATTAGGCATTTGTTCAGCATTAGCGGTTACTAGTAAGCTTTATCCAACACTTATAATGTGTGTTGCTTTAACTATAACTGTTAGCCTATCAAATTTCTTTATTTCTCTGATAAGAAACATAATCCCAACTAATATAAGAATTATTGTTCAAATGACAATTATTTCTTCTTTGGTTATCTTGGTGGATCAATTCCTAAAAGCTTACGATTACGAAACAAGCAAAACATTATCTGTCTTTGTAGGATTAATTATCACTAACTGTATTGTAATGGGTAGAGCAGAAGCATTTGCTATGCAAAATACTCCTGGGGTTAGTTTTTTAGATGGTTTAGGAAATGGTCTAGGATACAGTCTTATACTAATTGTTGTTGGAGCTATCAGAGAGTTACTGGGTTCTGGTCAACTACTTGGAATTGATATTTTAACTACTACTCAAAATGGTGGATGGTATGTTGGTAATAACTTCTTTCTGCTGGCACCTAGTTCATTCCTGATAATTGGATTATTCATATGGGCACTTAGATCATGGAAGACCGAACAAGTTGAAGAAAAAGAATTCCTGATGAGTAAAAATGCTCCTAAAGAGGTGGAAACACATCATGCTTGAGCATTACCTATCTATTTTTATATCTTCAATTTTCATAGAGAACTTAGCATTATCTGTTTTTCTTGGTATGTGTACATTTTTAGCCATTTCCAAAAAAATTGAAGCTGCAATTGGTCTTGGAATTGCTGTAATCGTTGTATTAGCCATAACTGTTCCTTTAAATAATATTATTTATAACTTTTTGCTTAGAGATGGAGCTTTAACTTGGCTCGGTTTCCCAGATGTATCTCTGGAATTTGTAGGTTTAATCAGTTACATAGGGGTTATTGCTGCATGTGTGCAAATACTTGAGATGTTTTTAGATAAATACGTTCCCAAGCTCTATACTGCCCTTGGAATATTTCTTCCTCTTATAACAGTAAATTGTGCAATTCTTGGTGCATCTCTATTTATGGTAGAAAAGAATTTAGACTTTGGTGAAAGTGTTGTTTATGGCCTTGGAGGCGGAGTAGGCTGGGCTCTAGCCATTGTTCTTTTAGCAGGTATCAGAGAAAAATTAAAATACAGCGATATTCCAGATGGACTTGAAGGATTAGGTATTACCTTTATAACTGTTGGTTTGATGACCTTCGGTTTTATGTCATTTGGAGGAATAATACTTTAGATGATTAATTTAGATCTTATATTTGGAATCGTTACTTTTGCATTAATAGTGAACCTGATGATATTCGTAATTTTGTTTGCTAGATCAAGATTGGTATCTACTGGTGACGTTACTATCGAAATTAATGGAGATCAGGATAAAGTAATAAAAGTCCCTGCGGGAGGAAAATTATTACAGACCTTAGCTTCAGAGAATTTATTTCTTTCCTCGGCATGTGGAGGAGGGGGAACTTGCTCTCAATGTCGTTGCCAAGTGTTCGAAGGCGGCGGTTCAATACTTTCAACTGAAGAAGCTCACTTCAATAATAAAGAGAAAAGGGAGGGCTGGAGGCTTTCTTGCCAAGTACCAGTAAAGGCTGACATGAAGATTACGGTACCAGATGAAGTTTTTGGAGTTAAAAAATGGGAAACAACCGTTATCTCAAATGACAATGTGGCAACTTTTATTAAAGAATTAGTCTTGAAGTTACCTGAAGGAGAGAATGTTGGTTTTGAAGCTGGTGGTTACGTTCAAATGGAAATACCTCCTTATGAGGCAGATTACAAATCTTTTGATATTAAAGATATATACAAAGGTGATTGGGAAAAATTTAAAGTTTTTGAAAATGTAGCTACAGTTGGTGTTCCTGTTATTAGAGCATACTCAATGGCTAATTATCCTGAAGAAAAGGGGATAATGAAATTTAATATTAGAATTGCAAGTCCACCTCCTGGTACAAATTTTCCGCCTGGTGAAGCTTCATCTTATTTATTTAATTTAAAACCAGGTGATAATTTAACCATCTTCGGCCCATTTGGAGAATTCATGGCTAAAGATACTCCAAACGAAATGGTAT
>CACJNS010000006.1 GCA_902594855.1 uncultured SAR86 cluster bacterium
GCAAGGATGGTCCCGGAAAAGCGATTGTGATTCCGTGCAATATCTCTGATAAAGCTGCTTTGGAGATGTTAGTTGAAGAAACAAGAATCCAACTTGGTCAGATTGATATTTTGGTCTGTAATGCTGCGACTAATCCTTTCTTTGGCTCTATCAAAGATATCCCTGATGAAGCATTTGAGAAAATTATGAATAACAACATCAAAAGTAATCATAATTTATGTCAAATGGTGATCCCTGAGATGGTTGAAAGAGAAGACGGAAATATTATTATTGTTTCTTCTATAGGAGGCATGAGAGCAAGTCAGGTGATAGGAGCTTACAATGTTTCCAAAGCCGCAGACATTATGCTAGTAAAAAATTATGCATCTGAATTTGGTAAATTTAATGTCAGAACAAATTGCATTGCTCCTGGCTTAATCAGAACTGATTTCGCAAAAGCCTGAAATTTTAAAATCAGCTTTAACCGGTACACCACAAAATAGAATCGGTGAGCCAGATGAGCTTGGAGGAGCTGCTGTATTTCTTGCATCTGCAGCAGGTAGTTATGTAAATGGTCACACAATTGTCGTCGATGGAGGCACAACAGTTTAGTTATGAGTAATAAAGATTTAGTTTTATATGAAGATTTAAAAAATGGTGTTGGACTGGTTAAATTAAATAGACCGGAACGATTAAATGCAATTACCCCTGCTCTCAGTGCAAGGCTCAAGGAAATCTTAGATCAGGCTTGTGCGGATGATTCAATAAAAGTAATCGTTCTTACCGGAGAAGGCAGAGGATTTACTGCTGGTGCTGACATGGACGGTCTTGCTAGTACCTCTGAGGGAAACTCTGATGCCTCTGAACAGTCTGAAGATAAAGAACCTTGGAAAGGATTCAGTTATGTGCGTAATTTAGATAAACCGGTTATAGCGGCTATTAATGGTCCTGCTGCCGGGGTTGGTTTTATCCTATCTCTGTACTGTGATATCAGATTTGCATCCGAAACTGCAGTGTTTTCAACAGCTTTCTCTAAGAGAGGTTTGATTGCTGAGTGGGGGGTTGGCTGGATGCTTAGCAGGATAATTGGTTTATCTCATGCTAATGATCTTCTTTTCTCTGCAAGAAAATTTGACGGAAAAGAAGCTGAAAGAATCGGTCTCGTAAATAAAGCTATTCCAGCTGATTCATTCATGGATGAAGTCATTGCTTACGCAGAGGACTTAGCAAAGAATGTTTCGCCAAGATCTGTGAAAATTATGAAAGAGCAAATGTATGCGTCTCTGGAAGAATCATTTGATGATCATATTCAAAAAGCATTTAAAAAGATGGTTGAAAGCTTCGGGTCTGATGATTTCAAAGAAGGAGTCAAACATTTCATAGAAAAAAGACCAGCGAATTTTACAGGTAAGTAAATTATGGCTGGCCAGTTGGATCTGATTGATCCTCAAAAAAGATTAGAAACATTTGAAAAGATTTCTTCCGAAGGACTCCTTGGAGTTAGTAAAGAGACAATTAGAGGAAATGAATATTACGTTTTTTCCGAATCTCCAGATAATCTCTTAGGATATTATCAGCTGGGTTTAACTCATGGCGAGTGGACTCACGTCGTTTTTGAAGATCAACAAATTCCTTATAGTGAAACTCTATCAAGATCTTATCAGCTGGCAAACTCTCTTCAGAACATTTACGGTATTGAAAAAGGAGATAAAGTTGCTTTTTCGATGCGAAATTATCCTGAGTGGATGTTCGCGTATATGGCGGTGACATCGATAGGTGCAGTTGCTGTTCCTTTGAATTCCTGGTGGCAAGGAGATGAACTTGAATACGGATTAAATAATAGCGAGTCAAAATTATTCATTGCTGATCAAGAGCGCTTAGAACGTCTTGGAGACAAGTGTCCTAATATTAAAAGAATTTCGGTGAGATCTGAAAATCCAGATCACTCTGACATAGATTTTTATAAAGTTATCGAAAATCAGAATAAAACACTTGATAATGAAGTTGCCGTCAGTCCTGACGATGATGCATCAATAATGTATACATCTGGTAGCACCGGGCATCCTAAAGGAGTTGTTTCATCGCATAGATCGGTAATGTTTGCGCCTTTTTATTGGATTGCTCTTCAAACTTTGTTGAAGGAGTCTTCAGATGAAGAAAATTTAGGAATTATGGGCGAAGGAGATCAAGCTGCTGTTCTTGTAAGCGTTCCTTTGTTTCATGTGACAGGTTCTCATGCCATATTTTTGTTATCGATTCCTGTTGGCAGGAAAACAGTGCTCATGCATAAATGGGATCCAGAAGTTGCCTTGGACTTAATCGAAAGAGAGAAAATTTCTGATTTCACTGGCGTGCCAACAATGTCATATGAGCTTGTTGAAGCACAAAAAAAGAACCCGAGAGACATATCTTCTCTAAGAGGATTAAACGGTGGCGGTGCTGCTCGACCTCCTGAGCAAGTAAAAGAAATGAGAGAAAATTTTAAAGATACATCTCCTGGAATTGGATACGGTCTCACGGAAACGAACGCCTTAGCAGCGAATAATGCCGGGGACTTATATTCAGAAAAACCCTCAAGCACAGGGTTTCCTTTACCAAAATTAATAAACCTAAAAATAGTTGATGACGATGGTAATGACCTCGGAACAGACGAAATTGGAGAAGTCTGTATCAGAGGCGCTTGTAATTTTAAAAATTATTGGAAAAATCAGGATGCCACTGATGAAGTTTTAGATGCTGAAGGTTGGTTTAGGTCAGGAGATTTAGGCTTATTAGACAACGATGGCTTTTTATATATAAAAGATAGAAAGAAAGATATTGTTATCAGGGGTGGTGAAAATATTGCTTGCCTCGAGGTTGAAGCCGCTATAACTGAACACCCTTCTGTTTTAGAAGCATCTGTATTTGGAATTCCTGATGAAAGACTTGGAGAGAAACTTGCGACTGTTGTATCGTGTAGAGAAGATCAAATGATTGATGAAATCGAATTGTCAGGCTTTTTAGCATCCAAACTAGCTAAATTTAAAATTCCAGAATTTATGAAATTTCAAACTGAAAAACTTCCAAGAATTGCTTCTGGAAAAATTGCAAAAAAACAACTAAGGGAAGAAGCAGCTACTAACATAGGAAAATAATATGAATATTGAAAATAAAGTTGTAGTAGTTACAGGAGCTGCTAGCGGAATTGGAAGAGCTCTTGCTCAGGCTTTTAAAAACGCTCGAGCGGATAAAGTTTACATAGCAGATCTCAATGAAGAAGGATTAGCAGAAACAGCCGATTTAATGGATGGTATTGCAATAAAAACTGATGTCTCAAAAGAATCAGAAATTAGGAACTTGATTGAAGAAGTTAATAAAGAAAACGACATAGATATATTTTGTTCAAATGCTGGTATTGGAGGAGAATTTGGCCTCCTCGATACCACTGCGCAAGGATGGCAAAGTATATGGGATATCAATGTTATGTCTCATATTCACGCAGCTAAATATTGTTTACCTAACATGCTGAAACGCGAATCCGGTTACTTCATGAATACCGCATCAGCAGCTGGACTTTTGACTCAAATCGGAGCCGCACCCTACTCGGTCACTAAAGCAGCCGCTGTTTCTTTTGCTGAATGGCTGAAGATTACATACGGTTCGACTGGTATTGGCGTTACCTGCTTGTGCCCTCAAGCGGTAAGAACTGCAATGACTGCTAATGGACCTGGTGTTGCAGGAGTTGACGGAATGATTGAACCTGAAGAGTGTGCCGCCGAAGTTTTGGATGCCATAGTCAATGAAAGATTTTTAGCAGCTCCACATAAGGAAGTCCTTGAGTATGTATCCAGAAAAGGGAATGATCGAGACAGATGGATTTCAGGCATGCAACGATTACAAACACAATTTACTGATTTCATAGAATCGGTTGATCCTAATAAAGACAGTCATTGACGACCACATAGTTCATAGATACATACATCTCAGAATTTCCCCAGATTCTGCAAAATCTAACTCCGTCTACTCTCACTTCTTTTTCTATTAATTCGACAGAAAAATTATCGATAATTTCTCCTTCAGGAAAGGAAAATATATTTATTCGCGTGCCAATTTCCGTAGAAGTTACATCCAAAGTGACGGAATAATCAATTTTATATTCATCATTCTCTCTGTTAACGTAAAAAGAATCTCCTTCCCAACTTATTTTATTTGATATCTGATTTTCAGAGCACGAAATTAAAAAAGCTAAAAAGATATAGAATAAATATGTGCCTTTGACATAAGATTTAAACATGTTTACTGATGAGCCTTTCATAATATTTGGATCCGATCACTTGATAGCCCTGGGTTTGATTTTTATTTCAATAATCATTATTCCTTATTTAGTCCTAACCTTGAAAGAAAAAACTCAAAATGTAATTTCCACCTCGTTGGCATTGTTGATTCTACTTAATGAGTTTTCTAAACCGATTTACTATCCTGCCCTTTATCCTGATTATTTCTCTATATTAAAGATTTTGCCTCTTCATTTTTGTCACTTATCAGCAATCTGTGCAGCCATTTTTTTACTCTCTAGAAAGAAGATTTTTTTTGAAATATCTTTTTTTTGGGGAATTGCGGGAGGATTGATTGCTAATACACAGCCAGATATCAGATTTGCCTTTCCTGATCCAAATTTCATTCTCTTTTTCTTTGGTCATGGATTAATGTGGTTAGGAATATTCTTTTCCTTAATTGTCTACAAGGTAAGACCCTATTTTAAAACTTTCATAAAGATTTTCTTCATTACTGTCTTCTTGTCTCCAGTTGTCTACTCTATTAATAGTTTTATAAATTATTATGCTGAGGGTAACCCTGCAAATTATTGGTACCTAATGGCAAGACCTGATGGTGCATCAATTGCTGATTTTCTGCCTGATCCGCCAGCTCAAATTCCAATTTTTGTTCTTCTTGCATTCATAATTTTTGCATTGATATATACTCCTTTTGCAGTCTGGGATAAATTAAAGAAATGAACTTAGAGAAAAATGCTCCTTATTTAGCGATGGCTCTTATCGCCATCACTTTAATTTTTAGTCAAATAGGAATATTCGATGAAAAATATAATTTGGATCTTAATTTATTAATTCAAGAGTCAGAAAATGATGCCTTTATAGAGTTAAATGAATATTCGCTATCCAAGACCCCACGACTACAGTTATCCGTCAGAAATTCATCAGAGATCAATCAATCAGAGGATTTAACGATTTTTGTCGATATTTATCGAGCAAAGAGCGGTCAAAGTGATGCAGAAAAATGGAAAACTTTTGATTGCCCGCCTAATCCCGATGGATGTTTAGTATATTTTTCGGATACGTCTTTTCCATCGGGAAGTGATCACATGACTTATTTCGCAAAAGCCTCATTAAGCAATTCCGGTGAAAAAAAGTTCACATCTAATAAGATTAAAGCGATATTTAAAAAATAAACATTGTGTTTAAAATAAGCTACATATTTCTTATTTCATTTCTAATTTTAAGTTGTTCGGAGGAAAGTGAGATGTCAAATCCATTCTATGAAGATTATAAAAACGAGTTTCAAGTACCTAATTTCAAATCAATAAAAATAGATCATTACTTACCTGCATTTGAGGAAGGCATTAGAGCGCATGAAAAAGAGATAACTACTGTTTCAAACAACAATGAAAATCCAACATTTGAAAACACGATCGCTGAACTTGAGAGATCTGGAGAGTTATTAACCAAAGTTACAGCTGTTTTCTATAATTTATTATCTGCAGATACTAACGATGACTTAGATAAACTATCTGAGAAGATTGGTCCTAAACTTTCTGCCCACAGAGATTCATTATTCCTGAATGAGGAAATATTCAAAAAACTTAAAGCTATTAAAACTAATGAGTACTCTTCTTTAAGTTCGGAACAACAAAGATTAACCGATGAGATGATAAGAAACTTTGAGATGAATGGTGCAAACCTTTCTGAACAGAGCAAAGAAAGATTTATTGAAATCAATAAAAAACTCACTGAGCTCTCTATAAAATTTGATCAAAATGTTTTAAAAGATACCAACAATTCTGAATTGTACATAAGCGATGAAAAAGAATTAGGCGGTCTTTCAGAAAAAATTAAAGACCAAGCTAAACGTTTAGCAAAAAATAAAGGTTATTCATCCGGTTGGGTTTTCAATCCAACAAGAATTAGTATGTATCCATTCTTAACAAGTTCTACAAATAGGGACTTACGTGAGCAACTTTATAAAATGTATATAAACAGAGGAAAAAATCCTAATGAATTCAATAACGAGGAAATCGTCAGGGAAATGGCTAATTTGAGGTTAGAAAAAGCACAACTGATGGGTTTTACAAACCACGCCGAACTCTCTTTACAGAAAACCATGGCGAAATCTTCAAACGGAGTTAACGCTCTTCTCAATCAAGTGTGGGAGCCTGCAAAAGCAATGGCCCAAGAAGAGATAAAGGATATGCAAGACCTTATTCAAGAGGAAGGTAATAATTTTGCTCTTCAAGCTTGGGATTGGATGCATTATTCTGAAAAAGTTAGAAAAAGAAAATACGACTTTGATTCAGCGGAGGTTCAACCGTATCTTGAAATGGATGCAATCAGGGATTCAGCCTTTGAGCTTGCTAATAGGCTATTTGGAATAAAATTTATTCAAAAAAATGATATTCCTAAATATCATCCAGACGTAGATACCTTTGAGGTGCTAGATAAAAATGGAGATCATTTAGGAGTTTTTCTAACCGATTATTTTGCAAGACCATCTAAGCAAGGTGGTGCTTGGATGAACACTTTTAGAGATCAAAGCAATTTCGATGGAAGAGTTAGACCTATTGTGTTGAATGTTTGTAATTTTGCAAAACCCAATGATGGCGAAAAAGCATTTCTAACCTTTGAGCATGCCGAGACTCTGTTTCATGAATTCGGTCATGCCTTACATGGGTTACTTTCGGATGTGGATTACCCTTATCTATCAGGAACAAGTGTCACAAGAGATTATGTCGAATTTCCCTCTCAATTAATGGAAAATTGGATAAGACATTCTGATTTTTTAGCCGAATTTGCAAAGCATTTTGAAACCGGCAAACCTATTCCAAAAAGATTGTTAGAAAAAATATCATCTGCTGGTACTTTTAATCAAGGATTTGCTACCACTGAATACATGATAGCTTCAATGTTAGACCTTGCTTGGCACACAATTGAATCACCAGTAGAGAATACAGAAGAATTTGAGCAAACTCTTTTCAAAGAAATTGGAAAGCCAGTCGAAATAGATAGTAGGTATGGAAGTACCTACTTTGGTCATATTTTTGCTGGAGGTTATGCTGCGGGTTATTACAGTTATATGTGGTCTGAAGTTCTTGATTCTCATGCTTTTGAGATATTTGCTAAAGAAGGATTGTATGACAGTGAATATGCTGAAAAACTAGAAGATTTTGTTTATAGTTCAGGTAACTCAGTTGATTTGATGAATCAATATAAAAAATTTAGAGGTGAGGAGCCAAACGTGAGTTCTTTGCTGAGAAAACGCGGTTTAAATTAAAAATTAGGGGATAAAAATGGAGAACTTATACTGGAAATTTCATGGAATATTTGAGGATATTTATTATTACGTAACTGCCCTCCCTCGCTTTATTCTTTATTGGGGTGAAAAATCCCCACTTAACCTTTACACGTTTGTTAAATGGAACATTAAAAAGTATCCAAACGAGAACGCATTTCTATTCAAAGAAGAAGTTCTTACTTGGAAACAAGCTTCAGACAAAATCGATAGTTACTCTGGAGTGATTAGATCTCTGGGCTTAAACAAAGGAGATTCTTTTGCTCTATTAATGGATAACCGAATCGAGTATCTTTTGTTGATTTTGGCTGCTGTTAAATCAGGAACTATAGCTGCATTAATAAATACGACTGTTAGAGGTGAAGGTTTAAGACACGTTTTGAACGTTGCAAATGCTAAAGCTATATTCATTGGTGCTTCGCACCTTGATAAATTTAATTCTTCTCTCACAGATGAAGAAAGGGGAAATTTAATTATTGTGGGAATAGATGATCAAGAGCAAGTTCCATCTGATATCCAAGATTTAGAAAGCATAGAAAAAAATTCGACTCCTTGCGATGAAGTAACTACGACATTCAAAGAAGCATGTATGTATATGTATACATCTGGAACAACAGGCTTACCGAAAGCAGCCCTGATCACAAACGAGAGAGCTGTTCGAATGACTTATTTTGGTCAATTTTTAGGTTTTAATTTTAAACAGAGCGATGTTCTCTACAATACCTTACCGCTTTATCATGCAACCGGTCTTCTTTATTGTTGGGCAGCTTCTTTAAGGGCTGGTAATGCAATTGTGATTAAAGAAAAATTTTCAGCCTCTGATTTTTGGTCAGACATACAAAAATACGAAGCTACAATCTTTCCATATGTCGGAGAACTTTGTAGATATCTTTTGAATTCTAAAGAAGTTCCTGAGGAGAAAGGTCATAAAATAAGAAGAATTTCTGGTAACGGTCTAAGACCGGATATTTGGGAAAAATTCCAAGAAAGATTTCAGATTCCTGAAATAAGGGAAATTTATGGTGCTACGGAAGGCGTGACTGGCTTTATAAACAGAGCTGGTAGGCCTGGCATGATCGGTAGGCATAGATCAGCTGATAAGATTGTTAAATGTGATTTAGAAAGCGGTGAATTAATAAGAAATGAAGAAGGTCGTTGTGAAAAGGTTAACGTTGGTGAAACTGGTCTTTATATCAGTGAAATTTCAAAATTAGCTTCTTTTGACGGTTATCTAGATTCGCAAGCTTCTCAAAAGAAAATTCTGACAGATTGCTTTAAGGATGGAGACAGATACTTTAACAGTGGAGATCTGTTAACCCTTCATGAAAACAATTGGTTGTCTTTTGCCGATAGAGTTGGCGATACTTTTAGATGGAAAGGAGAAAATGTTTCAACCATGGAAGTAGCAGCAATAGTTAATAAAGCTGAAGGTGTTCTTGATGCTAATGTTTACGGAGTTCAAGTTGAGAATACCGAAGGACGAGCTGGCATGGCCCAGATGAATGTAAGCGAAAGCTTTAATTTAAGTTCGTTTGCTGACCACGTAGAAAAAAATCTTAACGGTTTTCAGAAACCCTACTTTTTACGCTTAACAAAGGAAATGCAGACGACTGGTACCTTTAAGCATCAGAAAGAAGACTTAAAAAAATTAGGTTTTGATCCATCTAAATCTCAAGATCCGGTGTATTTTTTAAATGGCGATAAATACGAAGAAATCAACGAAGAGTTATACAAAAGCATCCAATCGGGCAATGTAAGATTTTAATGATAAAAACCCTTTTGAAATTTTTTAACAGATCGACAATCGCAGCTCCAGTGCGAAATCGCAATATGATGGGTTTTGCAGATAAACAGGCTTTTCTTGATCAAAGACTAAAAGCTGAAGAAACAAGGGCTAAAGAAAATCGTCCTCATGAAGTTTTATATTTTCATAAAGTTGATGATCCCTACTCGTATTTAACTGCTTCTTATGCAGGAGAAATAAGCAAAAGATTTAACGTTGAAGTTACACCAATATTAGTTGGCGATGATGTCTCTGAGACAGTTCATGAACCCAGCATGTATGACGTTCATTGTTTGAATGACGCAAAAAGAATTGGACCGTATTACGACGTGCATTATCAAAAAGATACCTATCCAGATAATAAACTTATTCAGCAAGCTAATTCTGTTCTAATCAAAAGCGATAAAAAAAAATTCATTCAAAATGCCCTAGAAATTGCCAAGGTTATATGGGGAGATAAAAATGAAGTATCCAACGAACTGTCAAATAATGAATTATCGGACACAGAGATTCAAAAAGCTCTTAAAGAAGGAAACACGCTACGAGATAAAGTAGGCTATTATTTTGGCTCCGCCTTTCATTACGAAGGAGAAAATTATTGGGGCCTCGATAGGCTCAATCATCTAGAAGATAGGCTGATAGATCTTAAATTAAATAAAGAAAATTTTAACGACTACATCATTTCACCTGCATTAACTGCCCCTGCTGAGATTACTTCAGAAAAAAAATTGAATTTACATTTTTTTCCATCTTTAAATAGTCCCTACACGTATGTGAGCATTAATAGAACAAGAGATTTTGCTGCTAAATATAATTTAAATCTCATTACGCGCCCTGTCCTTCCTATGCTCATGAGAGAAATGTATATTCCTTTATATAAAGCTAAATACATAATTTCTGATGCGGCTAGAGAAGGAAGAAGGTACGAGCAAGAGATTGATAAAATTTATTCGCCTCTAGGTCAACCAGCCAGAAGAGCTTATTCTCTCTTTCCGGTCATTGATTCTTTAGGAAAAGGTTTTGAGTATATTGCTTTGTTGATGGATGCTTCTTTTAATCAAGGAATTAACATAGGTGAGATTGATAAATTGAAAGCAATAGCTAAAAAGTTAAATATCAACTGGGATGTGTTGGAGTCTCATCTTGATACAGAAGAATGGAAAAAAGTGTTATCGGATAATCTCGAAGATATGTATTCAGGTAACTGCTGGGGAGTGCCAAGTTATAAATTAACCAATGAAGATGGCTCAAATCCTTTTTATGTATGGGGTCAAGATAGAATCTGGCTTCTAAAAGAAGAAGCCTACATGCGTCTTTCTTAAAGTCGTGCCTACAGAAAAGAAAAAATCCAAAAAAAACCCTGTCGCAAAAAATCTCTATAAATTTAATAAACCAAAGGTTTTTAAAGATAAAAGTAAATACAATAGAAAAAAAACTATCAAGGAAGATGAATCTACACAATGATATTTTAGAAAGCATAGGAAATACTCCTATGGTTAAGGTCAATAATATTGACACTGGAAAATGTGACCTTTTTTTAAAATTGGAAAACCTAAATCCAGGAGGCTCTATCAAGGATAGAGTTGGGAAAAGCATAATAGAATCTGCTGAAGAAAACGGTCTTTTAAAACCCGGAGGGACAATTATTGAATGTACTGCAGGAAATACAGGCTTGGGATTGGCTCTTCCTGCAATTTTGAAGGGATATAAACTTATTTTAGTTATCCCAGATAAGATGAGCGAAGAAAAATTGGCTCATTTAAGAGCAATGGGAATTGAGATCATTCTAACTCGTTCAGATGTTCAAAAAGGAGATCCAGAGTATTACACTGAGGTTGCAGCAAAATTAGTTGAAGATATACCAAATTCTTTTTTTGCAAATCAATTCTCTAATCCTGCAAACCCATTCATACACGAAACAACAACAGGACCGGAAATATGGGATCAAACAAATCAAAAAGTAGATGCATTTGTAGCTGGCGTTGGTACAGGTGGAACCATTAGTGGAGTAGGAAGATATTTAAAAAGTCAGAATCCAGAGATAGATATTATTGTCGCTGATCCAGAAGGTTCTGTTGTTGCAGATGCTGTAAATCATGGAACTTTCGAATATTCCGGTGGACAGTGGCTAGTTGAGGGAATTGGTGAGGATTACATTCCTGATAACCTGGATTTAAGTATTATTGATGAAGGTATCTATGTTTCAGACAAGGAAGCTTTTGAAATGGTTAATCTACTTTTAAAAAAGGAAGGTATACTAGCCGGCTCTTCTTGCGGGACTCTTGTGAAAGCAGCTGTAGATTACTGTAAGAGACAGAAAAGTCACAAAACTGTAGTTTCTTTAATTTGTGATACTGGAAATAAATATTTATCTAAGGCTTTTAATAATGCTTGGTTAAGTGAGAATTTATAATGAAAAATAAAGATTTAGATTTTGAGACAAAAGCTATACATGTTGGTCAGGATCCTGATCCAGTAACAGGCGCTGTAATTCCACCAATATATACAACCTCCACTTATGCTCAGGAAAGTCCAGGAGATCACAAAGGATATGATTACTCTCGAACTTCCAATCCAACCCGACATGCTTTTGAGGTTTGCGTAGCAAGTTTAGAGGAAGGCGAGAAAGCGCATGCTTTTTCTTCGGGTGTTGCTGCAATTTCAGCTTGTGTTGAGCTATTGCAACCTGGCGACCATATCATTGCAATGGACGATCTATACGGTGGAACCGTAAGACTCTTCAATGAAATTAAAAGCATTTCTCAAGGTATTGAGATTTCGTTTGTTGATATGTCGAAAGAGAAAAACATTGAAGCATCCATTAAACCTAATACAAAAATGCTGTTTGCAGAGACGCCTACTAATCCCCTATTAAAGATTATTGATCTTGAAAAGTTAGCTGATTTTGCAAGATCTAAAAATATCATTACCGTCGCAGACAATACTTTTTGCTCGCCCTATATTCAAAGACCTCTCACAAAAGGTTTCGATTATGTAATCCATTCTGCAACAAAATACTTATGCGGTCATTCAGATGTCATCATGGGTGTTTTGGTAATGAAAGATGCTGAGTCAGATAATTCCAAAAGACTATCGAATATACACAATTCCTTGGGGCCCATAAGCAGTCCTTTTGATAGTTACCTTGCATTAAGGAGCCTTAAAACGCTTGCTCTTAGAATGGAAAGACATTCTTCAAATGCCGAAAAAATTGCTGATTTCTTAGAATCTCATCCTAAGATTTCTAAAGTTATCTATCCTGGCTTAGAAAGTCATCCTCAGCATTCTGTTGCTAAAAAACAGATGGATTTTTTTGGAGGAATGATATCTATAGAGATTAAAGATGGGCTTAAGGCTTCTAAAAACTTTTTAGAAAAGACATCCCTTTTTACCCTCGCTGAAAGCCTGGGTGGAGTTGAGAGTTTAATTGAACATCCTGCTTTAATGACTCATGCATCTATATCAAAAGAAGTTAGGGATCAGATTGGTATTACTGATGGACTGGTTAGATTATCGGTTGGAATTGAATCAGCAGATGATTTAATAAACGATTTAGATAAAGCTTTAAATTAATCAAAGACAACAGTTTTTTTATCGTTGATAAAAACCTTCCCTTCCAAATGCTTTTTTACGGCTCTTGTAAGAGTAATGGATTCAATATCCTGACCGATAAGCTCAAGTTCTTCTGGACTTTGCGAATGGTCAACTCTCTCAACAGTTTGTTCAATAATAGGTCCAGCATCTAATTCTTCAGTAATGTAATGGGCCGTAGCGCCCATTATTTTCACTCCTTTTTCATATGCCTGTTTATAAGGTTTTGCTCCCTTAAAGCTAGGTAAAAAAGAGTGGTGAATATTAATAACTTTACCTGAATATTTTGAACAGAAATCAGGTGAAAAAATTTGCATATATCTTGCCAAAATCATTAACTCGATATTGTTATCATTAATTAATCCTTCAATTTCATCTTCAGCTTTTTCTCTTATTTCTGAATTATTTTTGATATTAAAGAAAGGAATTGAATAATTGTCTGCAATGGTTTTTAAATTTTCATGATTTGAAACGATCCCGCATACGTTCATTTTCAAAGAATCAATGCTATTTTTGTAAAGTAAGTCTTGTAGACAGTGCCCGTATTTAGAAACAAAAATTAATGTATTCGGAGACGAGGGCTCATTTTCTAAAGTCCACTCCATCTTTAGATCACTACAGGCTTCATCAAAAGCATTCGAAAAATTAGAGAATTCAATCTCTCCTTTGCTTGAGAATATTTTTAATCTCATGAAGTAGCTTTTGGTTTCGGGATCACTAAAAAAAGAAGAGTCCATAATGAAAATATTCATATCGTTTAAAGATGTCGAAACTTTGGCAACAATGCCATAAGCATCGGGACATTTGATTCTTAATATGTAAGTTGTGTTTTTCATAATCTTCGCAGCCGCATAATATAAAGCAAAAATAATACAAATAAAGACTAAATCTAATTAGAATAATAATTACAAAAAAAGGAGTTTATATGAATCTTGAATATGGTCCAGAATACGAAGACTTCCGAGCGGAAGTTATAGATTTTTGTAAGGAGTACGAAGGTATCTCTTTTGAAAATACATCAAGTAAAAATGTCTCTAGATCTGAATGGCAGAAGATACTTATTGAGAAAGGCTTTATAGCAAGAGCCATTCCGAAAGAGTATGGTGGCTTTGGAGGCGAAACAGACATCATTAAAAGCAGAATCATTGCTACGGAATTTTCTAAGGCAAAAATTCCAGGAGGTATGGGCGGTCAAGGAATCGATATGCTAGTACCTACCCTGTTGGAATGGGGAACCGAGGAACAAAAACAACAATACATTCAACCTACATTACACGGGGAAATGATTTGGTGTCAGGGATATTCTGAACCTAATGCCGGTTCAGATTTGGCAAGCTTACAGACTAAAGGTGAGCTTAAAGACGGTAATTGGGTCATAAATGGACAGAAAATTTGGACAAGTACAGCTCAATACTCACAAATGATGTTTTGCTTAGTTAGAACTGAACCACAAGCTCCAAAACACTCTGGCATAAGCTTTATATTAATTCCTATGGATACTCCAGGTATTGAAATTAGACCTTTAGTAGATATGACACTAAATGCTGGATTTAATGAAGTTTTCTTTACTGATGTTACGGTTCCTGAGGGAAATATTGTAGGCAAAAGAGGAGACGGCTGGTCGGTAGCTAATTCTGTTCTAGGACATGAGAGAGGATCTTTAGCAGATCCTAATGCAACGATGAATAGACTTAACACCCTTATCAATATGATGAAAGAAGAGACTATCGATGGAAGAAGGTTGATAGATATCCCGTCGTATAGAGATCGTCTTATGCAAGTTCAGGGTAAAGTTATGGCTAATCAAGCTCACTCCTTGAGGTTGCTCTCTTCAAAAATTAATCCTGGTCAGAATGTGAAATTAGGTGGCATGATTCAAAAACTAGTTGGTACAGAGCTTAGACATGAAATGGAGGCTTTAGCCATTGATGTGCTCGGTGAAATAGGAACCTTGTATGAGGAAACACCAAGATTAAAAGAAAATGGATCATTTCAATTTCATTACATGTATTTCCTTGGGCTGATAATTGGAGGAGGTACTAATCAAATACAGAAAAATATTATTTCTGAAAGAGGGCTTGGAATGCCTAAAGAACCAAAAGTACAAGAGGCTTCATAATGTATTTCGGACTATCTGAAGAACAAAATCAGTTTCAAGACTACGTAAAAAAATTTTTATCAGATAACGTATCAGTAGATGAGATCCGAAAAATAGCCAACGGAGATGATCAAAAACTCCATGATGATATTAAATCTGGCTTAATGAATCTTGGACTAAGCAGCTTATTAATTCCTGAAAATTATGGTGGCTTAGGCGGAGATTTATTATCTGCAGTGTCGATTTCACAAGGATTGGGGACTGGAGTAGGACCAATATCTTTTGCTGGATCTTACGTTATGACTCCTATTGCATTAAGTCTTGGTGGGAATGATGATCAAAAAGATAAATACCTACCGAAAATTGCATCAAACGAAATTAAGTTTGGTGTTGGTCTCAGTGAATACGTTGCTGCAAGGGAAGATTCAGGTATTGAACTAAATAAAGGTAAAGCATCAGGTAAAGCCCTTTTTGTGATAGATGGAGATGATGCAGATTTTTTTATTTTATCGGATAAGGGTGGAACCATGTTTATCGTTGATAAGAATGATAAAGGTCTTGAAGTCATTCAGCTAACTACAGTAGATAAAACAAGATTATATTTAGAGCTTAATCTTAAAAATGTTAAGGCAGAGGTGCTTCAAGAAACAGAAAATAATCCTTTTATTATCCAGAAAGTGATAGATGCAGGAAGAATTATTCTCTCAGCAGACTCACTAGGTGCCTCTGAAACAATGATTGAGAAAGCGGTTTCCTATGCAAAAGAAAGAAAGCAGTTCAATCGTGTAATAGGATCATTTCAAGCCGTAAAGCATATGTGTGCAGAGATGGCTGCTGATTTAGAGCCCTGTTACGCAATGCTATGGCAAGCAGCACATTCTTTTGATCATGATCCTGATGAGGCTCGCTTGCAGGCTTGTCAGGCTAAATCACATATTGCTGAGGTAGCAAAAATGGTTTCTAAAAAAGCAACAGAAGTCCATGGGGGTATGGGATTTACTGATCTCTTGGGATTGCATTATTGGTTTAAGAGAATTGGATTAAACAGACAAATTCTTGGTGGTCCAGAGCTTGTTAGAGAGGAAGCTGCTGAATTACAAGGTTTTAATCAGTAAACATCAGATTGAATAAGCCTTTTTAGCGCAACCGTAAAACATACTGTTTTTTTCATCTTCGCTAAAATTTTCTGAGATTTTTTTAAAAAAATTCCATAAGACATGGTAGGAAACAGATTGCTTATCAACTGGAAAATTACTCTCAAACATACATCTTGATGGCTCAAAAGATTCTATACATTCAAGATAATAGCGTTTTTGTCGTTCTACCATTTGGTCTGAAGTTGCCGGCATTTCTTGCTCATGAAATTTGAAGCCATTTACCGGCATGGCAAGCCCACCTAGCTTAGCTAGAACATTTGGCCTTTTAGAAAGCCCTTTTATATCTTTCTGCCAAACTTTAAAAATATCATCTTCCTTGCCCTCGTAAGGTCCTATTCCTATCGGCCCGCTAAAATGATTGAGAATGATTGTGAGGTTCTCATTTCTATCAGCAATTTCTGCAACCTGATTAATCTGATGATGATATTGCCACGCCTCAAAAACTAGATCTTTCTCTCCAAGAATCTTAAGAGATTGATTAAAAACATCGCTTAAATACATGTCTTTTGATGGGCTATGATGAGAATTTCTCATGTTTTCATGCGGATCCCAGCCTCCAGCATGACGAATACCTTTGAATAAAGATTCTCCATATTGAAAATGTAAATCTAAAACTTCATTAATACCCTCTCCCAAAGTCATATCAGCGTGAGAAACTATTCCTGATATTTGTGATTTGGATGGTTCTTTTTTTGCCTCATCAGCAATTTTTTTAACAAAAATTGTTTCCCCAATGGGTTTTAAATGCTCGGGACCGGTGGTAAGAAATTCTTGAGTGCACTCTATGAATACCGTGTGCTTTATATTATGTCCCGATGAAGTATCGTCCCAAAGATCTTCTAATAAATATTGAGATTCTCCAGGCCATAAATGATGATGAGGATCTATTATTGGCCTTTCAGCATCAATGATCTCTTCCGTATGTTGATTCAGCCATTCTGAATGACGATCAAGCAGATTACTCATTAGCCGCTTAAAAACTCTTGTCTTTTTTCATGGAGAATAGGTTCTGTGTAACCGCTAGGCTGAACTCTTCCTTTAATAACTAGGTCGCATGCAGCTTTAAATGCTACGCCATCGAAACTAGGCGCCATATTTACATATTCTGGATCACCAGCATTCTGCTCATCGACTACCAAGGCCATTTTTTTCATAGTCTCTATAACTTGTTCTTCAGAACAAAGTCCGTGATGAAGCCAATTTGCCATGTGTTGACTGGATATTCTACAAGTTGCCCTATCCTCCATTAAACCTATGTTGTTGATATCAGGAACTTTAGAGCATCCAATTCCTTGATCAATCCATCTGACAACGTAGCCTAATATCCCTTGAGCATTATTGTCTAATTCTGCCTGTATATCATCAGCTGAAAGCGACGATGCATCCTTCAATAAAGGAATTGTTAAAATATCGTCAAGACTTGCCCTCTCTCTTTTTAATAAATCTGATTGTTCTGAGGAGACACTTATTTGATGATAGTGCATTGCGTGCAAAGTAGCTGCAGTAGGTGAAGGCACCCAAGCACAATTTGCTCCTGCTTTAGGATGCATGGTTTTGGTGTTAAACATATCTAACATCATATCGGGCATGGGCCACATACCTTTACCAATTTGAGCTTTTCCCTTAAAGCCTGAAGATAAACCATTGTCTACGTTCCAATCCTCGTAAGATAAGATCCAAGGTTGCTGTTTCATTTCTGCCTTTCTTATCATTGGCCCAGCTTCCATACTTGTGTGAATCTCGTCACCTGTTCTATCTAAAAATCCAGTATTGATAAAAATAACTCTTTCTTTTGCAACTCTGATGCATTCTTTTAAATTTACCGTTGTCCTTCTCTCTTCATCCATTATCCCTATCTTCACGGTATTTTTTTCCAACCCAAGAGCGCTTTCAACATCGGAAAATAAATCGCAAGTAAACTGAACCTCTTCAGGGCCATGCATCTTAGGTTTTACGATATATATACTGCCTGTCTTAGAATTCTGGACAGATCCAGTTTGATCTAAATCATGCTTACCAATCACGATTGTGAACATTGCATCGATAATTCCTTCGGGTATTTCTTTACCGTCTAGTAAAACCGCAGGATTAGTCATCAAGTGGCCAACATTTCTAACGAGCATTAGACTTCTAGCTGCAATCGTAATCGGTTTTCCATCTGGAGATAAGAAAGATAAATCTTCATTTAGACTTCTTGTAAGAGTTGACCCGCCCTTTTCGAAAGTTTCTGCAAGGGTTCCTTTCATTAGACCAAGCCAATTTTTATAAACATCAGTTTTATCTTCTCCATTCACAGCAGCAACAGAATCTTCTAGATCCTGAATAGTGGTTACGGCAGATTCTAAAAAAACGTCTTTAATCCCTGCAGGATCTGTGGAACCAACTGAATCATTTCTATCAATTTTGATTTCTACATGTAAATCATTATTTTTCAATAAAATGCTTTCGGGATTTGATTCATCGCCTTTAAAACCAACAAATGCAGAAACATTTTTTAATGAGGTTTTTGATTGATCTGATAAAGAAATTTCTAATTCTCCATTGGATATTTGGAACGAAACAACGTCTTGATATTTTCCTTCAGCCAAAGGAAGGTAATCGTTTAAAAAGTTTTTTGAAAAATCGATAACTTTGTCACCTCTTACGGGATTGTAAGCACCTCCTCTATCAGCCCCATCATCTTCAGATATCATGTCCGTTCCATAAAGAGCATCATATAAGCTACCCCACCTGGCATTAGCAGCATTTAAAGAAAATCGAGCGTTCATGACAGGGACTACTAATTGAGGACCGGCGATTTGAGCTATTTCTGCATCTACATTTGCAGTGGAAATTTCAAAGTCAGCGCCTTCTTCAACTAAATATCCTATATCTTTTAAAAAAGATTTATATGAATCGAAATCAAAGTCCTTATTAGATAAATGCCATTCATCTATTTTTGTTTGCAACTCTTCCCTTTTCTTTAATAGATCTTCATTGATAGGTATATATTTTTCTGCAATTTTTTGAAAATCTTGCCAGAATTTTGCAGTATCAAGGTTGAGATCGGGAGCAATTTCTTGCTCTAATAAAGCATGCAATGATGTGCTGATACTTAATTTTCCTTCGTTAACTCTTTCAGTCATATGCTCCTCTTTTTTAAATAGAAAAATTTCAGATTGTATTTTTTTACAATAAAATGTGCTTGTATGAACTTGATTGAATTTACACAAAAACTATTACGAATACAATCTATAACTCCCAGAGATATGGGATGTTTTGATTTAATCGAACCAGAGCTAAAAGAGTTAGGATTCTCAACTAAAAGAATTAATTACTTAAACGTTGAAAACCTCTATGCAGAAATTGGTTCTGGAGAGAATTTTTGTTTTCTTGGTCATACCGATGTTGTGCCTACTGGGCCGGTTGAATCATGGTCTTGCGATCCGTTTGCGGCAGAAATTAAGGAAAATGTTATTACTGCAAGAGGTGCAGCGGATATGAAAAGCAGTATCTCTGCTTTTTTATTTGCGCTGAAAGACATTGATCTTAGTAAAAATAGAAAAAAAATATCCATATTGCTCACCTCCAATGAAGAAGGAGATGCTAAAGATGGAACCATTGAAAAAGTCTTAGATGAGTTAAAACAGAATAATAACCCAATCAATTACTGTTTAGCTGGGGAGCCTTCTTCAAAGAATGAACTTGGAGATACGGTGAGAATTGGCAGAAGAGGATCTTTATCTGGATCATTAACAATAATTGGTAAACAAGGTCACGTGGCCTACCCTAGCGATGTTGTAAACCCTATTATGCTCTCAGGTGGGTTAATAAAAGAGCTTTCAGAAAAACAGTGGGATCACGGAAATGAAAATTTCCCTCCAACATCCTTTCAGATATCGAATCTAAATGCAGGAACTGGAGCAAAAAATGTTGTTCCGGGAGATTTGAAGATTGAATTCAATTTTAGATTTTCTCCAGAAATAACAGAAGATGAAATCAAAGCAGAAGTAGTTAAAGTTATAGAAGAAAATATCAAAAACTACGAGTTAGTTTGGGAGCTTAATGCAAAACCTTTTTACACAGATAAACCTTTTTTAAGAAATATTGTTACAAAATCTATTAAAAAGATTACAGGTATTAAAACTATTGAAGACACCGGTGGAGGCACATCCGATGGAAGATTCATGCACCCTCATGGAGCTGAAGTAGTTGAGTTAGGACCTATCAATGCCTCGATACACAAAATTGATGAGCACATAAAAATTGATCATCTTGAAGTTCTCAAGGACATATACCGAGATATTTTAATTAGCTACATAGAGAGTTAATTTTTCCTTATTCTCTTAAAGTATATATATCTAATTTATAGATTAAATATTTTATCTATAACTCAAAGATATATATCATGTGCGCATGAAAAATGCACCATTCGAAAAAACTATTGGATTTACTGATCAGGACAGTACGCACAAATATCCCCATGGATTAAGTGACAGATCAGCTTATTTGATTACAAGAGGTTTAAGAATTGCTGCAGACCTTTTCTTTAGAAAAAGATACGGACACAGGGCCGTTGTTTTAGAGACTGTAGCTGCTGTGCCAGGAATGGTCGCTGGAATGCTTCATCACTTCAAGAGCTTACGTAACATGACTGATGATGACGGTATTATTAAAGAACTCTTAGATGAAGCTGAAAACGAGAGAATGCATCTTATGACTTTCATAGAAATTTCCAAACCTACATTATTTGAAAGACTTCTTGTTTTAGGTGCTCAGATTGTTTTCGGAACCTTTTATTTTTTCTTATATGTATTTTTCAGAGGAACAGCTCATCGAATGATAGGATACTTTGAAGAAGAAGCAGTAACTTCATATACAGAATTTCTTGATGAAATAGATAAAGGAACTATCGAAAACGTAGCGGCTCCTAAGATTGCGGTTGATTACTGGAATCTTGGAAATAAAGCCACCTTAAGAGATGTTGTCGTGGCCGTAAGAAACGATGAAGCTGGTCATCGTGATAAAAACCACGAAATAGCTGATAATTTATTGTAATGGAGCGAGTAACGGGGTTCGAACCCGTGGCCTCGACCTTGGCAAGGTCGCGCTCTACCAGCTGAGCTATACTCGCGAAAGATAAATCAATTTACCTATTAAATATTACCTTTTCAAGTTATATCATTAGCTAATTAATTTCAGTTATTTAAATTGAAACTATAGTAGTTTTACTTATAATTAAATTTCCTTATTTTCATTATTAATCTTACTTATAAACAGATGAGCAGCATTAAATTATTCAAATCAGCGCAAGCTTTAATTAAACATGAATCCTTTGGGAAGGCATCTAAAAGTATTGGCCTAACCCAATCTGCTCTTAGCCAAAACATAAAAAAATTAGAAAATCATTATGGAGTAAAGTTTTTTCAGAGAGAAAATGGCAAAACTAAGCCGACTGTGTATGGAGAGATGCTACTTTCTCTTACAGACGAATTAGTTGATATAGAAGAAAAAATCGTCAATCAAATAAGTCTCATAAATAATTCAGATTCAGGCCTATTAAAGGTTGGTTTAGACCCTTTCCTATCTGGAACTATTCTTGAACCTATAATTTCTGAAATGATGGGAATATACCCTGATATTAAATATAGATTTTTTTACCTTTCAACCTATTCCGGTGTTGCCCAGTTGAAAGCAAATAAATTCGATATATTAATTAGTTTTGACGAACGTGAATATCGTCCTAATTCAAATAAAAATTTAGATACTTTAGAAATAATACCTATAAAAATTAATCCTCCAAAATTTTATGCTAGAGAGGATTATGAAATTTTTAATCAAAATGAAATTTCTATTGAAAATATTTTTGATCATAGCGTTTATACAACTCTTCCACCTGCCTGGTTTCACAATTTTTATGAGAAGGAAGTAGGAAAAGACGTACCCTATGCTCACATTGTTGATAAAGTCTCTTTGGTTTCAGCTGATCAAAATCTACACTTGAGAATGGTTGAAAAGGGAAATGGCATAGGGATTTTTTATGAATTTGATTTACTTAACTCTAAGGAACAACTTAAGACTATTCCCATTAGAAATTATCCGGAAAAACTTAACGCAATGATCGCTATTAATAAAAAGTGGGTTAAACCTCAAATAGCAAAGATTTTTTTAGAAATGGTCTCAGGTAGATTTAGTTAGCTTTTCTTTCAAGAATGTTCTTGTTCTAAATCCCTTTTTATATCTTCATGGTCTCCCACCATTATATGATCATCACTTTTGATCACATACTTTTCTAATATTGGTATAAATAATAAGGGAATAATTCCTCCTACGACAATGCCTACAGTCATAGGTCTGATTGATGGATCAATTAGGGATGCTACTAAATCAGCAAGAACATGAGCGCTGGCAGCTCCAATAATGCCTGCAATGTATCCTTTAGAAAGAATCTTTAAAAATCTATTGATACTCCATCCTGTGTAATATCCAATAAGAATCAATGCAACATGGACAAAGCCAAAGACAAATCCTCTGAGTGATAAATCTTCAAAAACCAATATATTATCTAATATACTTTCCATGCTTAACTTAATAGCTAACATAAAGTATTTTGATTCATGAAAATTATAAAAATTGATGATTACCAGTCTTGGTACGTAGAGTCTGATGACGAAGCAATAATTATTGACCCTTGGCTAGATAAGGTAATGCAACCTAAATCAAATCTCTTTATCAATAGAGCCAGAAATGAAAATGCTCTTATCACTGAAGACATGATAAACAAGGTATCGTGTATCTTAATAAGTGCCCCTTTTGAAGATCATTTTCATGAAAAAAGTTTGAAGAGATTTGATCCTAGTACGTTTATCTTAACCAGCAAACCTTCAGAAAAAAAATTAAGGAAACTGGGTTTTAATAATATTGAAGTGTTGAAAGCTGGAATTCAAAAAAATATCGGTGATCTTATAATCAAAGCTCATGATGCTGGCTTTCCTTATAATTATCTTTGGACGTTTAGTTTTGAGATAATTCAAGGAGATAAGGTTTTATATTTTGAAAGTCATGTTGATAAGCCTTCTCGTATCAAACAAAATAATTTAAAGGCTGATTGCGCTATTCTCACTACCGAAGAGGTTAAAATTCTTGGCTTACTGCCTCTTTCAAACTCCTCTGAAACTACTCTAGAAATATTAAAAGAACTTGAATGTAAAAACATCATGATTCAAGGATCCGATCCAGCAGAAACAAAAGGCTTGATAAGCTATTTTCTAAAAATTGGTAAAGAAAACTTGGGAATTTTTAAAAGTAACAATATAAATATTTACAAAGATCCTGGATCCGAAGTCATCATATAAAAAAAACCCCAGTAAATACTGGGGTTTTTTTATGAACAGTTGGTTACGTTATGTGACCAGACGCTTTTTTAGCAGCAGCCCAAATTGCTAAACCGAATGCAGCTTTGTTAATCAAATCTGCTAGGTTATAAACAATGTTAAGAGCATCTTCATTTAAGCCATCTCCGAAGTAACCCCAAGCATAACCGATTGGGTAAATTGCCCAACCTACTGTAACAATCCATTTGATTGTATTAAATGCTTGTTGACTTGCTGCGTTTCCACTGCCAGCGTTTGCTTTTGCAGTTTCACCCATAAAGATTTCATAAATGATGTAAAGCCAAGCGATCATTCCAACGATCCACCATACAACAACATCTCCTAAACCAGCTTCACCAATAAAACCACCAATTAACATCACTAATGATGCAATCAGAAGTTTCCAGAAAACTGCTGAACTAATTGCTGTAACAGCCGCAATTATTAAATAAAACTCAATAATTTGAAGCGGAACAGTAATCAACCAATCGATGTATCTGAATACAGTCGGAGTTTCACCTGCGTAAATCCAAACACCTCTCATATATAAGTAGTGCCAGAAGGCAATACCAGTCACTAAACCAGCAACAGTAAGAGATGTCTTCCATTTAGCTGGAACATCTGATCTTTCAACAAAAAAGAAAACAGTTGCAGCTAACATGATAGCGGTAGCTAACCAAAACGATATACCAACGTAATCGTCAACAGCTAATATTTCTCCCATAATTCACCTATTTAAATAAGTTAAAAATTTTAAATACAAAATATAACAGTTTGCATTCTGCCAAAATAATGCTTAAAAAGCTAGTTTAATGCTTTTACCCACCTGCCAGATTTGAAACGCATTGTAAATAAGATACCTTTTGCCAAATAATCAGCGATTAAAGCTGAAAAAACTATCTCAACAGGCATTTTTAACAAAAGAAATATTGATGCAAGCACCAATCTGAAGAAAATCAAACCTATCATGGTTATTATTAAAGGTGATTTCGTGTCTCCTGCCCCTCTGAGAGCTCCACCAAGAGAAAACTCTATACCCATGAGCGGCTGTAATAGAGCAAAAATCCATAAAAATACCACTGTTAACCTTATTACTTCAGAATCATCTATAAAAAATCCTGAAACGGGCCTGGAAAATATTGCTATCACTAATCCAACAATAGTCATGGAGAATACGGTCAATCTAGCTGATTTCCAGCCGCTTCTTCTAGCTTCCTTGGGATTTTCAGCCCCTAAATATTGTCCAGTTAATGTAGCGCCTGCAATCGAGAAACCATGACCAATCATAAAACTAATCATGAGTATATTGATAGCAACGTTATATGCTGCAATGGGCTCGTTTCCGTAGACCGAAATAATCCAAAAGTAGGCCAAGAGACCAAAATTGAAGACAACCGATTCTATTCCTGCAGGTACAGAAATTTCTATGAGATTTTTTAACCTTGAGAATGTATAAAATTTGAGTGTTGGCATTGGAATGATAAATCGATTACTAAACCATATGCATAAAGCTAAAACTGCCCCAATAGAAAATGAAATACCCCAAGCATATGCTGCCCCAACTACACCCATGGCCTCAAACCCAAACTGACCGTTCACTAGAGCAATTAGCAAAAAAACATTAATAACGTTAACGATAAGATTTATTATCAATGGAGTGATTACATCTCCAGCTGCTCTTAATGCAGCACCAACAATAAATAAGATTGCCAAGCCAGGAACAAAAGACAGTGATATTTGTAAATATTCTACTGCCAATTTCTGACTAAGCTCGTCAAGTCCAAAGGCTCCAATGATTTGATCTCCAGCAATAAAAAATATTAAAGTAGAAGTAACTCCAAAGATTATGGCAACTATGGTCGATAACAAAGTTACTTCGGCTGCCTCGATTGGTTTGTTTCCTCCAATTGCTCTGGCTACTAAAGCATGCGTGCCTGTAGCTGTTGCCATGAGAACTGCCTGTAAAAAAAAGAATATCCTTTGGCCTGTACCTACAGCAGCCATAGCTTCTGTTCCTAAAGAACCAACAGCTTTTAGAGCAACAATACTGACGAAAGCAAATAGGATGTTATTTAGAATTGAAGGCCAAGCAAGGCCCCAAACAGATAAAGTTTCTGGACTGGATGGAGAATCTACCAGTTCATCATTTTCGCTTTTATCTAAAGAATTCAAATTTTATCCTTCTATCCATCTAGAAAGATAATCAGTTAAATCTTCCGGTTTTTTTGTTCTAGCAGTTGTCCAATCCTCAATAAAAGGTGAATTAAGAACATCCTCATCTTGATCAATAACTAAAACAGTTGGAACTCCATATAATTTTTTAATTCCAAATTTTTTTGGTATGTGCAGGTTTTTATCAAACCTTCCTACATCAATGTGTTGAACGACGTAGTTTTTTTCAATTACTTCCTTTACATTTTGACTTTTCAGCATGCCGGCAAGAACTCTGCAATCCGGGCACCAATTACCTCCAAGAATTAACAATAATTTTTTATTTTGATCTAAAGAATCTAATGCATTCTCTAATAAAACGTCCGCATCTGCAGAAATATCATAAGGTTTTGCAGGAACTTGAAGGGATTCAGGATTTCTTAAATAGAAGGCAGTTATTCCATCAGGTGTAACAATTTCTAGGTTCTTTAATGGGCTGATTTCAATTAACTTGCCTCTTGGTCCATCAGTCAATAGAAATATATTTCCATTAGGATGCTGAAGAATATTTCTAAACCTATGGTTTAACTCTTGAAATAAATTATCTTCAGATGAGCTTAATCTATTATTGAACGAAATTTTGGAAACTTTCTTAGCTTTTAAAGATGAAATCATTAAAGAATTTTTCCATTCAGGAAAAGCATCGCCTGTGTAATGAATCATTCCAGAGGGTGCAATCGACGGTACCCAATATTTGACTGGCTGCTCCATGCCATCCATTTCTGTAAAAGGAGATATGATTGCCCCAGAATAGTCACGACCATAAGTAATAGCTGGCCAACCGTAATTTTTACCTGATTGAATAATATTTATCTCATCACCGCCAAAAGGCCCGTGCTCATGCTCAATGATTGTTCCATCGTTAAGTTGGATTAATCCTTGAGGATTTCTATGACCGTAAGAAAAGATATCTTCGAGGGATCCGTCAACATTAACGAAAGGATTATCATCTGGCACAGACCCATCTTTATTGATTCTAATTAATTTTCCAAAGTGGTTATCAAGAAATTGAGCTTTCTCTCTCTGATCAAAACCATCTCCGCTTGAAATAAGTAAAGTGCCGTCTCTAAGAAAAAGTATTTTTGCTCCATAATGAGCGCCAGTTCTTCTATTTGCCTTTGCTCTAAAAATTTCTTTAACGTTTTCTAGATTTTCTCCATTTAAAGAAGCTGAAGATACAGCCAAGGTATTGGTCCCATCACTAGGGTTCAAAGTTGTATACGAGAAAAAGATTGTTTTATCTTCTTTGAAATTTGGACTGACTTTAATTTCAGACAATCCTCCTTGATTTCTAAAATAAATCTTTGGAAGGCCTTTAATATCCTGCACCTCTCCGGAAGATAAGTTTAAAAGTTTAAGGTTTCCAACTTTCTCTGTAATTAATATCTCATCCTCAGAAATCAAGTCCATACCCCATGGCTGATTTAACCCATCCAATAATGTATTTGAGGAGTAATCTAATTGCTGAGAATAAACTCCAAAACTAGATGAAAGAAAAATTAAAAAAATAAAGTTTTTGAGCATATTGCGGATTGATAATAGAATGCGATTTTCTCACAGAAAAGTTCTGAGCAGTGAAAATCTTATTTAAAAATTTTTCCTTATATCTGTTGGCAACGTTAATACTTACTTTGCTTATTGTTCCGATTACTTCCTTCTCAAATCTTATATGGTTAAATTCCATGAATATGCCCGTAGGGATAAAAATAGTTTTTGAGGTCTTGCTTTCAGATTTCATTAACTTGGGAGCAATTTTATTTTTAATTCTTTTGATTCCAGTAGGTCTGAGCCTGATCATCTCTAGATATACTTCAAGATTACATGCAATATCTGATTTTGCTCGATACTTTATTATTTCAGCTCTGACTATGTGGCTTGTCTTGATCGGAACTGTTGAGCTGCTCTATCAGACGGAGGTAATTGCTGGAAATAGAACTAGCATCGGTACGTTTCTCCATGTTATGGCTGGGGGGCTATCTGGTGGAATTTTCTATAAATTAAGATATAAAATGTTTGCATGAGAAATAAATTTGTTATTCGCCTGATGTCTCTTATCCCTTGTATTTTACTTGGCTTAGTTAGCTACCAATGGTTTACAGATCCGGTAACCACTGCATTAGGATTTGGAATTGATTATGAAGCCATGTCGAATCATGGACAAAATTCACTTTTTAGAGACTTTACAGCTTTTTTTGCTGCGTCCTCTCTGTTTTGTCTTTTTGCATTTTTTACTTTTAGATCATCTTGGCTCTTAGCTGCTGGATTAATTTACCTGTTTGCCTTAGGTTTTAATGTTTATCACGTAATGTACTTAGGAGGCGAAGTGCAAACTCAATTATTTGTAGAGGTTGTTTTATCCGTTTGGATTTTAGGTACCGCCCTACTGATGAGAAGTGCAGCAAACAGTAAGCCAGTTGTTAAAGAAGCTACAGCTGATACTGAATAGAAAAAGTAAAAGTTCTTCCAGTAGGATCATGAAGCCTGGTATCAAAACTAAAATCAGGAGCATCAAATAATTTTGGTGCAGGCTCGTTTGTCAAATTTATAATTCCAAACTTTAAGTCTATAGTTCCATCCTTTAGGTTTATCGGTCTCGTAATTGATAAGTCATGAATTAGAAAAGAACTTACTTTATTTGTATAACCCAAGGATATCGCGTAATCACTTATCTGCCTTTCATTCGTATATCCAGAAATATATCTCGAGGTCCAATTAAGTAAAAATTCGCTATATTCCCAATCAAGGAAGAGATTAATTTTATTTTTAGGAAGCGAGTGTATGTGGGCATCGTAATTAAATTTACCTACTCTATTAATTAATTTTTCGTCATCTCTATGATGATCGTTATCTTCTGCATCATCATTATGTTCATGATGCTCAGGAGTTAAAAAAGAAAAAAGCGTTGTTGATGTTATTTTAAAATTTAAAGAACCAAAATCATACAAGTCAAATAAAGAGTTAAATTCAAAGTCCATTCCAGTGATAATTGATTTTTCTTCGTTCACATAAGAAGCAATGACGCCGATAATTTCTCCTGAAGCATTCCTAGTGATTTTCGAACTATTTGGATTATTTAAAACTATAGCTTGAGCACTTTCAGCTTCAATTCGATCTTTATAGTTAATTTCAAAAAAATCAAAGCTTAAAGAATACTCTTCCCTGGGATAAAAAATAAAACCAAGGTTGGAATTAATAGATTTAGCAGGTTTTAATGCAGGATTTCCTGTCTGACCCTGTCTAACAAAAACACTGCCATTAACGTCTCTTACACTACCCAGGACTATATCTGAACCATACATCTGGGACATCGAAGGCATAGTGAAAGAAGTGCCTGTAGAGAACCTTAAAGAAAAAATATCATTAGGTTGAAACCTCAATGATATTTTTGGGTCCAATGAATTTTCATTCTTAAAATCCTCATATCTCAAGGCTGCTCTTATATCTAAAGATTGCGAGATAGACTTATTAAGTTCCCCAAATAAAGCAGCCTTTGATCTTGATTTATTAACATCTGTTCCACCCCCAAGAAAAAAAAGGTCTGCTTGTTTAGTAATTTGCCCTTCTTTATCAACTTCTATTCTTCCTAAATCATTGTATTTAATATCTAAAGTATCTCTTGCTATCTGGAATCCAGCAGAAAAATCAAAATCATTAAAATTTGTTAAATATATTCCATCAATTGAACTCAAAGATCCTTTCTTTTTTGCTACAAGATTCCCACTGACGTATTGAACTAACTCATCCTCGTTAGTATCGCTGAACAAATTCCAAGACAGATTTTTCTTCTCTCCGCCTCTGCCAGCAAGAGCTTCAAGAAATCTTGAATTAATTATGTCTGGTCTTATAGCAAGATTACTATGAGCGCTATGAGTAATTGATATATCCAAGAAATCATTATCAGAAAAAGAAAATTTCATAGAATCAGTCATATGGTACTGATGAATATCTTTTGTTGAAAAAGGTGAAGGATAGTTTGAACCAAGAGGTCTTCCTCGCCATTTAATTTCATTTTTAAAAGGACTGCCTCCTTCGCCAGGAAAAATATTCCTGGTTAGAAAAGGAAGTGCTGGATATGAAGGAGACTGGGGATTATCTAGAACATTAACTTTTGCATAGATAATATTGAAGTCGTTAGAAATGAGATAAGAATCTTCAATAGAAGTATTTAAGTTGAAATAAGCTTTATGATGTCTTTCTTTATTTATGATGTTAAATCTTTCTCCATATGCAAATTTACAAAATCCACCAAGCAAGATTCCGCCGTTATTCTCGCAATTAGGATCAGGGATTTTTTCTCCTTTTTCGTAGATACCTTGATAAGGTCCGGATGAAATCTCTTCCTTTTCTGTGGTAATGAAAGTCTTTCCAAATGTACTGATTGATAAATCGGCGATTCCATTAATTTGTCTCGCAGATAACGGAGATTTATAAAAACTTTCTAATCCAAAGACAAGTTTGTTTTTATCGTTTTTGAACCCATACAAAAAACCTACTTTATTATCGTTTTGTTTATGAGACTCAGTGATCTGATGATCCGATCTGAGCAAGAATCCCTCAAAATCTTTTTGAGTTAAAACATTTACCACTCCAGCAACAGCATCTGATCCATAAATAGATGTAGCTCCTTCTTTGAGGATTTCAATGGATTTTATTGCAATCTCAGGAATGACATTTGCATCAATATATCCCTCTCCCTCATGAGATGGTGTTCCTGCGAAAGTTTGTCTTTTTGTATTGATCATTAACAGAGTTGAAGCATGATCAAGGCCTCTTAATGTGATTGCTGACATTCCTTGATCTTCTCCATCCATTGAATTAGTTTGAAAATGCGATCCAGAAATAGATGGAATATATCTAGAAATTTCAGACAAAGACATCGTGTTAAATTTGAGATAATCGTCTTTGGAGAAGGTTTCTATTGGACTTAATTCATTATCGGTATTTTTTATGTATGAACCAGTCACAACTATTTCCTCTTCAGCAGACAAAAAGGCTGAAAAAAATATCAAAGAGTAAAATAAGAATTTCACTTGTATAGTTAAATTAAAATTATTGGTTTGATTTTATAGATTTACTAACTAAATCTTTAGGGTCAGGTAAATTAGAAAATTTGTCGAATGAATCACCAAACATATTTTCTGGTGACACTGATTCATGTTTTGCACTATCATCATAAGGATCTGAGTAAAAACCAAGAATGTATCCACCTTTTGAGTAACCTATGAGAGACCTAAGTTCAGGACTTAAACTTTTAGCGATTTCTGGCGGACAGGACAAGTATTGATTTTCTTCTTGTCTTATCCAGTTCACAGCGTAATGCAGAAAAACTCCAGTTCTAATTTCATCTTGAGTAATATTCTCTCCTCCACCATGCAAAACTGTACCTGTATATATGAGAACCGAACCAGCTTCCATTTCTGCGTAAGCTATTTCGTCCTGTTTAGGCAGTCTATCTTTATCCCACTTATGAGAACCAGGCACAATCTGAGTGGCGCCATTTTCCTTGGTAAATTTAGATGCAGCCCAAATAGTGCTGTATAAGGGTTCAACTTTTCTTGGAAGATACCCGCCCCAAATGCCTCTATCTCTATGGAGAATTTGAGGAGACTCACCAGGACCGATACTTACAGCCGAAGTAAAATGCAATTGCAATCCGTCACAATAAGGCTCAAGAAAATTCTTTGCTGATTCATTGATGAGAGGGTCTAAAGCTAATTCTCTGCATTTTTCAGATCTAGCAATCAATGCACCGATTCTTTTTGTCTTAAATCCCGTAAATTCATCTCGGCCAAAGTTATCATGTGACAAAAAAGGGTCCAACTCGTTATTTAAAGCTTCCAAAAACTCTGAATCAAGAACGTTGTCGATAATAACACCTGCATCGTCATGCAAAACCTCAATTATGTTATCCGCTGACGTATTCGATGATAAGTGCTTTAAGTCTGCCATCCAAAAGATTCTACCTGATAATGTTTAAATAAAAAAAGGGAGGTCAAAAAACCTCCCTTTAATTCATAACCTTATGTTATGCAGCAGTCTCAACACCACGGTAAATACCAGGTGTTTTAGACGACTTTTTGACAACGTTTGCGTCGTGCTTAGTTCCTCTGTAGTTTAAATCAGAAGCCTTGTTAGACTTAGACTTAACTTCACCAGAAACTTCAACGCCTCTATAGTAAGTAGTCATATCGTTCCTCCAGTTTTCGTTTCAAACGTACATATACCAATCGGTATACACCCTTATCAACGCGTTCCTTCGGTAGATATTCGGTCTCGTTCCCAATTTCTTGGTACTTGCTTACCTTTCTTTTAGATCAAAGAAAGAGGTTTTCCTATCTCCCTACTTCCGTTTAGTAAATTTTATGAAAAATACTAAATGAACGTAGTTTAATTATACCATTTTTTTTAAAAAACAAATAAAAACAGGCGAGATAAAATCTCGCCTGTTTGCGGGAGGAAAATAAACTTAGTCGAACTCTGGGTAAGCCTCTACTCCAATTTCAGTAGAATCAAGACCTGCCGCTTGTTCTTCATCAGTAGCTCTTATTGATAAGAACATATTGATGACGTAGATAGCTATTAAACTGGCTATGTAAGTGAATCCTGCGATCGCAACTACACCGTAGAACTGCCATAAGAATGAAGCGTCTGAAGTAAATGGTACAACCATTACTCCATAAATACCTACGATTCCGTGAGCAGAAATAGCACCAACTGGATCGTCTATTTTTAAGCGTTTCTCAAAGAATAGAATTGAGAAATAGACTAATACACCACCGATAGCACCAATGATTACTGCTTCACCACCAGTAGGTGCACTTGGACCTGCAGTGATGGCTACCAAACCAGCAATGGCTCCGTTGATGGCCATGGTGACATCCATTTTGCCAGTTGCAAAAAAACTTGTGAGTAATGCAGCAACTACACCACCTGCTGCGGCCATATTTGTGTTCATGAATACTTGACTCACTGCTATAGCGCTTGCTTCGTCACTAATTATTAATTCAGATCCACCGTTGAATCCAAACCAACCCAACCAAAGTATCCATGCTCCTAATGCAGCGATGGGAATATTTGAGCCAGGCATAGCATTTACAGAACCATCCATACCGTACTTTCCGTTTCGAGGACCGAGGACTGTGACTAAAGCTAAAGCTGCTGCTGCTCCGCATAAGTGGACAGTTCCTGAACCAGCATAGTCTGAATAACCGCCTGAGCTCAAGAAGCCACCACCCCAATTCCAGTAACCTTGAATGGGATAAATGAAACCAGTGAGGATTACTGCGAATAAGAAGAATGGTATAAGTTTCATTCTTCCAGCTACGGCTCCTGAAACAATTGACATTGCTGTCGCAACAAAGACTACTTGGAAAAAGAAGTCAGCTTGTTGAGAATAGTCCATTCCGTATTCCATTCCGATTTCTTCTATTGGAAGAGCTGTTGATAGACCCCATGAAGATCCAATACCTGGAATAATTCCATCAATTAATGAGGATCCGGGATACATTAAAATAAATCCGCATGCTAGATACATGATGCAAGCAATTGAATATAAACCTAAATTTTTTGTTACGATTTCTGATACGTCTTTCTTTTGAACCAATCCAGCTTCCAACATTGTGAAACCAGCAGCCATCCACATAACTAGGGCACCAGCCATAATTGCGTAAAAGGTATCTACCGCAAATTTTATTTCATCCATTAAAATCTCCTAAAATTAAATAGCTTTTGAGCCTGTTTCACCAGTTCTAATTCTTACAACATCAGTGAGTTCAGTTATAAAAATTTTTCCATCGCCAATCTTGCCCGTACCTGCAGCATTTCTTACAGCCTCAATGATTGAAGAAGTGTCTCCATCATCACAAGCTACTTGAAACATTACTTTAGGATTTGTATCTGCTCGATACTCAGTTCCACGGTAAGTTTCAGACTGACCTTTTTGTGACCCATAACCTGAAGCTTCTATAATTGTTGCACCACCTATACCCGAAGAATGCAAAGCTTCCTTTACTAATTCTGTTTTTGATGGTTTAACAATCAAAGTAAGTAACTTCATAAGAGCTCATCAACTAAGCAATAGTAATGTTAAGGAAATAATAAAAGTAAATTGAACTAAATTAGTGCATCAATATTCCTTGTAAATAAGCTTATTAGATGGAATTTAAGGCTTTGCCTTATAATTGATCAATATTTTTTATGGCGTCCCCTAGGGGATTCGAACCCCTGTTGCCGAGATGAAAACCCGGTGTCCTAACCACTAGACGAAGGGGACTTAACAGGTGAGCGATTTTAACACGCTTTAGTTATTTGTTAAGCCGATCTTCAAGCTTAGACAAAATTCCTCTAAGGATACCTATTTCAAGTTTGTCTAATTGCATTCTCTTTATTAATCTAGTTAATCGTGCAGGAACTTGTTTTGGATTTTGGTGATCATAAAAATCCAATAACTCCAGAATTAACTCAATATGTTCCATCAGCTTTTCCTTTTGCATGCTTGTAGCTAATTCAACCTCTCTTGCTTGGATGGAAGGATCTAATAAAGATTCTTTGTGTATTTCATGAGCAACTATTTGAACTGCATGAGATAAGTTTAAAGAGCTATCTTCCGTGGTAGGAATCTGAAGATGAAAATCACATTTTCCAAGATCTTCATTGTCTAAACCAATAGCTTCGTTGCCAAAAACTATCGATACTTTTTCTGTTCTAGCCAAAGATTCATTAATGACTTTTCCTAAGTCATTAATATCCATCATTGGCCATGGCATGGATCTTGATCTTGCACTTGTTCCAATAACTAAGTTGGATGAATTTATTGCCTCATTTAAATTTTCATGAATCTTTGCTTTATCTAAAACTTTCTTCCCTGATTTTGCTCTTGCATCAGATTCTTTACTTGGAAACTCCTTAGGATTCACTAACGATAAGTTAAGGATTCCCATCGAGTTCATTGCTCTAGCGCATGCCCCTATGTTCCCAGGATGAGAAGTATCTACGAGAACAAAGTTTAAATTTTGAAATATTTTCATAATAAATCTAGCAATCTAATTATGATTGATCATCGTCTGTTACACTAGCACCCCTTATGGAGCCAAAAGTAAACATCGCAATTAAAGCTGCCCGTCTTGCTGCTAAGGAAATACACTACTTTTATAAAAGAAGAGAGAAGCTGACTATATCCGAGAAAGCTCCAGTTGATTTTGTAACACAAGTTGATAAAAAAGTTGAAACAATACTCGTAGATACTATAAGAGAGTCATTTCCTGATCATTCCTTTCAGGGAGAGGAACTGGGCTTTATTGGAGATCCAAAGGCTGAATGCAAATGGATAATTGATCCGCTTGATGGAACCACAAACTTCATTCATGGATTTCCATATTTTTCTATTTCTATCGCTTGTTATATTAATGGAAAACCTGAACATGCAATTATCGTAGATGTTTCTAGAAATGATGAGTACACAGCTAGCAAAGGTAAAGGAGCCTATCTCAATCAAACCAGAATAAGAGTAAGTAAAATTAAAGGGTTAAGGGGATCTCTTCTCGCCTCATCGTCTCACTTAGATGAAGATAACGAACCTAAATTGGATCAATTGATGGCAATGAGAAATTTATACTCAAACGGTTTAACTATCAGGAGAACTGGATCTACTGCTCTTGATCTTGCTTACGTAGCAGCTGGGTATCTAGATGGTTTTTGGGGTTATGGTTTGAAACAGTGGGATGTTGCTGCTGGAATATTGCTAGTCAAAGAAGCGGGTGGACTAGTTAGTGATCTCTTGGGAAATCCTGACCCACATGATAGCCATCATTTAATTGCCTGCAGTCCTAAATGCATGCCTCAAATGATAAAGGCTTTCAGAGACGCAACCACTTAAGGCATTCCATCATCAAAACTGTCTTTAGTTCTTTCTGCAAGATCTTCAGCACTAATATTCATCGACATCAAAACATTTGTTAGAACATAGATAGATGAATAAGTTCCAACAACCACTCCAATCGATAAGGCAATTGCAAAATTTCTAATAATTTCCCCGCCTAAAAATAATAGTGAAAAAAGGACTAATAAAGTTGTCAGTGAGGTGATTAAAGTTCTGCCTAAGGTATTGTTGAGAGATCTGTTAATGACCTGTTCGCTATTTAGCTTTCTCTTGGCTCTAAAATTTTCTCTGATCCTGTCGGATACGACAATTGTATCGTTTAAAGAATATCCAATGACCGCCATCAGTGCTGCTAAGACTGAAAGATCAAATTCCAATCTAAGTATCGAGAATATACCCAAAACGATCAACACATCATGAAAAAGTGCAACTACAGCTCCAATTGCAAATTTATATTGAAACCTAAACATGATGTATATCATCATTACTAACAGGGCTGCTAAAAGACCCAGGCCTCCCTGATCTCTTAATTCGCCACCAACTTGGGGACCAACAAAGCCTGACCTTCTTAATTGAAATGAATATTGCTCCTGCAAAGAATCAATAACAATATTCGCATTTTCGATATTTTCTGAACTCGGGATTTTAATAAGTAAGTCTTTATCAGAACCAAAAGCTTGAACTAGTGCATCTATTTGTTTCCCTTCAAGATAAGTTCTTATCTCCTCTGGATCAACAGTTTCAGTGAATCCTACCTCTACTAGCGTTCCTCCAGTGAAATCTAAACCTAGTTGCAGTTGTTGAATAGAAATCGTAGAAAGAGATACTAAAATAAAAGCAACCGACGCAATCAGTGCAATGAATCTGAATCTTAGAAAATCTAGATTAAAGTTCATTAGATCCAAAGCCTCCTTACGTTATTTTTTCGATATATCAATGAAACCATAGCTCTAGTTCCTAAAATTGATGTGAACATCGAGGTAACTATTCCAATACTTAAAGTGATAGCAAAGCCTTTTATAGGACCTGTGCCAATAGCATAGAGAATAACCGCAACTATTAAAGTAGTGATATTTGCATCAAGAATGGTAACGAAAGCTCTGTCGTAGCCAGCAATAATTGCATCTGTAGCTCTTGAGTTATTTTTAAGCTCTTCTCGAATCCTTGAAAAAATTAACACGTTGGCATCAACTGCCATACCAACGGTTAAAACAATTCCTGCAATACCGGGCAAAGTTAGAGTAGCAGATAAAATTGACATGATTGCTGTAATAAGAATTAGGTTAAAAATCACTGCTATGTTGGCAAATAGTCCAAAGATTTTGTAGTAAATGACCATAAATATCAGAACTAAAAAGAGCCCCAGTATTAAAGACTGAACTCCCAATCGAATATTTTGAGCTCCAAGACTTGGACCTACTGTGCTTTCCTCAACAAACTCCATTGGAGCTGCTAAAGCACCTGCACGCAGCAATAATGCCAATTCGGATGCCTCATTAGGTGAATCAAGTCCAGTGATCCTAAATCTATTAGGCAGTGCAGATTGAATTGTTGCCAGACTTATAACCTTCTTAGTGATTACTGGTTCAATGATCAAATCTAAGGTTCCATCAGGAAGAACAACTTCTTTAGCTGCTGACTTTCTTTCTATGAAAAGAACAGCCATTTTTCTGCCGACATTATTTCTTGTCGACCTATGCATTTTGGCTCCACCCTCTCCATCTAAAGTTATGTTCACTTGTGGAAATCCACTTTCATCATATCCAACATTTGCATCAGCTACCTTGTCTCCTGAAATGATAATATTTTTCTCAAGATCGACACTAACTCCCCTGAAGTCAAAAGGTTCTTTTCTTGATCTCAGCGTGCGATTATTTGCTTCGAGTCTGAATTCTAAGTTAGCAGTTTTACCAATTATTTTTTTAGCCTCAGCGGTATCTTGTATTCCAGGTAATTGAACAGAAATTCTTTTGGCCCCTTCCCTTTGAACCACAGGTTCAGATACGCCTAACTCATTAACTCTATTTCTGAGAGTAGTTAAATTTTGCTGAACTGCATAATCTTGTATTGATGTAATGCCTTCTCTAGAAAATTTTATTTTAAATGATTCAGATTCTTCGATAATTTCAAAATCTGTTAAAAAGCCTCTGAGAAATGACAAAGAGTCTGATTTATCTTCATTAGTTGCGAAAAGAAAAGTAACTGATTCATTGTCGCTTTCTATGGATCTGAAGTTTAAAGATTCCTCTCTGAGTCTTCTTTTAAAATCCTCTGCGTTAGCCTCAAGCCTTGTTTCGATAAGCGAGTCAGTATCTACCTCTAATAAAAAGTAGATTCCTCCTCTTAAATCTAAACCAAGTTTTAAGGGAGAAGCATTAAGATTTTGGAGCCAATCGGGTGTTGAGTAAGCTAAATTCAGAGCAACAACATAATCTGGTCCTAATTCACGTCGCAATTCATCCTTTAATTTGATTTGTTCTTCGTATGAATCTGTTCTTATAAGAATTGATTTTTGATTTACCTCGATATTTTCGTCCAAGATGCCTTCATTTCTGGCTTTATTTTTAACTGACTGAACTAGGCGACTATCAAAAGAATCACCAGCACTTTGGAGGGAAACTTGAACAGCTGGATCTGGCGGGCTCAGATTTGGCAGAGCATAAATAATTCCAAATAAGAACACACCCAAAACAAGGATGTATTTCCATAAAGAGAAATTATTCAATTTTATTCAAATAATGATTTTACGGTTCCTTTTGGAAGAACGCTGTTGATCTGCTGGCGTTGTAAAACTATTTCTTGATTATTTCCAGTTCTGGCAGTCACATATGCATCTGAAAGTTTAACTAGAGTGCATACTATGCCTCCGGAAGTGATAACTTCGTCTCCAATTTCTAAGTTATTTACTAACTCTTGATGAGCCTTAAGCCTTTTATTTTGTGGTCTGATGAGCAAAAAATAGAGCAACAATATAAACCCAAAAATCATTATGAGTTGCGTTCCAAAAAAACCTGATGTTTGGGCAGTTAATATTTTTACTTCTTTCATAATTCCTCACTTTTGGTGCCGGAGGAGAGACTCGAACTCTCACGCCTTGTGGGCACTCGATTTTGAATCGAGCGCGTCTACCAATTCCGCCACTCCGGCAAATCATGTAAAATTCGATCGAAATCTGAAATTTACTTAGCGGATTCTATCTAATGGCGAATATTAACATCTTTAATGGATTTCTTAAGGCATTCATTCGCGCTGAAGCTGAATTCGAAAATGACAATATCCCTGAATTACTCAAGGGTGAGTTTATTTTTGCTCTATCTAACGACTCCTCTACAAATCTTGCGGCATTAGATAAGATCTGCAAAAAAATGGGCTTTATAAGGCCCAGTAATAGAAAAGCAATTTCTCCGATCAAAAGAAACTATTTTCAATTGAGGGAACCTAAACAACTTCTTCCATGGGCCAGATCAAAAAGAAAGCACTCTGATGATCTATATGAAATAAGTAGATATCCAGATATTTCTAAAAAATTAAAAATAATTCCGGTAGATGTTTACTGGGGAAAAGGTGCAGAAAGCCAAGATAACCTTATGAAAAAATTATTTTCTGAATCTTGGGAAGGAACATCAATTATTAAAAGATACCTTCGGTTACTTATCAACGGTAGACAAGTAAAAGTTAGATTTTTAAATGCATTGGAAATGGAAGATATCTTCGAAGATAGAGAATCTCCAGAAAAAATTCTTCTTAAGACAGAAAGGTTATTGCGAGGTCGTTTCAGAAAAAATAAACAAGCTATTCTTGGTTTGGATGTTTCTCACAGAAGAAATTGGATTAAAACTTTAGTGAATTCAAAAGAAATTAATAAATACATTGAATCTGAGGCTGGAAGCAATAAGAGAAAAGCCATGCTTCTCAACAGAAGAGCAATAAAATATGCAGAAGAGATTTGCTCAGACGTGTCCTATACGGTGGTAGGTTCATTATACGATGCTGCTTTATCCTGGTTTTGGAACAATAGATATGAGGAGCTTAAGTTTATAGGGCTAGAAAAAGTAAAAAATCTTGCTGTCGATAATTCCTTAATTTTTACTCCCTGTCATAGAAGTCATGTTGATTATCTAGCACTTTCATACATCCTTTATAAAAATGACTTAATGCTGCCTCAAATAGCGGCTGGCATAAATTTAAATTTACCTATTCTCGGCCGAATTCTCAGAAACGGCGGTGCTTTCTTCATGAGAAGATCTTTTAGTGAAAATAGACTTTATTCGATTGTATTTTTTGAACACCTAAAAAAACTTTTAATCAGGGGTAATTCAATCGAGTTTTTTCCTGAAGGTGCAAGAAGCAGATCAGGCAAGCTTCTTCCACCAAGACCTGGCCTTCTTTCCATGTTGATAAGATCATTTAAGAGCAGAACAGAAAAACCTGTGAAATTTATACCGGTAAGTATTAATTATGAGAAAGTTCTTGAGGGAAACTCATATTTATCTGAACTCATGGGTGGGAAAAAACGAAAAGAAAGAATTTCAGATATCTTCAGAGTTGCCAGTGATTTTAGAGGTTTTCTAGGTAATGCCTATTTGCAATTTGGGGATCCAATTGATTTAAAAGATTTCCTTGATGCCCAAAACCCAGGTTGGGAAAACAATGATTCGCAAACAGATGGGTCATCTTCTGACGATAATGCTTGGCTATTTAATGCAACGCCAAAATTAGGTGAGAAAATCATGATGAACATAAACGAGAGCACTGTAGTAACCTCTTCAAGTCTGGTTGCAGCAGCCCTCTTAAATTCAAATAATCATAGTCTTCCAAAAGATAAACTTGAGAGTCGAATAGATCTATATATTTCTCTTATGAATTCATCGCGATATTCCAATAAAACAATCCTCCCGAATCAATCAAGCAAAAAATTACTTGAACAAGTTAATGCGTTAAAACTAATTCCGAAGCTAGAGGATGGTGAGAAGTCTCTTGTTAAATTAGATAAAGCACAAGGAGCAATGATGAGTTTCTACAGAAATACCATTCTCCATTTACTGGCATTAGAATCTTTTATTTGCGGCATTTTTCAGGCTAGAGAAGAAGTTTCGAAGAATGAAATCATAGAGATCATAGAAATGCTCTATCCTTATTTGAAGGGAGAGCTATTTTTAAAGTGGAATAACGAGGAGCTAAAACTTGAAATTGATAAGCGTTTAGATGCTTTAGTAGCACTAAAATTATTGTCTAATGATAGAGATTTATACAAGAGACCTTCTTTTGATTCACCTCATTATTTGGAAACAAAATCTCTTGGAAGAATGATCCAACCAACAATAGATAGGTTTTATATTCTTATGTTGCAGCTATGGAAAAATCAAAGCGAACCTATTTCCAAGAATCAATTGGAAATGTCTTGTAAAGAAATAGCAATAAATCTTCAAGCTAAGTATGACTGGATGGCGCCAGAATTTTCAGATAGATGGACTTTCATGCAATTCTTATCAAAGTTGATAGAACAACGCTTTGTTAAAGAAGATGAGCACGGACTAATTTATGCATCAAGAATTACAAAAAAAATGCAAGTTGCTGCCTCAAAATTCATAATGCCTGATTGGCGCGAAGAGTTGAATCAAACCTCCTACAACTCTTGAATTTTCTTATTTAACCCCTATATAAATATTGAGATAGATTGCTTTATGGATCTATCCATTGGAGGCACGCTCATTAGAGGTGCCATTAAAATTTAACTTGCTTTATAAAGGAGTAAAATTATGACTAATAGAAGTTTATTGGATCTTTCTGATCCTTTCTTTTCATCAAGATGGTTGGGTTTTGAAAACCTTTTCGATTCACTTAGAACTTTCAGCGAATTACCTGAGACAAGGTCTTCTAGTTATCCTCCCTATAACTTAAGAAGGGACGGCAATGAGTACACGATTGAAGTTGCTGTTGCTGGTCTTGGTGATAAAGATATCGAAGTAGAAACTAAAGAGAATGTTTTATCCATCAAGCACGATAATCAGAAAAACGATAAAAGTAACGTTGTGCATAGAGGAATAGCGGCAAGATCTTTCTTGCTTCAATTCACCTTATCTCCTGAGATTCTTGTGAAAGGGGCTGATTTAAATAATGGTCTTTTATCCATTAACATGGAAAGGATTGTTCCTGAATCAGAAAAACCTAAGAAGATTGAGATAAATTCTGGGAAAGTTATAAACGGCGAAACAGCTTAATATTATTTTCCATAAAGAGGCTGCTGTTGCAGCCTCTTTTATTTTTGGTACACGTCAAAGGCAACAGACTTTCCTGTAACAGAAAAAGTAATAAATTTTTGAAGGGTTGATTTTTGTTTTTTGTGTCGTTTATAGATTAATCTCTCTGAACAACAGTCTAGAAGATGTTCAATGCAGTCTTGAGGATTTTTATCTAATGTTATTGATCTTAGAAGCTCCATAGGTTGTTTAGCAGTTGCCTTTTTTTTGAGATCGAAGACCGGATCAAAATAAATAACATCGGGCCTCATTTTTTTTGCTAATTCAAGCGAGTCTCCATTCTGGAGATTGATGTTTTCTAATACAGAGTCTCCTAATTTTGCTAAATCTAGCTCATTTTTCATGACTTCATACAGCCATGAGATCTTTTCTACTGCGGTAACATGGAACCCCATATTAGCAATGTGAACAGAATCATTTAATAAACCGGCCGTAGAGTCAAATACTTGTAAATTTTTATCAAGAGAAAGGAAACATTTTGAAAAATTAGATTTAAAAATTTTATCAACATTCATAGGCTTAAGATCTAAAGAAAAAAAATGTGAATTTTTTCTTCTGAGATCTTTGAATAGAAATTGTTCATTTCTCTCAGTAACCAAATATTTCAATTTTGATGAACCTAAATCTGATACTGCTGGTATCCCATGCCTAGCAGCAAATTCTTTCAGTTTTAAACTATCGTCAAGCTTATCAATTACTAAATCCACAGAATTCCAACTAATGTGATCGATAAGATAATTCTGTACAGAACAAATGGAGTGAATCCTATTTTTTGGATGAAAGATAAAAATAAATTAATGCAAAAAAGCGATACAGCGAAGGAAATCAATCCGCCAAGAATTAAAATAGACCAGTCAATTGTCTCTTCTGACTGAATTGCTTCCAAAGAGCTTCCCAACAAAACTGCCAACAATGTAGGTATTGATAAAAGAAAAGAGAATCTAGCTGCATCTTCCCTGCTATAACTTAATATCAAAGCTCCGATCATAGTGATGGCCGATCTTGAGACTCCTGGCATGAGAGCAAAAATTTGAAACATGCCAACGATAAAAGAATCTTTGAGATCAATGGATTCGATTGAATTCGTTTTTCTACCGTATTTATCTGCAATGTATAAAAAAATTGCAAATAAAAAAGTGGTGAGAATTAGAAATTCCAAAGAACGAAAATTCTGTTCAATAAAATCCCCTCCTAGGAAGCCAACTAATGCAACAGGTAAGGTTGCTACTATTAAACACAAAAATAGATTTTGCTTGTAAGGGTAAAATGCTCTTTGAATTAATACGCTGACTTCCTTTTTAAAGGCGTAAATTATCGCAAAAAGGCTACCGCCATGGACATATATGTCAAAAAGTATTCCTTGATCCTGCCAGCCAAACAACTTTGAAATTAGGATCAAATGAGCTGAACTACTTATAGGAAGAAATTCGGTTATTCCTTGTACTATTGATAAAACGACTATCTGAATTAAATCCATGTGGAACTATCTCCAATGATCTTTATTGGATAGGTAATTCGGAACTATAAAGCTATCGCCCTGTGGAGACATTACATCACTGATGGTAATAAACTCGAACATACTTTTTGCCTCAGGCTGTATAAAAGAAAAATTTTTACTTTTAAGAATATTCATCATGTCTGTATTTTCTGAAGAAGTTATTACATGATAATCTTTATGCTCCTTTAAGAAAGTTGCCAGGTCCTCATTTTGCAAAATAAATTCCTCAGTTTTGTTATCTAAAAGACTTTCTTTGTCATCAAATTTTGAAGCAGCAAATTCTCCCATACCTAAGCTAATTAAACAGACTACTTTTCCTTTTAATTCATTTTGATAAGCAGTTGAAGCTATAACTTTGAGGCTAGAGATTCCGAAACATTTAATTCTGTGAATTAAATTAAAGGATTGAGCAACTCCACATCCGATTCTCAAGCCCGTAAAAGATCCTGGACCGTAACTTATTAAAATTTTATCTAATTGCTCCAGGGATAATTGAGATTGGTCCAAAAGCTCATCGATCAATGCAAGAATGACTTTTCCATGCTGACTTTTGTTCGTATCTTCTTTAAAAAATATTTGTCCATCTTTGAAAACTGCAATTGAGCAATGTATTGCAGACGTTTCGATTGCAAGTACGTTCACTTATTTCTGAGAAAATTTAGAATAAATTGACTGATTGATTCAACGCTCCCGGAACCATCAACTGAAAGATAATCAAGATCATTATTTGTTTGCTTGGCTTTGTAGAAACTTATTAATGGCTCAGTCTGATTTCTATAGACAACCAATCTCTCTTCAACCACCTCTCTTTTATCATCATCTCTTTGAATTAACTCTTCCCCAGTTAAGTCATCAAAACCTTCCTTTTTTGGGGGATTAAATTTAACGTGGTAGTTCCTACCAGACGATATGTGAACTCTTCTTCCGGACATTCTTTCAATAATATTTTCATCATCTAGCTGAATTTCAATAATTAAATCAATTCCTATATTGGCACCATCTAATGCTTGGGCCTGAGGAATTGTTCTTGGAAAGCCATCAAATAAGACTCCATTTGAGCAGTCAGGTTTTTTTAATCTTTCCACTACTAATCCTACAATAATGTCATCAGAAACAAGTGCTCCTTTATCCATGACCTTTTTAGCTTCAATTCCTAAAGGCGACCCCTCCTCAATGGCTTCTCTAAGCATATTTCCGGTGGAGACATGAGGTATATTGAGAGCCTGTATTATGTTTTCAGCTTGAGTTCCTTTTCCGGCTCCTGGTGGACCAAGTAAAATAATTCTCATTAAGTATCCTCTTTTATGGCGTGAGCAACGGCAACGGCAAGAGAATCGGTATCACTTAGACTTATGGATATTTCAGTTAATTTTATTTTTTTAGCGATATCTTTCGCTTTCCCTTTAAGTTCCACTTCTGGGCCGCCATAACGTCTGTGAATAATAATATCTCTAGGACGAACTCCGTTCGTGAAACCATACCCTAAAACTTTTGAAACAGCTTCCTTTCCAGCAAAATTTTTAGCAAGGTACCTTGCACCGTTGTAACCTTTTCTTTTTGAAAAAATATCAATTTCACTTTCATCATAAAGTCTTGTTAGCATTCGCATTCCAAATTTTTCATAAGATTTTTCTAGTCTTTTAATCTCGATGAGATCTATACCACTTCTCAGCTTTTTATTGATTGAAATATTTTCTTGCATTCAACTCTTTACCCAGAATCGCTTCCAATGATTCTCTAAAAATAGATTTTATTACTTTCTTAGTCATATTATTTGAAAACTTTCCAGACATAAAATCTAATAAATGCTGCCCTTTAAAGGATGATTCTATTTCTCCTTTATCCAAGGAATATATTCCTCTTAATGGACTGAATAGATAATCCTGATCGGGTTCAATTGAACTTCCGACATCATTTTTAGTCAAATCAAAACCATAACCTAAATCTGTAATTAATCTGTATTCAAAATTTCTTAAAGATAGTTCTAGGATCTCATCTTTATTATCTAATGTCATAAGGCTCATTAATTCATCATAGTCTTTAAATACGACAGGAATATCATGTTCTTTTTCAAAAATTTTTAAAATCAGTTCATTAAGGTAAATAAGAATTTTAAGATTTTTTGGTACTATTGGAATTTGCTTATTTATTTCACATTCGAAGATGGTTTTCAGAGCATTTTTATCAGAGTAACTGATATAAAGTTCTGAGCCTGGCGATAAGATATTTGCAAATTTACTCCCTTTTCGTTTAGCACCTTTTAACAAAGCATTGAGGATACCAAAATCCTTTGTCAAAAAACTTGCTATAACGCTTGTCTCTGAATAATCTCTTGCATGCAGAAGAAAGGCGAGACTATTTCTAGTTTTCATATTTTTTCAAGTCGTAGCCAAGTTGAGAGATCCAATTAACATCATCGGTCCATTTTTTTTTGACTTTCACCCATAATTCTAAAAATACTTTTTTATCGTACTCAAATTGAATTTCTTTTCTTGCTGCCGTTCCAATAGATTTCATCATATCCCCTTTTTTACCTAGCAATATAGGTTTATGTGACTTACTATCCACGTAAATGGTTGCAGAAATACTGAGTAATTTCTTATCTTCCTTTAAGGCATCTATGATGATGCTGATGCTGTAAGGTAGTTCATCGCCCAACCTATTTATGGCCTTTTCTCTGATTATCTCTGAGATAAAAAATTCCTTAGACAGGTCTGTTACAAAATCTTCCTCGTAATGCGGTTGGCCATGAGGTAGATAATTAATAATTACTTCATATAGCTCTTTTGGAGCATTTTTATTTTTCAGGGCTGATATAGGGATGATCTCTTCAAAATCAAACTTTTCTTTTAATTTTTCTATTGTTGGTAATAAATCTTCTTTATTCTTTATCCTGTCTATCTTATTTATCACCAGAATTACGGGGATTTTAGATCCGTTTAATTGCTTGATAATTCTTTCTTCTTCCTCACCCCATCTATCTCGATCGACAATGAACAAAATAAGGTCAACATTCTTTAAAGCATGCATTGCCACCTGATTCATATATTTATTTAGAGCTTTTTTATGCCCAGTATGAACACCGGGCGTATCAAGAAATATTGCCTGCATATCTTCATGATTCCATGCTCCAAGAATTCTATTTCTTGTGGTTTGAGGCTTCCTTGATGTAATCGCTAACTTTCTTTCCAAAATTTTATTGAGCAAGGTAGATTTACCAACATTAGTTTTTCCAACTATTGATATAAATCCAAACTTACTCATCTTTCATCAAGTGTTTCAAATAATTTTCAGCAGCATCTTTCTCTGCCTCTTTGATACTCGAGCCTTTACCTAAAAAGTGTTTATTTTGTTCAGATACTATGGAGCTTTCGAATAAACCTTCTTTCGGTGAAGTATTGAGATATTTTGGTAAAGGTAGTTGCCTTTTTTGCAGGAGCTCTTGGAGCTCTGTTTTTGAGTCTTTTTCCAGAGATAAATCCATCAAATCGCTGTATTTTTCAAAAACTTGAGACAACCAATTAGAAGTATTCTCAAAGTTTGAATCGAAGTAGATGGCGGCAACTAATGACTCAAAAGTATTCCCTAAAATTTCTGTTTGATGGATTTTTTTTCTACTAATTGAATTTCCCAGTATTACAAATTCCTCCAATTTAAAATTTTTAGCAAGCCTTCCTAGATTTTTTCTGCTTACAATTTTTGATCTTAGAGAACTTAGCTCACCCTCACTTAAATCTTTATTTTTATTCATTAGCCAGATTGATGCGCACAGATTAATAATTGAGTCGCCTAAAAATTCATAAATTTCATTATTTTCTTGAGAAAAACTCCTATGAGTTAGTGAAAGTTTTAATAATTCTCTTTTAGAAAATTTATATGAGAGTAGTTCCTCTAAAGAATCTAAATTATTTGATAAGTCCATTTCTTGACAATGACGGCAAACACGAAAAACACTCCCAATGCATCCAGATTAGTGAGGCTTTACCGGTAATTTCTTCTTGTGGAACTAGTCCCCATCTTCTGCTATCAAGGCTGTTATCTCTATTATCTCCAGCAAGAAAATAATATCCTTCGGGAACATTCCAGGAACCGTTCTCAGGTTTTCTGGAAAGTTTTCGAACAATATATTCCTTGCCTTCGTTTATTTCCTCGATTAATTCCTCTTGATCTCTCTTATCAAGAATTTTTTGATCAAGTTTAATGCCATTAATGATGAATTCTTTATTTCTATAGATAACTTCATCGCCCGGTTCAGCTATTACTCTCTTAATATATTTAACACCCTGTGATGTGCAATTTTCAGACAAGATGCTCCAGTAATACATTCTCTGATTTTTCTCTCTATCTGATGAATAAGATCCTTTAGGATTAGCAATATCAAAATCAGAGCTACATTTAGTGTGTTCTGGAACAAAAATTACCACATCACCTCTTTTTGGTTTTCCAGTAGGAATGAAAGTTTTTTGATTTACTGGGTTTCTTAATCCATATGTAAATTTCTCTACTAACAAAAAATCTCCTATTTTCAATCCTGGAAACATAGAAGATGAAGGAATTTGGAAAGGTTCATATAAAAAAGAACGAAAGATCGTTATTGCTAATATGATGATAAAAAAACTTCTACTCTCTTTGCTTGCTCTAGGAATGGCTAAATATTTTGCAAGCAGCCAAATCAACAGAGAGCCAAAAGTCAAAAAAACAAGAACTACGCCAAAGTCTAGATTCAGTCTAAACCAAGCATAAAGAGCAAAAAATGGAAAAACAAAGGTTATTCTGTTAATTAATTTTGAGTGTCGTCCTTCGTATTTAGCCTCGGAAACTAACCAGCCAACGATACCTAATAAAGAAATCAGCAAAGAAAAATAAAGAAGAAAATAATAATTCATTATTTATTTACTTTCAGGACAGAAAGAAAAGCTTCTTGAGGAACTTCAACCTTTCCAATATGTCTCATTTTTTTCTTTCCAGCTTTTTGTTTCTCTAAAAGTTTTTTCTTTCTTGTAACATCTCCTCCATAGAGTTTAGCAGTAACATCTTTTCTAAAAGCTTTGACTGTTTCTCTTGCAAGAATCTTTCCTCCTATTGCAGCTTGGATAGCGACATCATACATCTGACGAGGAATAACTTCTCTTAACGATTTAACGAGTTGCCTTCCTTTAAAATCAGATTGGGATTTGTGAACCATAGAGCTTAGGGCATCAACTTTTTCTCCATTTAATAAGATATCCATTTTCACCATTTGGCTTTCTTGAAAACGATCAAAATCATAATCAAGAGAAGCGTATCCTTTGCTAGTTGATTTTAGCCGATCAAAAAAATCTAAAATTATCTCATTCATAGGTAAGTCATAAATTAATTCAATTTGCCCACCGACATACCTTAATGATTTCTGTACGCCTCTTTTTTCAACGCATAATTCGATTACGTTTCCTACATAGGTTTCTGGAGTAAGCACGGTAGCTTTCGCAATAGGTTCACGAATCTTCTCGATAGAAGCAGGATCAGGAAATTTGCTAGGGTTTTCAACTTCCTCAATCTCTCCTCCCTTGTTTTCAATTTCATAAACAACCGTAGGGGCTGTAGCTAGAAGCTCTATGCCATACTCTCTCTTAATTCTCTCAATCACAATTTCCATATGAAGAGTGCCTAAAAACCCACATCTAAAACCCGAACCTAAAGCTTGACTCTGCTCTGGGTGAAAAGATAAAGCCGCATCATTAATGGCTAATTTTTCTAAAGATTCTCTAAATGATTCAAATTCTCCTGAGTCTAAAGGGTATAAAGCAGCAAAAACCTGAGGATTAATCTTTTTAAATCCAGGAAGTATTTTTGTATCTTTAGGTGAACATATAGTGTCGCCCACTGGAGCTCCTCTAACCTCTCTTACCCCAGCACAAATAAATCCAACATCTCCTTTGGAGAGTGATTTTCTATCTTCAGGTTTTGGAGTGAATACACCAATTTTTTCAACAGTATGAATTTGATTATTTGAACTAATTTTTACTTTTTGACCTAGGTCTATTGATCCAGAAAAAATTCTTATCAGAGACACTACCCCAAGGTATTGATCAAACCATGAGTCAATTATGAGAGCTTGTAGAGAATCATCTGTATCATCTGGGGGCGGAACTTGAACTACTAATTGTTCAAGAAGATTATCAATACCCTGTCCATTCTTTGCACTAATTTCAGGGCAATCTGACGCATCTATTCCTATAATTTCTTCAATTTCCTTTCTAACCTTATCTGGATCGGCTTGAGGAAGATCGATTTTATTCAAAACAGGAAAAATATTAACGCCCTGCTCTATCGCTGTATAACAAGTTGAAACTGTCTGAGCTTCAACGCCTTGTGAAGCATCAACAAGGAGAATTGCTCCTTCGCATGCTGCCAGAGATCTCGAAACTTCGTAAGAAAAGTCTACATGTCCCGGAGTATCAATTAGGTTTAATTGATAATTAGTCCCTTCTTTAGTTGAGTATTCAAGAAAAACAGATTGAGCCTTGATTGTTATGCCCCTTTCTCTTTCAAGCTCAAGAGAATCTAAGACTTGCTCTTTCATCTCTCTAGAAGATAAGCCTCCACAGTGTTCTATGAGTCTATCAGCTAGAGTAGATTTACCGTGATCGATGTGAGCTATGATCGAAAAATTTCTTATGTTGTCCATTATTTAGTGCTTTTTAAAAAAGCTGGACAATTATCCCTTATTTTTTAATTTTTATCGTAACAAATGCACCATTTTTGTTTCTTACAAACCTTAAAGGGATAACATTTTCATTATTCAAATCTTCAAGAGCATTTTCATATTCTGTTTTAGACGAAACATTAGTCATGCCGATTCTTGTGATCACATCTCCTCTTCTCAGCCCTGCATCAAAGGCAGGCCCAGAAACTACCCTGCTTACCACTACGCCTTCTTTAACGCCAAAATTTTCTTTTATCTTTTCAACGTCCGTATTTCTTCTCTCAGCTATGTCTTCAAAATCTTCAACCATCATGCCAAGTCTGTTATTTTTTGGTGCTGAAGCAATCGGGTTACTATCCTCTTCAGGTTCTTCTAGTTCCCCTACAGTCACCCTAATAGATTTTTTTCTACCGTCTCTGTAAACAGTTGCCCTGACTTCCTCTCCAGGGGAGATTCTTCCGACAACCATTGGCAGATCACCTGAATAAATAATTTCATTCCCATCAAAATCTACAATCACGTCACCATCTTTAAGACCTGAAGATTCAGCAGGACTATCGGTTAAAACGCTACCAATTAGTGCTCCTCTAGGTACATCCAATCCAAAAGAATCCGCTAGATCCTTTGTTACTTCTTGAACGCTTACTCCTAACCAGCCTCTTTTAACAAAGCCATCTTCTCTTAATTGATCAATAATTTCTTGGGCATAGTTGATAGGAATTGTGAAAGAAATACCCATGTATCCCCCTCTGTTAGAGTAAATCATTGCATTGATACCGATTACTTCACCATCTAAATTGAATAGAGGACCTCCTGAATTTCCTGGATTAATCGCAACATCAGATTGTAAAAAAGGAATATAAGAAGTTCCTTGACCAGGAACGCTTCTAGCTTTAGCGCTAATAATTCCTGCTGTGACCGAAAAATTTAGTCTATAAGGCGAACCAATGGCTAATACCCAATCGCCTACATCCACATTATCAGAGTCTCCCAGATCTAAAAAAGGTAAGGATTCTTTTGAGGATATCTTTAATAGAGCTACATCAGATTTTTTATCGCTTCCAATGAGTTCAGCTATGAATTCTCGCCTATCGTTTAGGCTGACAAAAATCTGTGAAGCATCTTCTACGACATGATGATTCGTTATTATGAAACCGTCTTTTGAAATAATGAAGCCAGAACCGCCTGATCTGACCTCTCTTTCTTGCTCTCTTCTGGGTTCATCTTCAAATGGAAAAGGGAAATTAAAAAAATCATC
>CACJNS010000007.1 GCA_902594855.1 uncultured SAR86 cluster bacterium
ATAGCGCACATATGATAAAAAATTCACCAAAACCGTATGAATCAACAATGAAACCAGATGAGCTTGAAATTAATCTTGAAGGTAAAGTTCCTAACAAAAATAGACCAGCATATTGGGTTGCTGTATAGGTTTTGGATACAACGCTGGAAAGCAAAGATATTACGACCACGACAACAAACCCTTGAGTAAAATTATCAGCAGTGATCGTTAAGATAAGAATGCTTAAATCTTTGCCTACATTATTAAGCAGCAAAAAGAATAAATTAGTCAAAGGAGCTAAAATTGAGCCTGCAATAAGCATGCTGGCAATTCCAAATCTATGAATTAACAAGCCACCAAATAAACCTCCTGCAATCGTCATGGAAAGACCGTAAAGATTTGTATAGGTAGCCACCTCAGACTTAGTAAATCCAAGAAATTGATAGAAAGGCATTGCCATAGGGCCAAGAAAAATGTCACTCAACCTATAGGTAAACATAACCAATAACAAAATAATTAAATGATTTTTATACCTTTGAAATAAATCTAAATATGGATCAAGAAAACTATCCTTAAGCCATTTCCCAAAGTTTGTGAATGGAGATAGCATGGGTTTTGCAATCCTATCTGGCTCATCCAAAAGGTAAAAAGTAAGAATAGAGAAGCCAATAAAAAATAACCCAAGAAAAACATAAGCAGTCTGGAATCCAAAAATTTCAGCAAGATATAAACCGATAACTTGAGAGATTAAGACCGCTCCAATTCGATAACCTATTACATAAACTGATGATGCTTCTCCCAGCTCTTTTTTTTGAACAAGTTCAATCCTTAGTGCATCTACACAAATATCTTGGGTTGCAGAAAAGATACTTATGAAAAAAGCTATATAAGCAAAAAATAAGATGTTTGAATTTGGATCAATCATCCCTAATGAGATCACAAAGCAGCCTGTTACAATCTGAGAAAAAATAAGCCAACTTCTTCTCTGCCCCAAGCCACTGAGAATTGGCAAACTTAATCTATCAATTAATGGAGCCCATAAAGCTTTAATTGTGTAGACGATAAGAATCAAACTAAAAAGACCGATAGTGCTCTTTTCAATGCCGGCTTCTGCGAGCCAATAATTTAAAGGATCTATCAGTAATCCTAAAGGGATCCCTGATAAACAACCCAATAATATAATTTGTAGATTTTTCTTCTGAAAATAAGCCAGAAAAGATTGACTAAATGAAGCCATTAATCCCTAAAATTTTTAAATTGCAAAGGCAGCTCAAAATCAAGCGATTTAATTTCAGCCATAATTGATTGCAAGTCATCCCTCTTCTTTCCAGAAATTCTAACCGTATCCCCTTGGATGGAAGACTGGACTTTGATTTTTGAGGATTTAACAGCTTGGTTTATCATCCGACCAATATCTTGAGAGATACCTTCATTAACAATAATCTCTTTTGATGCTTGGTTATTGGATTCAATTGTTGCATCCTCAGAAAGACATTTAATATCAATGCCCCTTTTGGCGAGAGATTCTTTCAGTATTGGAAGCATTTGATCAATTTGAAAAGATTGTTGAGACTTCAAAGTAATTTTATTTTCATTTTGGAGAATCTCAGAATCAGTGCCTTTGAAATCAAATCTGTTTCCAATAACTCTATTAGCTTGATCTATGGCATTGGTCAGCTCATGTTGATCAACTTTGGATTCGATATCAAAAGAAGGCATTATTTGATTATTCTATCTTTAAATTTATCCCAATCGAACCCCTTTCCTGGATCAGATTTCCTTCCTGGAGCTATATCACTATGTCCAACAATTCGATCGAGAGTAATTCTTGGAAGCTCTGACATTAAGGTGCTTGTAAGAGATACTAGGGATTCGTATTGATTCTCCTCAAAACAATCAACATCAGTGCCTTCAAGCTCAATTCCAATTGAGTAATCATTACAATCTTCTCTTCCTTCAAAACTTGAAACCCCTGCGTGCCAAGCTCTGTCTAAAATTGAAACAAATTGGATAATTTCTCCATCTCTTTTTATCAAAAAATGGCTTGATACCTTCAATTCTTTTATTTCTTGAAAATATTTGTCTTTTGAATGGTCAAGTTTATTTTGAAAAAAGTCTTCTACAAAGCTATTGCCAAAAATTCCCGGTGGAAGGCTTATAGAATGGATCACAATTAAATCTATCTCTTCGTTGGATCTGACATCATAATTAGGAGAAGGACATCTGTTTGCTTTATCCAACCAGCCTTTTTCAAGTCTCATTTAATATTTTTTTAGCTAATATTTCTGCAGTCTCTGCACTAAGTGTCCATCCAAGATGCCCATGACCAGTGTTATAAAAAATATCTCCAAGATTGCTTTCAAAAAGAAGAGGCATCATATCTGGAGTCATTGGCCTAAGTCCTGCCCAAGGTGTGTAGCTCTCGGTACTCACATCTGGAAAATATTTTTTTACCCAGTTTAGTAATGGTCTGACCCTGTCTTGCCTTATATCTTTGTTGTATCCTGCTAATTCTGCTGTTCCTGCAACCCTGAGTCTATTGCCTAATCTACTTGAAACAATTTTTACTGGATCATCGATCAGGGAAACTTTAGGGGCTGCTTCCTGAGAAACTTGATCATTTAGATTGATGGTTACGCTGTAACCTTTTACTGGATAGACTTGCATTCTATCACCCAATACATTGGCGAACTTTTGAGTGTCGACACCTGCACAAATCGCTACCTTATCAAACTCCAAACCCTCAGTAATATTTCCATCGGAAATTGAAACAATCACACAATCTTTTTCTTTATAAATTGTTTCTACCTCAGAATTAAATTTAGAAACAAGTTTATATTTATCTTCAAGCACCTTATGAAGATTCACACAAAATTTATGGATATCTCCGCTTGCATCTGATTTTGTATAAATACCACCGACAATTTTTTTTGTATTTTTGTCTGTTTTGAATGCTGGCTCCAAGTCCTCAATCTCATCAAGATCTAAATAATCCCACTCCATTCCATCTTGCTCAATCCAATTCTTTTTTTCTCTAGCAGCTTGCAATTCACTTTCATTATCATAAATATGAAGTAATCCCTTTTTTAATAAATTAAATTCAATTTTTTCATCATCAGCAATTTTAAAATAATGTTCTCTAGCTTTTTTTGCCATATCTATTGTTTTTAGGGTATTTGATTTATGCTTACCGGAAAAAGTTGCTGCAAGAAATCCAAGCATCCATTTATACTTATTTACATTTGGGGTTGGATTGAAGAGAAGAGGAGCATCCTTCTGAAACATCCATTTTATTCCATTAAATAAATTTTTTGTTGTGTTCCAAGTTTCAGCATTACTGGCGCTTAATTGGCCCCCATTTGCATAACTGGTGGCCATTGCAGGATATCTTCTAGCATCTATTAGCGTAACTTTATGACCCCTTTTAGCTAATGAATAAGCAGTTGTAATCCCTGCTATACCTGACCCTATGACACCAATTCTTTTCATGAAACTAATTCTTTTGGAAGTTTAAAATTTACTGATTCTTTTAACCCGTCCAGTTCCTGAGACATTTCGAATCCCAATTTTTGACATTTTGAAACAATGCTTTGAACTAAAGACTCAGGAGCAGAAGCCCCAGCGGATATTCCTAATTTAAAAACTCCATCTAGTTGTTCAGGAGCTATCTCATTGGGATCATCAACTAATATGGATTTTACGCCACAATTTTCTGATAATTCTTTTAATCTATTTGAATTAGAACTGTTGTTTGAACCCACAATTATTATGAGTTCTGTTTCTAATGCGAGCTGTTTTACAGCATCTTGTCTATTTTGTGTTGCGTAACAAATATCATCTGAAGATGGGCTTATTAGTTTAGGGAAACGCTTTTTCAAAATATTTATAATCGATTTTGTATCATCCACAGATAAAGTTGTTTGAGTAACCATAGCCAAATTGGAAGGTTGATCTATTTCTATATTTTTTGCATCAATTTCTGACTCAACTAAATAAATTTTACCTTTTGAGTCATGAGGAAATCTTCCAAGAGTTCCTTCCACTTCAGGATGGTTATCATGCCCAACCAAAATAATATCCAAACCTTGCCTCGCATATCTGATGACCTCCATATGAACTTTTGTAACCAAAGGGCATGTTGCATCAAAATAATTCAAGTTCTTTATTTCAGCATCATCGACAACTTTTTTAGAAACCCCATGAGCAGAAAAGATGGTTATTGCACCTTCTGGTATTTCATCAATTTGTTCAACAAAAATTGCTCCTTTAGATTTTAGATCTTCTACAACATTTCGATTATGAACTACCTCATGTCTAACATATACCGGCGGACCGAATTTCAATAATGCCTGATTAACAATTTCAATGGCACGATCTACTCCAGCACAAAATCCTCTTGGATTTGCTAACTTAATCTCTCTTTTCAAGAGTTTTGCTCCTTAACTTTAAAATAATTTATCAGATAAAGTACTATTCCAATTGTTATAAATACATCAGCTAAATTAAATACATAAGGATTGAATGTAATAGCAATAAAATCAACCACGTGCCCTAAAAGAACCCTATCAAACAAGTTACCAAATCCTCCTGCAAGAATTAGACTCAAAGATGTCAATTGAGTTTTATTAGGCCTTTCTTGGTTTATAAATATCAACCAAACTAAGTAAAGGCAGATTAAAAAGACAAGCAAGCTAAACACAAATCCTAGATTCAAGCTCTCATTATTAAGAATATTAAAAGCTACTCCGTAATTAGGGATGTACACAAAATCAAGCAAATTGAAGATGCTTTTGGATTGATAAAGTTCAAAGTTTAATCTAACTAAATATTTAGAAAATTGATCGACTGTAAAAAGACCAAAAATAAATATCCCTAGATAGATTTTCATATCAAGAGTCTTACTTCCCCGGGAAAAGACAGGTTAGACAAACATCTTGAACAAATTTTGCTGCCTTGATAAAGAGACAAATCTGGCAATCGATGCCAGCATCTTTCGCATTTTTCATGACTCGATAAATTGATATCTATCTGAATTTCTTCTATTCCATCTGCAACCAATAATGTTACTTTTGAAACCAAAAAAAGAAACTTAAGCTCATCGCCATATTTTGAAAATTTAAAAAAGTCATTCTCATTACATGAAATATGAACTTCTGAATCAAGAGAAGAGCCGATTGATCCTTTCTCCCTAAAAATTTCAATTTTTTTATTAACTTCATCTTTTAAATTGATTAAATCATTCCAAACATCTAGATCAATATCAAAATTATCATCTAGAAAGTACCATTCTTCTTCAAATATTGACCTTCCATTATGACTTAACTCTTGCCATGCTTCCTCAGCAGTGAAACTTATTATTGGGCTAACCCACCTTAAGAGCATTTGAAGCACATGAAACATTGCCGTTTGCGAAGATCTCCTAGCAGGACCATCTTGATGTGACGTATAAGCTCTATCTTTTATGATATCTAAATAAAAGCTACCTAACTCATTTGAACAAAAGTTAAGGATTTTTTGGAAAGCAAGGTGAAAATCGAAGTTTTCATAATCCGCTACGATGTCTTTTTGAATATTCATTGCTTTAGAGACTATGAATAAATCTAATTCGACAAGATCTTTACTTTGTACTAGATTATTTTTTTGGTCGAAATCATATAAGTTACTTAAAAGAAATCTTATAGTATTTCTTATTTTTCTATATGAGTCGGTGGTTCTATCGAGAATTTCATTGGAAAAATTCATCTCATTTCTAAATTCTGTTGATGCAACCCAAGCCCTTAAAATGTCTGCACCTTTTTGATTCCAAATAGATTGAGGAGAGACAACATTTCCTAGTGATTTAGACATTTTTTTTCCTTCACTATCAACGACAAATCCATGAGTAACTACATTTCTAAAAGGGGGCAGATCATTAATAGTCATTCCTGTTAGCAAAGATGATTGGAACCAACCTCTATGCTGATCAGATCCCTCCAAATATAAATCTGCTGGTTGTGATAAACCTCTTTGTTCATTAAGAACGCAATAATGTGTTACACCAGAGTCAAACCAGACATCTAAAATATCCATTACTGGCTCATAATCCTCTCCCACATTGACTGTTTCTAAGTTCTGCTCAAACCATACATCTGTTCCAGACTTTTCAACCTCATCAGCAACCTTTTGCATGATTGATAATGTATCTGGATGGAGTTCTCCTGTTTTCTTGTGTAAATAAAGTGCGATAGGGACGCCCCATGTTCGCTGCCTAGAAATACACCAGTCTGGCCTCTCTTCCATCATGCTAGTGATCCTAGACTTACCCCAATCTGGCATCCAATTTACAGAATCAATCGAGTTTATAGAATTTTGCAATAAGTTTTCAGCTGTCATAGAAATAAACCACTGCGGTGTCGCTCTATAAAATAGGGGCGTTTTATGTCTCCAACAATGAGGAAAACTATGTTGATAAGACTCTTTGGATAAAAGATTTGAAGTTTCTTCCAACATTTCTATTGATTTTTTATTTGCCTCCTCTAAATTCATTCCAGAAAAATCTTTTGCATCATCGGTAAAAGTTCCATCCGGACCAACGTAATTCAGTATCTCGAGGTTATACTTGTTACTTGCATGAAAATCTTCAAGCCCATGAGCTGGAGCTGTATGAACAACTCCCGTACCCATTTCAATAGTTACGTGATCTCCCAATATGACAGTAGACTTTCTATCAAAATAAGGATGCCTTGCTTCAATAGACTCTAGGTTTGATCCGGGTATTGTCGACAAGGTAGAAAAATCTGTTATTGAACATCTTTTCATAACGCTTTCAACTAATGCTTTGGAAATAATTAGACACTGTTTCTTATTCTCTATCTGAACTTCGATTAAAGAATACTCAAGATTTGAATTGACTGATAAAGCAACGTTCCCAGGAATAGTCCAAGGAGTTGTAGTCCATGAAAGGAAGGAGGTTTTTATATCACCTTTCACTGATGTGTTAAAAATTTTATTCACTGCGGATGTTTCCACCTCAAATAGAAAATCTATTGAAACAGACAATTTATCTTTGTACTCCACTTCCGCTTCAGCAAGAGCAGAATTGCAATCAGGGCACCAATAAACTGGCTTATCTCCTTTAACTAAATGGCCTGATTTAACAATCTCAGAAAGGGCTCTAATTATTCCTGCCTCAAAAGAAAAATCCATAGTTTTATAAGGATTGTTCCAGTCAGCCAAAACACCTAATCGCTTGAAATCCTTCTTTTGAATAGCTATTTGTTGGTTTGCATAATCACGACACTTAGCCCTGAAGTCTTTAGCTGGTAAGTCTATATTTGGTTTCCCAGATTTTTGTTCCACATTCAACTCTATAGGTAATCCATGACAATCCCATCCCGGAACAAAAGAAACGTTATATCCAGATAGCAATCTAGATTTACAGGCAATATCCTTCAAAGTTTTATTGATACTTGTACCCAGATGAATGGGGCCATTTGCATAAGGAGGCCCATCATGAAAAGTAAACTTAGGTTTATTCTTATTTTGTTCTTGGAGAGAATCATATAAATTTATTTCTTCCCAATATTTAAGAATATCTGGCTCTTTTTGAGCCAAATTTGCTTTCATGGAGAATTTAGTCTTTGGAAGATTTAGGGTATCTTTCATAGAATCGAATTAAATGTGCTCAACGTGAAGGAAATATCTTTTTTTATCTGTTCTTTAAGCTCTTCTAAACCTGAAAATTTCTTTTCATCTCTTACTTTAAAGCAAAATTCTACTTGAATTCTTTGGCCATAGATATCTTCTGAAAAATTAAATATATGTACCTCAAGCACAGGCATAGTTCCTCCAATTGTAGGACGAAGACCCATATTAGCAATGCCAAAAAAATTTCTATCTTTGATTTGAATTTTTACTCCATAAACTCCATTGATGGGTAAATTTGTTTTAGGCAACCAAAGATTAGCGGTCGGTACATCTATTGTTCTTCCTAGCTGATTTCCGCGAACTACCTTTCCAGAAAAGGTATAAGGTCTATCAAGAAGTTCTTTTGCTTCATCAAAGTTATTATTTAATAGAACCTCCCTTATTCGAGTGCTGCTTACTCTTTTGCCTTTAACCTTAAATGTCTCTGTTTTAAGTACTTCAATCCCTTTTTTTTTGCCCCAATTTGAAAGAAAATTAAAATCGCCTTTTCTGTCCTTTCCAAACTTGAAATCATCTCCAATCATCAGTGACTTAATTTGAAGATTACCAAGGATGTCTTGAGCGAAAATCTCAGGCGTCATTCTTTTTAAGCTATTATTGAACTTGAGAAAGAAAGCAACATCAACTCCATTCTTTTTTAAGCTTAAATATTTATCTCTCCAGGGGGAAATTCTTGGTGGTGCCTCAACAGAAGATATTTCTTCAGCAAAAAATTCTTTTGCATGAGGTTCAGTAAAAATAACCATCCTCTTTAGCTTTTTTCTATTAGCAATTGAAAGCATGTTTTTAAGAATTTCTTTATGGCCTAAATGTAAGCCATCAAAATTTCCTATAGTTGCAATGAATGAGTCATCTGGATGCTTTTTTTTAAAAAGCTCTATGTTGGACTGACCTCTAATCAAATACATTATCTTCTAAAAAAAGATGTTCTGTATCCTAATAAATACAGTATTAAAAAATAAATTAATATTAGAAATAATATCCCAAACAAAAGAACTAGGTTAGAAAGCCATTGAACATTAATAGTTGAAATATTGTTTGCGAAGAAATTAATAACGAAATAAAAAACTATATTTGCACTTATTATCTTTACCATTGAAATTAAACTTTCTTTAGTTACTTCAATGAAAGAGTCTTTTGACAAAATAACGTAGTAAATGATGACAGAAACTATAGCAGCAACAGAACTTCCTAAAGCAAGACCAACATGGCCATATCCTAGATAAAAAGCCAAAAAGTAATTCAGAAGAACATTCATAACAAAAGAAAGAATGGTAATAACTAAGGGGGTAAAAGTATCTTGTCTTGCAAAAAAACTAGCTGATAAAACTTTAATCAACATAAAAGCAAATAAGCCAAGCGAAAAAGCTTGCAAGCTCATAGCAGTCATAATTGCATCACTTTCATTGAAGTTTCCTCTTACAAAAAGTAATTCAATGATGGGTAACCCTAGAGAAAAAAGTGCAACAGAAGAAGGGATTGCAAAGATTAAAATGAATTCTATTCCCCATTTTAAATTTTCTTTAAATTCAAAATATTTTTCAGTGACATATTCGCTTGATAATTTAGGAAGAATAACAGTGGCGATGGCAATTCCAAAAATTCCAAGGGGAAGTTGTATTAATCTATCGGAAAGGTAAAGCCATGTTGGGCTCCCTGTTTCAAGAAGAGAAGCAAAAATAGTATCAATTAAGATATTCAACTGAACGACTCCACCAGCCAAAATACCAGGGATCATTAAATTAAATATTTTTTTAGTGCCTTTATTGAGTATTTTCAAATCAAGTCTTGGCAAAAGTTTTAAATCTAACAAAAATTTTATTTGAAAGGCTAATTGGACTATTCCAGCGATTATCACACCATAAGCAAGTGCAAATACTGGATTCTCAAAATAGTCTCTAAGATAAATAGCACAGAGAATGATACTTAAATTAAAAAAAACAGGGGTAGCTGCAGGAACTGAAAATTTACCAAATGAATTTAAAATACTACCCGATAAGGCAACCAAAGATATAAAAAATAAATAAGGGAAAGTTATCCTTAGAATATCTTGAGACAGTGCAAGCTTAGACTCATCGTAAAAAAAACCAGGAGCAAAAATAAAAACGAATACAGGAGTAAAAATAAAAACCAAACCCACCAAAATTCCTGAAGCTAAAAATATTAAAGTAAATGATTTGTTAATAACCTCTTTTGTCTCTTCAAAACTATTTAAATTTTTATACTCAGTGAGTACAGGGACAAAAGCTTGATTAAAAGCCCCCTCAGCAACTAGTCTCCGAAAAACATTAGGTATTTTTAGCATGACCACAAAAACATCATGTGCAAGTGATGATCCTAAAAGGCTGGTTGTAACAACGTCTCTTATAAGACCAAAAATTCTAGAAATAAAAGTCCAAAATGAAACTAAGCCCGTCTTAAAAAATAAACCTTTTTCAGGGCTCTCCAATTTAGAAGGTGTAGTCAAAATTATTCTTTTTCTTCAGGAATAAAATCAAGAGCTACTGAATTTATGCAATACCTTAAACCTGTTGGTTGTGGTCCATCATCAAATACATGACCTAAGTGAGCCGAACATTTAGAACAATGAACTTCTTTTCTTAAATAACCAATTTCATAATCATCACTGTAAGCAACGGAATTTTTTTCAAATGGCTTATAAAAACTTGGCCAACCGGAACCAGAATCGTACTTAGCAGTATGATCAAATAGCTTTGATCCACAACAAACACAAACATATTCTCCCGGCTCTTTATTATCATTCAAATTCCCAGAGAAAGCAGGCTCAGTTCCATGCTGCTGGGTCACATAATAGGCCTCTGCTGAGATCTGTTTTTTTTCTTTATCTTGCTTTGACATTAATTTGTTAGAAGTATTTTTTTAAAGACATCTCCATAACCATTGGCAATTTCCATTTTAGAAGTATGGCCCTTTGCTCTGAGCATTTTATGGGCCATTGGTAAGTTATACCAAGGACAAAATGTAAAAAGGTGATGTTCAACATGATAATTTACATTCAGGGGGGCTAGAAAGTAGCTTAAATACCATGGCACTTTTGTCGTCCTGGTGTTTTTGAAGTCATCGCCACCTTCCACGCCTGAGTGTTCAGTGATACTTCTTATTCTATAAAAAAGGCTGAACAGAGTAATCATCGGTACCCACCATAAAAAAAGGTAAAGCCAAGGGTTGCCGCTTTGATAAAGAATTGTAAAAAGAATCAAGTTAGTTAAGAGAAATCCGTGCATTTTGCTTAAAAATCGTGAAATGTGAGCAGATAGGCTCAAGTTTGATCCCCAAGCAGACTTTAGCGCACCAAAGTATCTTCGTAGTCCTGCGACTCCAGTTAGATCCCTCGTAAATTTTCTGATGAGACTTGCTCTGGATGTCGGAAAAGCTTTTGTTAAACCTATGTCAGGATCTTTATCTGTTTCAGTGTATTTATGATGCTGTGAATGTATTTTTCGATAGGGAAAAGTATCAGTCATCACTGGAAAAGCGCAAAACCACTGTGATGCAAAGTCATTTAATTTTCTATTTTTATACATCAAACCATGGGCACCATCGTGCATAAGAACTGTCATTTGGAACTGCTTTGCTGCTACGATCACTGAAGAAATGATAAAAGTTAGGACATTAGGTAGATAAATGAATAAAGAAAAGGCGAAAAGAACCTGAGCCCACATTGAAATAATTGTCATTGTGGTTTTCCAATCTTTTTTTTCTCTTAAAATTGCAATTTCTTGATCGCTCAGAAGAGAATTGTAATCATTCATATGCTAATTATAACTAAGTGAGTTTTTTAGGAAAATTTTTATTTCTTTTGATTTTTAAAGCCAGAAAGCTCCATTCTTTGTAATAGATCTTTATCCATAGGTATATCTATATTAATTTCATCAAAGCCCTGTCTCATTTTTGATTTTCTTAGCTTTTCAAATTCCTCTGGCCCAAAAGTTTTATCCATCTCGTTGTATTCACTCAAGAGAGCCTTAAATTCTATAGCGATTTTTCTCGTTGAAAAAACTTCTGAAATCAAGGATTTAAAATCTAAATTCTTTGATTTTATTAATTTGTCTGAAAGACAGCTTGAGAGTTTTATAAACTTTTTATCTTCTTTTCGTTCCACAGATATAGAAAAAAGATCATTAAACTTTTCTAAAATTAAATCAATCTGTCTTTCTTTAGATGAGAATGTATAACCCGCTATGTGAGGTGTGCCAAAAGCATTTGAGTGATTCATAAAAGAATAAATATCATTTGAGGAAATTTTTGGTTCATTTACCCAAACATCATTGAATATTTCTGACGATTTTGCTATTTCAGAATAATCAACTACCTCGCCTCTTGATGAATTAATTACTAATTTACTTTTCGGTCTCTGTTCTTTTGAGATTAAATTATGAGAGGGATATTTTCCTTCCTTTGAATATGAGCAATTGATGCTTAATACCTCACACGATAAAACTTTATTCAACTCATCTTCTGAATGATCATATAAGTAAGGATCATATATCTCTACCTCATATCCAAGTTTACTTAAACTAGAATCGATTTTTTTTCCAACGTGGCCGTGACCCACTATGCCAACCGAACATGCTTCAAAATCATTTTCTAACATACAACTGAGCACATATTCAAAAACAGCTTGAGAATTTGAACCTTTGGCGGTTTGTATGAAACATTCACTATCATCTAATAAATCATTAGAAATATGATTTTCTCCAGAAGCAAAAGATCCGATAAATGAAATGTTGGATTTTGAAATGAGCTCCTTGTTTACTTTAGTTGTAGTTCTAATAAAAAGAGCATCAGCATTTTTAATCGTTGAAGAATTTATTTTATCGAAAGGTAAAAAATCAAAATCAATATTCTGGTCTTCAAAAGATTCTTCTGAAATAGGAATATTTTTATCTATTATTAGTTTTATCAATTTTTGCTTGAGGGCAAAATTTTGCTTTTAATCCATCCAAAAAAGGTATTGCCTTTGAGATTATATCTATCAAGAGCTAAATACAAATCATCCATTTCTTTGGGGTCAGAAAACATATCTTCTCTTGATTTCATTTTTGCTGTTTGATCTAACTCTTTTACAATTTTTGCAGGGTTCCCGGCTACAACAACGTTTGGTGGCACATCCTTGGTAACTATCGCTCCAGCACCCACAATACTATTCTTACCTATCGTTACTCCCTTACATATTACTGCTCTATCTCCAACCCAAACATTTTCTTCTAGTTTAATAGGTTCTGATTGTCCAACTGGTTGAGCTCTATCGTAAATATCGTGCCAATCTGAATCTGATACGTACGCATTGTTAGCAAACATGCAGGAGTTACCTATCTCAATGTTTGTGGCAGCAGAAATTCTGACTCCAGGGCTAATTAAACAAAAATCTCCAATAGTTATTTTTCCTTCATACCCTCCGCTTATCCAAGTAGTAAGATGAATATGAGCATCTGGTGAGGTAATTAGAGTCGCAAAATCACCCATTTTTATTCCTGTACCAAAGATTTGAACATACCTAACACCCATGATCATAGGAGCCTTTCCAAGGTAGTCAAATTGCGGTCTGATAATTTTTTCAATATAAAGTTTATCCAAAAACCAATGAATTCTTTTTAACCAAAATGGTCGATTATCTTTTCTAATTTTATAACTCCTGCTTTGGTGCTAAGTGATATGATAGCGTCCTTTTATGTCAAATACTGCTAGATTAATTTACGAAGGACCGAACAAAATTCTGCCTAAGATTTCGTTTGAGCTCTCAAAATTTAGGCAATTAGCCATACCAATGTTTTTTTCTCAGCTTGCAGGACATGCAACAGGAATAATTGCAGCTCTAATGACAGGAAATTACAGCACAATAGATCAAGCTGCGGTAGCTACTGGAAATATGTTTTTTTTCCCAATCTCCATGGGATTGATGGGAACCTTATTCATTGTTACCGCAATGGTAGCTCAAAATTTTGGAGCAAATACTTTAGAAAATGTTGGGAAAATAATACGGCAGTCTTTCTGGGTAAGTATTCCTCTGATTATTTTAGGAATCTGGGCAATGAGTCAATCCTCTTGGGCTTTTAACTTGCTTGGTACTCCTGAAGAAGTAAGAGAGATAACCAGAAAATATATGTATGGATTAATGGTTGGGCTTCCTGCTTTATATTTTTTTCAACCTTTGAGGTCAATGAGCGAAGGTATAACAAAACCCTTGCCAATAACTTACATAAACCTTTTTATGGTAGCTGTGAATGCAATACTCAATTATGGGTTCATTTTTGGAAAGCTTGGCTTGCCTGAGTTAGGTGGCGCTGGTTGTGGGATTTCTTTTGCTGTATCGGCATGGCTATCTCTAATTATTTTAGCAACCTATATTTATACAAGTGATAATTACAAAGACTGTAGGCTCTTTGACCAGTTTGATTTACCTGATTTTAAAATTATTAAAGAGATAGTTATTTTAGGGCTACCGATTGGAGGAACCCTTTTTGTCGAAATCAGTATGTTCAGTGGCTCTGGATTAATTTTAGGTCAACTAGGGGCTGACGTAATAGCTAGTCATTCTATTGCCATGCATGTTTCAACAGTGACATTCATGATACCGCTAGCTATTGGCTTAGCAGCTTCTGTGAGAGTTGGAAATCTAGTAGGCGCAAATGCTTCTCAGGATTCTAGATTTGCAGCCTTTTGTGGAATAGGATTTTCCATAGCTCTTGCCTTTATCAATGCCGCAATTTTAATTCTATATGGTGAATACCTTGCAAGTTTTTTTAATCCTAACAGCTTGATAATTTCTTTAGCTTCTAACCTCTTAATTGTCGCAGCCATCTTTCAAATCACAGATGGCATTGCATTTAGCGGTATGGGTGCATTAAGGGGTTACAAAGACACAAGAGTCCCGCTTTTGATAATGATAATTGCGTATTGGGTCGTAGGTATGCCGCTTGGTTACAACATATCCTTAACAGATAATATTATTGAGCCCATTGGAGCGCTCGGCATGTGGATTGGAATGGCAGCTGGAATGTTCATTTTATCTATATTGGTTCTTTGGAGGTTAAATTTAGTATCCAAGAATTCCGCTCTGTTTCAACAATCTTATGAAAATAATTGACGCAAAAGGTCTTAAATGTCCTGAGCCTCTTATGCTTTTGCATAAGGCAATTTATGAAGCTGAAAGCGGAGAAGAAGTTCGCTTAATTTCTACCGATCCCATGAGTGTTCCTGATGTTAAGAAATTCTGTGAATATTTAGAGCATAAATTGAAAGAAATAAAGGAATCAGATAATCTATTTGAATTCACTGTTGTAAAAAAATGAAAAAACTCATCTTAAGCTCGATGATCTACATGGCTTTGTCTGTAATGTTGATCCTAGCTGTAGTCCAGCTTTTTTCTTAAATCAAGGGAGATAAAAAAATGGGAGAAATGTCAAAAGAAATTAGGTCTGAAATCAACTCGGATGGATTATTAACTTTATCCATTTCCTCTTCGGAAATTCCAAAACCAAAAGATCATGAAGTTTTAATTAAGGTTGAAGCTTCTCCAATAAATCCATCAGATCTTGGATTATTAATAAGTTTTGCTGCTGATGTCACATCTTTAAAAGTTGAAGGTGAAGGAGATGACAAAAAAGCAACGATGAACGTTCATCCAAAACTACTAAGGACCATGCAAGCAAGATTAGACAAATCAATGCAAGTTGGTAATGAAGGTGCCGGAGTAGTCATTGATGCAGGAAAAGATGCGAAAGAAATGATTGGCAAAACAGTTGGTGTCGCTGGTGGAGCAATGTACTCTCAGTATAGGTGTATACCTGCGCAGAGTTGTCTTGTGATGCATGAGGGAACATCATCTAAAGATGCTGCTTCTTCATTTGTGAACCCTCTTACTGCCCTTGGGTTTATTGAAACCATGAAAATGGAAAATCACTCTTCTCTTGTTCATACTGCTGCTGCTTCAAACTTAGGTCAGATGCTAATTAAGATTTGCTTGGCAGATAACGTTCCTCTGGTGAACATTGTAAGAAAAGAAGAACATGAAAAATTACTGAAAGGTCTGGGGGCTACTCATGTTTGTAACTTTACGAACGACAATTTTATGGAAAGTCTCATTGATGCAATAGCTGAAAATAACGCCACTCTTGGATTTGATGCAACAGGTGGAGGTAATGAAGGTAAATTAGCCGGTCAGATATTATCTGCTATGGAAACTGCTGCAAATAGAAATATGAAAGAATACAGCCGTTATGGTTCAGATACTTACAAACAAGTTTATATTTATGGAGGCTTAGACCCTACTCCAACAGTTTTAAATAGATCTTATGGACTGAATTGGGGGCTTGGCGGATGGCTTCTGACTCCCTTTATTGCAAAAGCAGGAAATGAAATTTTCCAAAAGATGAGGCAACGCGTGGCTGATGAGATTACAACAACTTTTGCTAGTAATTACACTAAAGAGGTTTCTCTTTCTGAGATGTTGGATGCAGATTCAATTCTGACTTATGCAAAACAGGCTACTGGGGAGAAGTATTTAGTTACACCTCATAGATAAAACTAAGCTCGAATCCGATCAATTACTAAGCCTAAAGTCAGTAATAGAAAAAAAAGGATCAGTCTTAAATCGTTCAAGAGAGGTGTCTCTACCGGTATAGCTATTGTTTTCTCTAAGGCTTCTATTTTATAAAGATGTCTTTCATCAAAAATTGGGTTTAAGCCAATTTCCAACATATCCTTTCTGCTTCTGTACCTCACGAAAGCAACGTTATCCCATTCCTCCATGCCTTGTGCTGACACAATGTCCATAGCTGGGAAAAAAACTTCTGAGAAAAAAATTGGATGAGATGCTCTTTTAAACATTTCAGGATACATGTATTCCATGTAGTAATTCATAAGATTTGAAGAGGATGCTCCTTTGCCAGTTGCTGGCATTGTTTCTGGAGATTCGTTGTAGTCTAAAAAGTTAACCATGAAAAAATCCTTTCCGTCGTCTTCTTCCATGAATTTTCTTAAACGCTGAATGTTTTGTTCGTCGTTTCCGCTTCTTTCAGAAATGACTTTCATAAAGGAATCAATCTCTTCATCATTCAGTGGACCTGAAAGATTTGAATACCAGATAAAAAAAATCGAATAAAAGAGAATGAAAAAATACCAATGGAAATTTTTCATACTAGTTTGCTTATTTCTTCTCCTATTTTGGCAGGGCTTCTAGTTGTATGAACTCCAGCCTTTTCAAGAGCTAAGAATTTATCTTCCGCTGTTCCTTTTCCACCAGCGATTATTGCTCCGGCATGTCCCATTCTTTTCCCGGGTGGAGCACTGACTCCTGCAATATATGCAACCACAGGTTTGGAAACATTAGACTGAATGAACTCAGCAGCCTCTTCTTCAGCAGTTCCTCCAATTTCACCAACCATCACGATTCCTTCTGTTTCAGAATCTTCTTCAAAAAGCTGCAAAATATCAATAAAACTTGATCCTGGAATGGGATCTCCGCCAATTCCCACGCAACTGCTTTGACCTAAACCAGCTTGAGTGGTCTGATCAACAGCTTCGTAAGTTAAAGTTCCCGATCTTGAAACGATTCCTATTTTCCCTGGCTTATGAATATACCCGGGCATGATTCCAAGTTTGCATTGATCTGGCGTAATCACACCAGGGCAGTTTGGACCAATAATTCTACAACCTGCAGAGTCAGCATTTTGTTTTAACTTCATCATATCCAAAGTAGGTATTCCTTCAGTTATACAAATGATCAATGGAATTTCTGCATCAATAGCCTCTTGAACAGAATCTTTACAAAACTTAGCAGGAACAAAAATTATTGTTGCGTCTATTTCCAACTCTTGTTGAGCCTCTTTTGTAGAATTAAATACAGGAAGATCTAAATGACTTTCTCCACCCTTTCCTGGTGTTACCCCTCCAATGATGCTTGTCCCATACTCAATAGCTTGGGAACAATGCAATGTGGCTTGAGAACCGGTGAAGCCCTGACAAATTACTTTGGTATCTTTGTTGACGAGAATGCTCATTTAACTATCTCAGCAGCCCTTTCTGCAGCTTCAGACAATTCAGATGCAGCTATAATATTTAAATTAGTTTTACCCAGCATTTCCTTTGCGATCTCAGAATTATTCCCTTTCAGTCTGACAACTACCGGAACATCTACGCCCACTCCCTCTACAGCAGAAATTATTCCATCAGCCACAACATCGCACCTTACAATGCCGCCAAATATATTTACTAGTATTGCTTTTACGTTCTCATCTTCTAAGATGATTTTAAATGCCTCTGCAACCCTTTTTTCATCAACTGCACCGCCAACATCTAAAAAATTTGCTGGCTCTCCTCCAGCTAATTTAATAATGTCCATGGTTGCCATTGCGAGACCTGCTCCGTTAACTAAACAACCAATGTTTCCTTCAAGGGACACATAGTTTAAATCCCATTCAGAAGCTCTTAACTCCTTTTCTTCCTCTTGAGAGATATCTCTTAATTCTAAGATTTCATCCTGTCTAAACAGAGCATTAGAATCGATATTAATTTTTCCATCTAAGCATACTAAGTTGTCCGATCCATTAAGGACTAGTGGGTTAATCTCAACTAAAGATAAATCTTTTTCAAAAAAAAGTTTGACCAAGTTTCTGAAAATATCTTTGAATTCTTTTGTTTGTTCTTCAGATAATTCAAGACCTTCTGCAAGAGGCAAATGATCTTCATTTCCTACTGATGGAGAATTAAGAAAGACTTTAAATATTTTTTCGGGATGATCCTCTGCCACTTTCTCTATGTCCATGCCTCCCTCAGGAGAAGCCATAACTGCTAGGGATCTTGTTGATCTATCTATTACTGCCCCAAGATAAAATTCTTTTTTTATCTCAGTACACTCCTCTACTAAAATACAAGATACTGGCTGGCCCTGATCATCTGTCTGATAAGTTACTAACTTATTATTTATCCACTTGTCAGCGAATTCTTCAACTTCTTTTAAGTTATCCGTTACTTTCACCCCGCCTGCTTTTCCTCTTCCTCCTGCATGAACTTGAGCTTTGACAACCCAATTTGTATCAGAAATTTCTTTTGCAGAGGCTAATACTTCTTCGGTTGTGTTTGCAGTTAAAAAGTTAGGAACGGGAAGTCCGTACTCTTTGAAAATCTGTTTTGATTGGTATTCGTGAATGTTCAAGCTTTTATTATAAAGCTCTTTTCACTAATTTTTTCTTTATTTCGTTAATTGCCTTTGTGGGGTTAAGACCCTTAGGACATACGGAAACACAATTCATGATTCCATGACATTTGAAGACACTAAAGGCATCTTCAAGTTGATCAAGTCTCTCTTCAGTTGCAGTATCCCTGCTGTCGCTAATAAATCTGTGAGCCTGAAGAAGAGCTGCAGGACCCAAAAACTTGTCAGGATTCCACCAAAATGAAGGACAAGCTGTTGAACAACATCCACACATAATGCATTCATAAAGCCCATCTAGTTTTTCTCTTTCTTCAACAGTTTGCTTTATTTCTCTTTCTGGTTTTTCTTCATCGTTGATCAAATACGGTTTGATCTTTTTGTATTGATCTACAAACTGTTTCATATCAACTATCAGATCTTTTATAACTGGTAGCCCTGGCAAAGGCCTGAGAACAATTTTGTTGCCTTTCAAAGCCTCAGAAAGCGGAGTGATGCAACCCAATCCATTCTTTCCATTAATATTCATTCCATCCGAGCCGCATACACCTTCTCCGCAAGATCTTCTAAAAGATATGCTTGGATCTTGTTCTTTTGCCATATTCAAAAGATCCAAAACCATAATGTCTTGCCCTTCAGGAATGTCTATTGATAAATCTTGCATGTAGGGCTTTTTACCGCTGTCAGGGTCATACCTATAGATAGAAAGATTAATTGAGGAAATAGACTTTGAGGCAATTGCATCCATCTTAATAACTTCTCACAATTGGCTGAAAGGCCTGAACAGTTTTAGGACGGAAATTGACGTCTCTTTTAGTCACTTCCTTTGTATCAGCAAAATAAATAGAGTGTTTCAACCAATTCTCATCATCTCTTTCTTGGAAGTCATCCCTAGCATGAGCGCCTCTACTTTCTTTTCTTTCATTAGCACACACAGCAGTAGCTTGCGCAACTTCTATTAAGTTCAGAAGCTCCAATGCCTCGACTCTAGCCGTATTAAACCTAGACGATTTATCCGTTAAGTGTATGTTATGTGTTTTCTCTCTAATGTTCTCTAATTCAACTAACCCCTTCTCCATTAAGTCCCCAGTTCTAAATACACCAAAGTTTAATTGCATATTTTTTTGTAACTCAGCTTTTACAGTTGCAACATCCTCGCCAGTTGAACTGATATTCACCCTATTTAAATTAACCAAAGCTTGATCAATATCGTCATTGGTAGCCTTAGATAAAGTTATTCCATCTTTGAGTGCATTTTCGATATGAAGCCCAGCAGATCTTCCAAAGACAATAAGATCTAAGAGAGAGTTTCCACCCAGTCTATTACCCCCGTGAACAGAGACGCAAGCTGCTTCTCCTGCCGCATAGAGACCGTGAACTACATTGTCAGTTCCGTCTGTTGCTTGAGTAAGTACTTGACCATGTACATTGGTTGGTATTCCTCCCATTGCGTAGTGGCAAGTTGGCACTACAGGAATAGGATGTTCAACGGGATCAACGTGAGCAAATGTTTTAGAAAGTTCTGTTATACCTGGAAGTCTTTTATGAACAATCTCAGGTCCCAAGTGATCTAATTTAAGGTAAACGTGATCTGCATCGGGGCCACATCCTCTGCCTTCAAGAATTTCTAACATCATTGATCTTGCAACTACATCTCTACTGGCAAGATCTTTATAGTTAGGTGCATATCTTTCCATGAATCGTTCACCATCTTTATTCACCAGATAACCACCCTCACCTCTGCATCCTTCAGTAACTAGAGTGCCGTGACCATAGATGCCAGTAGGATGGAACTGCCACATCTCCATGTCTTGAACTGGGAAGCCGGCTCTTAGAACCATTCCAGTTCCGTCGCCAGTGTTGATCATCGCGTTTGATGTCGTTTGGTATATCCTTCCAGCACCGCCTGTTGCTAAAACTGTAGCTTTAGATTTTAGAAAATAAGGCTCTCCCGTTTCTATTTCGAAAGCTATGACTCCAACGACTTGATTATCTCCATTCTTAACCAGATCGACTGCAAACCATTCACTTAGAAAATTTGTTCCGGCTTTAAGGTTTGCTTGATAAAGAGTATGCAAAAGAGCATGGCCGGTTCTATCTGCGGCTGCGCAAGTTCTCTCTGCTTGACCGCCTTTCCCGTAATCCTTTGATTGGCCTCCAAAAGCCCTCTGATAAATTTTTCCTTCCTCTGTTCTAGAAAAAGGTAATCCCATATGCTCAAGTTCAAAAACTGCTTTGGGGCCTTCTTGACACATGTACTCGATAGAATCTTGATCGCCAATAAAGTCCGAACCTTTAACAGTGTCGTACATATGCCATCTCCAGTCATCATCCGGATCAGCACTTTGTATTGCACAAGTAATGCCTCCTTGAGCGGAAACAGTATGTGATCTTGTTGGGAAAACTTTTGAAACTACAGCGGTTTTGAAACCGGATTGGGCTAATTGCAAGGAAGCCATCAAGCCAGATCCACCGCCTCCTACGACAATTCCATCAAACTCTAGTACTTTCAGTTTACTTGCGTCTAATTCCTCACCTTTTCCATTCATTGCCATAGAGTTAACTCACTATTAATAAAATTCCTACCGTAATTGAACCTAAAACTTGTATCCAACATAAAGCTAGAAAAGAGTTTTTTACAAACCCTGATACGTTTCCTAAAAGCCTAGATGTCAAATAATCGTGTGCAATATTCAACATTCCAGACATTGCATGATAGGAAATTGAAACAAGTATCAAGAAAGTCCAAATCCTAAACAAAATGTTGTCAAATAATGCCGTTAAATCCGAAAAATTAACAGGTTCAACCTGAAACCAATAGAAGGATATAACCAAAAAATAGAGTGCCTGAAAAACTGCGGTAAGTCTTATGACAAAGAACTCAAAAACTCCAGTTCTCTTAAATGTTCTTAACTTGGTTACCATATTAAAAAGCTAAAAATTACAGTCATAACTAAAAATAAAAGATAAACAATCATTGCGCTATATCTAGAGGCTTTGAGTGTCTCCCAATATCCAAAATCCATTGCCAAATGTCTTAACCCAGAGAAAAAGTGATAAACAATTGCCGCGACGTATAAGGTCAATGCTGATTTCATGATGAAATGAGCCATTAGAGCTGACGCATAATCAAAACCCTCTTGCGATTGAATTGCAACTAATACCAGTGAAACAAAGGGGAAGGTTAAGAAAAATAAAATGACTCCAGAAATTCTATGCGAAATAGAAGACAATGCAGTGATTGGAAACTGAATTGTAAATAAATTTAAATTAACTGGCGGTTTTGACATTTTATTTTCGGAGGGCAAGAGAATTATAATGCTTAAAATAAAACGATCAACGCCTTCTTATCCTTGCCCTCTTTTTTAATTGTCTTTCTGTCAACTTATTCTTTTTATCTTTAAAAGGATTGTCATCAGTCTTATAAAAAATTTTGATTGGAACTCCCTTTAAATCAAGTTCTTTTCTGAATTGTTTTTCTATGTATTTCGTGTAGGAATTACTGATATCTTTGAGTTTATTACCATGAATTGAAATGGTGAAAGGTCTATTCGATTGCAATTGGACAAATTTGAGGTTTGGTCTAAATCTTCCTGAAATTGGCGGTGGATTTTTTTCTACAATTCTTTCTAAAATTTCATTTAATTCTTTTTTTGATATTTTGTTTCTTGAATTTTTTATAATTTTAATTAATCCTCTGACTAAAGCCTTAGTTCCTATATTTTTTTTTGCAGAAATAAATTTACTTTCTAAATGACTCGCAAAAGACAACCTTCTATTAATTTCTTTTTTAAGGATTAATTTATCTGATTTACTTAGATTCTCGCTTTTATTTAAACCTATGACGATTGGCTTCCCTGAAGTAAGGCATAGGGAGATAATTTGAAGATCTTGATCTGAAATGGACTGGTGAACATCTATCAAAAAAACGACTCCATCAACATTCTTGAGAGTATTTATTGATTCTCTGGTGATCAGATTATCTATTTGATCATTTAATTTACTTTTTCTTTTTATCCCCGCTGTATCAGTAAGAATAACTTCAGCCTTATTTATATCTAATTTATGTGAAATTGAATCTCTTGTTGTGCCTGCAGATTTATCTACTAAAGATCTTTCAGCTTGGAGAAGTTTATTAAAAAAAGTTGATTTTCCGGCATTTGGTTTACCAATTATTCCAACTCTCAAATTACTTTGCATACCCTCTTCTGCCTGCTCTCTTGAAGGGAGAATTTCTTCTATTTTCTTCTCAAGGGTTCTTATTCCCTGTTTTTTTGTTACTGATATTTCAACAATATTTTGTAATCCTTCCTCGTAATAAAGATCTTTATTATTTTCGCTTTCTTTTAAATCACATTTATTCAAAACAGGAATAAAAGGTACAGATGCTTTTCTTATGTAATTTAAGATCTCTGCATCTATTTTTGATAAATTGGTTGATGAATCAAATAACGCAATAATTAAGTCAGATTCTTCAAATGAACTTAACGATGACTTTGTTACAGCAAAATCAATCTCATTGTTAGTTAAGCCAATTCCACCAGTATCAACAAGAACATAACTGCTATGGTTAATAATTAAATTTGCGTATTGTTTGTCTCTGGTAAGACCTTCTATATTTGCAACAAGGGATTCGTTGTTTCCTAATAAAGCATTAAACAGGGAGGATTTTCCCACATTTGGTTTGCCCAATATCGTAATAATTGGTTTCATAACTGCTTTAGGGTTTATTTTACAGAAAGTAAAAAGGAAGCGCCTTTCGAATCAACTCCGAACAGTAAGTTATCCTGAGAAAATAATGAAACTAATTTATTTTTAGTTGGCTGTATTCTGCCAACTAAACTACCAGTTTTTAAGTCTACAAAGTGAAGAAAGCCCTCTAAATCTCCAACAACCAGATTATTTTTGTATCTAATAGGTTTTGTTAATTCTCTGTATTTGAGTTCAGAATTTTTCCATTCTAAGTCACCATCCACAGTCCGATGTGAAAAAATTTCATCGTACTGATCAACGAAGAAAATATCACCTCGATAAGAAATAAAATCTTGAAAGATTGATGAATCTTGTCTCCATACTGTTCTGCTTGATTGAATTTCAATAGCAGAAATACTTCCTTGATAGGCAGCTCCTATTGCTAATCCAGAGGTTACTATCGGTTTAGCATCGACATCTATTATCCTTTCAAATTCTGAACTTGCTTCGCTTAAAGTTAAAGGAATTTCCCATCTAACTACTCCTGAATCTGGATCAATCATAGCTAAGTTTCCGTTGGCAAAACCTATGAATAGCATATTGTTAGAAAAATAAGGTTCTGACGTACCTCTCAGAGTCAATTGAGGAATTACTGCCAAATACTCCCATTTAAATTCCCCGGTTTTAAAATCTAATGCTGTTATTCTTCCATCAACAGATTGCACGGCAACAATTCTCCCATTTGCAACCGGAGAAGACAGAACTTCTGTATTGACGCTAGCCTGCCATTTCAATTCACCGCTTTCATCATCCAAAGCAAAAACATCCCCATCTGAAGAAGCAGCAAACAATGTTCTAAAACTATGTCCCAAACCAGCAGAAAGACTATTGGAAATTTCTTTTTTCCAAATATCTTGACCGTTTCTTATATCGCCTTTGATTAAAAAACCTTCGGAAGTTATGTAGTAGAAAAAATTATCATCAAAGTGAATATCAAACCTTCCAAAAATAGGATTCTTAAGAATTTTCTTTTTCCAAAGAATTTCACCGCCAACCTCAGATTCTATTTCTTGCAAGGGAGTAGGCAGATTAATTTCCTCTCCATCTGATTCACAACCTAGCAAAACAAAAAAAGTAATCAATAAAACTATTAAATTTGCTATTTTCATGAAATTTAAGATGACGGGAGAAGTGATAATTTTATATTCATCAACTCTATGAATCCTTGATCGCCTGTTGCCTTTATAGCCTCTTCGTAATATGTGTTTGCTGCTTCATATGATTCTTCAAAGCTTGCTATATCTCCTAATAACTCAAGTCTCTTAGGTTCATAAAAATCCAATCTTGGAGCTAAATTTTTCTTAGCTTCGTCAAAATTTCTTTCTTGGATCAAAATATATCCTAATCTTATAACAGCAATATCGTGCAGCGGGTTATTAGAGTTATCGGCAGTTCTGATTATCTTAGTAAGTTTTCCTTTTGCTAAATCAAGATTGGCTTCGTCGAAAGCTTTCTTAGCAACTAAGAGATCAGATGCTGTCTCGTAAACTGTTTTTTCGATGCTAGAGTGCGCTGAATCCATTTGCATCATGAAATCTTCTAGGGTTGATTCCGCGTTATTAAAAGATTCAATAATATTTTGATAAGCTTCAAAAGCTTCAGACAATCTTTCTTCGTTTTTATTTTGGAAGTATAGATAGATGAAAAATGCAGCAATTAGAAGACCTAAAACAAGAGTTATTGATATTGCATTAGATTTTATCCAAGCAAAAAAACCAGATAGTCTCGCTTCTGCAGATGAACTAAACGGATCTTCATTCATTTTTGAGCTCTTTAACTAGTTGATCATATTCAAGAGTGAGTTGATCCTCATCCTCTTTTAATTTCTTTAGTGAAAAGTTTTTTGACCTCACTTCTTCCGGGCCGATTATAACCGCAAAATCAATATTATTCTTGTCAGCTTTTTTTAGCTGATTTTTTAGTGAAGATTGGTAACCAGAGAACAAAACTCTTAAATCTTTATTATCTCTTCTTAACTTTTGTGAGAGCTTAAGCCCATCTGAAACATAGCTTTCATCGGTAAGTATTATTTGAAGAGACGATGAAGAAGTTGATTCGTTTGCTTTACTAATCAAAGCAAGTCTATCCAGACCAATCGAGAAACCAGCAGCCGGACAATCTCTTCCACCAAGTTGTTTGGATAATCTGTCATACCTTCCCCCTCCACAAAAAGTGTTTTGACTTCCGAGATCTGGAGATGTCCATTCAAAAACGAGGTCGTTGTAGTAATCGAGACCTCTGACCAATTTCTCGTCTTCTTTATACGATATTCCTAAATCATTAAGGCCTTCTTTGATCAACTCATAATTGTCAGCTGATTTTTGACTTAAAAATGAGGATATTTTGGGCGCATTTTTAATGACTTTTTGAGTTTCTTCATTTTTAGAATCTAAGATTCTCAGAGGATTAGTTTCAAGTCTTTTCAAACTATCCTCATCAAGAACTGCAGAGAAATCACTTAAATACTTCTTTAAGTCTGAAGCATATTTTTTTTGAGATTCCTCATCACCGAGAGAGTTGATATTAAGTGAAACATTGCCTATTCCAAATCTTTGGAAAATTTCATTTGCCATCATCAGCAACTCAAGATCTGCCTCAAACCCTCTGACGCCATATGTTTCTGCGCTTACTTGAAAAAATTGCCTTGATCGACCCTTTTGAGGTCGTTCATATCTAAACATTGGACCCGCGTAAGACAGTTTAATTGGACCTAAATCAAGCAAACCTGAATCAATGGCAAACCTCAGACAACCTGCTGTGCCCTCTGGTCTGAGAACTAAACCCTCACCCTTCCTATCTTGAAAGGTAAACATTTCCTTATTTACTATGTCTGTTTCTTCTCCAACAGATCTGATAAAAAGTTCTTTCTTCTCTACTATGGGAGTTTCAATCTCTTTAAAAAAATAACTATTTAAAATGTTTTTTATTTCATTTAGTAGATTTGATTTATGCTCAAACTCACTAGGATCCAGATCATTGAAACCTCTGGGCTTTGTTACTTTCGACATAATCTAACCTTTAGCAATTATTTTTTTATTCTCAATCTCAATAGATTTTACTTTATCTCTGATTTGTTTTTCCAAATGCTCTACGAGATTTTGATTCCCTATTTTGTGATCAGGCTCTCCATCGATATAAATCAAATTATTTGGATCTGCCCCAGTTATGCCAACATGAGCTGCTTTAGATTCCCCGGGTCCATTCACATAACAACCAATTACAGCAACATTAATATTTTCCCTGATATCCTCTAATCTTGCTTCTAATTGATTCATAGTTTCAATTACATTGAAATTTTGTCTTGAACAGCTTGGACAAGCTATGAAATTAATTCCCTTTGATCTAAGTTTTAAGCTTTTTAATAAATCAAAACCTACTTTTATTTCGTCAACGGGATCAGATGCAAGTGACACCCTGATTGTATCCCCTATTCCATCCATTAATAATGCACCCATAGCTATGGATGATTTAACTGTGCCAGATCTGAACCCACCTGCTTCTGTGAGTCCAAGATGTAAAGGTTGTTTTATCATTTCTGCAATAATCCTATAGCTTTCTACCATCATGCCAACATCAGATGCCTTGATGCTGAGCTTAAAATTTTGAAAATTAAGAGATTCCAATATATCCACGTGATTCATGGCTGATTCGACCAAGGCTTCAGGTGTGGGCTCACCATATTTTTTTTGTAGTTTTTTCTCTAAAGAACCAGCATTGACGCCAACTCTAATTGGAATATCTTTATCTTCCGCACATTTAACTACCTCTTTAACTCTATCGATGTTACCAATATTGCCAGGATTAATTCTTAAGCAATCGGCTCCGTTTTTGGCAGCCAGAATACCCATCTTATAATCAAAGTGTATATCTGCAATGAGAGGAACATTGGAATCTTTTTTTATCAACTTGAAAGCCGTTGCTGCTTCTTCATTTGGTACAGAAATTCTGACTAAATCTGCTCCAGCATCTTCAAGCTGTTTTACTTGATCTGAAGTCGCTTGGACATCCTCTGTTTTAGTGTTCGTCATGCTTTGAACACTAATTGGGGCATCGCCACCAATTTCTACATTGCCAACTTTAATTTTTAGAGAATTTCGTCTTTTAATCTTTAAAAAGTTCAACAACTATTCCGTCCTCAAATAGAAAGTGAGCATAATCGGTGTATTGACTCACAGTTTCTGAAAAATCTATATTTTTTCCGTTCAAGTATATCTTCACAGATGGAGAGTGTCCTATTTTAAATTTGAAAGGGCCATAACCAGTTACTTCATAAAGACCTGTTTGAAGAAGTTCAAACAAAAGAATTTGCTCATTATCAATAATTTCTACCCAACTTTCGCCTTGGACTATTATTTCAATTTCACTGACATTATCATCTGAGAGAATTTTCTTATCATCCCTCTCAAAGTCAATATCAATGGTTGGAACATCTGGATCTTGATCAAAAGCTATTTGGTTTTCAAGAATATTATTTGGAATGTTTGCGTCTTTCTCTATAGCGGTTTCAGAAACTGACTCGTCATTGATAATTTCTTGATCGTCTGAAATATTTTCAATGTAACTGACATCTTTTTTCTGATCATCGCCTCCGAATAACAAGTAGGAAAGAATTATCAAAGAAAAAATAATAATTGAAAGAATAGTAATCTTTCTTCCTAGTAATTTAGATACAAAATTAGAAAAAAAGCTCTCTGATGATTCTAGGTCTTCATCTTCATTAGAAATTTTTTTTTCTTTCAGAAATTTTTCATATTTTTCAAGAATTATTGAAGGTTCAAGATCGTAAAATGAACAATATTTCTTGATTTGTGATTTAGCAAAAATAGGCGCTGGCAGTTCATCAAAATTTAGTTCCTCTATGGCTAGAAGAAATTTTTCTGGAATATTTAATTTAGTAGAAATCTCCTGTAGTGAAATTCCTTTTTCTGCTCGGAATTTTGCTAGGTCAAAATCCAAAGTTCTCTCTAGAAAAGATCATTCATGATAGCAATCTCTCTTTCAGCTGACTGCAAAGAATCAGAGCCATGCACAGCGTTCTCTCCCAAAGAAGTGGCAAATGATTTTCTTAGTGTTCCTTCATCTGCTTCAGCTGGGTTAGTTGCTCCCATTAATTCTCTGTACTTAGAAACAACGTCATCTCCTTCTAAGACTTGAATGACGCAGTCACCGGATGTCATAAAATCAACAAGCTCTCCAAAAAAAGGTCTTTCAGAATGCTCTTCATAAAAGCTTTCTGCTATTTCTCTATCCAAAGTAAGGCGTTTAGATTTAGTAATTTTTATTCCCGATTCTGTAATCTTTTCATTTATATCTTCAATGAAGCCATTTTTTACAGCATCGGGTTTGATTATGCATAAAGTATTTTCCATATTTCCTCCTTAAGAATTAGTCTTTTTCTTCAATCCAAGTTGCCTGAATCGCTTCTAATATCTTTTCATTTGATCTGTCTGGATCATCGGTAAAACCATCCAAATCTATGACCATTTTTCTTAAATCAACAAACAAAATTTTTTCTGGATCAGTTTCAGAGTGCTTTTCTATAAGTTCGTCGACGATTTCATAAATATCTGTCCAAAGCATTTTGTCAAAGATTAGAAACTATTTAAGCTCCGCAAATGGTTTGTTAGAAAATGTAAAACTTTCGCCACATCCACACTCATTTTCAACATTAGGATTTTTAAAGACTAAATTATGATTTACGCCTTCTTGAATAAAATCCAATTCTGTACCTTTGAGGAAAATCAAGCTTGTGTCTTTGATATAAACATCAACACCAGAGAAATTTCCATGGTAATCATTAGGATCTTCATCTTTTACGTAATCTAGATTGTAAGCATATCCTGAGCATCCAGAGTCTTTTAAAGATATTCTAATTCCATTTGAGCCTGGATTGGACTTCATCATTTCAACAAGATGACTTACTGCAGAGCTAGAGACACTGAAATCGTCCTTACTGAGAGACTTCTTATCTTCTGCGTCTAAATTATGCTTATTTGGATGTAATTCTGAAACCATATTGATAGTATATCGTGGAAACTGGATTGTAATATCATTAGAGAGATTTCTTAATTGGCAACTAAGTCTAGACCTTTGCTCAAGACCCCACGCCTTATCAAGCATATCTTCCTCGTCATCGGATGATTCTTCCAAAGTATCGAACCCTTCAGTAACAATTACGTGACAGGTAGTGCATGCACATGACATCTCACAAGCATGTTCTACTAAAATATTATTATCGAGTAAATTTTCGCAGACTGATTTAGAGGGTTCAGCTTCTACAACTGCTCCTTCAGGACATATCTCTGCATGTGGCAAAATAGTTATCTTGGGCATTAGTCATTATTTCTTAAACTTTTAAAGTCATCTATTGCGCGATGAATTGCCTCTTCTGCGAGCACACTACAATGAATTTTAATTGCGGGTAATTCTAAAATATCGACAATTTCTTGATTAGAAATAGCTTGAGCCTCTTCCAAAGTTTTGCCCTTAAGCATATCAATTAATTGTCCACTTGATGCAATAGCTGAACCACAACCGTATGTTTTGAACCTGGCATCTACTATTCTGTTTTCGCCATCAATGTTCTGGCATTTTATTTGAAGTTTCATAACATCTCCGCAGGCTGGAGCACCAACAATTCCAGTACCTACTCGATGAAAATCTTCATCGCCAGGCTTCCATCTACCAACGCTGGCCTTTTCAGGATTATTTAAAGTTTCTTCAAACTTATCTACTACTTTTTGTGAATATGCCATTTTTATCCTCTTTAGCTATTAAGCCCACTCTATTTTATCTAAATCTACTCCATCTTGATACATTTCCCACAGAGGAGAGATTTCTCTCAATCTTTCAACTGAGGACTTAACAAGCAAAGCAGTTTCCTTAACATCTTGTTCAGTAGTATATCTACCAAAAGAAAATCTAATAGAGCTATGGGCTAGCTCATCTTTCCTTCCAAGCGCTCTAAGAACATAGGAAGGTTCTAAGCTCGCTGAGGTGCATGCAGACCCAGAAGAAACTGCAATTGATTTAAGAGCCATAATTAGAGATTCTCCCTCGACAAAATTAAAAGATATATTCAATATGCCAGGAAATTTGTTTTTTGAATCTCCATTGACGTAGATTTCCTCAATATCTTTAACTTCATCCCAAAAGATTCTTTTAAGATTTTCTAGCTTTCTTAAGTCATCATCCATTTGTTGATGAGCTATTCTTGCTGCCTCCCCTAAACCTACTATCTGGTGTGTAGCCAAAGTACCAGATCTAAAACCTCTTTCGTGACCTCCGCCATGAAATAATGGTTCTAGTCTAACTCTGGGTTTTCTCCTAACAAATAATGCGCCTACACCTTTGGGGCCATAAAATTTATGAGCTGATATTGATAAAAGATCAATTTTGTTTGAAGACATATTAATGGAGATTTTCCCTATACTTTGGGCTGCATCAACATGCAAGATTATTCCTTTGCTTCTAGTTAGTTCACCTATTGAATCAATATCAGTAATCGTTCCTAATTCATTGTTCATATGCATGAGTGACACTAAAATTGTTTTATCAGTGACTGCTTCTGCAACTTGTTCAACGGTGATCTCTCCTGATGAGTTTGGCTCCAAATATGTAACTTCAAAACCTTCTTCTTCAAGTTGCCTGAAGGGATCAAGAACAGCTTTATGTTCTATTTTTGAAGTGACGAGATGATTACCTTTATTCTTATAGAATCTTGCTGCGCCTTTGATTGCTAGGTTATCAGATTCAGTAGCACCTGAAGTCCAAATGATTTCTCTTGGATCACAACCAATTAATGTTGCAAGGTTATTTCTTGCCTCTTCAACTGCTTCATCAGCTTTCCAACCGAAGGAGTGAGATCTGGAAGCTGGATTCCCAAAATTCCCATCGAAGGACATAAAGTCTGTCATCTTTTTAACGACACCTTCTTCTACAGGAGTAGTTGATGCATAATCTAAATAAATTTGTTTCAAAATTACCTACCAATAAATTTGTGTGTATTCTATTCTCATTCAGGTACAGAGTAAAGAAAAAAGGTACATTAATAGACTACTTTATAACTTTTAATTATAAAGAAACTGGAAAATAGATCAAATACCCATATTACAAGCCTCTTAGGAGATCTTTTATATCTTCATATGTACCTTTGAAAAAAAATAAGGTACACTCTAATCAAATTAAATGATTATAGGTACAGAATCATGAGCAAAAACAAGTATCTTTATAAAAGGCATAATACTTGGTGGGTAAAACTTTCAGTTCCAAAAACTCTAAGAGATAAGTTAGGTTATGATCTGAGGCAAACCACAGGAACCTCAAATCTAGACGAGGCAATTTTAAAGAGAGATCAAATTGTCCAAGAGTTTAGAGACGTTATAAATACCGAAAAAAACCTTTTGGAAAATTCTAAACCATCAAAGGATATTTCTGTTAAATCAGACGTTCCTAGAGGCGAGTACATGCCCAAAACAGATATATCTGATCCTCAGTATTTTCATAAAGTTGTTGACTGTCAGTGGGCCTGCCCTGCTCATACAAATGTTCCTGAATATATAAGACTGATTGCTCAAAAAAAATATACCGATGCATACATGCTTAATTGGAAATCAAATGTTTTTCCTGGAATTCTTGGAAGAACTTGTGACAGGCCTTGCGAGCCAGCATGCAGAAGATCTAGAACACATGAAGAACCGGTAGCAATTTGCAGATTAAAAAGAGTTGCCGCCGATAATAAAGAAGACTTTGATACTCTTCTTCCTGAGATTCCGTCTGAAAAAAATGGAAAAAATATTGCTTTGATTGGTGGTGGCCCTGCTTCTTTGACTGTAGCTAGAGATCTATTACCTTTAGGTTACGAGGTAACGGTATTTGAAAAAGATCCTAAGCCTGGTGGGTTAATGAGAACCAATATTCCATCTTTTAGATTACCTGAAGAAGTTTTAGACGAAGAAGTTTATAGAGTCATCAAAATGGGTGCGAAGTTTGTTAACAATACTGAAATTAAAAGCATGAAGTCTCTTGTAGATGATGAAAAATTTGATGCTGTTTTTGTAGGAACAGGAGCACCTAAAGGGAAAAATTTAAATATTCCCGGAAGAGATGAAGCATCTGAAAATATTCATATTGGTATTGATTGGCTTACTAGTATCGCTTTTGAACACATATCTTCTATTGGGAAAAAAGTAGTTGTAATTGGTGGTGGAAATACTGCAATGGATTGCTGCAGGACAGCCATTAGGTTAGGAGCTGAAGATGTGAAAGTTACTGTGAGAAGTCCTTTCGAAGAAATGAAGGCTTCAGATTGGGAGATTGAAGAAGCTATAGATGAAGGAATCCCTATTCTTGAAAACACTTCTCCCAAAGAATTTGTTGTAGATGACAATGGAAAACTTAAGGGAGTTAAGTTCGAGAAAGTAGCACCCCAATATTCCGATGATGGAAAAAGAAAGATGGTTCCTACTGGCGAGGAAATAGTCATTGAGTGCGATGACGTTTTATTAGCAATTGGTCAAGATAATGCCTTTGATTGGATTGAAAGAGATATTGGAATGGAGTTTGGTGAATGGGATATGCCTATTGTTGATAAAACTACAATGCAATCAACTTTACCAAAGGTCTTTTTTGGTGGTGATGCAGCATGGGGACCTGAAAATATTATTTGGGCAGTAGCTCATGGTCATCAAGCTGCTATATCGATTGATAACTATTGTAACGGAGTTGATCTTCTTGATAGACCTGATCCTCTAACAAATCTTGTGAGTCAGAAAATGGGTGTTCATGAATGGGCATATGATAATGATATCTCTCAAGAGGATAGAAACATTGTTCCTCATGCTGATCATTCCGAAGCACTGAAAAGTTTAAAAGTAGAAGTTGAGCTAGGGTACGACGAACAACTTGCACTAGATGAGGCTCAAAGATGCCTTAATTGCGATATGCAAACAGTGTTTAAAGAAGATCTCTGCATTGAGTGTGATGCTTGTGTTGATATCTGCCCTACCGATTGTATTAACTTTACTGATAACGGTACTGAAGAATTTGTTAGAGGAAGTCTTAGAATACCAGCGGTAAATTTAGATCAGAGTTTATATGTTTCAGACAAACTCAAAACTGGCAGGGTAATGGTTAAGGACGAAGATGTTTGTGTTCACTGTGGGCTTTGTGCAGAAAGATGTCCTACTGGAGCCTGGGATATTCAAAAGTTTTCTTACACAGAAGCTCAAACTTTGAATTCGAAAGATAAGAAAAAATACAAGGAAGTTGCATAATGGAAAAACTTCAAACTTTTGATTCCTTAGTTTCTAAGAATGACTTTGTAATTAAATTTGCAAATGTGAATGGCTCTGGTTCAGCGAGTGCTAACCAAATGTTTGCTAAAGCAGTTTTCAGAATGGGTATTCCTGTAAGTCCAAAAAATATTTTTCCCTCAAATATTCAAGGATTGCCTACTTGGTTTGAAATCAGAATTAATAAAAATGGGTATCTTGGCAGTAAAGGAAGTGTTGACCTCTCTGTTGCGATGAATCCTCAAAGTTACAATCAAGATGTTGAAGAGCTCAACTCTGGTGGATATCTTTTATATGATTCTTCTTGGAAAAGAAATTTCTACAGAGATGATATTAACGTAATAGAAATTCCCCTCACTAGCCTCTGTGTTGAGTCTTTTACGAATGCAAAGCAAAGAGCCTTGTTCAAAAATATTGCCTATGTAGGTGCCTTGTCTGTACTTCTAGATATGGAGTATGAAATTTTTGAAGAACTAATATCTGAGCAATTTGCTTCTAAAAAGAACTTAATCGAGCCAAATCTTAAAGCTCTTAATATTGGAAGGGACTACGTTTTAAATAATTTGCCTTATCCGATTGGTTTGACGCTGGAAAGGATGGATAAGAATGATGGAAAAATTCTTATTAGTGGGAATGAAGCAGCTGGATTGGGAGCTGTTTATGGAGGAGCAACTATTTGCGCTTGGTATCCAATAACACCTTCGACTTCATTAGCAGAAGGTTTTGAAAAATACGCTAAAAAATTTAGAGTTGATGAAAAAACTGGAAAAAACCTCTATGCAAGCGTTCAAGCAGAGGATGAATTGTCTGCGATTGGCATGGCTATCGGGGCCAACTGGAATGGAGCTAGATCGTTCACTGCGACCAGTGGCCCTGGAATTTCGTTAATGAGTGAATTTCTTGGTCTGGCATATTTTGCTGAAGTTCCAGTCGTAGTGTTTGATGTTCAAAGAGGAGGTCCATCCACTGGTATGCCTACAAAAACACAGCAATCAGATATCTTGGCTTGTGCTTATGCTTCTCATGGTGATACTAAACATGTAATGCTTCTTCCAGAAGATCCAAAAGAATGTTTTGAATTTTCTGCAATGGCCTTTGATCTAGCAGATAGGCTACAAACTCCTGTTTTTGTTGTTACAGATCTTGATATGGGGATGAACGACTGGGTTGTCGATGAATTGGAGTGGGATGATTCCAGAAAGTTTGATCGAGGTAAGGTGTTGGACTTTGA
>CACJNS010000008.1 GCA_902594855.1 uncultured SAR86 cluster bacterium
ATTCCTTCAGAGCCCTGAGGAAAGTAACTTTCTCCAAAGTTGAAATGTATTGCTACAAGAGCACTAGATGAAATAGCGATTAACACCAATCCAAAAGGCATTGCCACAAAGAATCTTACCCATGAAGATTGCGTTACTACCTCTTTAGTCTCTTTATTAAATAAATAGGCAAAGGCAACTAAATAAAATAATGAAGGAACTATCCATGCTACAACACCAAAAAAAGAATATAGAAGATCGCTTATCCACGCTCCTATCAATCCTATTGCATTTTGATAAGAAGTTTCTCCAACTATATTTTGAGTTGTCCAAGCAGCATCCTCCCTAGTAAATGAAGCTAGTGCTATTGTGCTTATAATAGCTACTAAAAGTAAAAAAAGTATAAAAGCATCAATTAAGTAAGTTTTTATTGATGGGCTTAAAGATATAGAATTGAATCCGTTAAAAGATCTTTTTTTTGATTTGCGTTTGTTCACTAGTTTTTAAGTATTTTAACATTTTTAAAGATAGAAAATCATTATGGATAACACTGAGAAATTAATAATATTAGGTTCGGGACCTGCAGGTTACAGTGCGAGTATTTATGCAGCTCGTGCTGGCTTAAATCCAACTCTCATAACAGGATTTGAGGTTGGGGGGCAGCTTACAACGACTACAGATGTAGAAAATTGGCCCGGTGACTATGAAGATCTTCAAGGCCCTGACTTAATGATTAGAATGCAAAATCATGCTGAGAAATACGGGGTCAATATTGTTAATGACCAAATCGAAAAAGTAGATTTGAGTGGTGAAATTAAAACTCTAGAGGGTATTAATAAATATTCATGCAAATCCTTAATTATCAGCACCGGAGCATCAGCCAAATATTTAGGCCTTTCCTCGGAAGAAAAGTATTTAGGAAAAGGAGTAAGCGCATGCGCCACCTGCGATGGTTTTTTTTACAAGGATGAGGAAGTTGCTGTTGTTGGAGGAGGAAATACTGCCGCAGAAGAAGCATTGTATTTAACGAATTTGTGTAAAAAGGTGCATCTCATCCACAGAAGGGATTCCCTAAGAGCAGAAAAGATTCTTCAAGACAGAATCTTTGAAAAAGCCAACGAAGGAAAAATAAATCTAGTTTGGAATAATGAACTTAAAGAAATAAAAGGGGATGGCAATGTTGTGACTCATCTAAATCTTAGCAACTATGACGATATTCATGTGAAAGGAGTCTTTATAGCCATAGGTCACAACCCAAATACTGAAATCTTTAAAGATCAAATAGATATGAATGATGGATACATAATCATCAATACCGGTTTAAATGGAAATGTTACTGGTACCTCCGTTCCAGGAGTTTTCGCAGCTGGTGATGTTGCAGATTCAGTTTATAGACAAGCTATAACTTCGGCAGGTTTTGGATGCATGGCAGCGTTAGATGCTCAAAAATTTATTGAGGAAAATAATATTTAAGTCTCTAAGAGAAATTTATAGATGCCTAAGTACAAATATTTAAAAACTGAACTTAAAAGCGGAGTTTTCTATATTGAACTAACTCGCAAGAAATCAATGAATGCTTTAAATACAGTAACTTTAAATGAGTTGAAAAGAGTTTTTTTAGAAGTATCAAGAAACAGTAAAGTTAAAGTGATAGTGCTTCATTCTAACGAAAAAAATTTCTCAGCTGGAGCTGATATAAAAGAAAAACAAAAGAAACAGAATAACTTAGAGAGATGGCAAAAGAATTACGGAAAAGAATGTATTGAAGCTATTCTCTCTACTCCTCAAATAACAATATGTGTTACCAATGGGTACACCTTGGGTGGTGCTGCAGTTGTTGCAACGGCTTGTGATTTTAGGATTGGTAACAAAGATACAATTATTGGCTATCCAGAGATAATTTTGGGTATGAACCTAAATTGGCTTGGACTTCCTTTATTGCAAAATCTAGTAGGGTCGTCAAAAACAAAGGAAATGGTTATATCTGGTTCAAATTACTCTACGAAAGAATTAGAAAAGTATAATTTTTTTGATGAATTGTATGATGGTGATAACAAAATTGAAGTTATTAATAAATGGATCAAGAAATTTAAATCGAGATCCCCTTTAGCTTCACAAATGATAAAAAGAAGTATGAATGTTTTAGCTTTCCACGATGCTCTAGCAATAATGCATATGGATTATGATCAATTTCTATTGACTCAAAATTATCTAGACAGCTAATTTTGTTTTCATGGCTTGATATTCTTCTACCATCTGATCAACTACCTCTTTCACAGGAGGGGCATTTTTAATCGTTCCAATACCTTGGCCAGAACCCCATATGTCTTTCCAGGCTTTAGATGAGTTATCTTTCATTGCTGAGCCAGATGATCCAAAATTCATATCATCTTTTCCCGAAACTGGAAGGTTATCAGGATCTAATCCTGCTTTGACAACGCTTGGCTTTAAGTAATTACCGTGAACTCCTGTAAAAGTTGAAGAGTACATAATATCGTTAGCAGCACTTTCAACAATCATTTGTTTGTAACCTTCTGACGCGTTAGCTTCCTCAGTAGCAATGAATCTTGTGCCAACGTATGCAAAATCAGCACCCATAGCTTGAGCTGATAATACAGATGAGCCTTGAGATATTGATCCTGATAATGCAATAGGCCCATCAAAAAATTCTCTTACTTCGCTTACTAGAGCAAAAGGACTTAATGTGCCAGCATGTCCTCCAGCACCTGCACATACTAAAATTAAGCCATCAGCACCCTCATCAATTGCTTTTTTTGCATGTCTGATATTGATCACATCATGCATAACAACTCCGCCGTAACTGTGAACGGCATCCACAACGAATTTTGGTGCTCTTAAGCTTGTGATAATCATTGGAACTTTATATTCAACACATACTTCAACATCGTGTTCCAGCCTATCATTAGATTTATGACAGATTTGATTTACTGCAAAAGGCGCTGCAGGTGAATCAGGATTATCTTTTGTATGCTGATCTAATTCTAAAGATATTCTTTGAAACCATTTTTCTAATTCTTCAGCTGGCCTGGCATTTAAAGCAGGGAAACTTCCAACAATTCCTGCCTTACATTGTGCAATCACAAGTTCTGGATATGAAACAGTAAAAAGTGGAGCCCCAATAACTGGGATCCTTAAATCTTTGAGTAATTCTTTTACTTCCATTAATTTTCTCCTTTAAATTTATTGAGATGAAACGTAGAGCACAATTGCTGCTGTCACAGCCAAAATAACAACTACAGATACGATTGCATCAAATTTGCTATCTTCCTTATCGGTCTTTTTTTCATAAAAATCGTCGTTCATAATTTAACCTAAATTTACTCTAATTCTTCCAACTTGTTCACCCTTTAAAATCTTTTCTACTTCGTGCGGTAAAGAATCAAGTTGAACCTCTTTAGTAATTTTTTCTAAATCTATTTTCCAATCTTTAGAAAAATTCTTCCAAATTTCTTTTTTTACTTCCAATATTGATTCAGCTGAATCAATACCTATTAAAGATACTCCTCTAAGGATAAAGGGAAAAATACTAGTTTGAAGTTTATCGCTAGCAACATTACCGCAACAAGTTATCGCTCCTCTTTGAGATGTTTGACTAATGAAATTTGATAAAATGTTTCCTCCAACCGTATCGACTCCACCTTGATATAGACTCTTTTGAAGGGGTTTTCCTTGCTCTTCCATTTCGTTTCTCATTATTACTGAAGATGCACCTAAAGACTCTAAATAATCAATTTGATCTTCTTTTCCAGTTAAGGCAGTAACCCTGAAACCTAATTTAGATAAAATCATCACAGCTACTGAACCTACCCCTCCAGATGCTCCGGTAACTAAAACATCGCCCAGATCTGGAGCTAAATCATTCATGAGTAATTTTCTTACACATAGACCGGCAGTTAAACCAGCTGTACCAATTGACATGGCTTCAGTTTCAGATAATTCTTTGGGAAGAGATATAGCCCAATTTGCTGGAATTGAAATGTATTGACCGAAACCACCATATGTATTCATTCCAAGGTCATAACCAGTAACAACAATACTTTCTCCAACTTCGAATTGAGGGGAATTGCTTTCAACTACTTCCCCAACAGCATCTATGCCTGGAGTATGGGGATATTCTCTAGTTACACCTTTATTCCCCGAGGCAGAAAGAGCGTCTTTATAATTTAAGGACGAGTAAGAAACTCTGATAAGAAGATCATTTTTATGTAGGTTAGATGTGGATAAATCTTCTATAGAATTTGTAAACCCAGCATCAGATTCTTTAGTTACAAAGGCCTTGTAATTAATGTCTTCCATGAATGAGCTATTAAACATGATAAAAAACTATTTTTAAAGAGGAACAATTTGAGAATTTTGAATATTGACATACTTATAAAAAATGTATGTATTTGATGCATTATTTATACAAAAATGTTTCAAAAGTGTATGATAGCGGCTAATAAATGCTTATAAATAGTGCACTCAAGTGGATATTTATAGTGTTTAATAGTTTTTTTCTCTTAAAGGAGCTTATATGAAAAATTTACAAACGTTTGTTATAGCCCTTCCTTTGCTAATAGTATCTTCTTTAGCAAGTGCTGTTTCTGTGTCTGGAAATATTGCACTTACTTCAGATTATATATGGAGAGGATGGACTCAAAGCGCAGGCGGTCCTGCTGTGAGTGGAGGTTTTGATCTTTCCACAGACAGCGGATTTTACATTGGTACTTGGGGTTCAAGTGTTCAGTTCGGTGATGCTGCTACCAGCGATCTAACAGAGCTAGAACTCGATGTTTACCTTGGGTACAGTACTGACATTGCAGACAATATCTCTTTAGATGTTGGATACATTACCTATACCTACCCTGGTGCAACAGATGCTAATTTTGATGAAGCTTACATAGGTTTTGATATCTATGGCTTCGGAATTAGTTACGCTTCAGGCATGGACGATGCAGCAGATTATGCGCAAGTATCTTATGCTGTTGATGCTGGTCCAGGAAGTTTTTCAGTATCTTACGGTGATTACGAAGATACTAGTAACGATTTTCTTCTTGGATACGATTGGGCTGTTGGTGGTGACTTTGGAATCGGAGTATTTTATTACGACCTAGAGACTGAAGATGGAACCATGGACGACAGTGGTGTAACTCTTACAATCAGCTACGCGCCGTAAATCAAAAGATTTAAAAAAAACCCTCTTTGAAAAGAGGGTTTTTTTTATTCTCTTATCACAAATCCAATCTCTTCTTGCAGCTGTTCTAAATCAGTTTCTTTTTTAGAACCTTTCTTAAGAAAAAAATCTTCTACAACATTAGGGAAGAAAATATAGCTCAGAACATTCTCTTCTCTTTGTGAAAAATCATTTATTTTATTTTCTTTGCAAAAAGATCTTAATTTAGATTTAGCAGAATCTAAATCCTCTGGAATTTCTTCTTCTTGCTTAACTTTTTTAGCAAGATCAGAAAGATTCTTATTTATTTTGCCAGGAACTTTACCGTATTTTCCTAAAATCAAGTTTACAGTTTCAATATTTAGATGTTTGTATCGTTCATCATCAAGTACATTAAACAAGGCCTGAGCACCAACTATTTGCGAACTAGGAGTGACTAAAGGAATGAAACCTAAGTCTTGCCTTACCCTTGGTATTTCATTCAATACTTCTTCAAATCTATCATCAGCATCCATTTCTCTTAATTGTGATTCTAAATTTGAAAGCATACCTCCAGGAACTTGATTAATTAACATGCTCGCATCAACACCTTTAAGTGATCCTTCATACAATTCATATTTTTTTCTTACTTTTTTAAAATGAGAAGATAATTCTGGAAATAATTTCTTATCAATAGCTGAAAAAATCTTTGTATCATCAAACATTGAGACAATAGTTTCTGTAGCAGTGTGTCCATAAGTCATACTCATAGATGAAATAGAAGTATCAATATTATCAATGCCAGCTTCTATAGCTTTCATATTTGTTGCAGTTGAAAATCCTGTTGTTGCGTGAGTTTGCATATGCACAGGAATAGCAATGTTTTGTTTTAATTCAGAGACTAATTCAAACGCTGCATTTGGTTTTAACAATCCAGCCATGTCTTTAATGGCAACTGAATCAGCGCCAGCATCTTCAATTTTTTTTGCCAGATCTAACCAACTGTTTAATGTATGAACAGGCGATACTGTATAAGCCATTGCCCCTTGAGCATGCATACCATTTTTTTTAACTTCTTTAATGGTTAATTCAATGTTTGAAAAATCATTCAGTGCATCAAATGTTCTAAATACATCAATGCCATTTTTAGATGCTTTTTCAATAAATGCTTTAACAATTTCATCTGAATAAGGTTTATAGCCAACAAGATTTTTGCCTCTTATAAGCATTTGAAGTTTTGTTTTTTTGAAAATTTTCTTAAGTTCCCTGAGTCTGTGCCAAGGATCTTCATTTAAATATCTTAAACAAGAATCATAAGTCGCCCCACCCCACATTTCGACAGACCAATAACCAACTTGATCCATTTTTTTTGCAACCTCGAGCATATCATCGAGTTTCATTCTTGTTGCAATTAACGACTGTTGACCATCTCTTAAAACTAATTCTGTTAAACCAACTTTTCTTTTGTTTTTATTCAAGGCAAAAAATGCTATTTTTTAAATTATATATAAAAATGCATCCTTTTTTCAGTTCATCATTTCAACCTTTTGTCCATAGAGGTAATTCTGTCAATTTTACTGAAAATACACTTGAAGCTTTTCAAGCTGCCGTTAATTTAGGTTACAAGTATATTGAAACTGATTTAAGAATGACCAAGGATGGAGAAGTTGTAACTTTTCATGATCAAAGTATTTACAGAGTCTCGGGCGAACATAAAAATATATGCGATCTTACTTATGCAGAGTTAACAGATATTCCACTAAAAAGAGGCGGTCATATTCCAAAGTTAACTGAAGTAATGGAACAATTCCCTGACACTAAGTTTAATGTGGATTTAAAAATTAGAGGCCTTGTTAACAAAGTAGCAAAAATTATTGATAGTCATAACGCTTATAACAGAATATGCGTTGCTTCATTTGATACAAAAAGATTAAGGGCATTTAAGAAAATAAGAAATCAAGCCTGTATTTCAATGGGGATTCTAGATGTTGTCTTTTTAAAGTTATTTAAATACCTCATTAATTCTGTTGACTGTATTCAAGTTCCTATTCATTGGAAAGGTATTAAGGTCCTAGATAATAATCTTATAAAAACTGCTCATTCAAAAGATCTTAAAGTTCATGTTTGGACCATTAATTCTCAAGAAACAATGGAAACTTTAATTGATATGAAAGTTGATGGAATAATGACCGATGATGCCGAATTGCTTAAAAATGTATGCTTGAAATCAAATTTATTTTGATTTCGGTACTAGCAATAGAACGATCAGTCCAGGTATAAAAAGAGCAAGAAGACTGAAAATTCCGTTTCTTGGATCACCAGTCAAATAAGCAACCCATCCAACCAAGGCAGGTCCAAAAACAACAGCGCTTTTTCCTACGAAATTATAGAAACCAAAAAATTCTGCTACTTTATCTGGAGGAACCATTTTGCTAAATATTGCTCTACTAACAGACTGAACTCCACCTTGAACTAAACCAATTGCAACAGCTAAGGTATAAAAATCTCTGGCTGTTTCCATAAAGTAAGAATTGATAGTGATCAATATGTAGGCAACTATGCCAATAGCCAAAAATAAAAATTGCCCGTAACGTTCTGCGAGATATCCATAAATTATTGCTGAAGGAAAAGCAATAAATTGGACTACTATTAAGGCAGTAATCATTGTTGAAGCTTCCAGACCAATGTCTGATCCGTAAGCAACTGACATCCGAGTAATCGTATCTACGCCGTCAATATACAGCCAGTAAGCAATTAAGAAAATTGTAATATTTTTATACTTTGAGATATTAGAAATTGTATTAACGAGTTCTTTAAAAGAGGACCTTATTAAACGATCCGTTTTTGTAGATGGTTTTTGTTCTTGGACATTAATAAAAAGAGGAATCGTAAAAATAAACCACCATATTGATACAGTAAGGAAACTTACTAATATAGCTTGAACTTCATTTTCAAATCCAAACCAAGTGGGATACAAATAAAATAAAACATTAAATACAAAGAGTATTCCTCCTCCCAAGTAACCTAAGCCATATCCAAAACCTGAAATGATATTTCTTTTTTTCTCATCGCTTACATCAACAATTAATGAATCGTAAAAAATATTAGATCCAGAACCTCCTAACAAAGAAATACCGAACAATATTGAAGCAGTAATCCAGTATCCGCTGGGGATAAAGAAGAAAGAACCGGTTGCAATTATTCCCAAGAGAGCAAAGAAAACTAGAAAGTTTTTTTTTGCACCTGCCTTATCTGCAATTGTTCCTAAAATTGGTGCCATCAAAACGATACAAAATCCTGCTATTGAATTTGTAGTTCCAAGAACTGCTGAGCTTGAAGGTCCATCAAGTTCAGATGCCCAATAAGACTTAAAAAAAATCGGAAAGAAACCGGCAACTACTGTTGTCCAGAAAGCGCTATTAGCCCAATCGTATAGCGCCCATGAAAATCTTTCTTTATTTAATAAGTATCTCAACATAAAATGAGCATTCAAAAAAATCTGTCGAGAATTAGTATGTCACAAAATATGAAAGACTCTGAAATAGTAAGAAATTTAGTTATTTTCTTTGGTTTAATTGCCATCTTGGGAATACTTTCAGGGGTACTTGGCCTTTATATTCAAAATTCTGAATTCAGGGAAAATGTTGAAGCTGAATATCGAGAGAATTTAGATCAAAAGTAATTATTTGTTGAAAACTAACCTCTCGCTAGATCTTCTTTCTGGATGAAGCTCTCCATTTTCAAGCAAAACATTACCATTTACTATAGTTGAGTTAACTTTTGAACTTAATTCCCAACCTTCAAAGGGAGTCCAGCCACACTTAGATTTTTGTTCCTCGTTTGTAACTGTGTGTTTTATTCCAGTTTCAAAAACAACCAAATCTGCAAAATATCCTTCCCTTACATACCCTCTATCAATTATTTTAAATCTATCTGCAGTGTTATGAGATGCAAATTTAATTACCTCTTCAATTGTAAAAATACCCTTATTAGCTAATTCAAGCATTAATTGGAAACTATGTTGAATTAAGGGAATTCCAGCAGGAGCTTCAGAATACGGTAAAGATTTTTCATCTCTGGTGTGTGGTGCATGATCTGTTGCAATAATATCAATTTGATTATTTTTTAATGCCTGTCTCAATGCTTCTCTATTGTTAGGAGCCTTAATTGAAGGATTACATTTAATGAAATTTCCCCACTCTTCATAGTCATCAGAAGTAAAAATGAGATGATGAATACAAGCCTCCGTTGTAATCTTTTTATCTTTAGTCGGTTTGGCTTCAAAGAGTTCAATTTCTCTTTCAGTCGTAAGATGAAGGACGTGTAAATCCGCAGAGTATTTTTTTGCCAAACTTGTGGCTTTTTCAGAAGATATATAACAAGCCAACTCATCTCTAATGAGTGCATGATCAGGAGGAGATAACTTACCGTTTCGCTGAGCTGATATTTTTTCTAAATTACTTTCTATCGTTTTATTATCCTCACAATGAGTAACAATTAATATTGGTGATTCTTTGAAGATTAGATCAAGAGCATTATCATCATTAACTAATAGATCGCCTGTTGATGACCCCATAAAAATTTTTAATCCACAAATATCTTTAGGGTTAGCTTTTTTAATTTCATCAATGTTATCCGGTGTAGCTCCTAGATAAAAAGAGTAATTCGTCCAGCTTTTTTCTTTAGCTAATTGAAATCTTTCCTCTAATAAATCTAAAGTAGTGCTTGCAGGCGATACATTTGGCATATCCATGGTCGAAGTAATACCACCGTAAAGCGCAGCTAATGATTCTGTTTTAATTTCACCTTTTTTTGTTAACCCTGGCTCTCTAAAATGAACTTGATCGTCAATTACTCCGGGCGCAACATTTTTCCCATTAACATCAATTTCTTTATTAGCTTTCTCGCTAATCGTGGAAGAAATTTTTTCTATTCTTTTATCCTTAATAGCAATATCAACCTGTGATATTGAATTTTCATTTATCAAGTTACAGTTTCTAAGGACTAGGTCAAAGTTAGTCATGGTTATATTTTACGAACAATAATACATCCATAGTTTATCCCAGAACCTATTTCAAAAGTACAATCAATAACTTCAAGAACATCTTTTACTATATTTATCATCTTTTGGCTGTTACCACAGATGATAAGAATGGGCATATTCTCTTGGTTAAGATACAAAAAATTTTCAACCTTTAAAGGAACCTCGTGATGACGAAACCCATGCAGATCTAATTTTAGATTAGTCATCTTGATTAAATATTGAAATTTCTATTCCGTCTGGCTGAGTCTTCGAATATTCTCTCATTGTTGATATGAATTTACTTTCGAAAGTTGATGAATTTCTTACATACGATAAATAATCGTCCATATTGAATAAGATAACGTTATCGGCAAATATTACAGCCTTATCATTCAGTAATCCTCGACTTTGTATTGTTTTTAAATCAGATAAGTATTCATCTTTCCAATGATCTAAAAACACAAAATCATATTTTTCTTTTAACAATGGAATAACATCCTTAGCCTTACCTTTCATAGGTTTCCATCGATTGCTGAGACCTGAGTGAGAAACGATTTTTTGAGATATTTCAAAATATTTATTACTAGCTTCTATAGAAGTTAACTTCGAGTTTTCATGGAGATTTCTTAAAATTCTAATTGATGAATATCCCAAATAGACTCCCAGTTCTAAACAATTTGCTGGATTTTTTTCTTTAATTGCTTTTTCTAGCAAAAGGCCTTTTTCATCGCCAATGTTCATCAAAAAAGCTTTATTCCATGCGTAGTGATCTATCGTATCTAGAATACCTTGTGGGTTATTTTTATTAGCACTTTTTAATGCAAGATTTTCAACGATATCAACCTTAAATTTCTTTACTCCCAAATAAGAAGCAATGTAATCAATGATTTCATTAATTATAATTTTGGCTAGGTCTAACAATCGATAAAAATTTTTCATTGAATAAAGAATTAATTAAAAATTATAGTTAGTGAGTCTATAATAGCCACCCTGTTGGTGTTTATGAAAAATAATATTTTATTGGTCTTTTTAAGTTTGTTTTTTTCCTTTGGATTGATGGCGGATGATTCAACCGATGATTCAACAAAAGAGGAAGCTAAAGATGAGTCTAAAGAAGAGTCAAAAAAAGATGATCGAGAACTAATCTCAGAATTTGTTGAAGAATTTATTACCTATGAGGGCTTGTTAAAAAGCCATCAAGATCCAGAAAATGGAAATACTTACATAGAATTAAGTGATGAAGATATCTCAAAAGAATTTATTTATTTTGCTCATATTATTAATGGGACTGTAGAAGCAGGCCTTTTTAAAGGGAGTCATATAGATCAAGCAGTTATTAAATTCGAAAAACAATTTAATAGCTTAAATCTCGTTAGAGTGAACACGGAATATTATTTTGACCCTGATTCAGAACTCAGCAGGCAATCTCAATCTAACATAAGCGATTCGGTAATCGAAAATTTTGAAATTACTCACAAGAATGAGGATGAAAATACCTATCTTATCGATATCACCAAATTATTGAAAAGTGATAATTTAACTAAGTTAAAATCTGAGCCAAGAGATTATGAGTCAGATAGTTTTGGTGTTGGATCTTTATCAAGATCTAAAACCGCTATCTCCAAAATTTATAACTATCCGAATAATACTGATTTTGAAGTCGATTACGTTTTTTCAAATCCTGCAAGTTACGAATCATTAAGAAATACTTCGGTAAAATTAAGATATACATTTCTTGAAATGCCTCAAGATAATGGTTTTGAAATACGTTTTGAAGATCCAAGAATAGGTTATTTTACGGATAGAGTAACGGATTTAAGTTCAACAGAAATTACTCCTTATAGAGACTTGGTTCAGAAATGGAATCTTCAAAAACAAAACCCTGATGCTGCTAAATCAAAGCCAATCAAACCAATCAAATTTTGGTTAGAGAATACTACTCCTAATGAATTAAGACCTCTGATAAAAAATGCTGTACTTGCATGGAACATAGCTTTCGAAAAAGCTGGTTTTATTGATGCTATCGAAGTTGATGTTCAACCAGATGATGCTGACTGGGATGCAGGTGATATTAGATACAACGTATTGAGGTGGACTTCATCTCCCAACCCACCCTTTGGAGGTTATGGTCCTAGTTTTTCTAATCCTAGAACTGGAGAAATATTATCTGCGGATATTATGTTGGAATGGATTTTTCTAACCAATAGAATGAGATACGAAGATATATTTCTTTCATCTGAAGTTTCATCTGAAAGATGTAATTTTTCATCGTTGAGAAACGAACAAAGAATTTTCGGTAATTTAGTTGCTAATGCAATGAACTTCTCTCTTGAAGATACTAATAAATTATTTGAAGAAGAATTAACCATGTTAATACTTCATGAAGTTGGCCATACCCTTGGACTTAATCATAATATGGGAGCAACTACTCTTCACAATAATAATGATGTTCACAATCCAGAAATAACTTACAAAGAAGGATTATCTGCCTCAGTTATGGATTATCATGCAATCAACATAGCTCCTCCAGGCGTAGAACAAGGACAATTCTCTGATATCAAACCTGGACTTTATGATCAATGGGCGATCGAGTTTGCCTATACTCCAAATCTATCCGAAGAAGAAATACAGAAAATATTAAACAGGTCTCAAGAAAAAGGTCATTTTTTTGGCAATGATGCTGATGATATGAGATCGCCTGGCAGAGGTATTGACCCAAGAGTAAACATAGGAGACATGAGTGATGATCCTGTTGAATATGCCATTGGAAGATACAAGCTTGTTCAGGAAATAATGCCAGACATAGTCGAAAAAATTAAATCTAAATCAGACACTTGGGAATCTGTCTATCAATCTTATTTCGTATTAATGAGACAAATTATGACCAGCATGGATGTCGTTTCCAGGCAGATTGGGGGTGTCTATGTCACTCGTCATCCTTCGAATACAAAATCGGTAAAAAAACCTTATGAAGCCGTTCCTTATAGAACCCAAAAAAAAGCTATGGAAACGCTAAATAAATATGCTTTTAACAGCGAAGGGTTAAAGCCTCTTGAGTCTGTTGCAGCTTACATGCAACGAGAAAGAAGAGGATTTGATTTTTATGATGAGAATGAAGATCCTAAATTTCATGATTACATTCTTTCAGGACACAAAAGAATTCTTAATCATTTAACTAATAAAGATGTTTTGAGAAGAATTACGGATTCCTCTTTTTATGGAAATGACTATAACGTTTCAGAGATGATGAGCGACTTAACAAAAGGAATCTTTCCAAGAGAAAAAATGAAAGAAATAGATACCATTACCCAGAATCTCCAAGCAACCTATGTTAGTAAACTTATATCCATCACTAATCTGAAAAAATACGATGAGGTTGCTCAATCTGCAGCATTTGGTGAGCTACTAAAAATTCAAAAGCTGCTCAGAAGGCAATCGTCCAATGATGAGACTAAAAATCATAAAAAGAGACTTAGTCTCCAAATAGATAGAAAACTAACAGCTTAAACTTATAAACCCTTCAAAAACTTTTTGAAGTTTTCATTGACTATGTCAGGAGCTTCTTGTTGCGTCCAATGGCCCACACCATCGATAAATTTAACGATTCGTAAATCTTCATATAAGTCGCTTCTCTTCTCTAGCATTTCTTTTGCCATCGATTCAGCAGTTGGGCCATGAAATGCTCCTTTCCCCGCTCCATCTTCAATAGAATTTTTTAGAAAAAATGCAACTGGATCTAAGGTTCCAGAGATAAAACAAGAAGGTTGAGATATTTTTGCAGTTTCTAACTCAACTAATTCTTCATAATCAATAGTTTGAGCACGATATCTATTGAGAGGGCCTCTCATTCCAGAGTTTTCAAACTCTTTTACAAAGAACATTAATTCTTCCTTGTTGATCCAATCTGGGTAATCATCAAATGCAGGCAGACAATCCAAAAATTTCGAATTTACGTTTTTTTGATATTTGGGATTTTCAGCATTTTCAGCTAGGAAAGACATGCCTCTTCCGTCGCTTGAAAAATATGTAAGCTCTAAAGCATTTTTTAAATCCTTTTCAAATTCTTCTTCAGCAACCCCCTCTTCTTGAAAATATAGTTGATAGAAAAATTTCCCTTTGTACAGCATTTTCCATAAATCAATGGAGGACATTGGTCCTCTGCCTGTGTAGGGAACTGATAATGCACCAACAGCATAAATTTTATCAGGGTAAAGAGCCGCAGTATTCCAGACTATTGGTGCTCCCCAGTCATGTCCAAATAGAATTGCATCAGAGTATCCAAGATCTTCTATTACTGAAATAACATCCGAAGTTAAATTTTTCATCGAATATTCAGCAATTTCGTAAGGCTTATCAGATTGGCCATATCCTCTAACATCAATTGCGGCAACTTTATAACCTAGCGATGCTAGAAAAGGTATTTGATGTCTCCAGCTGTACCAACTTTCAGGCCATCCGTGAACCAAAACAATTAAAGGACCCTCACCTTCAATTGCTGCACCTATTTTTAATCCATTTCCATTAAGATGTTTATATTCCATATGTATAATTAGATCATGGAAAACCTAAAAGTAGCAATTATCCCTGTCACTCCTTTAATGCAAAATAGCTGTGTTATTTGGAATGAAAATACTAAAAATGCAGCGGTCACAGACCCAGGCGGCGATTTAGATAAAATTAATGATTTTTTATCAAAAAATAATTTGAACCTAGTAAAAATCTTTATTACTCATGGGCACTTAGATCACGCTGGAGGTGCTTTTAATTTATCTCAAGAACACGATGTAAAAATAGAAGGACCTCATCCTGATGATGAATTTTTAATTTCGGGTTTAGAAGATCAAGGCAAAATGTATGGTGTGCCTGGAACAAAAAACTTTCTTCCTGATAGGTGGTTAAATGACGGGGACAAGATTGAATTAGATGGAATTTCTTTTGATGTATATCACTGTCCGGGTCATACTCCTGGCCACGTTGTATTCCACCAAGTCGATGCAAAAATTGCTATCGTCGGTGATGTGCTATTTCAAGGTTCTATAGGACGAACTGATCTACCAAGGGGAAATACTCAGAGCCTTATAGACTCTATTAGAAATAAACTTTGGAAGTTGGATGATGATACTACTTTTGTACCGGGGCATGGTCCTTTATCAACATTTGGTCAGGAGAAGAAAACTAACCCTTATGTTGCTGATCAGTTATTCAAAGATTAATTAAATCTCTTCATAAACAGCTTTTTCCATTACTTCTAGCAAACCCTTACATTTTTCGTCGTAATGCGGTGATAATTGCATCATTACAGTACCAGCAATTTTTGATTGTGGATCAATCCAAAAATAAGTGTTAAAAATGCCTGACCATGATAGTGATCCTTTTTTTCTTCTATCAGGTATATCCTCTTCGTTAATCAAAAAACCGTAACCCCATTTTTTCTTTATTTCCGGAAACCATTCGTTTCCATGAATCAGAACAGGATTAAACGTAGGTTGATAGGAATAATTTAAATCGCCTATTTGATTTGTGGTCATAAGAGAAGTGAGTGAATCAGATAAAAGTGGATTTGTATCTGAAAGGAAAATTCTCATAAATTTACAATAATCTGATGGATTAGAAAGAATTCCACCGCCGCCGCTAAAAAATGACTGAACAGAATCATCAAAGAGACCGGAGGAATGAATAAAATTTCCATTATCCATGAGGTGCATCTCTGCCAACCTATCTTTTCCTAAAAAGTCGGGATCGAAAGACGTATCGTTCATCCCCAGAGGATCAAAAACAAATTCCCTACAAATCTCTTCTAAATTTTTATTTAATAATTTTTCTAAGATGACTCCAACCCAATCAAGACCGACCCCATATTCCCATCTAGAGTCAGGATGGTATGAAAGCGGAACGTTAATAAAGTTACCTTCTTTATCTGTGAGAGGAGCAATCTTCTCTTCCAAGATGAGATGAGCAAGTAAAGGATCATGAAAATCATATGCAAATCCTGAAGTATGAGCTAGCAAATGATGAAGTGTGATGTCCTTGTTAGCTTTTTCATAAATAACTTTTCCATCTTGAAGTTTTCCTACCTCTAAATCTTTTAGATCTGAATGAAAATTATGGACAGGTTTATCTAAGTCAATCAGTCCTAGTTCAACACACTTTAGTGCTGCAAAAGTAACAATAGGCTTTGTCATCGAAGCAATTCTATAAAGAGTACTGTTCGAAGGTGGTTTATCTTCTCCGTCGAGTTGGTTGCCATAGTGCTCTAGAAAAACTGTTTCGTGTTCATTAGTTACCGCAAAGGATGCAAAAGGAATGTTTTCTTGATCTATTTTCTCTTTTATTTTATTTTGAATATTCATATTAATTCGTGGAGCGGGCAGCGGGAATCGAACCCGCATCGTCAGCTTGGAAGGCTGAAGTAATAGCCATTATACCATGCCCGCTTTGTGTGAAATTTGATTATACACTTTCTGTTAAAACTATAATTGAACTTCTCAATACTAAAAAAAAAGGTTTAAATATGGAACAAAAGGAGAATTATGAAATATTTAGCGTTAATGTTTTTCGTTTTTGTGCTCTCTTGTTCAAAATCTGTAAGTGATGAGCCTAGTGCTCCTCATAATTCTGCAGAATGGCAAATTTGGGCTTACTCGACTGCTGCTCCAAAATATATTGGAGACTATGCAACGATCATTGGCGGAGATGGTTCAATCTTAAGAGAAGGCTCAAACGGCTGGACTTGCATGTCAGGAAACCCAAGGCCTTTTCCTTCAGTTGGTTGGGATAATCCACATCAAGCGATGCCTACCTGTTCTGATACTGAGGCAATGAAATGGATGGCTGCCTTTATGAACAATGTTGATCCTATCATGGATAGAGATGGTTATATGTGGATGCTTCACGGAGACGTTGGTGAAGACAATTTAGTTCCAGGAGTTCTTTCGAAAAGCGATTCTACACCAGGACAATTTATTGAATCTGGTCCACACTTTATGGTTGTACCAAAGGATCCTAATAGTTTAAAGAACTTCACATCTGATTTTACCCGAGGAGAACCTTACGTTATGTTTCCTGATTCAAAATGGGCGCATTTAATGGTACCTGTAGGAGATTACTATAAATATCAGCCTGAATCGTCTCCTTCAAACTAAATTAACGGAGTAATTATGAAATATTTATTTAGTATACTTTTTGTTTTTCTTATTTCTTGTTCAAGTTCAACATCTGATGAGCCTAACTTGTCTCATGATTCTGATGAGTGGCAAATTTGGGCTTACAGTAAGGCTGCACCTGATTTTATTGGGGAATTTGCAACAATTGTTGGAGGAGACGGTAAAGTGATTCGAGAAGGATCTAATGGATGGACCTGCACCGCCACATTAGAAATGCCTGAAGGCGGATTTGAAACTCCTCAACATGGAAATACCCTTTGCGCCGATGAAGAAGGTTTCAAATGGGCTGAAGCTTACATGACTGGCGGCAAACCTAACATGAAAAGAGATGCTTATATTTGGATGCTTAATGGTGATATGGGAGAAGATAATATGAATTCAAGTTTCTATGGGGGTGATCACGATAAAGCTAAAATGATGGGGCACTTTATCGAGTCAGGGCCTCACTTAATGTTGATGCCGAAAGATACAAAAACTATAGAAAATTTCCCTACAGATTTCACGACAGGAGCTCCGTACCAGATGTTTAAAGGAACTCCATATGCTCACTTAATGATTCCTGTAGAAGGTTACTATGAGTTTCAACCGGATTCTAATCCGCTAAACTAAATTAAAGTTTTAAAAAAAGGAGATTTTTAAATCTCCTTTTTTTATGCAATAAATAAATTTAAAGTTCTTTCAATGAACCAATAACTGCTTATGCCTCCTATCGCAAAAGCAGATATTATTTTGAATTCATTTCGTAGATTTACTTTTGAAAAAAGAAAAATCAAAGAAAAAATTATCGGCAGCAAACTCAGCTGGGCTAATTCAATGCCTACATTAAACAACAATAAAGTTTGAAATAAGCTTTGCCCTGAAAATCCAATTTCCATTAAAGCACCAGCAAATCCAAATCCGTGAATCAATCCAAAGCCAAAAGGTATATGCCATGGGATTTTTCTTAAATCTTTTTTATCTAAAATCTCATAAGCTAAATAAATTATTGTTAAAGCAATCACTGCTTCGGTTGCAGTTTGAGGTAATCTAACTACGCCCAAAGAAGACAAAGCCAAAGTAATGCTATGAGCAACGGTAAAGGATGTAATTGTTTTTATTAAATTAAACCAACCGTTAATTAGAAAGACTAAGCCAAATACAAATAAGATATGATCATACCCTCCTAACAGATGTTCAAATCCCATAAATAAATATGAAAAGTTAGAGTATTCAACTTCATTTGGTATAACTAAATCTGTATTTTCCGAAGTAATGTAGTCTTGAAAGACTTCATCGTTAATAAATCTAATTGTTACCATCACATCAGTCATAAATGACATATTAGTGACATTTAAAGTGGATCCCTTGAGCGGTTCTGCACAATTTAGTTCAATTATTTCTAGCAGATATTTCCCACTTCTTTTTGGAAATAAATCATCTTCAGATGAGCAAAATTCAGGAAAATTTACCCTTGATTTAGAAGATTGATTTAAGGGAAATTTCCAGTTAACTAGATAATCAGATTCGGAAATTTGAGTAATTTCAAGTTGCGCAGGTGTAAATTCATGAGAACTAACCTCAAAGCTCGCTAAAACCAATAAAAAAAAATAAAGAGCTAATTTACTCAAAACTATATTTTTTGCTTAGCGATACGTCGTAAGATTTTATTAAATCCTCTGTATACTTTTTTAAAACTTCATCCTTTTTTACTAATAAATAAGTATCTAAAAGTTTATCTTTGATGGAATTAAATTCAGGTAAATACGAATTTTCAATGTTAGATATATTTACTATGTGCCACCCATAAATAGATTCAATTATTTGATCTTTTTGTAAAGTTGTTAATTCATCCAATGAAGCAGCAAATTTATCACCAAAATCTCTCTGTATTTGTCTTATTGTTTTATCTGAAAAATTTCTTCCTAATAAAAACGGATCACTTTTAATATTCTTATCTACCAGATATTGTTTTACTTCTTCTAATGAGCGAGATTCTTTTAAGAAAAAGACATGATTAAAGCTTAATCTTTTAGGAATCCTAAACTCACCTTTATTCTCATCAAAATATTTTTTTAACTCGTTATCATTCGGAATTTTCACACCTTCTTCTTGTTTCAAAAAACCTAATTTTTGAACAAGTCTTCTTTTGACAATAATATCTCCTCTATCTAAATTAAGCTTCAAAGCTTCTCGGTATAAAACTTCGTTTTGTATGAAATTTTCTATGATGGTCTTAAGTTCTTCTTTACTTGGGGGTCTTTGCATTTGATCGTTCCAAGTAGCTACCAGAAAATCAATGTCGTTATCGCTAACGTAAATTATATTTTCGTCATCACTATTTAAAAGCCAATCCAATAAGTAAAGAGAAATGGCAATTGTTAAAAAAATAAATATTTTTTTTGACATATTTTTTAGCGTTCTGTTTTTTATTTTTGAAACAGGTAGATCATAAATTATTTTTAATAACTACCTTTCCAACTAATTTTCTTTTAGATAAATACTTCAAAGCTTCTTTAGCATTAGTTAAATTAAATTCTTTACATATGTGGGGTTTTAAATTTCCTGTCTCTGCAAGTTCATAGATAATTTTTTTTGTTTCTGCTCCTTTTTCAGGGTCTCGAATGCCATATTCACCAGCTCTAACACCTATGACCGAAAATCCTTTAATTAAGGCTATATTTACTGGCAAGGTGGGTAATCTTCCGCTAGTAAAACCAACAATCAATAATCTGCCATTCCAATTTATGCATCGAATAGACTCATCAAAAACATCTCCACCGACAGGATCGTAAATTAAATCAGCTCCCTTCCCATCAGTTAAATCTTTTACCTCCTCTCTAAAAACAGTAATGCCATCCTTAAGGGTATTCACAACATGATCTGCTCCCCAAGATTTAACTATTTCAAGTTTCTTACCAGAAGTTCCTGTTGCAATTACTCTATTTCCAAACATTTTTGCAAGTTGAACCGCTGCCATGCCAACGCCACCTGATGAACCATGTATAAGGACAGTATCATCAGGTTTCATCTCCCCTCTCCTAATTAATGAAACGTATGCAGTGGTATAAGCTGTAGCGAATACAGCTGCTTCTGCCATGTTTAAAGCATTAGGTTTTTTTGATATTTTAGATTCAGGCAAAACAATGTAATTTGCCATTGCACCATGACCCCATCCGCCAAACATTACCTCATCATCAATGTTTAAATCTTTTACATCCGGGCCAATCGATTCTATTATTCCAGAACCTTCCATACCCAAGAAAAAAGGTAATTCTGGTTTTCTTTGATATTTACCTTGAGACATCAACCAATCTGGAAAATTTAACGAGGCGTGAGATATTTTTATTTTCACCAAATCTTTTTCTATTTTTGGTAATTCTAAAGTTCCCAAGTTGATCCCGGACATATCCTCGGATAAATGTTTGCAAAGAAGACCTTGGGCTTGAAAAGACATTTTTAAAATCTACCTATTATTTGTCTGCTTCTTTTTAAATCTGCCAATCTCAAAACAACTGCTGTTCCGATTGTTACTAAAAAACAGAAGATTTGAGTAATCGTAATTCCCATAAAGAAAATAGCTATAAATTGTGTAATAGCGAATGAAGTTATCACAATATAAATAGGCCACAATGTTGAAGTAGGCTTTTTACCTGCAAAAAATCTATAAATAAAATAACAAATGGTCAGATAAAGGGAAGGAATAATGGTTCTCAATCTCCATTCATACATTGTCTCTTCAGTAAAACCCGCTCCAGGATAAACACTTATTAAATTAGGATCAATGATAAAAAAAATAGAAAGTGTTGCAAAAAACACAAATAAGACAATCAAAATAACTTTAGTTGATAAGTCCATTTCCCCCTCTAAATGGTAAAATTATAACAATTTACTTATGAAAATTATGAATCCTTTTACTATTGCTAAAGACATAAAAAATATTGAAAAGATGCTAAAACCTGCCTTAGAAAAATATATTCAAGGCGCGGGTTTTGCAAAAAATGATGAAATTGATGAAATTCTTAAAAAGGTTGAGGATCTGGAAAAGAGAATAAAAAATCTAGAAGAAAAACTATAACAGTCCAGGAATTACAGCTTTTCTTTCTTTAGGATAATCATCAAAATTTTCTTTATACCAATTGTGATTCGCGACAGCTCTCGGTAATAAATTTGCTACTGTCCAAAAGAAGAACACAAACCCGGCTGTGCTGAATGTCATTATTGCCCACCCTAACCATTCTATAAACTCACCTAAATAGTTCGGGCATGATACATATTTGTACATAAATCCTTTTGGTACTTGATATCCTTCATTTTTCTCTCTCAAGGAAAATAAAATTTCATCTGATTTGATATTAATGAACATTCCTATAAAAAATAAGCTCATACCTAAGAAAAATGGTACTGAGAAAAAGTGACTAGATGTATAGTCAGATATATCAAATAACCAAGTGCCTTGGATATATACATTTACAAAATTAAAAAGAAATGCTGACAAAGCTATAGTTACTGGCATGCTTTTATTTTTTATTCTTGCTCTTATGGGCCATATAAAACTTCGATTGAAATAATGAATCATGAACAAGACGGCAGCAAAAATTGAAAAATTTGAACTGTTTGAAAAATTTAAAATCAAAAAGATTAACATCAAGTAGAAAGCTGGAGATTCCATGAGAATCCAACCCCATCGAGAACTTATTTCAAACCCCCATCCTTTTTCTTGATGTCTTCCGTAAGGGGCAGTTTGAAAAAATAAATAAATGAATACAGAGAGACCAACCAAACTCCAAACCAGCATTACTAATTGGTGAGTAGTCATTTCTTGCTTGGAAGAAGCATCAAAGAGGAAGTTTTTTCCATATAGTCTGCATAATCGGGTCTATTTTCTAGACTTCTGTTATCCATCATTGGAATAGATGCAAATAAAAACATTATCAACATAGCGATAGGACAAATTAAAAGAAGAATAGAGCCATTTGATCCGATTAATCCAAATCCACATAATCCAAACCAAAAACCCACTTCACCCAGATAATTTGGATGACGAGAATATTTCCATAAACCTTCATTCATAGTTTTGCCTTTATTCTCAATGTTTGCTTTAAAAATATGCATTTGTTCATCAGATATCTGTTCAAGTAACACCATAGAAAGAGTAAAAGTACACATCAAATAGTCTAATGAGCTTACGCTTGAAGAATTTTCAATAAAGTAAAAATACAAAGGAAATAGACACAAATTTACAATTAAAGTAGGAAAAAGGTGAATACCAAAAAGATTAATAAACCATTTAAAAGATCCAAAAGTTTCGTATAGGTTGACATATCTAAAGTCCTCCTTTGATAAACCTGGCCAAGTACGTAACCAATTATGAGTTAATCTAAAAGCCCAATAACAAACTGGGATACCTACTAAAAATATGCGTTCCAAATTTAACCCATTTTGATCGGATAAAGCGATGAAAAAGTAAATAGGCACTGGTGCTACCGACCAATAAGGATCATACAAACTAGAATTTGAATAGAAAGTACTAAATAAAAAAATTACTAAAGTGCTAACAACATGCGCAATAACAATATCTGCCCACAAATGAAATCCGAAAGGATCGGTAGCACTCAAACTAACTGCTGCAGCTGCAAGACTAAGCGAATAGCAAAATATACATAAAATATGATGTGATTTCATAAATGTGAACTATTTTTCTGGCTTAAATTTAACTGGTACGTCTTGAATGGCGTTAACAAAATTATTTGGAGTTAAAATCATTTCACCATCCTGCTCCATTTCAGGAAACCTTGCGAATATTTTTTCATAGACAACCTCTAACTGCATGTTAGCAGTGTGCTTTCCTAAACATAAATGTCGTCCGTAACCAAAAGCGAGATGTTTTTTTGCATTTTCTCTAGTTACATCAAATTTATTAGGATTAGTGAAAATTTCTGGATCTCTGTTTGCCGCACCGTACCATAAGGATACCTTTTCATTTGGTCCAATCTGTTGATCTCCAATCTTTGTATCACATTTTGTCGTTCTTCTCATAAACCTAACAGGAGAAACCATTCTGATTGATTCATGAACCATATTTGGTAAAAGAGTTTTATCTTTCAAAACTAGATTTTTTTGGTCGGGATGCTCAGATAGTAAATTCATCGTTCCGCTAATGGAATTTCTTGTCGTATCGTTTCCTGCGAAAATAATTAATAACCAAGAACCATCTAAATACTCATTTGGCAGTTTTTCTCCTTCAATTTCGATGTTCGCAATAACAGATAAAAGATCATCTTTAGGATCCTTTCTTCTAGATTCGAGAATAGATCTTCCGTAATCAAACATCTCTGCAACCATATTAGTAAACATTTCTACTAAAGCTGGATCAGGAGCAGCTTGCGTGTGCTCTTCAGAAAATTCAATATCACCTTTTTCTGCTGCTTGTGTAGCTGCAATGAGTTGAGCCATTTCAAGAAATTTCATCCATTCGATGATTTTTGGTCGATCTTCTTCAGGTACTCCTAACATTTCACACAACGTAAACATAGGAACTTCTGCAGAAACTGCATCAACAAGATTACATCTTCCCAGAGGCGCAATTTGGTCCAATAGCTGATCTACTTTAAGCTCTACTTTCTTTCTCAAATTAGATACGTACTTTGGATTAAAAAAAGCCATGTGTGGATTACGCATACCTAAGTGCAGCATGCCATCAAGGCTAAGCATATGATCCATGGTTGATCTATACAAAGGTAAGTCATCTTGCTGCTCAAAACCATGAGTTAGTGCAGTACCGCCAGCAAGTTGAGATGAAAAAATTTCCTGATTTTTTGATACAAACTCAATATCTTTATATTTAGTTAATACCCAAAATCCTGGTTCTGAGTCTTCAGGGCCCGTTTCATGATAATAAACGGGTGCATTATCTCTTAAATCTGCAAAATGTTGATATGGCTCGTCACCTCTTGTGAAGAGCATGAGATCTGTTAAATCAAAATTTCTTTCAAAAGGGAATTTTAGATTATATTTTGGGGGATTAATCTTTACGAAGGGTTGCTTATCGCTGTTTAACTCTAGAGCCATATCTTATTTTACTACAAAAAAAATGGCACGCCCGGAAGGATTCGAACCTCCGACACCCAAGTTCGTAGCCTGGTGCTCTATCCAACTGAGCTACGGGCGCCCGTTAGATGCCTAGTATAGAGCAGAAATAGTTAAATAGTCTTTTCTAAAGATACTATCTCTTCTCTATGCACTGGAACTTGATTTGGCGCAGTGATTCCTAATCTAACTTGACTGCCCTTGATTTCAAGAACTGTAATAGTTACATTTTCTCCAATCAATAATTTTTGATCTTTTTTTCTGCTTAAAACTAACATCTCCCCCCAGAAATATTAATAAAACCTAATTTATTAGGAAAACTAATATATTTCAAGATATTTATAATTCTATTAATTAGAATTTTTTATAACTCCATACCAAGAGGCGGATCTGGCGGTAGATTGGGGTCTAAAGAATAGGTTAAAGTTCTTAAGCTTTTAACTAGATCCTGGTTAGATATATTTTCATCAAAATCTTTGAGTTTTAATGGATTACCAATCGTTACGGGAACATCAGTGCCCATTCTTCTTCTTACTTCTCTGAATAGAAGTGCAGATCTAAGCATTAATCCAAAACGACTGGCTAAGTGAAATAACTCAGAATTTTGACCTTGAAAATAAATAGGAACTATTGTTGCATCAGTTTGTTTAATAAGCCGAGAAGTAAAAACTTTCCATTCACAATCAAATGCAATTTTTTCGCTCATTTTCATCTTAGTTGACACACATCCACTTGGGAAAATAACAATTGATCCTCCGCTAGAGAGAAATTCTCTAGAAAGTTTTCTTGTTTCTAAATTAGTCTTAACTGCTTCTTTTGTTAATGCAAAATCTACCGGCAAAAGATATCCCTTAGTTTCAGGAGCTCTGAGCAGCAAGGAATGAGTAAGAACTTTAAAATCATCTCTTACTAGGCTCATTAACCAACAGATGACCAACCCATCCAATACGCCAAAGGGATGGTTGGCAACAACTACCAGAGGACCTTCTTTAGGTATCTGTTTTAAAGCTTGTTCAGAAAAATTTACATTCAGATTTAACTTCTTAACGCTTCCTTCCCAAAAATTTTTATATAACTCTGGAGATCTTTGATATTCATTATAAAGTTTATAGAGCTCAGGTTGACCTGAAAGACTTTCAATGGTTCTTATGATTAACCTTTTTAGATAAGGATCATCAGGATCAGCGTAACTAAAATATTTTGAATCTATATATTCCATTTTAATAATGGCGGAGAGAAAGGGATTCGAACCCTTGAAGGAGTTTCCCCCTTACCCGCTTTCCAAGCGAGCGCATTCGACCACTCTGCCATCTCTCCATTTATTTCAATTCAAAGCTGGCTATTCTATCTCCATGAAATGATCCAAGCCAAATCTTATTTTCATAAGGAAGCGCAACAGTAGCGGCTCCCATTTGCCCTTTGGAAAAGCTATAAACACCAAGCACGTCTAAATTTTCCAAAGCTAAATGATGTATCGTGAACGGTAAAGGACATTGAATTATTGAGTAATCGCATTGTAAGCTCTCCAAACCAGAATAATCATGAGCAGCAACCCAGAGTCCTGAGTCTGTAACCAATAAGTTATCTTTACCTCCGCCTAAATGCTCAAATTCCGAAGATGAGCTTTTTAAATTAAATTTTACTGTTTTTCCTGAAAACCAATAATTTATATATAAATTTTCTTCATTCACGTCTAAATCAATGCCATTTGGAAAAGAACCTTTTGTATTTGGTACTGATGCAAAGCCCTCTTCAACGTTCCAAAAATATACCTCTCCAGTGGTATTTTTAATCATACTGGCGAATGCAATTGCCCACTGAGATGAATCTAAATCATACATGTGAGTTATGTAAAAGGATCCATCAGTCTTTAATGCCACATCATTAAAATATTTGTTTTCAGGTGCATCTATACAACCTCTCCAAATTAATTCAATAGAGTCATTTTCAACTAACTCAAAGAGCTCAATAGATTCACTTGGTAGATGATTCACCACTGCAAGCATATAACTGCCATCATCTCTTTGAATCAAATCAATTCCATGAGGCGATAATAGTCTGCTTTTTAATTCACACTTTGGGTCTCCCCAAGTATTTTCTTCGTAAAGAAAATTTGGAATTCCTTTTGATTCAGTAACTAAATCATAGAATGATATTTTTCCGTATTTTGTATTTGGAGCTAGAGAACCAAATTCTGAAATAATTATTTTATTTTGTGATGGAGATAAATATAAATCCTCAGGGTTTTGAAATCCACAAATAATAGAAAAAGAATCATCATTGTCACAGCTTTTTATTTCTGTAAATTCACTGAAGCTAAAAGATGAAAAGAAAAATAATATACCAATAAAAAAATCAAACATTTTATGTTCTGATCCCTATTCCTCTTTTTAAGAGAACGTAAACAAATATGGAAAAAATTAAAATAAATAAACAAATCATTAAAATGGCATAGTCAACACTGATATCTGATATTCCAATCATCCCGTAACGGAAGGAATTTACCATATACAAGATTGGATTGATTTTAGAAACTCCTTGCCAAAATTCTGAAAGAAGTTCGATAGAATAAAAAACTCCCCCTAAATAAATTAATGGAGTAAGGACAAAGGTTGGAACGATACTTATATCATCAAAACTGTTCGCAAAAATTGCATTAATCATTCCAGCTAGAGAAAATAAAGTTGCAGTAAGAATTACTATCAAAAGAGTTAAAGGAATATTCTGAACTTCAAGTTTGGTAAAAAAGAGAGCTGTTATCATCACTAGAAGACCAACTATTATTCCTCTTGCCACTCCACCAACAACAAATCCAATAATAATTAAATATATAGGCATTGGAGATACAAGAAGTTCCTCTATGCTTTTTTGAAATTTAACTCCAAAAAAAGAAGCGACTACATTTGAATAAGAATTTGTAATAACTGACAACATTACTAATCCGGGAGCCATAAATTGCATGTAATCTACCCCACCCATATCTCCTATTCTTTTTCCTATTAAAGAGCCAAAGATTACAAAATATAAAACTGAGGTAGCTACAGGAGGAATTAAACTTTGCGTCCAAATTCTGAAAAACCTGTGCAATTCTTTTTTTATAAGGCTAAGTAGAGCATTAATTTGTTCTGTGTAATTCATTTTTCTGTTAAGTCCAAAAATAGTTCTTCTAACCTATTGGTTTCATTTCGCATACTTAGAATATTCAGATTATTTTCATTCAAATATCCAAAAATTTCATTCAAACTTTGTGATTTATTTATCTCAACTGAAATTTGATATGTGTCCAATATCTTAATTTCAAAGGGACTGTTTGAAATTGTTTTAGAATCAATTTCATCCTTTAAATCAAATATAAAGATCTCTGTATCTAACTCTCTTAGCAATGACTGCATTGATGAAGTTTTTACTATCTCTCCCTTATCAATTATGGAAATATTTTTGCATAGCTTTTCTGCTTCCTCTAGATAATGAGTGGTTAAAATGATGGTTGTTCCGTTGTTATTAATTTCAATTAAAAAATCCCAAAGTGATCTCCTTAGTTCAATATCAACACCCGCAGTTGGTTCATCTAAAATTAAAAGATCTGGATTATTTATCAAGGCTTTTGCGACCATCAATCTTCGTTTCATTCCACCGGAAAGATTTCTTCCCTGTTCTTTCCTTTTATCCCAGAGGCCTAGATTTCTTAAGTAATACTCAGATCTTTCTTTGATTATTTTTCTGGGCAAGCCAAAGTAACCAGCTTGTTGCTCGAGAATTTGCAAAACAGTTTCAAACTGATTGAAATTAACTTCCTGACCAACAACGCCAAGATTTTTTTTGGCCTTGCTATGATTTACATCAATATCAATGCCCATCAACTCTACTAAACCAGATGTTTTAGTTACTAGTGAACTAATAATGCCAATTGTGGTTGATTTTCCCGCTCCGTTTGGACCAAGCAATGCATAAAAATCCCCTTTTTTAACTTCTAAAGAAATATTATTTAGGGCAACAAGATCTCCAGGATAGACCTTGGAAAGATTTTCTATTTTTAGAGCGTTCTCAAACAAATTTATTTAGATAAATAAGACATACTATCTTCAAGACCTTTTAACGTGAGACCATACATTCGATCTTCGATTAGAGTTCTAGTTATGTCTATGGATGCAGAATAATCCCAATGTTCAGACGGCACAGGATTGAGCCATGCAACCTTATCGTAAATTGTAGTAATTTTTTTCATCCATAAGGAACCAGCCTCTTCATTCCAGTGTTCGATGCTACCTCCAGGATTAGTGATCTCATAAGGAGCCATTGTTGCATCGCCGACAAAGATAACTTTGTAATCTGATCCATACTTATGGAGAATATCGTCTGTTTTAATTCTTTCATTATGTCTGCGTTTATTATCCTTCCAAACAGATTCATATATAAAATTATGAAAATAAAAATATTCAAGATGCTTAAATTCGGTTTTAACTGCTGAGAAGAGTTCTTCACATACTTTAATATGAGGATCCATAGAACCACCAACATCAAAGAAAACAAGCACCTTCACGGCATTTTGTTTTTCAGCAATCATTTTAATATCTAATAGCCCGGCATTTTTTGCAGTGTGCTTAATAGTGCCATCTAAATCAAATTCCTCCTCGATTCCTTGACGAGCAAATTTTCTCAATCTTCTAAGAGCCATTTTTATATTTCTCGTTCCTAGTTCTATAGAATCATCCAGGTTTTTGTAATCTCTCTGTTGCCAAACTTTAACTGCTTTATTTTGCTTTCCTTCACCATCAACTCTTATGCCTTCTGGGTTAGAACCGGCATTACCGTAAGGAGATGTTCCTCCAGTACCCACCCATTTATCACCTTTTTCGTGTCTTTCTTTCTGTTCTTCTAGTCTTTTCTTAAATTCTTCTAAAAGTTTTTCTAGGCCACCAAGAGATTTTATTTTTTTTAATTCATCTTCAGATAAAAATTTCTCGAACTCTTTACGCAACCAATCTTCTGGAACTAGAGCTTCGATAATGTCATCAAGAGTTTCTAGACCCTTAAAATAAATATCAAA
>CACJNS010000009.1 GCA_902594855.1 uncultured SAR86 cluster bacterium
AGACTAAAAAATCTAGGGGTAAAAATTTTTAAAGGCCACAAAGAAAATAATGTCTTAAAAAAAGATCTTGTAGTGATTTCATCAGCAATATCAAAAAAAAATGTTGAGCTTAAAAAAGCAATTTCTATGGGCATACCAGTTATTCCTAGAGCTGAAATGTTGGCTAATCTTATGATGCTAAAAAACAGCATTGCGGTTGCAGGCAGTCATGGAAAAACGACCGTGACTTGCATAATGGCTCATATTTTCACTGAGGCAGGTCTTGATCCTACTTACATCATTGGGGGCAAAGTAAAGTCTTTTGAATCAAATGCCAAATTAGGTCTTGGTGAGCATATCATTGCGGAAGCTGACGAGAGTGATGGATCTTTCTTAAACCTAAGGCCCCTGAAAGCTTTAGTTACAAACATAGATAACGATCATCTAGGTACTTATGGCAATGACTTTAACAATTTAAAAAAGTCTTTTAAAAAATTCTGTCTTTCATTGCCTTTTCAAGGCTACTTAATTGCTAATGGCGATGATCAATCGATTAGAGATATTATTAAAAACATACCAAGGAATTCATTTTCCTTTGGAAAAGATAAAAGTAACGACTATCAAATCAAGGACATAAAACAAACCATCAGAGGGACAAGTTTTAAGCTGAAAGATAATTTCGTTAAAAAAGATTATAGCTTCTCCATGTCAATGCATGGCGAACATAATGTTATGAATGCAACATCTGCGATTATTGCCGCTATTCAAGAAAATATTGATGTGTCTATTGTAAAAAAATCGCTCAAAACTTGCTCCTCAATCGAAAGGCGTTTTGAAATTATTTCTCATGATATATTTTCAAAAAAGATTACTCTTGTAGATGATTATGGTCATCATCCCAAAGAGATTAAATATTCTTACGACACAGCATCAGAAATATGGAAAAATAAAAAAAAGATTGTTGTTTTTCAACCGCATAGATATACGCGAACCAAGGATCTTTTTGATGAATTCATAAGAACTCTTTCAAATATAGAAAACCTTCTATTGCTTGATATTTATCCCGCAAGCGAGAAAATAATTAAAGGCTATGAAGGAAAAGATCTATTTCATGCTCTAAAAAAAAATGGCTCAAACGTAGTATTTTGTCAAAATCATACTGAGGTAATTGAAAAACTTGAAAATATGATTGCTGGAAATGAGGTCATCATAACTCAGGGAGCAGGGACGACCTCAGAACTTGCAAGAAAGATATCAAATCAATGATAAAAAAAAATATCGCAGTACTATGCGGCGGTTGGTCAGAGGAAAGGCTCATTTCATTAAAGAGTGGGGATTCGGTATACAAATGTCTAAAAGAAAACGGTTATGAAGTTTCAAAAATAGATGTCAGAAGCGCAAATGAAGCATTTAATAAGGAGCTATATTCTGAGTTTGATCTAGTTTTTATCTTGCTTCACGGTAGAGGAGGAGAAGATGGAGAAATTCAAAAGTTCTTTGAGGAAAATGGCGTTGTTTTTACTGGATCAAATTCGCAGTCTTCCAGAATTACGATGGATAAAATAAAGACCAAAGAAATTTGGAAAAAAAACAATATTAAAACACCTGAATATTTTATTTATGAGGAAAACTTCCTAATAGATAATTTATCCTCATTCGAAAAATGGGTAATAAAGCCAAATTTAGAGGGATCTTCAAACGGCATCTCGTTTTATCGCAACATTGAAGGTAAAGGGGATTTTCAAAAAAAAATTAATTTAGCTAAAAAATATGATGATTCAGTATTAATAGAAAGGTTTATAGATGGAAAAGAAATAACGGTACCGATAATTAACAAAAGATGTCTTAGGCCTATTCATATTATTCCAGAAGGTGAGTTTTATGATTTTGATGCCAAATATATTTCCAATAAGACAAAATATCTAGAGTACGCAATAGAATCAGAAAGGTTGGATACTTTGAACAATCTCGTAATTAATGCATATGAACTTGTCGGTGCCGAAAATTGGGGCCGTATTGATATTATTGATGACGGCATAGATTATTTCCTTATAGAGCTTAACTCTGTTCCCGGCATGACGGAAACTAGTTTAGTTCCAAAATCATCCCATCTCTCTGGCATTAGTTATCTTGAATTACTAGAGAGCATTATGGATGATGCTCTTGCCAAAAAAGCTTAATTTCTCTAGAATCGCAACCTTTCTTGCTGAGATATAAAAATTTTAGCTATAAACCATAAGAAAAATATGAATCATTACGAAATTGTTTTTTTAGTTCATCCTGATCAAAAATCAGATTCTGAGGCAATATTAAATAAGTATTGCGAGCAAATTAAATCTTCCAATGGAACTATTGATAGATCTGAGAATATTGGTTCTCGAAAGTTAGCTTATCCTATTCAAGATTGTTACAAAGCAAATTATTTTTGTATAAATGTTACCTGTGATTCTGATCAAATTGATAGCCTCAAAGAATCTTTCAAATATAACGACGCAATTCTTAGACATCTGATTGTTAGAAAGGATGAGATTGAAACAGAACCTTCTTCACTCTTAAAACAAACTCAAGAAGATGGGGAAACTCAACTTGAGGAATATGAAGCTTCTATTAAAAATGATAATACTCGTAAAGAGGCAACGAAAAATATAGACGAATCTACTTCTGAAAAAGAAGTTGAGGCGAAAGAAGAAGCCGATCAATCAGATGATACCTCAGATGAAACAGACAATTCTGAAAAAAATAATGATGGCGATGAAACAAAAGTAGAAACTGACAACGAATCAAAAGAAGACAAAGGCACACCATGAGAAGGAAAAAAGATACAAGAAAAAAAAATACTGGTCTAGAGCCTTTAGTAAAGCAATCTAGAAAATGCAGATTTACTGCTGCTGGTATCAAGCAGATTGATTATAAGGACGTAAACCTTTTAAGAGACTTCATAAACGAAACTGGGAAAATCCTTCCTGCAAGGCTTACAGGAACATCTGCAAAGTATCAAAGGCAATTAGAAACTGCTATCAAGAGAGCAAGACAGATTGCTCTTCTTCCCTACACAGATAGTCATTATTCTTAAGAAATGAAAGTTATTTTATTAGAGAGAATTACTGGCCTTGGAGCTCCAGGCGATCTTGTTACAGTTAAATCTGGATATGGTAGAAATTTTCTTCTACCCGGAAAAAAAGCGATTCCAGCTAATAAAGAAAACATGGAGAAATATGAGGCTGAGAAAGCTCAAATTCTTGCTGCCGAAGAATCAAAGAAAGCTTCTGCGCAATCCGTTTATGAACATCTGAATGGACAGAGTTTTGAAATTGTATCTGCTGTTACTGAAGAAAATACGCTTTATGGATCTGTAGGGACCAACGAAATTATTGAGAAAATTAAATTTTCTGGTTTCGAACTAGATAAACAAGCTATCAGACTACCTGAAGGACCAATAAAAGACCTTGGTGATTTTGAGATAGATATAGAATTGCATCCTGAAGTTATAGCCAAAATAAATATAAAAGTTTCTTCAGAAGAATAATTTTCATTGTTTTCTATTTATTCGAATGGGAGAATAGAAAACGTGAAGAACTTAGACAAAAATTCCTTACCTTCATCAATACAAGCAGAAAAAGCAGCTTTAGGATGTCTCCTTTTGGAGCCTAATTTATGGGATGATCTCGCTACTCAAATTGAGGAAAAAGATTTTACACAAACAGAAAATAAAATAATTTATAGAGCCATTAAAAAGCTTTCAGATCAGGGCACTCAATTAGACACGCTAACCCTAATAGAAGCTGTTTCTTCAGATGAAGAAATTAAAAAAAATTCAAATTTAAATTTTTCTTCTTACATTAAAGATTTGTTTGAAGAAACTCCTGGAACCTCAAACTTTTCTAATTATGTTGATATTGTCAAACAGACGTCTAGTTTGAGAAAACTTATTGAAACCGCTGATGAAATTTCATCAACTGCGTTTACTACAGACAGTTTCAGTAGTGATGATGCAATTACTAAAGCTGAAGATAAGATCTTAAAATTAAGAGACTCAATTGAAAGAAAAAGCGGACCACAAATAGCTAAAGATCTTGTTGGTCCAGTCTATGAAAACATCGATACAAATTTGAAGTCATCGGGACCCCTGGTTGGTCACAGCACTGGCTTTAAATATATCGATAACTTAACTATGGGTCTTCAGAAAGGAGATTTATTTATTATTGCTGGTAGACCAGGGATGGGGAAGACTGCTTTTGCAATGAGCATTGCTTGTAATTTACTTATTGATGAAGTTGCTGTTCTTCTTTTCAGCATGGAAATGTCATCAAGATCCATTATGTATAGGCTTTTTTCATCTTTTTCTAGAGTAGACTTCAAGAGACTCCAAGAAGCTAAAAACCTCTCAGAGCAAGATTTTAGAGATATTGATGATGCTTCTACTATACTTAGTAAGTCAAAATTATTCATAGATGACACGCCTGGTCTTAGTCCATCTGAGCTAATTTCGCGTGCAAGAAAAGTTAAAAGAGAAAATCCTGACTTAGGACTGATAATTATTGATTATCTTCAGCTTATGAATTCTGACAGAAACTCTGAAAATAGAGTTACTGAAATGAGCGAGATATCTAGATCAGTAAAATCTTTAGCAAGAGATTTAGATATTACTGTAATCGCATTGTCGCAACTAAACCGTGCTGTTGAAAATAGAAACAACAAAAGACCACTAATGTCAGATTTAAGAGAATCCGGTGCTTTAGAGCAGGATGCTGACTTAGTAGCCTTTGTATATAGAGATGAATACTATAATGAGACTCCAGAAAACAAAGGTTTAGCTGAAGTGAATATCGCCAAGCATAGAAATGGGAAAACTGGAAAAGTGAAACTTCATTTTGCATCTAACATAATAAAGTTTGAAAACTTAGCAGATAATGACCCAGCAATGTCAATGCCAACTAATTATGAGGATTGAGATTTGCCAAGGCCAACAACTGCAATAATAGATCTTTCATCGATTGAGCATAACTTTAATGTTATTAAAAAACATTGTCCTAAGTCTCAAATTTATTCTGTTGTTAAATCTAATGCTTATGGGCATGGCGTAAAGAAAGTTGTTGGGGCACTAAAAAAGTCGGATGGTTTTTGTGTAGCAACAATTGAAGAAGCCGATGAATTCAGAGAATTTTCAAATAAACCCCTTTTATGCTTGCAAGGTTTTTATGATAAGCAAGATCTAAAACTTGCTCATTTTCATAAACTAGAATTAGTTATTCATAATGAAGAGCAAATTGGTCTTTTGGAGAAGCTAAAACTTTCTTTTCCTTCTTTATGGCTTAAATTTGATACAGGTATGAACAGGCTAGGTTTTATGCAAAATGAAATCGAAAATATCATGCATAGGCTAAAACCCTTTTCAAAAAAGATAGTCTTAATGACCCACCTTAAATCTTCATCTGGAAAAAAAATGTCTAGGAAGGTAACTAATAAACAATTTAATTTATTTACAAAAACAACTTCAAATTTAAAGCAGAAGCAGCACAATTTCCTCACTAGCGTTTCCAATTCAGGTGGAATTCTTAATTTTGAGAACTTATTTTCAGATATAGAAAGACCAGGATTGTCTTTATATGGAAGTCATTTTCACAATAAATCTAAAAATTTTAAGTTAAAAAATGTGACAACATTAGTTTCAAAAATTATTGCAATTAAAGATGTAAAAAAAGGAGAAACAGTTGGCTATGACGGCTTATGGCAAGCAAAAAAAAATACCTCAATTGGAATCATTCCAATAGGATATTCAGATGGAATTCCATTGAATTATGGAAATGGGGGTTATGTTTTAATTAATAAAGCTAAGGCTAAAGTAATAGGAAGGGTAGCTATGGATCTAACAGCTGTTGAACTTCCTAACAAAAAAGTGAAACTAGGGGAGGATATAATCTTATGGGGAAAAGATCTTAAAGTAGACGAGTTGGCTTCGTTGACAGATAATATCCCATACTCTTTTATGACTTCACTATCAAAAAGAGTTAAGCGAAAATATATTAAATAATTATGAAAATAAAAGTATTAGAAGAAACTCCAAGGAAGGTTTTAGAATTTCCTTTAGATAACGATCTTAATTTAACAGAAAAAGAAGTTGAAGATGTTGCAGAGATTTTTAAGACTCCTCTGACTGGTTCTTACAATTGGGATTACACAATACAAGATAATCGTATTAAAAGACTCTATGAGCTTGGAAAAGAGTTGAACTGGAATGTAGAGAAGGATATTGATTGGGATCAACCGTTGCCAGAAAAAGAAGATAATCCACCTGCTATTTTCTGGGATGAATATGAGCCTTACCAAAAGCTTTCTATAGAGGATAAATTCAAGTTTCTTCAACACAGGGCTTCCTGGTCTATTAGCCAATTTCTTCATGGCGAACAAGGTGCGCTGTTAGTAGCGTCACAATTAGTTTCATGTGCACCAACCTATAATGCAAAACTATATGCTGCTTCTCAAACCTTTGATGAAGCAAGACATGTTGAAGCCTTCAATAAATATATTCAAAAAAGAGTGGGTCTATCTTATCCAATTGGACATGGCCTGAAATCTCTGCTTGATAAAATTCTTTCCGACCCTAGATGGGATTTAAAATTTATTGGCATGCAAATCATTATCGAAGGTTTAGCGCTAGCTGCATTTAATGTGGCAAGACAAGGAACAAATGATCCGGTTTTCAAGGATATGCTTTATCTAATTACCAGAGATGAGGCCAGACACGTAACGTTTGGTGTGAATTACCTTGAAGAATTTGTTCAAACTCTTTCCGAAGAGGAGAGAGAAGATCGTGCTATGTTTGCTTATGAAGCTGCTGTGGTAATGCGTTCTAGACTTATGGCAGCAGACGTTTACTCTAATTTTGGCTGGGATATTGATGAAACGGTCGCATTCCAGAGCAAAGCAGATGTAACTGCAAATTTTCAGCATTTACTTTTCACTAGAGTAATGCCAAATCTTTCAAAAATAGGTCTAATTACAGATAAGGTCAGACCGCTATACGATGACTTGGGTGTCTTAGATTTAGAAAGTTGGCCTAATGATGGCGAAATTGATTGGGTTTCTCTTGAAAGACCTCTTGATGCTAACGAAGATAATTCAGAATCTGAAATCATAGCTATTTAACTGAATGATCTCAAAATCAGATACTTGCGAAGTAGCTGAAATCTTCTGATATACTGATAAACCATCTTGGTTAACAAATAAGATGGCTTCTAAACCTAAATTTCTCTTTGTCACTGGCGGTGTTGTTTCTTCCCTAGGTAAGGGAATATTATCCGCATCTTTGGGATCTTTGCTTGAGAGCAAAAAAATTAAGGTAACTATCATGAAGCTTGATCCTTATATAAATTTGGATCCAGGCACAATGAGTCCTTTCCAGCATGGTGAAGTTTTTGTTACCGAAGATGGAGCAGAAACAGATCTTGATCTTGGTCACTATGAAAGATTTTTAGATGAGAAAATGTCACAGAATAATAATTTTACCGCTGGTCAGGTGTATGACAGTGTCTTAAAAAAAGAGAGAAAAGGTGAATTTTTAGGAGCAACAGTTCAAGTGATTCCTCACATCACTGATGAGATAAAAAAGAGAATTATGAAAGGTGCCAAGGGATATGATTTAGCAATTGTAGAAATTGGAGGAACCGTAGGAGATATAGAATCGCAACCTTTCTTGGAAGCCATAAGACAATTGAAAATAGAGCTAGGAGATCAAAGAACTCTTTTTCTCCATCTTACCTTAGTACCATTTCTATCCACATCCGGAGAGACTAAAACCAAACCAACTCAACACTCAGTCAAAAATCTTCTTTCCTATGGTCTTCAGCCTGACATCTTGATTTGTAGATCAGAGAAAGAACTTCAAAGCTCCGACAAAAGAAAAATTGCCTTGTTTACAAATGTTGGTTTGGACTCTGTTTTCTCACTTCCAGACCTTCCTTCAATTTATGCTATTCCAGTCTTTTTATCTAAAGAAAAGCTTGATGAAGTTGTTACGAGAAAAATGGGTATTAAATCTAAAAAAGCAGACTTAAGTGATTGGAGGAAAGTTAATAGACTAGAAAAAGCATCAAACAAAAAAATTACAGTTTCAATGGTTGGTAAATATACTGAGCTAGCAGATGCATATATGTCATTAAATGAAGCGTTAAGGCATGGAGGTCTTCAAAATAAGGTTGATGTAAATATTAATTATATTGATTCAGAAAATTTGAAATCTAACAGTCAATTAAAGGGTTCAGATGCAATATTGATTCCTGGAGGATTTGGGCATAGAGGAATTAATGGAATGATAATGGCTACGAAATATGCAAGAGAGAAAAAGATACCTTTTTTTGGAATTTGTCTTGGAATGCAAGTTGCAGTCATAGAGTTTGCAAGAAACGTGCTAAATCTAAAAGCTAACAGTACAGAATTTGATAAAAAAACAAACCATCCTGTAATTGCTCTTATGCATGAGTGGAAAGATCCTGAAGGATCAATTCAAAAGAGAAACGCAAGTTCTGATATGGGAGGCACGATGCGACTAGGTGCACAAAAGTGCATACTTAGTAACAAAAGTAAGTTAAAAAAAATGTATAAAAAAAGTGAAATTTTTGAAAGACATCGTCACAGATTTGAATTCAATGGTAATTATGAAAATGCAATGATTGAAAAAGGTATGAAGATAGTTGGAAGATCTAGAGATAAGAAACTTGTTGAGGCTATTGAACTAGATGGCCATCCATGGTTTTTAGGCTGTCAATTTCATCCAGAGTTAACTTCAAATCCCAAAGAAGGGCATCCTATTTTTAATGATTTTATAAAAGCTGCATCCAAGAAATAAAATGGTTCGAATTACTGAGGTTCAATTAAATAATCGAAAAATATCCAACATGCATCCTGCCATCATTATAGCTGGGATGAACGTAATTGAGTCAGAGGAACTTTGTATCTCTGTCGCAGGAGAGCTGAAAAATATTTGCGAAAGAAATAATGTAGATTTCATTTTCAAGGCTTCTTATGACAAAGCTAACCGATCTTCAATAGATTCCTTTCGAGGGCCAGGAATTGATCAAGGCTTAAAAATTTTAAAAACAGTAAAGGATGAATTTAATGTTCCTATAATTTCTGACATTCATGAGCCTTCACAAGCGGAAACAGCAGCAGAAGTTCTCGATGTTATTCAAATCCCGGCTTTTTTGTCCAGACAAACTGACTTAATTAAGGCTGCATGTGAAACAGAAAAGGTGATAAACGTAAAAAAAGCTCAATTCCTATCGCCTGCGCAAATGATGAACATTATTGAAAAATGTAATCATTTTGGTAATGAAAATATTTTACTATGCGAACGAGGAAGTATTTTTGGTTATGATAATTTGATTGTAGATTTTTTAGGGATAGATGAGATTAAAAAAATTGCCCCAACCATTTTAGATATCACCCATTCGCTTCAGCTTCCTGGGGGCAAAGGAAAATCTGCGGATGGGAGGTCCTCCCAAGCAAAAGTTTTGGGAACTGCAGCTGCAGCCATAGGCTTAGCAGGTTTTTTTATCGAGGTTCATCCAAGTCCCGAAAATGCTCTTTGCGATGGAGCTTCAGCCACGAGGTTATCTGAATTTGAAAGTTTACTTTTAGAGTTAAAAAAATTTGATGAACTATCAAAGTCCTGATGAAAATAGATCAATTAAAGTTTTATGAGGTTATAGATTCGAGAGGGAATCCTACAATAGCCTGCAAGATTTTTTCTGGTAAATTTTCATCTATAAGTATGGTTCCTTCTGGGGCATCAACTGGTTCAAAAGAAGCTCAAGAAATTAGAGATAACGATAAAAAAAGATTTCTTGGTAAAGGACTTAAAGAAGTAATAAAGAAAACTGAACATCAAATATTTGATGTAATTTCCCAAAAAAATTTATCGGATCAACAAGAAATTGATAAAGGTCTCATTGAGCTCGATGGTAGTAAGAACAAATCAAATATTGGGGCAAATATGATTCTTGCTACATCTATGGCGGTTTCTAAGTTAGCTTCACAATCAGAAAATATGGAGTTATTTCAATACATTCATCAAATTGCAAAAGCATATGAAATTGATTGCGATTATTCATTACCTTTGCCGATGATGAACATTCTTAATGGCGGCGCTCATGCAAACAATCCTCTTGAGTTTCAAGAGTTTATGATTCAACCAGCTGGATTTGAGAATTTTGATGAAAGCCTCAGAGCAGGAATAGAAATATTTCATAATCTTAAAAAAGAGTTGCAGGAAAATAATTTTTCAACTTCTGTGGGGGATGAGGGGGGCTTTGCTCCAGATATCTCTGATACTAAAAAAGCTTTAGATTTTATCTGTTCAGCAGTTGAAAAGTCAGGCTATAAAATGGGAGAAGAAATTTTTATTGCCATGGACTGTGCTGCGTCTGAGATATTTATTAATGGAGAATATCTTTTTGAAGGCAAAAATCATGATAATTCAGGCTTAATTCAAATTTATGAAGAACTTATCAAAAGGTATCCTATTAAATCAATAGAAGATCCTTTAGATGAAGATGATTGGGATGGATGGAAAGCTATTACTAAGCAAATAGGAGATGAAGTGTCTATTGTGGGTGATGATTTATTCGTTACCAATAAAAAAATATTGGAAAAGGGAATAAACAATGGCTCAGCTAATTCAATTCTAATTAAAGTGAATCAGATCGGAACAGTGAGCGAAACCTTAGAGACAATTAGCTTGGCAAATCAAAATAATATTAATACTGTTATATCTCACAGGTCTGGAGAAACAGAAGATACATTTATTTCAGATTTAGCGGTTGGAATAGGGGCAGGGCAAATAAAAACAGGGGCACCTTCCAGATCTGATAGAACTGCAAAATACAACAGACTTTTAATGATTAACAGCGATAATAATTTTTCTTTTGAAGGAATGAATGGGATCAAACAATGATTGATACATCAAAAAAATTATTGTTGTTGAGCTTTTTTATTTTTTTCTCAATTTTGACTTTCAATAATTTTTACAAAATAACACTAGGAAGTTATTCTTCTTCTAATATTGAAAAAGTAAAAAACGAAATTTCCCTCCTGAAGAGTTCAATAGAGATTCTAGAATTAGAGAATAGAATCCTTGAAGTTGAAATAGCATCTTTTTCAGATGAAGATGAAGCAATTATTGGCTTAGCTAGATCTGAAAGGGGTTTAATAAAAAAGGGAGAGCAATTAGTAGAGTTTAAATAATAATGGAAGAATACTTAGCATTAATACCTGCCGCAGGAATGGGCAGCAGAGCGCAACAAAACATGGCGAAGCAGTTTCAAAAGATTGGAGCTAAATGTTTAATAGAATATTCTATAGAGCCATTTCTTAGAGATGAAAAATGCCAAAAAATTTGTGTAGTGCTTCAGGAAGAAGACGAAATTTGGGACAGTCTTGCCATATCTAAGAGTGAAAAAATAATCACTTGCGATGGAGGAACATCAAGAATGGAGTCTGTTCATCTTGGCTTAAAGTGCTTGCTTGAAACTGAAGACAAAAACGAACTTATTGCCATTCATGATGCTGCAAGACCTTGTTTAATTGAAGCAGAATTAAACCTATTACTCTCTAAAGCGGAAGAAGAAATAAAAAATGAAGGAGATGGTGCTTTTTTAGCTTATCAGCCAGTAGAGAGCGTAAATGTAGTTACGAACGGTACTGTTAAAGAATCATTGGAAAGAAACAAAATTTGGCTTTCATCAACTCCTCAAGTCTTCAGAATGATCGATGTTTATAGCTCTATTGAATCGGCAATAGCAGAAGAAAAGATTTTTTCTGATGAGGTATCGTCAGTGAGTAATTATTTAAAAGGTCAAATTCACGCAGTTCCTTGCTCAAAATCAAATTTTAAAGTTACCAGGAAAGAAGATTTTGAAGTTGCAACAAAGATACTAAAAGAAATCGGTAGACTATGACATCTGATCTCAGGATAGGATTTGGTGTTGACTATCATCAAATCCAAAAAGGCAATTCTATGATCCTTGGAGGGGTTGATATTGATTGTGGTTATTCAATCATAGCCCACTCTGACGGCGATATTATTCTTCATTCAATCTGCGATGCCTTACTTGGAGCAGCCAGCATGGGAGATTTAGGAACGGTCTTCACAGAAGATGAGTCAACAGAGAATATATCTAGCTCGGTCCTTTTAAATCAAGTTTTAAATCTAATCAGTAAAGGATCTTATCAAATTGTAAATTTGGATATTACCTATGTAGGTGAAGTTCCAAGAATTTCCAAATATAGAGAAAAAATTTTATCTAACTTATCAAAGCTTATGAATTTAAATGAAGAGTTTTTATCAATTAAATCAACTACTACCGATAAGTTAGGAGCAATTGGAAACAGAGAAGGAATAGCCTGTTACTGTTCAGCATTAATTCAAAAGAAATGAAAATTCTATTAACAAATGATGATGGCTTTGAAGCACCTGGAATTGTGCAGTTGTACGAATCTTTAAAAGATAAATACGAAGTATTTTTTTTAGCACCAAAAGAAAATATGAGCGGAAAAGGATCGGCAATTACTGTTTGGGATCAGCCATCTTTTCAAAATCATGGGAATGGAATTCACAGTTTAAATGGCACTCCAGTAGATTGCGTGAAATACGCTATAAATTTCTATTGTCCATTTACTCCTGATTTGGTTGTCTCAGGAATAAACCCAGGGCCAAATCTTGGAACAGATATCTTACTTTCAGGGACTGTTGGAGCAGCCCTTGAAGGCAGAAATTTAAAATATCCTTCTATAGCTTTATCTGCTAATTCATTTGAACTTAATGACTACAGTCATCAAGTAAAAATATCAGAGGAAATCATAGGAAAAGTTGATCAGTTAGAATTTAATTCACAATGCATCCTTAATGTAAACATTCCAAATTACTCAGACAACAATAACCCTAAGGTTGAATTTACTGTTCCATCTCTTGAAATAGATGAAAAAAATATTTCAGAGGACAGGAAAAGTTTGGAGAAAGGAAACATATCTATTTCAGCGCTTACGCCAATTCTTTACTCTCATGATAATAATGATATTGCTCGCTCTTGGACTAAAAAACTGAACAATTGATATCCAATAAAATAGAAAAATTAGTCAAAGTCCTTTCCGAAAAAGGTATATCCGATGTTCGAGTATTACAAGCAATGTTGGAAATCCCGCGACATGAGTTTCTTGACGGTGTTTTTGATGCACAAGCATATAAAGATATGTCACTACCTATTGGACACAAGCAAACTATCTCTCAACCATTTATTGTAGCAAGAATGACAGAATTACTTATATCAGAGACTGCTTTTGTAGATAGACCGCTTGGAGAGGTATTAGAAATAGGTGCAGGTTGTGGATATCAAACAGCCGTCTTATCTAAAATCTGTCGAAAGGTTTTTGCTTTAGAAAGAATAGAACAGTTATGCGCTGTTGCAAAAAAGAATTTAAAAAAACTTAATATCAATAACTTTGAAATAAAATATGGCGATGGATATGAAGGTTGGAAAATTGAAAAAAAATTTGACGGAATTCTTTGTGCTGCAGCTGCTCCTTTAGTTCCAAAAAAATTAAAACAACAACTAAACATAGGAGCAAAGCTAGTATGCCCAGTAGGGGATCAAGAAAATCAAAAATTAATGATTGTAAAAAGAATCTCTAAAGAAGGGTTTGAAGAAGAATTGGTTGAGAATGTTTTGTTTGTTCCGATGTTAGAAGGAGTGGATTAAATCCACCCCTTCATCCCCTTATAAAAATCTATTAAATGAACTTTGAGCAACTTCCTTTTTCAAAATAAGCTGCAAGTTTTAAATTATCTAAATCTTGAATAAATTCTTTTTGAATATCACAACTTCTTAGGTCTTTAATGGAGTTGTATTTAGAAAATTGAAGATAATCTGCATAAATACCCACTAAGGTTAATGACTTAATTTCTTTAGGAAGTGTTTTATCTATAAAAATAGTACTAGGCTGATCTGCCCTAAAGCATGCAGCCATTTTTCCTTCACACATTATTCTCAATTTTCTTTGATCAAGTTCCTCTACCTTAGGAGCATCAACAGATGAAATATTTGATAATTTTTGAGTATTTTCAAATAGATTGAGGTGATCGTTAGAGGATACAAGCCCTGCAACGAACATCAATAATAGTAATATTTTTCCCATAATGTCTCTTATTAGTGACTATATTATGGCAATTTTGTGACAAAAACTAGAAAAACTTAAAATTTTTAATAATTTTTTACTATAACTAATCTAATTCTAAATAACTTATTTTATCTTCTCTTTTTTCCCAATCTTTGTAATCTGGCATAGGATCTTTAGCTTCGGTGATATTGGGCCAGATTTTTGAATATTTTTCGTTAATTTCAATAAAATCTAATTGATCTGCAGGAACTTCGTCCTCAGCAAAAATAGCATCAACAGGACATTCTGGTTCACATAACCCACAATCGATGCATTCCTCTGGATCAATAACAAGAATGTTTTTGCCTTCATAAAAACAATCAACAGGGCAAACCTGCACACAAGTTGTATGCTTACAATTTATACAGTCTTTCCCAACAACGAAAGTCATAAATCATTATAATTTGTTTCATGGATGACAACCTAGGTAAAAATGCTACTGAACTTGGAAAAATTCTATTAAAGAATCAATTATTTATATCATTTGCAGAGTCATGTACAGGAGGCCTACTGGGCTCAAGCTTGATATCAGTTCCTGGAAGCTCAAAGTGGGTAAGCCAAGGATTTGTTACCTATTCAAATATCGCAAAAATTAAATTTCTCGGAGTGAATAAACAAACACTTAAGGAATTTGGAGCCGTTGATACGAAGGTCACAGATGAAATGGTAAAGGGGGTTCTAAAATACGACCTTGCTGATATTGCAATAGCTATAAGTGGAGTTGCAGGCCCAACAGGTGGATCTAAGTCTAAGCCTGTAGGGACCGTTTGTATCAGCATCGGGAATAATGATGAAATTTTATCTAAACAACACTTCTTTGAAGGAGATAGAAATCAAGTAAGAGCTCAGTCTGCAGAAACAGCAATAAAAGACACAATTAATTTTTTAAAAAATATTGATTAATTCTTCAAAGTATTATTAAATACTGTATAAATATACAGGTGTAATCATGGCTAAATCTTCAAAGGAATCTCAAACAAAAGATAAAGAAAAATCTCTACAGTCCGCTCTTAGTCAAATTGAGACTCAATTTGGCCCCGGAACAATAATGAGGATGGGAGACAGAGAGTTTCAGAATATACCTTCTATTTCAACTGGTTCATTAGGTCTTGATGTTGCTCTCGGAATTGGTGGTCTACCAAAAGGAAGAGTGGTTGAAATTTTTGGGCCTGAATCCTCTGGGAAAACAACTTTAACCCTTCAAATTATTGCTGAGTGTCAAAAAGCAGGTGGAACCGCAGCATTCATTGATGCAGAACATGCACTGGACCCATCTTATGCCGAAAAAATTGGAGTAAATGTTGATGATTTACTTTTATCTCAGCCTGATACAGGAGAGCAAGCTCTTGAAGTAGCAGATATTATGGTTAAGTCAGAAAGTGTTGATGTGCTAGTAATTGATTCTGTAGCTGCCCTTGTTCCAAGAGCTGAAATCGAAGGGGATATGGGCGATCATCATGTCGGTCTGCAAGCTAGATTAATGTCTCAGGCATTGAGAAAAATAACTGGAAGCATACAAAAATCAAATACTTTAGTTATTTTTATCAATCAAATCAGAATGAAAATCGGCGTTATGTTTGGTAACCCAGAAACAACAACTGGAGGAAATGCGCTTAAGTTTTATTCCTCTGTGAGACTGGATATTCGAAGAATCGGAACTGTTAAGGATGGAGATGAAGTAACCGGAAATGAAACACGAGTAAAAGTAGTAAAAAATAAAGTTTCACCTCCATTTAAGCAAGCTGAATTCCAAATAATTTATAACAAAGGGATCAATAGAACAGGCGAACTTGTCGATATGGCTGCTGAAAAGAAAATAATTGAAAAAGCCGGAGCTTGGTATTCCTACGAAGGAGAAAAAATTGGCCAAGGTAAATCAAACGCCTGTGAATTTTTAGATGCCAATCAAAAAATATCTCAAGAAATAGAAAAAAAACTATTCGATGCCATTAAGGCTTCAGCTTAGATAAAATATTTTGTTTATTTTCTTTGTGCGAAGTTCCCTCAGATCTAATCTTTAGCTCGAGAAGGTTTTCTTTCTGGTTTTTTTCACTAATAATTAATTGGAATGGAATGCCGGTAAGGTCTGCATCCTTGAATTTCTTTCCTGGTGATTCATTTCTATCATCTATTATCGAATCCATTCCGATTTTGGTTAGGTCGTCTTGAAGAGATTCAGCTTCACTGAGATGATTTTTATCATCACCAATGATAATTATTATTGCTTCAAATGGTGCAATTGATCTTGGAAAGATAATTCCATCCTCATCATAATTTTGTTCTATCGAAGCAGCAATAATTCTTGATATGCCAATTCCATAACAACCCATTAAAGGATTTATATTTCCTTCACTAGTCTGAATAGAAAGAGATAATGATTTGCTGTATTTATCACCTAGTTGAAATATATGACCAACTTCAATTCCTTTTTTAATTGAATATTTTTTCCCATCTTTTTTATGAAGTTGATCAATGATTTCTTGATCAGATTTCTCTTCAAATAACTCGAGATTACTTGCAAATAATTCATCTTCACTAAAAATTATTTTATCTTCTCCTGAGTCCGCTAATACATGAAATTCTTCTGATGCAGATCCACCAATTGCTCCAGAATCAGCTGAAACTATTCTGTAATCAAACCCTATTGCATTAAATATTTTTTGATATGCATCTCTCATCAAACCATAACTTTCTTTCATGCCTTTCTCATCAATATCAAATGAATAGGCATCTTTCATAAGAAACTCACGGGAACGCATTACTCCAAATCTTGGTCTAATTTCATCTCTAAACTTTGTTTGAATCTGATAATAGTTAGCAGGAAGATCTTTAGGGCTGTTCAAGGTTTTTCTAGCAATATCTGTAATTATTTCTTCATGGGTTGGTCCCAATACAAAACTTCTATCATTTCTGTCTACAAATCTCAGTAATTCTGGACCATATTCCGACAATCTCTTGGATTCCTCCCATAAATCAGAGGGTTGAACCATAGGCATTAGTATTTCTTGCGCTCCTGCTTCGTCCATATTTTTTCTGACTATGTTCTCGACCTTTTTTAGAGATCTTAATCCTAATGGTAACCAAGTATAGATACCTGATGCATTTAACTTAATCATTGAAGATCTGAGCATGAGTTTATGACTTATTAACTCAGCGTCAGATGGAGAGTCTTTTAACGTTTTATAGTGATATGAGCTAGTTTTCATTTAAAATAGTAACTATACCTTCTATAAATAAAAAAAATGCCAATTTATGAGTTTCAATGCACAAAGTGCAACAAAAAATTTGAAAAGATTTTGCCTATTTCTTCCAAAGAAGTTGTTTATTGTGATTGTTCAGAGAAATCAGAGGCGAAAAAAGTAATTTCAGCACCATCTTTCAGACTAAGCGGTAAAGGTTGGTATGAAACTGATTTTAAGACAGGTTCAAAGAAAAACCTTGTACAATCTGAGCCTAAGGAAAAGAAGGCTAAACCTGAAAAAAAAGAATCTACAAAAAAATCAAAAAAGGTCGATTAGTACATGAAATATTCTAGTTGCGGTCATGTAAATCTTGCCAACGTTGAAGAGCCAACACGACTTAGGGGTTGGATTGATAGCGTAAGAGATCATGGTGGTGTAATTTTTATAGATTTAAGAGATGAAACAGGCATAACTCAGGTAGTTGTAGAGCCTGAAAATAAAGAGTTCTTCTCTATGGCTGAAAGATGTAGGTCAGAATTTGTGCTATCAGTGGATGGAAAAATTAGAAGAAGACCTGATGGAACTATTAATAAACAAATACCTACAGGAGAAGTTGAATTACTAGTTTCTTCATTTGAAATTTTATCAGAATCAGATCCTCTGCCATTTCAGCTTGATGACTATTCTTCAGCAGGAGAGGAGGTAAGATTAAAATATAGATTTTTAGATCTTAGACGATCTGAAATGCAAAATAACATTAGAGCAAGATCAAAAGTTTCATCTTCGATAAGAGAGTTTATGGACAAAGAAGGATTTCTAGATATTGAAACTCCAATGATGACTAAAGCAACTCCAGAAGGAGCTAGAGACTTTCTTGTTCCAAGTAGAATTTCACGCGGCAGCTTTTACGCCTTGCCACAGTCACCTCAATTATTTAAGCAACTTTTAATGGCTTCTGGATTTGAGAAGTATTATCAAATTGTACGATGCTTTAGGGACGAAGATACACGGGCAGATAGACAGCCTGAATTCACTCAGCTCGATATAGAAAAGGCATTTACCGATGAGGATGAGATCATCAATCTATCCGAAAAATTAATTAAGTTCGTTTTTAAGAAGTTACTCGACATAAAGCTGCCTAAATTTCCAAAAATGACTTACTCAGAGGCCATAGAAAGGTTTGGGAGCGATAAACCTGATCTAAGGATCAACTTAGAATTAAAAGAAGTAAAGGAAATCTTTCTAGAATCTGATTTCAAGGTCTTTTCTGGTCCTGCTAATGATCTAAATAGTCGAGTTGTGGCTCTAAAAATTTCTTCAGAACTTACAAGAAGTAAAATTGATTCTTATACAGAATTTGTTGGAAAGTTTGGAGCAAAAGGTTTGGCTTATATCAAGGTAAATGATTTATCAAAAGGGAATGATGGATTGCAGTCGCCAATTTTAAAATTTTTATCTCAAAAAGAAATTGATTCTTTATTCAAATTTCTAGACGTAAAAGATGGAGATACCGTTTTCTTTGGAGCTGGGCATAAAAAAATTGTTTCTGATTCGATGGGAGCACTAAGAAACAAAATAGCTGAAGATTTTGATTTAATTGAAGAGTCTTGGAAACCGGTTTGGATAACAAATTGGCCTCTATTTGAAGAATCTATTGGAGGAGATCTTTCTCCTGCTCATCACCCCTTTACCAGCTTCAAGGGCTCAATAGAAGACCTCGAGGCCGATCCTGGAGCAGTAGAAGCCAATGCATATGACCTTGTTATAAATGGTACCGAAGTTGGGGGTGGATCGATAAGAATTCATAAATCTTCTGAGCAGGCAAAAGTTCTGGAAGTGTTGGGTATTTCTGAAAAAGAGTCACAAAATAAGTTCGGTTTTTTTCTTGATGCATTGAATTATGGATTTCCTCCCCATGGCGGTATAGCTTTTGGTTTAGATCGCCTAGTCATGCTTATGATGGGAGCAGATTCGATTAGATCAGTGATTCCCTTTCCTAAAACGCAGTCCGCTTTATGTTTATTGACGGATGCCCCTGCTAGAGTGGATTCCGAACAGCTTGAAGAGCTAGGCATTTCATTAACCGATCCTGACGGAGATTAAGATGGCTGGTCATTCCAAGTGGGCAAATATTAAGCACAGAAAAGGTCGCCAAGATGAGAAAAAACAAAAAATCTTCTCCAAATTTATTAGAGAACTGACAGTTGCATCAAGGCTAGGAGGCCCAATTGCAGCAGATAATCCCAGACTTAGGTTAGCTTTAGATAAAGCTTTGGGAGCCAACATGCCTAAGGATACTATTGATAGAGCTATTGCAAGGGGAGCTGGAAATTCAGAAGCTGATAATCTGGAAGAAATAAAATATGAAGGCTATGGCCCTAATGGTGTAGCGATATTAATTGATGCTATGACAGATAACAGGAATAGAACCGTTGCAGAGGTAAGACATGCTTTTACAAAAGCTGGCGGAAGCCTTGGAACGGATGGTTCGGTTGCCTATCAATTTGAATCTAAGGGAATAATCTCCATTTCAGGTTTATCAGAAGATGACACTCTCGAACTTGTCATTGACTATGATATTGAGGAAATTGAATCGCAAGGCGAGATTGTTACGGTAATTTGCAAACCTGATAATTTTTTAAATATAAAAGAAATTTTGGAGCAATCTAATGCAGGGATTGAAAATGCTGAGATTACTATGCTTCCATCCAATTCAGTAGAGTTAGGCGATGAAGATTCAGAAAAAGTTATCAGGCTAATTGATACTCTTGAGGACTTAGACGATGTTCAAAATGTTTATACAAATGCTGAACTAAGCGAGGCATCAGTAACATAGATGACTAATTCAAGAAACAAAGGCGCTTCTTTTGAAAGAGAAATTGCTAATGAATTAACTACAAAACTTGAATTAAAGCATCAACTTAAAAGAATCCTTGAACAAACTAGGGAAAAACATCTACCTGATTTAATTCTTGGAAGATGGTACCTAGAATGCAAAAGATACGGTTCTGGCAATGAGCCGATGGATTCTTGGTGGGAACAAGTAGTATCAGCATCAGGGAGGGATAAAATTCCTGCTCTAATTTATAAATTTGATAGGAGGCCAATAAAGGTAAGAGTCCCATTGTCAATTTTAAATGAAAATTTTAGTTTCAATGAAAACGTCACTTGTGATCTATCTTTTGAGGACTTTATTACATTGATAAAAACTGAATTTTCTGAAGATTTAGAAAATCACAACAACAAACTTAAAGACTTTCAGTATTAGTCAAATGCACAAGTTACCTCTTCGAATATATTATGAAGATACAGACGCACAAGGCATTGTTTATCATTCCAAATATCTAAATTTTTTTGAAAGAGCCCGCGCCGAATGTTTGAGAGAAATTGGCTATCGCCAAGAAGAATTATTAAAAGAAGATATTGCGTTTGTCGTAAAGAAACAAGAAATTGAGTATTTTTCTCCAGCAAAGCTTGACGATGAGATTGTAATAAAAACGATTTTATCCTCTTCAAAAAATGTTTCTTTTACATTTACCCAATCGGCCAATCTTAAAAATGATGAGGAGCAAGTTCTTTGCAAAGGACAGGTTTACTGTGGCTGTATTTCTCTAAAAAGGAATGCTCCTGCTAAAATTCCAGATAAATTAAGAGTTAAAATGAAATCTTTGGTTCAAAACAATGACTGATTATTTTTCAATTTATTCCTTAATTCTAAATGCAAGCATAGTCGTTCAATTAGTAATAGGAATTCTTCTGCTGGCCTCAATTGGCTCTTGGGTGATAATAGTAGAAAAATGGATAGTCACAAATAATGCTTTAAAAGAATTTTTTCTTTTTGAACAATTTTTTTGGTCAGGAGAATCATTGAATGACATTTACGATGACCTAAAAGCAAAAGAAGATCTTATTGGAATAGAATCAATTTTTTATGAGATTTATGAAGACTCAATAGCTCAAGATAGTCAGGAGCTGCAAAAGGATGACTTAACTGCTAGATTTAAACGTGTTTCTAAAGTTTCTTTGATGCGACAAGAGGATCTTTTGGAATCAAGAATTTCATTCCTATCAACTGTTGCCTCAACAAGCCCTTATATTGGCTTATTCGGAACTGTTTGGGGAATAATGAATTCATTTAGAGGATTGGCTCAGACATCGCAAGCAACTCTTTCTGTAGTTGCGCCGGGAATATCAGAAGCCTTAATTGCCACAGCACTGGGTTTGTTTGCTGCTATTCCAGCTTTAATCGCCTACAACTTTTTTGTGAAAAGAATCAATACTATCTTAAATCGATACGAGAGTTTCATTGAAGAATTCCAAAATCTTTTGGCAAGGTAAATGAGAAAATCAGACAGAAGTCAAATTAATGAAATAAATGTGGTTCCTTATGTTGATGTGATGCTCGTATTGCTCGTAGTTTTTATGGTAACTGCTCCTCTGTTAGTTCAAGGAATAAAAATTGATTTACCAGAAACAACTGCATCTGTGCTGGAGGAGAGTGAATTAGAAGAACTTACTTTAACAATCGATAAGAAAGGGCAGTTTTTTATAGAATTTGAATCCTATAAAAATAAATCATTTTCCATTGATACTTTGAAACCTGTCTTGGAAGACATATTCAAGATTAATAACAATTTGAATGTTTACATTAGGGGAGATAAAGATGTTGAATATGACAATGTCCTAAAACTGTTAGCAGTTATTCAGAATCTTGATCCAATATCAATCAATTTAATTTCCGATCCCATTAAAAATGATTAATTTAATAGCGGGTTTTTTTTGCTCTTTCTTTTTGCATGCATTTTTATTCAGCTTCTTTTTCAACATTAATTTCAATGATTATTCAGAAGAAAAGATCATTCAGCTGCCGGTTAGTCTAATCTTTGAAGAAAAAATAGAGCCTAAACCAAAAAAATCTTCATCTAAAAATGTCAAAACCACTTCATCCTCTCTTTCAGAAGATGCCAAATCAAAAAATGATTTTGAGTCTGATGTGAATTCTTTTTTTTCTAATCTTGAAAAAGATAGAGATAGAGTTGAACAAATTTCTAATCAGTCAGAAGTGTTAAAAATAGCAGCTAAAATAAGAGCAGAGTATGAATTTTTGTGGCAAAAACCTAAAAATCTGCCTGAAGATTTATTTGTTAAAGTTCTCATCTCAATTGCTCCTTCTGGTGAAGTTGTTAACTATGAAATTCTGAATAAAAGCGGCAATGAGGTTTTTGACCGATCTATTAGGATAGCTCTTGATAGGATAAGCTCTTTTGACTTTATAAAAAATATCTCAAGAAATGATTTTGAGAAAAATTTTAGAGAATTTAATCTACAATTTTCTTCAAATTAATATGAATCTTAAAGTATTTTTTATTTCTATCTTTCTTTTTTCGTTATCTATTTTTTCAAATATAACTATTGAAATCAGCAGGGGAACAGAAGAACCTCCAAGGATTGCTATTGTTCCTTTTCTTTATGATGATCAATCAATATCTTATTTATTAACCAATCAAATATCAGATAATTTATCTTTGTTTGGAGAGTTTGAAATAATTGCCAACAGCGATCTGATAGCCTTTCCGTCATCTCCAGAAGATTTCTTTTACAACGACTGGAAAACTTTAGATATTGATTACGTCGTAGCAGGATTCATAAGCCTTGAGGAGGATACATCAAAATTTATTGTTAATTACTTCCTCTTTGATATAAGGCAAGGAAGAAATCTCCTCAATGGAACTGCAAGGTCATCAGCAGATTCTCTTGTGCTCTCATCGCACAAAATGAGTAATAGAATTTACAAGCAGATAACTGGAGTGGACGGAATTTTTACAACAAAACTTATGTATATTCTCAATCCTGAAAAGGATAAATATCAATTAAATATATGTGATATCAATGGCGATAATGAAATTACTTTGTTTGACTCACCTGAGCCGATAATGTCTCCAGATTGGTCTCCTGATGGGAAAAAAATAAGTTACGTATCATTTGAGAATGGTAATTCCGAAATTTTTATCCAAGATTTATCCTCAGGGAAAAGAAATTCATTAAGAAGGTATCCTGGAATCAACAGTGCTCCTGTTTGGTCTCCAAATGGAAATTATTTAGCCTTTGTTTCTTCCAGGAGTGGCAATCCAGATGTGTATTTATATGATTTAAAAACGGAAAAGATTTCTAGAATTACCGCGCATTACGGAATAGATACAGAACCTTCATTCTCTGCAAACGGCAGGAAACTTCTATTTACCTCTAATAGATCAGGAACTCCACAACTTTATGAAGTTAGCCTAATTACAAGAAAAATTTCAAGAATAACTTTTGATGGAAACTATAATGCTAGAGGAAGATATTTCCCAG
>CACJNS010000010.1 GCA_902594855.1 uncultured SAR86 cluster bacterium
GATTGAGAGTTATCGAAACCTAGGAACTGCAATACAAAACCTATTATAAAAACACCAAGACCTGAAAATATTTTTTGAAATAATCCCGGACCAGACAAAAAGAGTCCTTCGTCTCTCCTTCCTGTTCTCATTTGGCTATCCTCAACAACATCAAACATCATTGAAATCATAACTACCCAACCCATTACAGAGAAGATATCAGTTACACATAGATGCATTAACATCACCCACCAGAGAGCATCGGATCCGTTAAGAGGGAAAGTCTGCACTTCAAAATAAGGATCAACTAGTCTTAGAATGAATGGAATATATGAAATTGCAATTGTTCCAGTAAAAGCTAAAAGTGCAATAATTCTTTTTTCTCTTCCTTTAGAAATTGCTACTGCGATAACTGCTCCAATAATTGCAGAGATTCCCCCTGCTAAGGGAAAGATAGATATATCTGACGGAGTCCATTGCCAAAAATAAACACTGATGTAATTAGCTATACCATTATTTAATCCCAAAAAAAGAGCATACAGACACCCAGCAAGAAATATCATCAACCATGATCTATTAGAGAGCGCCTCTATGACTTCTGCTAAAACATTTTTTAATTTAATTGGTCCTGATGGTTCAACAACATGAAGATCCTTAATATGTTTATGAGTACTGGATGCAGCTGTTACTCCTAAAATTATCACTAGGAAAGCAGCAAAATAAGCAAGCTTTTCGTATCCTTCTGGGTTTAAGAAAGCTGTTGAGCCCTGAAATTGCTCTGTTTCAGGTAAAAAATATTCAAGCATAACGAACCCAATGACTATTGCTCCAACATATCCAAAGAAAATACCCATCCCATTGAGTAAATTTCTTCTATCGTAATCTTTGGTTAATTCTGGACCTAAAGCAGCCCTAGGAGTTTCGAAAAAGGTGATAGCTAACCTAATGAGTATTGTTAAAACGAGCAATTTTATAAACAAGTAACTCTGGTCATAAGAATTAGGCGGCGTGAATAATAACCAAACGCATATTGCTAAGGGAATGATACTGGCATATATAAAAGGATGTCTCCTTCCTAGCCTAGATCTAATACGATCTGACCAAACTCCAACCAGAGGATCCGATATGGCATCGAAAAAAAGAGAAACACCAATAGCAATTGAAGCTAAATATGGCTGCAAACCTAATACTTGGTTGTAATACAAAAGAACCCAAGCACCAAAAATTACATTTTTAATCCCTACAACGCCTGATCCTGCTGAATGTAGAAAAAGTGTAAGGTTTGAAACTTTAAATTCTTTTACTTCTGACATTTATTTGATTAAAAAAAATAATATACTTTAGTGATAAAAATAATGCATTAAATTAATAGGGAGAAATCATGGGAAGATTAAATGGCAAGATTGCTGTAGTAACTGGAGCTGGCCGCGGTATCGGTAAAGAAACTGCACTTTTTTTAGCTGGTGAGGGCGCCAAGGTCGTTGTTAATGATTTGGGCGGTAATACAGATGGTACAGGCGGGACTCAAATAGCAGATGAAGTAGTAGAAGAAATTAAATCTGCTGGCGGAGATGCAGTAGCAAATTATGATAGCGTTTCCGAATTTGCTGGAGGACAAAATATTTTTCAAACAGCCATAGATGCATTTGGTGGAATGGATATCCTGATCAATAATGCAGGGATTTTAAGAGACAAAACTCTTTTTAATATGGAAGAAAATGATTGGGATCAAGTTATAGCGGTTCATCTCAAGGGTCATTTTAATTGCACCAAGCCTTTTGTCTCTTATATAAGAGAAACTAATAGGATGGACTGCAGAATAATAAATATGTCGTCGGTTTCTGGATTGTATGGAAATTTTGGACAAACCAATTACGGAGCTGCTAAGGCTGGTATTGCAGGGTTTACCAGAAGCCTATCTTTTGAAATGGCAAAATATAAGTGTACCGTAAATACAATCTCGCCTGGGGCAGCTACCAGAATGACCATTGACTTGATTAAAGCTGCAGGTAGAGATGTCGATGTGAATGATTGGAAACAAGGCCCACAACAACTAGCTCCTGTTATTACTTGGTTATGCTGTGATGAAGCATCTGATGTAACCAATCAAATCATTCATGTTCAAAACGGAACGGTAGGAATTATGCAGCAACCTGCTGTGATTGAGTCTTTCTTATCTGAGGAGCTATGGTCTCTAGATCAATTAGATAGAGTTATTGGAAACCTAGTTGAAACTAAGAAGAATCATGATTCTGAGGTTCAAAAAAAGGCAGAACCAAAAAAATCTTAACTAGCTTTGTAAATAGATTTTTTAGTTTGAGAGAGTACATTCCTTAGCATAGGAATAAATGTCTCAATAGGCTCTGTATCGTATTCTGGATCAAAAGAATTTTGATCGTATTTTGCACAAAATTCTGCACAATCTTTCCAATGCGGATTACCTTTGAATTTATCTCTCATGTTTTTATCCAATCCTAAGAAGTCAAAAAAGTAGTAGCCCTGAAAAATTCCGTGATGCTTAAGAATCCAATAGTTTTTTTCGGAAATAAATGGTTCAAGCATGGTAGCTGCAAAATCTGCATGATTCGCTGGCGCTAAAGTATCTCCAATATCGTGAAGGAGCGCGCAAACAATATATTCTTCATCTCTACCATCGCGCATTGCCCTAGTTGCAGTTTGCAAACAGTGAGTGTATCTATCTACTGCAAAACCACCGTGATCGCCTTTCAATAACTCTAGGTGTTCAATCATTCGGTCTGGAAGATTGACACTGTGCTGCATACTAGCTTCGGCGATTATTTGATAATCCTCAGCTGTACCTTTGGTCATAGTTGTGAATTTTGCTAATTTTTCAGCCATATTTGTACCTCTAGAAATTATTTTACTAATTTTTAGCGATTTTTCATATCTTCCAACGCATCTTTATCTTTTCTAAAATGCAGATAATAGATTTCCGGTATTCCTAAGAGATTAAACGCCAACATAAAAATAAACCAATAACCCTCTTTTGCTTGAGCTGCTTTCCAGCAGGCTTTTGCTGTCCAATATATCTCCCATATGGATAAAAGTATCACCGATGCAATAAACATAATTATTTCATTTTAATCTATAAATAATCTGAATGTGATTAGGAAATCAGTATCCAAGTAGCATTTCCGTTTGCAAGTAATTCTTGTTCAGCGCTGTACATAGATATATTGGTAAGTACTTTTCTTCCGCTTTTATCAGAATACTTTGCTGTGATGATGCATTTTTCTTCTACTCTTGGAACTCTTATGATCTCTACTGCTAATTTTCCTAAAACAACTAATTGCCCTTCCAATTCATTTCTATGTCTTCCAAAGTGGGCAGACCATCCGCTTGGACAATCCATGGCACTCCAGAGGTACTCGCTGTTAATATGTTTTCCATCAGAGCTGAGGCCTTTATCAGGAACCCAAGTAGTTGAAACTAAATCATCCTCAGAAGGTTTGGAATCTAAATCTTGAGGACCTGTGAATAGTCTCAATCCGTCACCTTCCTTTCTATTTGGGCCGCATACAAAACAATCTGGCAATGCATGAATGGGTTCAAATTTACTTAATCCATTCTTAGAACCAATAAGAGCATCTGAAAAGCTGACAAATTCACACGGATCGTTATCAATTGTAGTTGTGTTCGCAATACACAATAAAGTTTCGCCGTCATACAATTCATAATTTTCATTACTTTTTTTGAGTAATAATTTTTTCTCAAGCGGTGGTGGCGCAACCAATTTAACTTCGCAGCATTTTCCTATTTCTTTTGCAATCAACCCTGCAACGTACCCTCCATTTCCTGAATTAGGCGGACCATTGAATCTCTTATTAATAAATATTTCCATCAGTCATTCCTCATTTCTTTCCAAAGGAAACGCAATCCAAAGAAGGCTGGCAGATAACACAGCAACGTAAAAATTATCATTTGAGCTACTAATGGAGGTTCTCGGAAAATTTGAAATGCAGGAGCATCAATTAAATCTGTAATTAATCTAACTAAAATAAGTACAAAGAGCATAGGTCCATTCTTAATGTAAATAGCAAAAAGAAAAGCTAATCCGATTGCAAGATTTCTTGCAATAAATAGCATAATACCAAGATTAAGTTCAGTTTCGCCAGTCCCTCCAAAAAAAGAAGGATTTACTAATGCGATTAGCGGACCGTAAAACATCGGTGAAACTAATAAAAATAAAATTAAAGAAAACCACCAAGGAAAAGAAATCTTTTTATTTGATAATTCCATGATTAGATTTTATGGTGGAGCTACGCGGGATCGAACCGCGGACCTCTTGCATGCCATGCAAGCGCTCTCCCAGCTGAGCTATAGCCCCGTTTATATAATTTGTTTAGCTACTTTACTATTTTTGAATATTTTTTGCTTGCGCGTGAATATGATAAATTAACCTGCGTGAGGAAATAAAAATGCAAAATTATTCTTTTGATCCTGATTATCTCAGAGATAAATACAGACAAGAAAGAGATAAACGTCTTCGTGAAGATGGGAATGATCAATATCAAGAAGTAAGCGGAGATTTCTCTTATTTTGTTGATGATCCCTACATAAAAAATGCAATAGAAAGGCAAGCTTTAACTGATTCTTATGAAATAGTGATAATTGGAGGCGGTTTTGGTGGTGTTCTGGCTGCATCTAGACTCAAAGAAGCTGGATTTTCTGATTTTAAAATCATTGAGAAAGGCGGTAACTTTGGAGGTACTTGGTATTGGAACAGATATCCAGGCGCATCGTGCGATATAGAATCCTATATCTATTTTCCTTTGTTGGAAGAAACTAAATTCATACCTGGCAAAAAATACACCAACGCACCCGAAACTTTAGAATATTTTGATGTTATCTCAGAAAAATTTGGGTTGAAAGAGCATGCTATTTTCCAAACTGAAGTAAACGACGTTAGATGGAAAGACGACGAAAGACTCTGGGAAATAAATACTAATAAGGGAGATAAGATTAAATGTAATTATGTTGTTCATGCCAATGGACCTCTTAATCGCCCTAAATTACCTGCAATAAATGGAATTAATGACTACAAGGGGCATACTTTCCATACCAGTAGATGGGATTATCAATACACAGGAGGATCTTCAAAGGGAAATTTATCTAACCTTAAAGATAAAAGAGTGGCTGTTATTGGCACAGGCGCCACTGCAGTCCAATGCATACCTCACCTAGCAGAGTCTGCAAAGCAATTGTATGTATTTCAAAGGACGCCCTCTTCTATCGATGAAAGAAATAATACAGAAACCAACGAAGATTGGTTTCTAAATCAATCGCCCGGTTGGCAAGCTAAAAGAAGAGAAAATTTTGAAGGTTTTTTAACAGGAAATGTTAGTGGCAAAGATTTAGTTAACGATGGGTGGACGGAAGTTTTCAGGAGAATATTGGGTGCCATGTTAAATAACGGTCCTTCCAGATTTAGAATTTTTCTTTGGACTTTGGGTTCTGTATTTTCAAGAAAACTCTATACCGAGGGATTAAGATCTTATCTTCAAGGTAAATTCATGTCCCATGTTGGAGTTAAAAATTTAGCCAAACAAGTTGAAATGGCTGACTTTGAAAAAATGGAACAAATTAGAGCCAGGGCTGATTCTGTTGTCAATGATCCAGAAACTGCAGAATCACTTAAACCCTATTATCGACAATTCTGTAAACGTCCTTGTTTTCATGATGAATATTTGTCTGCTTTTAATAACAATAACGTTGAATTAGTTGATACAGACGGCAAAGGTGTGGATACGATCACTGAAAAAGGAATAATTTTCAATGGCAAGGAGTATGAAGTTGACTGCATTATATTTGCTACTGGATTTGAGGTTGGCACTGAGTACACCAGAAGATGCGGTTATGAAATTTACGGCAAGAACGGTTTAAGCGTTTCCAAAAAATGGCAAGATGGTTTATCTACCCTTCACGGAATGCACGCAAATGGTTTTCCAAATTGTTTTTTCTTTGGACCTCAACAAGGTGCATTCACTGCTAACTACACGCACTCTCTCGATGAACAAAGCATTCATCTGTCTTACATATTGAAGAAAATGAAAGAAGATAAACTGACTTATGTAGAAGCTTCCAAACAGGCTGAAGCAGATTGGGTGGATACAATAATAGCTAAGTCTCGTGATATGCGAGATTTCAGAGAGAGTTGTACTCCTGGTTATTACAACAACGAAGGTAAACCTAATTTAGAACCACAAAATAATCCTTACGGCGGCGGACCATTGGAGTTCTTTTCTATGATGAATAAATGGCGTAAAGAAGGAAAATTAGAAGGTTTAGAACTTTCTGGTAATTAACCAGCTATCGTAATTCTGTGTAAAAGCCTGTCATGGCCATCGTAACCCCCTTCAGCCATGTGCATGACAGAGCGGTTATCCCACATTAATAAAGTATCTTCAGTCCATTTGTGTCGATAAATATATTTATCTTGAAGAATATGCTCGTATAGAGATGCTAATAAACTTGCAGCTTCATCATCACTCTTAGAATCTATCCCAACTGTATAAACAGGATTAACGAAAAGAGTATCAAGTTTAGATTCATTATGTTCTTTAATGATCGGATGATTTTGCATGGCTTTGGCTTTTTTGCTCGTAACTATGTTCATGGATCTATCCTCTAATTCTGTAGCATAAAATCCATCATCAGCATACGGCAACATCGCGCTATGAACACCGGACAAATCTTTAATACTATCTTTGAGGCTAGGCTCTAGATCGATACAAGCATCTTTCGTGGAAGCAAAAAGTGTGTCGCCTCCTACAGGCGGAATAATTTTTGAATAAAGTAGAGTCATGGCAGGAGGATTTTTTAAAAAAGACCAATCAGAATGCCAAGTTCCACCAAAAGGTGACGTTTTTTCTTTGGCAGATCTTTTAACCTCAACAATATGATTATGCTCAGGCATCGCTTTTAGATAAGGATCTTCACCGTAATCTCCAAAATACCTAGCAAATCGTGCAAACTCTTCATTCGTAATTTTTTGGTTTGGAAAAAAGACAACCTGATTTTCAATCCATGCTTGCCTTATCTCGTTTATTTGTTCTTCTGATAATTCCTTGGATAGGTCTATACCTTCAATTTTTGCGCCAAAATTATAGGAATCTATGTTTTTAGTGACTTTCATAAAGCTAAATAGTAACGTTAAAGACGATATAAATAAAATTAAAAAGTATTGGGAGTGATATGACAATTTCAAACGAAATCATAAATAAAAAATGGGTTCTTAAAAAAAGGCCTATTGGAATGGCAAATAAGTCTGATTTTGAATTACAAGAAGAACAAATGGATGATATTTCTGAAAATGAAATTATTTTGAAGAATAAATTTATTTCTTTCGATCCTACTCAAAGAGGCTGGCTAAATGATGCTCCAGGGTACCTACCTCCAGTTCAGATAGATGAGGTTGTCAGAGCTATGGGTGTCGGAGAGGTAGTTGAGTCAAAGAACGATCAATATCAAGTTGGAGATTTAGTAATTGGTTTTACAGGCTGGCAAACCTATAACAAAACAGTTCCTTCGGATACAGGTAGATTTCGAAAGCTAAGTGATAAATTTCCCATTCCAACAACATTAAATGTTCTGGGAGCTACTGGTATAACCGCCTATTACGGAATGGTTGAACTTGGTCAAGTAAAAGAAGGTATGAATGTATTAGTGTCGGGTGCAGCTGGAGCAACCGGATCTGTGGCTGCTCAGATTGCGAAACTTAATGGCTGTAATGTTATCGGGATTGCGGGTGGAGAAAGCAAATGCAGCTGGCTGAAAAATGATTGTGGCCTAGACGAAGTCATCGATTATAAAAATTCTAATGTTGCTGATGAACTTAAAACAAAGGCTAAAAATGGAATAGATTTATTTTTTGATAATGTTGGAGGGGAAATTTTAGAGTCAGCTCTAAATCATATAAATTTAAATGCCAAAGTATTATTGTGTGGCGGTATTTCAGGATACAACTCTACCGAACCCTTACCCGGCCCCAGAAATCTTATGAATTTAGTTATAAGAAGAGCAACTATAGAGGGTTTTTTAGTGATGGATTATTTACCAAATTCTCAAAAGGCCTTAGAACAATTGGAGGAATATCTAGAAAATAATCAATTGAAACATCAGGAAGACATCTTAAATGGAATCGAAAATTGTCCGGATGCTTTAAATAGATTATTCACTGGCCAAAATATTGGTAAACAATTAGTAGAAGTCTAATTAAGATTTTCAGCCAGAAATCTTTCAATTTCTCTAAACATAATTAATCTGTTGCCTTGCTCATCAAAGTAGTGAGTGGCCTTTGGTATTTCAAAGTATTCTACAGAATCATTGCTATTTTTTATTTTGTTGTAAAACATTGAGGACTGATTATGAGGAACCTGTGTATCGTAAGTTCCATGAATAAGCAAAATAGGTTTTTTAATTTTATCTGTGTAATTAATTGCTGAAACTGAATCTAAATATTCTTTATCCTCAAAAGGATCACCGTGCATTATTTTATTCATTTTTGCAGAACCCCTAAAAAATGTTTCAGATCTTAACAACTTAGTAAAATCTGAAATCCCTGCAATACTCACAAAACATTTAAATTTATCTTGAGATTGAAAACTTCCTGTTAAAGCTGCGTAACCTCCGTAACTTGCACCTACTATGCATGCTTTTTTACCATCGAGATCATAATTTTGGACTACGTAATCAAAACCATCGATCATATCGTTTTGCATCTTCTTGCCGGATTCTCTGTAACCAGAGATTTGATAATCCTTGCCCCATCCCGCTGAGCCTCTGAACTGTGGTTGGAAAACTGCATAACCTTGACTGACCATTGCTTGAAGCCAAGGATCAAAATAATCAATCCTATCTCTTGCGGTTGGTCCACCGTGGGGAAAAAGTATGACGGGTGGATTTTTGATTCCTTGTGGAAGGGTTAAAAAACCATATAGTTGATAATCATCTCGCGCCTTATATTCAATAACTTTGGTAATAGAATTAACTTTATTTTCTAATTGTGGAAACTGACTAGAGATGAAGAAAGATTTACCGGTCTTTTTATCGAATCCAAAATATTTTCCTGGAGAGCTTGCATTGCGAATCGTTGCAATAAATCTAGAAAAGTCCTTACTGTAAGAACTTATATTAATGTAATGATCTGGAAAAGATTTTTTTAATGCTTTAATGATGCCTTTTTCTTCAGGATCAAATAGGTCGCACTCCCTAGTAAATCTCTCGTAGCAGACCATCTTAATTTCACCATCTTCAACTTCTAAAGATGCAATTTCATGATCTTTCTTAGAATAAATAGGCTTGCTTAATTTACCAGTTTCAACGTTAAATTTTGAAATGTATGAAAAGTTGCTATCAAAATTGGAGTAAATAAATAAATTTCCGTCTTTTTTATCTACACCGCCAACGTAAAAGTTATCGGTTGCAAGGTCTTCGGTGTTAGCCCTGTAAATCTCAGTCCAACTATCATCCTTATTAGGTCTATAGAAAATCTTAGCTATACCCTCATCAGCATCATAGAAATCTGCAAATTGAATCTTGCCCTCTGAAACGATGAAATTGGTAACTCTGTCGCCGTCAGAATCAGTGAACGGTGATTCAATTTTTTTAAACCTATTGTTCTTTAAATTAACTTCAAAAATAGCAACGGCTCTTTCTCTTGGATCGTAGTTAGAGACCAATATTTTATTTTCTTCATCTTCTAAAATATCGACTAAAGAAATACTTTCGTATTTTGAAATATTTGAATTTTGCTTATCTTTGTATATAGATTTATTTTCAATAATTTTAAAATTTGAACCATCTGAATCTATTGTGTTCAGATCGTAAACTCTGAACGTTCTTTCTCTTACCTTTTCTGCTTTACTTGTTTGAAAAATAATCTTTTTATTATTAGCCCATTCTATCCATTCAAGTCGATCGTATTCGTTTTTAAGCGATGCAATGGGATTGAAATTAGTTGAGCCAAATTCTGTAACCACGATATAGGGCTTGCCTTCAATATTAGCTAAAGCAGCAATTTTTTCTCCGTCAGGAGATATAGTCACATTGCTAAAAAAAGGGAGCTTTCCAAAATCTTTATAATCAAGAGCAACCGATGTCAGAGAAAAAATTATGGTAATTAATAGAATGGATTTATTCATGAGCGAATTCTAACAAATAATTTTTTATGATGAAGCTCTAAGTTTGCCCAACTCTTCTCTTGCAACCGTTCTTCTGTGTACCTCATCTGGACCGTCTCCAATTCTTAGATACCTTGTTGATTGGAATAGGCCTGCCAGAATAGTATCTTGTGAGACGCCTTCTCCTCCGTGAATTTGAATAGCAGCATCAATTATTTTGACTGCCATTGAAGGGACAGAAACTTTAATTTGAGCTATCTCACTCCTGGCAATTTTATTACCTACTTCATCCATCATGTAAGCAGCTCTAAGAGTAGATAACCTAGCCATTTCTAGATCTATCCGACAATTTGCAATTACATCGTAATTCCCCCCAAGTTCTGCTAATGGTTTACCAAATGCTTTTCGATTAAGAGAACGTTTACATAATAACTCTAATGCTCTCTCAGCAAGACCGATAATTCTCATACAATGATGGATTCTTCCCGGACCGAGCCTCCCTTGGGCTATTTCAAATCCTCTGCCCTCTCCTAAAATAATATTTTCTTTTGGAACTCTTACGTTTTTAAACTCAAGATGCCCATGGCCATTCGGCGCATGATCTGCCCCATAAACGGTTAGATATCTTTTTAGTTTTATTCCAGGAGAATCGTAAGGAACAATAATCTGTGATTGACGTTGATGTTTTGGGCTATCAGGATTGCTAACACCCATAAAAATTAAAAACTTACAGTTTGGATGACCAACACCTGAAGCCCACCATTTTTCTCCATTGATAACATAATGGTCGCCATCTAATTCTAAGGTCGAGGAGATATTTGTAGCATCAGATGAAGCTACGCTTGGTTCAGTCATAGCAAAACATGACCTTATCTCTCCCTCTAAAAGAGGCTTTAGCCATTTGTCTTTTTGCTCTTCACTGCCATACCTTTCTAAGACTTCCATGTTTCCTGTATCTGGAGCAGAACAATTAAAAACTTCAGAAGACCACCCCACTTTTCCCATAATTTCAGCAAGAGGTGCGTATTCAAGATTAGTCAGACCGTAACCATATTCACTCGTGGGAAGAAAGAAGTTCCAAAGGTCTTTCTCTTTGGCAATTTTTTTTAGTTCTTCAACAATTGGAACTATCTGCCAAGGATTTCCTTTTTCTCTAAAATCTGAAACTTGTGATGCATATGTTGATTCATTTGGATAAATAAACTCATCCATAAAGGAATTAAGTTTTTCAATGAGTTCCTGAGTTTTTTCTGAGTGATGAAAATACATTTTTAGATTCCAACAGTTACTTTGATAAGATTATTCCACCAACAAAATTAATTAGATAGGTAGGTTAATATGGATTTAAAAGAATTAGCAAGTAAAGCGATCAAGGGAGAATTGGACTTAACTTTCGAACATCATCCTGTGCATTCTTTTGTCGATGGCTCTACAGAAATCCAAGATAATCTTTTAGCTTTTAAAGGCATAGCTGGTTTCTTTGTTTTAGATACAGGATCCGGACTGGTCATGCTTGATGCAGGTCATATTATTGATATTGAAAGAGCTTATGAAGAAATTAGAAAATGGCGACCCAATGAACCTCTAGTCGCAGCTATATTTACTCATCATCATGTTGATCATATCTTTGCCGTTGAAAAATTTGATGAGGAGGCTTTATCAAATGGCAACGACAGACCAACAGTGTATGCAAACAAATTAATGCCAGAACATTTTGATAGATACTTAAAAACACTTGGCTGGAATACGGCAATTAATAGAAGACAGTTTGCGATTAACGTTCCGCATTTTACCTGGCCTGAAAAATACCGATATCCAGATGTTTTAGTAGAAAGTAAAACAAGTTTTACAGTTGGCGATACAGAATTTTTGCTTAACCCTGCTAGAGGTGAAACTGATGATCATTTGTGGGCTTTTATTCCAAAAGAAAAAATATTACTACCTGGCGATTTATTTATATGGGCTGTACCAAACGGGGGTAATCCGCAAAAAGTACAAAGATATGTTTCTGATTGGGCTGTTGCCTTAAGAGAGATGAGCGAACTGGAAGCTGAAATAATGCTGCCAGGTCATGGTTATCCGATGTTTGGAAAAGAAAATATACAGAAGGCATTGACTACCACGGCGGAATTTCTTGACGAAATAGAAAATCAAGTTATGGAACTAATGAATCAAGGCAAAACTTTGAATTTTATTATTCATAAGGTTAAGTTTAAAAAAGAACTAATGGAGTTACCTTGGTTGAAGCCAGTTTATGACGATCCTGAGTTTTTAATAAGAATGATTTGGCGTCGTTACGGAGGTTGGTGGGAAGGTGAATATGATCGATTGTTTCCAGCTAAAAGGTCTGATGAAGCATCATTATGGATTGATCTCGTTGGTTCACTTGATACTGTGATCTCAAAAGCTATCGAATTAAGCAATAAAGAAGATCATAGGTTAGCGGCACATTTAATTGAAACCGCTTTTTACTCTGACCCAAGCAACAGCAAAGTACATGAAGCAAGAGATAAAATTTATGCTAATTTCTCAAAAAGACAAACATCTTCAATGGGAAGAAATATATTGAACCATGCATCTTTAGCTAGCAAAGAAGGTTTAAGAGACTTAGCAGAACAGAAAGACTAATTAGATCCTAAATCAATCGCTTCTTTCATAACAACTATTGGTATATCGTTTTTTATAGGGAAAGCGATATTCCCAGTTCGGCATATAAGCTTGTCTTCTTCCAATAAGAGTTCTCCTTTGCATCTAGGACATACAAGAATATCGAGAAGTTTCTTTGAAATCATATAAATTAAAGCTTTATTTTCTCTAAAAATAAGTTAGATTAATAACTAATATAAGTAACCCTTAATTTCGGAGAAAGATTAATGAAATTATATAAGATTTTAATCATTGGTATTCTTACTTTTGTATCACTCAATACTTTAGCTCAGCAAAATTCAACAGTGCCAGCTGAAGTGTGGATGTGTGAACTGAATCAAGGATATTCGATGGATGACGTAAGAAAGGTTTCAAGCGATGTTCAAAAATTTGCAAAGAAGAATGACATGAAAAGTGCTCAGTGGATTTTTACCACCTTCATGGGTGATATGGATCCTAATGGCTTTGCATTAATGACAGCTTGGACTGATTTCTCAATGATGGGAAATGGATTCCAAGATTTTTTTCTTGGAGGTGAAGGAGATAAAATCTTTTCACAATGGCTAAAAGTTGCTACTTGCAGCGAGAGAAATCTCGTTCTTGTAGAAAATACTTTTAATTCAATGAACTAAAAATAAATAGGAGATTTATTATGAAAAAAATTATATTTACCCTTGTTTTTTTAACATCAGGTTTCTTAACTGCTCAAACTCTTCCAACCACTTATCCAACTGAACTTTATTACGGATGTGAGTATCAGAAAGGTAAAGATATATCTGATCTTATGGAAGTTGCTGCGGAATGGAGAGAGTGGCAAGAAGAAAACGATCCAATAGGAAGATCTACCTATAATGCTTTTGTGTGGACTCCCTGGTTTGCTGGTGTTGAATACAACAAACCAAATTCTCATATGTGGATTGGTATTTCAGATAACTTTGAAAATTTTGTAGCATCTCAAGAAAATTGGATTACAAAGGGCGATAAAATTAATGAGAAATTCAATCGAGTCAGTGGTGCAGCTAACTGTGCAGGCCACATGTTAGGAATTGGTGTTTTTAATAGACAGTCTGAGTCAGCATGGGAAGCTTCTTCTTTGAGACCAGTCTTAGTCTCGCAATGTAAAAATAAAGAAGGAGCAACCGTAATGGATTATGCAGCTGCATACAACAAAATGAATGCTTATTACGATGCTGCTGGCTTCAAAAATTCTACAAATATTTTCACTATTTTTCCTGTAGCTGGCCAAACAGCTGAATATGATTTTCTTAATCTTTTTATAGCTAAAGACATGGAAACGCTTGGTAAGTTTGGAGATATGCAAACCAAAGGTGGAGCAGCAATGCAACAATCTTTATTTGAAGATTTAATGGAGTGTTCAGATTCTTCAATGATCTTATCAGCTGGAGTCCCAGGAAATAATAATCAAATGTTTGATGAATAAACTCTGTTTTTTAAAAAAAGGAGCTCATTGAGCTCCTTTTTTTATTTTAGGTACTCCTCGATCCTTTGTTTCGACTCTTCGCTCCCCAAAAGATATATTAGCTCACCTATTCCTGGAGCATTAGTTCTTCCGGTTAATGCATATCTTAAAGGTTTACCTAACTGAGGAAATTTAAGACTATTGCTATTAATATAATCTTTTAGTCTTTGACTGATAGACTCTAAATTTTCATCTTCAGAAAAATCAAAATTATCAAAAAAATCTTTAATAATTTTTTTATTTTCTTCGCTGGCTAATGAATCCGACTTATCTATAGAGGGACTCTTAAGAAACATATCAAAGTTTTCTTCAATTTCTTTTAAACTTTTTGCTCCTACTTTTAGAACATCGATTATGCCGTGAATGTTTTTGTAGTTTTCATTTACATTGCTTCCAATCTCACTTAATAATTTAAGTAAAGTTGAACTATCCATTTCCTTTAAATATTCATTGTTGTACCAATCTAATAGTTGTAGAGAAAATTTCGACGGAGAAGAATTAACATCTGATAAATCAAAAAAATCTATAAGTTCATGCATTGTAAATTTTTCAACTTCATCTTTTGCCCATCCTAGTCTGACTATATAATTCAATAACGCTCCGCTTAAATATCCCTCAGATTTATAGTCCATAATGTCTAAAGCACCGTCTCTCTTAGACAGTCTTTTTCCTGATTCTGATAAAACCATGGGAAGATGAGCATAGTTCGGAAGATTTCCTTTAAGAGACTTAATTATATTGAGTTGCTTAATAGTATTAGTTAAGTGATCGTCTCCACGGATAACCGTTGATATTTTCATATCAAGATCATCTACTGCCGCACAAAAATTATAGGTAGGAGTTCCGTCTGCTCTTAAGATAATAAAATCATCTAATTCTCTATTATCTACGGTAATGTCGCCAAGAATAAGATCTTTAAATGAAGTTGAAGCATCAGGCATTTTATAGCGAAGAACATTTTTTCCTTCGTATTCTAAATTTTTCTCTCTGCTTCGCCCGTCATACATTGGTTTTTGTTTGTTTTTTATCTGAGTAGCGCGAAGTTCTTCCAACTCCTCAATTGAACAATCACAATAATAGGCTGCGCCTTTCTCAAATAGAGACAATGCTAAAGATTTATGTCTCTCTAAATTTCTAGACTGATGTACTGGCTCCTCGTCTGGATATAAATTAAGCCATTCTAATGATTTTAAAATTGAGTCTTTGAATTCATCTTTAGATCTCTCTGTATCAGTATCCTCGAATCTAAGAAGGAATTGGCCGCCTTTAGATTTTGCGAATAGCCAAGAAAACAATGCTGTTCTGGCGCCACCAATATGCAAATGGCCAGTTGGACTTGGCGCAAATCTAGTTCTCTCTGTCATTCTCTAATAGATTTTAAGTAATTAAGGTGTTGGTTCGATTCTTCCTGAGAGACACTTACCATGTAGACTTTCTTTTCTTTCGACTCGCTTATCGTATTTCCTGGTTGAGATATTTCTTGGCTAAAACCTATGCTGGTCTGCCCTCCAGTCATGGACAAATATACATCTGCTAAGATTTTAGAATCTAATAATGCCCCGTGATAATTTCTATCGTAACCATGGATTTGATACCTATCCACAAGAGCATCTAAACTATTTCTTTGACCTGGATGCATAGCCCTTGCCAATTGAAGAGTATCAACAATATTTGAAGAAACAGTTTCGATCGTAGGATAGTCAGATTGTAAAATATTTATTTCATTATTGAGAAACCCTAAATCAAATTCTGCATTATGCATAAGAACTTCAGCATCTTCTAAAAAAGTAAGTAAATCTTCCGCTATATCTGAGAAAAAAGGCTTATCTGATAGAAATTCTTTAGATAGACCATGAACTGCTACTGCTCCAGGATCAATATCTCTTTCCGGATTAAGATAAAAATGTAATTCATTGCCAGTAAATTTCCTATCAATGATTTCAGTGCATCCTATTTCAATCACTCTGTGACCATTGGAAACATCTAACCCTGTAGTTTCTGTATCTAATGTTATTTGTCTCATTTGAGTAATATGCCTTTATTTGCTAGAAAATCTGCCCTCTCATTCTCAGGATGACCGCTATGAGCTTTTACCCAATTCCAAGATACATCTAAAGTATTTGATAAATCGTCCAATCTTTTCCATAAATCAGAATTTTTAACTTCCTTTTTTGAAGCTGTCCTCCAGTTATTTGATTTCCAATTATTTATCCAACTGGTAATTCCTTGTTGAAGATACATAGAATCAGTATAAATTGTTACTTCTTTTTTTTCTCTTACAGCTTCTAAAGCTTTTATAGCAGCAAGAAGTTCCATCCTGTTATTTGTAGTATTTTCTTCATAGCCAAAAATCTCTTCTTCATTATCAGGATAAATGATTAAAGCACCCCAACCGCCATCGCCTGGGTTACCTTTGCAAGCTCCATCTGTATAAATTTTAATACTCAAATCAAATCTAGATAAAAAATTCTTATTACAAATGGTAAAATCACGTTTCTATGAATATTTTACCTCTGCCAGCTTTTACTGATAATTATATATGGCTTATTGAAGAAAATGGAAAAGCAACAGTAGTTGATCCAGGTGATGCAGAAGTAGTTAATTATTATTTAAAAGAAAAGAGTTTAGAACTTGAGAACATTCTAATCACCCATCATCACTTTGATCATACTGGTGGGGTAAAACAACTAAAAGAAACGCATGAATGTAATGTTTATGGTCCTTATGACTCACCTTTTAACGGCGTAGAAATAAAATTAAAAGAAAACGATGAAATTTCAATTCATGGCTCAACTTTTAAAATCATCGAAGTCCCTGGCCATACCTTAGATCATATTGCTTATTATTCAGAAGAACAAAATACTTTATTTTGCGGTGATACTTTATTTTCTGGTGGTTGCGGGAGGATATTTGAAGGAACACCTGATCAAATGTATGAATCTTTATCCAAATTATCAGTACTAGATTTATCCACGAAAATTTACTGTACTCATGAATACACTCAAAGTAATTTAAATTTTGCAATTAAAGTAGAGCCAGGTAACGACAATCTTGTTGAATATAAAAATAAAATAGACGAAAAAAGATCAAATAATGAGATTTCCCTTCCCACTAATTTGAAGTTAGAAAAAAACATAAATCCTTTTTTAAGATCTCATGTTGCAGAGATCAAGGAGAATATTAAAGATTTTGCTAAAATAAATCGCCCTTCTGACTTAGAAACTTTTACGGCTGTTAGATCATTAAAAGATAATAGTTAATCAATGGAATGAAGAAATATATAACCTATATATTCGTATCTTTTTTTATTATTCCTCTTTATGGACAAGAAGATTTGTGGGACGTTATAAGAGAAAATTCAAATTTTCAATATTCTGCGGATAGATCAGAAATCCAAAAAGCATTAAAAATTTATCAAAATAATCAATATCTTGTTGATAGATTATCAAAAAATGGTCAAAGGTATCTTTATCATATGGTTGATGAAACATTAAAAAGAGATATGCCTGTTGAGCTTGCTCTTCTTCCATTCGTTGAAAGTCAATTTGATCCTTATGCTCAATCTCCTGCAGGAGCCTCCGGTATTTGGCAATTTATTCTTAGTACGGCTAGAGAACAGGGCTTAAAGAGAAATTGGTGGTATGACGGTAGAAGAGACATTATTGCATCGACCAATTCAGCTCTTAATTATCTAGATTCAATGTATAAAAAAACTAACGATTGGATGTTAGCAATTGCATCCTTTAATGTTGGTCCTGCAAGAATCCAAAGAGAAGTTAAAAAAAATAAAAACCTAGGAAAACAAACTGATTTTTGGTCCTTAAAACTCCCTAAAGAAACAAGCAAGTATCTTCCTAGGCTTTTAGCACTCCTTGAAGTAATTAAAAATCCTGAAAATTATAATGTTGATTTTCCTTTCTTGCCTAATAGGCCATATTTTCGGGTTATAGACATACCTTCTCAGGTTGATTTAATGCAAGTTGCTAATATCTCTGGTCTCAGTATTGAGGCTGTATATGAGTTAAATCCGGGATTTAATCAATGGGCAACTGATCCCAATGGACCTTTTTATTTATTACTGCCCATAGGAATAGCAGACCGCTTTGAAATTAAATTAAATTCAATGAGTGAAGAAGAGCTTGTGAAGTGGGATAAATATATCGTAAAGAAAGGAGATACGTTAACGTCTATATCCAAAAAATACATGATTTCTCAAGCTCTTTTGAAAGAGATTAATAATCTTGATGATGATTTAATTTTTGAGAATGAAGAGCTTACCGTTCCAAGAGGGCCTGAATGGTTAAAAGATTACCTTAATAAACCTGATATCTATTTTGTCTCAAAAGGCGATACTCTATGGTCCATAGCAAAAAAATATGGTGTTCAAGTTTCTGACTTGATTGTTTGGAACGACTTATCCACCGAGAGATTTCTTCAAATAAATCAACAAATAAATATTTATCCTAAGTACTTTGTTCCCAAGAAGAAAAAGAAAGTTAATCTAAATGACCTCACTTACCCTGTTAAGAGAGGCGATACAATTTTTAAAATTGCAAAAAAATTTGGGGTAACAGGCGATATGATAGTCCAGTGGAATGAATTAAAAAATCCTGAGGTGATTTATCCTGGACAAGTCTTAGATATAAAATTTTCAGATTTGAAAGTTAACTAAGTTGCTGAGTTTTTCTAGGATCTAAGTAATCTCTAAGACCATCGCCTAGAAAATTTAGCGCAAATAAAGTTAGAGAAAATACTATGGAGGGGAATATTAAAAGCCACCAATATTCTTCCATGGTAATTGCACCTTCCCTTATTAATATTCCCCAAGAGCTTTCTGGAGGTTGAACTCCAAGACCTAAAAAGCTTAAAAAAGCTTCTAACAACATAAACTGAGGAATTAAAAGGGTTGAATATACAATAACCGAACTTAAAACGTTAGGAATAATATGTTTAAACAAAATTCTTAAATTGCTTGCACCCATGCTTTGCGCTGCTAAAACATAGTCTTGACGTCTAAGACCCAGAACTTGGACCCTTACAATTCTAGCCATAGATAGCCAGCCAAAAGCACCTATTGCTAAAAATAACAAAGTCATACTTCTGCCAATAATTACTAATATTAAAATTAGGAAAATAACGAAAGGTAAGCCATCAAGGATGTCAACTATTCTCATCATTAAAGAATCAGTTCTTCCTCCTAAATAACCGGCTATCGAACCCCATAAAACACCTATGGTAAGGGCTACCAAAGTTGCAAGAAAACCGACTAATAAAGATACTCTGCTACCGTAAAGCATTCTTGTAAAAAGGTCCCTCCCTAATACATCTGTTCCAAGCATATATTCGGAAGAAGGAGGTGCTGCACCTAATAAAAGATTTTGTTCTGAATAACTATAGGGGGTTATGAATGGTGTAATAAGTGCAAGAAAGACTAATCCGAAAATAAAAATGGAGCTAAAAAATGCTAACTTATGGTATTTATAAAAATTAGTAAGAAAAATCATAATCAGTTCATCGATCCCTTTTCTCTAAGTCTAGGATTTAGGAAGGTAGCTAAAATATCTGAAAGCAGAACAAAGGTAAGTGTAAAAAAAGTTATTAAGATTGAGATGCCTAAAATTAATGTGTAATCTCTATTAAAAGCAGCTTGAACGTAATATCTCCCAATACCATTTATTTGAAATATAGTTTCAACTACAAACGAGCCTGCGAATAAACCAGCTATTGCAGGACCTAAGAAGCCTACAGTAGGCATAATCCCACCTCGTAAAGCATGATAGAGAACAACTCTAGTTTCATTTAAGCCTTTTGCTCTAGCGGTTCTAATGAAGTCCTGAGCGAGTATTTCTAACATTCCACCTCTAGTAAGTCTTGCAAAAATTGCTGCGTAAGCTGAACCGAGTGTAATTGTTGGTAAAACTTTATCTCCAGGGAATTCACCCCAACCACTAACTGGTAATATTTCAAACCAAATTCCAAAAGTTAAAATTAGCATTGGACCTAGGATAATTGATGGGACACATATACCGATCATAGATACGCTCATTGGTAAATGATCAAGTAATTTGCCTGGATTCAAAGAAGCAAGGATTCCAGACAAAATTCCTAAAAATAAGGCAAATAATATTGAATAAAGAGCTAATTCCATTGTTATCGGTAACCCAGAAAATATTAATTCAGAAACTGACCTTCCAGGGTATTTATAAGATGGACCAAAATCTCCTTGGATAGCATTCAAGAGATAGTTTCCTAGTTGGCTTAATAAAGGGTCGTTTAAATTATAAGTATCATTCAGTTGCTTGAGTATTTCAGGAGATGCGACTCTTTCATCATCAAAAGGTCCGCCTGGTGCAGCATGGACCATAAAAAAGGTTGCTGATATAACTATCAACATAACGGGAATGTAAGTGAATACCCTTTTTAAAATAAAATAAGTCAATCTTCTAGAGATATAAATTGATAGGGATGAGTATCTAGCATGTTTGGATACCAACCTTTAACCTCATCTCTTAACATATAGACTCTTGTGTAAGTATAAATTGGGATTATGGGTAACTCATCCATTAAAATTTGTTCAGCACTGGAAAAATTTTTTAATCTTTCGGACTCACTATTAGCAAATGTTGCTTTCTTAATATATGAGTCATATTCTTTATTAGACCATCCGGTTTTGTTATTACCTCTATCTGTAACCATCATATCTAGAAAAGAATTTGGATCGACATAATCACCAATCCAACCTGCTCTGGAAATTTGATACTGGCCTTGACTTTCTCTATCAAGGTAAACTTTCCAATCAACATTTGTGAGGGTAATCTTAATTCCTAATTCCTTCAACCAGAATTGTTGTATAGCTTGTGCAATTTTTTGATGTCCTTCGTTCGTATTGTATAAAAGTTCAAATTCAGGAAAACCCTCTCCATTAGGATACCCAGCATCTCTGAGGTATTGTCTTGCCAGCTCCGGGTTATATTCTAGTTGTGTTGGAGGATCATAATAGTCCTCGCTAGGAGGAGTAAATGAATAAGCTGGCTTTTGCCCACCTTTAGTAACTTTATCAACAATAAGGTCTCTATCTATAGCCAAAGAGAGTGCTTTTCTAACGCTTGCATCATTTAAAGGTTCAATTTTTGTATTGATACGA
>CACJNS010000011.1 GCA_902594855.1 uncultured SAR86 cluster bacterium
GATTACTTTATCGGTAAAAAATTTCCATCCGATATTTTGATGTGAGTTTGGATTATTTGACTCTACTGTAAGAGAGCTGTTGAGGAGCAGCACTCCCTCTAAAGCCCAAGAAGTCAAATTTCCCGAACTAGGTATCTTAATCTTTAAGTCAGAATTTAATTCCTTGAATATATTTTTGAGCGAGGGCGGTATAGAGATATTATCTTTGACAGAAAAGCTCAGACCGTGTGCTTGACCAGCTCCATGATAAGGATCCTGACCAAGAATCACTACTTTAGTGTCTTCGTAAGAGGTAAGATTAAAGCAGTTAAATATTTCTTTACCGGGCGGATAGATAGTTTTTCTTTGACTAATTTGATTTCTTAAAAATTCTTTGATCTCAATCATATAAGTCTTACTAAATTCATCTTCAAGATGATTGAGCCACGATTTAGTAAGGTCAATTTTTAAGGACATTTACCACTAGAATATCAAAAAATTTTATCCACAGAAACTGTGGATAAGTCTTTGGATAAATAAGCCAGGATTAAACGGATAGACTATGAATTAAAGGTTTGAGTAAATTTGATCAAATTTTGATCAATATAGATAATATCAATAAAATCAATAACTTATATAAATTAGACTATTGAGGAAGAAAAATTTTCAAATAATCTTAAAAAATGCACTTTTAGGTATTTACAAAGTTTTCAATGTGTGTAAGTCACATGAAAAAACATCAAAATAGTTTTAAAAAATGATTTTTTTAGGTGATAATCTTATAAATAATCAAGTACAAAATTAACTAACAACATGGAAACACTTTTTAATCCTATAAAAATTAATAACTTAGATATTCCGAATAGATTTGCCATGGCGCCAATGACAAGGAATAAGTCACCCAATGGAATTCCTGGTCAAAATGTTGCTGACTATTACGAAAGAAGAGCTAAGGGTGGTGTTGGCCTAATTATCACCGAAGGAGTTGAGGTATCTCACCCTTCTTCTAGTGGATATCCTGATGTGCCAGGTTTAAAACCTGAAGCTCATGAAGGCTGGAGGAAGGTAATATCTCAAGTTCACAAATATGATTCCAAAATTTTCTGTCAACTCTGGCATGTGGGAGCAATAAGAAAACCTGGCTTGCCGCCAGAACCAGATGTTCCGGGGTTCACTCCCTCCGGCTTAATTAGAAAAGATAAAAAGGTTGCATATGAAATGACAGCTGATGATGTAGAAAATATGATCGAAATTTATGTAAGAGATATCGAAATTATCAAGGATTTAGGTTTTGATGGAGTTGAATTACATGGCGCTCATGGATATTTGATAGATCAATTTTTCTGGGAAGATACGAATCAAAGAAAAGATGGTTTTGGGGGAAGTATCCAATTAAGATCATCTTTTGCATCCGAAATAATAAAAAGAGCAAGAGCTAAGGTAGGTAATGATTTCTGCATAGCTATCAGGTTTTCTCAATGGAAACAGCAAGACTACGAAGCAAAGTTAGCAAAAAATCAGGATGATTTAGAGACTCTTCTTAGACCGCTTGTTGATGCAGGAGTTGATGTAATTCATGCTAGCAACAGAAGATTTTGGGAACCAGAGTTTGAGGGATCTAATCTTAATTTGGCAGGTTGGACAAAAAAAATAACCGGTTTACCTACCATTACTGTTGGCAGTGTGGGTCTGGAGTCAGATTTCATAGGTTTTTATCAAGGTGAAGACGAAGTTAAATCAGCTCCAATTGATGATTTAGTTAAACGAATGGACGACAAGGAATTTGACATGGTTGCTGTGGGCAGAGCTTTACTCTCGGACCCTGAATGGGTTAAAAAAGTTAAAGACGGTCGTTACGATGAAGTCATTCCCTTTTCAAAGAAGCACGCAGAGAATTATTATTAATTTAGCGCCCTAGGTGCATACCTCCATCTAAGATCAAAGTCTCTCCAGTTACAGTCACCGATTCCGTCATAAAATGAAATGTGGTCTCTGCAACCTGTCTTGGTGTGCAAGTTAGGCTTAATGGAGCTATATCCTCAATAGATTTTTTTGTTAATTCATATGCTTCATCTCCTAGCCCGCCTCTCAGCCAGTCTCCTTGGATAAAACCAGGACAAATAGCATTTATCCTTATAGGACCAAGCGCCCTAGCTAGAGATTTAGTCATATTTATTAACGCCCCTTTAGATGCAGCATATGCAACCGAGCTTCCAATCCCCATAACGCCGGCAATAGAGGCAATATTAACAATGCTTGGGCTTTCAGCTTTCTTGAGATGATCTTTAGCATATTTAATCATTTGATAAGGGCCAACAGTATTAGTGGAATAAAGATCAATAAAATCATCCGAAGATAATCCTTCCAAATTATGATGAGCATTAAACTTAGTTTTCCCAGCATTATTTACCAGAGAATCAAGCCTGCCCCACTTTTCTATTGTTTTAGAAACTGTTTCCTCACAATCTTTATCTAAAGAAACATCTGCTTGCAATACAAGGACTTCAGATCCCAGTTTTTCGCACTCTTTGGCAACATTCTTTGCGTCATCAATTGAATTAGAACAAGTGATTGTTATATTCCAGCCTTTCTCTGCACAGAGTTTAGCTAAATCAGCTCCGACACCTCTACTACCGCCCGTGATGATTGCAACTTTCTTATCCATTAATTTGCCTCACATTTATTATGTTTTCTTCGCCTTTTATGGCTTCTATTGATTTAGTTGATGGCTCTGAGTCCAGATCGATTACATTGTATGCAATATCATCTCTACTTCTATTCTTCATATCAATGATATTTAAGCCTTCTTCAGCAATAATTGCCGTAATTTTTCCTATCATTCCAGAAACGTTCTTATTAGCAATGGTTAGCCTATAACTTGTTTCCATGGGTTCAATGATTTGCGGATAATTTACTGAATTTTTAATATTTCCATTCTCTAGAAAGTTAATTATTTGATTCGCTGCCATAACTGAGCAATTTTCTTCCGCTTGCATTGTGCTAGCCCCGATATGAGGCAATAAAACGACATCCTCGTTTGACTTAGATCGCTCTATTAAGGGTAAATCTGCAAAATCTGTAACATATTTATTGAGTTTATTGTTTTCTAAAGCATAAATTATGGCTTCACTGTTAACAATCTCGTCTCTCGCAAAATTAATTAACCTCAATCCTTTATTGCTATGTGAAAGAAGGTCCTTATTTATCATTCCCGTTGTATGTTCATTTGCTGGAACATGAAGAGTCACATAGTCAGACTCTTTAAAGATCTCTTCTATTGTCTCTTTACGTTCTACCTCATTTGGAAGCGCCCATGCTGCCTCAACTGTGATCTGAGGATCAAAGCCAATCACTCTCATGCCTAACATTACCCCCATTTCTGCTACCTTGGCGCCAATTGCACCCATGCCCACTACTCCTAAACATCCATCTTTAAGTTCTCTACCCTTAAATGATTTTTTTCCACTTTCAATATGGGCTTTCAAGTTTTCTTTTGAAACATCTTCAATTCCATGAACAAACTTCACACCATCAAATATTCCTCTAGATGACATCAATAAAGCAGCTAAAACCATTTCCTTAACAGCGTTAGCATTCGCTCCTGGTGTATTGAAGACAGGAATACCAATTTTTGAACACTCTTCAACAGGAATGTTGTTAACTCCAGCTCCTGCTCTGACTATTGCTTTAACCGATGAAGGAATTTCGCTCATTTGTAATTTATGGCTTCTTAAAATTATGGCGTCAGGTTCAGATTCTTCTTCTCCAACTGCGTAACCTTTATTTTTAAGAATATCCAAACCCTTATCGGAAATATTATTAATAGTTTTAACTTTGTAATTCATAAGGTTTTTTGTTTTTATCTATAGTATTATTTTTGAAAGCTAAGATTCTATCCCGCATTATCTATGACGACAAAACATTTCTTAAATCTTAGAGATTTATCTAATCAAGATATTTTAAATGTCTTAGACAGAGCTATTGAAAGGAAAAGTCAGAAACAAAAAGAAAAGAGCCTAGTTGGCTTAAAGTTAGGTCTAATTTTTGAAAAGCCTTCTACGAGAACAAGAATTTCTTTCGAATCAGGAATTTTAAACTTGGGTGGAAATGCAATTTTTATGTCCTCATCTGATTTACAGTTATCTAGAGGAGAACCAGTGTCTGATACAGCAAAAGTAGCATCTTCTATGTTGGATGTAATTGCCTTAAGAGTTGATAAGCATGAGACATTAGAAATGTTTGCAGCTAATTCTTCTGTTCCAGTAATTAATGCTCTTTCAGATTTATCTCATCCTTGCCAAATATTGGCAGACTTGATGACTTTCAAGGAAAATTCAGCAAATGAACTTGAAAAAGTTTGCTGGATTGGAGATGGTAATAACGTATGTAACTCATATGTCGAAGCATCAAAGATATTAGATTTTGAGCTCTCTATTTATTGTCCTAAAGAATATTCACCTGACCCTTCTTTCCTCAATTATGCAAAGGAAAATTCCAGTTTTGCTAATTCCAGAGAAGAAGCTGCAAAAGGAGCTGACATAATTACTACAGATGTTTGGGTCTCTATGGGGGATGAAAAAACTAAAGAAAGAGCTTTTCATGGATATTTTGTTGATACTGGTCTTATTGAAAATACAGGTAAAGAAAGCATCTTCCTTCACTGTCTTCCTGCCCATAGAGGTCAAGAAATTACATTTGAACTAATGGAACATCCTTCGAGTAAAGTTTTACAACAAGCAGAGAACAGAATGCACGTTCAAGAAGCATTGATTGAGAATTTACTAAGCTAAAATTTTAGTAACTAAATTCTTCCAGCTCTGATATTTGCTGTCTCTAGATTCCAGCGGAGTGAACTGTTCGTATGATCCAACGAATTCGTCGAGGTCGGAAAGCGAGTTCGTATGATTGGAGCCCAAGGAAGCTAGAAAAGCAGCTCCTTTTGCTGTTGCTTCTTTATTATCCGGCAAAAGAATTTTTAAATTTAGTACATCCGCTAAAATTTGATTGAAATATTTATTTTCTACCATTCCGCCATCAATTTTGAGGGACTTCAGGTCTACCCCATCAGAAGACATGCATTCAAAAATATCTTTTGTTTGGAATGCAATTGCTTCAAGGAGCGCTTGAGAAATATCATTTTTTGTTGTCTCTCTGGATAATCCAAAAATAGCCCCTCTGGCTTCTGGATCCCAATAAGGTGCTCCAAGGCCCGTAAATGCTGGAATAAGGGAAACATTTGAATTCTTATTCGAATTTTTTGCTAAATCCTCAATTTCCGGAGCGGAGGGGAAAAATTCTAAATTATCCCTTAGCCATTGAACAGACGCGCCAGCCATAAATATACTTCCTTCGAGCGCATAACTTACTTTCCCATCGATTTGATATCCTATTGTGGAAAGCAGTTTAGATTTAGAAAGCTTTACGTCTGGTCCAGTATTCAGCATCATAAAACAGCCCGTCCCATAAGTGCTTTTGGCTTCTCCTGCCTTAAAGCAACCTTGTCCAATTAAAGCTGCTTGTTGATCTCCAGCTATACCGGAAATTTTGATTTTTCCGCCAAACAGAGAGGTTTCTCCATATTCATCGGCAGAATTTTTGATTTCTGGCAATCTATCAATAGGTATATTAAATAAATTACACATTTCTTCTGACCACGAAACATTGTTTATATCCATCAATAGAGTTCTAGAGGCATTTGTAGCATCAACGGAATAAGACCTACCCTCTGTTAGCTTCCAAACTAGAAAAGTATCGATCGTCCCCATGAAAAAGTCTTTTGGAGTTTCAGTATCATCTAATAGCCAACTTAATTTTGTACCTGAGAAATATGGGTCAGCCAGCAAGCCAGTAATTTGATTAATTTTTTTGTCTAGCCCTTCATTTTTAAATTTATTACAAAGTTCCGCGGTTCTTCTGTCTTGCCAAACAATTGCTTTGCCTAAAGGATTGCCTTTCTTATCCCATAAAAGACATGTTTCTCTTTGATTCGTGATTCCAATTGCTATGATTTCTTTATGGGTTGCTTCGGACTTCTCCATTACGTCTTTGATACAGCCTACAACCGTGTCAAAAATTTCATTAGCATCATGCTCAACCCATCCATCTTTTGGAAAAAATTGTTTAAATTCGGTTTGAGAAACATTTACCACGGCAAATTTCTCATCAAAAAGAATTGCTCTTGTGCTGGATGTCCCCTGATCTATTACTAAAAAATATTTCATCTTTTGAGGTTTATACAATTTAGCATTATCCACAAGAAATTAAGTGTTTTTTAAAGGTTTTTCTATTGATTTTTTTGGAAAAACACTTTATCTTGTGTTTCTAGGATCTTATAACCACAATATCTTGTGTTTCATTAAGGATTATAAGCAGCCAAAAAGACTATAAAACCAATTATTGGGGTGTTTCAGTGGAAGAAACAAAAGCAACAGAACAGACAGAAAGTATAAAAGAAGCAAAAATCTCAGAGAGCATTCCTCTCGATGAACTTAAGCCAGGACAACTTAGAATCATTAAAAGAAATGGAAAAGTAGTACTTTTTGATGTTTCTAAAATAGAAGTAGCAATAACAAAAGCTTTTTTGGCCGTCTACAGCAGCACTGCTGCTGCTTCCTCAAGTGTGCATCAAAAAGTTGATGAACTATCTAAAAAAGTAGAAACAACTTTTAGGAATAGAATGCCGTCTGGAGGAACCATTCACATAGAAGAAGTGCAAGATCAAGTTGAGCTAGAGCTGATGAGGTCTGACGAAAGAAAAGTTGCTAGAGAATATATTTTATATAGAGAAGCAAGAGCTAAAGTTAGAAAAGAAGAACTCTTAGATTCTCAAAAAGAGGTAAAAGAGGAGCCTCTGAAGGGAGTTGCAAGAATTAATAAAGTGGCAACTGAAGCTTGTGAAGGCCTAGATGGAACAAATCCAGATCAGATAGTTACCGAAGCTGAAAAAAACTTATACGAAGGCGCTCCAGAAGAGGAAATTAAACAAGCAATGATTCTTGCTTCTCGAGCCTTAGTTGAAAAAGAACCTAATTATACTTTTGCAACAGCAAGAATTTTACTAGATTCATTAAGATATGAAGCTCTCAATTTCCTAGAGTTAGACAAAGATGCTCTTCAAGAAGATATGAAAGATTTATATCCAAAGGCCTTATCTTCATTCATAACAAAAGGCATAGAATTGAAGTTGTTAAATCCAAAGCTAGCAGAGATGGATTTAGAAAAACTAGGCAAAGAAATAATGCCAGAGAGGGATAACTTATTTACTTATCTCGGACTTCAAACACTTTATGACAGATATTTTATCCATATCGATGAAGTTAGATTTGAATTACCTCAAGTTTTCTTTATGAGGGTATCCATGGGCTTAGCTCTAAACGAAGAAAACAAAGAAGAAAAAGCCATAGAATTTTATAAGCTTTTATCAAGTTTCGACTACATGAGTTCTACGCCAACATTGTTTAATTCGGGAACTCTTCATTCTCAGTTGTCATCATGCTATCTAACAACTGTGCCTGATGATCTTTATGGTATCTATGGAGCAATGAGAGACAATGCAATGCTTTCTAAATGGGCAGGAGGCCTAGGAAATGACTGGACTCCAGTTAGGGGAATGGGTGCGCATATAAAGGGAACTAATGGCAGATCGCAAGGTGTTGTTCCTTTCTTGAAAGTTGTAAATGATACTGCTGTAGCAGTGAATCAAGGTGGAAAAAGAAAAGGTGCAGTATGCGCTTATTTAGAAACATGGCACCTTGATATAGAGGAATTTTTGGAACTGAGAAAAAACACTGGAGATGATAGAAGAAGAACTCACGATATGAATACTGCTAACTGGATACCTGACCTGTTCATGGAGAGGGTTATGAACAAAGAAACCTGGACTCTTTTTTCTCCTAATGAAGCGAAAGATTTACATGACTTAACAGGTAATGAGTTTAAGGAACAGTATGAAAAGTATGAGGAGGAGGCAAAAAAAGGAAATATAAAAGCTTACAAAGAAGTTGATGCTGAAGAACTCTGGAGAAAAATAATTTCAATGCTTTTTGAGACAGGTCATCCTTGGCTAACCTTCAAAGATGCCTGCAATTTAAGATCGCCACAACAACATACGGGTGTTATCCATTCATCTAATCTATGCACGGAAATAACACTTAATACATCGCAAGATGAAATTGCAGTCTGTAACTTAGGTTCAGTAAATTTAAAAAATCATTTGGATAAAGATAACAACCTCGATAAAGAAAAACTTCAGAAAACAATATCAACAGCTATAAGAATGTTAGACAACGTAATAGACATAAATTATTACGCGGTTCCGCAAGCTGAAAACTCTAATTTTAAGCATAGACCAATAGGTCTTGGGATAATGGGTTTTCAAGATATCTTACAAATAAAAAAAATACCCTACTCTTCTGACGAAGCAGTTGAGTTAGCAGATGACTCAATGGAAACAGTCAGCTATTTTGCTATTGAGGCCTCGTCTGATTTAGCAAAAGAGAGAGGATCTTACATTTCTTATGAAGGGTCTTTATGGAGTCAGGGCATATTTCCCATCGATTCAATATCTATCTTGAAAGAACATAGAACGGAAGGATTTCTCGATCAGAATGAAGAGAAAAAAATGGACTGGGATACACTGAAAGAAAAGGTCAAAAAACAAGGTATAAGAAATTCAAATGTGATGGCAATTGCTCCAACTGCAACAATTGCAAACATTACTGGGGTCACTCAATCAATAGAACCAACTTATTCAAATCTTTTTGTTAAATCAAACCTATCAGGGGAATTTACTGTGATAAATGAAAACTTGGTCAACGCATTGAAAGAAATAGATATGTGGGATGAGGTAATGGTTTATGACCTTAAAAACTTAAATGGCAGCCTTGAAACAATTAGCAGGGTCCCAGATGAAATAAAGAGAATTTTTGCAACATCTTTTGAAATTGAACCTAAATGGCTTATTGAATCTGCGAGTAGAAGACAAAAATGGATAGATCAAAGTCAATCTCTAAACCTTTATGTTGCTGAACCAAACGGAAAGAAACTAGATGTTATGTACAAGATGGCTTGGTTGAGAGGTCTAAAGACAACCTACTATTTAAGATCTAAGGGAGCAACAACATCAGAGAAATCTACTATATCGAATTCAGAATTGAATAAAGTTCAGGCTGCAGTTGCAGTAAACAATCCAAGCACTATTGAGGACGAAGAGTGCGAAGCTTGCCAATAAAAGGAGGTATTTATGCTTAGTTGGGATGATTTTGAAGAAAAGGATGTGAAACCACTTCCTAAAACGGAAATAGAGAGCCCTTTAAAAGAGGAGTCAAAAAAGTCTATTTCTAATGAAGAAACACTTGGAGTTGCTTCACTCGATGATCTTGATATTGAAGCAGGATTAGAGGACCTAGAAGGAGCATCATCACGTGTGGATGTTGATCAGAAACAAATGATTAACTGTAGAGCAGATGTAAATCAACTTGTGCCATTCAAATATGACTGGGCCTGGCAAAAATATCTTGATGGTAGTGCCAATCATTGGATGCCGCAGGAAATTAATATGACTGCTGATGTAGCTTTATGGAAAAGTAAGGACGGTCTCTCAGAGCAGGAAAGAATGATCGTGATGAGAAACCTAGGTTTTTTCTCAACTGCAGATTCACTTGTTGCTAATAATATTGTTTTGTCTGTATACAAACACATTACTAACCCAGAATGCAGGCAATACCTTTTAAGACAAGCATTGGAAGAAGCAATACATACCCATGCTTATCAATACGTCATTGAATCCTTAGGTATGGATGAAGGAGAAATATTTAATATGTATAGAGAAGTTCCATCCGTAGCAAAAAAAGCCGCGTGGGCCCTCCCTTTCACTCAATCCTTGTCAAATCCTGACTTCAAAACAGGAACAACCGAAGACGATAAAATTCTTTTAAGAAACTTAATTGCATTCTATTGTGTTCTGGAAGGTATTTTCTTTTACTGTGGATTTACACAAATCCTCTCCATGGGTAATAGAAACAAGATGACAGGCACAAGTGAGCAATTCCAATATATTCTCAGAGACGAGTCTATGCATGTAAATTTTGGAATAGACATGATTAATCAAATAAAAATAGAGAATCCAGAGCTTTGGGATGAAGAAATGCAATCAACTGCTCGAGAAATGATTCTTCAAGGGACTCAACTAGAAATTGAGTATGCTGAAGATACTATGCCTAATGGAATCCTTGGTATGAGCTCTGAAAGCATGACGGAATATCTAAAATTCATAGCTAACAGAAGGCTTACTCAAATTGGTTTAGAGGAAGCTTTCCCTAAAGCCTCAAATCCTTTCCCTTGGATGTCCGAAATCATGGATCTTAGAAAAGAGAAAAACTTCTTCGAAACTAGAGTTATTGAATATCAAACTGGCGGCGCACTCTCCTGGGATTAAGCCGCTTGAAGTGACTTGTGACACCTAAAATAATTTCTCATAGAGGTGTCACAAGGAACGATCAAGAAAACACTCTTTCTGCATTCCATAAAGCCTTTTCAGAAGGCGCTGATGGTATAGAAATAGACGTAAGACTATCAAAAGATAAAAAACCTATAATTTTTCATGATGAAGATACATCGAGGCTGTTCAAAAAAAGTCTAGAAATAAAAAAAACAAACTTCTCCGAACTTGAAGCTCTCGGAAATTATGAAAATCGAATTCCTCTTCTGGATGAGGTATTAGATTTTTTACCTCAAAATAAAGAATGCTTTATTGAGATAAAGTCAGACGCCAATACCGTACCATTTTTAGATAAGCTGAGAATAGAAAAAAAGAACGTAACTTTTTTGTCTTTCGATAAAAATGTTATATCTGCTTTAAAAAAAAGATTCCCTAATAAATTGGCGTTTCAAAGTTTTCATACGCTTCAGATTGAAAGGTATGGGATAAAAAAAATTTTAGAGTTTTATAAAAAAGGTAATTCAGATGGTTTATCAATTGATGTTAGAGATCTTTCAAATAAAACAATTGATAAGCTTCTTGAGAAGAAAATAGATTTGATTATATGGACCTTAAATTCAATGGGAAGATTAAGGGAATTAAGTAAAAAAAATATACGAGCGATAATCACTGACGAAGTGAAGGACTTTGCAGATTTTTTAAAGAGAAAGAGCTAAGTTTTCTAAATAAATTTGTACTTTGAGATCAGCCTTTTTGAATCAATTCAAAAATTTTCATAGATTGATCACCGCCTTGAAAACAAAGTTTTGCGTCTTTCATGTCTGAGATTTGATCCCAATTATCAGCTATGTTTTCGGCATCCATTTTATCTGCGGTACCAAGATTTACACCGATTGTTTCATGGATCATAACTCTTGCAAAAACGCCTGCTCCTGCAGCCATAATGACCCCTGTTGGAGCATCTTCAGAAACCATATAGGTTACAGCAGGAGTAACATACTGAGGCTCTAGTCTTTCAAGAACCTCTCCTGGCATTAACTCCTCGGTCATTCGCGTTGCTGCGACAGGCGCCAAAGCATTACATTTAATATTGTATTTTGCGCCTTCAAGTTTAAGAGTATTCATCAATCCAACAACTCCCATTTTTGCAGCACCGTAATTGGTTTGACCAAAATTTCCGTAAAGTCCACTGGAAGAAGAAGTCATGACAATCCTTCCGTAGTTCTGTTCTTTCATTATTTCCCAGACTGCCTTAGTACAATTCACAGAGCCCATTAAGTGAACTTCCATTACCATTCTAAAATCTTCATCTTCAACTTTAGAAAAACTTTTATCTCTTAAAATTCCTGCATTGTTAACAAGAATATCGATACGGCCGTAAGCGTCCATGGTCTGTTGCACCATCTCTTTGACTTGATCTACATCTGTAACGCTAGCTCCATTAGCAATAGCCTCACCTCCAGCTGCCTTAATTTCCTCAACAACTTTTTCAGCCGCAGAAGATGACCCTTTAGAAGCACCATCCACACTTCCTCCTAAATCATTTACAACTACTTTTGCACCCCTAGATGCTAAATCTAAAGCATGCGATCTACCTAAGCCTCCGCCGGCACCTGTTACTATTGCTACTTTGTCATCAAACCTTATGGACATTAGAACTCCTTTCGATAAAATAATTTTTTGAATGCGTAATCTTACCCTTTGTTAGCCTTCATTCAAACCTAATGACAAAAAGAAAATCTGATCTTGATCTCTCGCCCGTTTTTATTGGTATTGGCGACTTTGTCGATAAAAATACTTTGGAAAAGTCGCTTAATCCACTGGAACTCTTTTCCCTTACAGCAAGAAAAGCCTTAGCTGACACTCAGATTGATAACTTACATGAACACATAGACTATGTAGGAACCGTTAGGCTTTCAGTAGATTATCCCACAGCTACCAATCAGGACAGCTTTGGCTACAAAAATATATCTCATTCTATTGCTAACAATCTGAATATAAAGGCTAAAGAATTTGTTTACACATCTATGGGTGGAAATGCTCCGCAGGTACTCATAGAAGATGCTGCGAAAAATATACTTTCAGGGAATATTAATTGTGCTTTGTTGAGTGGAGGTGAGACCCTCAAAACGATGATAGATATTTTGAAGACTGGAGAGAATCTTGATTGGTATGACGATCCAAAAACTAGACCTCGAGAAATAGGAGAAAATGAACTTGGATTTAATGAGTATGAAAAAAACCACAAAATGGACTTGCCTACTAATGTTTATCCTCTTTTTTGCTCAGGCTATAAGAAAGGAACAAAAAAAGACAGCAGATGAACATCTGAGAGATTGTGCTCGTTTATTTTCGAAGTTCTCAAAGATTGCAGCAGATAATCCTTATTCTTGGTTTCAAACTTATAGATCTCCAGAGGATATCTCTGAAGTATCGCAAAGTAATAGATATGTTGGTTATCCTTACACAAAATATCTAAACTCGGTCATAAGAGTAAACATGGGGTCATCTTTGGTTTTGACTTCATACGGTTACGCAAAACAATTAGGAATTCCAGAAAATAAATGCATCTTTCTCACAGGTTTATCAATTGCCAATGATGTCTGGAATGTATCAGAGAGGCCGTCCCTTACTAATTCACCTGCCATAAAATTTTGTGTTTCAAATGTCTTTAACCAAAGCAACACTAACTTGGATGATTATAAATATTTTGATATTTATTCTTGTTTTCCATCTGCCGTCCAAGTTGCTATGAAAGAAATTGGAATAAATGATGATTTTAAAAAACCATTAACAGTAACCGGAGGTTTGCCCTATTTTGGAGGGCCAGGAAATAGTTACACAATAATGTCTACATCAGAAATGGTAAGAAAATTACGTTCTGATCCTGGTAAAGGTTTGTTAACAGCTAATAGTTGGTTTTTAACTAAACATGCAGCCATGACTCTTGCTTCATCTAAGCCTAAAGAAAGGTTATCTTTAGAAAAGAGTAAATCCATTCAAAATGAAATAAATTCTAAGAAAATTAAAAATTTGGTTGAACAAGCAAATGGTAAAGGAAAAATTGATACGTACACAGTAATTAATGGAAGAAAAAAACTAGAATGTGCAATAATTATTGGCACTCTAGAGAATGGCTCTAGATTTTTAGCTAATTCATCAGATGATCAAGACCTTGCAAGCATTCTTGATAAGGATCTTTTAGATCTTCCTGTAAAAGTTGAACATAAAAAAAATAAAAATTACTTTAAATTAATATGAAAGAAATAAACGTACTAGTTACTGGAGCTGCAGGTCAGATCTCTTATTCTTTACTCCCTAGATTAATCAGTGGAGAAACCTTTGGTCCAAATACAAAGGTAAACCTAAAGTTAGTCGAAATACCTCCAGTGTTAGATAAATTACAAGGAACCGTTTTAGAGCTTGAGGATTGTGGATTTTCAAATTGTGGATCGATTATGTGTACGTCTGATATAAATGAAGCGGCTGAAGATTGTGACTGGGCTTTGCTAGTGGGCAGTATACCGAGAGGGATAACAATTAACGGTAAAAAGATTGAAGAAAGAGGTGATCTTTTACACGTTAACGGAGGTATTTTTACAGATCAAGGGAATGCCATTGGATCTAAAGGAAAAGAAGACGCAAAAATTCTTGTTGTTGGAAATCCTGCAAATACTAATGCGCTTATTGGAAAATCTAACTCGAATAATAACTCTCAGTTGTGGATGGCAATGACCGCATTGGATGCAAATAGAGCAAAAGCACAGGTTTGTATCAAAACTAATCGATCCATAGAGGATATAAAAGGAATGACTATATGGGGAAACC
>CACJNS010000012.1 GCA_902594855.1 uncultured SAR86 cluster bacterium
TTGAGTTCGTCTGTATCCTTAATTGAACCCAGTACAGCTTGGATGGAAGATAGATTTAAAATTTCCAGGACCTATGCCGTTACTATTCTTGGATCCATTGCTTGGCTATTGGGACTTGGAAGTTTGTTCTCATTTAATCTAATAGCAGACTTTCAAATATTCTCGATGTCGTTTTTAGACTTTATGGACTTTTTAACAAACTCAATCATGCTGCCATTAGGCGGCTTGTTTATTGCTTTACTAGTTGGATGGATTCTTTCAGAGAATTTTGTCAAAGAAGAGATGAAGATAAAAAATGAAATTTATTGGAAAGTTTGGATAAATCTAACTAGGTATGTCGCTCCAATCTTAATTGGATTAATCTTTATTTTTGCTCTCTTCTAAATTATTTGTCCAAGACAAAAGTCTTCCCGACTCAAATTTAAGGGTAAAGCTAGTTTTTCCCAGAAGCTTTTCGCCATGAATTATTTGTCGATAATACTCCCATCTATCTCTTTCTAGAGGATCGCGGATTAAAGGAGTTCCCATAATGAAATTTACTTGAGCTTCTGTCATACCAACTTCTAATTGTTGGATCATCTCGTCTGTGACAAGGTTTCCTTGTGGAACCACCACTCTATAAAATCTATCCCCGCAGGAAATTAATACAAGAGAGATAAGAATTGCTATTATTGATTTATTCATAGGAATCCCAATTATAATGGGGAATACACATAATAAAATGGTTAAAGATAAGAATATTAGAGACGCAGGACTCAAGGTAACTTTACCGAGGGTAAGGATTTTAGAAATTTTTGACTCATCTGATCAGAAACACCTTAGTGCTGATGAAGTTTATAAAAAACTTATTGAGGCTGGAGATGAGGTTGGTTTGGCTACTGTTTACAGAGTTCTTACTCAGTTTGAATCAGCGGATATACTAATGAAACACAACTTCGAATCAGGCCATTCAGTTTATGAATTGATGCCAGACGATCATCATGACCACATGGTATGTATGGAGACAGGCAAGGTTATTGAATTTAATGATCAGATCATTGAAGAAAAACAAGAAGAATTAGCTAAGTCTATGGGGTATAAAATCGTTGATCATAGGTTGGTTTTATACGTTGAACCTATAAAAAATGACTAATAAAAAGAAAGACTCTAAAGTTAATCAGGACAATGTCTCAGAGCTTGAAGAGGCTCAAGAAAATATTGAACAACCGGATGAAGAATCAGACCTAGAAGAAGAGGTTGAGCCTTCGGCAGAGGAAAAAATTTCCTCGCTTGAAGATCAGATGATGAGACTTCAAGCAGAAATGATCAATACACGAAAATCTGCTCAAAATGACATTGCACGAGCAAGAATATTCGGCTTAGAGTCATTTATGAAAGACTTACTCTCAGTTATTGATAATCTATTTAGAAACCTAGATTTTAAAACGGAAGAAAACACTATTCCTGCAGATGGTTACGAATTGATTTTGAGAGAGTTGGAAAATGTCCTTGGTAAAAACGGAATAGTTCTTTTAGATCCTTTAGGTGATGAATTTGATCCAAAATTGCATGAAGCTATATCAACTTCAAATGAAAAGGACAAAGGAAACAACATTATTTTATCCGTTGTGCAAAAAGGCTGCACATTAAATGATCGACTTATCAGGCCTGCCCTTGTAGTAGTAAATAAAATCCCGCATTAATCTTGTTTTTTCCTAAAAAAGCCATATTTAGGGTTAAAAGGAGATAAAAGTTATGTCTAAAGTTATAGGAATAGATTTAGGAACCACTAACTCTTGTGTTGCTGTAATGGAAGGTAACCAAGCAAAAGTTATTGAAAATTCAGAAGGAGCAAGAACAACACCATCTGTTGTGGCCTATACGGATGAGATTCTAGTCGGACAGAGTGCTAAAAGGCAGTCTGTAACTAACCCAGAAAATACTCTATATGCCATAAAAAGACTCATAGGTAGAAGATTTGAAGATGATGTTGTGTCAAAGGATAAAGACATGGTGCCATTTAAAATCATTAAAGCAGATAACGGTGATGCATGGGTCGAAGCAGGTGGAAAAGGCTTAGCACCGCAACAAGTTTCTGCCGAAATCCTCAGAACCTTAAAGAAAAGAGCTGAAGAATATCTAGGGCAAGAAGTCAAAGAGGCAGTCATCACTGTTCCTGCATATTTCAATGACTCTCAACGTCAAGCCACTAAAGATGCTGGGAAAATAGCTGGCCTTGATGTAAAGAGAATTATCAATGAACCTACAGCTGCTGCACTTGCTTTTGGTTTAGATAAAAAAACCTCTGATCAGAAGATTGCTGTATATGATTTAGGAGGAGGGACATTTGATATTTCTATTATTGAACTTGCTGAGGTTGAAGGAGAAAAACAATTCGAAGTTCTTTCCACAAACGGAGATACATTTCTTGGTGGAGAGGATTTTGATATCGCAATAATAGATTATTTGGTTGATGAATTTAAAAAAGATCAAGGCGTTGATCTAAAAGCAGATCCTGCTGCGCTTCAGAGATTAAAAGAAGCTGCCGAAAAAGCAAAAATAGAATTGTCTTCTAATCAGCAAACTGAAATCAATCTTCCTTATGTAACTGCAGATTCTACAGGGCCAAAACATCTACTCTATAAAATCACAAGAGCAAAATTCGAATCTTTAGTATCAGGATTGGTAGAAAGAAGCATAAAGCCTGTTGAAATAGCGATGAAAGATGCTGGCTTATCTCCATCTGACATATCTGATGTAATTTTAGTTGGCGGTCAAACTAGAATGCCTCTTGTTCAAGAAAAAGTTAAAGAATTTTTTGGAAAAGAGCCAAGACAGGACATTAATCCTGATGAAGCGGTCGCTATGGGTGCTGCAGTTCAAGGTGCGGTTTTAGCAGGAGATGTTACAGACATCCTTTTGTTGGATGTAACTCCTCTAACTCTTGGGATAGAAACTTTAGGTGGCGTTGCAACTCCATTAATAGAGAAAAATACAACTATCCCAACTAATAAATCTCAAATTTTTTCCACTGCAGAAGACAATCAAACAGCTGTAACAGTAAACGTTGTTCAAGGAGAGCGAAAACAAGCTGCTGATAATAAGCAATTAGGTCTTTTCAATCTGGACGGTATTGCTCCTGCTCCTAGAGGCATGCCGCAAATTGAGGTAGCTTTCGATATAGATGCAAACGGAATATTAAATGTTTCAGCCAAAGATAAAGCAACTGGCAAAGAACAAAAGATCACTATTCAGGCATCCGGAGGACTATCTGAAGACGAGATAGAAAAAATGGTTTCAGATGCTGAAGCGAACGCTGATAACGATAAGAAGTTTGAGGAACTGGTAAACGCTAGGAATACTGCAGATACTCTTATTCATGGTTGTAAAAAAACTCTGGAAGAATCCAAAGATAAAGTTTCAGAAGATGAAAAATCTGCTATTGAGGCCGCCATTTCAGATTTAGAGGAGGCTCTAAAGGGAGATGATAAAGACAGCATAGAAGAGAAAACTAAAGCTTTAACAGAGGCTTCCTCATCAATGGCACAAAGACTTTATGCCGAACAGCAACAAGAATCACAGGGAGCTGATCAAGCTAATGATAGCGATAACCAGGGATCGAATGAAGAAAATGTTGTTGATGCTGATTTTGAAGAAGTAAAAGAAGAATCTAGATAGATTCTTATCAGTTCCAATGAGTAAACGAGACTACTACGATGTTTTGGGAGTCTCTAAATCTTCCTCAAAAGATGAGCTAAAAAAAGCTTATAGAAAATTAGCAATGAAATATCATCCGGATAGAAATCCTGATGATCAGGAGGCTGCGGATAAATTCAAGGAACTATCTGAGGCATATGAAATTCTTTCAGATGATCAAAAAAGACAAGCCTATGATAACTTTGGCCACCAGGGAGTAAATTCTCAATATTCAAGTGCACAGGGTGCTGCAGATGCTTTTAGTGATATTTTTGGAGATATTTTTTCAGATATTTTTGGAGGATCTACAAGGGGTAGATCGAGATCCAGCGGTGCAGATCTAGCTTACAATTTGAGTATTTCGCTTGAGGAAGCTGTAAGGGGAACGGAGGTTAGTCTTCAAATCCCATCAAAGGAAAGATGTTCTGGTAAGTTTTCTACTTGTTCTTATTGTTCTGGAGCAGGAGTTGTAAGGATGCAACAAGGTTTCTTTTCGATGCAACAAACTTGTCCTCAATGCAGAGGAGAAGGAGAGATACACGATCCTAACTGCAATATTTGTCATGGTCGGGGATATATCAATAAAGATAAAACCTTGTCAGTGAAAATACCTGCAGGAATTGATTCGGGAGATAGAATAAGACTTTCAGGAGAAGGCGAGCCCGGAAATGGCAATAATCCCAATGGAGATCTTTTCATCACGGTAGACATTCAGGAGCATAAAATATTTCAAAGAGATGGAAGACATCTTTATTGCGAGATACCAATAAATTATATCGATGCCGTTCTTGGAGGGGACGTTGAAGTTCCAACTTTAGAAGGGAAGGTTAAGTTAAAAATCCCTTCAGGAACGCAGAGTCATAAATTGATGAGACTTAAAGGTAAGGGAATCAGGCCTATTAATGGAGCATCAAAAGGGGATATATTAGTAAGGGTGCAGATTGAAACTCCAATCAATATATCGTCAGAGCAAAAAAAACTTCTTGAGCAACTTAAAGAATCATTCGATAAAGATAAGAATTCTCCCAAAGAGAAATCATGGTTTGAAAACGCTAGGGATTTTATGAGAGGGCAATGATTAAATTATTCATATGCGGTATTTCAGGACGACTAGGATCTAGCATTGTTGATGAGGTAAAAAAAGCATCAAATATAAGCTTGATAGGGGGTTTAGTCAGTGGCAGGGAGGACTCTTCAAATACAAACTTAAACTCGCAGGGCGTTCAAATCATTTCTGACTTAAACGATCTCACCGATGCTGATGTCGTTATTGATTGTTCTACTTCGCTAGATTTAATAAAAATTAGAGAAAAATGCGAACTAATCGGTGCTAGCTTAATTGTTGCTTCAACTGGAAAAGGAGATTTCAGGGAGATTTTTAATAATAAAAGTCTATCAATTCCTGTTTTAGCCGCACCTAATTTAAGTATCGGGATAGCTTTTTTGAGCAATTTATTAAATTACGTTTCTGAAAAAAAGCTTTCTTTGAAAAAAATTAATATCGAAGAAACTCATCATAATAAAAAAATTGATACCCCTTCAGGCACCGCTTTGATGTTAAAAAAGGAGTTAATAGAACTATTTAATGTTGATGAAATTGAAATAATTTCAAATCGAGATGAATCTTCTGTAGGCGCTCATAAAATTAATATATATCTTGAGGACGAGATTCTATCTTTAGAGCATAAGGCACTTGATAGAAAAGCATTTGCTTTGGGGGCTTTAAATTTAATTGAATGGATTCATCGTAAATCACCTGGAATATATTCAGTTCAAGATGCATTGAATAATTAGTTTTCCTTTATATTCAGTTGTGATATAAAACACACGCGAAAGCTTAAAAACACACTTGGATAAATCAAATATTTGGGTGCTGCTTTGCTTCGAAGCAGTTAAATATCTGATCCAAGGAAGAATAACCCGGCGTCATGCCTATAACAAAAGGAGCTAAATATGGAAATATCCATAGAACAGATGCTTAAAGCAGGTGTCCATTTCGGTCATCAAACAAGGTTTTGGAACCCTAAAATGGAGAAATTCATTTTTGGGTCTAGAAACAAGGTACACATAATTGATTTACAAAAGACTTTAGATTGCTTGGAGCCATCTCTAGACTTTTGCAAAAAAATTGCATCCTCGAATAATAGAATTCTATTTGTGGGAACCAAAAGATCAGCAAGAGAAGTCATAAGACAAGAAGCAGAAAGGTGCGGTATGCCTTATGTAAATCATAGATGGCTGGGAGGAATGCTGACAAACTATAAAACAATTAGAGCCTCAATAAGAAGATATGAGTTTTTAGTATCTCAGGAAGAAGAAGGTAAGTTTAACCAATACACAAAAAAAGAGGTTTTAAAGCTAAAAAAGGAAATGGATAAACTGGAAAGATCCATTGGAGGAATAAAGAATATGGGGGGACTTCCAGAAGCTTTATTCATTGTCGATGTAGAGAATGAGAAAATTGCTGTAGCTGAGGCTAAAAAAATGGGGATACCTATTGTTGGTCTTGTAGATACAAATTCTGATCCTGATTCAGTGGATTATATTATTCCTGGAAATGATGATGCCATAAGGTCAATCTCTTTACTTGCGAGATTAGTCTCAAATTCTTGCCTAGAAGGAGCTGAGAAAGCCACGGGCATTAGAGGTGATGGTGATGGTCCAGTAATTGTAAAGAAATCCGATCTTGATAAGAAAGAAAAGGTAGATGCCAAAACTTCTTCCGATTCAAAGGAAAAAAAACAAGCTAAGGAAGAATCTCCAGCCGAGAATGTTTCTGAGGAAAATGAATCTGTATCAGAACAGGAAGAATCCAATGAGGTAAAAGAATGACTGAAATCAAAGCTGCAGATGTAAAATCTCTCAGAGATAAAACTGGTCTTGGAATTATGGAATGCAAAGCTGCCCTCAAGGAAACAGGAGGAAATCTTGACGAGGCGGTGGAATATCTAAAAATTAATAGCAACTTAAAAGCAGAGAAAAAAGCTTCTAGAACAGCCGTTGAAGGTCTATTGCTAACAGCCAACAATCTAATGGTTGAAGTTAATTGCGAGACTGATTTCGTTGCTAAAGATGAAAACTTTAAAACTTTTTGCCAAGAAGTTTTAAATTATTGTTTAGAGAATGATTCGAAATCTATAGAAGAAATATCAGATGATCTTGAATCAGAAAGACAAAGCCTTGTTCAAAAGGTTGGAGAAAATGTAATTATCAGAAAAAAGGAATCCATCGGAGGAGATAACTTGTATTCATACATCCATAGTAATGGGAAGATCGGTGCTTTAGTTTCTCTTAAAGATGACAATGAAGAATTAGGAAAAGATATTGCTATGCACGTCACAGCATCCAATCCCAAATTTCTATCTCCAGAAGATGTAGACTCTGAAACAATTGAGAAAGAAAAACAAATTTTAAAGGCTCAGGTTGAAGATACAAATAAGCCAGAAGAAATTATTGAGAAAATGATCGAGGGCAGGTTAAATAAATTTCTATCTGAAATAAGTCTCCTTAAGCAGCCTTTTGTTAAAGATCCTTCAACTTCAATTGAAAATATTCTTAATGATCACAAGAACTCTATTGTTGAATTTACACGTATAGAAGTAGGCGAGGGAATAGAAGTAGACCAAAAGGACTTTGCTTCCGAAGTCCAAGCACAACTCCAAAATTCTTAAATGTCATCAGCAAAACGCGTTCTTCTAAAGCTCAGTGGAGAGTGGTTTGCTGGGAAAAAGGAAAAAGGTTTTGATGAAAAAACGTTTGAAAGAATATCTTCAGCTATAGACTTTACTAAACAAAAAAAAATTCAACTAGGGATAGTCTTAGGAGGAGGAAATATCTTTCGAGGAAGAGATCTCAAAGACATAAAAATCGATAGAGTGTCTGCAGACTACATAGGAATGTTATCTACTATTATGAATGGGATAGCTTTATCAAACTTCCTTAGAGAAAAAGGCCATTCGAATAAACTTTTCTCTTCATTTGCTATTGGAAACTTTGTTCAAGCTTATAATACCGAAGATGCTTTAAATGCTCTTATGAACCAAAAAGTTGTCCTATTAGTTGGAGGAATAGGAAATCCCCTTTTCACCACGGATTCAACTGCAAGCATAAGAGCAAATGAACTGGAAGTAGATTTTATGTTAAAAGCAACCAATGTAAATGGAGTTTATGATACGGATCCAAAAGAGAATCCAAAGGCCAAAAAATTTGAAAACTTAACTTTTGATGATGCAATTAATCAAAACCTTCAAGTAATGGATCAAACTGCCCTTTGCTTTTGCAGAGATAATAATTTACAAGTTAGAGTATTCAATGCTGATGAAAAGGACGGATTTGAAAAAGCAATATCTGGAGAAGAAATAGGTACATTACTTAAAAATTAATATGTTAGAAGAAATAAAACAAGAGACTTTAGAGAGAATGGAAAAAAGCATTTCATCTCTTGAAAGTTCATTACAAAAAATAAGAACGGGCAGGGCTAATCCTTCTCTGCTAGACGCCATACAAATTGATTATTATGGGAACATGACGCCACTTTCTCAAGTAAGTAACATTTCTGTTCAAGATGCAAAAACATTGTTGATTTCTCCTTGGGAAAAAAACTTAGTACCTGACATAGAGAAAGCAATTCAGTCATCTGACTTAGGTATCAATCCAGCTACTTCAGGTGATGTCATTAGAGTCATTCTTCCAGATTTAACTGAGGAAACCAGAAGAGATCTAATTAAATTAGCAAAATCAGAAGCAGAAAATTCAAAAATCGCTTTAAGGAATCAGAGAAGAGACGCCAACGGGCTGCTCAAAGAATATCTTAAAGAAAAAGAAATTAGTGAAGATGATGAAAGGCGGGGCCAAGAAATTATTCAGAATCTTACTGACGATTTTATTTCCAAGGTTGAGCAATTACTTGAATTAAAAGAGAAAGACTTACTTGAAATTTAGTTTCCATGACGAGCAATTCATCCAATAAGATTGGTCATGTGGCCATAATAATGGATGGAAACTCAAGATGGGCAAGGCAAAGAAATCTAAAGACAATTGAAGGTCATAAGCATGGAGTAAATCGATTAAGAGATATTGTTAAATATTCTGCAAAATCTGAAATAACCCATTTATCTGTATTTGCTTTTAGCACAGAAAATTGGAAAAGATCTGCTTCAGACGTTTCAGATTTAATGAAACTCTTTCTTCAATCAATAATTAAAGAAGTTCCAGAATTAATTGAAAACAAGGTTCAGCTAAATTTTATTGGTGACATCCCTCGTTTCTCTAAATCTCTTGTATCCCAAATTAATTCTGCCATGAAGGATACTCAAGCCAAAAAACCAAACCTTAATCTTAATGTTGCCATAAGTTACGGTGGTAGATGGGATATTCTGAATGCTATAAAGAGAATCAAAGATCATAAAATAAATACAGACAAATTAAGTGAAGATGACTTCTCTAATCTTCTATCGACTTCTGATTTTCCGGATCCAGATTTATTGATAAGAACAGGAGACGAAATTCGTATAAGTAACTTCTTTCTTTGGCAGATATCATATTCGGAGTTGTATTTCTCAAAATTACTATGGCCTGATTTTAAATTATCTAATTTTAAATCTGCATTAAATAAATTCTCTACAAGAGATAGACGATTTGGAAAGGAATAATAATGATTAGATGGATATCGGGCATAGCTCTAGGATTCCTTTTTCTTGCCTACATACTCTTATCTCCATCCTTCTTTTTTAATTTTGGATTGATAATTATTTTTGGCATTTCAATTTATGAGCTTATCAAGTTGAGAGTTTTCTCTCTTCAATCTCTTTTAGCTTTTATTCTTATAGTAACCGCAATCTTATGTTTATATTTATACGAGCTGGAGCGATCCTTGATCTTGATAGCGGTTATGATTTCAGTTGCAACCGATGCATTTGCATTCTTTGCAGGTAAAGTTTTAGGCAGAAATAAAATATTCCCTATTATAAGTCCCAATAAAACTTTAGAGGGAACGATCGGGGGAGCAGTTTCATCAGTTGCGATCAATTCTCTGATGATAACTTTTATTTTCCAAAACTCATTAAAAACTTTAGATGTAATCATGCTTACTCTTATGATCTTTATTTGTGCAGTAGCAGCTGTGTTTGGTGACCTGTTAATAAGCTCCATAAAAAGACAAGCTAATTTAAAAGATACAGGGAGCCTTATACCTGGCCATGGTGGACTGTTAGATCGGATTGATAGTCACATCCTATGTATTCCAGTATTTTTTGTTTTATATGAGGTTCTTCTATGAAGACAGTGCTTGTTCTGGGATCAACTGGATCTATAGGAAAAAGTACGCTTGAAGTGCTAGATCTTCATAAAGAGAATTTTAAGTGTATCGGCTTGAGCGCAAATAAAAATTTTCAAGCTTTGCACGAGCAGGCAAATAAATATTCAGTTAAAAATATTTGCATACAGGAGGGCTCTACCTCAGAAACTGATATTGAAAAGAACTCAGACATAAAAATTTATAGAGGCTCTGATGGCCAAAGTGAAATGATTAGAGATATGGATGCAGACATCGTAGTTGTTGGAATTTCAGGTGCAATTGGCCTTGAAGCAACTCATGAGGCCATAAAAACTGGCAAAAGAGTATTGATCGCTAATAAAGAGCCGCTGGTAATGTGCGGCGAATTCTTATTGAATGAGGCTAAAAAATATCAATCAGAAATAATACCTCTCGATTCTGAGCATTCTGCTATTTTCCAATGCCTTCAAGGTTCTTCTAAAGATGATGTAAATAAAATCATATTATGTTGCTCAGGTGGTCCTTTTTGGGATAAAAAAATTGAATCTTTTGAAAATATAACTGTCCAAGATGCATTGAATCATCCTATTTGGAAAATGGGAGAAAAAATATCAATTGATTCTTCAACCTTGATGAATAAATCTTTAGAGATCATAGAGGCATCGGTTTTATTTGGGGTAGATGCTAATAAAATAGACGTTGTGATTCACCCTCAACACATTGTTCACTCAATGGTTGAGTTTAAGGATGGCTCAATACTTTCTAATTTATCAGCACCCGATATGAAAGCCTCAATATCATATGGATTAGGATTTCCTAAGAGGCTTGAATCTGGAATAGAAAGACTATCTTTTTCTGATCTTTCTTTAAATTTTTTTGAGCCTGACCTTAAAAAATTTCCAACTTTAGATTACGCAAAAAAAGCTTTATCTTTGGGAGGGAACCTTCCCTTAATTCTAAATTCATTCAATGAAGTTGCGGTTGATCTTTTCTTGCAAGAAAAAATAAATTACCTAGATATCTTCCAACTGATTAGTCATGCATTTGATGCGAAAAATAATCTAGACATAAATATAAAATTTGATACTGTTGACGAAATCTTGCGTTTAGAAGCCTTATCTAAAAAACAGGCTAAAGTTTATGCAGAGAGATATACTTTCTAATCATGACAGCCGTTCTAATTTACTTAATAGCATTTGTTGTACTGATTTCGGTAATAACCATTATTCATGAGTCAGGTCATTTTTTTGCTGCAAGAATTTGCAGAGTAAAAGTTTTAGATTTCTCAATAGGTATGGGACCATCTATCTTACAGAAACAGGACAAGCATCAGACAAATTACAACATAAGAATTTTACCAATCGGAGGATTCGTACAAATGCTAGGGGAGGGTGAAAGCTCCTCTGAAAAAGATTCCTTTCAATCAAAACCATATCATCAGAGATTATTCATAGTTCTCGCTGGTCCCATGGCTAATTTTATTTTAGCTTTCATAATCTTTGCCGGTTTGAATATTTATGGAATTCAAGAAATATCCTCTGACATCGGGCAGGTTAAAAAAGATAGTCCTGCTTATAACGCTGGAATAGAATCAGGAACCAAGATAAAACGTATTGATGAATCTTTTGTTGAAACCAGAATGGAGGTTCAATCTGCCTTGTTAAGACGGCTCGGGGAAACTGGCATTATTAATATTGAAACTGAAGATTTTCGAGGAGCCACTTCTTCGCACCAGATATATAT
>CACJNS010000013.1 GCA_902594855.1 uncultured SAR86 cluster bacterium
GAAAATGATACTGAGGAAGGCACCTGGTTCAGTGCTGCTGTTGCATCTGATGGGAGTTATGGGGTCCCTGAAGGACTGATATTTGGTTATCCACTCAGGACGGAAAATGGAAAAGTCGAAATCGTCCAAGACCTTAAGCTGAACGACTACGCAAAGACAAAAATTGAAATTACCACTAATGAGCTCTTAGAAGAAAAAGAAGAAGTAAAAGACCTTATAGCCTAATTATTTTTTTCTAATTATCAGACCAATAAGAAGAATTGATGCTAAAGCAATAATTCCTTCTTCGCCTAGGGCTTTTAAAGCAGATGATAAGTTTTGAAATACTTGGCCAAAAAACGGCGTTTCGGGACCAAAAATAACTCCAAAAAGAACCGAAACGGCCACAAATAGAGCTAATATTTCCGTAAACCTAAAAAGAAACTTCCTTATTTTTTTTATTTTAGGAACTTTTAAGCTATCGATTGGTTTTTTTATTTTGAAATTACGCATCGAATTTAAAAAACTAGGGGAAGTTATCCCCTAGTTTTATTAAAGCATTTATTATCGAAGTAAATTGATAAGAATTGCTGCAACAAGAAGACCTACAATACCATTGTCACCAAGAGTTTGAACAACAGCTAATAGGTTTCCTAGTACTTCTCCAAAGAACCAAGATTCTCCAAAAACAATACCAGCAACTACTCCTAAGGCAATTACTCCAATTAAAATACCAGTAAGACCTTTTACAAGATCACCGATCATCTTAAATGCATTTTCCATAATATCCCCCATATATGGTTATATATCTATTTATTATAAAATTTTAGGCAATCTTGGCCTAATTTTGTCCTTTTTAATTGTCTTTTATTTTGATTTTGTCAAGGACTTAGAAAATCAGATAACTTTGAAATTTAAATGAAGTATGAAGATCTTAGGTAGACTACTTTTTTCTTACTTGAGCATAAATTTCGCTCGTTCCGTCCTTATATAAAATTAGAACATCATAAGGTGTAAATTTATCTCCAACTTCCATTACAGGAGAACCCATAGGCATACCAGGAACAGATAAACCTATTGCATTTGGATTGTTTTCTGCAAGAAATTGAGAGATGTATTCACCTGGAACATGTCCCTCAAAAACATACCCTTCTTTAGAAACTGCTGTATGGCAAGATCCGTATTCAGGTTTGATTCCATATTTCTCTTTAATTGGAAGAAGATTTTTATGATCTTCTGGAGAGGTTTCAAAGCCTAGGCTATCAAGGTGTTTCATCCATTTTTTACAGCACCCACAAGTTGCAGTCTTATGCACTATTAAGGAAAGATCTTTCTCTAAACTTTCAAGTTTTGTTGAAGCTAAAGAAAACGAGAGAGACAGAAAGATTAGAATTAAAATTTTTAGTTTCATTTATAAATAATAACAAGAATTATTACATTGTATAAGGTTGGAAAATATCAATTCTTTTTATATTTTGGATTATCAATATCAATTTTCTTTTCAGTTAAATCATACAAAAAATCTATGATATTTTGATCAGAAACATCAATTTCATTATTTTTGATTTTGTCTGCAAGCTTACTTATAGAAAAGTCTTTATCTTTGATTAATCTAGCACCTAAAAGTATGAAATCATCATTAATTTTTTTCCCTAAATCTATTTCTCTTTTAACAATATTAAGAACGTTTGAAACTATCTGAAGCTTAAATCTTTTATTTGCCGGGTAATCATCTGATCTTGTTTCAGCATCTACAAAGTCAATAACTGCCTTCAATAGCTCTGATGAAGATGGTCTGTCAAATATTGTCATAAGAAGTTTTTATGCTTAATCATATTCATTAAATCATATTCTGTTTCAGAAACCCTTCGCCCAATCGCTGCCTTTTCAATAGAATTTATTGAACCGCTTAAGTGTGCAAAAGCTTGCATCATGCAAATAACTCCCCATCTTAAAGAGCCAAAGAGCTGCCAAATGTCTATTTGAGACTCATCAATCTTAATATTTGAAATTGATTCATATCCTTCTATAAGCTCTTCTAAATCTCCCAAACCTCCAACTCTCTTATGAACGTTTCCAAATCTCCAAGATCTCACGCACAACCATCCTAAATCCTCCATTGGATTTCCAATATGAGCCAGTTCCCAATCAATAATTGATTCTAAGTTTGACTCTGAAATAATAAAGTTACCGAAGCGGAAATCTCCATGGACCAACACATTGTCGTATTTTGTTAATTCCTGAGTCTCTAGCCATTTGAATGCTAACTCAAAAACTGGCTGAGGTTGCTCAAAACTTGAATATACCAGGTAGAGTTTTTTTAATGTCTCCTCAAAAGTTACTGAATCCAGGTCAGTTAATTCATCTAATTTAGTTTGGTGAATAGTTGCTAGCGACCTGCCTATCTCAAAAGATAATTTACTGCGCACATTTTTATATTTATCATCTCTTAGAATTTTTCTTGGAATAGTTTCTCCAGGAATTGCTTCCATTACATAACCTTCACCAATATCTTCGTCTTCTGAGAATTCAAAAATTATTTCAGGGACTGGTGCAGCATTTGATCTTACGATCCTTTGAATTTTTGCCTCTAATTTTTTTGGGACAGCCATGACTGATTGCTCTTTAGACAATGAGCGTCTGACAATAAGTTCGTTATTATTTTCAAGAATAATTCTATTTATATCAGCAGAGGCACCTCCGGTAAGAGGAACCAATTTCTTAATATTTTGTTGCAGAGAATTCTCTAAGAATTCCTGAAAATTTTGCATACTAAGAAGATACTAAAGAAGCATCCCTTTCACCAAAATCCCAACCAGGGCCATTATGCTCGTAATTTTTTAGGATTCGCCTTGCTACCGACTGAATATGCACTTCATCAGGACCATCATATATTCTTGCTTCTCTAGCGTGACGATACATAAGACTTAGAGGAGTGTCGTCTGTAAGTCCTTTAGCGCCATGGACTTGAATGGCTCTATCAATTACGTTGTGAAGCATTTCAGCACCGACAACTTTGATAAGACCGATTTCGATTCGTGCATCATCTCCTTGATCAATTCTTTTTGCTGCATCGAGCGTTAAATGCCTCGAGGCTTGTATCTCACAAGCACTATCGAATACAAATTTTTGCAATAATTGTTTTTTTGTCAAAGGTGTGCCAAAAGTTTCTCTTTCGTGCATTCTTTCACAAAGTAAATCAAATGCCCTTTGAGCTTGACCAAGCCATCTCATGCAATGGAAAATTCTTCCTGGGCCAAGTCTTTTCTGAGCAATGATAAAACCTTGCCCTCGTGGACCTAATAAATTTTCTTCTGGAACTTCGACGTTGTCGTACTCAACCTCGTAATGACCACCGTTGATGCCTAAAACAGGAGTTTCTCTAACAATTTTATAACCAGGATTATCGGTTGGAACAATTATCATACTAAATGCACCATGACTTGGAGCTTCTAATTCAGTTCTACACATTACAGTTGTGTAAGCAGCTCTTGCTGCCCCAGTTGTAAACCACTTTCTACCGTTAATTCTCCAGATACCATCCTCAAGAATTGCGGTAGTTTGAAGTTGAGTTGGATCGGAACTTGCAACTTCCGGCTCTGTCATTCCAAAGCTTGGAAAGATTTCTCCTTGAACAAGAGGCTCTAAGTATTGATCTCTCCAATGAGGCGAAGCAAATTCTCTTAACATGATTGAATCCTGTAAGGAGTGTGTTCCCAAGGCCACCATCGCAAAAGACGAACGACCGATTACTTCATTCACGTAAACATACTCCATGAATGGCATTCCGCCTCCACCAATGTCTGTTGGATGCCCTAAAGCCCAAATTTTTTCATCTTTTGCTAGCTGCATTAGGGAGCCAAGCATCTCTCTTGATTCGGGTGTTCCTTTAGCTAGTTCAGTTTCCTTTGGATAGATTTCATTCTCTATGAAATCTTTAACTTTAGCCCTTATTTTTGTCCAATCTTTACTCATCTTTCTAATTCCCCTTGTTTTTTAATTGCGGAAATAAAATTACGTCCCTTATGGAATCTATTCCCGTAAGTAACATTACCAATCTATCCAATCCTATGCCAACACCAGCACAAGGTGCAAGGCCGTATTCAAGTGCCTCGATATAGTCTAAATCCATCTCCATAGCTTCCTCATCACCCTTTTCTTTATCTTCCATTTGCATTTTGAATCTTTCTAGCTGGTCTTCTGGATCATTTAACTCAGAAAAACCATTTGCAATCTCTTTACCATCTATGAAAAGTTCAAATCTATCTACATAACCCTCATCACCTTCTGATTTTCTTGATAAAGGAGAAATCTCTAGAGGATATTTGTAGATAAAAGTTGGTTCAGAGAGCTTATCTTCAACTTCTGACTCAAAAATTTCAGCTTTTAATTTGCCAATAGATAAAGTGTTGAATTTTTCAATTTTTAGTGATTTTGCATATTTTCTTAGGCTATCTATATCGTCTAAATCTCTTTTATTAAGTGATGTATTTTTAGTAAGCGCTTCATCAAAAGATACTCTTTTAAATTTTTTAAAAGATCTTTTGCTTTGTTCTAAATTCGAAAGATGCTTAATTAATGCCTCCACAAAATCCATCTGAAACTCATAATCTTCATAAGCGGTATAAAATTCCAACATGGTAAATTCAGGATTATGTTTAGTGGATAATCCTTCATTTCTAAAATTTCTATTAATCTCATAAACCTTTTCAAAACCTCCAACAACAAGCCTCTTCAAGTAAAGTTCTGGAGCAATTCTTAAATACAAATCCATTCCTAAAGCATTGTGATGAGTTACGAAAGGTTTGGCCGCAGCTCCTCCAGGAATGGGATGCATCATTGGTGTCTCAACCTCTATAAACCCACTTGAATCAAAGTAATTCCTAGTCTCAGAAATAATCTTGCTTCTGGCTAAAAAAACTTCTCTTGCTTCCTCATTAACTAAGAGATCTAAATACCTTTTTCGATATCTCTGTTCAACGTCAACAAGTCCTTGATGTTTTTCGGGTAAGGGTTTTAGTGATTTAGTTAATAAAATAGCTTCAGTTACCTTGATTGATAGTTCGCCTGTGTTGGTTTTAAAAAGCTCTCCTTCTACGCCAATGATGTCTCCAATATCCCAAGTTTTAAAATCATCGTAGTTATTTAAAGTATCTTCTCTTAAATAAAGCTGAATTTGTGCGCTCATATCTTGGATCGAAGTAAAACTGGCTTTTCCCATGAGCCTTCGAAGCATAATTCGACCAGCAACTTTAACGCTGATACTTGTGTTCTCTAAATCATCTTTGCTTAAATCTGAGTATTCTTTAATTAATTCCTTGGCTAATTCGTTTCTCCTGAATGAATTGGGATAGTCCTTTCCTTGTTCCCTAAGTTTCTTTAATTTTTCTTTTCGTACTTCAAATAAATTATTTTCGTCTTGCTCTTTCAATTAAATGCCCTCTTTTAAACTAGCCTCAATAAATAAGTTGATATCACCATCCAGGACTGAATTACAGTTTGAAGTCTCTACTCCAGTTCTTAGATCTTTAATTCTAGACGAATCTAAAACATATGACCTTATTTGACTTCCCCAGCCAATATCTGATTTTGAATCTTCTAGACTTTGCAATTCCACTTCTTTCTTATTTAGTTCCAACTCATAAAGCCTTGCTCTTAATTGTTTCATGGCTTCTTCTTTATTTCTATGTTGGGATCTTCCACTTTGACATTGGACAACGATGCCGGTTGGTTCATGAGTCAATCTAACAGCAGAATCAGTCTTATTAACGTGCTGCCCTCCAGCCCCACTTGCACGATAAGTATCGACTCTTATATCTGCAGGATTTAAATCTACTTCAATATCGTCATCTATTTCTGGAGAAACGAAAATTGATGCAAATGAGGTATGTCTTCTATTTCCTGAATCAAATGGTGATTTTCTCACAAGCCTATGAACTCCGGTCTCTGTTCTTAGCCAACCATAAGCATAATCACCTGAATATTTTATTGTAGCGCTTTTAATTCCAGCGACATCACCTGGAGAAACCTCTATAACTTCTACTGTAAATTTTTTATCTTCGCCCCACCTAAGATACATTCTCATCAACATTTCTGCCCAATCTTGCGCCTCAGTCCCTCCTGATCCTGCCTGAATATCAAGAAAAGCATCATTAGGATCCATCTTATTTGAGAACATTCTTTGAAATTCCAATTCCTTAAGTTGTGATTCAAGATTAACTACTTCATCAGATAAATCTTTAATCTCTGAATCACTCGAAATTGCTTCTAATTCAATTAAATCATTAACATTAGAAGATAATTCTGAATACAGGGTTATTATTTTTTCTAAGAAAGATTTTTCTTTATTGAGTATTTTAGCTTTTTCTTGATCTTGCCAAACTTCAGGATTTTCAAGTTCTAGATTAATCTCTTTTAATTTTGACTCTTTATCCGATAAGTCAAAGATACCCCCTTAACTCATCAAGAGAGTTTTTTGCAGCTATTAAGCGATCCTTTAATGAAATCTCTTGCATCTTTAAATCTTATTAAATATGAATTCTTTCAAATCTGAGAAATTGTAATTCATGGTTTCATATTTTTCTTCTGAATCTAAGAATTTTTGTAGTCTTTTAGGAGTATCGGAAAAATTAGGTATGACCTTTTTTATGGTATCAATAAACTTTGAAGGGTGAGCTGTCGCAAAACAGACATAATTTTCAGCGCTTCCTTCACGAATATTTTTAATCCCAATCGCAGTGTGTGGATCAAAAATATCCCCTGTCATTTCATAAAGAAATTCAATCTCCTCCAGAATTTCTTCATCAGCAACCGAATGACTTTCAAAAACATTACAGAGTTCTTTATAAAGCTTATTAGCGATGGAAAAGCCTTCTTTCTTGAATTGTTTCATTAATTTTTGTGTCTCGATTCCGTTTCCTTCCATCGAATCAAACACCAATCTCTCAAAGTTACTAGCAGACGAAATATCCATACTAGGTGCCAATGATTCCATTGTATTGAGTTTTCTATAAATATTATTTTTGAAAAAGATATCAAGAACATTATTTCTGTTTGTAGCAATGTTTATCTTATTAAGGTTAAGACCCATCTTTTTTGCATACCAACCAGCATATGCATGACCAAAGTTTCCAGACGGGATTGAGACATTAATTTCTTTTTTGTCGATCCTTGAACTCAAAAAAAAGAAATATACTGTTTGTGCAAGAATTCTAGTCCAATTTATCGAGTTAATGGACGCAAAGAGCATGTCTTTATTTTCTGAAGTATCTGCAAACATTTTTTTTACAAAGTCTTGGCAATCATCGAAATTTCCAGTTACAGAGACCGCTTCGACATTATCTTTATTCCAGGTTGTCATTTGTTTTCGTTGGACTTCAGATATTTTTCCATCAGGAAAAAATATAAAGGAATGTAAATTTTCAAAGTTTTGACATGCTGCAATGGCTGCAGATCCAGTATCGCCGCTTGTTGCTCCTAAGATAACTATTTTTTTTCCTAACTTCTCTGAGGCTGCGTTTAGAAACCTACCTAAAAGTTGCATGGCAACATCTTTAAATGCGAGTGTTGGGCCATGGAATAATTCTAAAACATGCCCAAATTCGTAATCTTTAATTTGAACCACATCATTGGTTTCAAAATTTTTGTATGCATCTGAAATTATTTTTTGTAATTCATCTTTTTGTAGAAAATCACCGATAAACGGTTTGATAACAATCTCAGCTATTTCTGTATAGGACAAATTTTTCATATCATCTATGACTGCGCTTTCAAGCTTAGGAATTACAGATGGAACAAATAACCCTCCGTCAGAAGCTGTACCTGAAGCTAAAATATTCTCAAAGGAAGCTTCTTTAGCTTCACCTCTTGTACTTACGTATTTCATTTATTTGGATTAAAAATTCTAAGATGAACAATCTTTTTGAAAAGGTCCTTCTCATTAGAAAAGCTATTTAAAAGGTCTTCTAATTCATTTTCATTGCATTCATTAAGGACAATTACTATAGGAATTAGACCATCCTGTGAAAGATCTTCCTTCTGAATCACAGACTCGATACTTAAGTTTTGCTTTGCTATAAAAGATGATATTTTGGCCATTACTCCTGGGCTATCATTCACTTCCAATCTTAAGTATCTCTGACAAGAGAAAGTATTATTGGAAATCTCCATTAATCCTTGACCGAATTTGCTGTAATTAACCTTAATATTCTGCGCTATGTCAAAAAGATCAGATAATATTGAGGATGCAGTAGGTTTTGGTCCGGCTCCCGGACCATAAAAAAGATTAGAGCCTGAATCTTTAGTAAAGACCTCTATTGCATTCATCTCTTCATTTACTTTAGATAGTATTGAAGATTGTTGAATTAAAGCAGGAAATGATTTCAAAATGAGTCTATTTTTTTCATAAGATCCTATTGATAAAGGTTTGATTGAATACCCAAGTTCCAGAGCAAACTTGAAGTCTATACTCTCAACTATATCTATTCCTTCAATGTCTAATTCAATGGAACTATCTAATTTTGAACCGAAAGCGAGGTACGATAATACTTTTCCTTTCTGCGCTGCATCAGTCCCATTGAGATCTAATGTTGGATCTGCTTCAGCGAAACCCAGTTCTTGGGCTTGCTTTACACCTTCCTCCAACTCAATACCGTCTGATTCCATTTTAGATAGTATATAGTTGCTTGTTCCGTTAAGAATTCCTGCAAACCAAGAAATATTTTCAATTCTTACTTTTGAAGAAAGCGACCTAATAATTGGAATTCCTCCTGCAACAGAAGCCTCAAATCCAATGAATAAATTATTTTTTTCAGCTAATTTAAATAGCTCATCTCCATGTATAGACATCATCGCTTTGTTAGCAGTTATGAAGTCTTTCTTAGATTCAAGAGCTTGTTTTGCAACTTTATATGCATCGTCTATTCCGCCCATAACCTCGATAACAACATCAATGAAATCATTATTGATAATAGATTCAA
>CACJNS010000014.1 GCA_902594855.1 uncultured SAR86 cluster bacterium
TTCTCTCCTTGCCATAAATGCAAGTCTTTCAAGTAATTGAACGTCCTGTTCATTTTTAATTAATGCTCCGTATAGAGGTGGAATCGCTTTAGTAGCATCTCTATTTTTTAGTATTTCATCTGGAAGATCATCTGACATCAGAAGTTTTAACCAATCAACTAATTCAGAGGTCGACGGTTTCTTTTTTAACCCTGGAACTTTCCTAACATCAAAAAAAATATCCAAAGCTTCTTTAACTAATTTTTGTTTTATTTTCGGATGATGGACTTTAACAATCTCTTGCATGGTTTCTCTATCAGGAAAAGAAATGTAATGAAAGAAACATCTCCTTAAGAAAGCATCCGGCAATTCTTTTTCGTTGTTACTCGTAATAATAACAATTGGTCTATGAATAGCTTTAACTGTTTCCTTTGTCTCATAAACATAAAATTCCATTCGGTCTATTTCTTGCAAAAGGTCATTTGGGAACTCAATATCAGCTTTATCTATTTCATCTATGAGTAAGACTGCTCTTTCCTCTGAAACGAAAGCTTCCCATAATTTTCCTTTCTCTATGTAATTAGAGATATCTTTTACCCTTTCATCTCCTAGTTGAGAATCCCTTAATCTTGTCACTGCATCGTATTCATATAACCCTTGTTGAGCTTTAGTAGTAGATTTAATATTCCATTCATACAAGGGTAACCCCAGTGATTCAGCTACCTCAAGAGCAAGCATAGTTTTACCTGTACCCGGTTCTCCTTTTATTAGCAAAGGTCTTTCTAAGTTAATTGCAGCATTTACCGCCATACTAAGATCTTCAGTTGAGATATAAGATTTAGTTCCTTCAAATTTCATAATAAATTCCTTTTGTAGCCTCTATCCTAAAAAATTCGAGACTTATTTTTTTATTCTTAGTTTAGCCATTTGTTTAGACTGGCCAACTAACTTACCTGAACTATCCCAAATTTCTCTATCTTCTTCCATAAAGCCACCCGTAACAAATTCAGTCTTGGCTATTACTTTAAGGGGTCCTTCGGAAGGAAGACCTCTTACATGAGAAGCCAAAGATATGGTTGGAACCCAACCAACAGTCCCTAGTTTATTATAAATCGGCGGAGTAGTCGCATCTAAGAACAGCACTAAATCAAATAAGTCAATATTATCCTTTTCAGGCCAAGACATATAAAGATTCAACGTTGATGTCGAATTTTCTTTAACTTTTTTCCACCACAAAGAATCTTGAGAATAAGCTTTTTCAATATTTTTATCTAACTTAGGGTTAAATCCTTCTTTGTATGGAATAACCTCACATGATTCATAATCAGGGAAGCTAGGAACATCTCTTTCATAAATATTCATATCATTTTTAAAAGAAAAGTCTGTAAATGTGCCAACAAATATTATTTTTATTTTGTTATTTTGAATCAATTCTACTCTGGCTGTAGATAAGCTCTTGCTGCTACTGAGATGAGTTACATGAAGTTCTGTAGCTCCAAAATCAACTCTATCAAGATAATGTGCAGATATACTCAAAGGATCTTTATGTTCTAAGAATTCCGACATAGCTTTAGCCGCAAGAGTCATTGAATAACCTCCATTTGATGTGTTACCAATGCTCCAATTATCAGAAACTTCTGCTGTGAATAAATTATCTGATTTCTTAATTACGGTTGTGTCTATCACAAATAATTCTTTAGAATTCATGTTTTTATATTAAAGGTATGAGCTAATTAATAAAGTTAAAATTGATTATGTTTGACATTGGAGCAAATTTAACAAGCAGTCATTTTTCAAAAGACCTTGATGTCGTTCTTAATGACTCCCTCACAGCTGGTGTAGAAAAGATTTGCATTACATCTTCCAATCTAGATGATGTTAAAAATGCAAAGAAAATTTCCGAGAAATATAAAAACCTCTACTATTCCGTTGGCTTTCATCCACACAATGCAAAAGATTTTAAAATTGAATTTTTAAAAGATATGTCATTCTATTTAAACGATCCCAAAGCAATATGTCTTGGTGAGATGGGTCTTGATTTTAATCGTAATTTTTCATCTAAAGAGGAGCAAATTTTATGCTTTGAGTCTCAATTAAGTTTAGCTAGTTCAATAAGTAAACCACTGTTTCTTCATCAAAGAGATGCGCATGAAGAATTCTTAAGCGTTCTGGATAATCATAAATTTAATCAAAAATTAATTGTTCATTGCTTTACTGGGAACTTATCTGAATTAGAAGACTATTTAAAAAGAGATTTTTATATTGGAATTACAGGGTGGGTTTGCGATCTCAAAAGAGGTAAAGAGTTAAGAAAATGTATTGACCAAATTCCAGAGGATAAGCTTCTGATTGAAACTGACTCTCCTTATTTAAGCCCAAGGAAAAAAATAAGGCGGAATGAACCAAAATTTTTGATTGATGTTGCAGAGGAAGTAGCAACATTAAGAAATGAGACAACAGAATGTATTATTAATTCTTCTTACGAAAACTCTTTAAATTTTTTCAATCTCCACCGATAACGTTTGTTGATATAAGGTCATCTATTTGCTCAGTCCATCCTATTGAATCTAATATTTCTTTTGTATCTTCCCCAATAGGATTCTGAAGGTGCTTGATTTTAGAGGGCGTTTCTGAAAATAAAGGAGCTGGTGAAGGTTGGATAACTTCATCTATAGTGCTGAAAGCATTTCTTTCCTTGTTGTGGGGATGATTGATTGCTTCATCCATAGAAAGCACGGGGGCAAAACAAATGTCTGTCCCTTCCATGATTTCACACCATTCATCGCGAGTTTTAGAAAGAAAAACTTTTTTAAATTTAGCTTTATATTCATTCCATTTCTCTCTATTCATTTGCTCTGAGAATTCATTGCTATCTAATTCCATCTTATCTAAAAGGATTGAGTAAAATTGAGGTTCAATTGATCCGAGTGAAACAAATTTGCCGTCTTTGCATTCATAGCTATCATAAAAATGTGTCGCTCCATCAAGAAGATTGCTTTGCTGTTGATCAGTCCAAAATCCAGATGCTTTCATTCCATAAATCATAGACATTAACTGAGCAGTACCTTCAGTCATTGCGGCATCTATAACTTGTCCTTTCCCACCATTTTTGACGTTAACTAATGCAGCACATATTCCAAGAGCTAATAACATTCCACCTCCTCCAAAGTCTCCAATTAGATTTAAAGGAGGAGCAGGAGGTTGCCCATTCCTTCCTGTAGAGCCGAGAGCTCCAGCAAGCGAAATGTAATTGATATCGTGTCCGGCTGCGTTTGCTAAGGGGCCTGTTTGACCCCAGCCTGTCATTCTGCCAAATATTAGATTTTCATTTTTTTGCAAACAAATTTCTGGACCTAAGCCTAATCTTTCCATCACCCCTGGTCTAAATCCTTCTATCAAGGCATCGGCAGATTCTACTAACTTTAAAACAAGCTCTATTCCTTTTTCGGACTTTAAATCTAAAGCTATGGATTTTTTTCCTCGACCGGATACTTCAAATTTAGAACCTTTGCCATAATTTTGTTTACGGTCTACTAAAATTACCTCAGCTCCCATATCAGCTAACAACATTCCTGCAAAGGGAGCAGGACCAATTCCAGCGATTTCAATAATTTTTGTTCCTTTTAATGTGCTCATAATTACTTTAATGGTTTTAGATAATATAAAAGAGTTGGCAATAAAAGCAACGAACCTAAGATTGCCATGATCATAGCTAATGAAGTGAAAATTCCAAAGAATACAGAAGGATTAAAATTTGACGACAACAAGATTAAAAATCCAATTACTATTGTAGATGATGTATAAAACATCGCTCTTCCTATGGTTGTGTGACTATTCTTGAGGCATTCTTCGTAGTCTTTTGATATGTCAAATTCTCTTTTAAACCTATGCAAGTAATGAATCGTATTATCAACACCAATCCCGATGCTGATCGCAGCAACGGTAACGGTCATAATATCCAATGGAACGCCAGAAAACCCTATGGAACCCATGACAAAACCAGCTGCAAGAAAATTAGGAACCATGCCAATCAAAGCTAGGCTAACAGACCTAAAAAGAAATAAAAACATAACAAAGATTGCGATAAAAACTATTCCCACGCTGCCAATCAAAGATGAAAAAAGACTCTGAAGTAAATTATTATAAATAACTGATATTCCTGTAAGTCTAAACTGTTGATTATCAAGACCAAATTTATTTTCTAAATCATAATTTATTTCATCGATGAGATTCTTTCTGTTCAATCCATCTAGAGATTCTTTCACTCTTGCTTGAAGCCTTACTTGATTATCATCATCAGAGATATACGAATTAAGTAAACTTTCTTTAATATCCTCTGGTAACAGCTCTCTCATGAATGCTAATTCAAGATCATTAAGTTTTTTTCCGTTAGCTATTTCAGCAAGTTTTATTCCACTTGATACAGATAAAACTTTTCCTATTTCAGTTCTTGATTCCAAATAGTCATGAATTTCTTCTAACCTATCTAAATTTTGACTTGTAAACCAATACCCGCTGTTAGAGTCATCCATACCAAAAGGATCATCAAAATCTTCAAAGTCATCCTCAATCTGCTCTGTTATTGGAGCGTTTATTACTAAATCAAGGGGTGCTGTTCCTCCCAGTTTCTCATCAATTAAAGACAGTCCTTTATATATTTCTGTATCCGACTTGAAGTAGTCTATGAATTTGTTCTCAACAGATAGCATGGATATTCCAAGAACAGATAATCCAAAAACTATTAAAGAAAAGAAAACAATTATAATTCTGGAATTCTTAAAGATGTTGAATATAAATAATGTAATTCCAGAGGACTGATCTTCTACAAAATCTTTCTCTTTTTTAGGCAACTTAGAAATAACTGCGGGAAAAAAGGAAAAAGTCACCAAAAAAGCGATGACAATACTGGTAGCCATCAATAAACCAAAATCCGTAATAGGTTTTATATCGCTGACAATCAATGAGAGAAATGCGACTATTGTTGTCAGAGCAGTATAAAGACATGGCACAAACATTTGTGTCGAAGCCATTAACACTATCTCCTTTTGGCTTAGCTCAGAGTTTTTAGATAACAATTCCTGATATCTGACGACTAAATGCATTG
>CACJNS010000015.1 GCA_902594855.1 uncultured SAR86 cluster bacterium
AGGCGTTGCAAAAGCAGGTAGATCTCTTCTCGTTATTGCTGAAGACATTGAAGGCGAAGCTTTAGCAACATTAGTTGTTAATAACATGAGAGGTGTGGTTAAAGTGGCTGCGTGTAAGGCTCCAGGTTTTGGGGACAGAAGAAAAGCTATGCTAGAAGATATAGCTATTCTTACCGGAGGAACAGTGATATCTGAAGAAGTAGGTCTTGAATTAGAGAATGCTACTCTTGAGTCTCTAGGTACCGCTAAAAAGGTTGTTCTATCAAAAGAGAATACTACTGTAATTGATGGAGCAGGTTCGCAAGATAATATTTCTGGAAGAGTAAACCAAATAAGAGCACAAATAGAGGAAACTACATCTGATTATGATAGAGAAAAACTTCAAGAAAGAGTTGCAAAACTTGCTGGTGGTGTCGCTGTTATAAAAGTTGGTGCTGGCTCTGAAATGGAAATGAAAGAGAAGAAAGCGAGAGTTGAGGACGCTCTTCATTCCACTAGAGCTGCAGTTGAAGAAGGAGTAGTTCCAGGAGGTGGAGTTGCATTGATAAGAGCTCTACAAGGATGCGCTAAATTGAAAGGTGATAATGAAGATCAAAACATTGGCATTTCTATTGCTCTTAAAGCCATGGAAGCTCCCATAAGGCAGATAGTTTCAAATGCTGGTGAGGAATCCTCAGTCATCGTTGATAAAATAAAATCTGAAGAAGGTAATTATGGATTTAATGCTGCTTCTGGCGATTTTGGCGACATGATTGCAATGGGGATTCTAGATCCTGCAAAAGTTACTAGGACCGCTTTACAAGCTGCAGGATCTGTAGCTGGTTTGATGATTACAACTGAAGCAATGATTTCAGAAATTCCACAAGAGACACCAGCCATGCCAGCAGGCATGCCTCCAGGAATGGGCGGAATGGATGGAATGATGTAATCCTTAAGCTTTTAAAAAAAAGGGGCTCATGGTATGCCCCTTTTTTTTTGAAAATAGAAGATTCGTTTTATAATAAGTTTTACAGGAGGCACACAGATGGAAGAAACATTTATTTATAGCGTTTTAGTTAGATGGGGACATGTCCTTTTTGGAATTGCTTGGATAGGTCTACTTTATTATTTTAATTTTGTTCAAACAGAATATGTAAAGGTTGCTGATCCTGATGCCAAGTCTGACGTTATGAAAAAATTAGCACCTAATGCCTTATGGTGGTTTAGATGGGCTGCCTTCTTTACTTTTGTAACCGGAGTGATCCTCTTATATTATCTTCAAGTTTTAGCTACAACAGAGATTGTTCTTGGTTCAATAATGGGAACTTTAATGATGCTTAATGTGTGGGGCATTATTTGGAGAAATCAAAAGATTGTCATTGGTCTCAAAGAGGGTGATGCGGTTGCTGCTGGGGCAAAAGCGGGCTTAGCTTCTAGAACAAACACTTTATTTTCACTACCTATGTTGTATTTCATGATTTCTTCAGCTCATAGTCCTGTTAAATCTTACTTTATGGGAACGCCTGCAACAGGAACAGATCCTGGATATCTTGGCCTTGATTTTTTAATTATTTGTGCCGTGATTGCTTTAATTGAGTTAAATGCAATATATGGAAAGATGTATCCTGTGATTGCATCGGTAAGAGGAGTGATTACTTCAAGCCTCGTTTTAACTGTAGTTTTCTCAGGCTTGGTTTTCTATATCTAGTCTTCTGAGTCTTCCTCTTCAGTTGATTTAAATAGTCTAGCTATTTTTATCATATTATTTCTGACGAGAACGGTTTCAATAATGACATTTTGAATAGTGATACTTACATTGGCTTCGGGGATAGTTTCTATCTGCTCCAGAATAAGTCCATTAAGAGTTCTTGGTCCATTAAGAGGTAAATCACATTGTAACTTCCTGTTAATCTCCCTAATTGGAACACTTGCATCAATTAAAAAAGACCCATCTCTTTGTTCCATTATTTCAAACTTAGAATCATCGTTATTTTTGGCTAATTCCCCAACAATTTCACCCAAAATATCTTCTAGAGATAGTAAACCTTTCACAGAGCCATATTCATCTATAACAATTCCAACTCTTTTTCTCTCTTTTTGAAAATTAAATAATTGCTGACTCAATGAAGTATTTTCGGGAATGAAATAAGCATCATCTGACGCTTCAACCAAATTATCTAAATCTTTATGATCCTGAGATAGAAAGTTTGTTATTCCATATAGATCAAGCATTCCTCTTAAGTCATCTAGGTTCTGATCGAAAATCGGTAGAAAATCAACTTGA